>NZ_SADR02000002.1:0-410979 GCF_004010325.2 Mesorhizobium sp. M00.F.Ca.ET.216.01.1.1
TCAAATGCGGCTTCACTCTCGGCTCTCCAGTCAGGCATGGCGCGCTTCCCTGATCACGAATCAGCACGCTAACAAATCTGCGACCAGCTCGAATCCCCCGCATCCGCGACTTTCTGACTCAGTAAGATTAGTTGATTGCAGATATGGGATCATAATAGAAAGGATTCCTGAGCAATTTTGCAGCTCGCTGCGCCTGTGGGACTTGGGTGAGACTTTCCGACTTCGTCCCTGGCCCTTTGGACCTCTTCTAACCCAATTGAATCTCGGCAGTGAATTTTTCGCTTGCGTTGAGACGCCCAAAACACTAGGCACCTCAACTCATTGCACAGTCCGGAGTGTAGCGCAGCCTGGTAGCGCATCTGGTTTGGGACCAGAGGGTCGGGAGTTCGAATCTCTCCACTCCGACCATTCTTCCGGTGTGTACGGCCCGGAGACATGGGTAACAGTTTGTACCTAAGACATGGTGGACTGTACCCCTCGGGTGAGACACTAATTAGGGACAGTTCTCCAGGTTTTGGATTGCGGCTGGGGGATCCTGGCGCAATCGCGTTAGGCCGGCTTCGTATTCATCCGGCGAGAGATAGTCGAGCGCGGAATGCAGGCGCTGCCTGTTGTAGACCCGCTCGATGAATTCGCCGATGCTTTTCTTGGCATCGATGATTTCGCGATAGGCTCGGCCATCGACCTCTTCCTCCTTCAGCGTTCGCATGAAGCGCTCAGCCTTGGCATTGTCATAAGGATTGCCAATCCGGCTCATGCTCGGCTGGATGCGATGTGCTGCAAGTCGTGCAGCGTATTCGGCGCAGGCATATTGCACGCCGCCATCGCTGTGATGGATGACGCTGCCCGGCGGAGGTCGGCGCACCGCAATCGCTTGCTCGAGCGCAGCGATCGCCAGCTCGGACTTGTCGACAGCCGTTCGAAGCGCCCACCAATTGGAAAAACGCTGATCGTCGACGCGCCCAGGAGCAAAATGCGGCAGCGTTGCACCACGGCCCCAACCCGCTTCGGCGGTGTCGATGAAAACCCGGAGGCGTGAGGGCGACGTCACCCATTTGTGGAAATGCGCGTAGCCGCCATAGAGCACCAGCGAGTGTGCGCGCTGCGGATAGGCCGCAGCGAAGCGGATCGCGATCGGCGCGCCCTCGGACACGCCGGCAAAATCGAAATGGGAGCCTGGCGATCACGCGGGCCATCTGCCTTGCGCTGGCGTCGCCGGCGCAAGGCGCGTCGTGCCCGGTCCTGTCGCCGCCAAGCATGCTCAAGCGACCGGCGGGCAGCCCGGGATGTCCGGGCGTGCCCCGCCTTCGGAAGCGTCAGCTGCGGATGAACGCCAGAAGATCCGGATTGATGATTTCCGGGTGGGTGGTGCACATGCCATGCGGCAGGCCCTTGTAGACCTTAAGCGTGCCGTACTTCACGAGCTTGGCCGCAAGCAAAGCCGAGTCGGCGATCGGCACGATCTGGTCGTCGTCGCCGTGCATGATCAGGACGGGCACGTCGAGCTTCTTGAGGTCGTCGGTGAAGTCGGTCTCGGAAAAAGCCTTGATGCAGTCGTAATGCGCCTTGGCGCCGCCCATCATGCCCTGGCGCCACCAATTGTCGACGGCCCCTTGCGAGACCTTGGCACCGTCGCGGTTGAAGCCGTAGAACGGGCCCGCCGGCACATCCCTGTAGAATTCGGCGCGGTTGGCGACCAGCGCGGCGCGGAAGCCGTCAAACACCTCAATCGGCAGGCCGCCCGGATTGCTGTCGGACTTGACCATGATCGGCGGCACCGCGCCGATCAGCACCGCCTTGGCGACGCGACCGCCGCCGCCATGCCGGGCGACATAACGTGCAACCTCGCCGCCGCCGGTGGAGTGGCCGATATGGATGGCGTTCTTCAGATCGAGATGCGCGACCAGGCCGGCGACGTCGGCGGCATAGGTGTCCATCTCGTTGCCGGTCGCGGTCTGTGACGAGCGGCCATGCCCGCGCCGGTCGTGGGCGATGACGCGATAGCCCTTCTCCAGGAAGAACAGCATCTGGTTGTCCCAGTCATCGGCGCTGAGCGGCCAGCCGTGATGGAACACGATCGGCTGGCCCTTGCCCCAATCCTTGTAGAAAATCTCGGTGCCGTCCGCTGTGGTGAACGTGCTCATCCATCGTACTCCTTGATCCATGGGTTGAATTGGGTGGTCCGTCGGGAAGGTGTTCGTTCCTTCTGTGGACAAAGCTATTACAGCGGAGTCATGGTGAGGATTGGCAAAACAGACATTGAACATGGCAAAACTGACAACGGAAACCTGACGGATGAGCACTGCGCGTGATGTGGTCGAAATCGGGCTTGTTGTGTATCCAGGCGTTCAGGAAGCGGCCGTCCTCGGCCTGACCGATCTCTTCCTGCTGGCCAACCGACTGGCTGCCGATCGGTCGCTGGATGCACTCAGGCTTCGCGTCAGCCATTGGCACTTGCAGGAGGGCGCCGTCATCCGTGCCTTTGACAGCGAGTTCGGGGACAGCGAGCCCGGGCAAAGCGAGCCAAGCCCGGGCAACGGACCCGCCATGGTCATCCTGCCTCCGACCCTTTTTGAGCCGATCGCTCGCGAGGCGGCCGCGCCCTATGCCGACTGGCTCAGGGCCTGCCATGCGGCAGGCGCGACGCTCGGCTCGGTCTGCGCCGGCGCCTTCGTGCTTGCCGAAAGCGGCCTGCTGTCGGGCCGGGCGGCGACCACGCACTGGGCCTATCGGGACGCTCTGGCGATGCGCTTTCCCGACATCCTGCTCGACGCCGACAAGCTGGTCATCGATGATGGCGACATCATCACCGCCGGCGGCTACATGGCCTGGACCGATCTCGGCCTGAAGCTGGTGGACAGGGTGCTTGGGCCGACCGTCATGATGGACACGGCGCGTTTCATGCTGGTGGACCCGCCGGGGCGCG
Organism: Mesorhizobium sp. M00.F.Ca.ET.216.01.1.1; assembly: GCF_004010325.2. Lineage (GTDB taxonomy): Bacteria > Pseudomonadota > Alphaproteobacteria > Rhizobiales > Rhizobiaceae > Mesorhizobium. The sequence continues at coordinate 2,927 of NZ_SADR02000002.1, forward strand.
AGCAACGCTTGTACAGCCCCTTTGCTCCCAGGCTGAACCATGGTGACGAGGCCATCCTCAAGGTGCAGCACTGGCTGCAGGCGAGAGGCGCGCGCGATGTGACGCTTGGCGCCATGGCAGAGCACGCCGGTCTGGAGGAGCGCACTTTCCTGCGCCGCTTCCGCAACGCCACCGGCCTCAGGCCGACCGAATACTGCCAGCACCTGCGCGTCGGCAAAGCGCGCGAGATGCTGGAAGCGACGACACGGTCCATCGACCAGATCGCCTGGGATGTCGGCTATGACGATCCCGGCTCCTTCAGGAAAGTGTTCGCCAGGGTAACCGGCCTGGTGCCGGGCGACTACCGCAGGCGCTTCGGCGTGGAACGAGCCGCCCTGCCCGGCGGCGAAAGCTGAGTTATGGCATGGTGGCGATCCTCGCACCCACTGGACGCCTGATGAAGGAGATCAGGCTTAAACGGAAGCCCACCTGAGGCGCCTCGCGCACCGCCGAGCGAGCGGTCCGAAAATGCCCCCGGGCAGCAATGAAATCGGATCGCGCCTATCGCCTTCGCTGCCGGGGTGGTTTAGCGTCCCATAAAATCAAGGAGCACGCGATGGCAGAAACCGATGTGGTCTCGCACTATGGCAGCAACGCAATTGCGGCTCGCATTCTGGCAGCGGTCGGCAAACAGGACGGAGGCGACCTGAGCCCAGAGATGCTCTTCCCCTACGACCAATTGCACGGCCGTGAATTGGCTGCCACCCGCGACCACGTCGAACGTCTGGCGCCACAGGACGATTGGCGGATAATCGATATCGGCAGCGGCGTCGGCGGACCTGCACGCTTCGTTGCGGCTATGACCGGCGCGAGGGTGACAGGCATCGACCTGACCCCGCAATTCGTCGAAGCATCGATTGAGCTGACGGCGCGCGTCGGGCTCTCGGAAAAGGCCGATTATGTCGTCGGGAATGCGACCGCCTTGCCGTTTGCCGATGGCAGTTTCGATGCAGCAATCTGCTTTTATGTCGGGATGAACGTTGCCGCCAAGACAGCGGTCCTGCAGGAGATCCAGCGTGTCTTGAAGCCCGGCGGCCGTTTGCTGTGGACCGAAGTCGTCGCCGGTAGCGGCGACCCTCAATTTCCGCTGCCATGGGCCAGAATGCCCGAGGCGAGCCACGTGGTCGACGCGACAACGCTGCGTCAGAATTTTTTGACGGCGGGATTTGAGATCCTCGATTGGGCCGACGAGACGGACGCTCATGTCGAGCTGGCGCTCGCGGCGCAACGGGCCGGCGTTAGGCCCACAGCGGAACAGATCGTCGTCAACGAGATCGTTTTGGGTGCGGACTTTGTCGAGCGACGCAGGAACTACATCAAGAGCCTTGCTGTGGGAGCGCTACGAAGTGTTGCCGTGCTGGCGCACACCAAAGCTCGATAGAGCCACAGGGACGCGGCCCGTCCCGACACACATCACCAGCGTCATCCGCTGAACATGCATCTGATGGCAAGCTCGCCGGGAAAAGAACCCCATCCGCCCCGTGTCCCGGCGAGCCTACACCTGATTTGGAACGCAATCAGGACCGGGATTAGCCGGCAAGCTCGTAGGTGCAAAACAGATGCCAGTCCTTGTTTCCCGAAATGGGACAGCGGCCAAGGCTTTTTTCCTTCTCCCTTCTTGTGGGAGGAGGTAAGTGCTCCCACCGCCTAGATCTCGAACTCGCCCTGCCCTTCATCCATGGCGCTAACGGTTTCGGCGGCGAGTGCGCGCGTGATCGGCGTCTTGCGCTCCAGCGCGGTGCGGTCGAGCCGCTCCACCACCCGCATGGCGGTGGCCAGCGAGCGCTCGATGCGGCGCACCAGATACTGCACGACATGCGGCTCGACCTCGACCTGGCGGTCGGCAAACAGCTTGGTGATGACGCCGGCCAGCAACAGGTCGTCCGGCTCGTGGATCTCGACCGTCGCCGCGGCCTTCAGCCTGGATGCAAGGTCGGGCAGCCTGACACCCCAGGCGGATGGAAAGCGTCGCGCGGTCAGCAGCAAGGTCGAGCCGGCGCCGCGCACGGCATTGATCAGATGGAACAGGTCCTGTTCGTCGACCGGGCCGGCATCGACATCGTCGATCAGAGCCGGGTGGGCGCCGAGATTTGCGATGCAGTCGGCGATGCGGTTTGCATCGACCTTCAAGGCGCCGGCGCGGGCCTGCCAGATCGAGGCCAGATGGGTCTTGCCGCAGCCGGCCGGGCCGGCAAGCACCACCACCGGTGAGGGCCAGTCCGGCCAGCGGTCGACCAGCGCCACCGCCTGGCTGTTGGTGCCGGAGACGACAAGCTCATCGCGCGAATAGCCGGTGCCGTGGCCAAGATCGAGCGGCAACTGGCGCGGCGTTTCGGGTTGGTCCGGCATGCGGCTCAGCGTGGACGGGGCTCGTTGCGGCGGCGAGCCGGCAGCGGCGGCACCGGCTCATCGGCGTGGCCCTTGTAGAGCGGCGATTCGAGATAGCGCGCTATGGCAAACCGCACCAGCACGGCAACGGCGGCCGAGGCCGGCACGGCGATCAGCAGGCCGACGAAGCCGAACAGCGCGCCGAAGGCAAACAGCGAAAACATCAGCCACACCGGATGCAGGCCGACGCTTTTGCCGACCAGCCTCGGCTGCAGGATGTTGCCCTCGATGAACTGACCGACAAAGAACACGCCGGCAACTGCGACCACCATGGTCCAGTCGGGCCAGAACTGGACGAAGGCGACGCCGACGGCGAGCACCAGCCCGGTCAGCGAGCCGACATAGGGGATGAAGGAGATCAGCCCGGCGAACAGGCCAATTAGGATGGCGAAATTGAGCCCGGTCAGCGTCAGGCCGGTGGCATACATGGCCCCTAACACCAGGCAGAGCGTGCCCTGGCCGCGCACGAAGCCGGCGGTAGCGGTGTTGATGTCCCTGGCGATCGCTCGCACCGTCTGGACGTAGTCGCGCGGCACCCAGCTGTCGACGATCGCCACCATGCGATCCCAGTCGAGCAGCATGTAGAAGGCGACGACCGGGGTGACCACGAACAGGCTGACCACCGAGACCAGCGCCACGCCGGAGCTCCAGATCGAGGTGAACACGGTAGTCAGCAGGCCGAAGCCGGAGGTCAGCAGCGAATTCAGCCCCTCGCGCAGGCCGCTGGCGTTGACGCCGAATTTCTCCTCCAGCCATTTCGGATCGAAGCTGGTGATCAGCGTCTGCAGCCTGGTCAGGTATTCCGGCAGCTTGCCGGCGAAATCGGCCATCTGCGTCGCCAGCACCGGGACAAGGATGACGAAGGCCAGCACCAGCACGACGATGAAGGCGATGAGAATGACCACCGTCGCCATCAGCCTGGACAGGCCGAGCCGCTGCAGCCGGTCGGCGACTGGATCGAGGAAATAGGCGAGCACCATGCCGGCGACGAAGGGCAGGAGAATGCCGCTGAAAACATAGAGGAAGATGGCGAGGATAATGGCGGTGATCAGCCAGAAACGGATCTGGCGGCGAAACGTCGCCGACGCCGCAGCCTCGGCTGCCGTCGCCTCGGCCTCCGCGTCGATGGACCGATCGTCAGGTGCCCGGTGTGGAGCCTTCGCCATAGCCGCTCATATGCCTCAGCCAAGCCACGAGATAGGCTGCGGCCGAAGCCACGGTCAAGACCCCGGACAGCAATATGAGCACCGGCCTCAGCGGATCGAAGCTGATGTCAAAGGCGAGCTCGCCCAGCACGATCGCCGCCAGCACGATCTGGATGGCGGTATTGGCCTTCGACACCAACAGCGGCTTCATCTCGACCGGATGGCTCATGACGGTGGACAAGACAACGGCGCAGACGATCAGTCCGTCGCGCGATACCATGGTGACGACCAGCCACAGCGGCAATTCGCCGATGAACCCCATCACCACGAACACCGAGACCAGCAGCAACTTGTCGGCCATCGGATCCAGATAGGCGCCGAGCCGCGAAAACTGGTTGAAATGGCGGGCGATGAAACCGTCGACGGCGTCGGAAATGCCGGCGATGAGGAAGCCGGCAAAGGCCCAGTCCCAGCGCGCCTGCAGCATGGCCAGCACCACGGCCGGCACCAGCACGAAGCGCATGATCGTGATCATGTTGGGGATGGTCAAACGCATGTCCCGTCGCTTTATGTTTTGATCATACATGATGGAGATGGAGCGCCGCGGCAAGGGAGAAGCGGTGCAGAAGCTGCTTGGCCACGCTATTGTCGCGCCGAAAAAGCCCGGCATTTCGTCGTCATCCTTGCGAGGCGCAGCCGTTCATGCGAAGAGCCCGGGAAAGCAGGAAAAGAGTGATGGGCAAGCGCAAGAACGGGCTCACCTATGCCGAGGCGGGTGTCGACATCGATGCCGGCAATCTGATGGTCGAGAAGATCAAGCCGCTGGTGCGGGCGACGCGCCGGCCGGGCGCCGATGGCGAGATCGGCGGTTTTGGCGGCCTGTTCGACCTCAAGGCCGCCGGCTTTGCCGATCCGGTGCTGGTCGCCGCCAATGACGGCGTCGGCACCAAGCTGAAGATCGCCATCGATGCCGGCAAGCACGACACGATCGGCATCGACCTCGTCGCCATGTGCGTCAACGACATCGTCGTGCAGGGCGCCGAGCCGCTGTTCTTCCTCGACTATTTCGCCACCGGCAAGCTCGACCCCGACCAGGGAGCCTCGATCGTCGGCGGCATCGCCGCGGGTTGCCGGCAGGCCGGCTGCGCGCTGATCGGCGGCGAGACGGCGGAAATGCCGGGCATGTATCACGGCAAGGACTACGATCTTGCCGGCTTTGCCGTGGGCGCGGCCGAACGCGGCCAGCTGCTGCCCACAGACGACATCGTCGAGGGCGACGTGCTGCTCGGCCTCGCCTCCTCCGGCCTGCACTCGAACGGCTTTTCTCTGGTCCGCCGCATTGTCGCGACAAGCGGGCTCAACTGGAGCGATCCGGCGCCGTTCAATGACGAGGCCACGCTGGCCGAGGCGCTGCTCGAACCGACCCGCATCTACGTCAAGTCGATCCTGAAGGCCATCCGTAACACGCACGGCATCAAGGCGCTCGCCCACATTACCGGTGGCGGCTTTCCCGAAAACATCCCGCGCGTCCTGCCTAAGGACTTTTCGGCCGAACTCGACCTCGACGCCATTGAGGTGCCGCCGGTGTTCTCGTGGCTGGCGAAGAGCGGCGGCGTGGCGGCGGAAGAGATGATGCGCACCTTCAACTGCGGCATCGGCATGATCCTCGCCGTCGCCTCCGGCCAGGCGGCGCAGGTCGCGGCCGTCTTGCAGGAGGCCGGCGAGACGGTGACGCCGATCGGCCGCATCGTGCCGCGCCGCGACGCCGGCGTGATCTATAGGGGCTCGATCGGCCTATGAGAAAAAAACGCACGGTAGTGCTGATCTCGGGACGCGGCTCCAACATGACCGCGCTCATCGCGGCGGCCAGCGACCCGGCCTATCCGGCCGAGATCGTCGGCGTCATCTCCGACCGTCCTAACGCCGCCGGCCTCGCCATCGCCACGGCGCGCGGCATCGCCACCAAGGTGATTTCGCGCTCCGACCATGCCAGCAAGGAAGCCCATGACGGGGCGATCGACGCTGCCCTTGTTTCGTTCGGCGCCGAGATCGTGGCGCTGGCCGGCTATATGCGCATCCTCGGTGCACGTTTCGTCGAGAAATGGCAGGGCCGGATGATCAATATCCACCCTGCCCTGTTGCCGGCCTTCAAGGGCCTCGACACCCACGCCCGGGCGCTGCGCGCCGGCATGCGCATCCATGGCTGCACGGTGCATTTCGTCACGCTGGACATGGACGGCGGGCCGATCATCGCCCAGGCCGCCGTGCCGGTGATGGTCGGCGATAATGAGGACACCCTGGCGGCGCGCGTGCTCAAGGCCGAGCACCGGCTCTATCCGCTGGCTCTGGGGTTGGTCGCCGAAGGCAAGGCACGCATGGAAGGCGACCGCACCGTCTTTGCCCGTTTCGCCGACGATGCCGACAACAGCACTTCCGTAGTGATGGCGCCCGACCCGCTGCGCGAGGAGGCCGATCTCGAGCACCTGGCGCGGATCACGCCCTGAGAAGGATTCATGCAATCATAATTTGATTGCAATTCCGGCCATATTCGCCTATCTGTGCTTGCATGAACAGCAAGCACAAGCGCGTGCTCAAAGCGATATTCACCGATCCGATCTCAGGCAGCATCGAATGGATCGCTATCGAAACATTGCTGATTGCAGTCGGTTGCCAGGTAATTGAGGGAAGCGGTTCGCGCGTGCGTTTTGTGTTCAAGGGCGAGGTCGAAACCTTCCATCGACCACACCCGTCAAAGGAAGCGAAACGATATCAGGTGCGAGATGCTCGCCAATTCCTGTCGAGGATCGGAGTGAAGCCATGAATGCGATGACCTACAGGGGCTATTCCGCCCGCGTCGATTATGACGACGACGACGAGATTTTCTTCGGCCGAATTGCCGGAATTCGCGACGGTGTGTCGTTCCATGCGGAAACGGTTGCGGGACTGAAAGCAGCCTTCCATGAAGCCGTGGACGATTATATCGAAACCTGCGCGAAAATCGGCAAGTCCCCGCAAAAGCCCTATTCCGGCAATCTCATGCTGCGCGTCGACCCGTCGGTCCACTCGAAAGTAGCGCTGGCAGCGGAAGTTGCTGGCAAGAGCCTGAACCAGTGGGGAGAAGAGGTCTTGCGCGAGGCTGCCGACAAGCAGATCGCCTGAATCCAGGCGCCTTGCCACTATCGGCGTTGAAGCCCAAAGGCCGGATCAATGAAGCAACTGCTGCTGCTGCGTCATGCCAAGTCGAGTTGGGACGATCCTGACCTTATCGACTTCGACCGGCCGCTTGCGGGGCGCGGGCAGAAGGCTGCTCTGCGGGTCGGGCGCGAACTGGCCAGGCGCGGCTGGCTGCCGGACCTGGCGCTGGTGTCGCCGGCGTTGCGCACCCGCGACACATGGCGGCTGGTCTCGGCGGAATTGCCGGGCAAAACACCCGCCAAATTTGCCCAGGCACTCTACGAGGCCAGCGCGGCAGATATTCTCGCCAAGGTGCGGCAGGCAAATTCATCAACCGCCAGCCTGTTGGTGCTCGGCCACAATCCCGGCCTGGAGGAATTCGCACGCCGCCTTGCCGGCACCGGATCGGATGAAGCGGCGCTCAGAAAGCTTGAGGAAAAATTCCCGACCACGGCCGTTGCCCGTTTCGTTTTCGACGGTGACTGGGCACAGCTCGCCCTCGGCGCCGCCCGGCTGACGCACTGCATCAGGCCGAAGGATCTGCGGTAGCGAATATCGGCTGACAGGTTGGAGGGACGGGATCGCCCGCGGTTTACGTGTTCCCATCCAAAAAAAGGCGGCGGGGCAAGCCCGCCGCTTCATATTCAGAGATTAAAAAAATCAGTTGCCCCAGATGCCCTGGCCGGGCTCAACTGGCCAGGCTTCGGTGATACCCGGTCCGGTCATCATCCTGGTGTCGACGCCGTCATGCCGACCCATGGCCGGCCTGCGGACGGAAGCCACGAACGCGTTGTCGACATTGGCAACAAGCGCGGCCGGATGGTTTGCATTATCGGAGCCGTAGTGGTCGCTGCCAGCAAAGGCGCTGCCCGTGGCAACGAGCATAGCGGTGGTGATTAGTGAGATCCTGGTCATTTCAACCGTCCCTGATCTTTCGAGGATCAAATGGTCGTCGCCGCGATCAACGGCCCCAAATGCCGTCGTTATTGTGCCTGGCGATGATGTCCAGGACGCCTTGGCCGAATCCGGTCGTTATCATGGTGTCGACGCCGCTAGGTTGCGCCGTGTCCGGCTTGCGGACGGAAGCCGTGAACGCATTGTCGACATTGGCAACCGGCTGGTTTGCATTATCGGAGCCGTAGTGGTCGCTGCCAGCAAAGGCGCTGCCCGTGGCAACGAAAATGGCGGCTGCTGTAAGAACGATCCTGGTCATTTTCAGTGTTTCCTTTGTTCTGTCTGTCAGTCGGCGCCTTGGGAGGATGGCCCGCTACCAACAAGACCCTGGACGGCCCGGTTTTATTCCCGGATGCGGAGATGTTTTTGCGTATTGCCGGGATTCGAAGGACCTGCCCGACCTCGTGTAGGTGTCGGTGGCGAAGGATTTGCGTGGTGTGCGGCTCTGTCTTGATCGGGGAGGATTGCAGCCTTGATTGAGTGTGGCCGAAGGATTTGTGCTCTACCTGCGTCTTCACAAAAACAAGAACGGCGGGCCTAGCCCGCCGCTCTTTGTATAATTTCCGGGGTTTGAAGAATTAGCGGCCCCAGATGCCCTGGCCGGATTCGGCCGGACCGGATTGGGTCGCGCCGGGTACAGCCGAAGCGCCATACTGGGTCTCCACCCTGGGGTTGACGGCACTGTGCTGACCCGTGGTGACCAGCCTGCTGATCGAACCCGTGAACGTGTTGTCGACATTGCCAACAGACGTGGCCGGGCCAACAGGCGCGGCCGGCTGGTTGACGCCGTCCGAACCATAATGATCGCTGGCGGCAAAAGCAGTGCCGGTAGCAAGGAGGAAGGCGGCGGCGGTGAGAGCAATCTTGGTCATTTCAGATACTCCAGTATTTTCATGTTTTCGTTTTCTTGTCCGTCAAGAGGCGTGCCTTGGGAGGAATTCGCGTTGTTCGGACACCCCCGAGGTGGGTTGGCAGTGCTGCAGTTTCCAATCACGAAGATGTTGAGCCCGTGCGCCGAATCGCGCGCTTGAAATCCGCCGTAAAGCTCCCTTCGCCACAATCTTTGTCAGCATTATCAGGTTGTTACGAGATTTGGCTGTCGCAGGACGAGTGCATTTCCTGAGCCGGCGTTCACAAGGTCTTGCACGCTGAGTTAACAGAAAACGAACCGATCGGTTCGATTTATTACAACTTGGTAAGAATCACGCTGAAGGTTTGCTTGAGGCGCCCCTCTGTCCTGCCGGACATCTCCCCCACTTGATCGGCTGGGGCAAGGCCGGCGATCCCGTCAAAGCGCCCGCAGCCAGACCTTGTTGTCGTGGAGCGCCGCGCCGCCATAGGGTGCCGGTGCGTCGGCGCCGGTCAGCACGTTGATGCCCTCGCCGCGCTCGTGGGCGCTGTTCGGCCAGATGCCTTCGGCGACCACTACGCCGCGCTTGATGCCGTTGAAGAGTTTGGCGTGCAGCACCACCTCGCCGCGCGCATTGCCGACCTCGACACGGCCGCCGTCGGCAAGCCCGAGTGCCGCCGCGTCGTCGGGATGCAGCAACAGTCCAGGCCGGCCCTCTTTGGCCCTCGACACCGGCGTCTCCGAAAAAGTCGAGTTGAGGAAATTGCGCGCCGGCGATGTCGTCAGCCGGAACGGATGCGCCTCGTCCGCCACCTCGATCAGGTCGACGTGGTCGGGGAAGACAGGCAGGCTTTCCACCGGTCCGAACAGGCCCATGCTTTTCGGCGGCCGGTTGGGCGCGGCCTGCCCAGTCCAGTCGGCACGGAAATGGAATTTTCCGTCTGCGTGGCCAAATCCGCTGATGAAATGCGCAGCCTCGAAATCCGGCTGCAAGTCGACCCATTTATCTTCCTTCAGAGAGGCAAAGCTGCCCAGCCCGCGCTTGCCCAAAATGATGTCGATATGCTGCTGCTCAGTGAGCCCGAAGCCCGGCCTATCGGCGACGCCGAGCCGTTTGCCGAGTTCCTCAATGACGAAATGGTTGGCGCGCGGCCCTTCCGGTGGATCGATCAGCTTCGGCCCCAGCGTGATGTGCTGGTTGCCGCCGCCCTTGTAGATGTCGTCGTGCTCGAGGAACATGGTCGCCGGCAGCACGACATCAGCTAGTTTCGCGGTGTCGGTCATGAACTGCTCGTGCACGCAGGAAAACAAATCGTCGCGCAAGAAACCCTGCTTCACCAGCCGCTGCTCAGGCGCGACATTGACCGGATTGGTGTTCTGGACCAGCAGCGCCGTCACCGGCGGGCCGCCATAAAGCGCATCCACCGCCCCAGTCAGCACCGGGCCGATGCGCGAATGGTCGAGATGGCGGATATTGGGGTCGCGCATCCGTGTGCCTTCGAGCACATCCTGGTTGAGCTTGAAGATACCCGAATTGGAATGGAAGGCGCCACCGCCCTCGTACTGCCAGCAGCCGGTGACCGCGGCGATCGAGGCCGCGGCGTGCATGTTGACCGAGCCGTTGCGCTGGCGCGAGAAGCCGTAGCCGAGGCGGAAGTAAGTCTTCTTCGTCTGGCCGACGAGGCGGGCGAAGGCCTCGATCTCCGCGACCGTGAGCCCGGTGATATCAGCCGCCCACGCAGGCGTCCTTGTCCTGACATGCGCTTCCAGCCCATGCGGGTCATCGGTATATTTCTGGAGATAGGCGCGGTCGGCCATGTCGTCGCGGAACAGCACATGCATGACCGCGCAAGCCAGCGCGCCATCGGTGCCGGGCTTCAGCACCAGGCCAAGATCGGCCTGCTTAACAGTGGCGTTTTCGTAGACGTCGATGACGACGATCTTGGCGCCGCGCTCCTTGCGCGCCTTGGTCGCATGGGTCATGACGTTGACCTGCGTGACCACGGCATTGGTGCCCCAGATCACCACGCAGTCGGATTTCGCCATCTCGCGCGGATCGGGCCCGCGCAGCGCGCCCGCCCCCATCATCCAGCCGGTCCAGGCCAGGTTGGTGCAGATCGAACCGAAGAAGCCGGAGTATTTTTTCGCGTGCCTGAGCCGCTCGATGCCGTCGCGCTGCACCAGCCCCATCGTGCCGGCATAGTAATAGGGCCAGACCGTTTCGCTGCCGTGTTTCTCTTCCGCGGCTATGAACTTTTCGGCGACGAGGTCGAGCGCTGCCTCCCAGCTTGCTTCCTTCCAGGCGCCCTCGCCCTTGCCGCCGGCACGGATCAGCGGCTTCTTGAGCCGGTCGGGATGATGGATGCGATCGGCATAGCGGGCGACCTTGGCGCAGATGACGCCGGCCGTGTAGCTATTGGCCTTGGCGCCATGGATACGGCCGATGCGCTTTTCATCGAGCAACTCGACCTCGAGCGCGCAGGTCGACGGGCAATCATGCGGGCAGGTCGAATTGCCGATCCTGAGCTTGGCGTGCTGATTCATGGGGCGAGGTTAGTGGGTTCCGTGGGTGAGGTGTAGGGCCAGAGGCAACGCTCGCTCTGGATCGCCGCGCGCCTCCGGCCACTGTCTGAGTGTCGCCACGGTGCAAAACCTTGAGCTGGTTATGTGTCGCCAATATTCTTGAGCAGCGCATTATAGGCACCGCATTTTGGACAGTGCATGTGGCGCTCGACATGGGTTGTTCCTGCCCCGGCATCGATGACCAGCAGATTGCCGTCTCCACATTCAGGGCATTTTACGACAGCTTCGAAATTGATTGCCAAAATACTGGCAGCTTTGATCCACAGGTTTGTCGACATGCCCCTACTCCGCCGTGCCTTCCTCATATTCCGCCGACATCGACAGCCATTTTTCCTCATGGCTGGCGAGCGTCTGGGCCAGCTGTGAGCGCTCCTTGGCCAGCCGTGTCGCGGTCGAGGGGTCCTTTTCATAGACCGCCGGATTGGCGAGCTCGTCTTCGATCAGATCGATGCGCTTGCGGATGCGGTCCATCAGCGCCTCGGTGGCGCGGATTTCCTTGGCCAGCGGTTCGAAGGCGGCGCGGCGCTGGGCCGCCTCGCGGCGACGATCGGCCTTGGAGGCTTTTTCCGCCTCGCGCCGCTCACGGCGATCGCCGGACACGCCGGTGACCAGCGTCTTGTAGTCATCGAGATCACCGTCATAGGGATTGACCGCGCCGTCCTTGACCAACCACAGCCGGTCGGCGGTTGCCTCGAGCAGATGGCGGTCATGCGAGATCAGGATCACCGCGCCGGGAAATTCGTTCAGCGCGTGGATCAGCGATTCACGGCTGTCGATGTCGAGGTGGTTGGTCGGCTCGTCGAGGATGAACAGATTCGGACCCTCGAAGGCCGACAGGCCCATCAGCAGCCGCGCCTTCTCGCCGCCCGACAGGTCCTTGGCGGCGGTGTTCATCTTCTCGGTGGTGAGGCCGAACTGGGCGACGCGGCCGCGCACCTTTGATTCCGGCGCCTCCGGCATCAGCCGGCGGACATGCTCATAGGCGTTCTCCTCGGGCCGGAGATCGTCGAGCTGGTGCTGGGCAAAGATCGCCACCTTCAGTCCGGGCGCCACGGTCATGGTGCCGATCTCCTGCGTCAGCCGGCCGGACAAAAGTTTGGCGAAGGTCGACTTGCCGTTGCCGTTGGCGCCGAGCAGCGCGATGCGGTCGTCGGCATCGATGCGCAGCGTCATCTTCTTCAAGATAGGCTCGCCGGGCGTATAGCCGACATTGACGTTGTTCAGCGCGATGATCGGCGAGGCCACCGTCTTCACCGGTTCGGGGAAGGAGAACGGCCGCACCGTGTCGTTGACGATGGCGGCGATCGGCTTCATCTTCTCCAGCGCCTTGATGCGCGACTGCGCTTGTCTCGCCTTGGAAGCTTTGGCGCGGAAGCGCTCGACGAAGGACTCCATGTGCTTGCGCGCGGCTTCCTGCTTGACGCGGCCCTTCTCCTGCAATTCGCGCTGCTCGGTGTATTGCCGCTCGAACTGGTCGTAGCCACCGCGCCAGAAGGTCAGCTTCTTCTGGTCGAGATGGACGATCGAGTTGACGGCGCGGTTGAGCAAATCGCGGTCGTGCGAGATCAGCAGCACGGTGTGCGGGTATTTCGACACATAGTTTTCCAGCCACAGCGTGCCTTCGAGATCGAGATAGTTGGTCGGCTCGTCGAGCAGCAGAAGATCGGGCTCGGCAAACAGCACCGCGGCGAGTGCGACGCGCATGCGCCAGCCGCCGGAGAAGGACGAGGCCGGACGCCGTTGTGCTGCGTCGTCGAAGCCGAGGCCGGCGAGGATGGTGGCGGCTCGCGATTCCGCCGAATGGGCGTCGATGTCGGCCAGCCGCATGTGGATGTCGGCGATGCGGTGCGGATCGGTCGCCGTCTTTTCCTCTTCGAGCAAAGCGGTGCGTTCAAGGTCGGCCTTGAGCACGATCTCGATCAGCGGATCCTCGGTGCCGGGCGCTTCCTGCGCCACCTGGCCGATGCGCGTGTTCTTGGGCAGGCTGATCGAGCCGGTCTCGGAGGCGAGGTCGCCGGTGATCGCCTTGAACAAGGTCGTCTTGCCGGTGCCGTTGCGGCCGACGAGACCTGCCTTGGTGCCGGCCGGCAAGGTCAGCGAAGCATGGTCGAGAAGCAGGCGTCCGGCCATGCGGAGCGAAAGGTCATTGATGATAAGCATAGCCGCGCTTTTGCACGGACATCGGCGCTTCGCAAGAGCTTGAGCGCCGGTCGGCCTGATAAGGCACGAAAACGGCCGGCCGCGGCGATGAGGGATTTCCGGGAACCAGTTGCAAGCCAGGAACGTTTGCGCCGGATGATCCGGCATTTCGCTTTTGCCCTGATCCTTGTCCAGGTCGCCGCGGCGGCGGCGCTGGCGACGCAGGTGCTGCTGTTCAGCAGCGCGAATGCTCGCGACGAGGCGACCTCGCAGGCTCAGCCGGTAGCCGCAGACAAAGCGTGCGAGCCGGCGTTGCGGCCCAACATCCACGACCGTTGCTTGCCGCACGTCAAGCCAAAGGTGCTGACACTCGTGCTCAGCGCCGAACGGTAATCCTTGGGCGATGCGCTCTGCCCGACTGGCCCAATTCATTTCCCATAGAGCGACGGGAACCTTTCCGGGTTAAGAGAGTTTGTGGCCGGGATTCGGGGGGCGCGGATGAAAGAGGGAAATTTCCGTGCAGATTGTCAGCGGGCTTTTTGACACCCACGATCAAGCAGCGCGCGCGGTCGACGCGCTCGAAGCGGCGGGCATTGCCCGCGACGACATAAGCGTCGTCGGACCGACCCTGGACGAAGCCAGCACTGCGGCTGCCAGTGCCGGCGCCGGCGCAGCCGTCGGCGCCGGCGCCGGCCTGCTTGCCGCCCTTGGGGCCATCACCCTTCCCGGCATCGGTGCTGTCGTCGGCGCGGGATGGCTGGCCTCGACCGCCATCGGTGCCGCTGCCGGCAGCGTGGCAGGCAGCCTTATCGGCACGCTTACCGATGCAGTCGCCGGCGAGCGCGATGCCCGCTACGCGGAAGGCGTCATATTGGTGACCGCCCGTGTCGACGAGACACAGGCCGAGGGCGCCCAGGCAATCCTTGCAGGGTCGGTTCGGGCGACGCCGTCCTTCGTCGAGGCGGCATGAGTTTCAATCGGAGGTTAGCTGGCCACGACCCGCCCGTGGCGGTCACTGAATGCATGTAACTGTATACATGTGAAAGCCCGCTGGTCCGGCGACCAACGGGCCTTTTTGGGAAGGCAAAAAGTGGGATACTTTGCCCTCTCGTGATCCGGGGGTGTGGATCAAATACAATTTTACTCTTGGCTGATCGAACATCCAATGCAGCCGCAGCTTTGGTTATTTTCGTACAGAACGCAGAACGCTCGGACAGACCGGGCAGAGGTTCCCCGAACGCAAAAGAACCCGCAATCCGGGGGGAACGGGGAGAGCGGGCTCTTTCGTGAACGGCGGCTTTGGGAGCGTCCGATCGGCACCCAAACACGCGGCGGCGCGATTTGTTCCATCGGATGCAAAAAACCCGCCGGCGCGACCGACGGGCTGTTATCGGCCTGGATGGCGATCAAGCCTTCGCCTTGCGTTTGGTCGCCTTGGCGGGCGACGGCGCGGCCGGCTTGCGGCCAAGCCCCGAGGACTTTGCCAGCGCCGAGCGGGTGGCGGAATAGTTCGGCGCCACCATCGGGTAATCGGGCGCAAGCCCCCATTTGGCCCGGTATGCGTCAGGCGTGAGGCCGTGGTCCGTGCTGAGGTGCCGCTTCAGCGACTTGAACTTCTTTCCGTCCTCCAGGCAGATGATGTAGTCGGGAAACACCGACCGCTTCGGATTGACGGCCGGGGTCAAGGCGGGGCTCTCCTTGGCGGCGACGCCGCCAAGCTTGCGGACCGATGTGCTGACGCTGGCGATCAGGTCCGGCAGGCCGGATGCCGGAAGCGGATTGTTGCCTACGTAGGCCGAGACGATGTCGGCGGTCAGTTCGATAATCGTCTTGTCGTTGATATTGGGCAATGCTCTCACCTCTGCTTGCGACCAACCCGCTGGCGCTGTTGAAAACTGTTCTATCGGTTTAAACATGCCCCCCAACTGACGTTGATAATCAGTAAATCGTCAAGACTCAATGGCCCTGAATGTTTTCGTACCGAATCGGAGCTGGGCAGTTTTGAAACTCCAATACTGATAACGGCAGACTTGTACGGTAAGCGTAGGCCGCCACCTCAAGAATACGCTGGGGCGGCGACAGTAAGCATGAAGAGACCAGGCAGTCACAGGAGCATGTTCTGAAGATATCGGCGCTGCCGGCATTTACGGCGTGCTGGCCGTTTCCGCAGTTCGCGGTTCACCATCCGAATACGGCCGGGACGCGATCGGGCTGTGAACATCCGTGCGCAATCATCCCATGACGCAGAGGCAAGACTCAGCTATCGTCAGTCGTGCGGCGGGCCTGATTTCCCGCTTGGCCGGCGCTTCCCAGCTTCCTCCCAAGCAGCGCCGGCCTTCTTCTGTCGGCTGTCATTTTCCCGGCTGACACTAAGTCGGCCCTGACGCCTCCCCAGCTGCTATCGTCATTGCGCTGGCGGCGTGCCGGGCTGGTTGCTGCCGGTGGTCGGCATCGGGCTCTTTTCGGCCTGCGGATTCTGGTCGGCGCCAGGGGCCTTGGTGGGCGGGATATTGTTGTCGCAAGCCGCCACAGCCAAGGCTGCTGCCAACAAGATCAGGAGCTTTTTCATCGCAACCTCCTCTTGCCCCGACAACGAGGCGGTGTCGATTTGGTTGCGCGATCCGATGGGGGTCGGAAGGCAGGAAGCGGGAACAAAACACTGCCTCTCCGGTTGGTCCACCGAAGGAGGATTGCACATGATCCGTCTGCTTATAGCCGGGATTGTCGCCTATGTGGCCTATCGCATCGCCAAAGAGGTGATCGATCAGGTGCCCGACAATGTCGATCCGCTGCCGATGCCACCGGACGAGCGCCGGGCGTTGCGGCGCCAGTCGGCGGCGATGGGTGTGGAGCCCCAACGTTAGGAGGTTCATGCGCTGGCGAGCAGCTGAGGCGCCGCCAGTGACTTGTTTCGCACAGCCAGCCGCTTCGTTGCCGCGAGGGTGAATTCCAGCGCCACAAACCGTTGCGAACAAAGCAGAAACGATGCTTGATGGGCGATGAGCCTCGCCGCCCGTGATTCGACATTCCAGCCAGCCTATCTCGCCAAGCTGAACGCCGAGCAGCGGCTTGCCGTCGAGCATGGCGACGGCACAGTCGCCGGGCCGTTGCTGGTGATCGCCGGCGCCGGCTCCGGCAAGACCAGCACGCTGGCGCATCGCGTCGCGCACCTGATCGTCAAGGGCGCCGATCCGCGCCGCATCCTTTTGATGACGTTTTCGCGCCGCGCCGCCTCGGAAATGGCCAGGCGGGTCGAGCGCATCGCCGGCGAGGTTTTGGGCCGCGACGCCTCGGTCATCACCGACGCGCTGACATGGGCCGGTACCTTCCACGGTATCGGCGCCAGGCTGTTGCGCGACTATGCGCTGGAGATCGGCCTCGACCCGGCCTTCACCATCCACGACCGCGAGGATTCCGCCGACCTGATGAACCTTGCCCGGCATGAGCTGGGTTTTTCGAAGACGGAAAGCCGCTTCCCGACCAAGGGCACGTGCCTGGCGATCTATTCGCGCGCCGTCAACGCGCAGGCGCCGCTCGGCCAGGTGCTGGGTTCGGTGTTTCCCTGGTGCGCCGGCTGGGCCGAGCAGTTGAAGGCGCTGTTCGCCCGATACGTCGAGGCCAAGCAGGCGCAGAACGTGCTCGATTACGACGACCTGCTGCTCTACTGGGCGCAGATGGCCGGCGAGCCGGAGATATCAGCGCATCTGGGTGGGCGTTTCGACCATGTGCTGGTCGACGAATACCAGGACACCAACCGCTTGCAGGCCTCGATCCTGACCGCGCTGAAGCCGGACGGATCCGGGCTGACGGTGGTCGGTGACGACGCGCAGTCGATCTATTCGTTTCGCGCGGCGGAAGTGCGCAACATCCTCGATTTCCCCAAACAGTTCGCGCGGCCGGCCGAGATCGTCATGCTGGAGCGCAACTACCGCTCGACCGAGACGATCCTGGCGGCGGCCAATGCGGTGATCGGCGAGGCGTCGGAGCGCTTCACCAAGAATCTCTGGTCCGAGCGCAAATCGGCGCAAAAGCCGAAGCTGGTCACCGTGCGCGACGAGACCGAGCAGGCGAGCTACGTTTGCCAGGCGATCCTGACCGAGCGCGAGGCCGGCACGGTGCTGAAGGCGCAAGCCGTGCTGTTTCGCGCCTCGCATCACAGCGGGCCGCTGGAGATCGAGCTGACGCGCCGCAACATCCCGTTCGTCAAGTTCGGCGGCCTGAAATTCCTCGACGCCGCCCATGTCAAGGACGTGCTGGCCGTGCTGCGCTTCGCTGAAAATCCGCGCGACCGCGTCGCCGGCTTTCGCGTGCTGCAGCTGCTGCCCGGCATCGGCCCTTCGGCGGCTTCGCAGATCGTCGAGACCATGGCGACGTCGCTCGACGAAGCGATGGGGCTGGCGCGCTACCGGCCGCCGCAACGCGCCGCCGACGACTGGCCGGCATTCGTCGCTCTGTTTTCGCAGCTTCGGGTGAGGTCGGGAAAGTGGCCGGCCGACCTCGAACAGGTCAGGCTCTGGTACGAGCCGCATCTGGAGCGCATCCACGAGGATGCGACGACGCGCCGGGCCGACCTGCTGCAGCTCGAGCAGATCGCCACCGGCTATGCCTCGCGCGAGCGTTTCCTCACCGAACTGACGCTCGATCCGCCGGATGCGACCAGCGACGAGGCCGGGCCGCCGCATCGCGACGAGGACTATCTGATCCTGTCGACGATCCATTCGGCCAAGGGCCAGGAATGGAAGAACGTCTTCGTGCTCAACACCGTCGACGGCTGCATCCCGATCGACCTCGGCGTCGGCAGCAAGGAGGATATCGACGAGGAGCGCCGGCTGCTCTACGTGGCGATGACGCGAGCCAAGGACGGCCTGCACCTGGTGATGCCGCAGCGCTTTTTCGTCCACGGCCAGGCGGCGCGCGGCGACCGCCACGTCTATGCCTCGCGCAGCCGCTTCATCCCGGCCTCGGTCCTCGGCGCGTTCGAGCAGACGTCATGGGCAAGTGTGCATGAAAAGGACGATCCGCGCCGCCAGCCGCAAGTCAGGGTGGACCTCGGCGCTCGCATGCGCGACATGTGGAAGTAGGCCGCATCGGCCGAAATTACCCAAGGCAACTCGCCGGAGACCGGCGATCGACGGCGGAGTGATCGCCGAGCCACGTTCCCCTGCACTGCGCGCAGCGATGGAACTTTCTTCCGCGAAATGGGTTTTCGTTAGCAAATTCTGATGCAAGGAGGCAGAGATGAGAAATCTGATCCTCGCGGCGATGCTCGCCGTGTCCACGCTGGCACCGACGGCGGTTCCGTCGCAGGCCACAAGCCTGACGATCACGACCGACGATGGTATGGGCCGCTATGGCGACGATTATTACTGGCGCCGCCATCATCACTGGCGCCATTACGGCATGCGCTATTCTGACCGTTACGATGACCGCGACCATTGGCGCTATCGGCGCCATTACGATCGCGACCGCTGTTACGTCAGGGTGCACAGGCGCTGGCACCACCACCACTGGGTGGTCAAGAGAGTCTGGAGCTGCGGCTGGCACAGAGGTTGGTGAGATAGGCGAGACAGGTCGGGGGCAGCCCTGCTGGTAAGCGCCTGACGACCAACAGGAGGCCGGCCAAAGGAGGCAAGAATGCGCGTTGTTCGTTCTGCCACAAACAGGCGGCAGAGGCTCGGCCAACTGGTCGGCAGACTGTTCGTCAATATCGTCGCGACGCTGGTCGCCGGCATCGCCATCCTGCTCCTGGTGCTATCGGCCCACGATCAAGGGTCGCAGCCTGCGCCCTGGGAGGTCACGACGACCAGCTCCGAGCCCTAAATCCGACCCATCCAGGTACGATCGGGACGGGCCCTATTCTCGCAAGTAGCGCCTTGCTGAATACGGAAATCGGATGCTGCTCTGCGCCCTGGGCGCCCTGATCGGCGCCGTTGCACTGGCGGTGGACTGGCTGGCCCGAACGAGCTGAGCGCCTGCCCTTGCGCTCAAGCGCCGTAAAATCCCCGCAAGCGAAAGCGAAGCATGGAACCTCATGCCACCATCCGCGTTTGCAGGCGTCCAACCCTGTGATCGGAGAGCGGCCCGCCGTCGCCTCCGCCCCAATTCGAGAGGCCAGAATGCACGACAGGATGTTCTTCACCCCGGTCGCCGTAACCGTTGGCGCCGGCCACAAGCGCATGATCGCTTCGCTGTTCGACATGCACGTGTTCCTGACCGAATTCCCGCCGCCGCGCCGGCGGCTGAGCTATGGCGCGGCCGTGAAGGCGTGCGAGGCGGCACGCGCGGGCGAGATCTCGGCCGAAGCGGCACGCGATGCCTTGATCACCTTTGCGGTGACGGCAGGCATCCTCTGGCCCGCGGCGCAGCCGGCCGTCTCCGTCAAGCCGGTCGCCCGCAGCCAGGGCGGATACGCCGCCTGAAGACTTCCCAAACGGCCCGCATTTCTCTCCAGAGGCGCGGGCCGTTCGGGACACGCCCCCGGCCCGGAACTGGCAATTAGGGAATACCAGCTGCCCGAAGACGAACGCTATGGCCGAGGCTCAGCCTCCGCATTGATCTCCATCAATCCGCGCACTACCCAGCCCGTACGCCGGTTGGGAGCTTCCTTTAATGGACCGTTGCCGCGTCGGCGCCCGGCCGGCCGCGCGATGCCGTCATCTCGAAGCTGACCTGGTCGCGGCCGTTCGACTTGGCCTTGTAGAGATGCTTGTCGGCCGCCTGGAACATGTCGGCATAGGTGGTGGGGCCGCTGAAAGCGATGCCGCCAATGCTCACCGAGAGCGGGCAAGGCCGCTCGCCCGGGGAGAATTCCACCTCGCGAATTCGCCGCCTGATGCCCTCGGCGACCAGCCAGGACTGCGAGGAGTCGGCGCCGGGAAGGAAGACTGCGAATTCCTCGCCGCCAATGCGGCCGACGATGTCGGCGCCGCGCAGCTGACCCTGAATCGTCATGGCGATCAGCTTGAGCGCCTGGTCGCCACAGTCATGGCCGAAGCGATCGTTGATGGTCTTGAAGTGATCGGCGTCGACGATCAGCAGCGCACCGGCATTGACGACCGAATGGCTGCGGGCTTGGTCGAGATAGGCCTCGACCAGCATTGAGAACGCGCCGCGGTTGAACACCGCCGTCAGGCTGTCGGTTGCCGCGACAATGCTCAGCTCCTTCTGGGTGATTGCCAGTTGGCGCATCTTGAACATGAGGAAGAAAAAGAACGATCCTCCCAGCACAAGCGGCAGCAGCAGATCGGTGAGTTGCGCCCAGCGCAGCGCGTCAGGCGAAAGGGACGGGAAATTGAAGGAGTCGACGAAAAACGCGGCGGCGATGCAGATCGCCGTGCCGGCTATGGTTACCGCTATGACCCTGCCCCAACTGGTTGAGGACAAATCGATCCGCATGCCATTCTCCCACTTCAACGGCTATCCTGAAGCAGGAGCGCAAACGAAGTCCTAAGACATTGCGTGCAATTCGAATGTGGTTAACCGGTTGTCGGGAAGGTTCATTGGCAAGCCCAGAGCCAACAGGCTGCCGGCCACTCAAGATCAAGCGTAGGCCCTGCCCTCTTCGCTACGCTGGAACAACATCAGGTCGAGCGGCACCGAAGGCCGGCCGAGAATGGTCAGGATCGCGTGCGCCTGGCCTCGGTGATGGGTCTGATGGTTGAAGACATGGTCCAGCGCCGGCGCCAGCCGCTGCGAGACGGTGCGCATGTCGGACACCGCCATGTAGGAGAAGCGGCCCGCCAAGGCCTTTTCGTTCAAGCCACCGACCCAGTCGATGATCCTTTTGTCCTCGGCCTCGCGCGCCAGCCGCAGGCCGGGCAAGGCGCGATGCAGGATGGTGTCGGTTCTTGCCGGCGCATCGCCCTCGCCGGTGAAGCGCTTCATCCAGACGCGGTCGACGGCCAGAAGATGGTTGAGCGTGCCCATCATCGAGCCGAAGAAGGCGCCAACATCGCGGCCGAATTCCTCCTCGTCGAGATCGGCGGCGGCATCGTAGATGCGGCCATTGGCCCATTGATTGTAGGCCGCAAACATCATGAAATGCTGTTTCATCTCTTCTCCCCGCCAGCAAGGCCCGTTCCGGCGCCTACCTAGACTGCAAGAAAGCCGACGCCAATGACCATTGTGCTCTACGAACTCGTCGGACGCGATGCCGCGCGCCCATTCAGCCCGCATTGCTGGAAGACGGCGATGGCGCTCGCCCACAAGGGGCTCGACATATCGAGCGTGCCGACGCGCTTTCTCGAGGTGCCCGCCGTGGAAGGCGGCGTCTCGAAGACCGTTCCGGTAATCCGCGACGGCGAGACGGTGGTTGCCGATTCCTTCGCCATCGCGCTCTACCTCGACGAGGCCTATCCCGAGGGGCCGACGCTGTTTTCCGGCGACGGCGGCAAGGCGATGGCGCGCTTCATCGAGCGCTGGTCGCAACTGACCATCCACCCTTATGTCACCACCGCTGCACTGATGGACCTTCTCGCCATGCAGGACGAGGCGAATGCCGCCTATTTCCGCACCAGCCGCGAACAGCGCTTCGGTAAGCGGCTGGAGGAGGTGATGGCTGCCCGCGACGCTGGGCTCGCCGGCTTCAGGGCCTCGCTGGAGCCGTTGCGTTCGATGCTCGCCTGGCAGCCGTTCATCGGCGGCCAATCAGCGCTGTTTGCCGATTACATCGTCTTCGGCGCGCTGCAATGGGCACGCATCGCCTCGCCCTACCAACTGCTCGACGACAATGACGTTGTGGCGCAGTGGTTCGAACGCTGCCTCGATCTGCATGGCGGCCTCGGTCGCACGGTTGCGGCCGCGTGACCGGTCGAGGCGGAGCTGACCGCGCTCGGACGCAAGGCGCGGGAGATGCCCTTCAGGCTGCAGGCGGCATGGGATGAAGGCCCATCCCAGGACACAAACCGGGATGGGCCCTGCGTGTCCGCCGGTGAGGGGGAAGTTCCCCGGCGGTTGCTTCTGACTGCGATCGAACGGATTCGTTCGCCAGCCGGAGCTGTTGCGCTACATGTCAACTTCAACATTATGTTGCATCCACCACACGAGAAATGTGACGAACCTCACATCCAGCAAAAAGGTGCCGGTAAAGCGGGGAGATCGGATGTCGCGAATGTTCTCGCCAATCGCCAACCAAATACGACAACGCGGTCGTACATGCGTCGCTTCAGGCGCCTCATCGTCGGTCTGTTCGAGGCAAGAGGAGGTCCCGTGAAACCGGGCAATCACGACGAAGGCAGCGCGATACCATGACGTCAGGTCCGGAATTCACCCCCGATTTTCGCGTCCGGCTCGTCGATCTCTTCCGGTGGCGCCGCGACGTCAGGCGGTTCAAGCCGGCGCCGCTTCCCGAAGGCGCGCTGGAGCGGCTGCTCGACCTCGCCAGTGTTGCGCCTTCGGTAGGGCTGAGCCAGCCCTGGCGTTTCGTGGTGGTCGAGAGCGCGGCGCGCCGTGACGCCGTCAGAGCCTGCTTCGAGCGCTGCAACGCGGAAGCGCTGGCATCTTTCGCGGGCGAACGCGCAGCACTCTATGCGCGCCTGAAGCTTGCCGGCCTGACCGAGGCGCCTTGCCAGTTTGCCGTCTTCGCCGACCGCACAACCGGGCAAGGGCACGGGCTCGGCCGCCTGACGATGCCTGCCACAATCGAATATTCAGCCGTCATGGCAGTGCACACCTTGTGGCTGGCGGCGCGCGCGGAAGGGATAGGCATGGGCTGGGTCTCGATCCTCGATCCGGCCGAGATGGCGACGATCCTGGACGCGCCGCCCGAGTGGACGCTGATCGGCTATTTCTGCGTCGGCTACCCCAGCGAGGAACACAGCGTGCCGGAGCTGGAGCGCGAGGGCTGGGAGGTCCGGCGCCCGTCGATCGTGATCACGCGGTAGGGCGCAAAGGCCACACCGCCTCCCCTTGGCAAGGCGGCAGGTGGCTTGTATAGAGCCCCACCCTCAATTCCATTCTCATCACAAGGACGACCCATGGCGCTCGAACGCACCTTTTCCATGATCAAGCCGGACGCAACCCGGCGCAACCTCACCGGTGCCATCACCAAGATGCTCGAGGATGCCGGCCTGCGCGTCGTCGCCTCGCGCCGGGTGTGGATGAGCCGCCGCGAGGCGGAAGGCTTCTATGCCGTCCACAAGGAGCGTCCGTTCTTCGGCGAGCTGGTCGAGTCCATGTCGTCGGGCCCGACCGTGGTTCAGGTGCTGGAAGGCGACAACGCCATTGCCAAGAACCGCGACGTGATGGGCGCCACCAACCCGGCCAACGCCGCCGAAGGCACCATCCGCAAGATGCACGCGCTGTCGATCGGCGAGAATTCCGTGCACGGCTCCGACGCGCCGGAGACCGCAGCGCAGGAGATCAAATACTGGTTCTCGGACACCGAGATCGTCGGCTGAGCCGGCATCAAGTCTCAAATAAAAAGGCCGGCGCAATGCCGGCCTTTTTCGTGGGGGCCGATATCGATTTCGATTCAGGCCGAGACAGTGTCGATTTCCGCGATTGCGTCCGCCAATTCCGTCTCCAGGTTGGCAAGGTCATAGGATGTCTGCATGTTCATCCAGAACTGCGGCGTCGTATCGAAAAATTTGGCAAGGCGAAGAGCGGTATCAGGCGTAACCGGAGTCTGCTCGGCCACCAGCCTTTCGATCCGGGTGCGAGGCACATGCAGCTTCTTGGCAAGTGTGTAGGGCTTGAGCCCCAGCGGGTTCAGATACTCTTCCCGCAGGATTTCTCCGGGATGGATCGGCGGATTGATGTGCAGCATAGTGAAAGCTCCTGGGGCGCAAGCAAGTACGCGCCTCTAGTGATAGTCGGTTATTTCGACATCCTCTGCATTGCCGTCCATCCATCGAAAGCAAACGCGGAATTGATCGTTGATGAGAATTGAGTGCTGACCAGCACGGTCGCCTTTCAGCGCTTCAAGTCGGTTCCCCGGAGGCGTCATCAAGTCCTTCAGTTCGACGGCATGTTCGATCATGAACAGCTTCCGTTGGGCCGAACGGACAAGGTCCGAAGGAAAGCCTTTCGGGGCTTTACCCAGCCCGACCGCCTCGCTCGTCCTGTCCTTGTAGGACCTGATCATCCCGCCTTCCGACGAAACGTACCATCTCATGATACGTCCCGAAGGTCAATCAGAAAGTATCTCCAGATGATACGAAAGGCTCACGCGGCAGGAACTGCCGGGTCGGCGAGCCGCGCGGACTGAAGACCGAGTTGAGACTATCACCTGAACTGGTCGACGTGCCGCCCTACCGTCACGCGCAGTGTTCGAGCAAACGACGCCTGAAACCGCCTGCCCGAAAACAGCCCGTCGCCGGTGCTTGCCCGCCGCCCCTCGCGGCGGGTTCTTTTAGTCTATTTCGGCTGGCGTGCCTTCACATTTGCATGGTCGTTGGCCGCTTGCGTGTCGGTCGCCGGGGTCTGGGTATCGGCACCCGTAAACGGGCTGCCCTGCCCTGGTGCGAGAGTGCCGCTGTGGCCAGCCTTGTTGGTCTGGAAGGGCTGGCTACCAGCAGTGAGACCATGTTGTTGAGCTTGGAACAAGTGGTCGTCCGCCCTCGCAAGGCCGGCAAAGGCAATGAGCGATACGCCTGTAGCAGCTAGGATAAGCGCGTGCGTTTTCATTTCTGGACTCCTTTGAGTGGCCAGAACGAGCCGCAGCCGTTCTGGCGGCTTCAACGAAGGGATATTCGAAAACATCCCCTTTGCCTGCCCGCCATCACATGAGAAAGACAACGCTCCTGCTGCCCGATTTATTCCGGCTGAAAAACACCGGCGATCGACATGCGGCCTATCAGGCGACCGAATAGCCACCGTCGGCGAGCAGGCCGTGGCCGGAGACGAACGAAGCATCATCTGACGCAAGGAAGGCGACGATCGTCGCAATCTCTTCCGGCGAGCCAGCCCGGCCGGGAACGGTCGATGCGGCGAAGGCGCGCTTCGCCTCGGTGCTCGGCCAGATGCGGTCCTGGAACGGGGTGTCTATGATGCCGGGGCAGATCGAGTTGACGCGTACGCCCTGCTTGAACAGTTCGATCGATGCGGTCTTGGTGAGGCCGAGCACCGCGTGCTTGCTGGCAACATAGAGCCCGGCGTTGCCGAAGCCGATCACGCCACCCATCGAGGCATTGTTGATGATCGTGCCACCGCCCTGAGCCAGCATCGCTTTGGCCTCGTGCTTCATCGACCAGAAGACGCCGCGGACATTGGCGTTGAAGATCATGTCGTAGACCTCGTTCGACTGGTCGGCGAAAGCGGTGAACCCGCCTTCGGTACCGGCATTGTTGAAGGCGACGTCGATCCGCCCGTAGGTCGAGATCGTTTTCGCGACGAGGTCGATCACGCTCTGCTCGACGTTGACGTCGGCGACGACGGCTGTCGCCTCGAAGCCGGCCTCCCTGATCTCGGTGACCAGCGCGTCGATTTCGGATTGGCGGCGAGCACTGGCGATGACCTTGGTGCCGCGGCGCGCGAGTTCGAAGGCGGTTGCACGTCCGATGCCCGAGCTGGCGCCGGTTACCAGGGCGACCTTGCCGTCGAGCGTCTTCAGGATCTTTGTCATGGGGTTCTCCATCGGTTGAAATCTTGCCCGGGCAGAGCGCCATTCGATGGAGCCATTGTTCCGGTGCCCCATTACCTAGAGGCTCCAGAAAGATATGATTAGACGCATAATCGTTCTCATAGTAGTGAATGAAATATATGAATTGATCTGGTATGCCCATGCACGGAACGGAACTGGCCGAGTTATCGACCTTCCTCGCGGTCGCGCGTCACAGGAGCTTCAAGCAGGCCGCCGTCCAGCGCAGCGTGGCTGCCTCGGCAGTCAGCCACACGATCCGCAGCCTGGAAGCACGTGTCGGCGTACGGCTGTTCCATCGCACGACCCGCAGCGTGTCGCTGACAGAAGCCGGCGAGCGGTTCCTGATGGAGTTGCATCCTGCGTTCGGTCAGATCGAAAAAGCGCTGGAAAACCTCAACGCCTTCCGCGGGACTCCGTTCGGAACGGTTCGGATCAATGTTCCCAGTTCCATCGCACCCTTCCTGCTGCACGACATGATGGGGCCGTTGCTGAAACAGAATCCGGGGCTTCGACTGGATATCGTTGCGACCGACAGGCTGGTCGATATCGTCGAGGAAGGCTTCGATGCCGGTGTTCGCTTTGGCGAACGCCTCACGCAGGATATGATCGCGGTTCGTATCAAGACGCAGTTGCGTTTCGCCGTTGTCGGCTCACCCGAATATTTCAGGGGACGCAGATTGCCGCTTGTGCCGGGCGACCTGCGGGAGCACCTATGCATCCGCTATCGCTATCCGAGCGGCGCGATCTACAACTGGCAGTTCGAGCGCGACGGCGAGGCAGTCGATGTCGAGGTCGATGGTCCGATCACGCTCGATGACCAGGAGCTCATGGTCGAAGCAGCGCTACAGGGGTGCGGCCTTGCCTATGTCTGGGACAGTCGCATTCTGGCGCATCTCGCCAGCGGCGCACTGGACCGTTGCCTGGACGACTGGTGCGCCGTCGATGACGGTCTGTTCCTCTACTATCCAAGCCGACGATACCTCTCAGCCGGCCTTCGTGCGGTGATCGACATGCTCAAGGCTGGGAGCTAAGGCAAGCTTCTGGCGACGTGCACTAGCTCGCGGCGTTGAAGCGCAGGATATCGCGGCCGTCCTTGTCGACGATAACAAGCTTGCCGGCGTCGACATGATACGAGGCCGCTTTGGCCAGCGCCTCGAACAGCGCCTTTTCCTCGGCCATGATCTCCGGTGCGCAGGCCTTGAAGGTCGAGCCGATGCCGCTGATCGCGATCTTGGCCCCATCCACCTTGGCGGTAGCGAAATAGACGTTGCAGGGGCCGCTGCCGCCGGCCTTGCCGGCCTCGCTGATCCTGAACGTCGCCTGCGGGTCGGTTATCACGCCGATGCCATCGATATATTCGACAAGCCAGCTCTGGCCGAACAGCGAGGCCGCTGCCGGCTTGTCGCTCGGTGCCACCATTTTCAGCATGACGGTCTGCGGCGCATCGCTCAGCGGGTCGACCTGATTGCGCATGTCGGATACGAACAGCAGCCTGTCGTCGGCGGTGATGCGCGCCTCGAGCGCATAGGTCATATCAGGCCGGATCACCCGGGGATCGAAGCTGATCTCGAACTTGATCGGCACCTGGCCGGCCGGCGCCACCGTGCGCTCGCCGACGATTGCGACCGGCGCATCGGCCTGCGATACGTCGGCAAGCTGGATGGAAAGCACGGCATTGGGCGGCAGCGCGATGCGCTCGCGATACATCACCTCGCCCTTCAGGGTCTTCTCGGCAGCGACGGAAGGCTCCGGAACGACTGATATGCCGACCACCACCGGCACAAGCCCGAAGATGAAGAACTCGGCGATCCTGTCCAGCATGACCCTGCTCCCCTTACCGCGCCAAACCGGCCAAAAGGTCTCGCAGGATTGCGGTGGTTCCGTGGCATTATTCGACTGGCCAATGCTTCCAGCGGCTGGCGGCCTCGTCGTGACCGGCAAATCTCGCTCAAGCCAAGCCCCGGCCTGGCGACACGACTGGCAGCCTTCGGGCTGCTGCTGATGACACTGGTCATAGAGATCACGGTGCCGGACGGCTGGCCGCTGCACATCACCTGGGCGGCGATGGCGCTCGGCATCATGGCGTGGGGACCCGGCCGGATTTCGCTCGATCACTGGATCGGCACTCACAAAGGCTGAGCTAAACTAAGCCACCTCTTCCGCGCAAAGGGGTCGAAACCATTTGGTGGATCTCCGCGGTGTCGCGAAGACTCAAGTTCGTTTCCGCGCAGCCTGCTTCCAGCGACTTGCGGCCTCGTCGTCCGCCTCCTTGGCGTCGACCCAGCCGCCTTCGGAGCCGTCGGCGCGATGTTCCTTCTTCCAGAACGGCGCCCGCGATTTCAGATAATCCATGAGGAAGTTCGCCGCCTCGAACGCTGCCTGCCGGTGTACCGAAGCCGCCACCACCAGGACGATGTTTTCGCCGGGCGCAATCTTGCCATGACGGTGGATGGCGGTGAGCCCCTGCAGCGGCCAGCGCTCGATTGCCTCGGCGGCGATGCGGCCAATCTCGGCTTCAGCCATGCCTGGATAATGTTCGAGTTCGAGCGCGGCCAAGGTGCCCGCCTCGTCGCGACAGAGGCCCGAGAAAGTTACCACGGCGCCGATGTCGGCGCGGCCTTGCGTCAGCCTGGCGATCTCGGCGGCGACATCGAAATCCTCCGCCTGGATGCGCACGATAGGCACCACCGCGGATATCATTTCAACCACCGGTCATCGGCGGGAACAGCGCGATCTCGCGCGCGCCGGCGATCTTCTGGCGGTGCTCGACATGTTCCTGGTTGATGGCGACGCGGATAACGTCAGGATATTGCAGCGCGTGCTCGTATTCCTCGCCGCGCGATTTCAGCCAGCGCAAGAGGTCGGCAACCGTCTCGATGCCGGCCGGCAACTCGACATCCTCTTCCGGCTTGCCGATCCGCTCGCGTACCCAGGCGAAATAGATGAGCTTTGTCGACATACTACTCGTCCATGATGTGCTTGAGGCCGGCGCGGAAATAATCGTAGCCGGTGTAGAGCGTAACCAGCGCCGCGATCCACAGCAGCACCAGCCCGGTCTGCGTGGTCAGCGGGAAGACCTTGTCGCCGGCCGGCCCGGCAAGCAAGAAGGCGATGGCGATCATCTGGATGGTGGTCTTCCATTTTGCCAGCTGCGTCACCGGCACCGAAACCTTCAGCGCCGCCAGATATTCGCGCAGGCCCGAAACCAGGATCTCGCGGCACAGGATGATGATCGCCGCCCACAGCGACCAGCCGGCGATGCCGGCATGGCGGTCGGTATCGGCCGCCAGAAGCAAGAGGCAAGTGGCGACCAGCAACTTGTCGGCGATCGGGTCGAGCATCTTGCCGATATTGGAGGTCTGCTGCCAGGCGCGCGCCAGATAGCCGTCGAAATAGTCGGTGACCGAGGCGAGCAGGAAGATGACCAGCGCCGACCAGCGGGCGAAGTCGCTCGACTTCAAATGTCCTTCGAGGAAGAAGCACAGCACGACCAGCGGCACCGCGAGAATACGGGCGTAGGTGAGTATGTTGGGCAGGTTGAACGCGCGCTGGGCCATGTCCGGGGGACTCTTTTTTCCTGCGTACTCAAATCAGAAGCGAATGTGGGGGGTCAACAGGCCAGATTCGATTGGCCGGCTGAAAATACCGACAAATATGCCTAAAGCGCGTCGCGTTCGACAAAAATGCCGGCACTGAACACTGTTCAGTATCAGCCTTCGTGAAAATGATTGTAGACCATTTTCGCGACCTGCTCGGAAATGCCGTCGACCTTGACAAGATCCTCGATCGCGGCGCGGCTGACCGCCTTGGCGGTGCCGAAATGCATCAGCAGCGCGCGCTTGCGGCCGGGGCCGATGCCACTGATCTCGTCGAGCGGGCTTTTGACCATCTCCTTCTTGCGGCGGGCGCGGTGCGAGCCGATGGCGAAGCGGTGGACCTCGTCGCGCAGTCGCTGGACGAAGTAGAGCACCGGGTCACGCACGGGCAGCGAAAACGGGGCCTTGCCCCTGACGAAGAAGCGTTCGCGTCCGGCGTCACGGTCCTGGCCTTTGGCGATGCCGATCGCCACGACCCGGTCCTCGATGCCGAGATCGGCCAGTATCTGGCGCACCGCCGTCATCTGGCCCTGACCCCCGTCGATCAGAATGACGTCGGGCCACGCCGGGAAGCTGCCGGTATCCTCGATATCGTCGCCCGGTTCGCTTAGGCCGGTGTCGTCCACCGCCGCCTGCCCACCTGGCGGCGCATCGCCATGTTCCTTCAAGAGCCTGGAAAAGCGCCGCTGCATCACCTCGCGCATCATGCCGAAATCGTCGCCCGGCGTGATCTCGGTCGAGCGGATGTTGAATTTGCGGTACTGGTTCTTCACGAACCCTTCCGGCCCAGCGACAACCATGGCGCCGACGGCGTTGGTGCCCATGATGTGCGAGTTGTCGTAGACCTCGATACGCACCGGTGGCTTTTTCAGGCCGAAGGTGTCAGCGAAGCCAGCCAGCAATCGCCCCTGCGTCGAGGTCTCGGCTAGCCGGCGGCCGAGCGCTTCGCGGGCATTCTGCAGTGCGTTGTCGGTCAGGTCCTTCTTCTCGCCGCGCTGCGGCACCGAGATCGTCACCTTGCGGCCGGCGCGGGTGGAAAGAGCCTCGGCGAGCAGCTCCTGGTCCTCGACAGCATGTGACAACAGGATGGTGCGCGGCGTCGGCTTGTCATCGTAAAACTGCGCCAGGAACGAGCCCAGCACCTCGGCCGCCTCCAGCGCCGGATCGGCCTTGGGGAAATAGGCGCGGTTGCCCCAGTTCTGGCCGGTGCGGAAGAAGAACACCTGGATGCAGACCTGGCCGCCTTCCTGGTGGATGGCGAAGACATCGGCTTCATCGACGGTCTGCGGATTGATGCCCTGGTGGCTTTGCACATGCGATAGCGCCGCCAGCCGGTCGCGATAGATGGCGGCGCGCTCGAAATCGAGATTTTCGGAGGCCTGCTGCATGGCAGCTGAGATTTCCGTCTTCACCTTCTGGCTGCGGCCTGACAGAAAATCCTTCGCCTCGGCGACCAGCCTGGCGTAATCGCCATGCGAGATCTCGCCGGTGCAGGGGCCGGCACAGCGCTTGATCTGAAACAGCAGGCATGGCCGGGTGCGGTTCTCGTAGAAGGAGTCCGTGCAGCTTCTGAGCAGGAAGGCACGCTGCAGCGAATTGATGGTGCGGCCGACGGCGCCGGCCGAGGCGAACGGGCCGAAATAGTCGCCCTTGCGCGAGCGCGCACCGCGATGCTTGTAGATGCCGGGCGAGACATGATCGCCGGTCAACAGGATATAGGGGAACGATTTGTCGTCCCGCATCAGAACATTGAATCGCGGCCGCAAGCGCTTGATAAGATTGGCTTCGAGCAGCAGCGCTTCGATTTCGGTGCGGGTGACGACGAATTCCATCGTCGACGTCTCGCGCACCATGCGGCCGATGCGGCTGGTGTGGAAACGGCCTTGCGCGTAGTTGGTCACCCGCTTCTTCAGGCTGCGCGCCTTGCCGACATAGAGCACGTCGCCAGCGGCATTCATCATGCGGTAGACACCGGGCGCGTTGGGCAGCCGCTTGACCAACGTCTGGATGACCTCGGCGCCAACCATGCCGTCGGCATCGCCGGCATGCGGCGTCCAGTCGATGGCGGTGAAGGCGACGTCAGTGGCATCAGTGGCGGCACCTGAAGACTCCACAATCTCCTCCGCCGCCTCGTCCTCGATGTCGATCTCGGGGGGCAGGTCGTCGGCGGCGCCACCGCCGCCGCGTTTGTGTTTGTGGTCTACGGGACTCATTCCACCATGCCTGTCACATCCGGCGTAATGCATGCATATTCAGGCGAATGTCTATGGCCGCCGGAAAAACCTTTTATTTTAAAGGGATATAGCCCCTGCCCTGAAAATCGCAAGATCAGAACAAAAGGGGCATATCCGGATAAAAAGGGGCATTCCGTGGCGAAAATCCCCGGAAAATCCCCGGACAGGTTCCGGGAATGTTCCGTGCAGATGTTCCGCCGCCACAAGCCATGGGCGGATCGTAGCGGGATCGGAGAGCAGCGTGTTTCCCTGCGACATGATCCTTGATCGGATCAGGTTCTATAAGTCTGCACTTTCCGGTTGAAATCCGGTTGTACGGCCCGCATAAAAGGACACGCTAATTTTCCTTTAGCCACCATCCGGGACCGACGGTATGAGCTATGAGGACGCCGCATGAGCGGCCCCCAAATCAACAAGCTGCTGCGGGTCGACCAGATCTGGATGGCCCTGTCCGTCGATGACAACGGCACCGAGGGTGTCTGCGCGGTCCTGGTCGACGACGCATGGATGCCGCTCGTGGCGGCGGACAAACAGCGGCTGCCCTTGCTGCAGCAACAGGCGGCGATAATCGCCAGGCGCGACCAGCGCCTTGTCCGCATCGTGCGCCTGCACGATCGCGAGGAAGTCAGCCAGGTCGACGGGAGGCAGTGATGGCGGGAAGCCGCCCGCGCATGAAGGTCACCGACCAGGAGCCGGAATGATGAGCTACGTCTGCCCCCACTGCCTCGCCGAAAGCCGGAACCCGAACGACCTCAAGAACCTTTATTGCGGCCGCCGCCACCGCTTCGCCGACCGCGATACCGCCGAAGAGAGGGAAGCCAAGCTGAACGCCGATCTGGACTGGATGCTGCGCCGCTACCCGGCGGAGCATGTGCTGGCAGTCCGCGGAAATTCGGCCAAGAGATCACCGATCCCGACGAGGTCGCCCGCATCGAGCGCATGTTCGCCGGCCGCAAGGATCGGCTGCATTGAGCGCGCCGCTGCGCATGTGGACGGTCTACGAGGGAGCCAAAGACGTTCCCACGCGCTACTGCGCCCGACTGTGGTTGGTCGGCTCCAACGGCGTTGCCTCGACCGACGCGCTGATCCACACCGATGCCATCGAGTACCTGCGCGACCAGTTCAGGGCCGAGGGGCTTGTGCCGCTCAAGCGCGTGGCCGAGGATGACCCGGTCATTGTCGAGGTCTGGCTGTGAGCAAGAAATACATCCTCGACGAAGACCACCAGGTCGTCGAGGTCGATCTGTTCACATGGGCGCGCTGGTACGAGACCCAGAACAACCACGTCGCTTCGACCGAGACCGAGCTTTTCCGGATATCGCGTTGGCGTGTTCTCTGCTAAGCTTCTGTTCCTGGCGCGACCACGCCGATCCAATGGGTGACAGGAAGGGCAAAGAACCACCCTTCTGAGACGCTCGGGAAGGTGAATTTTCGATCCGTTGCTGACCTTGCTACGCGACGTAAAAATCAGTTTGGTTGGGCGCTTCTGGTATCGGTGAGAATATGGCGCTTGCGGCCCTTGATCTTCTTGCCGGCATCAAAGCCGCGTGGGCCGCCGCTTTCGGTGGTTTTGCCGACTGGCTGTCGATAGCGCCCGCCGTTGGCTCGGCCGCCCGCCCGGCAAGGAGGCGCGCCGCCATGACCAGCGTTTCGTTGATGATGTCGAGCATACCGCTGTCACGCAGCCGGTAGAAATAGTGCTGAACCGTCGTGAAGGGCGGAAAATCCTTGGGCAGAAGCGCCCACTGACAACCCGTCATCCGATCCTCCGTAGTCTTCGCAAACCACAGAGAATCACAAGCCGCTGAAATCACTCAACATAATGTTCGTTTCGGCTCTCAGAGACCGGAGAGAACCTTTATGCGAAACTCTTCAAGAACATGGTTATACCGTGCAAACGAGAAGTTCGCGGCCACCGTATCGGCGGGCTCAAGAGTGCTCGACGCCGGCGCTGGCGATCAGAAATATGGGCACCTCTTTGCGCATTGTGACTATGAATCTGCAGACTTCGAACTGGTCAACAAGCCGTATGCGAAGTCGACGTATGTTTGCGATTTGGCAGCGATACCTGTCGAGGATGGGCGATTTGACGCGATCATTTTCAACCAGGTCATGGAACACCTGCCGCAACCGGCACTGGTTCTCAATGAACTTGGAAGGGTGCTGAAGCCCGGTGGAACGATGATCTGCAGTGCTCCGTTGTTCTATGAGGAGCACGAACGACCTTACGACTTCTACCGATACACGCAATTCGCCTGGCATTTTATGATGAAAGAGGCGGGCTTCACCATCTTGAACATCGATTGGCTGGAAGGATATTTCGGCACCGTCGCCTACCAGCTTGAGACGGCTTCGAAATATCTTCCGCGAAGATCATATCGAACGGTGCCAGGAGTACTTGGCTGGTCTGCAGTACCTGTTTTGATCTTTAGTCGCTGGCTGTTTCATCTGCTGGCTCGCTTCCTCTATGTCTTGGATGAGCGTGGAAAACACACTTCAAGTGGCTTTCCCAAGAACTATGTTGTAATCGTTCAAAAACCCGCAGCACGGCCAACCGCAGCTCGATCTTAGCTTGGAAACCAGCCGCGTGCTGCGCGAGCACTATGAGGGCTTCGGTCGCTTCGCGCTCTTCAACGCCATGCTGTTGCATACGCTGCCGGTGCAAATCATCAATTGGAAAGACCACTTGCTCAAGGAACCGGAGGAGCGGGTACGCGAGGCAAGGCCGAACGAGGAGGTCGCGATATTCGCCAATCTGGAGCGCGGCTATGACGTCGCCGTCGAATTCGCGATGGCAACCGGCGCTCGCCGCCGGGAGATCGTTCTCCTCGAATGGACGGCGGTTGACTGGTTCAACGACCGGATCACTTTGCATGGCAAGGGCGACAAGAAACGGGTCGTGCCGATGACGCCAGATATTCGCGAATTGCTATGGACACAGAAGGATCATCACCCGACGCGGGGTCTTCACCTTCGTCTCCCGATACACGCGCCGGACAGCCGACGGCCGAGCCTACGAGCGCGGGCGGCGCTATCCGATCACGGCGACTGGCTTGGAAGCTGCCTTCAAACGGGTGCTATCGAAGGCCGGTGTTATCGATTACCGCTTCCACGACAACCGCCATACGGCGGCAACCCGGCTATTGCGGGCGACAGGAAACTTGCGGCTGGTTCAGCGCTTGCTAGGTCATAGCAACATCGAAACGACGACGAAGTACGCACATGTGACGGATGGCGATCTGGCGGCCGGCATGCTTGCCACCGCCGCGCGGAATCCCCGGCGCGGCGTCGAAATCCCCGGAAAAATCCCCGGACGAAGCCGAGTCCAAAGCCGCAAGCGATTGATTAGAAAGGGGAACTCATTCCGTGCCTGTCACATCCGGCGTCTGCCATGCAAGGTGCTGGCCGCCGTCGAGCGCGATCATCTGGCCGGTGACCGAGCGCGCCGCCCAGAGATAGCGGATGGTAGCGCCGAATTCCGGCAATTGCGGGCCGCGCTTGAGGATCAGGCCGGCGACCTGCGCGTCGAAATCCTTGTCGTCCTGGCGCATGTTCTTCAGCGTCGGGCCCGGACCGATGGCGTTGACGCGGATGCGCGGACCCAGCGCCTGCGCCATCATTTCGGTGGCTGCCCACAATGTCGACTTCGACAGCGCGTAGGAGAAATAGCGCGGCGTCGGCCGCCAGACACGCTGGTCGATCATGTTGACGATCAGCCCCTCCTGGCCGTCCGGCAGTGCGCGGGCGAAGTACTGCGCCAAAAGCGCCGGCGCCTTCACGTGGATTGCGAAGTGCCTGTCCCATGCCGGCCCGTCGAAATCCTGGACGCTGTCGTCGACGAACAGCGAGGCGTTGTTGACCAGCAGCGAGACCGGGCCGAGCGCGGCTTCGGCACGGCCGACCAGATTGCCGGCGGCAGCCATGTCGGTGAGGTCGGCGGCGACAACCGCGGCGCGGCCATTGCGGCCAAAATGGCCGTCCCTGATCCGCGCTGCCAGTGCCTCAGCCTCGGCCAGCGAGCGGTTGCAGTGGATGGCGACGGCAAAGCCATGCGCGGCAAGATCCTCGACGATCGCCTTGCCGATCCGCCTTGCTCCACCCGTCACCAGCGCCGTTCCGGCGGCTTTGCTCATCTGTCAATCCTCAATCGGTGCCCCGATTCCTGCATGCCGGCACCGTGCCGGCAAATTATGACGCGCCAACGGTTAAATGCCGTTTTCACCTGGGGCAACATTGTGGCAAAGCGGCGGGACCAGCGTTTTGACCGAGCCAGGACTCGGAGGTCGGACCGTTATATAAGGCGGTGAACCCCTTGCACCAAGCCGCGTTCAGTGCGGCAGATCAAAGCCTCCTGACAACCGCTGTTGCGAAGATGCAACGTCAAGGTTCGGCCTCATTCGTGCCGGGGAATGACCCAAGTTCAGGTTCGCTTCAGCCGCATTTTGACACGACATTCGGAACCGTTGAGCGCCAGATCCGTTTATCCCCCCGGCGGGTTGAGGGGTGCTCATAACAACAAGCCTGTGTCCTGTGGCTTAAGGAGTAAAGAACAATGCAAGCCAATCTTAAATTTGCGCGGCCGCTGGCGGTTGCGCTCGGGCTCTTCGCCCTCGGCGGAACCGCCTATGCCGCGGACGTGGTGCAGGAAGAGCCGCCGGCACCCGCTCCCATTGCGGAACTTCCCGTGGCATCCTGGGCAGGCCCCTATGCCGGTCTGAGCGTCGGCTATGGCTTCAGCGGCCATGCCAAGGCAGAGGATATCGGCGTCAACGTCGGCACCGACGGCGTGGTCGGCGGTGTCTTCGGCGGCTACCAGTGGCAGCAGGAGAACTTCGTCTACGGTGCCGAAGCCGACATCGGCTACAACGGCGTCAAGGGCGAGAGTGATGACATCGAAGCCAAAGGGGGCTTCGAAGGTTCGCTGCGCGCCCGCCTCGGTTACGCCGTCACCCCGGAGATCCTGCTCTATGGCACCGGCGGCGGCGCGCTGAAGAACCAAAAGATGGAAGACCATCTCACTGGTGACAGCGACACCAACACCATGCTCGGCTGGACGGCCGGTGTCGGCACCGACATCAAGATCACCGACAATGTGTTCGGCCGTGTCGAGTACCGCTACACAGACTACGGCAGCAAGAATTTCGACGGTATCGGCGATGTCAAGTCAACCGACAACCGCGTCACCTTTGGCGTTGGTATGAAGTTCTAAGTCGTCCAAGCCACGACACGAAAAAGCCGGGCCTTGCGCCCGGCTTTTTTATTGGCAGATTGGGAGAATCTCTACGCCGACGCAGCGCCTAAAATTCAAGCCGGAACGCAGGGCTTCAGTTCCGGGAACTTCTCGTCGAAACGCGCCGCCCAGCGGGTCAGCCGGCTGCGGCCCTTTTCCCATTTTCCGGCAAAGCGCAGCGAGAGATAGCCGAGGCAGGCGCGCAGCGCTATCTGGCCGGCGGTGATCTTCTTCGGCAGTTTCGGCGGATTGGCGTTGAGCAGATCGAGCGCGGCGGTGATCTTCGCCCACTGACGGTCGAGCCAGGGCTGATAGACCATGTCTTCAGGGCGGGTGCGCCGCTCGTAGACCATCGACAGCGCGCAGTCGCAGATGCCGTCGGCCAATGCCTCCAGCACTTCGGCCTCGAGGCGCTTGTCAGGATTGCGCGGAAACAGCGCGTTCTTCGACAGCCGGTTGAGATGCTGGGTAATAGTGCGGCTGTCGTGGATCGAGCGGCCGTCGTCGAGCACCAGCACCGGGATCTTGCCAAGCGGATTGGCGCCGATCAGCTCGGCCGGCTTTTCCTCGGTTTTTATCGGCACGAGATCGACGGCGATGCCGGCATAGGCTGCTGCCATGCGCACCTTGGAACTGTAGGGGGAAGTCGACGCGTAGAGCAGTCTCGGCATGATCGGGTTCCTGTTTGCGGGACAAGCAGTTTTGGCCGATCAGCCTTTGTCGAGCAACGGCCAGAAACCGAAAAACAAGCCGCCAGCAAACACGGCAATGGTTTCCGCGGCGATCTTTGACGCAATGAGCCGTAGCGCAGTCACAGAAAGAACTGCGTACGTCTCCACCGGACTTCGCCGCACGGCGAAGTCCTGGGAGCTGCGAAAAGATGTCCTCCGTCCGCCTCTGTTCTCGCCTTGCCGAGCACCCAAACCAGTGAGCGCGGCGCCGTTCCGGCACCCGCCCTCGATGTCTTCGGCACTGTCCCCCGCGAGCGAGGAAACGCGACTACTACTTCTTGGCCTTCGCCTTCGCGGGCGCTGCCTTCGGCTTGGCCGCCGGTGCAGCTTTCTTCACTGCTGCCGAAGACTTCGCTGCCGCCAACTTCTTTGCCGGTGCAGCCTTGGCCTTGGCAGGCGCTGCCTTCTTCGCTGCCGGCTTCGCCGCAGCCTTTGCAGCCGGTTTCTTGGCCGGTGCTGCCTTCGCCTTGGCGGGCGCAGCCTTGGCCGGTGCTGCCTTCTTCACCGCCGGTTTTGCGGCGGCTTTCGCAGCAGGCTTCTTGGCTGGTGCTGCCTTGGCCTTGGGCGCGGCGGCCTTCGGCTTGGCCGCAGGTGCCGCTTTCTTCACTGCGGTAGCGGCCTTCGCCGCCGCCGCTTTTACTGGTGCTTTCTTTGCCGGTGACTTGGATGCCGGCGCTTTGGATGACTGCTTAGCCATATCATGCCCCTTCCGTTGTGCCGACGGCCGTTAATGACCCGGCGCGCAATGCATATCTGACTCGCGCTTGTCTAGCCAGCGAAGCATTAGGTTGATTATCAGAGTTTAAATTTCGGTAATCAACGGCAAGCGACCATGCTGATCGTCGCAAAATTCCGTCGCGAATCTTCGACCTCCGCCATGGAGTTCTGCGACGGAAATTCTCCGCGCTCTATCGTCGTCTGTCTTCTCCACAAGCTCGTGGATTTTGCAGCATCTGCCGCACTCTGTTCCTGAAATATGAGGCATCGCAAAATATGTGACACGGCAAGATCTGCCATGACGCGGTAGCATTCGGATTTCTCGGCAGAGTTGTCAGGAAGCCTGCGCGAAATTCATCACGGGTCAGGCTGGGCATCAATGGCTACCCATGGAGCTTGAGGTTCGTAGCGCAAACGAGAACGATGCGGAAGCAGTGAGCCGCGTGATCCTGGCAGCGTTGCGGGAAAGCAAAGTGAAAGACTACTCGCAAGACATCATCGCTCGCGTGGAGCAGAACTTCAGCCCATCCGCGGTGCTGGCGCTGCTGAGGAGGCGAAAGGTTTGCGGTCATGCGTGACAGGATTGTTGGAACAGCCAGCCTGGATGGAAGAACTGTTCGATCGGTATTTGTGGACCCTGAATTGCAACGTCGCGGCATTGGCAAACGACTTATGGCGGAAGTCGAGGACGCTGCGCGCGGCGATGGCTACCACGGTGGCGAACACACCATCATGGAGCGCTCTCTGCGGCAGCCATCGAGGTCTGGTTGAGCCGGGGGGATTTCTGCGGCGCCAGATTCAAACCCGGCTCATGAAGTGCGGCAGCGCCGATGCCAGCAACCCTGCGCCCGATGCGGCCAAGAGCGTGAGGACAGTCTTTCGAAACGTCGCTTCGCTGATGCCGATATAGAGCCTCGCGCCAACGAGCGTTGGTATCAGCATGGCCGGAGCGACAATGGCGAACATCGGCAGCATTTCAGCCTTGATCTTCCCGGTCACAATATAAGCGACCATTGTCAGCGAAAGAGTCGCCAGATTGAAATTCTGGATGACAATGCGCTGCGTGTCCTTTTCCCACTGGCGCAGGACACACCATAATGTTGGAACCGGGCCGGTAAAACCGCCAATTCCGCCCATGATGCCGCCAATCAGACCTATTGCCCCGTCTGCAACATGACCGCCGATAGTCAAGCGAGGCAGACGACGAGCAAAAAGCATCAAGGGACACCAAACGATCAGCAGTGCGCCGAAGACCAACTTGAACAGCTGTACATCCAGCAAGGGCAGAATGGCGACACCAACTGGAATCCCCATAATTCCGCCGAGCAAAAATGGCAGCAGAAGCTTGAGATCCAAGCCCCGGCGCACGGTGACGGCGGCGATGATCTGGCCCGTGAGCGCTCCAAAAACCGCCATGGCACCAGCAAGCTGGGGCTCCACTGTCCAAACCCAAAACGACATAGCGACCAGGCTGAAAGCGAATCCGGACAGCCCCTGGACGAAGCCTGCGACGATCGCTCCAATTGCAACAAAATAGACAAGCGAGTCCATGCAGCGCTGTTTCCCCCGCGAGATATATCCGACGTGGTCGGAGGTCGTTGACTTGCATCGAAATCCACCGCTTGCACAACGTTTCTCGGCTGCCTGAGTGGCGCGAGAATTCAGTCGCGATGCGATCACGTCACCTTCGCGCGCGATCCTCGATCGGGGCGGAGCGGAAACGGTCAAGGATAGGATCGATCGCGCCGCAAGCGGGAAACAGGGTCTTGAATCGGAAAGCCGCGATCAGCGCAGGACGCGGCAGCGGCCGTTGTAGACCATCCAGCGGTCGAAGCCCGAGACGCAGAATTCGACGTTGTCGCCGATCGAAGCGAAGCCCTGGCCTTCCTCGATCAGGTACCAGATGGTGCGGGCGCGGCCGTCGGAGAGGCTGACGGTGGCGCCGCAATAGCGGCGGCCGATCGGCCAGGTTTCGTCGGCCGGCAGATAGCGATGCTGGTGGATGCGCTGGAAATCGGTGATCTGCACATCCGGCAGATGCGGCACATGATGCACCTGGTAGGAGAAGCGGTCGGTGATCTTGTTCAGCACCCAGGCTTCGCCGCAGACCCCGCTGTCTTCCTCGATATAGACGCCAAGGTCGGCTGAGTGGGTCGCCGACGTGACGCCGAGAGGCGCGCCGAGCGGAGTGCAAAGAGAAATCAGTGCGGCAAGGGCGGATTTGGCGAAGCGAGTCATGGCAGCCTCTCATGGTCGACTGCGCGCACTGTGCGGATTCGCCCGCTCGCGGTCAAGCGGTTGTAGAAACTATGGTTTCCACCTTCGGTATTGCCTTTGGCCAATGGCTGGTTTTGCCGAACGATAGGCCATGTCCACCCCTTGCAACGATCAGGCGTCGCCAGGGAGCGAAGGGCGTGCCGCGAGCGCACGGCCTCCAACCGCAATGGCGAGCGCGACGCCGATCAGAACCGCCGCGACCGCGAAGGTGATCCGCATACCGGCGGCAACGGCCTCTGGATGGGCCGTAGTGATGTCGATCGTCGCCGATGCGAGCGCGAACACAGCACCCATGACGGATGCCCCGGTGACGAGCCCGAGATTGCGCGACAGGCTGAGCATGCCGGAAATGACGCCCCGCTGGCCCGGATGGACATCCATCATGACAGCAGTGTTGTTGGCCGCCTGGAACAGCTGGTAGCCGGGGGTCAAGACGGCGATGGCGGCAATGTAGCCCGCAACGCCTGATATCGCCGGAAGCACGGATAGGGCAATTGACCCAGCCGCCATTGAGGTGAGCCCAACGACGACCATGAACGGCGCGCCCAGACGGTCGACGACACGACCGGCCGGGACACCGCTCAGTGCGGAGATGATTGGGCCAATCGACATGACGATTCCAACAAGTGCCGGGCCGAGCCCGAGCGCGCGAGAGAGGTAGAACGGCCCGACCGCCAGCGTCGCCATCACGACCGTGGAGACGAGCACGTTCATCGCCAGGCTCGCACTCAGCACCGGATCGCGGAACATCGCCAACCGGATCAAAGGCGATGCTGCTCTCGACTCGGCGAACACGAAGAGGCCGGTGCCGAAGACGGCAGCCGACAGCAAAGCCATATTGAGCGGACCGAAACTGCCGCGTCCGATCGTCATGGCGAGCGCATAGGCCGCGAGCGTCAGGGCAAGCAGCAGCGTGCCTATGGTGTCGAAGCCGGCCCGATCCGTCTTCGGCCCCCTGATGTCAACGGGCAGGTGGCGATACGCGAGAAGAAAAGCCAGGATGCCAAGCGGCACGTTGACGAGGAAGATTGCCCGCCAACCAAGGCCGGCGATCAGAAAGCCGCCGAGCGATGGACCGAGAGCGGTGCCAATCGCCGACATCGTTCCGAGCAGCCCCATGGCGCTGCCGGTCCTTGCCTTCGAAACCGTCTCGCCGACAAGGGCCATGGCAAGGGCCATCATGACGGCCGCTCCGAGGCCCTGCGCTGCCCGGGCGGCAATCAGCAGCCAGAGCGTGGGCGCTGCGCCGCTTAAGGCCGAGGCCACCGTGAACAAGAAGATCCCGGCCAGCAGCAGCCGTCGGCGGCCGGCGATGTCACCGAGCCGTCCGGCGCTGACGATCAGGGTGGTGATGGCAAGGAGATAAGCCAGCACGACCCATTGGACGTCCTGGAAGGAGGCGTTGAACGCCTGTGCCAGGGTCGGCAAACCGACATTGGCGATGCTGGTGCCGAGCGAGGATAGCAGCATGGATAGCGAAAGGCTGGCGAGTGCCCAGCGAACCGAAGGTGTCCGTTCCGCACTTGCGGCGACTGCCACATCTCGTCCTGCAATGATCGGCTTCAACATGGACTCCGTCTTCTGGCGGCTCCGGAAAATGGAGCTGTCAGACAGCTAGTCCCTTGCCTGATATGGCGGAAGGCGCATCATTTGCACTTTATTCGTGCGTTTGACGCCATGGCAGATTACGCCTGTCGTGCTACGATCGATGCATGTCGCACCCTGATCTCAATCTGCTAGTCACCCTTGATGTGCTGCTGACGGAAGGCAGCGTGGCACGCGCCGCCA
The DNA here is from genome assembly GCF_004010325.2 of Mesorhizobium sp. M00.F.Ca.ET.216.01.1.1. Lineage (GTDB taxonomy): Bacteria > Pseudomonadota > Alphaproteobacteria > Rhizobiales > Rhizobiaceae > Mesorhizobium. The sequence continues at coordinate 45,352 of NZ_SADR02000002.1, forward strand.
AACGGCTGCGGCTGAGCCCGTCGGCGATGAGCCGCGCGCTGGCGCGATTGCGGGAGACGACCGGCGATCCGCTGCTGGTCCGGGCCGGACGCAGCCTTGTTCCGACACCGCGGGCGCTTGAGCTTCGCGAGCGCGCCGGTCAGCTTGTGCAGGACGCCGAAGCCGTTCTGCGTCCGGTCGAGACGCTCGACCTGAAACGGCTCGTGCGAACATTCACGCTCAGAAACGGGGATGGTTTTGTCGAGAATTTCGGACCGGATCTCATTGCGCGCGTGGAGGAACAGGCACCGGGCGTGCGGCTGCGTTTTGTGCCGAAGCCGGACAAGGACAGCACGCCGCTGCGCGACGGCAGTGTAGACCTGGAAACGGGCGTCGTCGGAAAGACCATGGGACCGGAGGTGCGCGCGCAAGCCTTATTCCGTGATCGTTTCGTCGGTGTCGTGCGCAAGAGGCACCCACTGGTTCAAGGTAAGATCACGCCTGCCCGTTACGCGGCCGGCCGGCACATCCTGATCTCGCGTCGCGGGCTCGACAGGGGACCGATCGATGATGCCCTCGAGCCGTCGGGGCTGAAACGGGAGATCGTGACGGTAGTCGCCGGCTTCTCGGAAGCCCTGGCTCTGGCGCGCGCCTCGGACCTGATCGCCAGCGTTCCCGAACGCTATACGGGAAACCTGCGCGATGGAATGTTCTGTTTTCCTCTGCCGGTTCCCCTGCCGGAAATCACGATCTCATTGCTCTGGCATCCGCGGCTGGACGCCGATCCGGCGCATCGCTGGCTGCGCGGGTGCGTTCGGGACATCTGCGCGGCGCAACTCACCGACGCATCGAACCGAGGAAGAGCCGCCGGAGGCTGAAGTGGCTAGGATCTCGGCTTCACCCCTACTCGCCAGCCAGCCATTCCAGCGTCCAATGCGCCGGTTTTTCGACCGTCAGCAGCCGGTGCAAGACCGGCAGCAGCGTGCGCAATTCGCCTTCCAGCGTGAAGGGCGGGTTGACCACCACCATGCCGCTGCCGTCGAGGCTGGGGTCGGCCGAGGGTGGCCTGATCTCGAGGCCGATGTCGAGCAGCTTCGGAACGCTTGTTTCCTTCAGCGCCTTGCGGAAAGCGGCGACCGCCTTGCGGTCCTTGACCGGATACCACAGCGCCCGGCCAGCGCCGGTGGGCTCGCTGGAGCCCTTCGGCCAGGCGGTCGAACTCGCCCTCCTCCTCGAACGGCGGATCAACCAGGACGAGGCCGCGCTTTTCCTTCGGCGGCAGATGCGCGCCGTCAGCCGATGGTTGCCGCCAGCACCAGCCCGCCGATAACGGCGACATTGATCAGAAAGGCAGAACGCAGCGCTTGCCTTTCCGGTCCGTCATAGCGCCAGAAACACAGGACGAGCATGTTCGCCGCCGCCGTGAACAGGATCAGTGCGCCGGCGGTGTAAGGCACCGCGACGCCCATGGCGAGGCAGAAGCCGGCCACGACTTCCAGCATTGAGCCGGCGGCGAGCAGAAAGGCCGGAGCCGGAAACCGCCGCGCGGCCAGATCTCCGCTGATCGCCCTGAATTTCACGAAATGCTCGATTCCAGCCCAGAGGAAGACGCCGCCGATCAGCGCCAAGCCGAGCGCGTGGCCGGTTTGGATGAACATGCCGGCCTCACTCGCGGACGCTTCGCCGGCCGCGAGCGAAGGGATGAGATACTGGGCGATTTTCCCGGTGACCCCGGTTGCCAGGATGGTCATGGCCCTGCTCCGGTTCAATCTTCAGGCAGAAAGCCGGGGTTGAAGACAACCTCCCAGAGGTGATCGTCTGGATCCTGGAAATAGCCAGCGTAGCCACCCCAGAAGGTCTTCTGGGCCGGCTTGACCAGGCGTGCGCCGGCCGCGATGGCCTGCCGCATTACGGCGTCGACCTCGGCCTGGCTGGCCACGTTGTGACCGATCGTGAACTCCGTCGGGCTGCGGCTGGTCTGGCCGATGCCGGCATCACGGGCGATGTTGCCGCGCTCGAAGATCGCAAACTTCAAACCACCCTGCAGCGTGAAGAAGGCCACGGCGCCATGCTCGAATTCCTGACCAGTAATGCCTTCGGTCGGAAATCCAAGGCCATTCCGATAGAATTCCAGTGAGTTTTCCAGATTGTCGACGCCAAGTGTGACGACACTTATTCGGGCTTTCATGTCGGTCTCTCCTCTCAATGGTCACCAATGTTTTGCCGGCGAGCCGGGAGCGGATATGATCAGGCTCCGCGACCGGCGCCGACTGCGTCCGGTTTGCCATGGCGACAGCGGCGTGCATTGAAGATTTCGGCCAAAATGCCAAGGCGACAGAGAAAGCGGACCGAGCAAGCTGACGAAGGCCAAAGGGATGGAAGCGGTACTGGCGCAGACCACTGGCTTTTTCCATAAACGCGCGGCTGACCGGCGCCTGGCCGGCGCGTTCGCCTCGGTCTGGATCCACCGCATGCAGGATCAGGACGCGCCACCTATCATCATAACGCCGGATGCGACGATCGACCTGCAATGGATCGACGGCCAGTTCCGGGTCGCGGGGCCGGACCGGGAGCCGCAAATCGAGACCTTGCCCTCCGGCGCCCTGGTCGTCGGCTTCCGGTTTCGGCCAGGCGCGGCTGCCGCCTGGCTGGGCGTGCCTGCGAGCGAGATCGTGGGGCAACGCCTCGATCTGGATGAGCTATGGGGAGCCAAGGCCCGACAGCTAGCGGGCCGCGTTCGCGCCGCCCCCGACCTCGCCGCCTTGGTGGGGTCTCTGGAGGACGCGATCGGCCAATCTGCGGCCGGGCGTGAGGCGCTCGACCCGATCATGGGTAATGCCTACGACGTCATCGACCAAGGCTTGCCGGCCGGTGCGCCTCTGGTGCCCTTTCTTCTTCGCGCGCTGCACATGAGCGAGAGGACCTTGCGCCGCCGCTTCGAGGAAAGTTTCGGATATGGACCGAAGACGCTCGACCGCATCCTGCGCTTTCACCGCTTCCGACGCCTGCTGCGCGCGTCCGGCGGTGCCTCGACCGCGGTGCTTGCGGCTGAGGCTGGCTATTCGGATCAAGCCCATCTCATACGCGAGAGCCGGCGGCTGTCGGGCATCACGCCGTCCGCGCTGGCAGATGGCATGCCTCGGACTTAGCATTCTACCCGGCGCCGGTGTGCTGACTTTTCGGGGCCTCGCTCATCGGCCGAGCTTCGGCCGGGGGACGCCTACTCCCCCGCCAGCCAGTCCAGCGTCCAATGCGCCGGTTTTTCGACCGCCAGCAGCCGGTGCAAGGCCGGCAGCAGCGTGCGCAATTCGCCTTCCAGCGTGAACGGCGGGTTGGCCACGACCATGCCGCTGCCGTCGAGGCTGGGGTCGGCCGAGGGCGGCCTGATTTCGAAGCCGATGTCGAGCAGCTTCGGAATGCCTGTTTCCTTCAGCGCCTTGCGGAAAGCGGCAACCGCCTTGCGGTCCTTGACCGGATACCACAGCGCGTAGATGCCGCCCGGCCAGCGCTTGTGGGCTCGCTGGAGCCCCTCGACGAGGCGGTCAAACTCGCCCTCCTCCTCGAACGGCGGATCAACCAGCACCAGGCCGCGCTTTTCCTTCGGCGGCAGATGCGCGCCGAGCGCCAGCCAGCCGTCGAGTTCGATCACCCGGGTCTGGAAATCGCTAGCAAACAGCGCCTTCAGCTTGGCGACATCCTGAGGGTGCAGTTCGATCGCCGACAGCCGGTCCTGCTTGCGCAGGAGATGCCTGGCGATCAGCGGCGAGCCCGGATATTTTTTCACCGCGCCATCGGGATTGAGCGACCGCACCGCGTCGAGATAGGGCGCGAGAAGCGCTGCCGCCGCGCCGCTCGGCTCGGCATCGATCAGCCGGCCGATGCCGCCTTGCCATTCGCCGGTCTTCTGCGCTTCGCTCGACGACAGATCGTAGCGGCCGATGCCGGCATGGGTGTCGATGACGCGAAACGCCTTGCCCTTCTGCTTCAGATATTCGACGAGCCGGCTCAGCACGACATGCTTGACGACATCGGCGAAGTTTCCGGCGTGATAGGCGTGGCGGTAGTTCAATTGGAGCCCCTGCCCCAGCGCGGCGGTGGCGGCTGCGAGTTCGGATTTTCCGGCCGGCGGCGGCCGAAACGCAACGCCATCACCAGGCCGATCAGACCCGCCGCCATCAGCGAGAAACCGACCGGCCGCGCGCGGCGATCGATCTCGCCGGCGCCGGCGCGCAGCACCAGGTCCACCGCCCGCATCTCGATGCCCTCGGCGTCGCCCAGGCCGACGGTGAAGAGATAGGGACCGGGGCTGACCGTCGGGATCAGGCCGGCCTCGTCGCGAAAGATCTTGTCCGGCAGTTGCGGGCTGACCTGGCGCGGATTGTCGGAATGGTTGAACTGCAGCGTCGAAGCCAGCACCGTCCTGCCGCCGCTGGCGGCGGTCAACGTCAGCACGGTGCGCTGCTGCGAGACGATGCGCTCGGCATTTGCCGTGAGGTCGACCAGCACCCGCACCGGCGCATCGCGTCCGGCAAGCGGCACCGTCACCGGCTTGAAGCGGCCCTGCTCGTAGACCCGCCAACTGCCGATCTCATGGCCAGAGAAATTGCTCATCGCCCAGGGATAGACGATGCCGATGCCGGTGCCGGCGAGCAGGATCAGGACAAACAGCAAGCGCATCCGCACAGCTACCTTGCATTAGTGCCGGGACAGTCGGCCGCGCGTTCGCTTTTTCTTGATCAGTGAGTCCATGGCGCCGCTTTACATCGTAAGGCTTGGAAAAACCAGAAGAAGGTCGATTGTGGCGCATCTTCCCTTCTCGCCTTGTTGTGGGAGAAGGTGATCGAGCGAAGCTCGGTCGGATGAGCGGTGTTCCAGCTTGGCGCCTGCTTACCCCTCACCGGGATTGCCAACCGATTTGTGAAGAACAAATCGGGGCAATCCGACCTCTCCCACAAGAAGGGGCGAAGTAAGGACGTCCCAAGAACCCTACTGCGGCTGCAACAGGCCGCCCCGCCGGCGCATAAGCAGCCAGCCCAGGCTGCACGCCAATCCGACGTTGAACATGGCCAGGCCGGAAAGCACGGCAAGCGTGCCGTGGGCTCCGGTCCACTCCATCAGCAAAGCGCCGACGGAGGGTGCTGCCGCTTGGGCGATCAGGCTCGGCATGGCGAGACGGCCCATCAGCTTCGCGTAACCCGACGAGCCGAACAGAGCAAGCGGCAGCGTTCCTCGGGCGATCGATTCGAGGCCGATGCCGGCGCCGTAGAAGCCGAGCGCCACCGGCACGACCGGCATGCCCAGCCATAGCGCCGAGACGCCGATCGCAACAAAACTCACCGACGCGAATTTGGTCCAGATCGGATGATGATAGCGCGCAATCACCATCTCGATGGCGCGCGCCGCCACCTGCGCGGGGCCAACCAAGGCGCCAAGGCCCACTGCAGCAGCGAGCGCCAGGCCGCTGGCCTGCAGGATCGTCAGCAGATGCACCGACAGCGTCGAGGAAATCACCGCCGCAAGCGTGAGGGTGGTGGCAAGCAAGATCATGATCGGCAAGGACGAATTGCCCACCGGAGCGGCTTTTGCTGTTTGTCTCGGTTCGGTCCTGGCGCTCCGCGGCATCTCGCGCGGAACAACGAGGAGATAGAGCGGAAGCGCGAGCAGCAGCTGTACGGCGGCGTAGATCAGGCAGGTGCCGCGCCAGCCGAGTTCCCCCATCAGCAAGGCCGAAATCGGCCAGCAGATGGTGCTGGCCAAGCCGCCAAACAGGGTCAGCGTGGTGATGGCGGAGCGCGCGCTCGTGCCGTAGCGGCGGCCCAGCGTCGCGAACGCAGCGTCGTAGAGCCCCGCCCCCATACCCAACCCGACCACCAGCCAGGCGGCGATATACGCGGCAAGGTTCGGCGCGGCCGCCAGGCCGAGCTGGCCGACGCCGATGCAGACTGCGCTGAAGGCAAGCGCGTTGCGGCCGCCACGCCGTTCGATCGACGAGCCGACGCGCGGCGAGATCAGACCGGCGACAAGCAGCCCCAGCGACAGGCCGCCGACGACCCATGCCAGCGGCCAGCCGGTGTCGGCAGCGACCGCCGGCGCAATGACCGCCGGCAGATAGTAGGAGGAGCCCCATGCCATGATCTGCGTCAGGCCAAGCACGGTGATGATCGTGCCGCGGCTGCGCACGCCAACCATTGCAGGCGGTAGCAAGTTCACGCGGCGACACCGCAGCCGCAACCGCCCTTGCCGACGGCCTTCGCCTCGGCGTCGGCGACGCAGCAGGCATCCACCTCCGCCTCCGCCGGGCCGCCGCAGCAGCCTCTGGAGGCAGTACCAATCCCAGATATCGAAACCGGCACCGTGCAGACCCCGGTTTCGGGCAGCACCAGTTGCACGGCGTCGGCGGACACGATGTCGCCGGCAAGTGCTGCCGCGACCGAGCGGACCTGCTCGTAGCCGGTCAGCAGCAGGAAGGTCGGCGCGCGGCCATAGCTCTTGATGCCGACCGTGTAGAAACCCGGCTCGGGGTGGCTGAGCTCGCGATGACCATGCGGGGGCACGTCGCCGCAGGAATGCTCGTTGGGATCGATGAGCGGCCCCAGCGCCTTGACGCCTTCGAGCCACGGATCGAGGTCGAGCCGAAGCTCCCTGGTCAGCGTGAGATCGGGCCGCTGTCCGGTCGCCGCGATGATGCGGTCGACAGGACCGATCTGGCGCAAACCGTCTTTGGTCTCGCCCTCGACGATCAGGCGACCTTCTTGCGCCGCGCGGATGGCGACGGTGGCAAAGCCGGTCACCAGCGGGGCGCGCCCGCTTTCGGTCAGTTCGCGCACCTCGGCGCCGAGCTCGCCGCGCGCCGGCAGCTGGTCGGCGTCACCGCCGCCATAGATGCGCACCAGATCGGTGCCGCGCGTCGTCCAGATGAAATCCGTGCCCGGCTCGATATCCGCCAGCCTGGCGAGATCGAGCAAGGCGTTGGCCGCCGAATGGCCGGAACCGGCGACCAGCGTCGTGCGGCCGGCGTAGAGGCTGCGATCGCGGCCGAGAATGTCGGGGATGCCGTAAGCAATGCGATCGGCAAATTCCGCTTCGCCTTCGGCGGCAATGCCGCCGGCGCCGAGCGGGTTTGGCGTCTGCCATGTGCCCGAGGCATCGATGACGGCGCGGGCGCTGTCTCGCCTTGTGCCATTGGCGGTCTCGACCACGAGCATGAACGGCCGCGTCTCACGTCCCCTGCTCCGCACCTTGTCGGCACCCCAGCGCGAGATGCCGACGACGCGGGCACCGGTTTCAATCGACGGCGCAAGCTCCGGAAGCCTGGCAAGCGGTTCGAGGTAGCGACCGACGAGATCGTCGGCGGTGGGAAACGCCTCGCGGTCCGGCATCCGCCAGCCATGGCGTTCAAGCAGCTTCCTCGTCGCCTGGTCGACACAGTAACGCCAGGGCGTAAATATTCGGACATGACCCCAATCCCTGAGGCTGGACGCAACGGCGCTGCCGGCCTCGTAGAGCTTCACTGGCAGGCCCTGCTCAAGCAAATGTACCGCTGCCGCGAGGCCGACCGGACCGGCACCGATGACAGCGATAGGGAGATCGTTTCGCGTGGTCATTTCCATATCTTCCATCCTTCCGGGATTATCGAAATATCAGGCAAAAAAGAGAGGTTACGCCGCCGCTTCCGCCTCAGCCGGATTGCAGCCGGCATCGGCGCAGCATTCGTCGGCAAGGAAGCCGATCAGATCCTGCATGATGGGGTAGTTGGCGCGGCAGATCAGAGTCGTCGCCTGCCGCTCCTGGGTGACAAGGCCGGTCAGGATGAGCCGGTGCAGATGATGCGACAGCGTCGAGGCGGCGATGCCGAGGCTTTCCTGCAGATAGCCGACCGGCCTGCCCGCATCGCCGGCCCTAACCAGGACGCGATAGAGGTTCAGCCGCGTCGGGTTGCCGAGCGCTTCGAGCTGTCTGGCTGCTTGTTCGAGTTTCATGGAAATAGGAATAACCGAATTACATCCGTGTCGTCAAGCTAATTTCGAACAATGTGGAAATATGCATGGCTGGCTTGGGGATGCTATAAACGTCGCCATAGAGCCAGATACAGGGTCGCCAATCCTACGCACTGTTTCGGCGGCAGGTGAGCATGGAGAGCGAAACCACAACCATCGTCCTGGGCATCCCCATTCCGTCCATCGATCCGGTCTTTCTGGCTATTGTCGGCGTCCATGTTCTGTTCGGGCTTGCCGCCGTGATCACTGGCGCTGTCGCGATGCTCACTCAAAAGGGGCGGGGCCGGCACTCGAATTTCGGGATCATTTACTTCTGGTGCCTGTTCGGCGTGTTCGTCACCATGAGCGCTCTGTCGCTCATGCGTTGGGCGGAAAACTACCACCTGTTCACGCTGGGGGCTGTTTCTTTCACGTCCGCGTGTTTCGGACGCACTGCCGCCCGGCGGCGCTGGCGCCAATGGCCCAGGCTGCATCTCACCGGCATGGGCACATCCTACATCGTGATGCTTACCGCCTTCTACGTCGATAACGGCAAGAACCTGCCCCTTTGGAAGGAGCTTCCGGATATTGCGTTTTGGGTTCTGCCCAGCGCGATCGGAATGCCGATAATCCTCTATGCCTTGTTTCGGCACCCGCTGGTTCTGGACTTCGATCGCTCACGAGCGGCGATCGTCAGGTCCGCAAATTCAGACTGAGCCCGACCGCCGTTCGGCATTATTTCAGACGACCCGCTTGCCCTCGGCATCGATCACAACCTCGCCGTCCTCCTTGGTGAAAGGGCCGATATCCGGGTTGGGCAGGATATCGAGAACCGCCTCCGACGGCCTTGCCAGAATGGTGCCAAGCGGCGTCACCACGATCGGCCGGTTGATCAGGATCGGATGCGCCAGCATGAAATCGATGATCTCTTCGTCGCTCCATTTGGGATCGCCAAGGTTGAGCTCGGCATAGGGCGTTCCCTTTTCGCGCAGCAATTCGCGTGGCGTCATCCCCATCGCCGCGATCAGCTCGACCAGCTTTTCGCGTGACGGCGGGTTCTTCAGATATTCGATCACTTCCGGCTCCTCGCCGGACTGGCGGATGATGGCCAGCGTGTTGCGCGAGGTGCCGCAATCGGGGTTGTGATAGATGGTGATGGTCATTCGGCAGCTCTCATTTTGGTTTCGGCAAGCAGCCAGCCGGCCAGCGCCATGGCAAGCAGCGCTCCGACAAGCTCGGCGATAATGAAGGCAGGGACATCGAGCGGTCGGATCCCGGCGAAGGTGTTGGAGAAGGCACGCGCGATGGCGACCGCTGGGTTGGCAAACGAGGTCGAGGCGGTGAACCAGTAGGCTGATGTGATGTAGAGCCCGACCAGCCAGGGAATTGCGTCACCGCGAAAGCGCAGGCCGGCAAGTATGGTGAAGACCAGGCCGAAGGCGGCCACCAATTCCGCGATCCACTGCCCGTTTCCGGTCCGCACATTCTCGGAGATCTGAAGGATCGGCAGTTCGAACATAGCGTGCGCCAGAAACGTTCCCGCGATGCCACCCACAATTTGGGCGACAACGTAAGCCAATGCTGCACTGGCTTCGGTCTCACGTCGGAGCGCGAACACCAGCGTCACCGCCGGGTTGAAGTGGGCACCGGAAATCGGGCCAATTGTGGTGATCAGCACCACCAGGATCGCTCCGGTCGGAACGGTGTTGCCGAGCAGGGCCAGCGCCACATCGTCGGTCAGCCGGTCGGCCATGATGCCCGAGCCGACGACGGCGGCAACCAGGATGGCGGTGCCGAGCGCTTCGGCGACGAGGCGGCGGGACAAGTCAAATTTCATGTTGCTCAGCCGGCCTTGGGAAGGTTGCGGCCGATCTCGTCCAGCCGCTGCTGCAAAGCGAGCCTGTCGACCATGTCCATCGGCAGGCTGACGAAGATCGAGATCCGGTTGTTGAGCATGCGGTAGGCCTCGGCAAAAGCCAGATGCTTTTCAGCATCGGTGCCTTCGACGGCAGCGGGGTCGGGCACGCCCCAATGCGCCGTCATCGGCTGTCCCGGCCAGATCGGACAGGATTCGTTGGCGGCATTGTCGCAGACGGTGAATACGAAATTGATCTCCGGCGCGCCCGGTACCGCAAACTCTTCCCAGCTCTTCGAGCGGGCAAAGGACGTGTCGTGGTTGAGGGTCTTCAGAAGCTGAAGCGCAAAGGGATGGACCTCTTCCTTCGGCTGCGACCCGGCCGAAAAAGCCCTGAACTTGCCGGCGCCGAGACGGTTCAGAATCGCTTCAGCGAGGATCGACCGCGCCGAATTGCCGGTGCACAAAAACAAGACATTGTAGATCTGATCGCTCATGGCTTCCTCCCTTAACACTTGCCTTAACAGTTGCAGGTCACAGCCTGGATGACCGGCTGGCAAAGCTCCGGCGCGCCGTTGCAGCAATCCTCCATGAGATAAGCGAGCAAGTCGCGAAAACCGGTCATGTCGGCGACGTAGCGGATGCTGCGCCCTTCGCGCTCGGCGCGGACCAGCCCGGCATGGTCTAGAACTTTCAGGTGCGCTGACATGGTGTTCTGGATGATGCCCAGCCGCGAGGCGATCTCGCCGGCCGGCAGCCCGGCTGCCCCGGTGCGCACCAGCAGCCGGAAAACCTCCAGCCTGGTGTCCTGGCCGAGTGCCGCAAGCGCGCGAAGGGCTGTTGTCTTGTCCATATATCCATAAATCCGGAATTGAGGATGTTATCGTCGCGATGTGACAGTTGGATGACGGCGCGCGAGAGATATCAGCTAATGCCTCAGGCTGTGTAGAAAGCGCCCGCGCAGGGCCTGCATGTTGTCACTTCCTGCGTTCGATCAGCTCTGCTAAGCACCATCAGCGGGATCTAGCGTCCGCTTTCGACCCCTGAGCTGACTCGTTCGCCCCCGGTCGAATTCACGCCCATGACCCGAAGCGGTCCGTCCTGATCATCCGGATGTGGGGCGCCTTCGGATGGAACTTTGCCCTTCGCGTGCCGTGGTTGAGCCAGATCCAGACATTCCGACATAGCGAAGTTTGACCGTGCGTTGCCCACTAATCTTGATATTGCCACGGCTGTCTATCCAGTCTGGTGGCGCTCGTCGCTCACAGAGGCCTCGCGGTGAAACAAGTCGAGATTGCAGTTCTCCAAAATCCGTGAGATTCTTCAAAAAGTCGCACGAAAATAGCGTGCGAACAACAAAGCGCCCCAACGTTTTCGGCGGGCATCCAAGCGCATCACAGGTCGTGCCCCTGATTGTCGGTCGGGCTGCTTAACCCGCCAAGGGAGGACGACAATGACTGTACGGCCAGACCGGACTTTCCACGCGACTGCCAAACTCGCAATGCAGGCGCCAGTCGAAAATTTTGCCTACACTTTGATGTTGAGTCCCGACTTCTCTCAGCCTGATGGACTAGCAATAGTTGACGTAAACTCGAAGTCGAAGGACTACGGCAAGGTCGTCCATAGCGTGATCATGCCGAACAAGGGCGACGAGTTTCACCATTTCGGCTGGAACGCGTGCTCTTCGGCCCTTTCGCCGCTGAACGGTCACCCGTTTCTCGAGCGCCGCTTTCTGATCATTCCAGGTATTCGATCCTCGCGCATCTACGTTATAGACACCAAGGGCGGACCGACCAAAGCCAAGATCCACAAGGTCATCGAGCCAGAAGAAGTGTTTGCCAAGACGGGCTATTCTAGGCCTCACACGATTCACTGCGGTCCGGAAGGTATTTATGTCTCGACGCTTGGGGGCGGTGGCCCTGACGGAACCGACGGACCTCCCGGCATCTTTGTCATGGATTGCGAGACGTTCGATGTCATAGGGCGCTATGAGATCGGTCGCGGGCAACAGGACAAGCAGTATGATTTCTGGTGGAATCTGCCGCGCGACTACATGGTGTCGAGCGAGTGGGCACTTCCGCCCCAGTTCGAGAAGGGCATCGTCCCGGAAGATCTCCTGTCGAACAAATACGGACACCGGGTGCATTTCTGGGATTTGCGCGAACGCAGGAACGTGCAGACCATTGATCTGGGAGCCAATCACCAGATGGCACTGGAAGTCCGGCCCGCCCATGACCCGGTAAAGGAATACGGTTTCCTTGGAGTGGTCGTTGACACGACAAACCTTGAGGGATCGATCTGGACATGGTGGCGCGAGGACGGCAAATTCCATTGCGAAAAGACAGCGACTATCCCGCCAGAGGCAGCTGCGAAAGATGACCTGCCGCCGCTTTTGCAGGGCTTCGAGGCCGTCCCGCCGCTGGTAACCGACATAGACCTGTCGCTCGATGACCGCTTCCTCTACGTATCCTGCTGGGGCACCGGAGAGATGCGCCAATACGATGTAACCGACCCGATGAAGCCTAGGCTTGCAGGGTCCGTCCATATTGGCGGCATCACGGGCAAGACCAAGCATCCCGGCGGCGGCGACTACAGGGGCGGACCGCAGATGGTCGAGATCAGCCGCGACGGCAAACGCGTTTACTGGACCAACTCCCTGTATTCGACCTGGGACGACCAGTTCTATCCCGACGGTATCCCGGCAGCCATGGTCAAGGCCAACGTTGGAGAGAACGGTGGGATCAGCCTGGACAAGGACTTTTATGTGAAGTTCCCCGAGGGGTATCGCTCGCACCAGATTCGCCTGGAAGGCGGCGATTGCTCGACGGATTCATTTTGCTATCCGTCGGTGTAACCGACTGCTCGGGTCAATGAAGCGATGAACGAGTGGACGACGGCCGGTCTCTGGCTGGCCGTCATCGCCAGCGGAATTTATCACGGCGTCAATCCCGGCATGGGCTGGCCGTTGGCCGTCTCGGCCGGACTGTTGGACAGACGTGCCGGCGAATTGTTCCGGGCGCTTGGCCTTTTGGCAATTGGCCACTTTGTGGCGATGATCGGTATCCTGCTGCCCTTCGGCGCGATGCTGACACTGATTTTCTGGGAACGACAGATCCGCATCACGGCGGGATTGATCGTGATCGCAGCCGGGATCTATCTCCTGATCAACCGGCGCCACCCGCGAATCCTTGCCCGTATCCCGCCGGCGCAACTGGCCTTGTGGTCCTTCGCGGCCGCTACCGCGCATGGCGCCGGGCTGATGCTGGTGCCGATTTATCTGGGCCTGTGCCAGGCCGGGGAATTGGATGTTGGACACCAAGCGGCGGCCACGCTCATGACCGGCAATCTGATCACCGCCAACGCCGTCTCCGCGGTCCATACGGCCGCCATGATTGTAAGCGGCGGCGTTATCGCCATTGTCGTCTATCGATGGCTAGGACCCAAATTCATCTCACAAAGCTGGTTCAATCTCGACATTGTATGGGCCGTGAGCCTGATCCTGGTGGGGGCAATTGGGATCGCGAGTATCGCATTCGCACGGTAAGTTATATGCATTGGCAAAGGAATTTTCCCTTTCTGCGAATGTCTGGAAAGGGCCGGATCGAGTCATTGGCCGGCGCCAACCTAACGGCAAACCCTGGCGCGACTGCGCCCACTAACCGGCCCGCGCCTTCGATCTACCGGGAGCCTGGTAACTCTTTCGGCTGAAAATCCTCGGCGACGCTCTCAGCCCATTGTCCTATCCGCCGAATTTGTAACGCACGCCGAGCGAGATGATGTCGACGCGGCCCTCGGCCGTACCGGCATAACGAATGTTTGCCGTCGTCTCGTCGACCGGCGCATCGTCTACGAAGAGGTGTGCATAGGCGGCGTCGATCGAAAGCCGCTCGTTCCAGTTGTAGCTCGCGCCAATGCTGGCCCAGACGCGATCTGCGTCCGGCAGGCGCATGGAGCGGTGCTCGTCCGTGGTTGGTGCGATCTCATAGCCGAGACCGGCCCGGAACGTCCAATTGGGATCGTATTTGTACTCGCCACCGAGCGAGAAGAACCATCCATCGTCGAAATCGAGTGCCAAGCTCGTGCGGGCCGGCGAACCGCCGAACGGCACGGTCTGAATGCGGCTCCAATTGGCCCACTCCATGCCGGCCATGACCGTGAAAGCGTCGTTGATGCGCTGACGCACGCCGATCGAGACGGTTTCAGGTAGCGTGATGTCGGCGGAGACCGGATAGGTTCCCGCGGATATCGTGCCGATCGGCGTAACGACGGGGATGCCGAAGGACTGGCTGCCGTTCAGCGAATGCTTGACCATCGAACGGTAGCCGATGCCGATGGTAGTACCGTCGAACGGCGTCAACGTCACGCCGGCAACGAAACCGGCATTGACGTCATCGCCCTTAAGCCGTTGCCGTGGCGGCGTGGCGGTCGGTGCGAGCGCCGTTTCGATGTCGACGTCGAAATACTCGATCTGCATGCCGATGCCGACGCTGATCATGTCATTGAGCTTGAAGCCGAGCACCGGAGTCGCGTTGATCGAGACCACCTTCGCGTCGAGATGGCTGAACATTCCGACCCATGGCGCGTGCGAAGTCGTAGCGAGGCCATAGGGCGCGGTGACGCTCAAGCCGATATAGAACTCGTCGGTGACCGGCACTGCAAAATAGCCCGCCGGCACGATGCTGGTCTCGCCAACGTTGCCGCCATTGCCTGTAATGCCCAACGCCGTAAGCGTTGAACGCGTGGGGTCGACATCAAGCTCCGAGCGCGGGAAAATGGCTGTCAGATTGCCCTCGATGGTCGTACTGGTCACCGTGGTCACCGCCGCCGGATTCCAGAACATCGAGCTGATCGAATCGCCCGGCGCTGCCATGCCGGCAAAGCTCGAGCCCTGTCCGTAGGCGGATTGCTCGCGGACCGCAAAGCCCCCGGCCTCCGCCGTCGCGACCTCCGCTACCATCGCCACTATCGTCGAAACAAAGGATATTGCGCGCATCTCGCTACTCTCGATGGCCGCCGGCGCATCGAGGCGACGGCAGTGTCACGTCAGAAGATGTAGAAGATCGGAAGCTGTTGTTGGTGTCGACGGCAGGCGGCCAGCACTTCTGGCACGTCAATGACGGAATGAGAGCAAATCCAAGTGCCCTACTTGCCAAACCGTCACGGACAAAATGGCTCAGGCGCATTCAGAGGTCCCCCTCTGCATCATCCAGCCAAGCCCACCTTGTTATGAAGGTGAATTATCATTGCGTACCAATCAATTGTTTTTTGACCCGAACCGGCATTGCGTCTTGCTGTGTGACGCATCGGCCACAGAGCCACCAACTGATGAGAGTTCGCCGAAGTCATCTTTGCCTGAAAAACCTCCCCGGCCATCCCCGAAGAGAACGGCAGGAGGCCAAAAGCTGTGCATTTGAACGCGAAATGCGGAGCAACTGGTAAATCGGTACGTGCGCTTTTGATGCGGAGTGGCCATCCTGATCCAACGGCGCCAGCGGCCTGAAATGGCGCTACCTGCTCGTTCCGATCGACGAGACGAATGGCAACAGTCCACCCAAAGCCGGCCTACGCGCCCAAAACCCGCCGGTGGTCTGCCAGCACCTCGTCGATGACCCGCCAGGATCGTTCCGCCTCGCGCTGGTTGCCGTCATATCCAGAAGCGGTGATCAGGGCTTTCCACAGCGCCCAGCCGCGGCCGCGAGCCCAGGTTTGCTCGTCAAGGGGAAGCGCATCGCGGAACGCCTGGCGGCTCTCGCCGGAAAATCCTGTCCAAGCGATCACCAGGTCGCAGGCGGGATCGCCGACGGCCGAACTGCCGAAATCGATGATGCCGCAGAGCTTGCCGTCCTCAACGAGCAGATTGCCCCAGGCGACGTCGCCATGGACCCAGACCGGAGGGCGCTGCCACTCAGAGCCAAGTGCTGCAGCCCACAGCACCTTGGCGGCAGCGGTGTCGATGCGGCCCGCGAGCGCCGAAAGTGCTGCGCGGGTCTCGGCGTCGTAGACCGAAAGCTGGCCACCGCGATGGAAGTTATGCTGGCCCGCCGGCGGGCCGCCGGTAGCGTCGACGCGGTAGAGGGCAACAAGAAAACCGGCCAGCGAGCGGGCGAACCGGGTGGGGTCGGCAATCAGGTCGGCCGTAGCCGGCGTGCCGCGAAGCCAGCGATAGACGGACCAGGGCCAGGAATAGCCTTGCGCGGGCGCGCCTTTGGCCAGCGGCACGGGTATCGGCAGCGGCAACAGCGGCGCAAGCCGGGGCAGCCAGCGATGCTCTTTCTCGACCTGGGCAACGTAGGCTGCCGCACTCGGCAGGCGCACCGACATGTCATCGCCCAGCCGGAAGGTGCGGTTGTCCCAGCCGCCCGGCTCGACCGGTATCACCGGCAGGCCCGCCCACTCGGGAAACTGAGCGGCAACCAGCCGGCGGACAAGTCCGGAATCTATCGATAGTGCGGGTTCCATTTCACCTCTGTGCCTGCTCTTCAATGATAATCTTCGATGCCGGCGGGACCGCGTCCTGCTCTGCCCTGGCATGACAACGGCGGGGAGGCAACAGATGCCCACCCCTCTTGCGGCCGCGGCGACATGTGTTCGGGACATGGGCAGTTGGTAATTGCCCCCACTTCGTCCAAGACACGGACGATGATCCAAGGCCTGCAGCCTTACCGCTGCCAACCAGCTTTCCTCAGCAGGTGCGCCATCTCGTCCGCCCAATGCGGATTGCGCAGTCTGAGCGGTCCCAAGGCATCGCCTGAAGGATTTTCTATCTCGCGCATCAGCTCAACGCACGATCCGGCTTCCGGCAGGCGGCCGAGCGAGACGTAGCAGCAGGCGAGTGTTTCATAGATAGGCCGCCACGCGGGACCGACCTTGCGCGCCTTGATGGCCGCGGCAAGCGCCTCGTTTGCCTGCCCTGCAAACAGGTAAGCGAGTGCCAGAATATTGAACCATACGAAATTCTGCGGATCGTGCGGGTTCAGCAAAAGACCGTGTTCGAGCGGCGCTATCGCTTCGGATGCGCTGCCGCGGAAGAGCTGCCCCATTCCCATCGCCAGATGGCCAAGGGCGAAACTTGGGCTGATCTCGATCGCCGTTTCCGCGGCAAGGACGGCCTGTTCCGGCGCATTGGCGTAGGTGCTGCAAATGGCCAGTGCGTAATGCGAATAGGGGTTCTTCTCGTCGAGCCGAACCGCCTTCAAGGCCGCGTCCAGGCCTTCCCGGATATCCTGTGCCGGTTTGTCGCTCCAGCCGTAAGCGACGATGCCGGCGCTGACGCGGCCGAGCCAGAGATGGGCTTCCGCGAGTTCAGGATCAAGCCGGCACGCCTCGCGAAACAGCCCGCGGGCGCGCAAGTGAGTCTGCCGGCCGACATGGTGAAAATGCCAGGTACCTTGCCGCACCAGGTCCCAGGCCGTCGCGTTTCCACTGCTGCGTGCAGTGGCTGGAAGTGACTCCGTCCTGAGCAGTTCGGGCTCGATCGCTCCTGCCACCCGCTCGGCTATGGCGTCCTGGACGGCGAATACCTCAGTAATCTCCATCTCGTATCGCTCGGCCC
Source organism: Mesorhizobium sp. M00.F.Ca.ET.216.01.1.1 (assembly GCF_004010325.2). Lineage (GTDB taxonomy): Bacteria > Pseudomonadota > Alphaproteobacteria > Rhizobiales > Rhizobiaceae > Mesorhizobium. The sequence goes on from NZ_SADR02000002.1 coordinate 62,714, forward strand.
AGATCTGGTTGGCCGAGGCGGCATCGACCAGTTGCGCCGAGACCCGGATGTGCTGGCCGGATCGGCGCACGCTGCCTTCCAGCACATAGCGGACGCCAAGCTCGCGGGCCACCTGTTTGGAGTCGACCGATTTGTCCTTGTAGACGAAGCTGGAACCGTGCCCAATCACCCGGAACCACCGGAACCTCGTCAGCGCTGTGATGATGTCCTCGGTGATGCCGTCGGCCAGATAGGCCTGTTGCTTGTCGTCGCCGACATTGGCGAACGGCAGGACCGCAATCGACGGTCTTTCGGGGAGGCTCGCCGGCTGGCCGGGGCTTGGCAGCGCGCCGTCTGCAACGGCATTCAGTACGCGGACGCTGCCGGCGAAACGATATCCGGTGCGGGGGACCGTCGCGATCCACTGGCTGCCGTCCGGCTGTGGGCCGAGCAGCTTGCGCAGTGCCGCAATCTGCACCGAGAGATTGCTCTCCTCGACAACCGTATCGGACCATGCCGCTTCCATGAGCATCGTCTTGCTCAGCACCTGCGTCGGTGCCTCCAGCAGGGCCTGAAGCAACGCCAAACCCTTTTGCCCGACCGCTACTGGCCTGCCCTCGCGAACAAGGGCCCTGCGCGGCACATCGAACACGAACGGGCCGAACGCGAAGCATCGCGGTGCTGAAGTATCTCGCTTCCCGGCTTCGGAAGAATTCGGAACTTTTCGCCTCCCCTTTAAGGACTTGGGCTGGACGCGCGGCCATTCTGGTCATCTTCGCACAGACTAACACAAATGGAGGTCGAAATGACGATGTTGAAGCTACCGGCCGCAGCGGACAATGCTGGGTCCAGCGACGGAAAGGCTGTGGTCGTCAGGGGTGGCGAGGCTTACCGGGCCGAACAGGGATCGGACTATCTGCCGGGCATCAGTTCTGAGACGGTCGGAGCCAAGGCGCTTTGGCTTGGCGTCGCCTCAATCCCGCCGGGGAAGCGTACCAAGGCCCACGTCCACGCGCGTCACGAAACAGCATTTTATATGCTGAGCGGCGACGAGTTGGAAATGTGGAGCGGCGACGAACTCCAGTTTCGCGACGTCGTCCATCCTGGCGACTACCTCTATATTCCGGCCAATGTGCTCCACGTTGCCGTGAACCGGGCAAGCCAGCCGGCCGTCTTCATCGGCGCCCGCAACGAACCGACTGCACAGGAAAGCGTCGTTCTGTTCCCGGAGATGGACAACCGGGTGCCATGATTTTGGCCGCGCCGGCGCCAGCCCGCTTGATCGACGCAACAGTTAATCGATGAGGGTCCCATGTCACGTATCGAAGCAAAACTCGACGAGATGGACTTGGTTTTGCCGGAACCTCTGTTGGTGCCAAGCGGCCTCCGAATGCCGTTCGCCTGGGTTCGCATCCGCGGCAAACGCGCGTTCGTCTCCGGACACGTTCCACAGAATGCGGATGGCAGTCTGGCGCAACCGCTTGGGAAGGTGGGGGCGGATGTCACTCCGGAAGAAGGCTATCAGGCGGCCCGGCTAGTGGCACTTGGTCATTTGGCCAGCCTCAAGCGCGCGCTCGGCGATCTTGATCGCGTCACAGCCTGGCTGCGGGTTTTTGCGATGGTCAATGTTGCACCCGGCTTCGATCAAACGCCGCGCGTCACCAACGGGTACTCAGATCTCATTCTGGAGCTTTACGGAGCAGACGTGGGTATGCACGCGCGCTCATCGATTGGCATGATGATCCCGCTGAACGCTCCAGTAAATTGTGAAGCCGAAGTGGAGGTCGACGGCGGATGACGCGCCCAGCTCGTCGCCGGTTTTTGTGCCACTCCCAGGATTCGCGTCCTGATTGATGGAGACCTGCCAGAACGAGGTGCTCACCCCTTCACCCCGCCCGCGGTGAGGCCGGAGATGATCTTGCGCTGGAAGATGAGGACGAGGATGACGAGCGGCACGGTGACGATCACCGATGCCGCCATGATGTTACCCCATGGGATCTCGAACTGCGAGCTTCCGGAGAGCAGCGCGATCGCCACCGGCACGGTTCGCTGCTCGTTGCTGGAGGTGAACGTCAGAGCGAAGAGGAACTCGTTCCACGCGCCGATGAAGGCGAGCAGCCCAGTGGTCGCCAGCGCCGGCCACATCAGCGGCAGAAAGACGCGTGTGATGATGATCCACGGCGTCGCGCCGTCGATGATCGCCGCCTCCTCGATCTCGAGCGGCAGATCGCGAACGAAGGCGGTGAGCACCCAGACGGTGAACGGCAGCGTGAAGATCATATACGAGAAGATCAGCGCGAAGAGCGAGTTGTAGAGGCCGAAGGTGCGGATCAGTTCGAAGAGGCCGGCCAGCACCGCCAATGGCGGGAACATCGAGACGGACAGGATGATGAACAGCAGAGCAGAGCGGCCGCGGAAGCGGATGCGCGCAAGCGCATAGGCGGCGGTGACGCCGAGGAACAGCGAAATGGCGACGACGGCGCTCGAGACAAACAGCGAGTTCAAGAGGTTGCGCAGGAAAGTGCCCTCGGTGAGGACGTTCCTGTAATTGCTGAAGCTGATCATCTTCGGCCAGTAGTCGACCTCGAAGAGCACCGTCCCCGATTTCAGGCTGGTGACGATGGCGTAGTAGAACGGGAACACCGCGACGACGACGATGACGGCGACGAGGAGATAGAATGCCGTGCGCTTGACGATCCACATGGTCAATGGCCGCCGCATCAGTAACCCCTGTCCAGTCTTACCCGGCCCAGCCACAGGACCAGCATGGTCAGCAAAGCGAGGATGGCGAAGAGCAGCGTCGAGGCGGCGGAACCGTAGGCGAACTTGTCGAACTCGAACAGGTTCTCGCGGGCAAACACCGACATCGACTTGGTCTGCACATTGTTCGGCGTCAGCACGTAGATCAGGTCGAAGATGCGCAGCGCATCGAGACCGCGGAAGATCACGGCCACCATCAGTGCCGGCCGGATAAGCGGTAGGGTCACCCTCCAGAAAACCCGCCACGGGCTGACGCCGTCGAGCTTGGCGACCTCGAAGATCTCCTGCGGCAGCATCTGCAGCGCGGCAAGGATGAGAAGCGCCATGAACGGTGTCGTCTTCCAGATATCGACGATGAGGACGGCGAACATCGCCGTATCGGCGTTGGCCGTCCAGGCGATCTTGGTGCTGATCAGGCCGAGCCTGAGAAGGACATCGTTGATGATGCCGAACTGGTCGTTGAGCATCCACTGCCACATCTTTGCCGAGACGATGGTCGGGATCGTCCAGGGGATGAGGATGGCGGCGCGCACGATGCCGCGGCCGCGGAATTCGGCGTTGAGCACCAGGGCTACGATCATGCCGAGGATCGTCTCGCAGGTCACCGATATCACCGCGAAGCGCAAAGTGTTCCAGACTGCGCGCCACCAGACCGGATCGACGAGCAAGCCGTCATAGATGACCCGGCCGCTCGGCATTTGCAGGATCGAGAAATAGTTGGCGAAGCCGATCCACCGACTGGCTTCGAGGTCGGCCAGCGAGGCGTCTGTGAAGCTGAAATAGATCGTGCGCAGGAGCGGCCAGCCGGCAACGGCGGCAAGCACGATCAGCATCGGGGCAAGGAACAGCCACGCCGAGCGCGCGCGCTGACGCATCAGCTGCGGGCGCCGGCGCGGCGAGGTCACCAGGCGGCGCCCTTGAGCTTGGTCAAGGATACTTCGAGATCGGCAAGGTTGTCGGCAGCCGTGCCCTCGCCGGATATGGTCTTGTGGACGGCGGTCCAGAACTGGCTCGATACCTCGTTGTAGCGGACCTTGGCCTGGGCCGAGGGACGTGGCACCGCGTTGAGGAAGACCTCCTTCCAGCGCGGAATGACCGGCTGTTTCCTGGCGATGTCGGCATCGTCATAGAGCGCCTGGATGGTCGGCAGGTATGACGCGTTCAAGGCGCGGTATTTCTGCATCTCGGGAGACGCGATCCATTTGACCAGTTCGATCGCGGCATCCGGGTTCTTCGAATATTTGGAAACCGCGAGGTTCCAGCCGCCAAGCGTTGCAGCGGGGCGGGCGCCCTCACCCGACCCCGGCGGCAGCGTGGTCACGTCGAACTTGCCTTTGATGGGCGAGCCTTCGCTTTCGCCGAGCGAATAGGCGTAGGGCCAGTTGCGCATGAAGACAGCGTTGCCGGTCTGCCAGACACCGCGTGACTCTTCCTCCTGGTAGGCCAGAACGCCGGGAGGCGAGATGGTTCCCACCCAGCCCCTGGCCATTTCGAGGGCGGCGGCCGCTTTCGGGTTGTTGATCGAAATGGTGCCGTCAGGCTCGACGATCTGGCCGCCGCCGTTCGACATCACCCATTCGAGCGCGTCGCAGGTCAGCCCCTCATAGGCGTTGCCCTGGAAGACGAAGCCCCATATGTCCTTGTTGCCGGCCGCGCGCTCCTTGTCCATGACAAGCTTGGCGGTGTCGGCAAGCTCGGCCCAGGTGGCCGGGAGCTTGACGCCGTATTTGTCGAGCAGGTCCTTGCGGTAATAGAGCGCCGGAGCATCGGTGAATATCGGCAAGGCGACCAGTTTGCCATCGACTGTCTGCGACTGGATGATCTGCGGGAAATGGGCGCCAACGACATCCTTGGTCGCTTCGGTCAGGTCGACGAGCTGGCTTGCAAGCTGCGGCGCCCAGATGACATCCGTCTGGTAGACATCGATGTCGCTGTTGCCGGCGGCGAGCCAGAGCCTGTACTGGCCGAACTGATCCGTCGTCGAGGGCGGCATCGGAACGACGGTGACCTTGTTGCCGGTCTTCTTCTCGTATTGATCGAGTATCTCGCGAAGGACTTTCTGGCCAACACCGGTATCGCCCGACACCATGGAGAGATCGACAGCCCTGGCCGGGCCGGCCGCCAGAACGGCACCTAGGGCAAACGCAAGAAATGCGTGAGGAAACTTCATGATGGTGGACCTCCCTTTGGAGCTCAGCCCGGGCGCCGGAGATGGACAAGCCAAAGCCTGCACCTTCCTCCACGCCGGCCGCTCACAAGACGCGCATTCGCCCTCCCCGCATTGAACTGCAAAGATACGCGTTGGGTTCCCAACACAAAGCGTCGGTAACTGTTACGTCATCTTGCGGACGCATCCTGACGCATCCTGTTGGAGCGCACGTCGGTGCCGGACGTTTCGGTCCACGACGAACCCTATCAACCGGCGGCACACTCTGCAGGGCATCACGATGTTGTGGGCAGTTGCACCAGCTGACCCCTGGCCATCCTGGGTAGATCGTGCCGTATCCCTTCGTTTGAGAGCAGCGGCCCCGGTGCGCTCGACCGTGCAGTTATCCGTTGTGAAGCCTTGCTACGGCTTGGAGCCTCCTCATCGCCCGCCGCGGTCACCGGCGCCAAAACGGCTTCGCGATCTCAGCCTCGATCTGCTGCATTGTCAGCCCGATATCGTCGATCAGTTCGGGGGTGTCGTTCGCCAGCCGTGCCAATTCCCAGCGGAAATAGCTGCGTTCGCGCCAGGCCGAGATGAGGTTTCCCAAGGCCGCCAGGGTATAGGCCCGGCCCGCCGCCTCGGCCGGCCGTGCAGCGTGATCGGCGTTCGATGCGCGGGTGAGAATGGCGTTCATCATTTCCTCCTGTCGCCCGTTCGCGGCCGCTTCTGGCCCGAACGATGCGGCAACTATGCGGGAAGCGATGCCCGGCGTAATTAAGCGGCGCTGAATAGTTCCGAAAACTTCCAAAGCGGCTATACATATCCTATGCAGGGACTTCGTTTTGCCTTTGGTCCGTTCGTTTTGAATGCCGAGGCGGGAACGCTGCTTCGGCAGGAAATTCCTGTTGCGGTCGGTCATCGCGGATTGCTGCTCCTGGCGGCGTTCGCGAGGCGCCCCAACGAAGTGCTGACCAAATCCGATTTGATGGAAGCGGCATGGCCGGGGGCAGTCGTCGAGGAGGGCAATCTCACGGTTCAGATTGCTCTTCTTAGGAAGCTTCTCGGCCCGGCGCCCGATGGCCACGAGTGGATCGCGACGGTCCCGCGTGTGGGATATCGGTTCATCGCAGAGGTCGAAACGATCGGAGGTCTGCAGAAGAGACCGTTGTCACTGCCCGGCAAGCCGTCGATAGCCGTGCTGCCCTTCGCCAATGTCAGTAACGAGCCCGAGCAGGAATCCTTCGCGGATGGGTTGACCGAAGACCTGATCACCGACCTGTCCCGGATTTCCGGCCTTTTCGTCATCGCGCGCAATTCGGCCTTCGCCTACAAGGGCAAGGCGATGGATGTGCGCGGGATCGCACAGGACCTTGGCGTGCGCTATCTGCTGGAGGGCAGCGCGAGGCGCGTCGCGGGACGCGTGCGCATCAACGCACAACTGGTCGACGCGGTGAGTGGCGATCATCTGTGGGCGGAACGCTTCGATCGCAGCCTGGAAGATATCTTTGCCGTTCAGGACGAGGTCACCGGCAAGATCGTGGAGGCATTGCTCGGCCGACTGCGCGCGCCGCCGCCGCGCAACCGGCCAAAAAATCTCGAGGCTCACGATCTCTGCGTGCGGGCGCGCAAGCTGATCGATGATTCGCCGCAGACGGCGCGGGAAGCGCATCTGATGCTCACGCGCGCGGTTTCGCTCGATCCCGAATACGCCGAGGCCTATCGCTGGCTTGCCATGAACCACTGGATGGGATGGGTGCATTGGGGCGAACCGATGGAACCAACCCGCAGCCTCGCCATGGAGCTGGCGCGGAAGGCGGTAGCGCTCGATCCCAACGATGCCGGCTGCCGCTGGGTCCTGGCTAACCTGCTTGCATATGAGCGCAGCTTCGCCGAGGCGGATGCGGAATTCGCCAAGGCGATCGAGCTCGACCCGAACGAGGCCGACACCTGGGCGACGCTGTCCGACATCTCTGTGCTGGCCGGCCGGGTCGAGGAGGGCCTCGAGCAGATTCGCAAGGGGTTCCGGCTCAACCCGTTTCCGGCAAGTTGGTACTATCTGACGCTCGGCCAGGCGCAATATGCGGCTGGCGAGTACGAGGCCGCTGTCGAGACGCTGCGCAGGGACGAGACTTATCGCACAAGTTCACGCCGGTTCCTGGCGGCAAGCCTTGCCCAACTGGGGCGGCTCGACGAGGCGCGCGCGGAGGTCGAACTGTTCCTCGTCAGCAATCCGCATTTCACAATCCGCCACTGGGCCACGACAGAGCCATTCCGCGACGCTACGACGCTCGAGCATTTTGTCGACGGCTATCGCAAGGCAGGCCTGCCGGAATGACGGGTCGTCAAACCTTCGGCAAACGACCGGGGCTTCAGTTCACAAATCTATCGGCGAAACTCGACCGTCGTCATTACTTCGTGTTTGCTGGTACATATTCCATGCCCAAGACGCCATTGGTGAAGGGCGTCGCCGAGATCAGCTCAAGTTCGTGCTGTTCACCAGGCGCGAAGAACGGCTTTCCCTGACCGAGAGCGACGGGATAGCTGAGAAGCCTGATGCGGTCGACGAGGCCGTGTCGCAGCAATTCCTGATATTGCCGCCACTGCCTTGCTTCAGCTTTCTGACCGCTTCCGGCAGTGCACCCTTCAGCAACTCGGAGGGCTTCCAATCGAGTTTTTTCAATGTCGTCGACGCAACATATTTTGGCGTGAATTGAACCTGTCGGCGAAATCTCCGGTTTCTTTGGGCCAAGAGCTGGCAAAAATTTGATATGTAGTGCGCCCCAAGAGCATGGCGCCGCTGTCTGAAAGTTCGTCATTCTTGAATTTATCCATTTCAGAGTTCCAGGTTGCCTGCGTCAACTTTTCGACGTCGGCAATGCCATCAACGCTGATGAATTCGGTGACGATAATTTTCCTCATTTCGCTCCCCATTTGTTAGAGAGATCGAGTGGATGCGGTGCCGACGATGTTGGCCAGCAGGGCGGCGGATTTGAGGTACCAATTGCGCGGCACCTGTATGTCGGCCTCCACCCCTTACGGACATCCCGACCGAGGCTCTACCCACGCGTCTCCTACGCCTTGCGCTCCCAACGCCGGTCGGGCGTCTGCTGCCAGTAGGTCACCGCGTGGCCGGCATCCTTCATCACCTTCCAATGCACGCGCGCCGCCTCGAGTTGGGCCGCATCGTGGCCGTCGAACAGGAACACGGCGCGTTCATAGGAGCCAAGCTCCGGCGGCACCGCGCCGTCGACGAGGAAGCGGATCTGCGCCTGGTTGGGATTGTCCTGGCCGGTGGTCAAAAGGATCGGCTGCTCGGCAAGATGGGCCTCGCGGTCCGTCGCATGGGCCAGGAAAGAATCGTCCCTGAAAGTCCACAGATGTTGGTCGAGCGCGTCGCGCCGCTCCTCGGTGCCGGTCTGCACCACGGCGCGCCAGCCGCGATCGACGCTGCGCTCGAGCAGGCCGGGCAGAGCATCCTCCAGCGTCGATTCGGTCAAATGATAAAACAAGACGTCGGCCATGGCGTCAGCCTACACCGTCTGCAGCCGGTCACTGTTCATAATGGTCGCGCACCAGTCGGTCGAGCAGCCGAACGCCGAAGCCGGAACCCCATGACTGGTTGATCTCGTTGGGCGGCGAGCCCATGGCGGTGCCGGCGATGTCGAGATGCGCCCACGGCGTCTCCTTGACGAAGCGCTGCAGGAATTGCGCGGCGATGATGGCGCCGCCATAGCGGCCACCGATATTCTTCATGTCGGCGTTCTTGGAATCGATCAGCTTGTCGTATTCGGCGCCGAGCGGCATGCGCCATAGCCGTTCCTGCGTCGCCTGCCCGGCACTGGTCAGCCTGTCCGCCAGCTCGTCATTGTTGGAGAACAGGCCGGCATAATGCTGGCCGAGCGCCACCATGATGGCGCCGGTGAGCGTCGCCAGGTTGACCATGAATTTCGGCTTGAAGCGGTCGTTGCAGTACCACAGCGCATCGGCCAGCACGAGGCGGCCCTCGGCATCGGTGTTGAGCACCTCGATCGTCTGGCCCGACATCGAGGTGACGATGTCGCCGGGGCGCTGGGCGTGGCCGTCGACGGCGTTTTCCACAAGCCCGATGACGCCGACGATATTGGCCTTGGCCTTGCGCGCGGCCAGCGCGTGCATCAGCCCGGTGACGGCGGCCGCACCGCCCATGTCGCCCTTCATGTCCTCCATGCCGGAGGCCGGCTTCATCGAATTGCCACCGGTGTCGAATGTGACGCCCTTGCCGACGAAGGCGACCGGACTGTCCTTGGCTTTGCCGCCATTCCACTGCATGACGGCCATGCGGGCGCCGCGCGGTGAGCCTTGCGCGACGCCGAGCAGCGAGCCCATGCCGAGTTTTTTCATCTCCTTCTCGGTCAGGATCTCGACCTTGACGCCGATCGCCTCGAGTTCGCTGGCGCGCGCGGCAAATTCCACTGGCCCCAGCGCATTGGCCGGCTCGTTGACCAGATCGCGCGCCAGAAGCACGCCGTCGATCACCGCCGCCTCATCGGCGAAAGCCTTCTTCGCCGCCGCCGGGTCGGCGGTGTGGATGGTCACCTTGGCCGGCTTCTTCGGCTCGTTCTTCTTGCCGTCGCGCTGGTCGTCGTCCTTGTCCTTTTTCGTCTTGTACTTGTCGAAGGCATAGGCGCGCAGAAGGATGCCTGCGGCAAAGCTGGCCGCCTGACCGCCGCCGATCGCGGCGCCCGGCACATCGAGCACGACGGCCACTTCGGTCGCCTTACGCAGCGACCCGGCAACAGTGCCGCCAAGCTTCAGCAATGCATGGTCGTCGAGGCCGGAGACCTTGCCGGCACCAACCGCCACAAGCCGGTCGAGCGACGCCCCCTCCGGCGCCAGCACTTCCACGAGACTGGCGAACTTGCCGGAAAAATCGGCCACCGGAAACGCCCGCTGGAGCGTTTTTGCCGGATCGCAGGCCTTCGCCGCCTCGCCAAGGCCGCCGTCGTCGGCCGCCAGCACGAAGACGCTGCCTTTTTTTGGCGCGGCGAATTTGGCGAAGGTGATCGAAGGTTTCAAAGTCATCATGTCCTGCTTTCGGGAACGGCGTTGGTTTCTTCGAGGAAGCGCGTTGAAGATACGCGACATTTGGTCGTTTTCCGCCAGGGAATGCCACCCCTCTTTTTTCGGATATTGATTTTGTTGGTCTTTTTGCCGGTTTTGCCCCGACTATTTTCCGTTGGCGATTCGGGCGGCGATCGCGCTCGCCTGGATGCGGGCGTTGGCAAAACAGCCGCGGATGCTCGGCCGCATGCCGGTGAACCACAGGCCGGGCAGTTTCGGATCCGTCTCGCCGCCATTGAACAGCGGAACGCCCTTGCCGTCGAGGACGCCGAGCTTGCCGACCATTTGCTCGAGCCCGGTGCGATAGCCGGTCGCGGCAATGACGATATCGGGCGCTATCAGCGTTCCGTCGTCGAGGATGACACCGTCGCGGGTAAATTCGCGCACCTGGGGCACGACGATGATCCTGCCTGCCTTGATGGCGTCGACGGCGCCGTCGTCGGATGCGATTGCCGTGTAGTCCGAGCCCAGGCGGCTGGCGCCGCCCGAAGGCGCGGGCGGCAGGCCGAGTTTCGTCAGATCGCCGAAGACGAGGCGCTGCGTTACCGCCATCACCGCATCTGCGATCCGCACCGGCAGGCGCGCCAGGAACGGCGAAAACCGGTGGACCGCGATCTTGCTGATGCGCTTGGGCAGAAGCGAGGGACCGTTGCGGGCCGACAACCAGATTTGCGCGGTATTCGCATGAGCCAGATGATTGAGGGCGTCGAAGCCTGAATTGCCGGCGCCGACGACCAGCACCTTCTTGCCGGCATAGTCTGTTGCCGCGCCGAAGTCCGCCGAATGGATGATCCGGCCGGCAAAGTCCGCCATGCCCTTCCACCGCGGAACGAACGGCACCCGGTCACGCCCGGTGGCGACGACGACGTGGCGCGCCAGACGAGGCCCCGCACTGGTCCGCACCCTCCAATGGTCGCCTTCGAAGGCGATCTCCTCGACGGTGACGCCGAACTCGACCGGCAGACCGTGCGCCTGGCTGTAATCGTTCAGGTGGCGGATGACCGCTGTCCTGTGCGGAAAGGCCGGTGTCCCGGCAGGATAGAAGACACCGGGCAATTCGGAAAGGTCGCGATGCGTGTTGAGGTGGAGCCGTTCGTGCCGCCGGTGCCAGGGCTCGGCCAGCCGGCTTTCCCTTTCCAGCACGACGGTCGGCATGCCGGCCCTGATCAGCGCATGGGCGGCAGCCAGTCCCGCCGCGCCGGCTCCGATCACGATCACGCCACGGAAAACCGCGTCCTGGCCGGTTCGACTGTGCAATTGCCCCGCTCCCATGTCCTGACCTGTTGCGATCACGGCGGCCTGGTGTCCCGAACCGCCCTAGTGCTCCGAATCGGAAGACACTGGCAACCTCTTGATTTCCAGTGTCGTTTTGATCTCGGATCCCGCTTCGAACTCGATATCGAAATCAAGCGAACTTCGAAATCGCGACACGAGCGCGGCCGGCGCGACATTTGGTCGTTTTGCGGCATTTGGCAAGACTTCGCCGAAATCGCATCCTATATGCGCGCTTGAACCAATAACGATTCGTCGCGGCACGGCCCCGCTTTTCTGCCGCAACCTATTGTTAACCATCGATGTTCGCCCTTTCTTATCCATTGCCGCCGACACTTCGGCCCGCCGGAAACCGCGATGTGGGACGGGAACTCGATCGAACCGCCAAATGGACCCAGTTGTACAGGCATCGCCGGACGACTACCTTGTCCGCGGGCATGATGCCGTTCGGCAAAATCGAGAAAAGCCTTCATGAAGGTCGTTGAACGCTACATTATGCGTCGCGCTTTGGCGGTCTTCCTGGCTGCGCTGATCTGGACGCTGGCAATCGTGTGGACGACACAGGTGCTCGCCCGCATCGACCTCGTCACCGACAACGGCCAGTCGGTGCTGACCTTCTTCGAGGTCGCCGCGCTGATCCTCCCGTCGATCATTCCGACCGTGGTGCCGTTTGCACTGGTGGTGGCGGTCGCCCAGACGCTCAGCGTCATGAACACCGACTCGGAACTGGCGGTAATCAACGCGGCCGGCGCCTCGCGCTGGACCATCGTGCGGCCGATCTTGCTGCTGGCGCTGGCGGCCAGCGTTTTTTCCTTCGCCGTCGACAACGGCGTCGACCCCTATGCGCGCCAGAAGAACCGCGAGCTGGTGGCCTCGTCGCGTGCCGACCTGTTGTCGCTGATCATCCAGGAAGGCACCTTCCGCAAGATCGACGACGGGCTATTCCTGCAGGTCGGCGAGCGGCTTCCCGACAACCGGCTCGGCGGCATCTTCGTCGCCGACTCGCGCGAGGAAGGCGCCAACCTGATCTATTACGCCAAAACCGGCAGCATCGTCGAACGCGGCGGCGAGAAAGTGCTGATGATGAATGACGGCGTCATCCACCGCAAGACGCTGTCCGGCGACCTGTCGGTCATCCGCTTCACCTCCTATGCCTTCGACCTCTCGGCCTTCATGTCGGCCGCGAACGACATCACGCTTCTGCCGAAGGATCGGACGACCCCATATCTGCTCAATCCGAGCCCCAACGACAAGGTTTTCCAGCGCAGTCCCGGCCGCTACAAGGCCGAGCTCGACCAGCGCTTTTCCGAATGGTCCTATTCGCTGGTGTTCGCACTGATCGCGCTGGCGGTGGCCGGCGACGCGCGCTCGCACCGCGAGGCGCGCATCCATCCGCTGATCACGGCCATCGCCATTGCGCTGTTCGTGCGCTGGCTCGGCTTCTTCGCAGCCGGCAAGGCCGACAAGATCCCGCAATACGCCTATATGGTCTACGGCGTGCCGATCGCGGCTTCGGCGATCGCCATCTGGTTCATCGTCTCCAACCGGACGATGGAACTGCCGGTTGCCTGGGCGGACTGGGTGACCAATATCGCCGGCCGCGTCAGCGACGGCTGGACAGCCATCAAGCTGCGCTTCGCCGGGCGCGCTTCCGGACAAGGCGTCAGCTGATGGGCTGGACTCTGGGCCGCTACTTCTTCTTCCGCTACGTGACGATCACGGTGTGGTTCTTCATCGGCCTGCTGGCGCTGGTGTTCCTGATCGATTTCACCGAGCTTTCCGGCCGCATCACCGGCCTGCCGGGCGTCACCTATGGCGCGGCGTTCGCCATTTCGGGGCTGAGGATGCCGATGATCATGCTGCAGACGGTGCCGTTCGTCGGGCTGTTCTCGGCGATGGCGACGCTGGTCTCGCTCAACCGCAAATACGAGCTGGTCATCGCCCGCTCGGCCGGCGTTTCGGCCTGGCAGTTCCTGTTGCCGTGCTGCGTCGGGGCACTGATGTTCGGCGTGCTCTCGGTCGGCGTGCTCAACCCGGTCGCCGCGCACGCATTTTCCTGGTCCGAGCAGATCGAAAACCAGCTGCGCTCCGGCAAGTCCAACACCGTTTCGGCGGACGCGGCCCCCTGGATCCGGCAGAAAACCAGCTCGGGCGATACCATCATCGGCGCCCGCGCAATCCTCAACCAGGGCCTGGAGATGTCCGATGCCGTCTTCTTCGTCCTCGACCAGCAAGGCAACATCGTAGAACGCAAGGACGCCGTGCGCGCCTTCCTGCGCGACGGCTATTGGGAGCTGCAGGACGTCAAGGTGTTCCGGGATGGCAATGTCCGGCCGGAGACAAGCGACCGCGTGGCGACCAATCTCAAGCCGGAATTCGTGCAGGAACGGCTGGCGCGTCCGGAAACCATCCCTTTCTACGACCTGCCCGGCAAGATCGAGGTTGCCCGTTCCTTCGGCCTCAAGGCAAATGCCTTCGCCATGCAGTTTGATTCGCTGCTGGCGTTGCCGTTCCTTCTCGTCGCCATGACGCTGATTGCGGCCACGGTCTCGATGAGATTTGCCAGGATGGGGCAGTCAGTGACGATGATTCTGGGTGGCGTCGTGGCTGGCTTTCTGCTTTATGTCGTTTCGGTGCTGGTCAAGGCATTCGGCGTGGCGGGATTCGTACCCACAGTGGTGGCTGCATGGGTTCCGGTTGTCGTGGCTATGTTCTTCGGGGTGACGTACCTGCTGTACAAGGAAGACGGCTAGTGAGGGAGGCGGTTTTGCGCAGCCATAGGCAGGCCGGTCTGGCACGCCTTTATGGGGCGAGCGCCTTGGCATGCCTGTTCGCCTGCGCGGTCCCTGTGGCTCCTGCGCTGGCGCAGGATGTCACCGACGTGGCAACGAAGGTTCCTTCCGGCACGCAGATGCTGCTGGCTGCCGACACGCTCGTCTACAACAACGACAACCAGACCGTCACTGCGGTCGGCGGCGTCCAGATCGACTATGGCGGCAATCGCCTCGTCGCCCAGCGGGTCGAATACAACCGCAACACCAAGCGCCTTGTCGCCAGCGGTGCCGTCGAGGTCATCAACAGCGACGGCACCAAGATCTATTCGGACCATATCGACATCACCGACGATTTCGCCGACGGCTTCGTCAACGCGCTGCGCGTCGAAACCATCGACAAGGCCTATTTCGCCGCCGAAAGCGCGGAACGCATGGGCGGCGTGCTGACGACGTTCCACAACGGCGTCTACACGGCCTGCGAACCGTGCGAGGACAAGCCGGACAAGGCGCCGACCTGGCGCATCAAGGCCCGGCAAATCATCTGGAACGGCGAGAAGAAGACGGTCCGCTTCGAGAACGCGAATTTCGAGTTCTTCGGCTTTCCGCTTGCCTACCTGCCGGCCTTCGAGATCCCCGACCCGACCGTCAAGCGCAAGAGCGGCTTCCTGATCCCCGGCATCGCCTACAAGACCGACCTCGGCGTCGGCGTCAAAGTTCCCTATTATTTTGCGCTGTCGCCGACCTACGACCTCACCGTCACCGGCAGTGGTTACACCAAGCAGGGCTTCCTCGGCGAAGCGGAGTGGCGCCAACGCTTCAACAATGGCCAGTACACCCTGAAGATGGCCGGCATCCGGCAAGAGAATCCCGAGGAATTCATCGACGCCAACGGCCGCAACGTCGATTCGGGCCCTGCCGGCGACCCGAACAAGTTCCGCGGCATGATGGGCACCAAGGGCCAGTTCGCCATCAATTCACGCTGGGACTTCGGCTGGGACGTGCTGCTGCAGACCGACAAGAACTTCTCGCGCACCTACGCCATCGACAACTTCAATGCCCTTGTGCATCAGTCCTCTGTCTACCTGACCGGTCTCAACGGCCGCAACTATTTCGACGTGCGCGCGATGCGTTTCGAGGTCCAGGAAAACACGCTCCCTGACGATCCCAGCGCGCGCGCCGCCAAGCAGCCCTGGGTGCTGCCCTCGCTCGACTACGCCTACATTCCCGACATGGCGGTGGCCGGCGGGCAATTGTCGTTCAACGTCAACGCACGCGCGATCAGCCGCGACAGGCTGGACACTGCGCTTGTCATTCCGGGTGATGATTCAACCGTCGAAAACGTCCGCGGCATCGAGGGCCAATCCGGCCGTCTCACCGCCGAGGCCGAATGGAAGCGCACCTTCACCAGCGATGGCGGGCTGCTGTTGACGCCGCTTCTGGCGCTGCGCGGCGACGCTGGCTATGTCAGCGCGACCTCGGGCTCGCTTGCTGCCATCAACCAGATGGCGACGAACCTCGGCGACGACGACAACATGCGCTCCTCGCTCGCCCGCTATATGGCGACCGCCGGGCTTGAAATGCGTTGGCCGGTGCTGTTCTCGTCGACCAGTTCCAGCCACATCTTCGAACCGATGGCGCAGGTCTTCGTGCGCCCGAACGAGCAATATGTCGGCGGCCTCGCCGTTCCCAATGAGGACGCACAGAGCTTCGTCTTCGACGCCACGACGCTGTTCGAGCGCGACAAATTCTCCGGCTACGACCGCATGGAAGGCGGCAGCCGCGCCAATGTCGGCCTGCGCTATTCCGGCGCCTACGACAATGGCTGGAGCACCAACGCGCTGTTTGGCCAGTCCTATCAGCTGGGCGGGCAGAACTCCTTCGCTACGCCGGACCTGGTCAATGTCGGCGCGAATTCCGGCCTCGAAACCGCAACCTCCGACTATGTCGGCCTCGTCGGCTTCAACAGCCCAAGCGGGTTTTCCGGCTCGGTCAGCGGCCGTTTCGACGAGCAAAGCTTCGACGTTCGCCGCGCCGAGGTGAAGGCCGCCTATTCCGGCCTGCCGGTGTCGCTGAGCGCCAAATATACCTTCATCCAGGCGCAGCCGCTCTACGGCTTCACCACCGACCGCCACGAGGTCACGCTCGGTGCCTCCACGCACCTTGCCGAGAATTGGCGCGTCTTCGGCACCGGCACCTACGACCTGGAGCAAAGTGTCCTGGTCAAGGACGGCGTTGGCTTTGCCTATAATGATTCATGTTTCACCTATTTGATGACGTTCTCGGAATCCCGCGACCTGAATACCAAGGAAGTGTCGCAGAACATCGGCTTCAACCTGTCGTTCCGCACGCTCGGCGAATTCGGTTCGTCGACCAGTGCCCTCGACACCGTCCAGTAACGGACGGGCGGCCGAACGGGCGACAGGCCGACGACATCGTTTTGCCGCATAGAGCGGGCAGGGATTTCGTCCGAAATCGGGATAGAATTGGGATGCTTTCGATGAGGAAATACCTCTTTTCGGCAGGGTTCGCGCTGCTCGTGGCGGCGACCTCAGTCTCGGTCACCGTGATGACGCCGCCGGCGTTCGCCAGCGAGATCAAGTACGTCGTCAACAGCGTACCGATCACCACCGGCGATATCGCGCACCGGGCCGCGTTCCTGCGCCTGCAGCACAAGAAGGGCGACGCCGCCCAGGAAATGATCGACCAGACGCTGCGGGTGGCCGAAGCCAAGCGTCTCGGCATCCGTATCAGCGACGCCCAGGTCGAGGCTGCCTATCAGCGTTTTGCCTCGAACAACAAGATGCAGCTCAAGCAGCTCGACGGCGTCATGTCGCAGTCTGGCGTCAGCAAGGAGCATTTCAAGGAGTTCATCCGCGCCCAGATGGCATGGAACCAGGCGCTGAGCGCGCGCTACCGCTCCGACAGCGGCGGCGGCGCCATGAGTGAACAGGACGCGGTCAGGCGCATGCTCGACAAGGGCGGCAACAAGCCGACCGCCATGGAGTACATGCTGCAGCAGGTCATCTTCGTCGTGCCGGCGGCCGAACGCAGCGCCACGCTCGCCAAGCGCAAGCGCGAGGCCGACGCCATGCGCGCCCGCTTCAACGGCTGCAACACCACGCACGAATTCGCCAAGGGCCTGATCGACGTCACCGTCCGCGATCTCGGTCGGGTGCTGGCGCCGCAATTGCCGCCGGAATGGGCCGACCAGATCAAGGCCACCAAGGTGGGCGGCGCCACGACTACGCGCGAGACCGATCGCGGCGTCGAATTCATCGGCATCTGCTCGTCGCGCGAAGTCTCCGACGACAAGGCCGCTCAGATGGTGTTGCAGAGCGAAGGCGGCAACGACAAGAACGCCGACGACCTCTCCAAGAAATATGTCGAGGAGCTGCGGAAGACAGCCCGCATTGTCCAGCGTTAGCATGGCCAGGCAAGTGGACAGAGCCCCATCCCGCTTCGATCGGGATGGATCGGCCTGCAAAGCAGCATAACGTGCGCAAGGCAGACGCTCCGCTGGCGTTGAGCGTTGGCGATCCGTCCGGCATCGGGCCGGAAATCGCCATCGCCGCGTGGCAGGCCGGCAGCAGCGCGGGCGTGCCGCCGTTCTATCTTCTCGCCGATCCGGCGCTGATTGCCGCGCGCGCGCATCGGCTCGGTGCCAATGTGGCGATCGCGGAAACGGCACCGGCCGAAGCGTCGCGCGTCTTTGCACGTGCCCTGCCCGTCGTGCCGCTTGATGCCCGCTTCATCGACAGTCCCGGCCGCCCGGACCCGGCCAACGCCACCGGCGTCATCGAGGCCATAGACCGTGCTGTTGCCGACTGCCTGGCCGGCGATGCTGGCGCGGTCGTCACCTGCCCGATCGCCAAGAAGCTGCTCTACGACGCCGGCTTCCGCTTTCCCGGCCATACCGAGTATCTGGCACATCTGGCTTCGCGCCACAGCGGCGCCGAGCTGACGCCGGTGATGATGCTTGCCGGTCCCGAATTGCGCACCGTCCCGGTCACTATCCACATTGCGCTGGCCGAGGTGCCGAAGACGCTGACGACGGAACTGATCGTCACCACCGCCCGCATTGCCGCGACCGATCTTGCAAGCCGTTTTGGCATCGCGGGGCCAAGACTTGCCGTGACCGGCCTCAATCCGCATGCCGGCGAAGGCGGCACGATAGGCACCGAGGACGAGCGCATCATCCGTCCGGCGATCGAAAGGCTAAGGGCGGAAGGCATCGACGCCTTCGGGCCGCTACCGGCCGACACCATGTTCCATGCCCGGGCGCGTGCCGGCTATGACGTGGCAATCTGCATGTATCACGACCAGGCGCTGATCCCGGCCAAGGCGCTGGCCTTCGACGAGGCGGTCAACGTCACGCTCGGCCTGCCGTTCATCCGCACCTCGCCCGACCACGGCACCGCCTTCGACATCGCCGGCAAGGGCTTGGCGCGCGCCGACAGCCTGATCGCGGCGCTGAAACTCGCGCGCAGGCTGGCCGACACCGGCACGAAGGCCGCAGGTGCATGAGCGCAATGCATGAGGGTGGGCGCACGACCATCGACGGGCTGCCGCCGCTGCGTGAGGTGATCGACCGCCACGGGCTGCGGGCGAAGAAGACGCTCGGCCAGAATTTCCTGCTTGATCTCAACCTGACCGGCAAGATCGCGCGCGCCGCTGGCGACCTCACCGAGGCCACGGTGATCGAGGTCGGCCCAGGTCCCGGCGGACTGACGCGGGCGCTGCTTTTCAACGGCGCCCGGCGGGTCATCGCCATCGAGCGTGATGAGCGCTGCCTGGCGGCGCTTGCCGAGGTTTCGGACCATTATCCGGGCCGGCTCGAGATCATCGCCGGCGATGCGTTGAAGACCGATTTTTCCGCTCTTGCCAATGCTGCATCAGCAAGCGGTGGATCGGTGAAGATCGTCGCCAACCTGCCCTATAATATCGGCACCGAACTGTTGATCCGCTGGCTGACCGGCGCCGAGTGGCCGCCCTTCTACGCTTCGATGACGCTGATGTTCCAGCGCGAGGTGGCCGAGCGCATCACAGCCCGCCCAGGCAGCGACGCCTATGGCCGGCTCGGCGTGCTGGCCGGCTGGCGGACAGAGGCGAGGATCGCGTTCGACGTGCCGCCCCAGGCCTTCATTCCACCGCCCAAGGTGACCTCCTCGGTGGTGCATCTGGTGCCGCGCGCATCCCCACTGCCCGTCGAGGTGAAGAAGCTCAGCCGCGTCACCGAAGCCGCCTTCGGCCAGCGCCGCAAGATGCTGCGGCAGAGCGTGAAGAGCCTCGGCGGCGAAGCCTTGCTCGTCCGCGCCGGCATCGATCCGACACGGCGCGCTGAAACGCTCGATGTCGAGGAATTCGTGAGGCTGACCAACGCGGTGTGACTGTGCAGGCCCTTCCTTTTTCCCCTGTGGGAGAAGGCGGATGCAGCGCTCAACCGCTGGAAACCGCGCCATCCAAGCATAGATGATCAGCGCGATACCAGGAGACAAACAATGCCTGCCTATGTCATTTCCGATGTCACGATCCGCGATGCAGAGGCGATCGAGGCCTATCGCACCCGCGCCGCAGCTTCCATTGGCCAGCATGGCGGTCGCTATCTGGTGCGCGGCGGCCAGGTGGAGACACTTGAAGGCAACTGGAATCCCGGGCTGCTGATCGTCGTCGAATTCCCCGACATGGAGCGGGCGCGGCGTTGGTACGGCTCCGCCGAATACGCCGCAGCGCTGGAACTGCGCGATGCCGCGCTCGGCCGCAACCTGATCCTGGCCGAGGGAATGCAACCTTGAGCGAGACTGCTGGCCAGCTCGTGCCCTAATCCGTCTTCTCGTCGAGCAGGCCCGAGACAAAATCGAACAGGCCGGGGCGGCGGTCGCGCCGCAGCCGCTCGGCGGTGACGATGCCCCGCACCTCGGCGAAGGCGCGGTCGAGATCGTCGTTGACGATGACGAAATCGTATTCCTTCCAGTGCTCGATCTCGTTGCGGGCGTTCTTCAGCCGCGTCTCGATCACCGATTCCTGGTCCTCGGCGCGTCGCTTCAGCCGCGCCTTCAATTCCTTCATCGATGGCGGCAGGATGAAGATCGAGACGATGTCGGCGCGCATCTTCTCCTTGAGCTGCTGGGCGCCCTGCCAGTCGATGTCGAACAGCATGTCGCGGCCCTGCGCCAGCGCCAGTTCCGCCGGCTCGCGCGGCGTCGCATAGCAATTGCCATGCACCTCCGC
The DNA here is from genome assembly GCF_004010325.2 of Mesorhizobium sp. M00.F.Ca.ET.216.01.1.1. Classification (GTDB taxonomy): domain Bacteria; phylum Pseudomonadota; class Alphaproteobacteria; order Rhizobiales; family Rhizobiaceae; genus Mesorhizobium. The sequence goes on from NZ_SADR02000002.1 coordinate 82,976, forward strand.
CCATTCGAGCAATGCATCGCAATCGCGCAGCCGCTCGAACTCGCGCATGGTGCGAAAGTGATAGTGCACGCCCTCGATCTCACTGCCGCGGCGCGGCCGCGTGGTGACGGAGACCGACAGTTCGAGGCTGGAATCGCTTTCGAGCAGGTTGCGCGCGATCGTCGACTTGCCGGCGCCTGACGGCGACGACAAAACCAGCATCAGCCCTCGGCGGCGAATGCGGGAACCCAAATCCCTGGCAACCACAGGCTCCTTGGCGACCATCGGGGTTACTCCAGATTCTGGACCTGTTCGCGAAACTGGTCGACGACCGCCTTGAGTTCCAGCCCGATGGCGGTCACCGCCGCGGCGTTCGACTTCGAACACAGCGTATTCGATTCGCGATTGAATTCCTGCGCCAGAAAATCGAGCTTGCGGCCGATGGCGCCGCCGCTTGAAAGCAGCCCTCGGCCGGATGCCACATGCGTCTTCAGCCGGTCGATCTCCTCGCGGATGTCGGCCTTGGTGGCCAGGAAGGCGGCTTCCATGTGCAGCCGCGTGGCGTCGAGATTGGCGGACGCATCCATCAGCAGCCGGACCTGCTCGGCGATCCGCTCGCGGATCGCCGCAGGCTCGCGTGACGGATCGGCCTCGGCGCGCAGCGTCAGCGCCTCGATGGCGTCGATATGACCGGACAGCAGCGAGCGAAGCGCCTCGCCCTCGCCCTGGCGCGCCTGCTCCAGTCCGCCAAGCGCGACTTCAAGCGCCGACAGGATCGCGCCGTCGAGAGCGGCACGCGCCTGTTCGGTTTCGATGGTTTCCGGAATGTCGAGCACGCCGCGCAGCGAGAGCAGCCCGTCGGCGGTCGGGGGTGCCGCGCCGAACTGTTCCTGCAGCCGCTTGGCGAGCCCCGCCAGGTCTTTCAGGAAGGCCTCGTTGACCACGGGCTGGGCTTGTGAGCCGGCAGCGCGGCCGATGGTCAGCGTTGCCTGGAAATTACCGCGCGCAAAGCGCTTCTGCACCGTCTGCCTGACAGCCGGTTCCAGCCGCTCGAAGCCCTGTGGCAGCCGCAGCCTGACCTCGACGCTCTTGCCGTTGACCGACTTGACCTCCCAGGCGATCGAGGTGCCGTCGTGTTCGGCGATGGCACGCGCAAAACCGGTCATGCTCTGCAAATTCATGGTGCCTGCTTTTCCCCCTGGCGCGCGATCGCGGATCACGCGGCTTAAGACGACTGAGCGTCCTGGCACGTCGAACCGGGCGCTCTCGTCAAAATATCAATGCGCCCCTTGCCGCCAAGCGCAAGGGACAAGTTCAAAAACCGCTTGTCGGCTATTGAGCGGCGCCGGCATCGCCTCCGTCGCTGCCGTCCACCGGCGCATCGGTCTGGCCTTCCACCTTGGCGGCGGCAGCCTTCGCAGCTTCGTCGGCCAGCTTCTTCTGCTGCGTCCGGTAGCGGGCGACGTTCTGATTGTGCTCTTCGAGCGTCGCGGCAAAGACATGGCCGCCATTGCCGTCGGCAACGAAATAGAGGTCATCGGTCTTCGACGGGTTGGCGACGGCTTCCAGCGCCGCGCGGCCGGGATTGGCGATCGGCGTCGGCGGCAGGCCGTTGATCAGATAGGTGTTGTAGGGCGTCGGCTTCTGGATGTCCGACTGGAAGATCGGGCGGTCTGCGGGTTTGCCCTTGCCGCCGAACAGGCCGTAGATAATGGTCGGATCCGACTGCAGCCGCATGCCCTTGGCAAGCCGGTTGAGGAAGACCGCGGCGACCCGCGAGCGCTCGTCACCCCTGCCCGTCTCTTTCTCGACGATCGAGGCCAGGATGACGAAGTCTTCGATATTGGCGAGCGGCAGTTCGGGGGCGCGCCGCTGCCAGACGTCATCGACCAGCTTCTGCTGATCGGCCAGGAGCTTGTCGACCATCTGCTCGCGTGTCGCACCGCGGGTGAAGCGCAGCGTGTCGGTGGCGAGGCTGCCCTCGGGCGGCCTGGTCGCCGGCATGTCGCCGGTCAGCGCGCTCTGCTCGGCGATGCGCTGCAGCGCCTGCTCGACCGTCAGCCCCTCGGGAATGGTCAGCGAATACATCACCGACTTGCCGCTCTTCAGCAATTCCATGATGTCGCGCATCGAAGCCTGCGGCTTGATCTCGTATTCGCCGGCCTTGAGCGCGGAATCGTTGCCATAGGCGCGCACGCCAAGGCGGAAGATGCGGGCGTCGCTGATCAATCCGCGCCGCTCGAGCTGGTCGGCAATGTCCTGGACGCCGGTGTTAGGCTTGACCAGGAAGGTGTCGCCATTGGCCGACGGGCCGGGTTCGTTGAATGCCTGTTTGCCGAAATAGAGCGCAATGCCGGCAGCCAGTACCACCAGCATCACCGCCGAGATGACGAAGTTCATGAACACGACGACCTGGCTGCGCGAGGCGCGCGAGCGCCTGGGCGGCGGCGTGCCGGCCTCAGGCCGCAATGCCTCGGCGGCCGTCTTCGGCACGATCGGTCCCGGCACCGCTTGCCGTTGCCCGAATTCTCCGTTGCCAGCCGGATTTGTGTTCATGGTGCCCTGCCATTTGATCTCTTAGAGCGACGTGCGTCCAATTGGACGCACAAAGTACGCTCTAACATTTCAAGTGTGCGCAACGTGCTTTCCGAAAATCGATTTCGATTTTTGGGCCGACGTGCGAATCCCCTTGGGCAGAGTAGGGGTGAATATGGCAAAATTGACGACAGCTCGCCGCGACGGCGTCGGTCGATAGACCGGTCAGCCATTGTAGCGCTGGAAGACGAGCGAAGCGTTGGTGCCGCCGAAGCCGAAGGAATTGGACAGTGCGACGTCGATCTGGCGGGGACGCGGCGTGTTCGGCACCAGATCGATCGACGTCTCGCGCTCAGGGTTGTCGAGGTTGATGGTGGCCGGCGCGATGTTGTCGCGGATGGCGAGGATCGAAAAGATCGCCTCGGCGGCGCCCGCAGCACCGAGCAGATGGCCGATAGACGACTTGGTCGACGACATCGAGATCTTCGACGCGGCGTTGCCGACCAGCCGCTCGACGGCGCCGAGCTCGATCGTGTCGGCCATGGTGGAGGTGCCGTGCGCGTTGATGTAGTCGACATCGGCGGGCGTCAGCTCCGCCCGGTTCAGCGCCGCCATCATGCAGCGGAAGGCGCCGTCGCCATCTTCGGCCGGCGCAGTGATGTGGTAAGCGTCGCCGGTCAGGCCGTAGCCGGTGACCTCGGCATAGATTTTTGCGCCGCGCGCCTTGGCGTGTTCGAGTGCCTCCAGCACGACGACGCCGGCACCTTCGCCCATGACGAAGCCGTCGCGGTCGCGGTCATAGGGGCGGGAAGCTGTTCCAGGCGCGTCGTTGCGCTCGGTGGACAGTGCCCGGCAAGCGGCAAAGCCGGCGATCGACAGCCGCGTTACCGGCGCTTCGGCGCCACCGGCGAGCATCACGTCGGCATCGCCCCACATGATCAGCCGGGCGGCATCGCCGATAGCGTGCGCGCCGGTCGAGCACGCGGTGACGACAGCGTGGTTGGGGCCTTTCAGCCCATGCCGGATCGAAACCTGGCCGGAGACGAGATTGATGATCTGGCCTGGGATGAAGAACGGGCTGATGCGGCGCGGGCCGCGCTCCTTGAGGATTATCGCGTTCTCGGCGATGCCTTCGATGCCGCCGATGCCGGAGCCGATCAGCACACCGGTGGCGCACTGCTGCTCATGCGTCCTGGGTGCCCAGCCCGAATCCTTGAGCGCTTCGTCGGCGGCCGCTATCCCGTAGAGGATGAAGTCGCCGATCTTGCGCAGCTCCTTCGGCTCGAGCACGGCCTCGGGATTGAAGGTGCCGTTGGTGCCGTCGCCACGCGGAATGACATGGGCGATCTTGCAGGCAAGATCCTCCACCTCGAACTCGGTGACGCGCTTGGCGGCGCTGCGCCCGGTCAGGAGTTCCTTCCAGCTGTGCTCGAAGCCCATACCGAACGGTGAAAGCAGGCCAAGCCCCGTGACGACGACACGCCTCATCGCAGGTCCTCCCCGGTGATGACTGCAGAAAGCGTCAGGCCGAAGCCTTGTCGATGTATTTCACGGCGTCGCCGACGGTGAGGATGGTCTCGGCCGCATCGTCGGGAATCTCGACGCCGAATTCTTCCTCGAACGCCATGACCAGTTCAACCGTATCGAGGCTGTCCGCTCCCAGATCATCGATGAAGCTTGCCTGCTCCGTCACCTTCTCGGCATCGACGCCAAGATGCTCGATGACGATCTTCTTGACGCGCTCTGCGGTGTCACTCATTTGGGGCATCCTCGTCTTTTGCTTGTCTGTCTTCGTTAGCGGGCAGAATGCCGCTAATCAAGTTGAAAGATGGCCCTGCCGGAAACGCAACGACACAGGACCGGTTTTTGCCCGAACCGCCGGGTTGCGGGCCGCATTACACGAAAAATGCCGTACGTCCAAGCCGAAATGGGGTGTTTTCCCGCGATGTCAGATCATTGCCATGCCGGCGCTGATATGAATGGCCGGTGCCGGCTTTGCTGCGCATAGAAAGCCCGCCACTTGCGATGGCGGGCTCTCTAACTGGCCGGAGGCTAGGAGAGTGTCATTTACCCCCCTCACGGCTGATTGGCACTTCCGTTCCGGTGCTATCGGTCAGCGGCTGGCGATCAGCAGGCAGAGCTGGCGCAGGTCGCGATAGTATGTGTCTTGGCTGCTGAGCACGTCCACGCAGGATGTACAAAAATAACCAAATTCGATAGCCGGGAACAACCCCTCAACGACTGACGTTTGTCGCTCGAGACCCGGTTTCCATCTCTCCTATGGTCCGGCTGTAAAGGCCCGCTTCCTTAAATGGGCGGCGGGCCGGGGGCTTGCATAGATGTTGCGCCAGCGTAGCAATCGCGCCTGCCTTAGCCCCCACGATCTGGCTGTTTGCCAGCGCGTGTTCGACCAAGTCTGTGCAGACGAACACCTCGACCCGTTGAGCCGAGACGCCGAAAGCGTGGCGATCCTGGTTGTGGCGATCTTTCAGAATGCTCACACCAATGAACGCCAACTGCTGGAGGCAGTCAGGTCGCGTCGTCGCGCGACGGTGGCAGAGTAGGCGCCTTAGCCGTCCCGGAAGTCCTGAAGCGATGCGTGCCTCAGGTCTTCCTCGCCCTCAGGTGCTTCACGCGGGGGTTGAAAATCAAAGCCCGCGCCTCGTGCGGAGAACGCGGGCCGATCGGCCGATCTTCAACAGATACGGGGGACGGTATCTGTCGCTCCCGTTAAATATTAGAGGTCTCTAAAAGTTTCAAGACGGAACAAAAAGCCCGCCGACCGGGAGCCAGCGGGCTTCTTGGGCAGCAAAACCGGCGGGCTACTGCCCTCATGATCCAAGGGGGCTTGGATCGACCTGAATCGTAGTCCTGGGCTGTTTGAAATTCAGTCAGGTTTTGGACCGGAAGATGGTGTCTTAACCCGCGTAAATGCAACGGCCCATCTCAGGGTGCGAGTCCTGGGATGGGCCTTGCGACTGGCCGCCGGTGAGGGGGATCGCCCGACGGCATTCACATAAAATATCAACCTGAAACGACAGGTCCAGAGTTTTCATGACAGTTGGTAATCTCCGTACAGTCAGGCGACTTGGCGAAGGCGGCTCGGAACGCTGCCAAGGTCTCCAAGGGGGTCCATCAGCCGTCCCCTCGCTGTCTCCTGTCGCGATAGTTTAGAAGCTCGACAAGCTCGTCGGCCTCTTCGACAGGCATGTCGATCAAGGGCACGCCGTCCTCGGTGACAGGCAGCCCGGTGAACACATCGATGACGTCCCATGAACCTTCAGGGGTCTTTCGGATGCCGTAGCGTTGAGTCATATCGTTCCCGCCTGGCCTGTTCGATTGCCTCAAGCAATGGAGCAATGGGCGGCGGCAGGCCGGGGTCGACGGCCAGCTTCAGCAGCTTGTAGAGGTACCGACGGTTGTCTTCGGAACCGATCAACTGCTGCACGGCTTGGCAACAGAATGCTGTCCCACTCTGTCAAACTCTTGCATCTGGGGGTTTCCTACGGCGCCAGTCTGAAACCCACCCGCGACGAAATGGTTCCAAAAGGCACGCCAATGGAGAGGCGTCAGGTTTCGCGGAGTCGAAGGCGACGAACATCGCTTCGGCGGTCGCCAGCTCAACTACGACCAACCAGGATGACGTCAGCGCACCTCAGTTCCGTCTACGCGCTCGAGCGCCGGACCAAGGCCACGCCTTCATGCAGTACCTCTCATGCCGGACTGCCGAGCGTTTATCTCTTCTACATGTCATCACACCTTCTAGTTGAATCGTCCCAACTACTGTGGCATAGGGGATATGGGCAGGGGTGCTGACCATCAGGCTTTCTCATCAAGAGAAGCCCAAAAAAGATGGAGTACCGAATGCGCATCCTGCCCCTGGCTGCATCGACCGTCATCCTAAGCCAATCATTGCTCGCCGGCCCCGCAATTGCGGCGGTCGCGACCGGCAACATGACGGTTCGCATTACGATCACGGCCGAATGCAAGGTCCAGACCGCGAACGATCTGGATTTCGGCTCGAAGGGTGTCATCGATTCCAATTTTGACCAGACCAGTACCATCGGCGTGCAATGCACCTCCGGCCAGACCTACAATGTCGGCCTGAGCGCGGGCGCCGGCGCCGGTGCCACCGTTGCGGTTCGCAAGATGACCGGGCCGGATGCCGCGACGGTCAATTACACGCTTTACCGTGACACCGCGCGCACCCAGCCTTGGGGGGTGACAATAGGCACCGACACGCTTGCGGGAACCGGTAACGGCAATGTCCAGAACCTGACCGTCTATGGGCGAGTGCCGCCGCAGGCAACGCCGGCCGCAGGCGTCTACACGGATACGGTTGCGATCACCGTAACCTACTGACCATTCCGACGGAGGGACGACATGCCACCCATGCTGTCACGCATCGGTGCCGCGGCACTCTTCTTGCTGTGTGCGACCGTTTCACAGGCTGCCTCTCTCAGGGTGGCGCCGACCAATCTGGAACTGATTGCTCCCGACAGCGCCGCCGTGCTCAATCTGCACAACGATGCCAAGCAGCCGATCAACGTGCAGCTTCGCGTTTTCAAATGGAGCCAGGTGGACGGCGTAGAACGGCTGGAGCCAACTTCTGATGTCGTCGCCAGCCCGCCGTCGACGCAACTCGGGCCAGACGCCGACTATGTCGTTCGCGTCGTGCGCCTGAGCAAAATCCCGGTGCGCTCGGAAGAGAGCTACCGGGTGCTGGTGGACGAATTGCCCGATCAATCGCGCAGAAAGGCTGGGACAGTCACCCTTGTGCTTCGCTATTCCGTGCCAGTCTTCTTTCGCAACCCGGACGCAAAGACCCCTGACGTATCGTTCAGCCTATCGCGGGCACGCGGCGGTCTCGTTCTGACGGCGCGCAACAATGGCGAAAGCCGCCTGAGACTGTCCAATATCAATCTAACGCAAGGCGGCAAGAAGCTTGGAAGCCGCAGCGGCTTAGTCGGCTACGTTTTGGGTGGCGCCATCATGCAATGGCCGATCGGCAGCCGCAGATCGCTGTCCGGAAGCTCTGTCACGCTGAAGGCACAGAGCGACTTCGGACCATTCAATGCCCCAGTTGCGATCAAAGGGCAGTAGGATCGCGGTCGTCGTTGCGGCACTTTTTTTCCTGTCCTGCCGGCGAACGCGCAGGATTCGCAATCCCAAATTGCGGAGCCCGCTCCCGCCCAAACGGAACGCCGCGATCTCTATCTCGAGGTGTTCATTAACGACGTCTCAACGGAGCTGATCGGCACCTTCACGCAATTCCCCGACGGTGGCCTGGCGGCAACCCCGGATGAGTTGACACAGGTCGGCTTGAAGCCGGTGGAGAGCGCTGCAGACCGCGATGGCCTGATCAGGGTCGATCGGCTTCCCGGCGTCTCTTTTCGGATCGATGAGGCAACCCAACGCCTCTACGTCACGACCACGAACGAGGGGCGCGCCGCGCACATCGTCGACTTCGGCGGGGACAAGAAGGAAGACCGGATTCAACCGCAGTCCGGCTATGGAGCGGTGCTCAATTATTCGCTCTTCGCCAGCTCCAACCAATTGTTCGAGAAGGACGTCGATCTGTTCCAGGGCATCTCCGGCGGCTTCGACGCACGACTATTCAGCCCGTTCGGCACACTCAGCCAAACTTCATCGCCGGTTATTCGGACGGCGAATTTGGCGGCTTCACGCGGCTCAACACGACGTGGAGTTACTCGGACCCGGAGCGGTTGATGACCTACCGGGCGGGGGATTTCATCTCCGGCGGGCTTTCCTGGACGCGGCCCGTCTACCTCGGTGGTGTCCAGGCTGAGCGCAACTTCGCCTTGCGACCCGATCTGGTCACGTTGCCGCTGCCCTCCTTCGGAGGGACCGCGGCCGTCCCCTCAACGCTTGAAGTCTACACCCACAACGTCCGCACCTATGCCGGCAGCATTCCGGCCGGCCCTTACCAGATCACCAACCTGCCGGTGTTTGCAGGCGCCGGCGAAGCGCAGGTCGTGTTGAGGGACAGTCTCGGTCGCGAGACGACAACCAGGCTCCCCCTCTACACGTCCAGCGACATGCTGGGTCAGGGCTTGCTCGATTTCTCGGCAGAGATTGGATTTCCGCGACGCAATTTCGGGATCGAATCCGACGACTATGACAGCCGCGTGTTTGCGGTCGCAACGGCGCGCTACGGCCTCACCAACTGGCTGACGCTCGAAGGCCATGCCGAGGGCGGCGAGGATCTGGTCAATGGCGGGGTGAGCGCCGCCTTCCCGCTCGGGCCTTATGGCGCGGCTTCGGTCGCGGTCGCCGGCAGCCATCATGCGGGGCGCACGGGCTCGCTTGTAAATGCGTCGCTGGAGATGAGCTACGAAGGCTGGTCTATCTACGGCCGAATCCAGCGCGCCTTCGGCGACTACGACGACATCGCCTCATGACGGCCGAGCCGTCGTTTTCCGATCCCGGCGACATTCCGATCTTCAGTGCAGACGTTCCGCGCGCGATTGACCAGGTCACCCTGACCATTCCAACGCCGCTCGACTTTTCGAGCTTCAACCTCTCCTACACGCACCTCGAAAGTGCCGAAGGCCAGAAGAGCCAGATCGTCGGCCTTTCCTACAGCCAGCAGATATTCAAACAAAGCAGCCTCTATGCCACGGCCTTTGTCGACCTTGAGGATCGCGGCAGCTTCGGGGTCTTTGCCGGCGTCTCCGTCCCGTTCGGCGACGATAGCACCGCGTCCACGGGGGTCGAGCAAGGACCTGACGGCCTGAATGTCGTGGCCGACATCGCCAAGTCGGAGCGACTGGAGGACGGCAGCATTGGCTGGCGAGCACGAACCTCGGAAGGCGACACGCCCAATCGTTCGGCCGCAGTGAGCTACCGCTCACCCTTCGCCCGTTTCGAGGCCGGCGTCCAACAATACGGCAAGGATGTTCGGGCGACAGCGCAAATGGACGGTGCGATTGCCGTGGCAGGCGGCGGGGTCTTTGCCACCAACCGTATCGACGATGCTTTCGCCGTCGTCGAGGTCGGCACCCCTGACGTCGATGTCCAATTCCAGAACCGGCCGGTCGGAAAGACCAATCGGCAAGGGCGTATTCTGGTCCCCGGCCTCAACTCCTATGAACCGAACACGGTTTCGATCGACCCCAAGAACTTGCCGGTCGATGCAGATGTCCCCGCAACCAACGAGGTGGTGATGCCGGCCGATCGCAGCGGCGTGGTGGTGAAGTTCGGGGTCTCTGAAGCGCCGGAGGCAGCGCTGGTCACCCTGGTCGACAGCAGCGGCGCGCCGCTGGAGGCCGGCCTGAAGGGTCGCGTCGAGGGTAGCGCGGAAGAATTCGTCATCGGCTACGACGGTCAAGCCTACATTCGCGGCCTCAATGCCCAGAATGCGGTTGTGATCGACCGCCTCGACGGAACCTCCTGCCGAGCCGACTTCCCCTATAAGCCCGAGCCAGGCCCGCAAGTCGCAATCAAGGACGTAGCCTGCCGCTGAAAACAGAAGAAAAAATGCTGCGCATCATCATCCTCTTGACCGTCGCGTTGAGTCCCTCGCTCGCCTGGGCGCAAAGCTGCAGCTTCAGCGTTTCCAACATGAACTTCGGTTCGATCGATACGCTGTCGGGCAGCCAGACCAACTCGACCGCCACGATCAGCATGAATTGCCTGGGTTTGGCCGGTCAGCGCATCCTGATTTGCCCAATCTCGGGACCGGCACGGGAGGCGCATCCTCGGCGGCCACACGTCAGATGCTGAGCGGAGCCAACAGCCTGAACTATCAGCTCTATTCGGATTCGGCGCGCAGCCTGGTTTGGGGCACTTATACGTGGGCATATGCCTCCCGCGCACCGGCGTTGGCATTGACGCCGAACATATTGGGTGCCGCATCCGGAACCGCGACCATTTACGGCGCGGTGTTTGGTGGCCAGGGAACGACGCCGCCGGGAACCTACCTCTCGGTGTTTTCCGGTGCATATGCCGAGTTCCGCTATCGCTACAGCACCGGCAACAATTGTGGTTCGGGTACCGGTATCCTGGCTCCAAGCCCAACCTTCACCGTAAATGCTGCGGTCGCCGCTAATTGCCTTGTGTCGACACAGAACATCGATTTCGGATCGACAGGGGTTCTTAGCGCCAATGTCGATGCGACCGGCCAGGTTTCGGTCACCTGCACGCCGGCAACGGCTTATACCGTCTCGCTGGGCGGCGGCACGACTGGTTCGCCGCCCACGGCGCGCAAGATGTCGAAGGTTGCGGAAACCGTGACCTACGGCCTCTACAAGGACGCCGGTCGGATTCAACCTTGGGGCGATGCCTCGACGCCTGGCAGCACAGTCCCGGGAACCGGAAGCGGTGCAGTGCAGAACTTGACCGTCTATGGCCGCGTGCCGCCGCAGGCGACGCCGTCGGCCGGCGTCTACACCGACACGGTCGTCGTCACCGTCACTTATTGAGACATCAGGGCATTGGCCGCCGACCGTGTCTCAAATCATCGCCATGCCGCCATTCACGTGGATGGTCTGGCCGGTGACGTAGGCCGCTTCGTTGGAAGCGAGATAGGCGACCGCGGAAGCGACCTCGGCGCTGGTGCCCATGCGCCTTGTCGGGATCGCCGCCATGATCGCCTCTTTCTGCTTGTCGTTGAGCTTGTCGGTCATCGCCGATTCGATGAAACCCGGGGCCACGCAGTTGACGGTGATGTTGCGGGTGGCGATCTCCTGCGCCAGCGACTTGGAAAAGCCGATCATGCCGGCCTTGGAGGCGCAGTAATTGGTCTGGCCGGGATTGCCGGTGACGCCGACCACCGAGGTGATGTTGATGATGCGGCCGTGCCGTCGCCGCATCATCGGATGGGTGAGTTCGCGGGTCAGCCGGAACACGGCGGTCAGATTGACTTCGAGCACGCTATCCCAGTCCGCGTCCGCCATGCGCACGAACAACCCGTCCTTGGTGATGCCGGCATTGTTGACCAGGATGTCGACGCCTTCGAGATCGGCCTCCGCCTTCTGGCCGAGCGCCTTGACCTCGTCGCGGCTGGAAAGATTGGCCGGAAACAGCTTGACCCGGTCGCCGAGCTCAGTTGCCAGCGCCTCCAGTTTCTCGACGCGGGTGCCGTGCAGGCCGACGATGGCGCCTTGCGCGTGCAGCACGCGGGCGATCGCTTCGCCGATGCCTCCCGATGCGCCGGTGACGAGCGCCTTGCGGCCAGTCAATTCGAACATGTCTTATCCTCTTCTCAAATCGTGCAGGCCGGTGAATTCGACTATCTGTAGACGTCGCCGCGATGACCTATGGTTACCACCAGAATGACGAGCCGGTCATCTTGGACATCGCAAATGATCCTGTAATCGCCGACGCGATATCTCCAGAAGGTTGCGAGCGGGCCTTTCAGCGGCTTGCCGAGTTCACGCGGATTGTCGACGACGGCAATGCGGTTTTCGATGAAGTCGCGGATGCGGTGACGTATCTGCGGATCCAGCTTTTCGACAGATTTGCGGGCCGAACGGGCGTATTCAAGCGTCCAGGCCACGCCAGAAGTCCTCGGCCTTCACGACGTCCTCTTCGCCACGCCTGATCCGCTCCAGGACCTCGGCTGCGAGGTAATAATCCTCCATGTCCTCCAAGCCGCGTTCGATGAGCTCGCGCAGATAATAGGCCTTGCTGCGGCCGGTCTTGGCCGCGAGAAAATCCAGGCGCTGCTCGACTTCAGGCGAAAGGCGGATCGATGTGGGCATGCCGCACCTCTTTGCGATACATGTATTCATGTAGCGCCACGCGCCGATGAATTCAAGCTGCGGTTCCCCCCAACGCCGCCAGCACCGCCTCGACATCGGCCGGCGTGCCGACGGCCGATGTGGCGATGTCGCGGTTGATGCGCCGCGCCAGGCCCGACAGCACCTTACCGGCGCCTACCTCGTAAAGCGTCGCAACGCCGTTGGCGCCGAACCATTCCACCGTTTCGCGCCAGCGCACGCGGCCGGTCACCTGCTCTACCAGGTGACGAGCGATCTCGTCCGGATCGCTCGACGGGATCACAATGACATTGGAAACGACGGGAACAACCGGCCTGTTCTTCGCCACGCCGGCCAACGCTTCGCGCATGATCTCTGCCGCAGGCTTCATCAGCGCCGAATGGAAGGGCGCCGAGACCTGCAGCATCAGCGCCCGCTTGGCGCCCTTTTCCGTGCACAGCCTAGCCGCCAGCTCGACCGCCGCCTTGGCGCCGGAGATCACCAGCTGGCCGCCGCCATTGTCGTTGGCGATCTGGCAAACGGATTGCCTGGCCGAGCCCTTGGCGGCTTCAGCGCAGGCGGCTTCGACATCGGCCTGCTCCAGTCCGATGATCGCTGCCATGGCGCCCTCACCGGCGGGTACTGCCGCCTGCATGGCGTTGCCGCGGATGCGCAGGAGCCTTGCTGCATCGGCAACCGAAACGAAACCGGCAGCGGCAAGTGCCGAATATTCGCCGAGCGAATGGCCGGCGACGTAAGCGACCTTGTCCTTCAGCGAGAAACCGCGCGACTCCAGCGCCCGGATCGCAGCAAGCGACACCGCCATCAGCGCCGGCTGGGCGTTCGCCGTCAGCGTCAGCGTCTCTTCCGGTCCTTCCCAGATCAACTTCGACAGGTTTTCGCCGAGCGCGGCGTCGACTTCCTCGAAGATCCTCCGCGATTCCGGAAAGGCGTCGGCGAGGTCCTTGCCCATGCCGACAGCCTGGCTGCCCTGTCCTGGAAAGGTGAATGCGACGGCCATGTGCGGCTCCCAAGCGGCTGATTTTGCCTTGCCTGTGACGCAAGGCAGGCGGCCAAGTCAAGTCCGCGATGGCCAGATCCAGGCCCGCTCTGGCACGTAGCTATCGGCCGAGTGCCTGTTCCAAAAGGCTTTTTGGCGATCACTCATGATGAAAATCGCTCACGATTCGTTTGCTGGCTCTTCTTATTTCCGCCACAGGCGCTAGCTTTGCGTGACAGTTCGATGACATTCGCGTGACGCGTGTGTTGCAGGCCGGGGGAACGACAAGGTGGCAAGGATTAGGAAAGGCGCAGGCAAGCCCGCGCCACAATTTCTGGAAGGCGATCCGTCCACCGGCTATCTGCCGGGGCGGAAATGGCCTGTCATCCGCTATGGCCTCGTCAGCCTGCTCGCCGCCGCCATCCTGGTGTTTGCGATCGAACTGATCGTGCGCGGCGACTTTGCCGGCACCGTGGCCTTCTTCCTGCAGCCCTTCAAGCCAGGCTGGACCACCATCATCATCTTCGCGCTGGTCCTGATCGGTCTCGACGCCATGCTCGGCCGCAGCCACCAGAGCCTGATGATCGTCGCGCCGCTGACGCTGTCGCTGGCCTTTGTCGGCCACCAGAAATCGCTCTATCTCGGTGATCCGCTCTATCCGACAGATTTCCTCTATTCCCGGCAGATCATGGCGCTGATGCCGCTTCTGGTGCGCGATCGCCCGTGGACCGCCGTCGCCATGGCGATCGGAATCGTCGGCGGGTTGTCGTTGCTCGTCTATGGCTGGCGGCTGTGGCGCCGCGTGCCGGCGCTAAGCCGCAAGGGCAGGCTTGCCCGGCTGACACTGACCGTGCCGCTGATCGCCTTCTTCGTCTCGATCATGGACTACGCCACCTTCTCATGGACCCGCGACCGGCTGCAGATCATCCCGATCATGTGGGACCAGAAGGAGAACTACGCCTCCAACGGCTTTGCGCTGGCCTTCGCGCTTAACGTGCCGATGGCCCATGTCTCGGCGCCGCCCGGCTATTCCGACAAGGCAATCGCGGCAATCGACAGGCCTAGCGTGACAGCCTCGGTGCCGGCCGAGAAGCCCGACATCATCGTCGTCATGAGCGAATCCTTCTGGGATCCGACCAAGCTGCCCGGCGTCACCATCACTCCGGATCCGATCCCCAGTGTGCGGGCGCTGCGCAACGGCTACATGTTCTCGCCCGAATTCGGCGGCATGACCGCCAATATCGAGTTCGAGGCGCTGACCGGCTTTTCCAACGCCTTCCTGCCGGCGGGCAGCATCCCCTACCAGCAATATGTGCGCACACCGACCCCCTCTCTGGCGACCTTCCTGAAAAGCCAGGGTTACAGGGCGCGCGCCATCCATCCGGGCACCAACTGGTTCTGGAACCGGGGCGCGGTCTATGCCGACTTCGGCTTCAACGACTTCAGGTCCGAGGAGACGCTGCCGCCGCTGCAAAAGCGCGGACCGCTGGCATCGGATGCGGCGATGACCGACGAGATCATCCGCGAGGCCGACGCCAGCGCCGATCCCGTCTTCTTCTTCGCAGTCAGCTTGCAGAACCACGGCCCCTACGAGCCGTATCGTTACTACAATCCGACCCACAAGGTGCAGGCGCCGATCAGCCAGTGGGCGCGTGAATCGCTGTTGAGCTACGCCGAAGGCTCTGCCGATGCGGACCGCGGCCTTAAACGGCTGATCGAATGGGCGAAGAAACGCGAACGGCCGACGGTGATCGCCTTCTTCGGTGACCACCTGCCGCCGCTCGGGCCGGTCTACGTCGAGACCGGTTTCCTGAAGGACAATGTCGCGCCGCGCAAGGAACCGTCCGCCGAGGCCGCATTGGAACATCACCAGACGCCGCTGATCATCTGGTCGAACCGCACCGGTCCGGCACAGAATGTGGGCGCTGTAAGTCCGGCCTTCCTGCCCTATCATATCCTGACCACGGCCGGCATCAGCCATCCCTACTATACCGGCTTCCTGGGCGCATTGCGCGAACGCTACCGCGTCGTCGACCGCAATCTGCTGTTGACGCCGGCGGGCGCGGCGACGCCGGACTGGGCGCGGCAGAAGAAGATTGACCCGGCGATCAACGATTTCCGCCTGCTGCAATTCGACATGATGTTCGGCAAGCGCCGCGCGGCGCCCGACTTCTTCCCCGAAACGGTGGTCAAGCCCGTCGCCCATATGAGCTGAAGGCCGAAAGGCCAGAACTGCCCGCGTTTTCGGCCCTGCGACAGCAAGGTCACCGCTCGGGGCGACGCTTGCCCTTGCCTTCCAGCCGGATTGCTGTATAGACGCCCGCAATCTGCCGGTCCTTGCTGGGGGCTGAACGGAGGGCCGGAGGTTTTTCGAAAACCTTCGTGTGAAGCCAGAAGCGCTTCCGCCTCCCGTGTCTCCGCTCTCGACCGTCTCGTCATGCTCCTTTCTTCCCCGCCCGTCGCGGGTCAGAGAAGTTGCAGAGGCTTTTGCCGCGAGGAACCGGGAGAGAAACGAAGAAAGGCACTGACACATCATGGCTCTATACGAACATGTGTTCCTTGCCCGGCAGGACCTCTCGCAGCAGCAGGTCGATGCGCTTGTCGAACAGTACAAGGGCGTCATCTCAGCGAATGGCGGGTCCGTCGGCCGGGTCGAGAACTGGGGACTGAAGTCCCTCACCTACCGGGTCAACAAGAACCGGAAGGCATACTACACGCTGATGGACCTCGACTGCCCGCCGGCCGCGCTCAACGAGATGGAGCGCCAGATGGGCCTGTCCGAGGACGTGCTGCGTTTCCTGACCGTCAAGGTCGATGCGCATGAGGAAGGCCCGTCGGCGATGATGCAGAAGCGCGAAGAACGCTCGGAACGCGGCGGCTTCGGCGACCGTGACCGTGGCGATCGCGGCCCGCGCTCGTTCGGCGACCGTGACCGCGGCGACCGTGGCGATCGTCCGCCGCGCTCGTTCGGCGACGCCGGTGCCGACCGTGGTCCGCGCCGTCCGCGCGAAGGCTTTGAAGGGGGTGCAGAATAATGGTCGACATCAACCAGATCCCGACCCGGCGCCCGTTCCACCGCCGTCGCAAGACCTGCCCGTTCTCCGGCGCCAACGCACCCAAGATCGATTACAAGGACGTGCGTCTCCTGCAGCGCTACATTTCAGAGCGCGGCAAGATCGTGCCGTCGCGCATCACCGCCGTCAGCCAGAAGAAGCAGCGCGAGCTCGCCAAGGCGATCAAGCGCGCCCGCTTCCTCGGCCTGCTGCCCTACGTGGTTCGCTAAGACTTTCGAAGCGGGTGGTTCGCCGCCCGCTTCTCTCCCCACGGCGACGGGCGCCGCAGGGTTTTGGCATCAAATCCCGGGTTGAGGTGGCAAAAACCTCTAACTGCCGCGACAGGCAGGACAGCGACATAGGCGGTAATGCCCTCAGCTTCCTGACCTGTTCCAGACAATTCGGCGCCGATCCTGTGGATTGACGCTCAAACGAAGGAACAAAACCATGGAAGTCATTCTTCTCGAACGCGTTTCCCGCCTCGGCCAGATGGGCGATACCGTCAAGGTCAGGGACGGGTTCGCCCGCAATTTCCTGCTGCCGCAGGGCAAGGCGCTGCGCGCCAACGAAGCCAACAAGAAGAAGTTCGAGGGCCAGCGCGCCCAGCTCGAAGCCCGCAACCTCGAGCGCAAGTCGGAAGCCACCCAGATTGCCGAAAAGCTCGACGGCAAGAGCTTCGTCGCCGTGCGTTCGGCCGGTGAGACTGGCCAGCTTTACGGTTCGGTGTCGACCCGCGACATCGCCGAGCTGCTGACGGCAGAAGGTTTTTCGGTCAACCGCAACCAGATCCTGCTCAACCAGCCGATCAAGACCATCGGCGTCACCAATGTGGCGATCGCGCTGCATCCGGAAGTCGAGGTCACCATCACGCTCAACATCGCCCGCACGGCCGACGAAGCCCAGCGCCAGGCCAAGGGCGAGACGCTGACCACCGCCGAGGCCATCTATGGCGAGGACATCAACGACAATGCGCGGCCGGAAAACTTCTTCGACCCGAATGCCGAATTCGAAGGCGGCGAAGAAGACAACGCCTGATCGCACATGACGGAGCGCATCCAAAGGGATGCGCGGCGCTGTAGTTGTTTCTGGACCAATGCCCGGGCCTCGCGCCCGGGCATTTTTGTGCCAAATGGAACTTTTCGAACCCCTATATCTTGTTGCAGACTAGGACAGCCTGTCTGACCGAGAGGGGATTTGGTCATGAACGTTCTGCTGAAACGCATTCTCGACCGCCTGGTGCGCACCGGCAATCTCAAGGTGACCGGGCCGAAGGGTTTTACAGTGGTTTTCGGCGACGGCAGCGGCGAGCCTGTGCACATGCACATCAAGACCGCGCATGCCGAGCGCGCCATCAGCTTCGATCCGATGCTGGCGGTGCCGGAAGCCTATATGGACGGCGAACTCGACATTCTCGAAGGCGGCGTGCTGGGTGTGATGCGCATCGCCTTCCAGAATATGGGCAGCGGCGGCATCGACGCCACCTGGTCGAAGGCGATCGAGGGCCTGCGCCACGCCTTCCGCCGCTTGCAACAGATCAACACGGCGGCGCGAGCACGCCGCAACGTGCAGCGCCACTACGATCTGTCGGGCGACCTCTACCGGCTCTTCCTCGACGACGACATGCAGTATTCCTGCGCCTATTTCGAGCAGCCGGACATGACGCTCGACGAGGCGCAGGCGGCCAAGAAGCGCCACATCGCCGCCAAGCTCAGGCTGAAGGCCGGCCAGACAGTGCTCGACATCGGCTCCGGCTGGGGCGGGCTCGGCCTCTATCTCGCCAAGGCGTTCGACGTTGACGTGCAAGGCGTGACGCTGTCGACCGAGCAGCACGGCGTCGCCACCGACCGCGCCCATGCGCAAGGCCTTGAAAACCGTGCGCATTTCGACCTGAAGGACTATCGTGAGCTCAACGAGCGTTTCGACCGTATCGTTTCGGTCGGCATGTTCGAGCATGTCGGCGTCAACCACTACCGCACCTTCTTCGAAAAGTCGGCGACGCTGCTGAAGCCGGACGGCGTCATGCTCTTGCACACGATCGGCCGCTCCGGCGTGCCGTGGGCGACCAGCGCCTTCATCCGCAAATACATCTTCCCGGGCGGCTACGTCCCCTCGCTCTCAGAAGTGATGCCGGCAATCGAGAAGTCGGGGCTCGTGGTCACCGACATCGAGATCCTGCGGCTCCACTATGCCGATACGCTGAAGCACTGGGGCCAGCGCTTCGCCGCCAACCGCGACAAGGCCAAGGCGATCTATGACGAGCGCTTCTGCCGCATGTGGGAGTTCTACCTGGCCGCCTCTGAGGCCGCCTTCCGCTGGCAGGACCTTGTGATCTTCCAGATCCAGATCGCCAAGAAGAACGACACGCTGCCGATGACGCGCGACTACATGGGCAAATGCGAGAAGGCGCTGGAGATGCGCGATATGGGCCGTCGACGGGAGTCGGCGGTCGCCAAGCCGGCCCGCCGCCGCAAGGTTGCCGATCAGGAATAGAACTGCCGGCGGCCTGGCAATCAATCGGCCATTGTTCTTGCCATTGCCTCCCCAAGCATGAAAAAGGTCTCGTGATCACGAGACCTTTTCATGACCTATCTCCTCTACATCGCCGCGGCGCTTGCCGAGATCGCCGGCTGCTTCTCGTTCTGGGCCTGGTGGCGGCTGGAGAAATCGCCGCTATGGCTGCTCCCCGGCCTTGCCTCGCTTGCCTTGTTCGGTTTCCTGCTGGCATTGGTCGACACAGTCGCCGCCGGCCGTGCCTACGCCGCCTATGGCGGCATCTACATCGCCGCCTCGCTTGGCTGGCTGTGGCTGGTGGAGGACGTGCGGCCCGACCGGTGGGATCTTGCCGGTGCCGCGCTTTGCGTCGCCGGCGCCTCGGTCATCCTGCTCGCACCGCGCGGAGTCTGAGCTATGGAACTTCCTGCTCCACTCCGGCAGGGCGTCGAGCGCCTCCTCGACAAGGTGCCGCTGCCTGTCCTCAAGCAGGCTGCGAAGACGCTGTCGGACCGCTACCGCGCCGAGCTGCGCGACGGCCGCCTGCATATGGCCGAGGAGATGGCGGTGAAGGCCTATCTGGCGACGCGACTGCCGGCGACCTATGCCGCCGTCCGCGCCAGCCTCGATGCGCTGACCGATGCCCGGCCCGATTATGCGCCAAAGACCTTGCTCGATGTCGGCGCCGGCCCTGGCACGGTGCTTTGGGCCACGGCAGACCTCTGGCAAGATTTCGAACAGGCCGTGCTGCTTGAAGCGAGTGCGGCGGTGCGCAAGGTCGGCGAGGCGCTTGCCGCCGACGCGACCACCGCCAGGATTGAATGGCTGGCCGGTGACATCACTATCGACCTCGCCGATCTCAAGCCCGCCGACCTGGTCACCGCAGCCTATGTTCTCGACGAGATCGCGCCGGCGTCGCTGCCGAAGCTCATCGGCCGGCTCTGGCAACTGACCGCGGACACGCTGCTGATCGTCGAGCCGGGCACGCCGGCTGGATGGCAGCGCATTCTTGCCGTGCGCCGGCAGTTGATCGAGGCGGGCGCGCATGTGCTTGCGCCTTGCCCGCATGACGCGCCCTGCCCGCTCGCTGCGCCCGACTGGTGCCATTTTTCCCGCCGCGTCGCCCGCTCGCGCCTGCACCGGCTGGCCAAGGATGCCGACGTACCATGGGAGGACGAGAAGTTTATCTACGTCGCAGCTTCGCGCCAGCCGACCGATCCGCCTCGGGGACGGGTGATCGCGCCGCCGAAATCGGGCTCCGGCAAGGTTTTGCTGAAGCTTTGCCAAGAGGATGGCGGCGCTGCCGAGAAACTGTTCAGCAAGCGCGACGGCGAGACGTTCAAGGCCGCGCGGCGGTTGGACTGGGGTGATGTGCTGCCGGAATGAATCCGGCCGATATTTTCCTGTTTTGTTCTCGTTCGAGAACGACTAGGCTCGTCGTCCTGATTCGAGTCAACCGGGATTCTTTCCACCGAAAAATCTTGGCTGTGAATCGCGGGCACCAAGGCTGATTGGTTAGACACTGATGCAGATAAGTCATCACTGACTTGTCCCATTCTGATATCGAGAAAACGGGATCGGAATCGGGGACATGATGGCAGAGGCAGCACGAAAATTCGGCGTGGCGGAAACACCGCTTTACCGCGAGGCGCCGAACAACATCGAGGCCGAGCAGGCGCTGCTTGGCGCCATCCTGGTCAACAACGACGCCTTCTACCGCGTCTCCGACTTCCTTAAATCAGGCCATTTCTACGAGCCGTTGCACCGCAAGATTTTCGAGGTCGCGGCCGAGCTCATCCGCATGGGCAAGGTGGCGACGCCGATCACGCTGAAGACCTTCCTGCCGGCCGACGAGAAGGTGGGCGACATGACTGTGGCGCAATATGTCGTACGGCTGGCCGTTGAGGCGGTCACCGTCGTCAATGCCACCGACTATGGCCGCGCCATCTACGACCTGGCGACGCGACGGGCGCTGATCACCGTCGGCGAGGACATGGTCAACATCGCCTATGATGCGCCGGTCGACATGTCACCGTCCGAGCAGATCGAGGATGCCGAGCGACGCCTGTTCGAGCTGGCCGAGACCGGCCGCTACGACGGCGGCTTCGAGAGCTTTACCGACGCGGTCAAGACCGCCGTCGACATGGCCAACGCCGCCTATATGCGCGAGGGGCATCTGTCGGGCGTTGCAACCGGCCTGCGCGACCTCGACCGCCGCATGGGCGGCCTGCAGCCGTCCGACTTGATCATCATCGCTGGCCGTCCGGGTATGGGCAAGACATCGCTTGCCACCAACATGGCCTTCAACATCGCCGAGGCCTATGTGCCGGCGCAGCAGGCCGACGGCTCGTTCAAGGCAGCCAATGGCGGTGTCGTCGGCTTCTTCTCGCTCGAAATGTCGTCGGAACAGCTCGCCACCCGTATCATCTCCGAGCAGACCGAAATCCCGTCGTCGAAGATCCGCCGCGGCGAGATCAGCGAGATGGATTTCGAAAAGCTCGTCGCCTGTTCGCAGACCATGCAGAAGATCCCGCTGTTCATCGACCAGACCGGCGGCATCTCCATTGCTCAGCTGTCTGCCCGCGCGCGCCGTCTGAAGCGCCAGCGCGGCCTCGACGTCATCGTCATCGACTATATCCAGCTGATGCAGGGATCGAGCTCGAAATCCTCGCAGAACCGCGTGCAGGAGATCACCGAGATCACCACCGGGCTGAAGGCTCTGGCCAAGGAGCTGGCGGTGCCGATCATCGCGCTGTCGCAGCTGTCGCGTCAGGTCGAAAGCCGTGACGACAAGCGCCCGCAGCTCTCGGACCTGCGTGAATCCGGTTCGATCGAGCAGGATGCCGACGTGGTGCTGTTCGTCTACCGCGAGGAATATTACCTCAAGAACCGCGAACCCAAGCCCGGCACCGACGAATACATCAAGTGGGAAAACGAGATGAACGAAATGCGCGGCAAGGCCGAAGTCATCGTCGCCAAGCAGCGCCACGGCCCGACCGGCTCGGTCAGCCTCGCCTTCCAGGGCGAGTTCACCCGCTTCTCCGACCTGGCCGAGGAGCATCATCTGCCGGACAGGTTTGAGTAGGCGTTTGTCCGCGGTCACAACAAAAATGCGGGATCACGGCGCTCTACGGCGCCCCCCTCTGTCCGGCAAGACAGAGGGGGGCGCGAAGGATCACGCCGTCCGCCAGCGGGCGAGAAGGTAAGAGCTTGGCCAAATCGCGCGTCCAGTTCATCTGCCAGAATTGCGGATCGGTGCATCAGCGCTGGGCCGGCAAATGCGATGCCTGCGGCGAATGGAACACGCTGGTCGAGGAAGGCACATCAGGCGGCATCGGTTCGGGGCCGGCCAACACACGCAATGCGCGCAAGGGCCGCGCCGTAGTGCTGACGACACTGTCCGGCGACATCGAGGATGCGCCGCGCATCGTTTCCGGCATCGGCGAGCTCGACCGCGCCACTGGCGGCGGCTTCGTGCGCGGCTCGGCGCTTCTAGTCGGCGGCGATCCCGGCATCGGCAAGTCGACGCTGCTCACCCAGGCGGCGGCAGCACTGGCGGCAAAGGGCCACCGCATCGTCTATGTCTCGGGCGAGGAGGCGGTTGCCCAGATCAGGCTGCGCGCGCAGCGCCTAGGCGTCGCCGCAACCCCGGTCGAACTTGCCGCCGAGACCAATGTCGAGGACATCCTCGCCACAATCGCCGACGGCAAGCGGCCGGACCTGGTGATCCTCGATTCGATCCAGACGTTGTGGACCGACATGGCCGAATCGGCGCCCGGCACCGTCACACAGGTACGCGCCGCCGCCCAGGCGATGATCCGCTACGCGAAATCCACAGGGGCGGCGATCGTGCTGGTCGGCCACGTCACCAAGGAAGGCCAGATCGCCGGGCCGCGCGTCGTCGAACACATGGTCGACGCGGTGCTCTATTTCGAGGGCGAGGGCGGCCACCATTACCGCATTCTGCGCACGGTGAAGAACCGCTTCGGGCCGACCGACGAGATCGGCGTCTTCGAAATGTCGGACAAAGGCTTGAGGGAAGTCGCCAACCCGTCCGAGCTTTTCCTTGGCGAGCGCCATGCGAAATCGGCGGGTGCGGCGGTTTTTGCCGGCATGGAAGGAACCAGGCCGGTGCTGGTCGAGATTCAGGCGCTGGTGGCGCCATCGTCACTCGGCACGCCGCGCCGCGCCGTCGTCGGCTGGGACGGCGCCCGGCTGTCGATGATCCTCGCCGTCCTCGAAGCCCATTGCGGGGTGCGCTTCGGCACCCACGACGTCTACCTCAACGTCGCTGGCGGCTACCGGATCAGCGAGCCGGCTGCCGATCTGGCGGTGGCTGCCGCGCTGGTTTCATCGCTCACCGGTCTTGCCCTTCCTGCAGATTGCGTCTATTTCGGCGAAATCAGCCTGTCGGGCGCGGTGAGGCCGGTTGCGCATGCGCAACAGCGGCTCAAAGAAGCCGAAAAGCTGGGTTTCGGAAGCGCGGTTCTGCCCTTGGGCAGCGAGGAACTTGCCGGGGGGATCGGGGCCGGCGCTTTCCAGCCCACCGAGCTTGCCGATCTTGTGGCGCGCATAGCCGGCTCACGGCGCAGCCGCGCCGACGAGCAAGACTAGTGCATGTCGCCCAAAAGTGCGCAGCGGTTTTGGGACAACGACATGCATCAAACAAAAGACTTGATGCGCGCCGCATGAATCCATTCAGATGCGACGCGCTTAAGGCGGCTCATGGAGTGGGGCGAAAGACATGCCGATTACGCTGCTTGACGGAATTCTCGTCGGCTTCACCCTGGTCTCGGCGATGCTCGCGATGGTTCGCGGCTTTTCACGCGAGATCCTGTCGATCATCTCCTGGGCGGCGGCTGCCGCGGCGGCCTTCTTCTTCTACAAGCCGGTGCTGCCTTACGTTCAGCCTTATATCGACAATGACAAGATCGCCATGGCAGCGGCCGCCGGCATCGTCTTCATCGTCGCGCTGATCGTCGTTTCGGTCATCACCATGAAGCTCGCCGACTGGATCATCGATTCCAGGATCGGCGCGCTCGACCGCACGCTCGGCTTCCTCTATGGCGCGGCGCGCGGCGTCCTGGTCGTCGCCGTCGCGCTGCTGTTCTTCAACTGGCTGGCCGGCGCCAAGGCCCCGGCCTGGGTCGCCGATGCCAAGTCGCGGCCGCTGCTGGAATCGATCGGCGCCAAGCTCGAAAGCCTGCTGCCCGAGGATCCGGAAAACGCCATCCTGAAGCAGCTCAATCCTGGCCAGCCGGCGGCCGAGCCAGGGACAGAGACGCCTACGGCGCCCGATGCGCCGGCGGCGGATGCGCCTGCAACCGGCGACGAGGCCCCGGCACCGGACGACAGCGAGGGCGATGCCCCGGCCGACAATGCTCCGCCCCCTCCGCCCACCAATCCGGTGCCGGCAAACTGATATGTGGCGAACTGGCGCCAGCAAAACGGGCGCCACAAGACCGACGATGATGTGAACGCCGCACAGCGTGGCGTTGCTTTCGCCGCGCTATCACCTTATATGGCGACTTTAGCGGAGCTTGAGCCCAATGGCAGACGCAGACGACGTGCTTTCCGCGGAAGCCGACGACCATTTCCACGACGAATGCGGCGTGTTCGGCATTTTCGGCCGGCAGGACGCGGCGGCAATCGTCACACTCGGCCTGCACGCGCTGCAGCATCGCGGCCAGGAAGCGGCCGGCATCGTTTCCTATGACGGCACCCAGTTCCATGTCGAACGCCATGTCGGCCTGATCGGCGACACCTTCACCAAGCAGCGCGTCATCGACAGCCTGCAAGGCAACCGCGCCATCGGCCACACCCGCTACGCCACCACCGGCGGCTCCGGCCTGCGCAACATCCAGCCGTTCTTCGCCGAACTCGCCGAAGGCGGCTTCGCCGTCGCCCACAACGGCAACCTCACCAACGCCATGACCGTGCAGCGCGCGCTGCAGAAGCAGGGCGCGATCTTCTCGTCGACCTCCGACACAGAGACGATCCTGCATCTGGTCGCCACCAGCAAGGAGCGCGATTTGAATTCGCGCTTCATCGACGCGGTGCGCCAGGTCGAAGGCGCCTTCTCACTGGTGGCGATGACTTCCAAGAAGATGATCGGCTGCCGCGACCCGCTCGGCATCCGCCCACTGGTGCTCGGCGACCTCGACGGCGCCTGGATCCTGGCTTCCGAGACCTGCGCGCTCGATATCATCGGCGCGCGCTTCGTGCGCGACCTGAAGCCCGGCGAGATGGTCGTCGTCACAGCCAAGGGCATCGAGAGCGTGTTTCCGTTCGAGCCGCAGAAGACCCGCTTCTGCATCTTCGAATATGTCTATTTCGCGCGGCCGGATTCGTCGGTCGAAGGTCGTAATGTCTACGAGGTGCGCAAGCGCATCGGCGCCGAACTGGCGGTCGAAAGCCCGGTCGAGGCCGACATCGTCGTGCCGGTGCCGGATTCGGGCACGCCGGCGGCAATCGGCTTTAGCCAAGCCGCGGGCATTCCCTTCGAGCTCGGCATCATTCGCAACCACTATGTCGGCCGCACCTTCATCCAGCCCGGCGATTCGATCCGCCACATGGGCGTCAAGCTCAAGCACAACGCCAACCGCCGCATGATCGAGGGCAAGCGCGTGGTGCTGGTCGACGACAGTATCGTGCGCGGCACCACCAGCCAGAAGATCGTGCAGATGGTGCGCGATGCCGGCGCCAAGGAAGTGCACATGCGCATCGCCTCGCCGCCGACGCGCGCCTCCTGCTTCTACGGCGTCGACACGCCGGAGAAGTCGAAGCTCCTGGCGTCGCGCATGTCGGTTGAGGAGATGGCCGAGTTCATTCGCGTCGATTCGCTCGGGTTCTTGTCGATCGATGGGCTCTACCGCGCCGTCGGCGAGGCCGGCCGCGACAACGACCAGCCGCAATTCTGCGACGCCTGCTTCACCGGCGAGTATCCGACCCGGCTTGCCGACTTCGAAGGCTCCGACAATGTGCGCACGCTGTCGCTGCTGGCGGCGGGCGGGTCTTAGGACTGCCGGACCATAATTTGCCTTCGCCAGTTCACCCCCCTCTGTCCCGCCGGACATCTCCCCCTCAAGGGGGGAGATCGGCTGAACGCAAGGCTTTCGCCAATCGCCGAGGCATCAGGACAAGCGCCAACCTCGACGATGCCCAATCTCCCCTCTTGAGGGGGAGATGCCCGGCAGGGCCGAGGGGGGTGTTTCACGCTGACCTGACGGAAACTCTCCCATGACTCTCGACCTCTCCAACCGCGTCGCGGTCGTCACCGGCGCCTCGCGCGGCATCGGCTACTTCATCGCCAAGGAGCTTGCCGCTGCCGGTGCGCATGTCATCGCCGTTGCCCGCACGGTGGGCGGGCTGGAGGAGCTCGACGACCAGATCAAGGCCGCTGGCGGACAGGCCACGCTGGTGCCGCTCGACCTTGCAGATATGGCGGGAATAGACCGGCTGGGCGGCGCCATCCATGAGCGCTGGGGCAAGCTCGACATCCTCGTCGCCAATGCCGGCGTGCTCGGCGTCATCTCGCCGATCGGCCATGTCGAAGCAAAAACCTTCGAGAAGGTGATGACCATCAATGTCACCTCGACCTGGCGGCTGATCCGCTCGGTCGACCCGCTTCTGCGGCTCTCCGACGCCGGCCGCGCCATCCTGCTTTCCTCCAACGCCGCCCATTCGGCGCGGGCGTTCTGGGCCCCCTATGCCGCATCGAAGGCGGCGGTCGAAGCCATGATGCGCTCCTGGGCGCATGAAACGCAAAACCTGCCGCTCAGGGTCAACGCGGCCGATCCCGGCGCCACCCGCACCGCCATGCGCGCGCAGGCTGTGCCCGGCGAGGATCCGGAAACGCTGCCGCATCCGTCAGAGATTGCCAGGCGCATCGTACCGCTGGCCAGCCCGACGCTGAGGGAAACCGGGCTGATCTTCCAGGCCAGGCACAATCGTTTTGTCGCCTACCGGCAGCCGGAGTAAGGCACGCCGCACAGATCACGGGACTGTGTGGCGAAACACCGCGCTCCGGCCGAGCTTTCGCCGCTCACGCGGAGTAGGTAGGATTGCTGCGACTCCCACAACAAGCAGAGCGAGGAAATCCCATGGCTGCTCCTAGCGTAGCGTTGGTCTGGTATCTGGTGATCGCCGGGCCGCAGGGCGGCATGGTCGTGCTGCCCAGCACCTTCGATACCCGCGAACAGTGCACCTTCGCTGTCACCGAGTACCAGAAGCAGCCGACACCTGCCGGTTGGTCGGTGCAGTGCGTGCCGAGCGCCTCGCCCTTTGCCGACGAAGGCGACGCCGAAGAACCGTCGGCGCAGTAGAGAGCGTCATCTCCTCCCTTGCGAGGGAGATCGACGGCTTCAGCGCCGTGCGCTCACCGTCAGTTCCGGCTTCTGGTTGATGGTCTGGAACACCACGCAGTAGCGTTCGGTCAGCTTGAGCAGCGCGTCGATGCGCTCCTGTGGCTCGTCGGTGTCGAGGCCGAAATTCAGCCGGATGGCGCGGAAGCCAACGGGCTCCCTGGCCACACCAAGCGTGCCGCGAAAGTCGAGGTCGCCTTCAGCCGCCACCGTGGCAGCGCCGAGCTTGAACTCCAGCGCCGTCGCCACTGCCTTCAGCGTCACGCCGGCACAAGCCACCAGCGCCTCCAGCAGCATGTCGCCCGAGCACAGCTCGAGCCCGGAACCGCCGGTTGCCGGATGCAGCCCGGCGACCGCCAGCGCCCTGCCCGTCTCGACCTTGCAGGCGATCGACTGATCGTCGATCGAGCCCTTGGCTCTCAGCGTGATCAGCGCGCGCGAGGCGTCGTCGCGATAGGCCTCCTTCAGCGGCGCCTGCATGGCCTTCAGTGCGGTCGCGTCCATGTCTTGTCCTTGTCCGTTGTTTACCCTCTCTGCCCTGCCGGGCCGAGGGGGCATCTCCAGTCATTTCGCGAAAATCCATGGCACCCCGACAGCCCCGCCGCTAGCCCCTGCCCCAACGCAAGCCCGCCGCTGGCGCAGCGGCGCGCAGGGTTTCGCCCGTATAGCGTACACGGTGACGGCTTGATTTGGCAGGCTTTCCTACCCGCAATCGCTTTAGAGCCGGCAGGTGGGCTTCTGCTGACACTACGATGTCAGGACGGCTGGAATAGCCTGGTGAAACGACAGGATCCCTACGTATGTCAGGCACCACCGACCTCGCCCCCGAGCGTACCCTCGGCATCATGCTGGTTTCGGCATCGGCGGCCGTCTTCGGCCTCACCGGCGTGCTGACGAAGTCTATCCACGCCGACCCGCTGACCATCACCTGCTGGCGCGGCTTTGTCGGCTCGATCCTGATCACCTTCTATGTGTTGTGGCGCCGCCAGCGCTCCGGCGGGCGCGAAAGCCTGCGGCTCGGCTGGCGTGGCTGGCTGCTGGCGATCGAGGGCGCGCTCGCCAGCATTGCCTTCATCTCGGCGTTCAAGTTCACCTTCGTCGCCAATGTCGCAATCATCTATGCTACCGCGCCCTTCGTCACCGCGCTCCTGGCCTTCCTGCTGGTCGGCGAGCGGTTCCGCCTGCAGACGCTTGCCGCCGCGGCCATTTCGCTGTGCGGCGTGGCGATCATGGTCGGATCGGGCTTCGGTACCGGCCATCTGTTCGGCGACGGGCTGGCGCTGCTGATGACGGTCGGCAGCGCGCTTTACATGATCATGGTGCGCGCCTTTCGCGGCACGCCGGTGGTGTGGGCGGGTGCTGTGTCGGCGTTCCTTTTGTTCGTGCTCGGCTGGTTCGTCACCAATCCGCTGGCGGTCTCGCCCAGGGATGCGGTGCTGCTAGTCGGCTTCGGTGCGTCCTTCGCGCTGGCGTCGATCCTGTGGACGGAAGGCGCGCGGCTCATCCCGGCAGCCGAATCCGGCCTGCTCGGTTCGGCCGAAGTGCCGTTCGCGATTCTGTTCGCCTTCCTGTTCCTGGCCGAAATCCCGCCGGCCGCCAGCATGACCGGCGGCGCCATCGTGCTGTGCGCGGTGTTCGCCCATGCCGGGCGCGACTGGCTGCTGGCCAGGCAGCAGCGCGCGGCGAACGCCTGACCCGATTGATCGGGCGCGCTGAGGCCCGATCACGGAAAATCTGCCTCCGAAAATAAATTTGAAAGTCATGGAACCATCATGGGATTCAGGCATTGTTGCTATGACGGGCCACCCCCAAGTCCCCCCAAACCCCTCGGCCCGTCCTACTTACAGCCGACCGCAAGGTCGGCTTTTTCTTTGCAAAATCAAGCTGTTGCATCTTTTGAAAGAGCAAGATTGCCGCTGAATAGCGCGGCCATATCTTGCGTTGGCCGGTTGGCATCCTCACGCAGCCGGATGGCGAATTCGGCAATCGGAACCGGCGGCAGGTCAAGCTCGCGCGGCGCCTCGACGATGCCGGAATGGGCAAAGCGCGCCGTCCGCAGCGTCAGCGCAATGCCGGCATTCACTGCCGTACGCAGGCCGGCCAGGCTAGCGCTGCCTGCGGCGATGCGGTAGCGGCGGCCGGCAGCATGGAGCGCGGCGATCGCCGCTTCGCGAAAGCCGCAATGCGGATCGAGCAGCGCCAGTGGCACCTCGTCCTGGCGCGAAGCCAAGCCTTTTTGCGAACAGAGCCAGACCATCGGCTCCCTCAGCACGCCGACTTCGTCCGGCGCGGGTGCCTGGCGCATGGCGATCGCCAGGTCGAGCAGGCCGGATTGCAGCGCCTGCGCCAATTCGGCGGAGCGGCCGACGCGCAATTCGATCCTGACGCGCGGGTGACTTGCGGCAAAAGCCCTGAGCAGCTCCGGCAGGCCGCTGTCGGCGAAATCCTGCGTGGTGCCGATGGCGACGCGGCCATCGGCACGCGCGCCCTTCAGCGCTAGCCACGCCTCGCGGTGCACGGCCAGGATGCGCCGCGCATGGCCGACAAGATCCTCGCCCGCCGGCGTCAGGCCGCGTCCTCGCCCCTGCGGCGCCAGAAGCGATTCGCCGACGATATCCTCCAGCCGCTGCATCTGCGCCGTCACCGCCGAGGGCGAGCGCCCGACAATGGTTGCCGCCTGCGCCAGCGAGCCGCCGTCGACGAAGGCGAGGAAGGTTTTGAGAAGGTCGGGATCGAGCGCCTGCATAATTCAGTTATATCGAAGTGTCTGTGAAAAACAATTCGATTTTTTCGATGCAAGGACCGTGGCATGATCACGTCAACGGCGAACGACGTCGCGCAAACCAAAGGAGGAAAACAATGCCGATCATCAATGTCAGCGTCACCGGAAAGCCCGATGCGGCCTTGTCCGCAGAAATCGCCAGGGAGGTGACCGAAACGACCGCCACCCATCTGCGCAAGGACCCGACGATCACCGCTGTCGCCATATCCTATCTCGACCCGCAGCACTGGTTCGCCGGCGGCAAATCGCTTGCCGAGCATGGCGCCAACACATTCTGGCTCGACATCAAGGTGGTCGACGGCACCAACACCAAACTCGAGCTGGAGGGCTATCTGAGGGCGCTCTTTGCCGCCTTCGGCCGCTTGCTCGGCAAGGTGCATGAGGAAAGCTACGCTTTCGTGCATGAAGTGCCGGCCGCCGCTTATGGCTATGGCGGCAAGACGCAGGAATTCCGCTTCATCAGCGGCAGGTTGAAAGCGGCCTGAGCGGGTGCTCTTACCGTCTCCCCGTGTGGAAGAAGGGAAAGGAGGGTGCACCTCCGCATTGACGTTGATCCCACTTCGGCTAGGTTCTCACCGAAAGCGGCCGCTAAAGAGCCGCGACGTGAGGAACGTTGGGAGAGAGCGGCATGGTCCTGACACTGGCGCTGCTTGCAGGTCTTGTTGCGGCGTGGCTGATGATCGGCGTGGTCGAGAAGTTCCGCCTCGGCTTGCGCTTCACCCAGGCGCTGCTCTACGTGCCGTTCAAGCTCGCCTACCGAATCGCCGATGACCGCATCAGGATCGCGCGTAACGCGCCGGCCCCGGTCATCTATGTCATCTCGCACCAGTCGCGCTTCGAGCCGGCGCTGATGATATCGCTGCTGCCGGAAGACACGCTGCACATACTCGACGAGATCTCGGCCAGGTCGCCATGGCTGGAGCCCTGGCGCGAGCTCGGCCGCACCATCGCCTTCAACGCCGAGCATGTCTTCGTCAGCCGCCGGCTGGTGCGGGTGCTGAAAGGCAGGGGCCGGCTCGCCGTATACCTGCCGGACACGGTCGAGCCCGATATCAAGGCATTCCGGCTGTTTCGCGCCGTCACCCGCATCGCCATGCAGGCCGATGCCCGCGTCGTACCGATCTTCGTCGCCGGCGCGCGCATCCTGCCGGTGTCGCTGACGCCGGCCGACAGAGCGCCGCGCCGCTGGTTCCCGCGGCTGTCGCTCAGCGTGCTGGAGCCGATGACGATCGCCGAACTGGTGGCGCGGAACCCCGCTCAGGCCTCCAACACCAACGCGCTGTTCGACCGTTTCGCCGAGGCCCGGCTTTTCGGCACCAATCTCAACCGCGGCCTGTTCCTGGCCATTCGCGACGCCTGCGACCGCGTCGGCGCCTCGCATCAAATAATCGAGGATGTCATCGGCGGCTCGCTGAGCTACAGAAAAATGTTCATCGGCGCACGGGTGCTCGGCCGACGCTTCGAGGCCGTATCGGCGCCAGGCGAAGCGGTTGGGCTGCTCTTGCCCAACGCCAATGGCGTGGTGCTGTCTCTCGTTGGCCTTCTGTCGGCCAGCCGCGTGGCGGCGATGATCAACTACACCGCCGGGCCTGCCAGCGTCACCGCAGCCGTGCGCACAGCGGTGATACGAACGGTTATCTCCTCCCGCGCGTTCATCGACAAGGCCAACCTCGCCGACATCGTCGCGGCAGTGGAAAAAGGCGGCGCCAGGCTGCTGTGGCTGGAGGATGTGCGGACCAGCGTCACCGTGCTGGACAAGCTCGCCGCCGCCTTGCTGTGGCATTGGCCGCTGCAGCGGCAGGACGCAGCCAAGCCGGCAGTGATCCTGTTCACCTCCGGTTCGGAAGGCACGCCCAAGGCGGTGGTGCTGTCGCACCGGAACCTGCTCACCAACGCCATGCAGGCCGAGGCGCGCGTCACCATCTCGCCGGCCGACATCCTGCTCAACGTGCTGCCGGTGTTCCACTCGTTCGGGCTGACGGGCGGCACCATCCTGCCGCTGGTCACCGGGGTAAAACTGTTCCTCTACCCCTCGCCTCTCCACTACAAGCTGATCCCCGAGGTCGCGCGCAAGGCGAGGCCGACCGTGATGTTCGGCACCGACACGTTCCTCGCCAATTATGCGCGCACCGCCAAGGACGGCGATTTCTCCAGCCTGCGCTTCATGGTCGCCGGCGCCGAGGCGGTGAAGCCCGAGACGCGCCGCGTCTACCGCGAACGCTTCCAGGCCGAGATCATCGAAGGTTTCGGGCTGACCGAGGCGTCACCGGTCGTCGCCGTCAACACCGCCATCCACGGCCGCGACGGCACGGTCGGGCGGTTGCTACCGGCCATGCGCATGAAGCTCGAACCGGTCGAGGGCATCAGCGACGCCGGACGGTTGTGGCTCGACGGGCCGAACCTGATGATGGGCTACATGACATCAGACCGGCCAGGCGAACTGCAGCCGCTTGAGGGCTGGCACGACACCGGCGACATCGTTTCGGTCGACCGCGAGGGCTTCATCACCATTCGCGGCCGCGCCAAGCGTTTCGCCAAGATCGCCGGCGAGATGGTGTCGTTGGGCGCGGTCGAGATGCTGGTGCAATCGCTGTGGCCGGAAGAGCACCACGCCGTGGTGGCGGTGCCGGACAAGCGGCGCGGCGAGCGCATCGTGCTGGTCACCACCGCCGGCAACGCCGATCCCGAGGAGTTGCGCGAGTTCGGCAAGCAGGCAGGAGCTGCCGAACTGATGGTGCCGAACGACATCGTCAAGGTCGAGGAAATCCCGGTGCTGGGTTCGGGAAAGACCGACTATGTCTCGGCCCGCAAGCTGGCGATCGACCGGCTTGGGCTAAGTGCTGCAGCCTAAGAGCTCGTCGAGAATTCGCTCTAGTAAGATGGCGTGATTTTCAACGGTATTCGAGTCCGTCAGCCGAGCACCACCACCGACAACAGCAGGATGACACCGACCGCCATCATCAGCAAACCCGGCCAGTTCTGAGACAGGCCGAGGAAACCGAGGCCGCGCCGCCGTGGCTCTAGTGTCGGACCTGGCGTTGCGAGATTTGGAGGTGGGCGATCCGGCGTTGCGCGAACGGGCGCCGGATCGCTGAGCGGCCCGCGTCTGAGAGCTGCGCTCGCCATATAGACAACGCCAGCGACAATGAGCAACGCACCAATGAGGACGACGGCCATTTCTCCTCGCTCTTCGTCAGGTGCTGTGCCTGATACAGCAGCTTGCAAGAACTGTGGCGAGGCGTTTCGCGAGGTCGCGCGCCTCGCCCGCTGAGACAGAACGGTCAAGTTGCCCGGCAGGTTCCCGCGTCAGGCGCGTCAGGGGGAAGCGAATTGGCAGCAGGCCTGTCAGCCGATGTCAGAAGGCGGCACCTTCTCGCCTTCGCGCTTGGCTCGTCTGGAATAGGCGCGCACGCTGAACGGCAGGAAGAGCAAATAGCCGGCGACCGAGGCAGTCAGCGTGTACCAGGGATAGGTCATCAGAAGCAGAACGTAGAGGACGACGGCAAGGATGACCGGCAGCACCCTGTCGCCCGGCACCTTGATGCTCTTGCCGGAATAGACCGGCAGCCGGCTGACCAGCAGGAAGGCGACCAGGATGGTGAAGCCGGTGGCGACGAAGGCGGCCAGGCGGCTGGGCTCGAGGCCAAGCCTGAGGAAAGACAAATAGAGCGGCAGCATCACCAGAACCGCGCCAGCAGGCGCCGGCACGCCGACGAAATATTCGGCCTGCCAGATCGGGCGGTCGGTCTTCTCATCGTCGAGCACGTTGAAGCGGGCGAGCCTCAGCCCGCAGGCGATGGTGAACAGCAGTGCCGCGATCCAGCCCGGCGAACCGGCTTGGTCGAGCAGGAACGCATAGAGAACCAGCGCCGGTGCGACGCCGAAATTGACGATGTCGGCCAGCGAATCCATCTGCGCGCCGAATTTGGATGTCGCCTTCAGCATCCGCGCCAGGCGGCCGTCGATGCCGTCGAGGAAGGCGGCGAGCAGCACCATCACCACCGCCGGCTCGAAGCGGCCTTCGAAGCCGAAACGGATGCCTGAAAGGCCGGCGCAGATGGCAAGCACGGTGACGAGGTTGGGCAGCACCATGCGCATCGGGATTTCGCGGATGCGCGGGCCGCCGCGGCCGTGCGCCTCGAATTTCTTGAACGGCGCGCCCACCACTCAGGAAACCCGTACCAGCGGCGTCGCGGCAACGCCGCCGAATTCGGCCAGCACGGTCTCGCCGCCGACAGCCGTCTGGCCGATGGCGACACGCGGCGTCGCGGTTGCAGGCAGGAACACGTCGACGCGCGAGCCGAAGCGGATCAGCCCGAAACGCTCGCCGATACCGATCGTGCCGCCGGTCTCCGCCCAGCAGACGATGCGCCGCGCCACCAGGCCGGCGATCTGCACCGCGGCAACCGTGCCGTTGGGGCTGTCGATAACCAGGCCGTTGCGTTCGTTGTCGGCGCTCGCCTTGTCGAGCGCGGCGTTAAGGAATTTGCCTGGCCGATGCTCGATCCGCGTGATGCGGCCGCGCACCGGGGCGCGGTTCACATGGCAGGAAAAGACGTCCATGAAAACCGAGATGCGGGTCATTTCACCGCCGCCAAGGCCAAGTTCGCGCGGCGGCACGGCCGGGCCGACCGCCGTGATGACGCCGTCGGCC
This sequence comes from Mesorhizobium sp. M00.F.Ca.ET.216.01.1.1, assembly GCF_004010325.2. Lineage (GTDB taxonomy): Bacteria > Pseudomonadota > Alphaproteobacteria > Rhizobiales > Rhizobiaceae > Mesorhizobium. The sequence continues at coordinate 117,554 of NZ_SADR02000002.1, forward strand.
GGGCTCACCACCAGCCGGTCGTCGACCGGCGTGACACGCTCGGGATCGCGGAAGAAATAGACGCACCATGCCGTCAGGATGAGGCAGACCCAGAACAGGATCGAGGAGAAATAGCCGAGGAAAAGCGTCACCGCGGCGAAGGCGGCGATGAACGGGTAACCCTCGCGATGGATCGGAACCAACGTTTTCTTGATCGTGTCGACGAGGTCCATGGAATGGCAGCCGCCCTAGTTTCAGGTCGGGCCTCAATAGCCGAAACACCCCCTCCCCGCAACGCAACAATGGGGGGCGGTGTGGCGCATTGCGGCGTTTGACGTCGACGGGACAGCGCCCCCCTCTGCCCTACCGGGCATCTCCCCCATTTGGGGAAGATTGGCAGCTCCGTCGGACGTGCCTTTCTTCTTCGACGGCGGAGATCGGCGAAAGCTGCCGTGACGGCTGATCTCCCTCCTTGTGGGGGAGATGCCAAGTTTCGGCAAAGAGGGCAGGACAGAGGGGGGCGCGAAGGGTCGAGACAGAACTAAAGCAAAATCTCCATATCCATGTTGTCGGGGCCGGACCCCCTCGCCCGTCCTTGGCAAGACAGCGCTTCGCGACGGTGCCAAAGGTCGGCGAAGCGCCAGCCGCTCAGAAAACCAGGGAGCCAGCACATGCGGTCGCAGAAATCAGCAGCCAAAGAAGCACTTGTCATCACCAACGGCCTGGCGTTCGGCGAGTCGCCACGCTGGCATGACGACCGCTTGTGGGTCTGCAATTGGGGAACCGGTGAAATCATTGCCGTCGATGCAGAGGGCAACAGCCAGATCGCGCTCACCGTGCCGGCCACCCTGCCCTATTGCATAGACTGGCTGCCGGACGGACGGCTGCTCGTCGTCTCCGGGCGTGAAGGGCTGCTGCTGCGGCAGGAAGCAGACGGGACGCTCGTCACCCATGCCGATCTGCGACATCTGTCGAAGAGCCCGTGGAACGAGATCGTCGTCGACGGGCGCGCCAACATCTACGTCAATGGCGGCGGGCCGGCGCCTGCTCCGGGCCAGCATTTCGGCCCTGGCACCATCGCGCTGATTGCTCAGGACGGCTCGATCCGGCAGGTGGCCGAGAACCTTGCCTTTGCCAACGGCATGGCGGTAACACCTGACAACAAGACGCTAATTGTCGCCGAATCCCACGCCAACAGGCTGACCGCCTTCGACATCGCCGCCGACGGCGGGCTTTCCAAACGGCGGGTTTGGGCCGACCTCGGCAACGGCTTTCCTGACGGCATCTGCCTCGATGCCGAGGGCGCGGTGTGGTATGCCGACGTGCCCAACCGACACTGCGTGCGGGTGCGCGAGGGCGGCGCGATGGTCGAGAGCGTCGATGCCGATCGCGGCTGCTTTGCCTGCATGCTCGGCGGCACCGACGGCAAGACGCTGTTCATCGTCGCCGCCGAATGGCGCGGCTTCGAACACATGATCAGCGATGCCCGCACCGGCCAGGTGCTCAGCGTCGAGGCGCCTGCACCCGGTGCCGGCTGGCCGGGGAGGAACTAGACGCCGGGAATCCGCTGATAGTTGGCGATATCGGCCCTGACGCCGAGCCGGGCGATCGTCTCCTGAGGGTTGAAGGCAATGCGCTCATGCGCGGCCTTGATGATCGGCACCACCTTGTCGACGGCCGCCTGGCTTTCCCATTCGACAATCGTCACAAGGTTGAACTCGCCTGGCCCCGAGTATTGCTCGAGCAGGAAATCCTGCACGAAGCCCTGCTGCTGGCGCAGCAATTCATGCGTCATCCTGACCTTGGCGATTATCTCCTCGCGGGCATTGGCAGGGACGACGAACTTGTCCACTCTGAACACGCTGCCGCCGTTAACCGCCTGATTTATCTCACTCATATCGATTGTCTCCGTTCTTGAACGACGCGTTCTGCTGCGATCAAAAAACGGTCTACAAGCTCAACTTAGATTGAGGTCAAGCGGAAAAATCGCCTCCCGAATTTCCGTTCACTTCTCCTGAATCGTCAGCTCATCTCTGAGGTGCGGCGGCGGACGACGACGCCGAACTCGTCGCTCTCGCGAGCGATGCGCAGCCGCTCCTCGGCTTCCGTCGCCTCGCGCTGGCGGTCCCACATCGAGGCATAGAGGCCATGCTTGCGCAGCAAGGCGGCATGGGTGCCGCGCTCGGCGATCTGGCCGTCCTGCAGCACGATGATCTCATCGGCCGAAATCACCGTCGACAGCCGGTGGGCAATGACGATGGTAGTGCGGCCGCGGCTGACCAGGTCGAGCGCCGCCTGGATCTCCTGCTCGGTGTGGCTGTCCAGCGCCGAGGTCGCCTCGTCGAGCATCAGGATCGGCGGCGCCTTCAGGATGGTGCGGGCGATGGCCACGCGCTGCTTCTCGCCGCCGGACAGCTTCAGCCCGCGCTCGCCGACCATCGAACGGTAACCAGCGGGCAGCCGCTCGATGAACGGCCCGATCTGGGCGAGTTCGGCCGCCTTGCGCACATCCTCCTCGCTGGCGTCGACGCGGCCGTAGCGGATGTTGTAGGCGATGGTGTCGTTAAACAGAACGGTGTCCTGCGGCACCATGCCGATCGCCGCACGCAGGCTCTCCTGCGTCACGTCGCGGATGTCCTGGCCGTCGATCAGCACCTTGCCGCGCTGGATGTCGTAGAAGCGGAACAGGAGCCGCGAAATCGTCGACTTTCCGGCGCCGGACGGCCCAACGATGGCAACCGTCTTGCCGGCCGGCACCTCGAAGCTGATGCCCTTCAGGATCTTACGGTTCGGATCATAGGAGAAGTGCACGTCGCGGAACTCGACCTTGCCGGCGCCGACGGCCAACGGCCTGGCGTCGGGCCGATCGACGATTTCCTGCGGCACATCGAGCAGGTCGAACATCTGCTCGATGTCGGTCAATCCTTGCCGGATTTCGCGATAGATGAAGCCGATGAAGTTGAGCGGCACCGAAAGCTGCATCAGCATGGCGTTGATGAAGACGAAATCGCCGACGCTCTGCGTGCCGGCTTGCACTTCCAGCACCGACAGGCACATGACGACGACCGTGCCGAGACCAAAGATGATGCCCTGGCCGAAGTTCAGCCAGCCGAGCGAGGTCCAGATCCTGGTCGCGGCGATCTCGTAGCGCGCCATCGAGCGGTCGAAGCGCTGGGCCTCCATGGCCTCGTTGTTGAAATATTTGACCGTCTCGAAATTGAGCAGCGAATCGATCGCCTTGGTGTTGGCGTCGGTGTCGCTGTCGTTCATGTCGCGGCGGATGCCGATGCGCCAGTCGCTCGCCCTGACCGTGAACCAGACATACAGCCAGACCGTGACCGCGACGACCGCAACATATTTCCAGCCATAGGTGTAAGCAAAGATGCCGGCCGTCAGCGCAAATTCCAGGATGGTCGGCAAGGTATTGAGCACGGTGAAGCGAACGATCGTCTCGATGCCCTTGGTGCCGCGCTCGATGATGCGCGACAGGCCGCCGGTGCGGCGTTCGAGATGAAAGCGCAGCGACAGTTGATGCATGTGGATGAAGGTGCGGAAGGCGAGCTGGCGCACGGCATATTGCCCGACGCGGGCAAACAGCGCATCGCGCAGCTGGTTGAAGCCGAGCTGCACCAGCCGCACGACATTGTAGGCGACGACCAGCATCACCGGCGCCAACAGGAAGGCCGGCAGCGGCGGCGGCGACTTGGCGTCACCAGCCAGCGCGTCGGTCGCCCATTTGAAGAAATAGGGCCCGGCAACCAGCGTCAGCTTGGCGACGACCAGAAGCACGGTCGCCCACACCACCCGCGCCCTGAGGTCGGCGCGGTCGGCCGGCCACATATAGGGCCACAGATTGCGCAGCGTGTTATAGGTCGAGCCGGATTCGGCGGAGACGGTCTTTTCGGCCATTTTGTTGCCTTTTTCTCTCTTAGCGGCCGGAGCAGCAGGAATTGACGAGCGCGGACAGCGATGCGGAAAGGCCGGCGAGCGCGGCGCGGTCGAGCTCATAGCGCGAGCGCTGGCGGTCCGGCTCGAAGCGGACAAGCCCGGCTTCGACCAGTATCTTCAGGTGCTGGGAAACGGTGGACTGCGCCAGGTCGAGATGATCGACGACCTCGCGGCAGCAGCAGGAGCGGCTGGCCGAAAGATGCTTGAGGATTTCGATTCGTGCCGGATGCGAAAGGGCTGCAAGGCGGGTGGCGAAGGCATGGCTGTCCGGCTCGCAGCTGGCTACGCGGCAGCTTCTATTGAGGGGAGATTCGATCATCGTCCATCGGCGATAAACGATGACCAGTCTTGTCGCAAGCTGCTCTCGTGGGCAGTTCGGCTATTTCTAGTTTGCCTTGCTTGGGGCCGTCGTCACCTGATCGCCCAACGCCTTGAGGTCGGCAGCCTCGCCTTCCTTCGACTTTTCCGGGACCTTGAACACCTGACCCGGCCAGATGCGGTTGGGATTGCTGATCTGGTCCTGGTTGGCGAGGTAAATGGTCGAATAGCGCACGCCGTAGCCATAGACTCGTCGTGAAATCCGCCACAGCGTGTCGTGGCGACGGATGATGACGGCGCCGTCGGTCTGCTCGAGCTTGGGGGCCACGGTCTCCGGGGGGCTTGCCGCCGCGACATCGGCCGGAGCCTCGGTTGCGGGTGCAGACGTTGCCGGCGCGGCCGGCTTCAGTTCGGTCGGCGCAACGGCCGAGACCGACTCGCCCGGCTCGCGCTCGAAGGGCACGGCGGCACGCGCTACCACCTTCGCCCCGTCGGCATCGAGCACATCGACATGAATGGTGTAGCTGCCGACAGGGATGTCGCGCGTTGCCTCGACCAGGAAATGGCCGTCAGCCGAGGTCTGCGCGTCGCCGAGCAGGATGTCGTTGGCATAGGCGCGCACCTTGCGGCCGGGATCGGCGATGCCAGCGACGAAAACCTTCCTGCCATCGATCTCGACCGCCTCGACGACGATCTTGGGTTCCGTCCCAGCAGCGGGTGCAGCTGGCGCGGATGTGGCTTCCGCCACAGCGGGTGCGGCAGGCGCCTGCGTGGTTGGCGCTGGCGCCGCGGTGGCCGCTGCCTGGTCGCCGGCAGCCGGCGCGTCAGGTTTTGTCTCGGGCGCCGGAACGGTGAGCAATTCGGACGGCTTGCCGGGTTCCTCGACCATGGCCAGCACCTGGCCCGTTGGATTTGCCGGTACCGAGACCAGGGCGGTCTGTGCCGAGGCGGCGGCGACCTTGTCGGGAGTCGTCGAGCGCAGCGTGATCGTGTAGTCGCCGGGCTTCAGCGGATCGTCGAGAACGATGGCGAAGGCGCCATCGGGACCGGCGACCGTCGAGCCGAGAACCGCCGAACCGTTGAGGATCTCGACATTGGCATTGGGCGTGGCATTGCCGGCGACGACGATCGAGCCGTTGCTTTCGACACGCACGACATCGAAGGTCGGCGCAATGGTACCTGGTGCGGCAGGCGCTGCGGCATCCGCCCCCGGAGCAGGCGCGGCTGGCGCCATCGCATCGGTGGCCGCGGCCGGTGCCCGCGGAACACGTCCCTCGGTTCCCGAGCCGGCCGGCTCCGCTGCCGGCGGCGCCAGCGCCGCCACTTCCGCGGGCGGCGTGCGATTGAGATACGGGTCGAGCGCGCCCGACACATAGGCGGTTCCCGCCACGGCGACGGAGCCGCCGGCGGCGAACAAAAGCGCCTTCAATGGATTAATTGCCATATTTCCCTGCCCCTTAGCCACCTAACGCCGGTTTAGCGTGTTTTGCCAAGGTCGACAACAAAAAGGGGCCGACAAGAAAAAGCCCGCCCCAGGGCTTGACCGCGTTGATAGTCCCTATCACCAATCATACCATGAACACGATCCGATCCGTCTGCGTCTATTGCGGCTCGTCTACCGGCCGCGATGAAACCTATGTCAAGGCCGGACACCTGCTCGGGCGCTCGATCGCCAGGTCAGGCCTGCGTCTGATCTATGGCGGCGGTACCAAAGGCATTATGGGAGCCGTCGCCGAAGGCGCAATGCGGGCCGGCGGCAAGGTGACGGGCATCATTCCGCGCTTCCTGATCAACAGGGAGGCAACCGAAACCGCGCTTGACCGGCTCGACGAGCTCGTGATCACCGAAAACATGCACGAGCGCAAACATAGCATGTTCGAAAAATCCGACGCCTTTGTGGCGCTGCCCGGCGGCATCGGCACGGTCGAGGAGATCGTCGAGATCATGACCTGGGCCCAACTCGGCCATCACCGCAAGCCGATTGTCTTCGGCAATATCAAGGGGTTCTGGGATCCGATGCTGGCGCTGCTCGACCATATGGCGGCCGAAGGCTTCATCCACACCGCGCAGCGGGTCAGGCCGCTGGTGGTCGAGGACCCGGAAGCCATCGTCGCCGCCATCATGGTGGCGGGGTCATCCGTCGACGCGCCGACCGAGGGGGTGCAGTCGGTGATCGACAGGCTCTAACCCTGCTTGCTTGCCTCCTGCCGGACCGCCTGCCGCAAGGCGGCAATTACCACGCGCCGGTCCTGGCGCCGCCAGGCGAGATGGATCGAGACGGTGCGTTCGAACCACAGCAATTCGCGAAACACGATTTCGGGCGGAGCGGCGCTCCGCAGGCTCGCCTGTACCGTCGCCAGGCCAAGCCCGGCGCTGACCAGGCCGAGCGATGTCAGCGGATCGGCCGTCTCGTAGGCAATATCAGGCACAAAGCCGGCCTTGGCGCAGGCGGCCAGGAACTGGCCGCGGTTGGTATCGTCCGGCTGGCGCACCACGGTGATCCAGGTACGGCCGTCGAGATGCTGCGGCCGGATGTCGGCGACATCGGCAAGCGGATCGCTGGCCGGCATGGCCAGCACCAGTGGCTCGCGCTTGATCAGCATGGCGGCAATGTCAGGATCGTCGGCGGCCGGCGGCGAATAGACCAGGCCCAGATCGAGCTCGCGCTGACGCAGCCCCTCCAGCTGCGCAGCGGAACGCTGGCTCATCAGCCTGAGATGGAATTCGGGCCGGTCGCGGCGGAACTGCCGCAACATCAGAGCGACGAGGCCGGCATGAACCGCGCCCTCGACATAGCCGATGGCCAGGCGGCCGACCGCGCCACTGGCAAGGTCGCGGCCGAGCTCTTCCAATCGCCGCGCATTAGCCAGCAGCCCACGTGCCTCGGCAAGGAAGGCGCGGCCCTCGGCATTGAGATGGACCCTCTGCTTCGCTCGTTCGAAAAGCGTGACGCCTAGCTGCTCTTCGAGCTGCATGATCTGGCGGCTGAGCGGCGACTGCGAGATATGCAGCAATTCGGCGGCGCGGCCGACATTGCCGGTTTCGGCCACAGCAACGAAATAGCGAAGCTGGCGCAGGTCGAACATTTTTCTTCAGTCCTGAAAGGTCTCAACTTTAGCCTAATCAGTCTTGGACTGTCTGGCCAGCCAAGGCGATAGTTTCGCCATCCCAACCACAGGAGACCGCCATGCAGTTCTTTGCCCTTCTTGCCCGTAATACCGAAAAATTCACCGACGCCGATTTCGCCCCGCTTCTGCCCGAAGAGGCCGAGCAGCGCCGCTCACTCTATGCCGAAGGCGCGGTGCGCCAGGTGTGGAATCGCGGCGACATTCCAGGCAGCGGCATGATGTTCGAGGCCGGCAGCGATGCAGATGTGCGCCGCCATCTCGCCGCTCTGCCGCTGGTCAAGGCCGGCATGATGGATATTGCCGCCGTCGTGCCGCTCAGCCCCTATCCCGGCTTCGGGCCGAAGCGCTGAGCGGCGGCGTCGAACGGACGCGGCTGGCGGCGAGCCAGCCAGTGCGCGTGTCTACTAGAAGAGGCGCATGAGCGGATTTGGTGAGGATCCGGAAAGGCAGCTGCGCTCAACGCCCATTCGCCCGGCTGACCCGCCAGATGACGTTACCGACATCGTCGGTGACGAGCAGCGCGCCAGTCTGATCGATAGCAACGCCGACCGGACGGCCCATCGCCTTGCCATCACGCCCGATGAAGCCAGTGAGCACATCCTTCGGTGGACCGCTCGGTTTACCACCACGGAACGGCACGAAGATCACCTTGTAACCGCTGTGCACGCTTCTGTTCCACGAGCCGTGTTGGCCGACGAAGGCGCCGTTGCCGTAGGCCGCACCGAGCTGCACGCCTTTGGAGAAGGTCAGTCCCAGCGAGGCGGTATGGGAACCCAGCGCGTAATCGGGCTTGACTGCCCTCGCCACGAGATCGGGGCGCTGCGGCCTGACGCGGTTGTCGACGTTCTGGCCATAGTAGCTGTAGGGCCAGCCGTAGAAAGCGCCGTCACGAACCGAGGTCATGTAATCCGGCACGAGATCGTCGCCGATCTCGTCACGCTCGTTCACGGCGACCCAAAGCTCGCCAGTCTCAGGATTCCAGGAGAGCCCGTTCGGGTTGCGCAGCCCCGAGGCGAAGACCCGTGTGCGGCGGGTGGACCCATCCACTTCAAGGACGGCGGCGCGGTTCTTCTCCGCGGCTATGCCGTTTTCTGCCACATTGCTGTTGGAGCCGACGGTGACATAGAGCTTGCGTCCATCCGGACTTGCGATCACGTCCTTGGTCCAATGATGGTTGAGGTCTCCGGCCGGCAAGTCGATGATCTTTTCGGGCGGCGTGGTGACTCGGGTCTGGCCATTGAAGTAGGGGAAAGCGACGAGCGCGTCGGTATTCGCGACATAGAGCTTGCCTTTGGACAGCGTCATACCGAAGGGTGAATTGAGGCCTTCCGCGAACGTCCTGCGCACATCCGCAATGCCGTCGCCATTGGTGTCGCGCAGGAGCGTGATGCGGTTGGCGCTTGTGGTCGCGGCGCCGGCTCGCTTCATAGCCAGGTCCATGAAGACCTTTCTAAGACTGAAGCCTTCGTCATGCTTGGCAGGGGCATTGGTTTCGGCAACCAGTACGTCGCCGTTCGGAAGCACATGCAGCCAGCGCGGATGGTCGAGGCCGGTGGCAAAGGCGTTCACCGTCAGCCCCTTCGCCGGGGTCGGCATACCACCTTTTTGCCAGCCTTTCGCCTCGGCGATGTTGACGGTCGGGATCAGCGTCGGTCTTGGTTTCGGCAAAGTGGGGTTGGGGCCATAGCCGGTTATTGCCCCAGTTTTCTGCGCCGAAAAGCCAGCGCAACTCGCCATGACGGCTCCCAATACCGCTATGAGAACGTTTCGTGGGAAGCCGGCATGCATCGGACGTCCTCCGCATGGACTTGCGTCGTGCGCTTTGCGTAAACACTAGTCAACGGCATTATTCCAAATTGCCTCCAAACAGCGGCGTTTGTGATCTGTTGCTGCAATATTCGCATCAGGGCCAGGAATTCGCGACCGCCCGCTCTCGATGGCGCATCACGACGTGGGCAGTTGCAGGCGCGCCTCGGATGACAGTCAAAGTGTCAACAAACTGTCACACCGGCCGGGGGTACCCGTGCTAAAAATCACAGGCTGCCGTTGCGCGGCGCTGTATTCGAGAAGCTGGCCAAGCGACCATGAACATCGCTCTCAACCCGGAAGGCACCGACTTGTCGCCGTACCTGCCCGACGAGCACGGGCTGTTCTTCATCTATCATTTCACCGCCGAAGGCGCGCGGACGAAAGACGCGGCGGACGCGCACTGGACCTGGCGCAGCTACCAGCTCTCCGACATGCGCGCCCGCCACGAGATCGCCAGCGAAGCGGCGCTGCCGCCGCCGGTGCGCGAGGCCTTCCTGTCGGCCGGCCATGGCTGCCACATCGACCTCGAAGACGACTGGCTCTATGGCGACCTGCCGGATTTGCGCCACGACTATTCGGCGGAGGCGCGCGGGCTCGGCCATTTCCGCTTTGCCTTCAACGGCACGACGCTGATCGGCGCCCGCAAGCAGCCGCTGCAGTCGGTGGACAATATCCGCAAGGCGATCGACAATGGTTCGCGCCGCTTCCGCTCGCCGGCGGAACTGATCGAGGCGGTCATGGGCCAGTCGCTCGACGGCATGGCGGCGGAGCTCACCGGTCTCAGCGACGCGCTCGACGGCATTGAGGATCGCATCGTCTGCGATGCATGGCACAATGAACGGCAGGCGTTGGTCGATGCGCGCCGCCACCTGGTGGTGATCCACCGGCAGATGGCGACGCTGACCAGTCTGTTCCGCCACCTCGACCATTCGCACCGCAACGACCTGCCCGACGCGATCAATGACATGGCGGCGCGGCTGTCGCACCGGGCGCAGACGCTGCATCATGACGGTGAGCAATTGCAGGCGCGGGCCCGGCTGTTGCAGGACGAGCTGATGGCCAAGCTGACGACGCAGTCGAATCAGTTGCTCTATGTGCTGTCGGTAATGACGGCGGTGCTGTTGCCGATGACCATCATCTCGGGCCTGTTCGGGATGAATGTCGGCGGCCTGCCGCTGGTCAACACCCCGATGGGTTTTTGGGCGGTATCGGCGGTATCGCTGCTTATCGCGGCGGCCGTCTATTTCTATGTCAGGCGGCTCGGGCGGATGTAATTCACGCTGTCGCGCGAAAATCCTCGATGACGGTGCCCGCGGCGCGCACTTCCGCTTCATGCTCCGGCTCGCGCCAGGTCTCGGCAAGGCCAGCCGCATACCATTCGCGCATTGCCGGCAAGGCGAGCAGTCGCGCCGGATAGCCGGCAGCTGCGCCCTCGAAAGACAGGCCGTAGGACTGCACGCGAAACGCCACCGGCGCAAAGAATGCGTCTGCGGCAGTAAAGCGGTCGCCGGCGAGGAACGGCCCGCCGAAGCGGTTCAGGCCATCGTTCCAAAGATCGCCGAGGCGGAAGAGATCGTGCTTCAGTGCATCCGACATCGGCAACGGCTCGACGCGGACGCCGCAATTCATCGGGCATAAACCGCGCAAGGCGGTGAAGCTCGAATGCATTTCGGCGGCGGCAGACCGCGCCCAGGCCCTTGCCCTGGCGTCGGCAGGCCAGATGCCTTCATGGCGCTCGGCCAGATATTCGATAATGGCAAGCGAATCCCAGACCGCCCAGCCGTCGTCGACCAGGCACGGCACCCGACCGCTGGGCGAGAACGGCCGGTAGAGGCTCCAGCTCGACCCGGTCGGGAATGGCGTCAGCCGCTCCTCGAACGGGATGTCCAGCATCCGCATCAGCCCCCATGGCCGCAGCGACCACGAGGAATAATTCTTGTTGGCGATGTGAAGCACGTACATTGGCGACCCCTATGCTGCTGCCGGCCGGACCTCGCGGCCACGGAACATCGACCAGGAGTAGATTGCCAGCGCCGTCCAGATCAGAACAAAGGCGATGGCCTGCGTGCTGCCGAAGGGTTCGCCGAAGATCAGCACGGCGATCAAGAACACGATGGTCGGCGCGATATATTGCATGATGCCGATCGTCGAGAGCCGCAGCAGCCTGGCGCCGAACGCAAACAACAGCAGCGGCACTGCCGTCACCGGGCCGCAGCCGATCAGCAAAACCGTATCGCTCAACGAGCTCGAGACGAAATGGTCCTGTCCCGTGGCGATCAGATAGGTGATGTAGCCGAGCGCCGGCACCGATAGCAGCAGCACTTCGAGCAGAAAACCCTGGCTCGGACCGATCGGCAGCGTCTTGCGGAAGAAAGCGTAGGCGGCAAACGAAAACGCCAGCGCCAGCGACACCCAGGGCAGCTTGCCTGCGTCGACGGTCAGCACCGCGACCGCGACCGCCGCCAGCACCACCGCCGCGATCTGCAGCCGGCCGAGCCGCTCACCGAGCAGCAGCGCGCCAACGACGATGTTGACCAGCGGATTGATATAGTAGCCAAGCGCGGTCTCGACGGTGCGGTCGACCGCGATCGCCCAGACATATATGCCCCAGTTGATCGAGATCAGCGCCGCTGTCAGCGCCGCCATCGCGATGGTGCGCGGCGAGCGCAGCGCTGCCTTGAAGTCCGCCGTGCGGCCGGCCCAGACCAGAACGGCGGCAGCGATCGGCACCGACCAGACGACGCGGTGGGCGATGACCTCGGCCAGCGGCAGATGCGCGACCGCTTTCATGTAGAAAGGCAGCAGCCCCCACAAAAGGTAGGCGCCCAGCGCCAGCAGGAAGCCGCGACGCGCCCTGGAGTCTGCTTCCGATGAAATTGCTTGCGTGGCCATGGCCCAACCCTATGCGCCAGCCGCCTTGCCAAGACCATCGCAAATTTCTGATGGATCAATGGACTTTCGCTGATGGTTTAACGGCGGTTGCCTTCGCAGAACCTGGGCCTCGCCCTCGCTCCGCGGGGCTACCCTACTCCGCCGCAACCAGCCCGGCCATGTCGCGGTTCTTCATCAGCTTGTAGACGATCGAATCCATCAGCGCCTGGAACGAGGCGTCGATGATGTTTTCCGAGACGCCGACCGTCCACCAGCGGGCGCCGGTTGCATCATGTGATTCGACCAACACGCGAGTGATCGCCTCGGTGCCGCCATTGAGGATACGCACCTTGAAGTCGGCCAGTTCGAGGTCGGCGATCTCGTTCTGGTACTTGCCGAGATCCTTGCGGAGCGCGATGTCGAGCGCGTTGACCGGGCCGTGGCCTTCGGCCACCGACATCTTCTCATCGCCATCGACCAGCACCTTGACGATTGCCTCGGAGACCGTCTTCAGGTTGCCGTTGGCGTCGAAGCGGCGCTCGACCATGCAGCGGAACGAGGTGACTCTGAAGAACTCCGGCAGGCCATGCAGCATCTTGCGCGCCAGGAGCTCGAAGCTGGCGTCGGCGCCCTCATAGGCATAGCCCTCGGCCTCGCGTTCCTTGACCACTGATATCAGTGCGTCGAGCCGCTGATCGTCCTTCGGCATGTCGATGCCGCGCCGCTTCAGCTCGGCGAGAAAATTGGCCTTGCCGCCCTGGTCCGAGACCATGACGCGGCGGCGGTTGCCGACCGCTTCCGGCGGCACATGCTCATAGGTCGCCGGCTCCTTGGCCAGTGCGGAGGCATGGATGCCGGCCTTGGTGGCGAAGGCCGAGGCGCCGACATAGGGTGCCTGCGCTTCCGGCGCCCGGTTCAAGAGTTCGTCGAACGCGCGGGAAAGCCTGGATACACCCATCAGGGCCTCGGCCGAGATGCCTGTTACAAAGCGGTTGGAGAAAGCCGGCTTCAACGCCAGCGTTGGCACGATCGAAATCAGATTGGCATTGCCGCAACGCTCGCCTATGCCGTTCAGCGTGCCCTGGATCTGGCGGACGCCGGCCTCGACGGCGGCTAGCGAATTGGCCACCGCCTGGCCGGTATCGTCATGGGCGTGGATGCCGAGATGGTCGCCGGGGATGCCGGAAGCGATAACCTTGTCGACGATGGCGCGAACCTCCGACGGCTGCGTGCCGCCATTGGTGTCGCACAGCACCACCCAGCGCGCAGCGGCGTCATAGGCGGTCCTGGCGCAGGCCAGCGCATAGTCGGGATTGGCTTTGAAGCCGTCGAAGAAATGCTCGCAGTCGACCATCGCCTCCTTGCCGGCAGCGATCGCCGCCTCGACCGAGGTCTTGATCGCCTCGATGTTCTCCTCATTGGTGCAGCCAAGCGCGACGCGGACATGGTAGTCCCAGCTCTTGGCGACAAAGCAGATGGCGTCCGACTTCGACTGTACCAGCGCCGCGAGACCGGGATCGTTCGAAACCGATACTCCTGCCCGCTTGGTCATGCCGAAAGCGACGAACTTGGCGCTTGCCGTGCGCTTCTCCTGGAAGAAGGCGGTGTCGGTCGGATTGGCGCCGGGATAGCCGCCCTCGACATAGTCGATGCCGAAGTCGTCGAGCAGCTTGGCGATGGCGATCTTGTCCTCGACGGAAAAGTCGATGCCCGGCGTCTGCTGGCCGTCGCGCAGCGTGGTGTCGAAGAGATAGAGGCGCTGTTTTTTCATGGTTGCGTGGGCGCTTGAACGCCCCCCTCTGCTCTGCCGGGCATCTCCCCCTCAAGGGGGAAGATCGGCAGTTTCGTCGCCCACCCTTTTCCTGCAACGCTGGAGATTTGCGAAAATCGCAATGACAGCCAATCTCGCCCCTTGAGGGGGAGATGGCCGGCAGGGCAGAGGGGGGTGGGCGCCGGCATCATCATTTTCCCGCAAACATATCCGTCGACCGGATCAGTCGGTCGAGGATGCCTGGTTCCGAATAGGCATGGCCGGCACCCTCGATCAGGTGGAAATCCGCTTTCGGCCACGCCTTGTGCAGCGCCCAGGCGTAGCGCGCCGGGCACGGCATGTCATAGCGGCCGTGGACAATGGTGCCGGGGATGTCCCTGAGCTTCCACGCGTCACGCAGCAGTTGCCCCTCCTCCAGCCAGCCGGCATGGACGAAATAATGGTTCTCGATGCGGGCGAAGGCGATGGCGTAGTCGTCCTGCCCGAACTGCTCGCTGGTTTCCGGCTCCGGCAACAGCGTGATCGTCTCACCTTCCCACAGGCTCCAGGCACGGGCGGCCTCGATCTGCGCCTTGCGGTCGCTGCCGACCAGCCGCTTGCGGTAGGCGGCCATCATGTCGCTGCGCTCAGCTTCGGGGATCGGCGCCAGGAAGCGCTCCCACTTGTCGGGAAACATTTCCGAGACGCCAAACTGGTAATACCATTCGAGCTCCGGCCGGGTCAGCGTGTAGATGCCGCGTACGACCAGTTCGCTGACCCGCTCGGTATGCGTCTCGGCGTAGGCGAGCGCCAGCGTCGAGCCCCAGGAGCCGCCGAACACCAGCCATGTGTCGAAGCCGCACATTTTTCGCAGGCGCTCGATGTCGGCGACAAGGTGCCAGGTGGTATTGGCCTCGAGCGAGGCGTTGGGCGTCGACTTGCCGCAGCCGCGCTGATCGAACAGGACGACATCATAGAGCTTCGGGTCGAACAGCCGCCGGTGCTTCGGCGAGATGGTGCCGCCAGGCCCGCCGTGCAGGAACACCGCAGGCTTGGCGCCCCTGGTGCCGGAGCGCTCCCAGTAAATCTGATGGCCGTCGCCGACATCGAGCATGCCGGACTCGAAGGCCTCGATCTCGGGATAGAGCGTACGAAGTCCGCTGCTCATAGTTGCAAACCGTGCGCTGGCCAGTCGGCCGTTTCGTGATCGGGATGCTGGAAGGAGATGATCGATTCCTGCCGTGCATAATAGTCGGGATCGTCGAGGATCGGCGCTTCGAAGATCTTCTCCACCCAGGGCAGCCGGACGGCGTAATTGACCTGGATCTGCGGCGCGAGGTCGGAGCGGTCGTCGAAGGCGCCGATGGCGATCTCCAGCGCGCCAGGCTTACGGTAGGTCAGTGGCGTTCCGCAGCGGGCGCAGAAGCCGCGATCGATGTTGACCGATGACTGGAAATAGCTCGGCTCCTCGCGCACCCATTCGACGCCGTCGCTCGGCACCGTCACCAGCGCGCCGAAGAACGAGCCGAACTGTTTCTGGCACATGCGGCAATGGCAGATAGACGGGCGCCCGAGCGCGCCATGGATGCGGAAGCGTACGGCGCCGCACTGGCAGCCGCCGGTTCGTACCGTTTCGGTCATGATCTTTCCTCCGGTGGCCATTGTTCGGTGTCGTGGTCTGGATGCTGATAGGAGACGAGGTCGGCGAGATAGGGAGCCGACGCAATGTCGGCCGCCGTTTCCTCGCCCGGCAATTGCGGGATGGTGTCGACATAGGGCAGCTTTGCCTCGATCCCCCACTGGATCTGCGGCACGATCTCGTGCGGGGCATCGAAGGCACCGATGGCGAGGCCGACGCCGTCCGGGGCGGTGAAGGTCAGCGGCGTGCCGCAATTGGCGCAGAAGCCGCGTTTCACATGGTTCGACGAGCGGAAATATTTCGGCTGGCCACGTGTCCAGTCGAGTTTGGCGCCGCGCACCGAGACCAGTGGCGCATAGAAGGCGCCGAACGCCTTCTGGCACATGCGGCAGTGGCAGACGGAGGCGTCGCCAAGCGCGCCTTCGACGCGGAAGCGCACCGCACCGCACTGGCAGCCGCCGGTATAGATCGGCCGGTTGTCGAGGCTCATCGCGTCACTCCGGGATATGGCAGACGGCTTCGACATTGTTGCCGTCGGGATCGAAGACGAAGGCGCCGTAATAGTTGGCATGATAGTGCGGCCGCAGGCCCGGCGCCCCATTGTCCTTGCCGCCTGCGGCGATTGCCGCGGCATGGAAGGCATCGACCTCGGCGCGGCTGCGTGCGGTGAAGGCGACGTGCTGGCGGTCCTTCGGCTTGTCCTTGCCTTGATGCAGCCAGAACACCGGCCGGTCGCGGCCATAGCCGCCGACCTTGGCGCCGCCGGTGTATTCTTGCGGCACCATGTAGAGCAGCGAGGCACCGAGCGGTGCCATCGCCTTGTCGTAGAAAACATTCGACGCCTCGAAATCGGAAACGGTGATGCCGAGATGATCGATCATCTTTTTACCTCCCAGGTGGTGATGCGTTCGCCGGTGACAGGGTCCTTGCCGTCCTTCAACTGTATACCTTGCGCCAGCAAGTCGGCGCGGATGCGGTCGGCCTCGGCCCAGTTTCCAGCGGCGGTGAGCGCGAGTCGTTTGGTGATAGCCGTGGCGATAGCGTCTTCATCGACCTTGGCTGGCGTAACGTCGAAGCCGAGGAACAGCAGCGCCGCCTTCAGCGAAGCGGCAGCATCGTTGCCCGCGGCGGCCATGTTGCCGCCAGCCGCAGCATTGAAATCCACCGCCTCGCCGGCCAGCTGCGTCAGCACCTGGAATGCGGCATAGGTGGCGAGATCGTCCGACAGGGCCTCCACCATTTCCGCCGGCAACTGGCTTGCCGCCGCAGGCGCCAGGTCCGCCGCCCGCTTCCACTTACGCAGCGTATTCTCCGCTTCTTCCAGCTTGCGCACCGAAAAGTCGATCGGCTCGCGGTAATGCGTCATCAGCATCGCCAGCCTGAGCACCTCGCCGGGCCATCTGCGGCCGCCGAAGGTCTCGGTCTCCAGCAGCTCGCTGATCGAATGGAAATTGCCAAGGCTCTTGGACATCTTCTGCCCCTCGACCTGCAGGAAGCCGTTGTGCATCCACACCTTTGCCATGACGTCGGTGCCGTGGGCGCAGCGCGACTGGGCGATCTCGTTCTCGTGGTGCGGGAAGATCAGGTCGAGACCGCCGCCATGGATGTCGAAGACCTCGCCGAGGTAGGCGGCAGACATCGCCGAGCACTCGATGTGCCAACCGGGCCGGCCCCTGCCCCACGGGCTGTCCCAGCCCGGCTCTTCCGGCGAAGACAGCTTCCACAAGACAAAGTCGCCAGGGTTTTTCTTGTGCGCGTCGACGGCTACGCGGGCGCCGGCCTGCTGCTCGTCGAGATTGCGCTTCGACAATTGGCCGTAGTCCGGCATCGAGGCGGTGTCGAACAGGACTTCGCCTTCAGCAACATACGCATGGCCGCGTTCGATCAGGCGTTGAATCAAGCTAACCATGTCGACCTTGCCATCGGCGCGCGGCTCGACGAACTCGGTGGCGCGCGGCTCGACGGACGGCTCCAGGCAGCCGAGCGCCGCCACATCCTTGTGGAACTGGTCGGCGGTCTTTTCCGTTACCCGTCTGATGGCCTCGTTCAGCGACAATTTTCCCGAGGAAATCTCGTCGCCGAAATCGCGCAATGCGCGGACGTTAATCTTGTCGTCGACATCTGTGATGTTACGCACATATGTGACCTGGGCTTGGCCGTAGAGTTGGCGCAACAGACGGAAGAGCACGTCGAAGACGATCACCGGTCGCGCGTTGCCGATATGGGCAAAGTCGTAGACCGTTGGGCCGCAGACATACACGCGCACATTGCGCGGATCGATCGGGAAGAAGTCCTCCTTGCTCCGCGTTAGCGTGTTGTAGAGGCGCAAGCCCTTCGATGCGTCAGACATTCGTGCCTTCCCGGTGTGTTAGTTCTGGAACCTCCTTGCGCCAAGGCACAAATCAGGCTCCAGCCTGCTGGCCGGGGCGTTTGTCCACTCTAGAAGGAAGATGAGGCGAAAACGTCCGGACCAGCGCGAGGCTAGCCAATAATGCAAATGCCACAAATGGCGAAAGACGTTTTCATGGGCGGCTTTATCGCCTTGCCCGGTGTTGCCGTCAAGTCGCAACTTTCGACAAAAGAGTCGCTGGATCACAGGTAATGATGCACTGAAACATTTTATTAAACATGTCGGCACAGTCATGAAACATTCGCCGGCTAGACCAGCACACGTCACGATTTGGTCGGATTCGGCTAGCAAACGCAGACACGAAATCGTTACCAGGGAAGAGAAAAATGCCACGAACCAAGCAAGAACCCAGCCGCGCCAAGCAACCGGCGCTTGCCAGCCACTATCGGGCAATCGGCCCGGCCGCGATCGTCGCCGCCCTTCTCCACACCGCCAAGAAGAAGAAGCCGGCGCAGAAGATCGTATCGCCACGCGCTGCCTGATGTACGCGCGGCCGGCACGCGCCGGCGGTGAAGGTTGAGGCGCTCACGGGCGCCTGGGAATAGCAGCTTCTGCTAGAATAAGGTCATCTGACTGTCGTCTGCGCCGGACTTCTGGTGCCTGACCTTCTCGGGCTCTGGCCCGACGACGCCCCTCTCCTGAATCTCCGGTCCGGTGTTGGCGACCTTGTTGACGAGGTCGGAAACCGGAATCGCCTCGAAGAAATCGGCCTGGGCCGGGCAAAGCAGATCGGCCACGTCGCGCGGCTCGAGCGTGCGGCAATCCAGCCAGCGCGCGAAATCCTGCGGATGGATCACCACCGGCATCCGGTCATGGATATGGGCGATGTCGGCATTGGCGTGGACGGTGAGGATGGCGCCGGTGTCCATTTCCGAGCCGCCCGGCTCGGCATAGGTCTCGATCAGCCCGGCGAAGGCGACGAGCCCGCCATGCCTGGGCCGCACCCAATAGGGCTGCCCCCTGCCTCCCGCCTCCTTGGAGCTGGCTTGCTGCCACTCATAAAATCCCGAGGCTGGCACCAAAGCGCGGCGGTGACGCATGGCGGCACGGAACGAAGCCTTTTCCGCCGCTCCTTCCGAGCGCGCGTTGAACAACAGCGGAAAGGCCCTGACATCCTTGACCCAGGCCGGGATCAGCCCCCAGCGCACCAGTATCGCCTGCCGGTCGGGCAGGTTCGAGCCCGGCGCCTGCGGGAAGCCTGAGACCGCCATCAGCACCGGCTGCGTCGGGGCAATATTGTAGCGAGCCGGAAAACCCTCCAACTCAGCCAGGCCAAGAAAACCGGCGGTCTGGTCCGGCGTGGCGGTCAACGCAAAGCGTCCGCACATGAGCTAAACTCGAATTGCTATCTTGTCGAATTGGTGTTTGGCGAAGGTGGCGATGGAACCGACGTTGCGCAACCGCTAAAGCTGTTTGCCGCCGGCCGGTCCACAAGCGGATGCTTTCAATTGGACGAATCGAGTTTCATGGAAGAATTGCGGCAGACAATTCCGGCGGTTTCGGTCGCCATCATCCGCGGCGAAACGGTGCTGCTGGTCAAGCGGGCGCGACCGCCCTCGCAAGGGTTCTACGCCTTTCCAGGCGGCAAGGTCGAGGCCGGCGAGACGCTGGAGCAGGCGGCACGGCGCGAACTGCTTGAGGAAACCGGGCTGCGGGCGCACAGCTACCGCCCGCTTCGCGAAATCCACATCGATAGCAGTAGCGATGGCCATCCCGTCGACTATTTCCTGACGGTGTTCGGTGCGACCTATGCCGGCGGCGAGCCCGTGGCCAGCGACGACGCCGAGACCGCCGCCTTCTATGCGCTCGGCGAAATGACGGCGTTGCCGCTCGCCGATTCGGTGTTTGACGTTGCCGAAGAATTGCTAGGCTCCAACAAGAACGCAGGAGCTTGAGCCGAAAATCGCCTTGCGACCGACAAATTGTTTCGCCACAAGGGCTTATGAGCCGCAAATCCGTGTTCCTCGCCACATGCCTAGCCGTCAGCACGACTGTCGCGGCGCGGCCGGCATTGAGCGCCGAAGCGCCGTTCGAGCCAGGGCTGATGCGGCTGGCGGAGGTGCTCGGCTCGCTGCATTTCCTGCGCAATCTGTGCGGCGAGAAGGGCGACCAATGGCGGGTCGAAATGGAAAAGCTGATCGAATCGGAAAATCCGCACCCCGAACGGCGCGCCCGCTTCATCGCCAGTTTCAACCGCGGCTACCGCTCCTTTGGCGGCACCTATACGCAATGCACCGCCTCGGCGACGGAGGCCATCAGCCGCTACATGAAGGAAGGCGAGACGCTGTCGCGCGACATCGCCTCGCGCTACGGCAACTGACCGGCATCCGAGTTTCCGGCGGCCCAAGCGCGTTCACCACGACCAGCATTTGACGCTCCGCCACTTGTGTCCGGCGTCGTCATGGTGCAATCCTGATGTTGCACTTCTGCAACAGTATTAACGAAACGTTACCGTCAGGATGTGGAATTAACTCAAACTGAAGGTTTTCATCCCGCTCACCGACCTAATCGGCTAAGCTTCAAACAGATCGAACGCGGGTTTGCGGAACACGGCGGACTTTGTAGAAAACGACCCTAGAAATGTCGTATTTACAAATAGTTACTTAAGCCTGCGCAGGAAACGACAAATCAAGCTTGGTCCGCACCCTGTCGGATCGCCGCTTGAAAAGGGTGGACATCGCAATGGAACATGGCGTCAGCGACATCGACGCATTGGTCAGGGAAGAGAAGCGCCTGACCGCCGTGGAAAGCCACAGCGAGGCCTGGGCGGAAGGACTTTCGGCCGGAATCGAACCGGAAATCATCGCCGAGGCGGCCCTCGAAACCGCGTTCGGCGAGATGCTGCGCGCCAATGGCGAAACCTCGGCCCTTGCCCTGCTCGACCGCATGCGTGAAAAGGTGATTGCCGGCGCCTTCGAACCAGGACGGCTGCGGCACTGAACCAGCTTAGGTCGTGGACTGATAGATCCGATCGAAATGGCGTGAAGCCATTTGTAGGTCCAGGGCCTTGGTTCTTTGACGACGCCGCGCCGTTTGGGCATCATGCCTGAGGCACCTGAACGGACCCGTGGCGCATGAACGGGCCTGGGCACGTGGCCGGGGAACCATGGAGAGGCATGCGGTGAATTTTTCCATGTCAGGCCAGCTGCGTGGCCTGGTCCTCAGCATCTGGCTTGCCGCTTTTTGCGCCGTGCTCCCGCTGGCGCTCTGTCTCACAACCAGTCCCGCTTATGCACTGAGTGAAATCAAGCGCGAGGAGCTTCCGGCGCCGGCCACCCCGCCCGCCGCCGACGAGGACATGGCGCCGCCCGGAAGTGCGGTGCCGATGCCCGGTCCGCTTGGCACGACGCCGCCCGCGACCGGCCAGCCTGGACCTTCCGACCAGCCCGAACAGAGCGAGCCGGAGGGGCCGACGGACGATGGCGGTATGGCCAATCCGCGCGTCGATCCGGACAAGCCCTTGCCGGAAGTCGTCTACGACCTAGCCAGGCTGCCGGAACCGGTCAGGCGCATGCATGATTTGATCGTCGAGGCCTGCAAGAGCGGCGACATCGAGAAGCTCCGGCCGCTGATCGGCAAGGGCGATACGATGACCCAGTTGTCGCTGGGCGAGATCGAAGGCGACCCGATCACCTTCCTCAAAGGCCTTTCTGGCGACACCGAAGGTCAGGAAATCCTCGCCATCATGGAGGAGGTGCTCAGTGCCGGTTACGTCCATGTCGATGCCGACACGCCGCAGGAGGTCTATGTCTGGCCGTATTTCTTCGCCCTGCCGCTCGACAAGCTCGACGCCAGGCAGCGGGTCGAGCTGTTCAAGATCGTCACCGCCGGCGACTATAACGACATGAAGCAGTTCGGCGCCTACATCTTCTACCGCATCGGCATCACGCCCGCCGGACAATGGACGTTCTTCGTCGCCGGGGATTGAGGCTGCTTCGCCCTCCGCCTTGTGGAGAGCTCGATGCGAGGCAGCCCCACCCGGACCTTCGGTGTCGACCTCCCCACAAGGGGGAGGCAGGAGCCTAGCTTACCAGCGCTTCGGAAAACTCCACCGCCCTGCCCTGGCCTGAGGTGACGATCTCGCCTTCCCACATCACGCGCCGGCCGCGCACGACCGTGCCGACCGGCCAGCCGGTGACCTCCCTGCCGTCATACGGTGTCCAGCCGGCCTTGGAGCCGGCCTGCGCATTGGTGATGGTCTCGCGGCGCTTCAGGTCGACAATGGTGAAATCGGCGTCGTAGCCGGCGGCGATGCGGCCTTTCCTGGCCATGCCGAAGATGCGCTGCGGGCCGTGGCTGGTGAGGTCGACGAAGCGCTGCAGGGTCAGCCGGCCAGCGTTGACGTGATCGAGCATGATCGGCACCAAAGTCTGCACGCCAGTCATGCCCGACGGCGAGGCCGGATAGGTTTTTGCCTTCTCGGCCAGTGTGTGGGGAGCATGGTCGGAGCCCAGGACATCGACGATGCCTTGCGCAATGCCGTGCCAGATTCGGTCGCGGTGACGCACGGCCCGCACCGGCGGGTTCATCTGGATCAGCGTGCCGAGCCGCGCATAATCATCGGCGCTCAGCGTCAGATGATGCGGCGTCGCCTCGCAGGTCGCGACATCCTTGTGCTGTTCGAGGAAGGCGATCTCCTCGGCGGTCGAGATGTGCAGCACATGGATGCGGGCGCGGGCCTCTCGCGCGATGCGCACCAGGCGCTCGGTGCAGCGCAGCGCGGCGATCTCGTCACGCCACACCGGATGCGAGGACGGGTCGCCCTCGATGCGCTCGCCCAGCCGCTCGCGCAGCCGGAACTCGTCCTCGGAATGGAAGGCGGCGCGGCGGCGCGTGTTCTTCAGGATCGCGGCGACGCCTTCATCATCCTCGACCAGCAGGTCGCCGGTGGACGAGCCCATGAACACCTTGATACCGGCCGCGCCCGGCAGCCGCTCGAGATCGCCGGCATCTTTCGCATTCTCGCGGGTGCCGCCGACCCAAAAAGCAAAGTCGCAATGCATGCGGCCGGTGGCGCGCCGCACCTTGTCGGCAAGTGCCGCCTCGCTGGTGGTCAGCGGGTTGGTGTTGGGCATCTCGAACACGGCAGTGACACCGCCCAGCACCGCCGCGCGCGAACCTGTCTCCAGATCTTCCTTATGCGCCAGCCCCGGCTCGCGGAAATGCACCTGGCTGTCGACGACGCCCGGCAGGATGTGCAGGCCGCGGCAGTCGATTGTCTCGTCGGCGGATGCCTGGCCGAGGTTGCCTATTGCGGCGATGCGGCCGCCGCTGACGCCGATGTCGCGCCGGCCCTCGCCATCATGGTTGACGACCGTGCCGCCTGTCAGGATGAGGTCATAGGTCGTGGCCATGCTGGATCCGGTCTCTTGCGAGGGAAGTGCCAGCGGCTTACGTAAAGGCCGACCATTTTGCAAGATCAGGCTGTTTTTCCGCCCATGCCCCATGCCCTGCTCAAAGACCGAACCCTCGTTTCCGTGTCAGGCCCGGATGGCGAGCATTTTTTGCAGAACATCCTGACCACGGACCTCGACGCGCTTGCAGCCGGTGAGGCAAAGCCAGGCGCCTTGCTGACGCCGCAGGGCAAGGTTCTGTTCGACTTCCTGATCTCGCGCGCCGGCGAAAATGCCTTCCGCCTCGAATGCCGCGCAGACGCCGCCGACGATTTCGTGCGCCGGCTGATGCTCTATAAAATGCGCGCCAAGGTCGAGATTGCCAAGGCCGATCAAGCACTTGTCATTGTCGCGTGGGGAAGTGATTCAGCCGCCTCGCAATTTGATTCAACGCCGATTGCCGATGCGCGCTTCCGCGACGTTGCCGTCAAGCGCTTCTACGACGGGCGCACTCATGATGGCGCAGCCAAGGACGGCGACCCCGCAGCATGGCAGGCCTTGCGCATCGCCCATGGCATTGCCGAAAGCGGCAGCGACTACCAACTCGGCGACGCCTTCCCGCATGATGTGCTGCTCGACGAGGCCGGCGGCATCGGCTTCAGGAAGGGCTGCTATGTCGGCCAGGAAGTGGTGTCGCGCATGCAGCATCGCGGCACCGCCCGGCGGCGGGTGCTGATCGTTTCGGCCGAACGTGCCTTGCCCGCTCCGGGTACAGAGCTGACGGTCGACGAACGGCCGGTCGGCACGCTTGGCTCGACCGCCGGCACGACCGGCCTCGCTATCGCTCGCATCGACCGGGTCAAGGCGGCGCTCGACGCCGGCCAGCCTGTTATGGCTGCGGACGTCGCCGTGTCGCTCGCGATCCCCGCCTGGGCAAAATTCGGCTTCCCGGAGGAAACCGTCGGCGCGGAGGAGGCCTGATGGCGGCCGACCGCGTCGGGGCGCCGCCGCGTGCCTGGCAGCGTATGCTGTCCGGCCGGCGGCTCGACCTGCTTGACCCCTCGCCGCTCGACATCGAGATTTCGGACATCGCGCATGGGCTCGCGCGCGTTGCCCGCTGGAACGGCCAGACCATCGGCGACCACGCCTTTTCGGTGGCGCAGCACTCGCTGTTGGTCGAGGCGCTTTTCAGCGAGCTTGTCCCGGACGCCCCGCCGGACGCGCGGCTTGCGGCGCTGCTGCACGATGCCCCGGAATATGTCATCGGCGACATGATCTCGCCGTTCAAATCGGTGATGGGCGGCAGCTACAAGGAGTGCGAGCTCCGGCTTCAGCACGCCATTCATGTCCGCTTTTCGCTGCCGCCGGAACTCGGCGCCGGATTGCGCAAGGAGATCAAGCGCGCCGACCAGATCGCTGCCTACTACGAGGCGACGCTGCTTGCCGGCTTTTCGACCAGCGAGGCGACGGAGTTCTTCGGCCGTCCGCGCGGCTTCAATGCCGACCGCTTCGATTTCACGCCGCGTTCGGTGACCTGGGCGCAGAGCGCATTCCTCAAGCGGTTTGCGGCGATCGAAGCGCAGCGTCAGACAGCGGTTACGATGCATTCGGTTAACTGAACACACGCTAAATTAACCGGCGACGACCACACTATCGCATACGATAACGGTCTGCAGGCGCGCCTCATGTCCGTCGCTGATCTCAAGTCTGGTTCGCCCGTCCGCCGACGGGGGGCCGGAGGCCTGCCGCGACCGATCGAAGACGAATTGCGCGAACAGAACGAGCGCTTTTCGGCAGCTGTCGAGAACATGTCGCATGGCCTGTCCATGTTCGATGCCGACGAGCGGATGATCATCTGCAACGGCAATTACATCAAGCTCTTCTGCCTCGACGGCGACATCGTGCGGCCCGGCATAAGGTTCTTCGACATTCTCCAGCACAGCGTCGACATCGGCGTCGCGTCGCAGAGCGCCGAAGTGCTTTACGCCGTCCGCAAGCCCTATATCGACGGGGCGAAAGCCTCGACTTACGAGGAAACGCTGTCCGACGGGCGCATCATCGATATCTCGCATCGGCCGCTTAATTCGGGCGGCTGGGTTTCGATCTACGAGGACATCACCGAGCAGCGGCGCGCCGATCAGGAGATGAAGGAACAGCACCGTCGCTTCGACGCGGCACTGGCCAACATGTCGCAAGGCCTGATGATGTACGACGCCGAAGGCAGGCTGATCGTGCGCAACGAACGTTTCCTGGAACTCTACCGCGTGACGCCGGCCGACTTTCCGCTCGGCATGGGCTATCGAGACACTCTCGCGCGGCTCGTGCAGCTCGGCATCTATGCAGAGATCGACATCGACAGCGAAATCTCGAAGACCATGGCTTGCCTGCAGGCCGGGGAAACGCGCTCGAGCCATCGCCATCTTGCCGATGGCAGAACGGTCCTGATCGCGCGCCGGCCGATGAGCGGCGGCGGTTGGGTAGCGACCTTCGACGATGTCACCGAGAGCAGGCGCGCAGAAGAGCGCATGGCCCACCTCGCTCATCATGACACGCTGACCAACCTGCCCAACCGCTGGATGTTCCGCGAACGGCTCGACCAGGCGTTGGGCGACGCGAAAGACGCACCTTTGGCGATCCTCTCGCTCGACCTCGATCGCTTCAAGGCCGTCAACGACACCTGGGGGCACCCGGCGGGCGACTGGCTGCTGAAATGCGTGGCCAAACGGCTGCAACGTTGCATCCGCAACGAAACGGATGTGGTCGCCCGTTTCGGCGGCGACGAGTTCGCCATCATCCAGTTCAATACCAGGGGTGCCGACGCGGAAAAGCTGGCGAAACGCATCATCGACACCGTCGGCAAACCGTTTCGCACCAGGAGCCGCGACATGCTTGTCGGCATCAGCCTCGGCATCGCCCTTTACCCCGACGACGGCAAGGATGCCGATACGCTGTTGAAGAACGCCGACATGGCCCTCTACCGGGGCAAAAGCGAAGGCCGCAACGTCTACCGCTTCTTCGAGCCCGGCATGGATGCGCTGGTACGGGCGCGCCGGGCGCTCGAAGCCGACCTCGAGGCGGCGCTGCCGCGGCGGGAATTCGAGCTGGACTTCCAGCCGATCATGAACATTGCCTCCAGCGAGATCGTGGGCGCCGAAGCCTTGATGCGCTGGCATTCGCCGACGCGCGGCCTGGTCCCGCCTGACGGCTTCATCCCGGTCGCCGAGGAAACCGGGCTGATCGTGCCGCTGGGCGAGTGGGCGCTGCGAAAAGCCTGCACGGTGGCTGCAAGCTGGCCGCATGCAATGCGCATCGCTGTCAACGTTTCGGCCGTGCAGGTCAAGAGCAGCGGTTTTGCCCGCAGCGTCGTCTCGGCGCTGGCATTTTCCGGCGTGCCGGCCGACCGGCTCGAACTGGAAATCACCGAAACGGTGCTGATGGACGAGAGCGACACGGTGCTGAAGACGCTGAAGCAACTGCGCGACCTCGGCATCCGCATCGCGCTGGACGATTTCGGCACCGGCTATTCGTCGCTCGCCTATCTCAGGCGCTTCCCCGTCGACAAGATCAAGATCGACCGCTCCTTCATCCGCGACATCGACAACCGCGACACGGCGGCGATCGTGCGAACCATCATCGGGCTTGGCGCCGAGCTTGGCATCACCGTCACCGCCGAAGGCGTCGAGACCGAAGCGCAGCTTGACACCTTGCGCAAGGACGGCTGCGTCGAGGCCCAGGGCTATCTGATCGGCATGCCGTCGAAGGCGGCGGCCATCAATCGCCTGCTGCGATCGAGCGCAGCGCTCAGCCAGTCCAGGTGAGACACTCCAAATGAGGCCAATCGGGCGGCGCTTCTGCTGGCCTAGCCAGCCCGTCTGAACATGCCCGGCGTCATTCCATGCGCCGCACGGAAAGTGCGCGAGAGATGGCTCTGGTCCGAGAAGCCAGCCGCAAAGGCGGCATCGGCGAGGCTTGAGCCTTGCTGGATCAGAAGATTGGCGCGGCGCAATCTCCGATCGCGGATGAACGCCGCAGGGGTGAGACCCAACACCCTCTTGAAGTCCCTGATGACCTGGAACCGCGTCACGCCGCCGGCCTCAGCGAGCCGTTGCAGATCGAGTTCGAAGGTGAGGTTGTCCTCGATGACCTCTTCATAGATCGAGAGCCTGTGCTGCGATCCGGAGTTTTCGACCGCCTCGGGCCGGCCACCCCAATCCCCATAGCGAAGAACAAGTTTGCGCAGGGCGACAAGCATGGATGTCTCGGCACTGGTGACGTCCCCCGATGTCGAGCCCCGGTGCGCCAGGGCCATCGCCCGGACGAGGTCGCTGTTCTCGATGATCGCTTGTGAAAACAGCGGCGGACGATCCTGCCCCAGTTCCGCGGCAACCGCGCTCAAGAGCGGCACTGAAGGATAAAACGTCCTGTAGGCCCAGCCTTCTTCGGCACCCGCCTCGCCGTCGTGCCATACCTCGGGATTGACGATGAGGAGCGTGCCCGACGGCGCAACCACAACCCGGTTGCCGATGCGGACGCGCTCGCTGCCTTGCGTGATCAGGGCGATGACGTAAGTCGGGTGCGTGTGCAGTTCATAGCGATGTCGCGTGAAGCGCGCCTTGAGCATGCCAAGATCGCGAAAGCGGGGGTGCCGCCAAAACTCCGTCGTCTCTGCTGCCTCAAGGTTTCTCGACACGGTCAATCCTGTTCAAGACGCTGCTGATCCGAGCCTCTATTTCCTGGCGCCATCATCGACCCGAATTTACGTCGAGCTGGAAGGAGAGCGCAATGCTGCACAATGACCCCGTCGCCGCGCTGACGCCGGAGGTGATAGGCTGGCGGCATCATATCCATGCCAATCCCGAACTCGGCTTCAACGAACATGAGACCGCGCGCTTCGTTGCCGACAGACTGCGCGCCTTCGGGCTTGATGAAGTCCACGAAGGCATCGGCGGCACCGGCGTGGTCGGCGTCCTGCGCAGCGGCAGCGGCAGGCGCGCCATCGGCCTGCGCGCCGAACTCGATGCACTGCCCGTCATCGAAAAGACGGGCCTGCTGTACGCCTCGAAGAAAGAAGGCGTAATGCATGCCTGTGGCCACGACGGCCACACGTCGATGTTGCTCGGCGCCGCAAAGCTGCTGAGCGACACCCGGGCGTTCGACGGAACCGTCTATTTCATCTTCCAGCCGGCGGAGGAGAACGAAGGCGGCAGCATGCGGATGATCGAGGACAGGGTTTTCGCGCGTTTTCCGGTGGAAGGCGTATATGCCGTCCACAATTGGCCAGGGGTTCCGCTGGGGACGATCGCGACCCGTACGGGACCGATGATGGCAGCCGTCGACAATTTCGAGCTGAGCTTTGAAGGGACAGGCGCGCATGCCGCCATGCCGCAACTCGGAGATGACCCCATCCTCGCAGCCGGGGCCTTCATTCAGGCCGTGCAGCGCATCGTCAGCCGCTCCGTCGACCCACAGGCATCGCTCGTCGTCAGCATCACACAAATCCATGGCGGCAATGTCGGCAACATCGTGCCGGGCAAGGTTTGGCTGCAAGGGACCTGCCGCTTCTTCGAACCCGCGCTGTCGGACCATTGCGAAAAGCTCATCGGCGACATCGCGCAAGGAATCGCCTCCGCCCATGCCCTCACCAGCACACTGGCCTACCGAAAGGGCTACCCGCCGGTGATCAACACGCCCGAGGCGACGGTCCAGGCCATCCAGGCTGCCGCCTCGGTCGTCGGCCGCGAACAGGTCAAGATCGAATTCAGCCCAAGCCTGGGCTGCGAGGATTTCGCCTACATGGTTCGGGAAGCGGGCGGCTGCTATGCCTGGATCGGGGCCGGCGACGTCGGACCTGGCGAAGGGCTGCACGGCGATCGCTACATTTTCAACGACGAGATCGTTCCCATCGTGCTGCGTTATTACCTCAATCTCGTCGAGCAGGTGCTTCCGGCCACGCCGGCCGAGACGGCGACATGAGGGGAAAGGCAAACGGCATGGCCGTGGATTTACGCCGCAACCTGTTTGAACGTGATATGACCCCGGCTTCCATCCTGCGGTCTAGGCCGGATGACAATCTCGACGTCCTGGTTGAAAGCCGTCAGGAAGGTCATTAGCCGTTCGACCGAATATTCGCGGAAGTGACCTTTGAACAGCCGGGAAACTTCCGGCTGGCTGATGCCCATAAGAGCACCGGCCTTGGCCTGGGTAAGCTTCTGGGCATCAGCCAACCGATAGAGCTCCGCCACGATCTGCGCTTTCAGAAAATGCGTGTCGGCATCAGGCGGCCCCAGCTCTGCAAAGATGTTGGGGTTGCTTGCATGAACCTCGATTTTAGCGGTTTTCATCGCTTGCGCTCCTCATTTTGTTTCGCTGAATAATCGGCCTCTTCTTGAAGCAATGCAGCACATAAACGGCCGCTTCAAAGCGAACAGTATAAACGGCCCGGTAGGTGTCGCTGTCATGATCCTCGACCGGTTCGACTACTCCGTTGCCGACGCCTTTCAACATCTTTGCCGAAGGCGATGCTGGCCGGTCTGGGCCAGAAACAGTTCGAACCCGACGACTTCCTGTACTTCCGCTGGAAAGTCCGCATAGTCCTTGCGGCTCGATGCGATCCATAGCAACGGGCGACTGGGGCGGGACAATTTTTCCATCTGTCTCGCACTATGAGTAAGTACTCATATTTTGTCAAACTGCCGCGTGGCCAAGGGTGGGCGGAGGCCTACCGCCCGGGCCGGTCGAGCCGCTCCAGGAACCATTGCGTCAGCCGCACCCAGACCTCGTCCTTTTCGCCGGAATCCTCCCAGCCATGGTCGAGGTTGGGGTTGTCGTTGACCTCGATGACGAAGACGCCGTCCCTGGTTTCCTTGAGGTCGACGCCGTAGAGCCCGTCGCCGATGCAGCGCGCCGCCTTGACTGCCGTCTCGACGACATGGGCTGGCGCCTCCTTCAGCGTGAAGGTCTTGATGCCGCCCTGGTCGGGCTTGCCGTTGGCCTTGTGGTTGACGATCTGCCAATGCTGCTTGGCCATCAGGTAGTGCACGGCAAACAGCGGCTGGCCGCCGAGCACGCCGACGCGCCAGTCATATTCGGTCGGTATGAATTTCTGCGCGATCAGAAGGTCGGAATCCTCCAGCCACTCGGTCGCCAGCGTCTTCAGCTCCTCGAAGGTAGCGCATTTCTTGACACCGCGCGAAAACGAGGAGTCTGGGATCTTCAGCACCAGCGGAAAGCCCAGCGTCTGCGCTGCAACCTCGAGGTCAGAGGTGCCGGCGATCATCACCGTCGGCGGCACCGGCACCTTGTTGTAGGTCATCAGCTCGTTGAGATAGACCTTGTTGGTGCAGCGGATCATCGACAGCGGGTCGTCGATGACCGGCATGCCTTCCTGCTGGGCGCGGCGGGCGAAG
This sequence comes from Mesorhizobium sp. M00.F.Ca.ET.216.01.1.1, assembly GCF_004010325.2. Lineage (GTDB taxonomy): Bacteria > Pseudomonadota > Alphaproteobacteria > Rhizobiales > Rhizobiaceae > Mesorhizobium. Next base: position 148,145 of record NZ_SADR02000002.1, read on the forward strand.
CGGTAGGTGTGGTTGGAGATCGAGGTGGTCTCGCGGATGAACAGCGCGTCGTAATTGGCGAGTTTGGCCAGATCCTTTTTGGTGATCGGCTCGATTTCGACGCCCATCTTTTCGGCGATCCTGGCCCAGTAGCGCAGCGACGAAATCTCCGACGGCGGCAGTTCCTCATGCGGATCGACCAGCGTAGCGAAGGTATAGCGCGCCGGCGTGCGGCCCTTGGTCTCGCGCCACTCGCGGTTGGTGTAGGTCCCGAGGCACTGCAGGAAGACCTTTTCTTCCTCATCGGTCATCCTGGCCAGCGGATGGAACCCGATCTTGCGGATGGAGGCCCATTCGGCGCTGTCGGTGATGTGGACCTCCAGTGCCGGCGCCCGGAACCAGTCGAACAGCAGCTTGGCGAAGCGGTCCCATACCTTGGATGGGCCGATGCCGAAGAAGATGCAGACCTTGGCCGGGAAGGTGCCGCCCAGATCCTTGCGGCATTTGTTGAGCGCCAGTTCCAGCTCCGGCAGCGCATGCTCGTAGAGCTTGCGCTCCGACAGGTCGATCATCGTCTCGACCGTCGGGATCACCTTGTGGCCGCGCGAACCGGCGAGCAACGAGGCATAGTAGCCGCGGCTCTGGTAGCCGTAATTGTTCGACAGGTTAATGACCTTCGGCAGCTGGCCGCGAAACAGCGCCGGATGCGCGAGATAGTCGCGATTGGTGATGATCTTGTGCGGTGTCGCCACCTGATCGAGATCGTTCTGCCTGCCGGTAAGGATGACCCAGGTCATTGTCTGTCGCGCTTTCCGAGGGTGATGGCGGCACGCAGTCCGTCGCGGCCGAACTGCGCCATGTTCATGAAGATGCCGTAAGGCACGGGAATGTTGGCGGCATCAAGGATGGTCTCCTGTCTCTCGTCCTCGACCCAGGGATCGTGGATCAGGATATGGTCGCCGTCGTCGCCGATGGCCAGCACCCAATGCGGAACTTTCTTGCCGAACATCAGGAAGCCGCTGATCAGGACCAGCACCAGCTTCCCCTTCGCGATCGCGGTGCGGATGTCGTCGATGACGAATGGACGGTAATTCACCGGGATGCCGTAAAGTTCCGCGCGGCGGCGAAAGTCGACCTGGGCCAGTTCCATCACCCGGCGCTTGTCTTCGCTACGCACCGACTGCAAGAACAGTGCGCCGTAGAAGGACACGAAGATTTCCGCGTCAAGCCCGCCTTCGTAGCCGGCGACGGCGAGCCCGAACGGCTCGCAGCCTCCCGGCCCGGACATCATGAAGACGGTCGTCGCCTCGCGCCACAGACGGATTTCCATGATCGGGTCGGGCACGAAGCCGCGATCGAAATTGGCCATCGCCATCATCAGGCAGCACGGGCCGCAGGTGAATTCGCAGGTCTGCTGATAGAACGGCACCTTGGTGGCGATCGGAACGTCGCCGCGCAGCGTCTTTTCGTAGCGCAGCGCCGTGGCGCCATCCTCGTAATAGCCCGGCTCGCGGCCGATCTTGCGGTAGCCGCTCTGCTCGTAGATGCGGATGGCACGCTGGTTTTCCTCGCGCACCTCGAGACGCAGCATCATGCGGTCGTGCTCGAAGGCCGCCTCCTCCGCCGAGGCCAGCAATTGGCGGCCGATTCCGAGCCCGCCGAAAAAGGGGCCGATGGCGATGGAATAGAGGCGCGCGACGCCACTGCCCTTGCGAAACAGCACGACTGCATAGCCGGCGACGCGGTCATCTTTTTCGGCGACCAGCATCTCGGCGGTCTCGCGTTCGATCAACTGGCGAAAGGAACGGCGGGAAATGCGGTCGCTCGAGAAAACAGCCTTCTCGATGGCGGCGAGTTCATCGACGTCGGACGCGCGGGCCTTGCGAATCTCGGCAGGCATGCGGGCTCAGAAAACCTTGATTGGGTTGTGGAAAAGGCCCTGGTCAGAAGCGTCGATAACACCAGCCGAAGCGCCAGCATCAGTCAAGCGCTATCGCACCTCGATTCGGGCTGAATTGTGACAGTTTCGGCCCGGCGCAGTCTTTGAAAAACAAGCGCAGCTCAGCTGTTCAGGCCGGCGAGAAGCTGGCCGTAGGCGCTTTTGGCCACCGCCGCCAGCCGCTCGCGCGGCAGCGAGCCGACGACGGCACAGCCATAGCCCTTGTCCAGCCAGTAGACGGCCTCAGGACCGTCCGCCTCGGCCGCATAGGTGCCCTTGGCCTTCTCGGCCGATTCGGCGGTGACGAACAGCGACACGCGCTCGCCCTTGGCGTCCTCGTAGAGCAGCATCGCGGCCTTGCCCTGGCCAGCGGGCAGCAGCCGGCCGCCGACCAGTTGGAAGCCTTCCGCCGTCAAATCCGGTGCGACCAGTTTCAGGCCGACCCGATTGGTCAGCCAGGTCTGCAAATGATCCTTGTCCGCGGCGGGCACTTCCACCGCATGGCGCTGTTCGGCGGCATAGACGACATGGGCGGCGATCGCCTGCTCGGCAAGCTGGTCCTCGGCCTCGTCTTCCCGGCCAACGCCGCCGATGCCGGCAAAATAGCCGCCAAGACCGCCAACGGCGAGCACTGCGGCGGCGGCGGCCGCAAGCCACCAGCGCGAGCCCGATGCCGGCGTCCTGGCCGGCGCCTCGCCGAGCACGACCTTTCTTAGCCGTGCCGGCACCGGCTCGTCGAGCACGCCGGCGAAGGCGGCACGAAGTGCGGCCCGGTCGGCGATATAGCGGGCGCTCTTCGCCTTCATTTCGGGATTGGCCTCGAGCCAGGCGTCGTAAGCCGCGCGCTCGTCGCCCGGCAGCTCGCCGTCGAGGGCCATGTGGATGTCGCGTTCGGAAAAATCGCGCCGGCTCATCTCTCTACAATCCTTATCGACCGGCGGCGGACAGTGTCGTCCAGCAGCGCGCGCAGTTCTTCACGCCCGCGCGCGATGCGCGACATCAGCGTGCCGGCCGGTACACCGAGGATGTTAGCTGCCTCGGCGTAGGAAAACCCTTCTATGGCGACCATGACGAGTGCCGCGCGGCGATCGGGGCTGATCGCCTGCAATGCGTCGATGATCTCACGCGAGGCGATGCTCTCCACCTGCTCGGCGGGCGCGGACTGTGCCTCGCTCGCTTCCAGCGGCAGCATCGCGGCTTCACCGCGCCGGTTCACCTTGCGCATCTGGTCGATGAACAAATGATGCATGATCGTAAACAGCCACCTCCTGGGGCTTTCTCCCGTCTGCCAGTTCTCGAGCCGGCCAAGCGCCCGCTCGAGACAGTCTTGAACGAGGTCGTCGGCAGAATCGCGGTCGCGCAACAGCGACCGCGCATAACGGCGCAGACGCGGTATTTCGCCAAGGATTGCTGCTTTCTTTTCGTCCATGACCGCTGTTTCTGAGGTCGCCTCTGTCAATCCGATTGAACGCGCCTTCGCGGCGCGGCGCAAGCGGCCGGCGCGAAGCGGTCTGTCGCCCCGGTCACCCAAGCAATTGAATAACGCGGTCTAAGGTCGATTTATTCCCGGCTTGCATCCGAAAGTTGAAAGCCGGATTTAAGGAGTCATTTCGCCATGGTCGGCGGACACTATGGGTTGAACCGAGCGCGTGGTGGCGTATATTCAATCTTGAATATGCTGTATATACGACATGGAATACACCCACACGGAGCCGGAAATGTCCCTCTACATCCGTGATGACGAGGTTGATGCACTGGCCCGTCAACTGCAGTCTGCCATCAAGGCACCCACGAAAACGGAAGCCGTGCGGATCGCCCTCAAGCGCGAACTGGAACGGACTTACGCCGTCCTTCCATTGCGCGAGCGGATCAAAAGGTTTCAGGACGCCGCAAGTGCTCTTGGTCCCGATAACCCCACTTTCGACATGAAGAAATTCACAGACGAAGGATGGGGCGACATCTAATGTTTCTCGATGCTTCCGCAATTGTCGCAATCCTTTCGAGCGAGCCCGATGCGGACCGTCTGCTCGGCAAGGCTGAATCGGCCGAAAGGCTTTACTTTTCGCCGAACTCCGCATTCGAGGCGATCATCTCGCTGGCCCGCAGGAAAACGACTGAGGCGGGCGGCGATCAGGTGCAAACAACACCGGCCTTGATCGATCAATGCCAAACGATCGTCATGGGCTTCCTGGCCGAACTTAAGGCCGTGGAGATTCCCCTGAACGCCGGCATCCGCGAACTCGCGATCAAGGCCGCCCGCGACTATGGGCGTTATGTCGGCCATCCTGCCAGGCTGAATTTCGGTGATTGCTTCAGTTATGCATGCGCCAAGGCTTACCGGATACCGCTGCTCTACAACGGCAACGATTTTTCGCAAACCGATCTGGCTTGAACACTTACCCTTCCTTAGGTCTGGCCGCCCGTGTCAGCAGGCGCTGGTAAAACAGGCCGATGCCGATCAGTACCGCGCCGAGGCCGATGAAGGACAGCGCCCGCAGCACGCCTTCCAGTTCCGACATGTCGAAGAGGAAGACCTTCAGCACTGCGATCGAGATCAGCGCGGCCGACGCGATGCGCAGCACCTGCGACTTCAGCCGGACGCCTGCGGTGAGCAGCGCCACGCCGATCAACAGCCACAGCGCCGAATAGGTGTAGGTCTCCAGCTGGCCGAGGCCGCTCCACAGGCCAATGAACTCGCCCTTGAACAGCCGCCTGACCGACAGCGTGGCGTAGGCGAAGACGAGCAGTGCCGCCATTAATGCCAGCATTGCCGCATACCATTTCGGCCGCTTGTCGCGGGCATAGAGCGCCAGCCCGCCAGCGGCGATCGCCGGCAAGAGATAGGCAAGGAAGAGAAGGTCGAATACCGGAATCCAGCCGGTCGATTCGTCTGTGAACAGCGGGTTCAACACCAGAAAGTGCTGGACGACGACGAAGGCTGCCGAGACCACGCCCGCCGCAAGCGAACCATAGCGCAGCACCGAGCTTGGCGAACGCATGTCGATGGCGACCAGGATGGCGCCGGCGCCGATGGCGATCAGCGTGTAGATAGCCTGCTCGGCGAGCGTCGCAGCACCCGTGTCGATGACGCCGCCATGCATGGCGTGGCGCACCAGCATGGCGACGGTGAGCAGCGCAAACAGCGCGGCGCCCGCCTCCATGGCGAGGCGCGGCCGGCCATTGGTGGTGCGGGCGAGCTGCCAGGCGGCAAAGCCGAAGGCGAGCGCCGGCACGCCGTAGCCCGGCAGCAGCCAGTTGAAGACCGGCGTCGTCGACAGGAATTCGGCGCCGACGACGGTCGGGTCAAAGGCGACGCGGCCGAGCACCGCAATCACGGTACCGACCGAGATCCAGCCGAGCACTGGATAGCTGCGCCAGCGCGTGGCCAGTGCTGGCACGATGGCCGCAGTGCCAAGCAGGATGGTGGTCCAGCCGGAGCCGAAGGCCATGTGCAGCATCAACAGGCCGGCGGCAGCCGCCCCACTGAGCGCGAACGATACCGCCGCACCGCCCTGCAGCGGCGGCTCCTCAGCGCGCGCGATCCACTCGCCGCCGGCGGCGAAAACCACGACCAGCAACGCAGCGATGGCTGCGTAGACAAGGTCGCGGTCGAGATTGCCAAAGGTGAACCAGAGCGCCAGCAGGATGACCAGCGGCGCGATGACGCCCCATGCCGCCCATGAGGCGGACTGCACCCAGGCGGCTGCCGCAAACTTCCGCGCCGCCCGGAAGCCGGCGCCGATGAAGACCAGCGCGAGCGCGATGCCGATGCGCAGCGTCAAGGCATCGGCCGCTGCCACCGGCAGGCCGTCGAGGCCGCTGGAAATGTCGGAGCCGATCGTGGTTGGCGGGATGATGCCGAGATAGACCAGCATCGTCGCCAGGCCGGCGGCATGCAGCAGCGGCAGCGCTCGCGGCCGGTAGAGCGCCACCGCCACCAGCGCCACGATCAGCACGGCGCCCGGCACGGCATCACCGGCGGCGGCAAAGACCGGATCGACGAACAGCGCCAGCGCCGAAAGGCCGACGAAGAGACCAGGCGCGATGGACGGCCAGTCGAAGCCGTGCACGGGTTCGGCCTCGCCGCGAGCGCCGAGCCAGACAAAGGCGAGCACGGCAAGGGTTGCGGCATCGATGAACAGGATGGCGGAGAGGTTCGCAGCCGGCGCGTCGGTCATGTAGAGAATGGTCCAGATGCCGGTGCCGACGAAGGCCGCCGCCATCAGCAACCTCCAGTCGCGCATGCGGGCGATGACGCCGGTGGCGGCAAGCACGATCGCCAGATAGCCGAACAGCGCCCACGGATTGGGCGCCTGCGAGGCGACCAGCATCGGCGTCACCATGGCGCCGAGCAGGCCGATACCGGCCAGCGCCTGGCCGTGGACAAGAGCTGCTGCGATCGTCGCCACACCGATGGCGCCGAGCAGCGTGAAGGCGAGTGTCGGACCGATGAAGCCGTAGATGCCATGCGCGGCATAGACCGTGCCGAACAGGATGAAGGCGCCGGCGGCGGTCAGGATCGCTGGAATGTAGGCGCCGGCAGCACCCTGCACCGGCACCCGGAAACCGGTACGGCGGATGAACTCGCCAGCAACGACCAGCACCAGGCCGAGCACCGCCGCCATGGCCAGCCGCACGCCTGGCCCGAAAATACCGGCCTCGATGGTGTAGCGGATCAGGAACAGGCCGCCCAGCGCCAGCGCGATGCCGCCGACCCAGACCGCCCAGCGAGTGCCGAGCGCCGTTTCGACATCGGTCTGGCGGGCGGCCCTCGCCGCTGCCGCGTCCGGCCTGACAGGCTCCGCCGCAGCCGGCGTCGCTTCACCCGGAGCCCATGGCCCGGGCACGACCTCGCCGGTGCTGGCATCAGCTGCCGCGGCCGGTGTTTCCGGCGCGCTTGCCGGTGGCGAGGCAATGTCGGCCGCCGCCACAGAAGCCGCATCCGCCGGCTTACCTTCCGTCGTTGCCTGTTCGGTTGGTTTGGCTGCAGGCGACACGGCACCGGAAAGCACGAGGCTGCGCAGCGCGCCAAGCTCGCGCTCGATCAGGCCAATGCGGCTCTGCTGGCGCGAGATGATGACGAACAATGCGATGATGGCGACAAGGCCGATCAGGCTTTCAAACATGGCGGTTCCCCCAAACCAGGCCAGTTTTCACTGACATTCAAATGCGGCGGCCAAACGGCCAGTCCATTCAACGCGCCGCCAGATTGGCTGCCGGAAAGATCGAGCATGTTTCGGTGCCGAAAGCCAGCAGCTTGCCATTGGCATCCTTCAGCGTCGCTTCCGAAACCGCCAGAGTGCGGCCCTTGTGGACGACCTTGCCTTCGCAGACCACCTCGCCAGTCTTCGGCGTGATCGGCCGCGTCAAATTCACTTTGAACTCCGCCGTGGTATAGGCCTCGCCCCTGACAAGCAGCGTCTGCACCGCGCAGGCAAGCGCCGAATCCAGCAGTGTCGCCGCCCAACCGCCATGCACGCCGCCCAGCGGGTTGAGATGGCGCTCGCTCGGCATGCCATGGAACACCGCGCGTCCTTCCGACACTTCGATAAGATCGAAGTTGAGCTGGAAGGAGATCGGCGGCGCCGGATACTCGTTGTCGATGATGCGCTGGAGCAGTTCCAGTCCGGTGTATTTCAGGATGTCGCCATGCGGAATGGTGCCGAGGCCGAGGGGCGAGAGCCGGCCGGGGTAGAGTTCCACTTCGCTCATGTGGTGGTTTCTCCGGCGGCGATCTCCCCGCCAATCTCCTTGCAGGCAGCGTGGTGCTTGCGCAAGGCGGCGAGGAAGCCGGCGCGGGCGCCGGGCTGCTCGACGCCGCGCGGTTCGTAGACATGGCGGGTGAGGAAGAAGCCGGTCAGCCGGAAAGCGTCCTCGATGGCCGCCGGATCGGCGTGCAGGCCGGAGCCGCGCTGCAGGAAGGCCGGCAGCGGCAGCATCTTGTCGCGCCACGGTTCGCCTGCGGCGCGCGATACGGCGCGGCCGGATTTCGGCGAGACATAGGCAAGGTCCTGCCTGGTGCCGGTCGCGGCGCACTGGCTGAGATCGAGGCCGAAGCCGAGCTCTTCGAGGACGAGGAGCTCGAAGTGCGCCACCAGCTCGCCGGCGGCATCCGCATCGTCGAGATGGGCGATCATCACGGCAAGCGTCTCGTAGAGGCCGCCATGGGCGTCGCGCTCAGGAAGAAGCCGCAGATGCGCGGCCATGGTCTGCAGCCCATAGACGGCAATGGCGCTGTCCATCAGCCGGGCAGCGTTCATCTCGATCGCCTCGGCCTGGAAGATGCCGAGATGCTCGTCGAGCCGCGCCCGCCACAACAGGTCGACGCGGTTGCCGGGCTGAAGCACCGGCTGCTGCTTGCGCGAGCGGCCGCCGCGCACAAGGCCGAGATGGCGGCCATGCGCGCGCGTCATCACCTCGAGGATGGCGCTGGTTTCGCCATGCTTGCGGGTGCCGAGAATGATTCCCTCGTCATGCCATTCCATGACGAGAGCTTGTCACCGCTTGGATGACGAAATCAAGATTTTGCTTTTGCGGCACCGCAGCGTCGCTGAACAAGTTCAGTGCGGAAACTCAAGCCCCATCTCGCGGTAACGCTCGGGATCGTCGCCCCAGTTCTCGCGTACCTTGACGAACAGGAAGAGGTGCACCTTCTGTTCGAGGATGCCTGATATCTCCATGCGCGCCGCCTGGCCGATGGCGCGGATCGTCTCGCCCTTGTGGCCGAGCACGATCTTCTTCTGGCTGTCGCGCTGGACATAGATGACCTGCTCGATGCGCACCGAGCCGTCCTTCTTCTCTTCCCATTTCTCGGTCTCTATATGGGAGGAATAGGGCAGTTCCTGATGCAGCCTGAGATAGAGCTTTTCGCGGGTGATCTCGGCGGCGAGCTGGCGCATCGGCAGGTCGGAGATCTGGTCCTGCGGATAATACCAGGGGCCGGCAGGCAAGGTTTCGGCGAGATAATCGAGCAAGTCCTTGCAGCCCGAGCCAGTCAGCGCCGAGATCATGAAGGTACGCTTGAACGGCACACGCTCGTTGGCTGCCGCCGACAATGCCAGCAGCGCCTCGGGCTTGACCCTATCGACCTTGTTGAGGATCAGCACCCTCGGCTGCTGGACATCCTTCAGCCGTTCGAGGATGGCGTCGGCGTCGCCCCTGATGCCGCGCTCGGCGTCGATCAAAAGCAGCACGACATCGGCATCCTTGGCGCCGCCCCAGGCGGTGGTCACCATCGCCGTGTCCAGCCGGCGCTTCGGCTTGAAGATGCCTGGTGTGTCGACGAAGACGATCTGGGCGTTATGATGGATGGCGATGCCGCGCACGATGGCGCGCGTCGTCTGCACCTTGTGGGTGACGATCGACACCTTGGCACCGACCAGCTGGTTGACCAGCGTCGATTTCCCTGCGTTGGGCGCGCCGATCAGGGCGACGAAGCCCGAGCGCGTAGGGGTGGCCCCCGTTGCAGAAGAGACGTCTTCGGTGGCGGTCATGCCGCGCTCCCCTCATTAAACCAGACGCCTTCGCGCAACAGCAGCGCCGCGGCAGCGGCCTGCTCGGCTTCGCGCTTGGAACGGCCGCTGCCGCTCGCCGGCGGATAGGCGCCGACCTTGACGCTGACCGTGAACAGCGGATCGTGATCCGGCCCCTCGCGGCTGTCGATTGCATAGACCGGCACCGCGCCGGCCGCCGCCTGGTGTGCCCATTCCTGCAATTCAGTCTTGGCGTCACGGCGGGCGGCACCGATGGCCTGCGAGCGAGGCCGCCAGTATTTGTGGATGAAGGCGCTGGCCGCTTCCAGCCCGCCGTCGAGATAAAGCACGGCGATCAGCGATTCCAGCGCATCGGCGCGCAGATTGACGCGCTTGCGCCCGTCGAGGCCGCGCACGTCCGAGCCGGCGCGGATCAGCTCCGGCAGGCCGATCTCCTCGGCGATTTCCGCCAGCGCCTCGGCATTGACCAGCGCGTTGAGCCGCAGCGACAGCTCACCCTCGGCAGCATCGGGAAACGCGGCCAGCAGCATGTCGGCAACGACAAGGCCAAGAACGCGGTCACCGAGAAACTCAAAACGCTCATAGTCGACGCCGGCGTGGCTGCCGCGGGCGCTGGCATGGGTCAGCGCGCGCTGCAGGCGCTGGTGGTCGGAAAATGTATGACCGGTACGCTCCTTGAGCGCTTCGGCGAGCGCACCGGCAGTCAAGCGTTTTGTCGCCGCCATAACCCTAATTGACAAAGTGCAACAGGCGCGAGGCGCGCATCAGCGACGGCCATTTCCAGATTTCGAGCGGGCTGGCGCTGTCGGCGATCGAGAAGAAGATGACGTTGGCACGGCCGACCAGGTTCTCGTCCGGCACGAAACCGACCGAGAAGCGGCTGTCACTGGAATTGTCGCGGTTGTCGCCCATCATGAAATAGTGGCCGGGCGGCACGTCGAATTCGCGGGTATTGTCGCCGATCGAGTTCGGCGTCAGGTCGAGCGTGTCGTAAGTGATGCCGTTTGGCAGTGTCTCGCGATAGACGTCGACGGGACGGTCGACTTCGGTGACGTCGGGATTGTCGATCTGGCCGACCTTGACGCGCGGCACGCCGACGCCGTTGATGAAGAGCTGGCCATCCCTGACCATGATCTTGTCGCCCGGCAGGCCGATGACGCGCTTGATGTAGTCGACGGACGGGTCCGGCGGGAACTTGAACACCACAACGTCGCCACGCTTCGGCTCGCTGCCCCAGATGCGGCCGGAAAAGATGTCCGGTCCGAATGGCAGCGAATAGCGCGAATAGCCATACGCCCATTTGGTGACGAACAGATAGTCGCCTTCGAGCAAAGTCGGACGCATCGACCCGGACGGGATCGAGAACGGTTGGAACAGGAGCGTGCGGATGACCAGTGCAAGCAGCAGTGCCTGGACGATGACGCTGACGGTTTCGCCAAGCCCGCCGGATTTCTTCTGTGTTTTTTCAGCCACGCTCATGTCGTCCTCGATTGTGCGTTGGTTGGTATAGAGTCTCGACGCGCGCTGGGCAACGCCGGCCAGTGGTCAGATGCAATCAATATGGCGCTTCTTCGACGGGCAACGCCTCGATGATCACGAAGGCTTGAGCAAGCGGAAAATCATCGGTGATCGTGAGGTGTATCGCCGCCCTGTGTCCCTTCGGCAGGATTTTGTCCAATCGCGCCGCCGCCCCGCCGGTCAGCGCCATGGTCGGCTTGCCGCTCGGCTGGTTGACGACGCCCATGTCGCGCCAGAACACGCCCTGTGCCAAGCCGGTGCCGAGCGCCTTGGCGCAGGCTTCCTTGGCGGCAAAGCGCTTGGCATAGGAGGCTGCGCGTGCCCTGCGGTTTTCGGAGCGGGCCTGCTCGACCTCGGTGTAGATGCGCTGGATGAAGCGCTGGCCGTGCCGTTCCAGCGACTTTTCGATGCGTCTGATATTGATCAGGTCGCTGCCGATGCCGATGATCATTCCGCGGGAACTTCCCGCCCGGCTTGCCCAGCCCGTCCGGCTTTCCCGGCCTTTTCGGCCAGGCGCTTGCGCCGCTGTTCGCGGAAGGCGGTCATGCCCCAGCGGGTGACGCCGTAGAACAGAAGGCCGAAGATCAGACCAAGCGGTACGGCGCCGATCATCATCGGCTTCAGGATCGGTCCCCACAATTGCGCGAAGGAAAGGTTGTGCAGCATGTCGCCGAGATGCGCCGGCGGCCCATGCACCGGCAGCCGTTCGTGCAGGATCAGCTTGCCGACCTCCCAGGACGCCCCCCACAACAGCGGAAAGGTCAGCGGATTGCCGACCGCCGTGCCGAGCGCTGCCGCGACCAGATTGCCCGCGATGAGCCAGGAGATGACGAAGGCGATGATGAAGTGAGAGCCGAGCGGAAAGAACGATGCGAACACGCCCGCCGCAACGCCAGCGGCCACCGCGTGCGGTGTGGCCTTCAGCCGCAGGATGCGCTTGGAAAAATACAGCAGCGAGCGCGAAAACGAGCGGCGCGGCCATAGATAAGTACGCACCCGCTCGAAAAATCCGTCAGGCTTGCGGCGTCGAAAAAGCACTCTGTTACAGTTCCCAACTCACCAAAGGTTTCGCGCCGGCCAGTCCGGCCGGGGCGCATAAACCATATCTTGCGCTTTGAGGTCGCCGGAAGGCAACAACGACTTTGATATAGCGACGCGCCGGCCCAAGGACAACTGAAGGGCTGACGGCTCACCGGCCGCAGTTGCAGCCTTTCAGGACCGGCGTTTCGCCATCCCAACGCAGTACAATCACGGCGGATTTGAGGAGCGCCACCTACAATCTGTATTCGCTGACCTCGACGAGATTGCCGTCAGGGTCACGGAAATAGACCGACATCATCGGCCCACGGGCGCCGATCCGTTCGACCGGACCGACTTCCACGGCAACGCCGTTGGCCGCCAGGCTGGCGCATATTTCGGCGAGCGGCCGGGCAGCGACCAGGCAGAAATCGCCGGAGCCGGGCGTCGGCGCCTTGGCCTTCGGCTCGAAGGTGCGGCCTACTTCATGCAGATTGATCTTCTGCGTTCCGAACAGCAGCGCCGTCGGCCGGTCCGGCTCGTCGAGGCGCTGGAAGCCGAGCACACGCCGGTAGAAGTCGCAGCTGTCGTCGACAGAGCGAACCGTCAGCACGAAATGATCGATGCCGGCAATCACGGCATTGTTTCTCTCAAATATTGCGGCTGCCGGGCTTGATTGCCGGTATGGCGGCAAGCTCGGGCGGCAGCCTGTCGGCCGGATAGGCCGGAACCTCGTATTCGGCGAGCGCGATCAGCGGCACGCCGACATCGGTCTTGCCGGCCGAGCGGTCGATGATGCAGGCGGCGGCGGCGACCTCGGCGCCGAGCGCGCGCAGGCATTCGATGGTCTCGCGGATCGACAGGCCCGTGGTGACGATGTCCTCGACGATGACGACGCGCGCGCCTCTGGCGATCTCGAAGCGGCGGAGCCGGAATTCGCCCCCTTCCCGCTCGACCCAGATCGCCGGCACGCCAAGATGGCGCGAGGTCTCGTAGGCCGGGATCAGCCCGCCGACCGCCGGGCCGACGACATAGTCGATCCTGCCCGGCACCGCAGCGCGGATCTTTTCGGCCAGCGCCTTGCACAGGCGCTCGGTCTTGTCGGCATGCATGAAGACCCGCGCCTTCTGCAGGAACACCGGGCTTCGCAAGCCTGACGTCAGGATGAAATGCCCTTCGAGGACGGCGCCGGCCTCGCGGAAAATGCTCAGCACTTCGTCGGTGTTCATCGCTGCTTTGCCTCCGTGCCCGATAGGGATGTCAACCGTTGACGCGTCGCGCATCGCTGACGCTCGAATTGTCCTTGAGCTGCGCAAGCAGCCGGTTCAGGTGCTTCAGATCCCAGACTTCGAGATCGATCAGCATTTCGGTGAAATCGGGCGCGGTGCGCACCATCGACAATGTATGGATGTTGGCGTCGTTCGACGCAACGACCTGGGCGATGTCGGCCAGCGAGCCCGGCGCGTTGATGGCGGTGACCGAGACGCGTGCCGGAAAGCGCTCCTTGGTGCGCTCGTCTATGTCCCAGCGCACATCGATCCAGCGCTCGGGCTGGTCGTCGAAGGCCTGCAGCGCCGGCGACTGGATCGGATAGATGGTGATGCCGGTTCCCGGCTGCACGATGCCGACGATGCGGTCGCCGGGCACCGCGCCTTCCGGGGCGAAGCGCACCGGCAGGTCGCCGCGCACGCCGCGGATCGGTACGGCACCATCCTTAGGCTGGTCCTTGTCCTTGCGGGCAGCGCGGCCCGGAATCTGGAACAGCATGCCGGCGGCGTTGCGGATCTTCGACCAGCCCTCCTCGCGCTGCTTGGGCGCCGCCAGCGTGACGCGCTCGTCCTTGTAGTCGGGAAATACCGCCTTCATGACGTCGGTGGAGGCAAGCTCGCCGCGGCCGACCGAGGCCAGTACGTCCTCGATGTCCTTGCGCGCCAGCCGGTGCAGCACCGGCTTCAGGCTTTCCTTGGTGTAGGTCTTCCCCGCCCGTTCGAAGGCGCGCTCCAGAATACGCGCGCCGAGGCCCGAATACTGTTTACGGATGGCAGCCTTGGTGGCGCGGCGGATGGCCGAGCGCGCCTTGCCGGTGACGACGACCGATTCCCAGGCCGCCGGCGGCACCTGCGCCTTGGAGCGGATGATCTCGACCTCGTCGCCGTTTTTCAGTTCCGTCATCAGCGGCATGATGCGGCCGTTGACCTTGGCGCCGACGCAGGTGTCGCCGACATCGGTGTGCACCGCATAGGCGAAGTCGATCGGCGTGGCGCCGCGCGGCAGTGCGATCAGCATGCCCTTCGGCGTGAAGCAGAACACCTGATCCTGGAACAGTTCCAGCTTGGTGTTCTCGAGGAAATCCTCGGGATTGTCGCCTTCGGCCAACTGCTCGATGGTGCGCCGCAGCCAGGCATAGGCATTGGTCTCCTTCGAGATCGCGTGGGCAGTGCCGTTCACCTTGCCGCCGCTATCCTTGTAGATCGAATGCGCGGCAACGCCGTATTCGGCGATCTTGTTCATCTGGCGGGTGCGGATCTGCAATTCGACGCGCTGGCGCGACGGCCCGACTATGGTGGTGTGGATCGACCGGTAGTCGTTCTGTTTCGGCGTCGAGATGTAGTCCTTGAAGCGGCCGGGCACCATCGACCAGGTGGTGTGGATTGCGCCGAGCGCGCGGTAGCAGTCCTCGACCGTCTCGACCACGACGCGGAAGCCGAAAATGTCGGACAGCTGCTCGAAGGACAGCGCCTTGGCTTCCATCTTGCGGAACACCGACCACGGCTTCTTCTGGCGGCTCTTGACCTCGGCCTTGATGGCATATTTGTCGAACAGCGTGGACAGCGCCTCTTCGATCTCCGACAGCACGCCCTTGTTGCGCTCGAAGATTTCGGCAAGCCTGGCGGTGACGGCGCGATAGGCTTCCGGATTGATGAAGCGGAAGGCGATCTCCTCCAGCTCCTCGCGCATGCCCTGCATGCCCATGCGCCCGGCCAGCGGCGCATAGATATCCATCGTCTCTTCGGCGATGCGCAGGCGCTTGGCTTCCGGCACATGGTTGAGGGTGCGCATGTTGTGCAGCCGATCCGCGAGCTTGACCAGAAGCACGCGAACGTCTTCGGAGATCGCCAGCAGGAGCTTGCGCAGGTTCTCCGCCTGCTCGGCCTTCTTGGAGACGAGGTCGAGCTTCTTCAGCTTGGTCAGGCCTTCGACCAGCTTGCCCATTTCGGGACCGAACAGCTCGTCGATCTCGGCCCGCGTCGCCGTGGTGTCCTCGATCGTGTCATGCAGCAAGGCAACCGCGATCGTCGCCTCATCCATGTGCATTTCGGTGAGGATGGCGGCGACTTCGAGCGGATGCGAGAAGTAGGGGTCGCCGGAGGCACGTTTCTGGTGGCCATGCTTCTGCATGGCATAGACATAGGCCTTGTTCAGCAACGCCTCGTTGACGTCAGGCTTGTAGCGCTGGACGCGCTCGACAAGCTCATACTGACGCATCATGGGCAGGATCTCGCAGCGCTGAAATGAATCATGCGCCGCACTGGTGTACGGCGCATGTCATAGATAACCACGAAACTGCCGACGCGAAAGTGTCGGCAGTCGCGGCAAAGATCAATAGTCGTCGCTTTTTTCCGGGGGCACCAGACCTTCGATGCCGGCCAGGAGGTCTTCCTCGGTCATGCGGTCGAAGGTGATGTTGTCCTCGGTGTCGTCGGCATCAGCTGCCGCGACAGCGCCGCCTGTCTGGTCGGCGATCGCCTCGCCGTCAGCCTCCGGCTCGTCGACCTCGACATGCTTCTGCAGCGAGTGGATCAGATCTTCCTTGAGGTCGTCGGGCGACAGCGTTTCTTCGGCGATCTCGCGCAATGCGATGACCGGGTTCTTGTCGTTGTCGCGAGGAACGGTGATCTGCGCACCCTGGCTGATCTGGCGGGCACGGTGGCCGGCTAGAAGCACGAGCTCGAAGCGGTTATCGACCTTGTCGATGCAATCTTCAACGGTTACGCGGGCCATGAGCTGCCCCTTTCATGCCTGGATTTGATGGAAAACAGGCGCGGTCCATAACCTGAACGCCGCCAAAATACAAGCTTTTTGGCAATGCCGGTTCCAGGGCCAAGTCCGGGGCCGGGCCAAGGCCGGGCCAAGGCGAGGTCCAGGCGCGCCGCCCGCGACGATACGGCACCGATCACAATTGCTTGCTGTGCAGCATCATACCCTTGGATTGCCGTAAAACCGGCGTTATCTCGAATGACGAAGGTCAGCCGGTCTATTTGAAGCCGACCGATAGTCACGCGCATTTACACGACCGCTTATTTTCGAAAAGGAATATTTTCCATGTTCGACCCTCGTGAAAAAATCGCCCTTTTTATCGACGGTGCCAATCTTTACGCCACGTCGCGCGCGCTCGGCTTCGACATCGACTATCGCAAGCTGCTGGCGAGCTTCCAGAAACGCGGCTACCTGCTGCGCGCCTATTACTACACCGCGCTGGTCGAGGATCAGGAATATTCCTCGATCCGGCCGCTGATCGACTGGCTCGACTATAACGGCTTCAAGGTGGTGACCAAGCCGGCCAAGGAATTCACCGACTCGACCGGCCGCCGCAAGATCAAGGGCAATATGGACATCGAGCTGACCGTCGATGCGTTGGAAATTGCCGATGTCGTCGACCACTATGTCATCTTCTCCGGGGACGGAGATTTCCGCACGCTGGTCGAGGCGCTGCAGCGGCGCGGGCGCAAGGTCTCGATCGTCTCCACCATGGCCTCGCAGCCGCCGATGATCTCGGATGACCTGCGCCGCCAGGCCGACCATTTCATCGACCTGATGACGCTGAAGAACGAAGTCGGCCGCGATCCGTCCGAGCGGCCGGTGCGCCGGCCCGAGCCGGCCGAAGTCGACGAGGAAGACTATTGACGGCGGCGGCGTTGACCGCGCCCTTGGCAGCCTCCCCCGAGCCCGACCGCGACTGCCCGCTCTGCCCGCGGCTGCACGACTTCATCGCCGGATGGCGGCAGCGCGAACCGTCATGGTTCAACGCGCCGGTGCCGACCTTTTTGCCACCGGAGGGCGAGGAAGCCGTCAGGCTGCTGATCGTCGGGCTGGCGCCGGGCCTGCGCGGGGCGAACCGGACTGGACGTCCGTTCACTGGCGACTTCGCCGGCGACCTGCTCTACAACACACTGATCGCGCACGGCATGGCACGCGGCGAGTTCAAGGCACGGCCGGATGACGGGCTGGAACTTGTCGGCACGGCGATCACCAACGCGGTGCGCTGTGTGCCGCCGGACAACAAGCCGGCGGGCGCCGAGATTGCTACCTGCCGCTGGTTCCTGGTGCCGACAGTCGCGCGGTTCAAAAACCTGCGCGCCGTGCTGGCGCTGGGCTCGATCGCCCACCAGTCGACCGTGCGGGCGCTCGGCCAGCGCGTCGCCGCCTACCCGTTCCGGCATGGCGGGCAGCAGCAGACCGACGGCATCACGCTGTTCTCCAGCTACCACTGCTCGCGCTACAACACCAACACGGGCCGCTTGACGGAAGCGATGTTCGTCAATGTCTTCAATGAGATAGAAGCTTTTCTGAAGAAATAGAGGCGGACGCGCCCCATTCGGCCAGAAGTATCAGAGGCGATCGCGAACAACCAGGCCAAAATATCCAGCGACAATAGAAACAGCGCCAGCTGCAGCGCGATGCGCAGGCGCTGAATGATCCGCCAATTGCCGGCCATGTCGGATTTGATACGGAGCGCAAGCGCCCGGTGCATCCCATCCATGGTTGCAGGAGGATCCTGGTCGACGAAGTCCTGGAGCAACTGCTCCGGGTCGAAGCGGAACGTATAGTTGTAGTACGGCCACAACATGAACACGACCAGCAACCCGATAAGAAAAAGCAATGCCAGCGCCAGCCAGTCCCACGGCCCCACTCCATCGGCGAGCGCCCTGCCTCCAAGAAGAGAACCTGCGAACGCGGTTGCGAAGATCAGATTTCCTGCGCGGGTATTGAGATTTTCAACCACGCCCTGCTGGTGTTCGAGACCACGCACCGCCTCTGCGTAAACAAAAGCCAAGCGAGAATCGCCGCCTTCTGTCGCAGTAGGCGGGACATTGCTGTTTTTTCACTGATGAAGGACGCTCGGGCATTTACCGTTTCACCTGCGATTTAGAATACGATGTGAACAGCCGCATTTGCGAAGGCTTAATGCCTTCAGATCGAGAGGCAAGCGTTTCCTTGCAGCGCTGAGATGAATTACTGCACCAAGCAAGTCCCATGAACTTCGGCGCGGCCCCACCGAAACAGGTTGCGCAAGAGTGGTGCTGTCCCTCCAGCAAGGCGTGCCGGCGGGAGTGACGTTCGCTAATTCGAAGACATCGATTCAGGCGGCGCGAATAGTGCGGCCAGCGTCCCCTGCCCGCCCTTGAGAACGTTCAGATCGACATCACCGCTGATGCCGTCGACACGGCCCCTGTTGTGGTACTGCCAGTAAATCCAGTCGTCCTGGCTTGGCCGCAGCGCCAGCGAGCGAAGCCAGTGCGGGCGGCCGACGATCTGTTTGCCGTAGGCATCTGCGGCCTCGTCCGTCACATAGACGATCGCCGTCTTGCCGAACGCTGCCTCGACCGGGCCGAGGAACGCCTGGAGTTCGGCATTCAGCTGTTCAGGCGACGGCCGCTGCGGGCAATTGCCGCCGAATTCGATGTCGACGACCGGCGGCAGCAGCGGCTGGTCGCGAGGCACCGTGGAGAGGAAATTGCGCGCCTGGTCGGCGCCCGGCCTGCAGAAGGTGAAGAAATGATAGGCGCCGACCGCGATACCGGCGGCGCGGGCCTCGCGCAGGTTGGCGGCGAAAGCATCGTCGACATGGTCGCCGCCTTCGGTCGCCTTGATGACGGCGAAGGCGACATCATCGGCAGCAACGCGCCGCCAGTCGATCCGGCCCTGATGATGGGAAACGTCAATGCCTCGGACCGGATAGCTGCTGCGGTCCGGAGAAAAGGTCTGGAAATAGAGAAAGCCGCCCACAGCGACGAGGCACGCCAGGACCAGAATTGCAGCCCCCCAGAGGATGATCCGGTTCTTCAAGACTACCCCCTGTCGTATCCTGCCTTTTGTCAGCGCTCCCTGCCAAAGAGGCAGATCGGACCTTCGCCGTCAGCTAGCGCCGGACATCTCTCATCCACGCTCCTTCAGCAGCCGGCCCTTCTCGCGCGACCAGTCACGCTGCTTCTCGGTCTCGCGCTTGTCGTGCAGTTTCTTGCCACGGCCGACGGCAAGCAAGAGCTTGGCGCGGCCCTTGTCGTTGAAATAGATTTTTAGCGGCACCAGCGTCATGCCTTCGCGGTCGACGCTCTGCGCCAGCTTGGCCATCTCGCGCTTGTTGAGCAGCAGCTTGCGGCGCCGGCGCGGCTCGTGGTTGAAGCGGTTGGCCTGCAGATATTCCGGCAGATAGGAATTGATCAGCCAGATCTCACCGCCCTCGACCGAGGCGTAGCTGTCCTGGATGTTGGCCTGGCCCTGGCGCAGCGACTTGACCTCGGTGCCGGTCAGCACCAGGCCGGCCTCTATGGTGTCGAGCACCTCGTAGGAAAACCGCGCCTTGCGGTTTTCCGCAACGGTCTTGTTGTTGGGATCGGCTTTTCTGACTTGATTCATGATGCGGAGAGGTGGCGCCTCAGCACTAATTAATCAAGCCGGCATGTTTCATGGCCGCATCGATCTTCTCGGCCGTCGATGGCTCGACCGTCATCAGCGGCGAACGCAGCACATTCTCGACCTTACCCAGCTTCGACAGCGCATATTTTGCGCCGGAAACGCCGGGCTCCAGGAAGATCGCCTTGTGCAGCGGCAACAGGCGGTCCTGCAGATCCAGTGCCTTGGCGCTGTCGCCGGAAAGCGTTGCCTCCTGGAATTCGGCGCATAGCCGCGGCGCGACATTCGACGTCACCGAAATGCAGCCGACGCCGCCATGCGCGTTGAAGCCGAGCGCAGAGGCATCCTCGCCGGACAGCTGGATGAAATCCTTGCCGCAGGTGGCGCGCTGCTCGGAAACCCGCTCGACCTTGCCGGTGGCGTCCTTGACGCCGACGATGTTCCTGAAGTCGTGCACCAGCTGGCCCATCGTCTCCGGCGTCATGTCGATGACCGAGCGCGGCGGAATGTTGTAGATGATGATCGGCAGACTGGTCGCCTTGGCGACCGCGGCGAAATGCGCGTAGAGACCGCGCTGCGTCGGCTTGTTGTAATAGGGCGTGACGACGAGGGCTGCGTCGGCGCCCGCCTTCTCGGCATACTGGACCAGCCCAACCGCTTCTTCGGTGTTGTTGGAGCCGGCGCCGGCGACGACCGGAACGCGGCCCTTGGCCACCTCGATGCAGACCTTGACGACATGGCGGTGCTCATCATGCGACAGCGTCGGCGACTCGCCGGTGGTGCCGACCGGGACCAGGCCCGTGGTGCCTTCGGCGATCTGCCAGTCGACAAGTGCGCGAAAGGCTTTCTCGTCGAAACGGCCGCTCTTTTCGAACGGTGTGACGAGCGCGGTCAGCGAGCCTCTCAGCATGTCGTCCAACTCCTTGGGACTTATAGGTTCTTGGTATTTTGGTGTTTTGTCGTGCGCGCCTTCTAGCCGAAAGCGAAGCCGCGCACCATAGTCTCGACATTGTTGCGCGGCAAGCATTGCCTTGGTGCCAGCAAGTGCAATTCCAACGACCTCTATAATCTTTTGTTTACGGGCTCTTCACCACAGCCGACTAGGCTCAGTCCATCTGTGCCTGTGGGTCATGTGCAAGGACAGGGATGACGCAAACCGCCAGACGGAATCGGCTTTTCGCGCTGGTTGGCGCGATCGTTGCGTTGATGCCGGGCGCGGCGATCGGCGGCAGCGTCGACGTGCAGCTGACGTCGGCCATCCCGATACCTGTGCCGAGCCCTCAGGACCTGCGGCGCGATAGCCTGCAAGACAACAGCCTGCAGGACAACAGCCTGCAAGACGGGCAGCCGTCCCCATCCACCAGCGTCGTCATGCTGAAGAGCGGCCTCGACGCGCTGGCGGCCAACGACATTGCCGCTGCGCGCAAGGTGCGCGAGGCGTTGCCGGCCAATTCGCTCGACCGCCACATCCTTGCCTGGGCGATCGCGCTCTATGGCGGCGACAAGGTGCCGAGCGGCGACATTGCGGACGCAGCGAAGATGCTGCCCAATTGGCCGGGCACAATCGCCCTGCGCAAGAACAGCGAGCGCGCGCTCTACCGCGAGAACCCCTCGCCCGAAATCGTGGTGAAGGCGTTCGACGGCAGCCAGCCGCAGACATTCGAGGGTGTGGTGATCCTCGCCCGCTCCTATATGTCGTTGGGCAACGCCAAGGCAGCGCGCTCGGTGCTGTCGCCGTTCTGGCGCACAGAAAAGCTCGAAGCCAAGGACGAGGCGGCGATCATCCGCGAGTTCGGCACGCTGATCCCGGCCGCCGACCACCGTTTGCGCATGGAGCGCATGTTCTATGCCGACCGGGTCAATTCGGCGCTGCGCGTCGCCGGCCTCGCAGGCGCCCAGCAACTGGCCGATGCCTGGGCAGCGGCGGACAGGGGCGACAACAACGCGGCCAAGCTGCTGAAGGCGGTGCCGGCCGAGCAGCGTTCGGCCGGCTATTTCTTCGCCGAGGCCGAATATCTGCGCAAACAACAGAAGTTTTCCGACGCCGCCGCGGTGGTGATGAAGGCGCCGAGCGACCGCGACGCGCTGGTCGACCCCGACGCCTGGTGGGTCGAGCGCCGGGTGCTGTCGCGCGAACTGGTCGACCGGGGCGACATGAAGACCGCCTACCAGATAGTAGCCGCGCACGCCGCCGAAAGTGCCGCCAATGCCGCCGAGGCGGAGTTCCATGCCGGCTGGTACGCGCTGCGCGGCCTCAACGATCCAAACACCGCCGCAAAACATTTCGCGCGGATCGCCGACCTCGCCCAGGGGCCGATGGCGCTGTCGCGCGCCTATTACTGGCTCGGCCGCGCCGCCGAAGTCGGCGGCCCCGGCAACGCCAAGGACTATTTCACCCGTGCCGCCGCCTACGGCACCACCTACTACGGCCAGCTCGCCGGCGAGCGCGTCGGCCGGACCAACCTCAACATCGTCTACCCGCAGCCGAGTGCCGCCGACCGCCGGAATTTTGCCGCCCGCGAGGCCGTCAGCGCTATCAAGCGGCTGCAGGAGGCGGGCTACGACCGCTATGCCGAGACGCTCTATCGCGACCTTGCCGGGCAGCTGACCAGCCCCGGCGAACTGGCGCTGCTTGCCGTACTGGCGGAAAAACAGGGCAACCACTTCATGGCGCTGAAGGTCGGCAAGATCGCCGGCGCGCGCGGCATCGATGTCGGCGCGCTGTCGCATCCGCTGGGCGTCATTCCCGACACCGCCAACATTTCCGGCTCGGGCAAGGCGCTGGCCTATGCGATCGCCCGCCAGGAAAGCGAGTTCAACATCGGCGCCATCTCCAGCGCCGGCGCGCGCGGGCTGCTGCAACTGATGCCGGGCACCGCCAAACAATTGGCCAAGAAGGCCGGATTGAGCTTCTCGCAGGCGCGGCTGACCACCGATGCCGGCTACAACGCGACGCTGGGCGCGGCATTCCTCGGCGAGCAGCTCGGCCGCTTCGACGGCTCCTACGTGCTGACCTTTGCCGGCTACAATGCCGGCCCCAACCGCGCCGCCCTGTGGGTGGCCAAGTATGGCGACCCACGCGGCAAGGACATCGACGCCGTCGTCGACTGGATCGAGCGGATTCCCTACACGGAAACAAGAAGCTACGTGCAGCGCGTGATGGAGAATTACGAGGTCTACAAGATGCGCATTTCCGGCAGATACGACATTGTCGGAGACCTGGTGAACGGACGGGGTTAAGCGAGGGGCGACAGTTTAAGCCAAGGGCTGGCGATCCTTCGCGCCCCCCTGTCTCGCCAACATCTTAAGGATTTTTCAGCGCCGGCGCTTCGATTTGACCGCCCCTGCCCTCACCTGTAGCAGTCGAAAACGATCCGACGGGGCGAGGAGTCCACATGCCGAACGACCATGATTTCTCCGATTTCTTCTATGCCGCGCCGGACGGGCTTGAACTGCACGCCCGCATCTATGGCGAAGCGAATTCCGCACTCTGGCCAGTCGTCTGCCTGCCGGGCCTGACCCGCAATTGCCGCGATTTTCATGAGCTGGCGCTGCATCTGTCGATGCGGACGAAGCGAAAAATCGTTGTCTTCGACTATCGCGGGCGCGGGCAGTCCGCCTACGATCCCGATATCAGCCACTATAATGTCGGCGTCGAGGCTAGCGACATCCTCGCCGGGCTGGCAACGTTGGGCATCGACAACGCGGCCTTCATCGGCACGTCGCGCGGCGGGCTGATCATCCATATGCTCGGCGCGATACGGCCGGCTGCGCTGAAAGCCATTGTTTTCAACGACATCGGCCCGGTGATCGAATCAACCGGGCTTGCCCATATCCGCTCCTATCTTGACCCTTCGCCCCAGCCGAAAACCTGTACCGAGGCGGTCAGCGCCCAACGCCGCGCGCATGGCGATGACTTTCCCGCGCTGACAGAGACGGATTGGCAACGGATGGTATGGGCTCTTTATCGCGAGACGGCTGCAGGACTGATGCCGGATTTCGACCCGAAGCTGGTCGACACGCTGGCCGGCCTCGACCCCGCCAAGCCGCTACCTGATCTATGGCCGCAGTTCGAGGCGCTGGCTGCCATACCGATGCTTGCGATACGCGGCGCCAATTCGAAACTTCTGTCCATCGAAACGCTGGAGCAGATGCGAAAGCGTCATCCCGGCATGGAGGCGATCACGGTCGAGGGCCAGGGCCATGCACCTTTCCTCGAGACCGGCAGCCTGTCCGGCAGCATCGCGGCGTTTCTCGACCGGGCCGAGCGGCAGTCCAAGTTAAAGTAAAACTCAAGACCACAATCGGTCTTGGAGTTGTCACTTTAGTATAAGCAAGCTCGGCAGGGCAATCGCTGCCGACAAATGACACTCGTGTCGGCGACAACCAGCTGCCGAAGTCGGCGCCGCCAACGCTCGGAACGAGCTGAGGGCAGATCCAAAACCTGAGCGATCTGCCCTGGTAGCCTTACGCCAGATCGGCAGAATTACTGGGCTTTAGCGCTTTTCCCGGCCGGTCTCGTCGCTGCGGTCGGCTCGATTTTGATCTCCTGCGCTGCTGCGCAGGGTGAAGCCTGAGGGATTGCCGCGCTGCTCTCCGATCCATTGCACCTTGGCGTTTCCAGCACGATGACGCAGCCGTCGAGGTCGTTCGTGGCCAGGTGCGCGTAACGCATGGTCATCGAAAGCGTCTGGTGACCGAGCCACATCTGCACGCGCCTGATGTCGATGCCGCCCTGGACAAGACGCGAGGCGCAGGTATGGCGCAAGATGTGCGGCACCACCTGGTCGTCGCCGCCTAGCCCGACCTCGGCCTTGGCGTCATTCCAGATGGCGCGGAACTGCGCCTGGCTGAGCTTGGTGAAAGGACCCTTGGGCCGGCGGCTCTCGGTGACCGGCAGCTTGATCACTTCCTTGGTGCGGGCGGTCATCGGGATGGTGCGGCTGCGGCCAGACTTGGTGATCCAGAAACTGACGCAATGTTCCTGGATATCGTTCCAGATCAGGCCGAGCGCCTCGCCGAGACGGCAGCCGGTGTCGACGAGAAAGACAGAGAGCCGATAGGCATCCTCGCTGCGGCTCTTTATCGCGGCGAACAGCCGGGCCTCTTCGTCCTTCTCGAGGAAACGAATCCGTCCCGCCCGCTCCTTCTGGCGGCGGAACTCGGGCAGGCTGTGGATATCCCCCATCTTGTGAGCCTTGCGCAGCAGTTTGCTGAGAGCAGCCATCTTTCGATTGATGGTTGCGTTGCTGTTGCCGCGCTGACGCAAGGTGCCGATAAGATTGTCCAGGGTGCTCTGGTCAAAGGCGCTGAAACGCTTCCCGAGGAGGATCTCGTCTATTTCGCCGATGAAGGAGCTGACATTGTATTTGTGCCGCCCGTCATCCCAGAGTATATCTCGGTATGCTGAAAACAGCTCTCCGACCCTATACGACTTTACTTCTCTGATCTTGTTATAACTGTATTTTATCTTGGCATTCTGAGAAGAAAACATCGCAAAGTGGTCAGAGGGCGCGCCCTCTTGAATCGCTTCGTTTGTCATTATTTACCACACCCCCGAGTGGATAGGCGACACCTATCTGCTTGGAAACGTCCTTTCAAGAGTTTAAGTCAGACAAATCGATTTCATCCGCCAGATGGCGGATCCCACGAAACCGTTGCGCAGACTTAGTTCAGCTGCCGATCCCCCTTTTCCTTCTGTTGCCCTGACCGCCCAGTCGCGAAAAACAATGTCACGAAAACAAAACAGCCCGGGCGTTGAAGCGCCCGGGCTGGATTTCACATGTAAGCCCGGCCCTTAGAACGAGCGCTGGAAGCGAAGGATACCGCCGATGGCGCTATCGTCACCGGCCGGAATACCAGTCCAGTTGGAGTCGCCTTCGTCGATGTAATCGACTTCGGCCGTGATCGTCAGACCAGGAACGATGTCGTAGGCAATGTTCGCCGCAACACCGAAGTTCTTGTCCTCGTCATAGGAGAGCTGGGCATTGAACGAGGTCTTCTCGTTGATGGTGTAGGTGCCACCACCCCAGATCGCCCAGTTGCCGCCCCACTGCTTATAGAAGCCGCGGCCGCCGGCAGGGATTGCATAGGTCGGATCCGAGAGGTTGTCGTCCGTGCCGTAGCCGGCCATGACCCACAGTGCCAGATTCTGCACTGGGGTCACGTCCAAGCGAACCTTGCTGGCCCACTCTTCATAGTTGCTATCGTAAGCGATGACGCCGGTGATGGCGCCCCAGCCCTGCGTGTACTTCACGCCGCCGACGACATGCGGAACGTAGCTGTCGATAGTGCCAATGACGCCTGCGCCTTCTTCCAACGAAACCACGGCCGAGAAGCCGTTGCCGGCGTCGAAGTAGTACTGGACGACGTTGGTATCGAAATCGCCGTAAGGAACCAGCGTATCCTGGATGACGTTGCCGGCGTAGCCGATGAACGTGTTGAAGGCCGATTCGTCCTTACCGACACGCAGGCCACCAAGCTGAATCCAAGCAAAATTCAGCGAAACAGCGGTGTTGTCGCCGCCGTTGAGGTTACTGGCGACGCCGCCACCACCATTGCCGAAGTTGAAGCGGGTTTCGGTGAAGGTCTTCAAGGTGCCAAGTTCGGTTTCCTGGCCGGTCCAGGTCTTCAGCGTGAAGCGGGCTTGCTTGTGCCAAGTGTCGTTTGTGTCGCCGTCCTCGTGGTCGGTAGCCCTCGCACCATCGAACGAACCTTCTTCGCCAGCGCTGATGTCGTAACGGACAAAGCCGCCGATGCGCAGACAGGTTTCGGTGCCGGGGATGTAGAAGTAGCCAGCGCCGTAGACGTCGCAGATCTTGACGTATTCAGCGGGTTCCGGCTCGGCGACGACGACGGCGTCGGCGGCGCGCGCACCGGAAACTGCGATCAGGGCCGCAGCGGAGCCGAGAAGAAGGCTCTTGATGTTCATTTTCTGACCTCCAGTCAGAATCGAACAAAATGGCGGAACTGGCGAAGTGCGTTTCTGCGATAAGCAAATGTAATTACAGCGATTTTCCGGAAAATCGCTGGATCCCTGCGTGGGGTGCCGACATTCACCACAGACGTCTTTGGCGAAAGCATGCCCGGAATGGATTTGAGATAACGCTCGAATCGGGCGTGAAAAACCGGAAGAGGGGGCGCCAGCGTCACGGCCAGTCCCTTCTGCCGTCACTATAGGGAGAAGATGCCGGCAGGCAGATGAGGGGCAGCGCCGCCATCGACAGGAGCTGGAACTATCAATCCGAGAAGGCGGTATGGCCCTGCTTTTGCAAGGGTTTTCACAAAACTTATCCTGCGAAGCGCGCAGCGCGAAGCAGGATGGCGGAGAGGATGGGATTCGAACCCACGAGAAGCTTTTGACCTCTACTCCCTTAGCAGGGGAGCGCCTTCGACCACTCGGCCACCTCTCCGTAGCGCCGCTGGATAAAGAAAAGCGCCGGCACAATCAACAAGCCGCCGCCATTATCCTTGAAAAATCAGGCTTTCGCCGAAACGCCGCTTTCGCCATGCGGCGATTCTGCGGCGATTCCCTGGCTGGCGAGTCGGGAGCTCGGCCGCAATTTCGGCACCGCCATCGCCGGATTCGGCCGGATTGCAAGGGCCGCAAGGGCCTCGATAGTTAACGAGAGCTTTCCGACTGAGGCCAAATCGTGTCATTTGTGCAACAACGCATAGGGATAGCGCCCGGATAGCGCTTTCGCCGGTACGATCGTGGTTGAACGCCATCGCCTCATGGGTAATGTCGAATTCGAAGGAGCGGCGCGGTGCGCATCTTTTTCGGTTAGTGGGGATGGGGCAGGGAACGCTGTCCTTCAGCAAAGAATACCCAGACCCGTTTTTTAACTTTTGACTGGAGGTCAGAAAATGAACATCAAGAGCCTTCTTCTCGGCTCCGCTGCGGCCCTGATCGCAGTTTCCGGTGCGCGCGCCGCCGACGCCGTCGTCGTCGCCGAGCCGGAACCCGCTGAATACGTCAAGATCTGCGACGTCTACGGCGCTGGCTACTTCTACATCCCCGGCACCGAAACCTGCCTGCGCATCGGCGGCTATGTCCGTTACGACATCGGCATCGGCGACGTCGGCTCGTTCGACGGTGCGGAGAACGTCGACCACGAGGACGGCGACGTGAACGACACCTACCGCAAGAACGCCCGCTTCACGCTGAAGACCTGGACCGGCCAGGAAACCGAGCTCGGCACGTTGAAGACCTACACCGAGACCCGCTTCAACTTCGGCAATGAAAACGCCTACGCCACCCCGGACGATCCAACAACAACGTTGATAGATGAGCACGTCTCTAACCCCGCTCACAACAGGGGCGTCTCGCTGAACTTCGCCTGGATCCAGCTCGGTGGTCTCCGCGTCGGTAAGGACGAATCGGCCTTCGATACGTTCATCGGCTACGCCGGCAACGTCATCCAGGATACGCTGGTTCCCTATGGCGATTTCGACACCAACGTCGTCCAGTACTACTTCGACGCCGGCAACGGCTTCTCGGCCGTGGTCTCGTTGGAAGAAGGCTCGGGCGAAATCGGCACGATCGACAGCTATGTTCCGCATGTCGTCGGCGGCTTGAAGTGGACGCAAGGCTGGGGTGCGATCACCGGCGTCATCGCTTATGACAGCAACTACGAAGAAGTGGCCGGCAAGGTCCGTTTGGACATCACGCCGATCCAGAACCTCGCGCTGTTCGTCATGGTCGGCTACGGCACGGACGACAACCTCACCGACGACACCTATGCAATCCCCGCCGGCGGCCGCGGCTTCTACAAGCAGTGGGATGAAAACTGGGCAATCTGGGGTGGTGGCACCTACACCATCAACGAGAAGACCTCGTTCAACGCCCAGGTATCCTATGACGAAGGCGAGAATCTCGGCGTTGCGGCGAATATCGCCTACGACGTCGTTCCCGGCCTGACGGTCACGGCCGAAGTCGACTACGTCCATGCAGGTAATTTCCCCGACTCCAACTGGACCAATGCTGACGATGAGGACAGCCTCGGCGGCCTCCTCCGCTTCCAGCGCTCGTTCTAATCAGCAGCGTCTGACCGAAATCGAACCCGGCGGGCAACCGCCGGGTTTTTCGTTTCGAGGCATCCGACAGTCGTTTGTGATCGGTGCCGTTCGGGTTTTCAAAGTCGAAGCTGACGGTCGATTCGAACCCGTGACGGTTTCTTTTTGGGAACTGCGGTCGACGGGCCGGCTCCAGGCATTCGCAGTCCTTACAGATCGGATGGCAATCCGGGATAAGTTAGCCTGGCGTTCAAAGTTCAGCCAAGTCGCCCAATGCATCGATCAACGGCTGGATCTTACCTTCATAGTTTTTCCAGCGTTTAACAGAGGACGCATAGATCGGTTGCCGGACTTGCCACCGGCTGGCAGTTCGAACGGACCCATCCTTATCGAAGAAGCGGAGACAGGCGTCATCCCAAGTCAAGCCAAGGTGATCGATCAGACGGCGAGACTGCCCTTCTTGATCTGAAATAAGGTCTTCATAGCGGCTTTCAAAGATTCGTCCCGGAAAAATGGTCTTCCAGTAGCGCATAAGGCGATCATACTCCCGATAATACAGACCAAGGCTTCTGAGATCGGAAGTGTAACGGTGCTCTTTGTTCAGGTTTAAAATGAAGCATGACAAACAATTGTCAATTGCGTCACGTCTGCAGTGAACGATGCGCGCGTTGGGGAAGAGAATTCCGATGAGGCCGATGAGCTCGAAATTGTGAGGTCTCTTGTCGACAATGCGGAGCGCGGCGGGAGTCCGCTGCCGCAGGTGGGACAGGTGTTCTTCGGCCAGCGCCTTCGCCAGATCCGCGGTTATCGGCGTAATCGATTCTTGTGACGCTCCCGCTTCGCGTCTCGTGAACCCGATGCCGTTCGCGACTCGCCGCAACTTGGTTAGCTCCCCAGCGCCATAAACATCCGGATGGCTCGCGCAGATTTGCTCAGTCAGTGTCGTCCCCGAACGGGGCATGCCGACAACAAATACAGGGATCTCAGACGGGTTGCCGAAACCGGTCTTGGCCGCCAACATCTCCGGGCTGAAGAAGTCGATTATGGAATCGATCCGGCGTCGGTAGGATTCAATGTCGAAGTCATTGCGGGCGACACTTTTCGCTTTCTGGAAGTGCTCCATTGCCTCGTCATAGCGCTGAAGGTCGTCCAGCACTTTGCCTGCGGCGTGATGCAGTCGCTGCGCGGAGACAGGCTCGAGAATAGGTTCTGAGAGTTCGCGCAGAATCGATCCGAGTTCGGGCGGTTCTTCGGTGAACTTGCGCGTGGTTACGAAGGCGCTGTATGCGCTCGGCAGATCGAACCGACGTTCGATTGATTCTTTGAGATAGGCTGCGGCTTCATCCATGCGGCCGAGGCTGATCAAAGCGCTGGCAAGGCCTGTTCGGACAAAGGGATAATCGTTGTTGGTTTTGAGCACTTTCTCGTAAAGTGAAAGAGCAATGCCTGCCTCATCGAACTCCAGGTGGGCGCGGCCGAGCGCGCAAAGTGCTTCCACCATGTCGGGCCTCAATTCGCAGGCGCGTTGCAGATGCCTGATGGCAAGCGTGTGCTCTCCAACGTTCAGATAAGCATCGCCCAGACTGAAGTGGAAATAGGGATTTTGTGGCGCCTGGCTGACCGCTCGAGCAAAGTATTTGATGGACAATTCATCATCGAAACCGAGCCCCAGAGTACCGAGTATGTAGAGCGCTAGCGGGTGTTCGCGCGTTTTTGCCAGAACACGGTGACAGAGCTCTTCGGCCTCGGGCAACCTATTCGCCTGCTGCAGTTCGAGCGCCTGCCGCAGCATTGCGTCGTTAGCCTCAGCCAGCGACGGCGTCGGCTGCTTGGCCTTCGGCAGTCGAGCCTTCGGCAATTGAGCTTTCTGCGCAGGTTGAGTCTTTAGATGCTTGGACCAGGCGGGCGGCAATCGAGAGCTCATCGTCTGTCGCTAGCAAAAACAGCTAACGGAATCCAGCGTGACCGTTCAAGCCAGCCTGGAACTTGCACCATCCAAGCGGGCAGGCTAGCAAGAAGGCCCTTTTCATACGAGCCTTTGCCATGCGCCAGCGCCCTTCCCTCACGCCGCTCATCAGTGCGCTTCCCTCGACGGTGCCGTTTGTCGGCCCGGAGGCGCAGGAGCGCGATCGCGGCCGCGCCTTTCGAGCCCGCATCGGCGCCAATGAGAGCAGCTTTGGCCCCTCGCCGCGCGTCATCGCCCGCATGGCCGATGTCGCCCGCGACATGTGGATGTATTGCGATCCCGATAATCATGACCTGAAAGTTGCCGTTGCCGGACATCTTGGCGTCGGCGCCGAAAACGTCGTTGTCGGCGAAGGCATAGACGGCCTGCTCAGCCTGGTGGCGCGCATGTATGTGGCCTCAGGCGACGCGGTGGTGACCTCGCTTGGCGCCTATCCGACCTTCAATTTCCATATTGCCGGCGTCGGCGGCCGGCTGGTCGCGGTGCCTTACGAGAGCGACCGGGAAAACCTGGACGGACTGCTTGCGGCGGTCATCCGGGACAAGGCACCGCTGGTCTATCTGTCCAACCCGGACAATCCGATGGGCAGTTGGTGGGAGGCGGCCGATCTCATCCGCTTCATCGAAGCCTTGCCGGAAACCACCATGCTGGTGCTCGACGAAGCCTATGGCGAGCTGGGGCCGGCCTCGGCGATACCGCCGATCGATATCTCCAGGCCGAACGTCATCCGCATGCGCACCTTCTCGAAGGCCTACGGGCTGGCTGGCATACGCTGCGGCTATGCGGTGGCCGAGCCCCAGGTGATCCGCGATTTCGAGAAGATCCGCAACCATTACGGCGTCAACCGCATGGCGCAGATCGCCGGCGTCGAAGCGCTTGCCGATCAGGGCTATCTGCAAACCGTGGTGGCGCGGGTCGCGGCCGGGCGCCAGCGCATCGCCGGGATAGCCGAGGCGAACGGGCTGAAGCCGCTGGCTTCGGCAACCAATTTCGTCACCATCGACTGCGGCCGCGACGGCGCCTTCGCGCTGAAGGTGCTGCAGGCGCTGCTGTCGCGCGACGTGTTCATCCGCAAACCGATGGCACCAGTGCTCGACCGCTGCATCCGGGTCAGCGTCGGCCTCGACCACGAGCTCGACATTTTTGCCGAGGAATTGCCGGGCGCGCTGGCGGCTGCAAGGGGGAACTAGGCGGGCGTTCGTTGCAGCGGGGAAAACCTGGCATCGCTGGCGGGACAGCGCCCCCTCTGTCCTGCCGGATATCTCCCACTTGGGGGAGATCGGCAGCCCCGGCGCTCTGCTTAGTCCCTAGGACGATGGAGGCTGGCGAAAGCCGAAGTGACGTCCGATCTCCCCCCAAGTGGGGGAGATGTCCGGCAGGACAGAGGGGGCGCGAAGGAACGCGACGGCTTTCATTCTGCGCCGCTGCGTTCATCGGCAATGGTGACGCATGGATCCCAGGGGGCTGCGCTCCGCTTCGCTCACGCTCTGCCAGAGGATGACGAACCGCCAAGCAGGCGCAGCACCTGGTTCAACGCGCGAGAAAGCTCTGCGGTTTCGTCGCCAGCAAGGCCTGCCGTCAGGCGGGCGAGATCGCGGTCCGCCGCCGCCTGCAGCTTGGTCAGCTCGGCATTTCCGCGGGCGGTCAGAGACAGCATGCGTCGACGCTGGTCGCCCGGGTCGGCACGCAATTCGGTCAGGCCCATGGCGGCGAATTTTTTGAGGATTCGCGTGAGATAGGCGGGATCAAGCCGGAGTTCACCGGCAATTTCGGACGCCGCCGGTGCGACATCGAGATGGAACGCTTGCGCCAGAACCGCTTCGCCGCCAGGGCCGGCAGCGACGGTGTTTGACCGGTGGCCCAGTTCAAACAGCACCCGCGCTTCGGTCAGCGTATAGGCGCTCTGCGTCAAGGTCTCGTCGAGCAGCCCGACCAGGCTAGTGTAAAACCTGTTGAAAGCGGCGGATCTCGGCGATCAGGGCGTTCCGCTCGACCGGCATTTCAGGCTCCTTCCCGCGGGATGTAGGCTCCATCATCATCCTCATATTATTTGACTTGGTCAACTATTTAACAGATCAAGTCACCCATCTTACGGTGCGCGATTCATATCTTGAATTAATTGAACGTTCGTTTTATTATTATTCCGCGAGGAGACGATCATGGGGCGCACGACCGGTTCCGATGGGGAAAAGACCGAAGCTGCTGTCCGCGAGGCGGCAGTCAGCCTGATCGCGCGCCTTGGATATGAGGCGATGTCGATGCGCCAGCTGGCCGCCGAGGTCGGCGTGCAGGCGGCGGCGCTCTATCGCTATTTCCCGACCAAGGAAGACCTGTTGTTCACGCTGATGCGCGAGCACATGCAGGCGCTGATCGCGGAGTGGGAGGCAGCGCGGCCTGCGACGGCCGATCCGGCGACGCGGCTTGCCGCCTATGTTGAGAACCACATCGCCTTCCATATCGGGCGCCGCCATTCCACCCATGTCTCGAACATGGAACTGCGCAGCCTGTCGCATGACCGCCTGACGCAGATCCTGCGTATGCGCACGGCCTATGAGAAGGAGTTGCGCGCCATCCTGCGTGACGGCGCCGAGACGGGCGTCTTCAACGTCGACGATACTGGGCTCACCGCCATGGCACTGATCCAGATGATGACCGGCGTCATCGTCTGGTTCCGGCCGGGCGAGCGGCTGTCGGTCGCCGAAGTGACCGCTACATATCTTGCAATGACAATGCGCCTGGTTGGCGCGACAATGAGCTACAGCACCGCGCATCCCTTCGGACACGCAAAGGACGCTGCAGCTCGCTGATTTCGCGCATGATCCCCAGCGAAGATCGAATTCGATTTCGGGGGTCATGTGCCGGGAGGAACGGCATGTACACGCACACGCTCAACTTCGGGCTTGACGAAGACATCGAAGCGCTGCGTGACCTGGTGCGGCGCTTCGCCCAGGACAAGATCGCACCGATCGCCGCCGAGATCGACCGTTCGAACGAATTCCCGGCGCATCTGTGGCGCGAGCTTGGCGCACTTGGCCTGCTCGGCATCACCGCCGATCCGGAGTTCGGCGGCACCGGCATGGGCTATCTCGCCCATGTCGTCGCAGTGGAGGAGATTTCCCGCGCATCGGCCTCGGTCGGCCTTTCCTACGGCGCCCATTCCAACCTTTGCGTCAACCAGATCAACCGCTGGGCAACGCCGGCGCAAAAGGAGAAATATCTGCCGGCGCTGTGCACCGGCGAAAAGGTCGGCGCGCTGGCAATGTCGGAATCTGGCGCCGGCTCCGACGTGGTGTCGCTTCGGCTGCGCGCCGAAAAGCGCAACGGCCGCTATGTGCTGAACGGCACCAAAATGTGGATCACCAACGGCCCGGACGCCGAGACGCTGGTCGTCTACGCCAAGACCGATCCGGAGCGCAATTCGCGCGGCATCACCGCCTTCATCGTCGAAAAGGCCTTCGCCGGCTTTTCGGTGGCGCAAAAGCTCGACAAGCTCGGCATGCGCGGCTCGAACACAGGCGAATTGGTGTTCGACAATGTCGAGGTGCCGTTCGACAATGTGCTGCACGAGGAAGGGCGCGGCGTCGAGGTGCTGATGTCGGGCCTCGACTACGAGCGCGCGGTGCTCGCCGGCGGTCCGATCGGCCTGATGGCGGCCTGCCTCGACGTAGCGATCCCCTATGTGCACGAGCGCAAGCAGTTCGGCCAGCCGATCGGCGAGTTCCAGCTGGTGCAAGGCAAGCTTGCCGACATGTATGCGACGATGAACGCGGCACGCGCCTACGTCTATGCTGTCGCCGCCGCCTGCGACCGCGGCGAGACGACCCGAAAGGACGCCGCCGGCTGCGTGCTGTTCGCCGCCGAGAAGGCGACGCAGATGGCGCTCGACGCCATCCAGCTTCTGGGCGGCAATGGCTACATCAACGGGTACCCGACCGGCCGGCTTTTGCGCGACGCCAAGCTGTACGAGATCGGCGCCGGCACCAGCGAAATCCGCCGCTGGCTGATCGGACGGGAAATCATGGCGGAGGGGGTGTGATGCCCCCCTCCACCGCTTCAGCCGAACGCCTTCGGCAAGTCGTCGGTGGGCTTGGCGACGATCTGGTGCGCATCGCGCCACAGAATCTCGCGCTGGCGCGCCGAAATGATCGACCGCACTGGCAAGCCACCCTCCTCGATCAGCCAGGCGCAATAGCGCGCGCGGCTGATCGCCTCCTTGGCGTCCGGATGGAACCAGCAGATGCCCCAGATCGAATTCCGGCGCTTGAAATGCCGGCCAACCCGGCCAGGAATAGGCAAATGCTGGTTGAACCAGTTGAACTGGTCCCCCAATTCGCCGTGAATCCAGTCCGGGCAGCCGATGCGGTTCAGGTACCACCACGCATGGAAGAATCCAGTCTCCACACGGCTATCGGGATGGATCAGCGGCGTCACAAACCGCACATACATGATGACACCCGCGGTGCGCGCACGCACCGCGTTCCTCTTGCTCAAATTCGGGATGTGGAAAGCCGCCCTTCGGCGGCGTCAGCCCATGGCCAAAGGGAGACGTCTTGCGAAACGCATATCCATGCCTTTCATCTTCGCCTCCAGAGAGTGTCATCCATGCAAGAACGCAGAATGCCAAGCTTGACACGCAACGTTCGGGGGCGGGCTGATACACTGGTTCCCTTGCGGCATCAAGAGGTGTGAGGAAAC
This sequence comes from Mesorhizobium sp. M00.F.Ca.ET.216.01.1.1, assembly GCF_004010325.2. GTDB lineage: Bacteria > Pseudomonadota > Alphaproteobacteria > Rhizobiales > Rhizobiaceae > Mesorhizobium. Next base: position 183,402 of record NZ_SADR02000002.1, read on the forward strand.
GACGAGAAAATGGCCGCGCTTCAGACCCAGATCTCGCCCGCCTCCGACGCGTTCCGCGCCAACGCCGAGCGCATGCGGGCGCTGGTCGCCGACATCGCGGATAAGGCGGCAACCATCGAGCGCGGCGGCTCGGAAGAGGCGCGTGAACGCCACGTTTCTAGGGGCAAACTTCTGCCGCGCGAGCGCCTCGCCCAGTTGCTCGACACCGGCTCGCCCTTCCTCGAAATCGGACAGTTCGCGGCTTGGTCGATGTATGGCGACGAGATATCTTCGGCCGGCATCATCGCCGGCATCGGCCGCGTCGAAGGCACCGAGGTGATGGTCATCGTCAACGACGCCACAGTGAAGGGCGGCACCTATTATCCGCTGACGGTGAAGAAGCATCTGCGCGCGCAGGAGATCGCGCTGCAGAACAATCTGCCCTGCGTCTACCTGGTCGACAGCGGCGGCGCCAACCTGCCCAACCAGGACGAGGTGTTTCCCGACCGCGACCATTTCGGCCGCATCTTCTACAACCAGGCCAACATGTCGGCGGCCGGCATTCCGCAGATCGCCTGCGTCATGGGTTCGTGCACGGCGGGCGGCGCCTATGTGCCGGCGATGTCGGACGAGACGATCATGGTGCGCAACCAGGCGACCATCTTCCTCGGCGGCCCGCCGCTGGTGAAGGCTGCCACCGGCGAAGACGTCAGCGCCGAGGAACTCGGCGGCGCCGACGTGCACACACGGCTTTCCGGCGTCGCCGATCACTATGCGCTGGACGACGAACACGCGCTGGCGATCGTGCGCCGCATCGTTAAAAATCTGAATCGGAACAAGACTGTAAGCTTGGCCTTACAGAAATCGATTCCGCCGCTTCATGATCCACATGAACTCTACGGCATCGTGCCGACGGACCTGCGTCAGCCCTATGATGTGCGCGAAGTGATCGCGCGCATCATCGACGGCTCCGAGTTGGACGAGTTCAAGCAGAATTACGGCGTCACGCTGGTCACCGGCTTTGCCCATCTCAACGGCATGCCGGTCGGCATCATTGCCAACAACGGCGTGCTGTTTTCGGAGAGCGCGCTGAAGGGTGCGCATTTCATCGAGCTGTGCTGCCAGCGCAAGATCCCGCTGGTCTTTCTGCAGAACATCACCGGCTTCATGGTCGGGCGAAAATACGAGGCCGGCGGCATCGCCAAGGACGGCGCCAAGCTGGTGATGGCGGTTGCTACCGCCAGGGTGCCGAAGCTGACCGTCATCATCGGCGGCTCGTTCGGCGCCGGCAATTACGGCATGTGCGGACGCGCCTATTCGCCACGCTTCCTGTGGATGTGGCCGAACGCCCGCATTTCGGTGATGGGCGGCGAGCAGGCGGCGACCGTGCTCGCCGTAGTCAAGCGCGAAGGCATAGAGCGCAAGGGCGGCGAGTGGAGCGCTGAAGAGGAAGCAAAATTCAAGAAGCCGATCCTGATGAAATACGAGCATGAGGGGCATCCGCTGTATTCGTCGGCGCGTCTCTGGGACGACGGTATCATCGACCCGGCCAAGACGCGCGAGGTGCTGGCGCTCAGCCTTTCTGCCGCGCTCAATGCCGAGATAGAAGAGACACGCTTCGGCGTGTTCAGGATGTGAGATGAGCGACACCGGCGACAGGATCCGCGTTCACACCGGCGACATCACGAGGCTTGATGTCGATGCGATCGTCAACGCCGCCAACTCGTCGCTGCTCGGCGGTGGCGGTGTCGATGGTGCCATTCACCGCGCGGCCGGTCCCGAACTTCTGGCTGAATGCCGGAAACTCAATGACTGCAAGGTCGGCGACGCCAAGCTCACCAAAGGATACGAGCTGCCGGCACGCTATGTCATCCACACGGTCGGACCGGTCTGGCAAGGCGGCGGCAAAGGCGAAGCCGACCTTCTCGCCTCCTGCTATCGCCGCTCGCTCGAGCTCGCCGCCGCCAACGATTGCCGGACGGTGGCGTTCCCGGCGATCTCGACGGGCGTCTACCGCTATCCGAAGGACCAGGCGACGCGGATAGCCGTCGCTACCGTGAGTGCCTTCATCGGAGAGAACGCGCTACCCGAAACTGTCACCTTCTGCTGCTTCGACCAGCAAACGGCCGAACTATACCAGGACGTCATTTCTACGCTTGGCGGAGCATGATGTGATATGGCGACGAGAACGCTCGCACCGTCACGCTGGCGGGGGGAACGCCAACGCCGCCGGTTGCAATTCCTGGCCGAGGAGCATCCATGTTCGCCAAGATCCTGATCGCCAATCGCGGTGAGATCGCCTGCCGGGTGATCCGCACGGCGCGCAAGCTGGGCGTGCGCACGGTCGCCGTCTATTCCGACGCCGACGCTCATGCCATGCATGTCGAGTTGGCCGACGAGGCGATGCATATCGGCGCCTCGCCGGCCGGCGAAAGCTATCTGCGCGGCGACAAGATCATCGCGGTGGCGAGAGCCACGGGCGCCGAGGCCATCCATCCCGGCTACGGCTTTCTCTCGGAAAATCCTGACTTCGTCGACCAGGTGGTGGCGTCGAGGCTGATTTTCATCGGCCCCTCGGCGGCCTCGATCCGCGCCATGGGGCTGAAGGATGCGGCCAAGCATCTGATGGAGAAGGCCGGCGTGCCGGTTGTGCCGGGTTACCATGGCGAGGCGCAGGAGATCGTGCTGCTCGCCTCCAAGGCGCGCGAGATCGGTTATCCCGTCCTGATCAAGGCGCGCGCCGGCGGCGGCGGCAAGGGCATGCGGCGCGTCGAACATCCCGACGATTTTTCGGAAGCGCTGTCGGGCGCGCGGCGCGAGGCCAAGGCTGCCTTCGGCGACGACCATGTGCTGGTCGAGAAATATATCGAAAAGCCGCGCCATATCGAATGCCAAGTCTTCGGCGACAATTTCGGCAACGCCGTGCATCTTTTCGAACGCGACTGCTCGGCGCAGCGCCGCCACCAGAAGGTGATCGAGGAGGCGCCCGCCCCCGGCATGACGCCGGAACTGCGCGAGGCGATGACGGAAGCGGCGGTGAAGGCCGCCAAGGCGATCGCCTATTCCGGCGCCGGCACAATCGAGTTCATCGTCGATGCCTCTCAGGGGCTGCAGGCCGACCGCTTCTGGTTCATGGAAATGAACACCCGCCTGCAGGTCGAGCATCCGGTGACCGAAATGGTCACCGGCATCGACCTGGTCGAGTGGCAGCTCAGGGTGGCGGCCGGCGAAAGGCTGCCGAAGACGCAGAACGAGATCGAGCTTTCTGGCCACGCCTTCGAGGCGCGCATCTACGCCGAGGATGCGGCAAGAGGCTTCCTGCCGGCGACCGGAACGCTGCACCATCTGAAATTTCCCAAAGCCGCGCCCGAAGGCGCCACCATGCGCATCGAAACCGGCGTGCGGGCCGGGGATGCGATCTCGCCCTGCTACGATCCGATGATCGCCAAGTTGGTGGTCCACGGCAAGGACAGGCAGGCAGCGCTGGATGCGCTCGGCGCGGCACTTTCGCAAACCGAGATCGCCGGCTCGACCGTCAACACTGCCTTTCTCGCCGCCCTTGCCGCTGACGCGGATTTTGCGGCCGGCGATATTGATACCGGGCTGATCGGCAGGCATCAGCAGGCGCTGACCGCTGTTCCGCCGCCGAGCCGAGAAATCATTGCCACAGCCGCACTTGCGGCGTCGGGCGCCGACCACTTGCCGCCGTCGGAGGACCCGTGGTCATCGCTCGCCGGCTATGCGCACTTCCACCCCATGGCGCGACGCACGCGGCTGCGTCACGACGAGGAGGAGATCGTCGCGCGGGTTTTGGTAGGACCGGACCGGCGGTTCGAAGTGACGCTGGACGAGCCGGCGGACGCGGCTCAATCACGTGAGCCAGACGCTGCCCTCGACCCTGACGTGTTCCTAGGCGAGCCACTTGTCCCACCCGTCCTTCGGCCCCCCATGACAGACTGGGAGTGGGGGACGCCAGCGTCCCCGCAGTCTCCCCTCGCCCCGTCCTTTACGGGGAGAAGGTTCCGGCAGGGTGACGAGGGGCAGCGCCCTCGCACTGCCCGCTGGCCCGGCCACGTCACCGTGTTCGAAGGCGCCATCGGCTATATCTTCGCCGTGCCCGACCCACTGGTGCGAGCCGACGAGGCCGCTGCCGCTTTCGACAGCCTGCGGGCGCCGATGCCGGGCCTGGTCAAGCTGGTGCGCGTGGCAACGGGCGATGTGGTGACCAAGGGCCAGCCGCTGCTGGTCCTGGAAGCGATGAAGATGGAACATACGATTTCCGCTACCCATGACGGAGTGATCGCCGAGATCGCTGCGGAAGGCGCGCAAGTCACCGACGGGACGGTGCTGGTGCGCTTTGCCGAGGAAGCTCACACCGCTATGCCGGTGTCCGCCGGGTGAAGGCGCGCCACGAGAATGCATGACCCGAAATGAAAATGGCCGGGGACATTACGGCCATCGTAGTGTTAGGGAGCGCCGCGTCCAATTGGGCACGCGGCGCTGGCGACGGCAGCCATTACGGCTTGATCGGCGCGTATTTGCCGTCGTGCCACTGGTTGATGTCGTAGCTGGCGTTCTTGAGGTCGCCCTTCTCGTCGAAGACGACATCGCCGACGACGGTGCTGAATGACTGGCCGTTCTTCAGCGCTTCGGCGACCTTGGCCGGATCGTCGCTTCCGGCGCGCTTGATGCCTTCGGCGAAAGCCTGGATCACGGCATAGGAGAACAGCGTGAAGCCCTCGGGCACGAAGCCGCCTGCTTTGATCTTGGCGACAGCTTCCTTGGCTTCGGGCTTCGCCTGCGGATCCGACGGGAAGACGAACATGGTGCCCTCGCCGGCCGGGCCGGCAACCTGCCAGAATTCTGGCGAGGCGATCGAGTCCGGCATGATCAGTTGGAACTTGACGCTCTGCTCCGCCGACTGGCGCAGGATGAGGCCGGCTTCGGGGTGATAGCCGCCGAAATAGACCACATCGGCCTTCAGGTCCTTCAGCTTGGTGACGAGAGCTGAATAGTCCTTTTCGCCGGCATTGATGCCTTCATAATCCACCTCTTTGAGGCCGCCGGCGTTCATCGTTGCCTTGACGGCATCGGCGGCGCCCTGGCCGTAAGCGCTCTTGTCATGCAGGATGACGATATTCTTGCCGGCATATTTCTTGGCAATCCACGGACCGATGAAGGCGCCCTGCGCATCGTCGCGCGTATAGAGGCGCATGATTGTCGGCCAGCCGGCCTTCGCGGCTGCGTCGGTCAGCGCCGGGTTGGAGGATGCCGGGCTCATCATCAGCGCGCCGGCTTCGGCATAAACGGCCGAGGCCGGAATGCTCGAGCCCGAGCAGGCATGGCCATCGATGAACATGACGCCATTGGCGACGATGCGATTGGCAACCGAAACCGCTTGCTTCGGATCGCACTGGTCGTCCTCGATGTCGAGCTTGATCTGGCGGCCTTCGACGCCGCCGGCTGCGTTGATCGCGTCGGCTGCAGCCTGGGCTCCTTGCTTGAACTGGTCGCCGATATTGGCAAGCTGTCCGGTCATCGGTCCGACCACCGAAAAGGTGATGTCGTCGGCGAAGGCAACCGGCGCGCTCATCATCAGGCCCAGTGCGGCCGCGCCCAAAATACCTGATTTTTTCATCGTGATATTACTCCTCCACTCACGCGCGGCCGCTCCGGCCGCGCTTCTTCCAGAGAGGCCGGACAATTTCATCGTTCACCTGACATGTCTTGGCGCATCGCCGGCACTCGATTGGGCCTGCAATGTATCATCAGCCAGCCACGGCCTGAAAGCCAAAAGCCGCGCCGGCCTTGTCCCGGCCAGTCGCGGCTTTTGCCAATCGAGCTTCCCTGAACGCCCCGCGCCCGAAACCCGCTCGCTTCCCTGTCCGTCGCGCGGCTTAGCCCATTTTCAGCCAGCTGCGTTCTTGGTCTTGGTCGTCCAGCCGTCTTGTCGCGGCCTTGTCCTTGCCGGGCCGACCGTCTTCCCGCGGCCTTGACCCGAAGCGTTCCTACCCCACGGAGCTCGATGAACTCAGTGCATCGTCATCCATTCGCGTGCTTCGCGCAGCGCCCTGGCGATCTCGACCTTAGACATGGCGGCCGACAGTTCCGAGCGCAGTTCCGCGGCGCGGACCGAGCCCTTGATGGCAGCGATGTTGAACCATTTGTGGGCGGCGACGACGTCGGTCTCGCAATCGCGGCCGGTCGCATACATCATGCCCAGTTCGAAAAGAATGTCGGCCTGGGCAGTTGCCCCCATGGCGCCGAAGCCGGCCTCAAGCATTTCAAAACGTGCCATTTCAATCCCCTGTTCTGGCCCTGTCTGGCTCCCGAGAGCTGCCTCTGTCCCTCGGTATTCCTTTGGGGGAGCCGCTCTTTCGATGCTTTCGAGAATGCCGTGCAGCCTTGAATCCGTCGTTAAATGGCGTGCTTAATTTGAGGAAAACAAAGCTAAAACAAGAGGTAAACGCGGAAATTCATTAAGGATACAAAGCCAGCAATTGCGCCGGTTTGCGCCAAATTTGACGAAAATTTGCGAGCCGCGGATCAAGACTCCGCTAACCACAGAAACCAATGGCCTTGTCGCGATCGTTTCATTTCCTCGCTGCCATGCGGGCTCAGGGCAGCCGGAAAATCCTGAAAGCTTCCGTGGCGGCACCGCTTTTGTTTTGCGGGGAGCTGGATTAGCTTACGTTTGCGTAAGGGGCAGACAGGCGGGACGAACCCGGAGACCCGCAGGGAGGAGGACAGACATGTTTCGAAAGATGAGCTTGGCCCTCGCGGCCACATTGATCATGGCCGGCGCGGCATGGGCCGATCCAATCGAAGGCGACTGGAAGACGCAGGCCGGCTCGACCGCTGCGATCGCGGGCGGCGGCGGTGCATTTTCCATCACGCTCAAATCTGGCAAATATACTGGCAAGCGCATCGGCTCGTTCAAGGTGGCCGGTGACAACAAATACACCGGCACCATAACCGACCCGGACACCGATAAGACCTATTCAGGCAAGGCCTCGGTCTCAGGCGCCTCGCTCAAGATGAGCGGCTGCGTGTTCGGCGGGCTGATCTGCAAGAGCCAGACCTGGCACAAGCTCTGACCGCCCGCGTCCTGAGCAAGTAAAAACGGGGCCATTTGGCTCCGTTTTCTTTTTCACCGACGACCTCGCGGCAAACGCCATGGCGCTTGCGTCGCTTGCGGCATCGAAACTCAAACGATGCGTTCCAGACACCGCCAATAAGCTGCAAACACCGTCAATCATTTTGAACCGCAGATGAACGCCGGCATCAGAGCCGGTTCAGTTGCGCTCAGGCATTCTCATGCGTGTTGAAGGAGACACCACGCAATGCTCGCTCGCCGCTTCACCATCTTCTGCCTGCTGATGAGCCTGTTCGGCATGTTGTTTGCCGCCCTCGTCGCAGAAGCCGGCCGTCCGGCCCGCTCCTGGGACGTCGCCAATTCCTGCTGGTTCGGTTGCCCGAGCCATCTTCGCCACTGAACCCGATAGAGACCTTTAGAGAAAAGCAAGAGTCATGAACCGCATCGCCGACAACGCGCTCAAGATCCTTCGGCTTCTGCCGCGGGCGGCGCTCATCCTGATGCTTCTCGCCGCCCCGGTCCTGGCCGTGCCGGCGATGCGCGCCGATGCCGGCTCAACGATCGAAGCGCCGGCGCTGAAAAAGTCCGGCGTCGGCTTCGTGCTGCTGGTCAGCCTGCGGCGCGGCTAAGCCAAGTTAACGCGGCAAAGACAGGCATAAGAAAAAACGACGCTTTGGCCGCATTCAAAACGGGCCTCCCCCTCCCATACGCACTTCCAAATCTATATATTGGGGCATGGAAAAACGAATCTACCCTCAAGCTATCGAATCGGTCGTCATGCCGGAGCCCTTTGGCCGGCAGAGCTTCGATGACGCAAAAAAGGCCGTCGCTGCATTGCAGGTGCTTTACGACCGCAACACCAAGTTCCTGCGCGACTCGTTTACGGCACTGGCCGCCGGCGGCGACAACAGCAAGCGCTACCGGGCCTTCTATCCGGAGATCGGCGTCACCACGAGCTCGTTCACCCAGATCGACTCGCGGCAGGCCTATGGCCACATGCCGACGCCGGGGCATTTTTCAACCACCATCACCCAGCCCGCCCTTTTCGAAAATTATCTCACCCAACAGCTTCGCCTGATCATGCGCAATCACGGTGTGCCGGTCACGGTTTCGGAATCGACCACGCCGATCCCGCTGCATTTTGCCTTCCTCGAAGGCACCCATGTCGACGGCTCCGCGGCCGAGCGCATCAAGCGGCCGATCCGCGACCTGTTCGATGTGCCGGACCTCGACGGCACCGATGACCAGATCGCCAACGGCACGTTCGAGGTTGGATTCGGCGAGCCAAGGCCGCTGGCGCCGTTCACGGCACAGCGCATCGACTATTCGCTGCACCGCCTGTCGCACTACACGGCGACCACGCCGCAGCATTTCCAGAACTTCGTGCTGTTTACCAACTACCAGTTCTATATCGATGAGTTCGTCGCCCGCGCGCGCGAGCTGATGGCGAATGGCGGCGGCGGATATTTCGAATTCGTCGAGCCGGGAAACATCACCACCAGGCCCGGGGAAGGCATGCCTGGCGAGACCGCGCCGCGCCTGCCACAGATGCCGGCCTATCATTTGAAGAAGCCCAACCATGGCGGCATCACCATGGTCAACATCGGTATTGGTCCCTCCAACGCCAAGACGATCACCGACCATGTTGCCGTGCTCAGGCCGCACGCCTGGGTGATGCTCGGCCATTGCGCCGGCCTGCGCAACACCCAGGCGCTGGGCGACTATGTGCTGGCGCATGCCTATGTCCGGGAAGACCATGTTCTCGACGACGACCTACCGGTCTGGGTGCCGGTCCCGCCATTGGCCGAGATCCAGGTGGCGCTGCAGGAAGCGGTCGCCGAAGTCACCGGGCTTTCCGGCTACGACCTCAAGCGCATCATGCGCACCGGCACCGTCGCCACCATCGACAACCGCAACTGGGAACTGCGCGACCAGCGCGGGCCGGTGCAGCGGCTGTCGCAGTCGCGGGCGATCGCGCTCGACATGGAATCGGCGACGATCGCAGCCAATGGCTTTCGCTTCCGCGTGCCCTACGGCACGCTGCTCTGCGTCTCCGACAAGCCCTTGCATGGCGAATTGAAACTGCCCGGCATGGCGACCGAGTTCTACAAGCGGCAGGTTGCGCAGCACCTGACCATCGGCATCAGGGCGATGGAAAAGTTGGCCGAGATGCCGATGGAGCGGCTGCATTCGCGCAAGCTCAGAAGTTTCTCGGAGACGGCATTCCAGTAGGACGGACAGGATCCACCAGTTTCGGCGAGGCATTTCGTCATCTTGATTGGGCCGCATTTCTGCCGATAAACATGCTTGAGACATCTTCGGCGGAATGATGCAAACCAAACCGATCATGGTCCAATGGCACGTGCTCGAAGCATGACGGTTTCGGTGGCATTCTTCGCGATGATGGCGATTTCGGCCGCGCTGGTGGCCGGGTTTTTCGGAGCACTGCATCCGGCCTTCGATTCCTTCGCCCACTTCCGCGCCCATTTCGCCGTACTAATGGCGCTTTGCGCGTTGCCGCTGCTTGCCACCTCGTTTCGCCTGCAGGCAGCCGCGGCGCTTTTATTCGCGGTGGCTGCCTTTGCTACCACGTCGAACGAACTGCCATTTCCACGCCTGTGGCCGGTGCAGGCTGCCTATGAAGCCAAGCTCGGCGACCAGGCGGTCTACCGCCTGCTGCAGATGAATCTCAGGTTCAACAATCCGACGCCTGAAAAGGTGCTGTCGCTGATCGGCCGGACCCAGCCTGACGTGATCACCCTCGATGAGGTGTCCGGGATGTGGACGGAAAAGCTTGGTCTTCTGTCCAGCGCTTATCCCTACCGCATCCTCTGCCCTTACCCCAATGGCGTATTCGGCGTCGCACTGCTCTCCAGGCGGCCGTTTGCCGCCGGCACCGAGCCGCGCTGCGATCCGCGCGGTGCGATGGCGATCGCGACCGTCGATTTTGGCGGAACCGGCGTCGATGTCGCCGCCATCCACCTCAGCTGGCCATGGCCGTTCGAGCAGTCGTGGCAGATCGGCGAATTGGCAGAGCCGCTGACCTCGCTCGGCGAGACGGCGATCATGGCGGGCGATTGCAATGCGGTGCCTTGGAGTGCCGCCATCCGGCGCGTTGCATCCCTCGGTGGGCTGACGGTGATGCCGTCGGCCGGGCCGACCTGGCTCCATCTCAAGCTGCCGGATTTCCTGCGCTTCGCGGGGCTGCCGATCGATCAGGTCTTCAGCAAGGGCGCGATCCTCATCCATTCCGCGTCAAAGCTGGAGAGCACCGGCTCGGACCATTTGCCAGTGATGGTGGAATTCTCGCTGAGGCCAGAGGCGCCAAAGCCAGTCGACGAGCGCGAAACCGCGACCGCCTCTGTCGTCCAGCCCGGCAAGGCGCGAAGCTAGTTTCTGCCCACCAAGGCCGCGATAAGGTGCTCGACATGGCCGCCGGCACTGTGCTGGCGCGCGTCGAAAGCGTTCTGCTTAGCCTCGTATGCGGCATAGGTAGCCCCGATACGCCGCCACGCCTCGCGACGTGTCTTATTGCATCGCGGGTCGTCGGCAAATTGCAGGCCCCGAACCGATCTCTCGCTGGCCCGCATCATCTCCCTGGCGATGCGGCCATGGGTCTCTTCATGGGCGCGGACGCCGGCAAAAAACCGCTTCCAGCGCTTCTGCAGCGCCGGCGTGGTGGCCGAAGTAGCATGGGGATATATGTAGAAGAGGTTGATCGTGCCATTGGCCCGCCGCAAGCGGCAGACGCCGTTGTCCTGGCTGGTGTCAAAGTCCCAATCCGAGGTGTAGCCTGTCTGCGCAATGGCGTGCGTCATGAAGCCATGCTTCGGCCCCTTGCGGTCCATGGCCTCGATCAGGGCTGCGCCCGTGGTTCCGGTGATATCGTAAGTCCGCGTCTTGACCAGCACCTTGGTGCCGGCAGAGGCCGCCGAAGCGACGCCGCACAAGGCGCCTATCGCCACAAGGCTCGTCAGAACTGCAAGGCGCATGGTTGTGTCTCCATATCGCTTGAGCAAGGAAACATAAGCGCGCGGCAGTTTCAACAGTTCTATCTTCACATGTTCTAACGGACCGGACTTCGGCATTCGTTTGAGCTGCGGTAGAGGCGACCCGTGCGTGAGGCTTTACAAGTTCTGGTAAACCGGGCCTTCGCCGCCTTGCGGCGGCACCCAGGTTATATTCTGGTTTGGATCCTTGATGTCGCAGGTCTTGCAGTGGACGCAGTTCTGCGCGTTGATGACGAAGCGCACATCCTTGGCTGTAGGATCGGCGGCAGCGTTACCGTCCTTGTCGACCCATTCGTAGACCGCGGCCGGGCAATAGCGCGTCGAGGGCCCGGCAAAGACATCGTGCTCGGAGCGCTTCTGCAGGTTCATGTCCGCGACCAGCAGGTGCACCGGCTCGTTTTCCTCATGGTTGGTATTGGACAGGAATACCGAAGACAGGCGGTCGAAGGTCAGCACGCCGTCCGGCTTCGGATAGGCGATCTTCTCGTGCTTTGAGGCCGGCTCCAGCGTGGCGTAGTCGGCCTTGCGGTGCTTCAGCGTGCCGAAGGGCGAGAAGCCGAACAGCGTGTTCAGCCACATGTCGAGGCCGCCGAGGGCGACGCCTACGATGGTGCCGAAGCGCGACCACAGCGGCTTGACGTTACGCACCTTCTTCAAATCCTTGCCGATGTCGGTCGAACGCCATGCCGCCTCGTAGGAGACCAGCTCGTCATTGGCGCGGCCGGCGCCGATCGCCGCGGCGACATGCTCAGCCGCCAGCATTCCGGAAAGCACGGCGTTGTGCGAACCCTTGATGCGCGGAACGTTGACGAAGCCGGCCGCGCAGCCCACCAGCGCGCCGCCGGGAAAGGACAGTTTCGGCACCGACTGCCAGCCGCCCTCGGTGATGGCGCGCGCGCCGTAGCCCAGCCGCTTGGCGCCGTCGAAGGTGCCTCTGATCGCCGGATGGGTCTTGAAGCGCTGGAATTCGTCGAAAGGCGACAGATAGGGGTTCTTGTAATTGAGGTGGACGACGAAACCGACCGCAACCTGGTTGTCCTCCAAATGGTAGAGGAACGAGCCGCCGCCGGTCTTCATGTCGAGCGGCCAGCCGAAGGAGTGCTGCACCAGGCCCGGCCGGTGGTTCTCGGGCTTGACCTGCCAGAGTTCCTTGAGGCCGATGCCGTATTTGCCAGGCTCGCGGCCGTCGGAAAGCTTGTATCTGGCGATCAGCTGCTTGGCCAGCGAGCCGCGCGCGCCCTCGCCGATCAGCACATATTTGCCCATCAGCGCCATGCCCGGTGCAAAGGCGGGGCCGTGCGTGCCGTCCTTCTCGACGCCCATGTCGCCGGTGACGACGCCGGTGACCGCGCCCTGGTCATTGTAGAGGAGGCCGACCGCGGCGAAGCCGGGATAGACCTCGACGCCCAGCGCCTCGGCCTTGGTTGCCAGCCAGCGGCAGACATTGCCGAGCGAGACGATGTAGTTGCCGTGATTGTTCATCAGCGGCGGCATCAATATGTTGGGCAAGCGGAACGAACCGGCGGGACCGAGAACCAGGAAATGATCCGCCGTGACCGGCGTCTTGAAGGGATGTCCCTCCTCCTCGCGCCAGCCCGGCAACAGCCGGTCGATGCCGATCGGATCGACGACGGCGCCGGACAGGATATGGGCGCCGACCTCGCCGCCTTTTTCCAGCACGACGACGGAAAGCTCGGGATTGAGCTGCTTGAGACGGATCGCGGCGGCGAGGCCGGCCGGGCCGGCGCCGACGATGACCACGTCGAATTCCATGCTTTCGCGTTCGATATCGCTCATCAATCCCTCACTGGCTTGCCGTTTTCCGGCATCTTGCTGGCTCACGCGCTGCATAGCGTATCAAATAGCGACGCGAAACCGGCGCGGACGTGACAATGCCGATTTCGACAAAAAGTCGCGCATTCTACTATAGGATCGCTGTCTGGCCTGCACAGAAACATTAATCCGGACCGTATCCACCCCCCAAGGAAAGCCGTCGCCCTCACGTTTTAGTTGTTCGACAGCTTGCTTATCGGCCATACTTCGAGCCATGCGCATTCCCGGGCCGCCTGGCTTTTCATCGACGCGCCTTTTTTCCACGCCCGGCCGGATTTGCCGCGCGGCCCTTTTGGCCCTTACGCCGTTGGCGCCGGTCTACGCCCATGCCGATCCGCAAAAGGTCTGGGCGGCCGGTGCCTATTCCTTTTCCGATGAGCTCGGCGGCTTCCGCATCACCGGCGCCTCAGGCATCGGGACAAAGGAGAATCCGCTTGTCATCACCGAAGAGCTGAATTCGGCAACGCCGGTGACGATGACCATACGCACGACGAAGCCGATCCAGCCCTTCGGCTCCGCGGGAGAATTCGCCAACGGCCTCATGTATATGCGCATCGACGTGCTCAACAATAGCGGCCAGGCCTGGGTCGAGTTCCAGTTCGAGCTGCAGGAGGTTCTCGACCAGCCGAGCGTGTTCGGCGACGGCCTGTCGTTCGACCAGCGCAACAAGACCCCGGACAATATCTGGTCGAGCGGTTTTTCCGATTTCGATCGCGAGTTCGAGCCCTATGACCGGCTGCTGTTCAGGAACGGCAAGATCGATGCGCTGAAGACGGCGAACTTCGATTTCCTGATCACCGACTACACGCCACGCTGGACGTTCTATCTGGTGCAGGACCCGCGCATACCGACAGGCTGAGAGTCTTTGTCTTTATCTTTATGCATGTCGTTGTCCCAAACCGCTGCGCACTTTTGGGCGACATGCATTACTTGCAAATTTCTGCCGCTCGGCCGAATGTGGCGCCATGACTGCCGTCTCCCGAAACAACCGACCGGACCTGCGCGATCTGCTGGCCTTCTACGCCAGCGCCGGCGTCGACGAAGCGCTCGAAGACGAGCCGGTGAACAGGTTTGCCGAGGCTCCGTCAAAGCCGCCGGAGCGGGCCGCGCCGCCAATTGCTGAAAGCGCCGCGCCGCAGCGCTCGACCAGCGTGTCGCGCGCCGAGATAAGCGACCGGCTCAACGCGGCACCGGCGGTGCGCGCGCCCACTGCCCCTGCGACGGTGCCCGACGAAGCGCAGGCTGCACTAGCGCGGCAATTGGCGACGACGGCGGCAAGCCTGGACGAGCTTCGCCAGCTGATGGCGACATTCGACGGCTGCAACCTCAAATTCACCGCCAAGAACCTGGTGTTCGCCGACGGCAATCCGAATGCCGCGGTTATGCTGGTGGGCGAGGCTCCCGGCCGCGACGAGGACATCGAGGGACTGCCGTTCGTCGGTCGCTCCGGCCGCCTGCTCGACCGCATGCTGGCGGCGATCGGCCTCGACCGGAATTCGGCCTATATCGCCAACGTCATCCCGTGGCGGCCGCCGGGCAACCGCACGCCGACACCGCATGAGACCGAGATCTGCCGGCCGTTCATCGAACGGCAGATCGAGCTGGTCAATCCCAAGGTTCTGGTCAATTTGGGCGGTCCCTCGGCAAAGACCTTGCTCAACGCCACCGAAGGCATATTGCGGCTGCGCGGCAACTGGCGCGTCCACACCACGGCGGCCGGCATCGTCATTCCCGCCATGCCGACCCTGCATCCGGCCTATCTTCTGAGGACGCCGGCGCACAAGAAACTGGCGTGGCGGGATTTCCTCGAAGTGAAGGCAAAGCTGCGGGCGCTTGGTTGAGAGTGCAAGCGCACCTTCCTTCTTGTGGGAGAAGGAGAGGGCCATAATCTCCCAGGTAATTGAAATGCATCAGTTACCGGCCTAACCCTGCGGCCATGACAACAGCATCAGCACAGATTTCCGCCGGCAGCCTCATTCGCGAATGGCGCACGCGCCGGCGCATGAGTCAACTCGACCTCGCCATGGAAGCCGAGATTTCGCAGCGGCATCTGAGCTTTGTGGAAAGCGGCCGCGCAGCACCCTCGCGCGACATGGTGTTGCATCTGGCCGAGCAGCTCTCGATCCCGCTTCGGCAGCGCAACCAGCTCCTGTTGGCGGCGGGCTTTGCCCCGAGCTTCAGCGAGCGGCCACTGACCGACGCCTCGCTGGCGCCGGCGACGGCGGCCGTGGAGATCGTGCTCAAGGGGCACGAGCCATTCCCAGCGCTCGCCGTCGACCGCCACTGGAACCTGGTTTCGGCCAATGCCGCCATCGGGCCGTTCATGGCCGATGTCGCCGAGGCTTCGCTGCTGACGCCACCGGTCAATGTGCTGCGTCTCAGCCTGCACCCCGACGGCATCGCGCCGCGCATCGTCAACCTTGCGGAATGGCGGGCGCATCTTCTCGACCGGCTGAAACAGCAGAACGATGCCACTGGCGACCCGGTCCTGCTCGAACTGGAGCGCGAGTTGCGGACCTATCCGTCCGGCCTCAAGGGCGGACGGCCGGCGCCAGTCGAGCCGAACGCCATCGTGCATCCGCTGCGGCTTGCGCATAGCGATGCAGTGTTGTCGTTCATCAGCACCATCACAGTGTTCGGCACGCCGCTCGATGTGACGCTGTCTGAACTGGCGATCGAATCTTTTTTCCCCGCCGACGAGCAGACGCGGGCAGTGCTCGAACGATTGGCGAAGGAGCGGGGCGGGACGCCGAAGCCGTGATCACCCCTGCGGCGGGGTTACCTTGCGGGTGCGGCTGCGTTCGAGGCCAAGCTGACGCTCGCGCCAGATGATGAAGATGCCGGCGGCGACGACGATCAGGCCGCCGACAAGCATGTTGAGCGTCGGCAGATCACCGAAGGCGAGGTAGCCGACGACGATGCCGAGCAGCATCGAGGTGTATTCGAAGGGTGCCACGACCGAGGCCTCGGCATGGCGATAGGCCGAGGTCATCAGGATCTGGCCGAGCCCGCCGCAAAAGCCCGATACAACAAGAAGTGACGCCTGCCGCGGCGCCAGCGCCTGCCAGCCGAACGGCAGCGACAGCAGCGCGATGATGCTGGCCGTTGCCGAAAACCAGAGAACGATGGTCGCGGTCCGCTCGCTCTGGACGAGGTTGCGCACCAAGAGCATGGCGATGGCCGAGATCGCCGCCGCGACAAGGGCGGCGATGACGCCGAGCACCTCTTGATCGCCGAGGGCGGCGCCCGAGCTCAGCAGCGTCAGTTCCGGCCAAGAGATAATCAGCACGCCGACCAGGCCGACGGCGACCGCGCTCCAGCGATAGACGCGGATGGCCTCGCCGAGGAAGATAGAACTGAACACCACCACCAGCAGCGGCTGCGCGTAGTTCAGCGTGATCGCCTCGGGCAGCGGCAGCCGCGTCAGTGCGAAGAAGCCAAGCCCCATGGCGCCGACGCCGACAACGCCGCGCGCGATGTGGTTGAGCGGGCGCCTGGTCGAGAACGCGGTGCCGAGTTTCCCCTGCACGGCGAGGAAGGCGATGATCGGAAAGATGGCGAAGAAGGAGCGGAAGAAGACGATCTGGCCTGCCGGCACGGTGCCCGCCGCCTTGATGCAGGACGACATGCCGACAAAGACCGCCACCGACACGATCTTGAGCATGATACCGGTTAGCGTGCTGTGCCCAGCGGCGTGGCCGCTGATTGCAGCCGCTTGGAATCCTGGCTTGGCTGTCACGTTGCCGTTGCTTCCCGGATCGCTACCCAGATGCGCGCCGGTGTCGCCGGCATGTCGAGGTGCCTGATGCCGTAGGCGCGGTAGAGCGCGTCGGTCACCGCATTGAGCGCGGCCGGCGTTGCCCCGATCGTGCCGGCCTCGCCGGCGCCCTTGATGCCGAGCGCATTGGTGGTCGAGGGCACGTTGCGGGTCTCGAAATGGAAGAACGGCAAATCGTCGGCGCGCGGCATGGCATAGTCCATGAAGCTCGCCGTCAAAAGCTGCCCGTCCTCGCCATAGACCGTGTTTTCGGTCAGCGCCTGGCCGATGCCCTGGACGACGCCGCCATGCACCTGGCCTGCCAGCAGCATCGGGTTCACGGTGACGCCGAAGTCGTCGACGATGGTGTAGCGGACGACCTCGGTTGCACCGGTGTCGGGATCGATCTCGACCTCGCAGATGTGAGTGCCGTTCGGATAGGTGCACTCGTCCTGCACGAATTCGCCAAAGCCTTTCAGATCGTCTGGGTTCTTCGCGGCCTTGGCGATGCTCGAAAAATCGATGGTGCGGTCGGTGCCGACGATGCGGGCAACGCCGTTCGACAATTCGATGTCGCCGGTCGAGGCTTCCAGCTCATCTGCCGCAATGCGCTTGATCTTGTCGGCAAGGTCCTCGCCGGCACGCGATGCCGAAACGCCGCCGAGCGGGATCGAGCGCGAGCCGCCGGTGCCGCCGCCGGCCTTCAGCTCGTCGGTGTCGCCTTGGCGGACATGGATCTTGTCTACATCCAGATGGAGCTTTTCCGACAGGAACTGTGCATAGGCGGTGGCATGCCCCTGCCCGTTGGTCTGGGTGCCGATCTTCAGCGTCACCGTGCCGTCGCCATTCAGTTCGACGAAAGCCGGTTCGGAGCCGGGAAAGGCACAGGCCTCGATATAGGTCGCCATGCCGATGCCGCGGATCTTGCCAGCCGCATTCGACTGCGCCAGCCGTTGCGGGAATGCCTGCCACTCCGCCTGCTCGATGGCGCGGTTCATGTGTCCTTCGAACTCACCGGTATCGTAAAGGCGACCGGTCTGCGTGCGGTAGGGGAGTTGCTCGGGCTTGATGAAATTGCGCCGGCGGATCTCCTCGACAGGAAGGCCGAGATCGTGGGCGCAGGCGTCGACCAGCTTTTCCAGCAGGAACGCCGCTTCCGGCCGGCCGGCGCCGCGATAGGCATCGACCGGGCAGGTATTGGTGTAGAGGCCGGTCACCGAGACGTCGAGCGCCCTTATGTCGTAGACGCCGGTCGACATGGTGACGCCGATATAGGGGATGAACGGGCCGTATTGCGAGACGTAAGCGCCGATATTGGCGAGCAGGTCGACCTTCATGCCGAGGAAGCGGCCGTCCTTGTCCAATGCCATCTCTGCGGTCACGACATTGTCGCGGCCTTGCGCATCGGTAAGGAAATGCTCGGTGCGGTCGCCCGCCCACTTGACCGGCCGGCCAAGGAGCCTGGCGGCTTCCAACACCAGCGGATGCTCGCGATAGACGAAGCTCTTCGGCCCGAAGCCGCCGCCGACATCCGGCGTGATGACGCGCAGCTGGTCCTTCTTGATCTTGAACACATCGGCCAGGATGTACTGCATGGAATGCACACCCTGCGAGCCCGTTGTCAGCACGAAGCGGTTCTCGTCGGCTCTCCACTCGCCGATCGCCGAGCGCGGCTCCATGTAGTTGCAGACCAGCCGGTTGTTGACGAATTCGATACGGGTGACGTGAGCGGCCTTGGCGAAAGCCGCCGCGGTCTTGGCCTTGTCGCCCATGTGGTAGCTGAAGGCACGGTTGGAGCCGATCTCCGGCCAGACCAGCGGCGTGCCTTCGGCAAGGGCTGTCGCCGTGCCTGACGCGGCGTCCTCGGAATCGTAGTCGACCTCGATCAGTTCGGCGGCGTCCTGCGCCAGCGCACGGCTGTCGGCAACGACGAAGGCGACGGCGTCGCCGACGTAATTGACCCGGTCGCGGCACAGCACCGGAATGTCGCGGGTCGGCGCCTTGGTGCCGTCCGGCTGCCTCTGCATGACGTCGCATTTGAGGTCGCCGAGATGGGCAAGGTCCTTGCCGGTCAGCACCAGATGGACGCCGGGCGCCGCGTTGGCCGCGTCGGTCGAACCGATCGTAAAGCTTGCCTTGGCCACCGGCGAGCGCAAGACATAGCCGTGCAGGAGGCCGGCCGGCTGGATGTCGTCGGTATAGCGGCCCTCGCCCTTGAGGAAGGACTGATCCTCTCGACGCAGCACGGAAGCGCCCATCCCGAATTTCGGCGTGACGACGGTCATGAATGCCTCGCGACGGTGATTGGAAAATGAACGCCTGAAATAGGCGTTGCTGCAGTTTTGTCGAGGGACCGTTTCGTGTAAAGAGCGCGGACTTCAAATTTTTTGGACCAGCGGACCCGTCCACCGCCCTCGGGAATCGACAGGAAACCCCACGGAATGCGCACTGATACCGGCCAGGTCTTCAAGCTCGAAGACTATCGCCCCAACGATTATCTCATTCCGGAAACCAGCCTGACTTTCCGCCTTTCGCCAGACGCAACCCGTGTCACCGCGGTGCTGACGGTCGAACGCCGCGACGGCATAGCGGCGTCAGCGCCGCTGGTGCTGGACGGCGACGGACTTACGCTCTTGCGCGTCGCGATCGATGGCTGCGACCTCGCGCCGGCGGATTTTCTCGTCACGCCGGATCAACTGACCATTTCAACGCCGCCGGCAACAAGCCGCTTCCAACTCCTCCTCGAGACCGAGCTGGCGCCGGCACGCAACGAAGCGCTGATGGGCCTTTACCGCTCCAGCAACGTCTATTGCACGCAATGCGAGGCCGAGGGCTTTCGCCGTATCACCTATTTCCTCGACCGCCCCGATATCCTGTCCGTCTACACGGTGCGCATCGAGGCGCCGCGCGAACAGGCGCCGCTGCTGCTCTCCAACGGCAACCCGGCGGGCAGCGGCGCGCTTGCCGACGGCTGGCACTATGCGATCTGGCACGATCCCTTCCCCAAGCCGTCCTATCTGTTCGCACTGGTGGCGGGCGCGCTTGGCAAGGTTGCCGACAGCTTCGTCACCATGTCAGGCCGCAAGGTCGAGCTCGGCATCTATGTCGAGCCCGGCAAGGAAAGGCTCGCCGGCTATGCCATGGACGCCCTGAAGCGGTCGATGAAATGGGACGAGGAGGCGTTCGGCCGCGAATACGACCTCGACGTCTTCAATATCGTTGCTGTGTCCGATTTCAACATGGGCGCGATGGAGAACAAGGGCCTCAACATCTTCAACGACAAATATGTGCTGGCCGACCAGGAGACCGCGACGGACGCCGATTTCGCCAATATCGAGGCGATCATCGCGCATGAGTATTTCCACAATTGGACCGGCAACAGGATCACCTGCCGCGACTGGTTCCAGCTTTGCCTGAAGGAAGGGCTGACGGTTTTTCGCGATCACGAGTTCTCCGCCGACCAGCGCTCGCGGGCGGTGAAGCGCATTGCCGAGGTGCGCACGCTGCGCGCGCACCAGTTTCCCGAGGACCAGGGGCCGCTGGCGCATCCGGTGCGGCCGCGCCGCTACCGCGAGATCAACAATTTCTACACGGCGACGGTCTACGAAAAGGGCTCGGAGGTGGTGCGCATGATCCGCACCATCCTTGGTGCCGAAGCGTTCCGCGCCGGCATGGACCTCTATTTCGAGCGCCATGACGGCCAGGCGGCGACGATCGAGGACTTCATCAAGGTGTTCGAGGACGTCTCCGGCCGCGACCTGTCGCAGTTTTCGCTCTGGTACCATCAGGCCGGCACGCCAAACCTGACCGTCAGTTCGACACACAATGCGGCAGCGCAGGAATTCACGCTCGAAATCGAGCAGTCGGTGCCGCCGACGCCATCGGAAAGCCGCAAGCGGCTGATGCACATACCGCTTGCCTTCGGCCTAGTCGGCGCCGGCGGTAAGCCCGTTGCCTATCGCGACGTCGAAGGCGCCAGCGTCGAGGACGGCGTCATCCATATCCGCAAGCGTCGCCACATGGTGCGCTTCTCGGGCGTTGCCGAGCGCCCGGCGATGTCGCTCAACCGCGGCTTTTCGGCGCCGATAACGCTCTCGGTCGAGCAGAAGGCCGTCGACCAGTTCTTCCTGGCGGACCATGACAGCGACGCCTTCTCGCGCTGGCAGGCGTTCAACACGCTGTTGACCGATGCGCTGATATCAGCCTTCCGCCAGGTCCTGGACGGCAAGCAGCCGGGTTTCGCCGCCCGCCTGACCGAGCTTGCCGGCAAGATCGCCAGCGACGAGACGTTGGAGCCGGCCTATCGGGCGCTGGCGCTAGCACTTCCCGGCGAGGCCGACATCGCCCGCGACATCGGCAAGAACATCGACCCCGACGCCATCTTCGTGGGCCGCGAGGCGCTGGCGCTTGCGATCGCCGAGGCGAACCGGGAGACATTCTCCAGCCTCTACGACCGGCTTGCCGACAATGGCCCGTTCAGCCCTGACGCGGCGAGCGCCGGACGGCGGGCGCTGCGCAACATCCTCCTGGATTATCTCTCGCTGCTGCCAGAAGGTGCCAGGCTTGCCGCCCGGCATTTCCAGACGGCGACCAACATGACCGACCGCGCCGCCGCACTCACCGTGCTTGCGCACCGCCATCATGGTTCGCCCGAAGCCATCAAGGCGCTGGCCGACTTCGAGGCCAAATATGGATCCGATGCACTGGTCATGGACAAGTGGTTCCAGATCCAGGCCGGCGTGCCCGGTCCGCAAACCATCGACGTGGTGCGCGCCCTGACCAGCCATCCGGCCTTCTCGATGGCCAATCCCAACCGGGTGCGCTCGCTGATCGGCACGTTCTCCAGCGCCAACCAGACCGGCTTTCACCGCGCCGACGGCGAGGGCTACCGGTTCTTTTCACGGACCGTGCTCGAGGTCGAAAAGCGCAACCCGCAGGTGGCCGCAAGGCTGGCGACGGCGCTCAGGTCATGGCGCTCGCTCGAACCCGTACGCCAGGCCAAGGCGAGGGAAGCGCTGCTTTCGATCGCCAATGCCGAAAACCTGTCGGCCGATTTGCGCGACATCGTCGAGCGCACGCTGGCGTGAGGTGCAATCTCCCCTTGTGGGGAGATTGGCAGTTTCGGCGTTATTTTTAGTCGATTTTTAATGTTTTTTCGCCGCGCCTCTGGACAAGGCGAATCACCTTTGATTCTTTACAGACGATTCGGAAGTGCGGTGTTGCCGGATCGCAAGCCTGTAACAGTTCGGGCATACCGGAATTCGGGGAGTGCCATTTATGGCCAAGACGGACGCGTGGGGCGCGCCCGGCGGGACGGCTTTTGAGCGGCGCAGGACACGAGGCGACAGCCTCGCCGGCAACACGCGGCTCATCGCCGAACCCGCCTACCGACGGCTGCTGGCAGCCGAGCCCCTCCTGCGCCGATCGATACCGGCCCTCATCATCGTCTTCCTGATCGTCATCGCGGCGCTGCGCTTGCTCTCGCTGATGAACGAGCGCGACGTGGTGGAGCGTGACGCCAAGGCGATCCTGGCACTGGCAGCGGGTCAACTGGCCAGCGCGATCGCCGCCGACACGAATGTGGCGTCCGAGGCCACGCAGAACCTTTTGCAGAGCACCGGACGCCAGGGCGCGATGGGCCGAAGCCATGTGCTGGCGATCACCGACGGCGCCTTCAAGATCGTTGCCTTGACGCCGCTGTCGACGGGCTGGCAGGGGCGATCGCTCGACGGCCTCGTCCAGGGCGGCCAGCCGCTGTTCATGTTCGGCGACCGCGCCGGCGTCATGGATGTCAGCATCGGCGGGCAGGACTGGTATGCGGCGGTGAACCTGACAAGCGACAGGAAGAATGCCGCGGCAGTGCTTGTGCCGCAGGAAGCGGTCTTCGACAGCTGGCGCAAGACCGTCTCGCTCAACGTTACGCTGTTCGTGCTGACGGCCGGCGTGCTGATCGTCATCCTCTACGCCTATTTTGGCCAGGCGGCGCGCGCGCAGGCTGCCGACCGCATCTATCTCGAGGCGCACCAGCGCATCGACATGGCGCTGGTGCGCGGCCGCTGCGGCCTGTGGGACTGGGACATGGTGCGCGGCAGGATGTACTGGTCGCGCTCTATGTACGACATGCTGGGCTATGAGCCCTGCGACACCATGCTGTCGTTCGGCGAGGTCGCCGAGATCATCCACCCCGATGACGGCGACCTGTTCAAGCTCGCCAACAGGATCGTCGAACGCGAGATCGATCACATCGACCAGGTGTTCCGCATGCGGCACGCCGAGGGACAGTGGGTGTGGATGCGCGCCAGAGCCCAGGTGATCGATCCGGAAGCGCCGGAGATCCAACTGATCGGCATTGCCGTCGACGTCACCGAGCAACGGCATCTGGCGCTGCGTTCGGAAGCGGCGGACATGCGGCTGAGGACGGCGATCGAGAACATCAATGAATCCTTCGTGCTGTGGGATGCTTCCGAACGCCTGATCATGTGCAATTCCAAGTACCAGCAGGACAATGGCCTGTCGGACCGCGACGTGGTGCCCGGTGCCTCGCGCGCCGCGCTGGAAGAGCGCATGCTGGCCTTCGCCTCGGAACGGCGGCTTGCCAACACCAACGGGCCGCAAGGCGGCGTCACCTTCGAGCGGCAGCTTGCCGACGGCCGTTGGCTGCAGGTCAACGAGTTGCGGACCCGCGACGGCGGCATCGTCTCGGTCGGTTCCGACATCACTCAGATCAAGCTGCACCAGGAGAAGCTGGTCGACAGCGAGCGCCGGCTGATGGCGACGATCCATGACCTCAGCCTTGCCCGCCGGGCGGAGGAAGAGCGCTCGCGCGAACTCGTCGAGCTCAACCGCAAATACATGAAGGAGACCGAGCGTGCCGAGGCGGCGAACCGGGCCAAATCCGAGTTCCTGGCCAACATGTCGCATGAATTGCGCACGCCGCTCAACGCCATCATCGGTTTTTCCGAATTGATGGAACAAGGCCTGTTCGGCCCGCTCGGTTCGCCGCGCTACGAGGAATATGCCGCCGACATCAACGGCAGCGGCAAATATCTGCTCGGCGTCATCAACGACATCCTCGACATGTCAAAGATCGAGGCCGGCCAGTTCTCGGTGGATCGAGAGGAGATCGATCTCTGTCCGCTGATCCGCGAAACGGTGCGCGTCGTTTCACTGCAAGCAGCGGAAAAATCGATCACCGTGGAAACCCGCATCGCCGATTCGATGCGGCTCTATGCCGATCGCCGGGCGATCAAGCAGATCGTCATCAACCTTTTGTCGAATGCGGTGAAATTCACCGGCCAGGGCGGCCACATATCGGTCAGGGCGCGCAACACATCCGGGGCGCTGGTGCTGACCATCGAGGACAATGGCTGCGGCATCCCGAAGGAGGCGCTGAGCAAGCTCGGCCGGCCGTTCGAACAGGTGCAGAACCAGTTCTCCAAGAGCCATGCCGGATCCGGCCTCGGCCTCGCCATCTCGCGCTCGCTGGCCGAACTCCAGGGCGGCGCGTTGAAAATCCGCTCGACCGAAGGCGTCGGCACGATCGTGTCGGTGCGCATTCCGGTCAAGAAGGCGACGCCATTGGTGAAGGCGGCGGCCTAGATCTAGGCTCAGCCCCATTATTCCTGCGGTTTTCGAGCTAAAGCTGAGCCTCGATGGCTGCCTTGTCTATAACAGACCATACTTGCAAGATCTTTTCGTCGCGAAATTCATAGATCACATTCTCGGCAAAGGAGACTCTCCTGCCGTTCACATGAAGACCAAGGAAATTTCCCGTTGGCGTACAATTGAAGCCTATGCGACTCGCTATGTAAGGTGGATCGGAAATCAGCATCTGGACATTGAAGTAAAGGTCCGGAATCTGATCAAAATCTCTCTCCAGCATTTTGAGATAACCTGACAACCCGAACCGCCTGCCGTTATGGATCACTTCGTCATGAACGAACTGTCCCAGCTTCGACCAGCCCTGCTTGTTCAGGCAGGCAATGTAGTCTCTATAGACGTCGGAAAGGTCGGTTTTATTCACGGCCATTGCCCCTGGCTCAGTACAAGGCCCGGCGGCTTGCGCCGCCGGGCCTTGTATTAGGTATCACTGCATACTGTCGTCGCCTTCGCTACCGCCGCCATCCCATTGGCGGTGACGGCCAAAGCCGCCGCGCTTGGGCAGTTCTTTCTTCTCGATCTTGCCGTCATTGTTCTTGTCGAGCATGGCAAAGACCTTCTTCTGACGACTGGTGATGTCGTCGGTGGTCAGCGTGCCGTCGCCCCTGGTGTCATAGCGATCGATGATGCGCTTGGCCATCTGCTCGAAGCGCGCCTTCTCCAGAGCGTCGGCAAGCTGTGCCACGGTAAGCTTGCCGCCATTGTCGGCGACCATCTTCTTCAGCCGTGCGTTCATGGTGTCGGAGAACTGGTCGAACGTGATGGTACCGTCATTATCGTTCAAGGCCTTGTCCAGGCGCATCATCATGCCCTGACGTGGTCCACCGCCGGAATGCTCGTCGGCATAGGCTGCGCTGCCGACGGCGCCGGCCAGGGCTACGAAAGCGAGTGCAAGTTTGGTTGACTTTCTCATGGTCTTCTCCTGTTGCATCGTCACCCCCGATGCTAGAGCCGCGAATTTTCAAGCGCCGCTCTATCTCTTTGTTTGAGCATCGGAATTTCCAAAAACCGGTCATCACTTTTGGGTCCGACGCTCTCGCCGAAACAGCCGTTTGGCCTCGCAGCCCTCACGGTCGTTTCGCACGAAGCAAAAGGTCGAAATCCTTTCTGACCTTTTGCGACGTCTCCTTCAGGTGTGCTTCCAGCACACCGAAATCTGGCAGGTCGGTGACCGCCAGAAGCATATCTGAAAGCCCCGGCGGAACGTCGTCCCGTTCGAAAACGCCGGTCAGGCAGAGCCGCGTCATCTGGGTCAGCGCCAGATAGAGCGCATAGGCGTCGCAAAGCTCCTGCCTGACCTGTGCTGTGGCGAAATCCGGCGTCAGGCGCGAAAGGACCTCGGCCGTCCCGGTGACCCGGCGGCCGGCTTCGACCTTTCCGGTGATCACCGCCACCTGCGCGATGAATTCGAGATCGATGAGGCCGCCCGGGATCAGCTTGATGTCCCAGAGATCGCGCGGCGGCTTCTCCTTGTCGACCATGGTGCGCATTTCGGACGCCTCGGCCTCTACCTTGGCGCTGTCGCGCGGCAGGGCGAGCACCGCCGCCACCTCGGCCTCGACCTCGGCGCACAGCGCCCGGTCGCCGCCGATCGCACGGGCCCGCGACAACGCCATGTGCTCCCACGTCCAGGCGTCCTTGCGCTGGTATTTCTTGAAGGCATCGATATGGGTGGCCACCGGCCCTTTGTTGCCGGACGGCCGCAAGCGAAGATCGAGCTCGTAGAGGACGCCTTCGGCCGTCGGCGCTGAAACGGCGGCGATCAGCCGCTGCGTCATCCGTGCGTAATAGTGGGATGGGGCGAGCGGCTTGTCGCCGTCGGACTCGTCGGCATCTGCATCATGGTCGTAGAGCAGGATGAGGTCGACGTCCGAACCTGCCGTCAGTTCGCGGCTGCCGAGCTTGCCCATGCCGAGCAGCGCAACCGTGCCGCCGGCGATGCGGCCGTGGCGCAGCGCGAACTCGGCGATGACCGCCTGCAGCGCCGCGTCGATGGTGAGATCAGCAAGGTCGGAAAAGGCGCGGCCGGCGCGGGCCGGATCGATCGAGCCGGCGAGCAGCCTGACGCCGATCAGGAACTTCTGCTCGGAGGCAAAGATGCGCAAGCGGTCGAGCACGTCCTCATAGGCTCTGTCGCCTTCGAGGAAGGCAGCGAGGCGCGCGGACAGATAGGCGCGGTCCGGCAGCTCGGTCAAAAGCGCCGGATCGAGCAGGCCGTCGAAGACATGCGGCCGGCGCGTGATGATCGCGGCGAGCCGCGGGGCGGCGCCCATGATCGTCGCCACCAACTTGAGCAGGGCCGGATTGGACTGCAGCAGCGAGAACAGCTGGATGCCGGCGGGCAGGCCGGCGAGGAACTCGTCGAAGCGTATCACCGCCGCGTCCGCCCGGCGCGTCCGGCCGAATGCTTGCAGCAGCGCCGGCGTCAGTTCTGTCAGCCGCTCGCGCGCCTCGGCCGACCGCGTGACGCGATAGCGGCCGAAATGCCAGCCGCGGATGACGCGGCAGATGTCGCTCGGCCGCTGGAAGCCGAGGCCCTGCAGGGTCCGCAATGTGTCAGGGTCATCGACATCGCCGGTAAAGACCAGATTGCCGACGCCGGCAGAAAGCTCTGGCGCGGTTTCGAACAGCGCCGCGTAATGGCTCTCGACCTGCTGCAGTGCGGCGCGTAAGGCTTCGGCGAACGCTGCCGCATCGGCAAAACCCAGCATGCCGGCGATGCGCCGCAGCCCCTCATCGTCTTCCGGCAGCATATGCGTCTGCTCGTCGGCGACCATCTGGACGGCGTGCTCGACGCGGCGCAGGAACCAGTACTGCCGGGTGAGCGCATCGCGGGCGTCGGCCGTGATCCAGCCGCGCGCCGCAAGCTCACCCAGCATCGGCACGGTCTCACGACCGCGCAGTTCGGGAAAGCGGCCGCCGGCGATCAGCTGCTGGGTCTGGACGAAGAACTCGATCTCGCGAATGCCGCCACGGCCGAGCTTGACGTTGTGGCCTTTGACAGCGATCTGGCCGTGGCCCTTGTGGGCGTGGATCTGGCGCTTGATCGAATGGACGTCGGCAATCGCCGCGTAGTCCATGTATTTGCGCCAGATATAGGGTTGCAGGTCCTTCAGGAACGCAGCGCCCGCAGCCATATCGCCCGCCACCGGACGCGCCTTGATCATGGCGGCGCGCTCCCAGTTCTGGCCGCGCGCCTCATAGTAGCGGAGTGCGGCCTCGACCGGAATCGCCAGCGGCGTCGAACCGGGGTCGGGACGAAGCCTAAGATCGGTGCGGAAAACATAGCCGTGTTCGGTGCGGTCCTGCAGGATGCGCACCAGCCGCCGGGTCAGCCGCGAAAACAGCTCCGTCGCATCGAGCGGATCGATGACGGCAGGCGCTTCCGGGTCGAAGAACACGACGAGGTCGATATCGGAGGAGAAATTCAGCTCATGCGCGCCAAGCTTGCCCATGCCTAGCAGGATCCAGCCCGACTTTAGCGCCGGTCGGTCAGGGTCGGGCAGTCTGAGCTTGCCTTGCTCGTGCGCGTCGCGAAGCAGGAAATCGACGGCGGCGCGGGTGCAGGCATCGGCGAGATCGCTCAGCCGCCGCACCGTCAGCGAGGTGTCGGCCTCGCCGGCCAGATCAGCCAGGGCGATCAGCAAATGCGCTTCCGCTTTCAGCCGGCGCAGTTCCATCATCAGGCTGGTCTCCGAGACGGCCTCGGTGCGCGGCGCCTTGTCGATCGCCGCACCGATCGCTACCAGCCTGGCCTCGACCGTCTCGTCGAACAGCGTGTCGAGAATCTGCGGCCGACGGCGGGCAACGTCGCGCAGGAACGGCGACAGGTCGAAGACGGCAGCAAGGAAATCCTGGACGGTGCCCTTGCCGGCCAGGAATTTCGCCAGCCGGGGCAGTTTGTCTTCCCGTGCGGCGGAGGCGATCTCCGACAATTCCCGCCGGGCGCGGTGTTCGTCCAGCGGGACAAGCCTTGCCGCCGGCCTTAAAAGCCATTCCGTTTCGGCCCGTTTCGCAGCCGCCCTCATGGCCATCAGTGGTCCTCCCGTGCGGGAAAGCTCATGACGACTGACAATCCGGGACTACCGGGCAGAAGATCAAGCCGTCCGTTGTGGAAAGTCATGATCGCCTTGGCGAGGCTCAAGCCCAGGCCGGAACCCGGCTGCGAGCGGCTTTTTTCCAGCCGCACGAAACGCTCGGTCACCCTGGCGCGGTCGACATCGTCGGGAATGCCCTGGCCATTGTCGGAGACGGAAAGCCTGATCTCCTTGTCGGCGCGATCAAGTGTCACGCGAACGGTTGGCTTGCTCGTGGCATCGGTCGAATATTTGATCGCGTTGTCGACGATGTTCGACAACGCCTGGCCGATCAGCTCGCGATTGCCATTGACGGCAAAAGCGCCTTGCACGGTGGTCTCGATCGTCACACCCGCCTCCTCCGCCACTGGCTCGTAGAGCTCGACGACATCGCGCACGGCGGCTGCCAGATCGACCCGGCTGGTGGTCTCGGACGAATAGCCCGCCTCCAGTCGCGAGATCATCAGGATGGCGTTGAAGGTCTTGATCAGCTGGTCGGACTCGGCGATCGTCCCTTCCAGCGCCTGCCGGTAGTCGGTGGTGTTGTGCTTACCGGAAAGCGTCGCCTCGGCGCGATTGCGCAGCCTGGTCAGCGGCGTCTTCAGATCGTGGGCGATGTTGTCGGAGACCTGCTTCAGCCCCTCGTTGAGCGTGGCGATCCTGGCCAGCATCGAATTGAGATTTTCCGACAATCGGTCGAACTCGTCGCCGGCGCCGGTGACCGGCAGCCGGCCGGAGAGGTCGCCGCCCATGATGCGGCGGCTGGCCTCCGACACGCTGTCGATGCGCTTCAGCGCCGCGCGTCCGACAAAGAACCATATGAGAAGCCCACCAAGCCCCATCATGCCCAGCGCCAGCATCAAGGCACGGCGGATGATGGCGCGGAACCGCTCCGGCTCGCCGAGGTCGCGGCCAACGAGCATGATCATCTGGTTCGGCAGCCGCAGCACTAGGGCAATGGCGTTGTGGCCCTTTTCGCCTTCCGCCTGCACTTCATTCTGGCCGGATTGCGTATCGTTGGGGGCCGAGGCCGGGTTGCGCTGCCGCTCGAGCTCGCCCTCGCCGAAGCGCCGGTAGGAGAACGGCTGGGTTGTCCAGCCTTCGGTCTCGATGACGCCTGGCTCCAGGCTTTGCACGTTCCCGGTCAGGATCTGGCCGTTGGTGTCGGCGATCAAATAAAGATTGGCACCGGGCTGGCGGGAGCGCTGCTCGACCACGCGCACCAGCAACGGCAGGCCGCCGCGCTGATAGGCCCGGGCAAGGCCGAGCACCTCATCGTTGATCGTCTCCTGGGTCTGGCCGGTCAGCATGCGCGCCGACAGTGAGGTCATGTAGAAGACGAGCAGCACGGCGCACAGGGCGAAAAGCAGCAGATAAAGCGCCGAAAGCCGCGCTGCCGTCGTCTTCATGAGGGCTGGCACGGAAAGAGCCATAGCGCCCTACCCGCTCTTGAGCATGTAGCCGGCGCCTCGAATGGTGTGCAGGATCGGCTTGTCGAAGCCCTTCCCGATCTTGCCCCGCAGCCGCGAGACATGGACGTCGATGACGTTGGTCTGCGGATCGAAGTGATAGTCCCAGACATTTTCCAGCAGCATGGTGC
The DNA here is from genome assembly GCF_004010325.2 of Mesorhizobium sp. M00.F.Ca.ET.216.01.1.1. GTDB lineage: Bacteria > Pseudomonadota > Alphaproteobacteria > Rhizobiales > Rhizobiaceae > Mesorhizobium. Next base: position 213,412 of record NZ_SADR02000002.1, read on the forward strand.
GCGTCACCACCTGGCCGGCATGCCGCATCAGATATTCGAGCAGGCGGAACTCGCGCGGCTGCAACGTGATCTCGCGACCCGCCCGTCGTACCGAATGAGACAGCCTGTCGAGTTCGAGATCGCCGACCCGGTAGACGGTCTCGGCTTCCCTGGCGCTGGCGCGACGGTTCAGCACCTCGACGCGGGCCAGCAGTTCGGAGAAGGCATAGGGCTTGGTCAGATAATCGTCGCCGCCGGCGCGCAGGCCGGTGACGCGATCGTCGACCTCGCCAAGCGCAGACAGGATCAGCACCGGTGTCGTGTTGCCCCTGGATCTCAGGGCGGCAATGACCGACAGACCGTCGCGGCGCGGCATCATGCGGTCGACGACCATCACGTCGTAGTCGCCGGCATCGGCGAGAGCGAAGCCGGTTTCGCCGTCGCCGGCGACATGGGCGGTGTGCCCGGCCTCGGTGAAGGCCTTCTGTAGGTAATCGGCCGCCTCGCGATCGTCCTCTATGACGAGAATCTTCATAGAGCCGTTATACGCTATTTCGATGGAAGAATGAGTGGCCGGCATGTGCATCGAGGCTTTCCATGAAGCGCATGTCGTCACCCCAAAACCGCTTCACACTTTTGGGCGACATGCTCCATTTGAGCGGCAACGGGCGATGGGAAGCCCGCTGCCGCTGGGGCGGAACACGATGACTGACTAACGTATTCAGGCCCCGTGCTTTCCCGTGCGGCGGCTCGGAGGTGTTTGAAAACCGCCGCGCCGGAAAAGTCGAACCGGTCGTCAGCCCTTGTTGACGGGCAGAGCGACGAAGCGGTTATTGTCGTCGCGGGTGATCTGCATCAGCACCGCCTTGCGGCCCGACTTCACCGCGTCGGCCATTGCCTTGTCGACGTCGCCGGTGCCGTTCACCTCCGTCGAATTGACCGAGGTGATGACGTCGCCGGGCTGGATGCCGCGATCGGCGGCATCGCTGTCGGGATCGATATCGGTGACCACAAGCCCCTTGCCATTGTCCGACTTGGTGACGGTGAGGCCGAGATCGGCCAGCGTGTCGGCCTTTGGCGTAGGTGCCGGCTCGTCGGCCGAAGCCTGCTTGTCGCTCGAGGGCAGCTTGCCGAGGTCGACCTTGACCGTCTGGTTCTTGCCGTCACGCCACACTGTGACGTCGACCGACTTGCCGGGCTGGTAGGCGCCGATCAGGCGGGCCAGTTCCTTCGGCGAAGCAACGTCCTTGCCGTCGACCTGGGTGATGACGTCACCGGCGGTGATGCCGGCCTTCTTGCCGGGGCCATCGTCCTGGGCACTGGAAACGAGCGCACCCTTGTCAGACTTCAGGCCGAGCGATTCGGCGATGTCGGAATTGACGGGCTGGATCTCGACGCCGAGCCAGCCGCGCTGGACGGCACCGCTCTTCATCAGGTCCTGCACGACCTGCTTTGCGGTCGAGGCAGGTATGTCGAAGGCAATGCCGACGCTGCCGCCGGACGGCGAGAAGATCGCGGTATTGATGCCGACGACCTGGCCATTGAGGTTGAAGGTCGGGCCACCCGAATTGCCGCGGTTGACCGAGGCGTCGATCTGGATGAAGTCGTCATAGGGGCCGGCACCGATATCGCGGCCGCGGGCCGAGACGATACCAGCGGTGACCGTGCCGCCGAGGCCGAACGGATTGCCGACGGCCACGACCCAGTCGCCGACGCGAACCTTGGAATCGTCGGCGAAGTCGACATAGGTGAACTTGTCGCCGCCGTCGACCTTGAGCACGGCAAGGTCGGTGCGCGGATCGGTGCCGATCAGCTTGGCGTCGAGTTCCTTGCCGTCATTGGTCACCACTGTGAAGGACGAGCCCTCTTCGACGACATGGTTGTTGGTGACGAGATAGCCGTCGTCGGAGATGAAGAAGCCGGAGCCTTGCGCCACCGGCCGCGGCTGGCCGTTATTGTGGCCACGGGGTCCGAAACGGCGCATTCCGTTCGGGCCTTGGTCGCCAAAGCCGCGGAATTCCCTAAAGAAGCGCCGCAGTTGCGGATTGTCCGGAAGGTTGCCGAAAGCGTCCGGATCGTCCGACTGGTCGGAGCCGTCGTCGGCCGCCGGCTCGATCTTGGACTTGACGCGGACACTGACGACCGCCGGCGAAACGCGCTCGACGACATCGGCGAAGCTCGGGACCTGCGGCGCCTCGACGCGCACGGCGTCGGCAAGGACGGGGGCTGTCCCGGTGGCCACGGCGCCGAAGCCGATAGCGCCGGCTATGGCCAGTGAAGCGGCAGCAGCCATCAAACGCTTGCGGGTACGGGAATATGAATTGGGGGCAACATTCATGGGTGTCTTATCCTCTTTTCAACGGACGCGCTTCGATTGGCATCCTCAGGGCAAGAGAAATAGATAGGCGCACATTACGGCGCCATTTCCGGTGCATGAAACTTTCGTAATGTTGGCGAAGACCAGTCCGGCTGTCAGTCCCGGTGCAGTATGGCGTCCAGCGCCGCCTGCTCCTCGGCGGTCAGCGCATCGCTTGCCGTCGACCGGCGCGAGCGGGCATTCAGCACGATGAAAATCCCGCCGGCGAAAAGCAGAAGCACCGGCGTGCCCCACAGCAAGGCATTGCGCAGGCTGAAGCGCGGCTTCAAGAGCACGAATTCGCCGTAACGGGAAACAATATAGTCCATCACCTGCTGATCGGTGTCGCCGGCGACGAGGCGCTGGCGCACGACGATGCGCAGGTCGCGGGCAAGGTCGGCATCGGATTCGTCGATCGACTGGTTCTGGCAGACCATGCAGCGCAAGCCCTCCGACAGGGCGCGAGCCCTCGCCTCGAGCGCCGGATCGACCAGCACCTCGTCGGGCCTGACCGCGAACGCGGCGCCGGCAAACACCAACGTCAGCAACAGGACCAGCGAGGCCAGCGAGAACCTTGTCATGGTAGGCTCGCGGAAGGCACAGTGCCCGCCGGCTTACGCCGGGAGGGCGCACCGACGCGCAGGCGGCGGTCCAAGAGCGACATCGCGGCGCCCGCCATCATCACCAGGCCGCCACCCCAGATCAGCGTCACCAGCGGCTTCCACCACAGGCGTACGACGACGGAGCCGTCGGTCCCCTCGTCGCCAAGCGAGAGGTAGAGTTGGCTGAAGCCGATCGTCTTGATACCGGATTCGGTCGTCGTCATCTGGCGCACCGGGTAGGAGCGCTTGGCCGAGGTGATTTCACCTGTTGTGCTGCCGTCGGCGCCAAGCAATGCGAAGCGGCCGCGAGCCTCGGCGTAGTTGGGGCCCTGGGCCGGGTAGAGCCCTTCGAAGCGCAGCGTATGGCCGGACAGTTCGACGGTCTCGCCGGCACGCATCGACAGGATCTTCTCGGTGCCGAAGCAAAGCGTGCCGACGATGCCGAGCGTCGTCAGCCCAAGGCCAAGATGAGCAAGCGCGGTGCCGAGGACCGAGCGCGGCAGGCCGGCGAAGCGCCTGATCACGACGCCTGGCGCTGCGGTGCCAAGGCCGGACTTGATGGCAAGATCGGTGAGTGCGCCGCAGATCAGCCAGAAGGCGAGGCCGACGCCAAGGGCGGCGAAGACAGATGCGCCGTTGATGAACAAAGCCGTCACCAGCACGGCCAACAGCGCTGCGGCAAAGGCCGCCATCAGACGCTGCGCGACCGCGAGGAGATCGCCGCGCTTCCAGGCGAGCAGCGGGCCGAACGGAACCACGACCAGCAGCGGCACCATCAGCGGGCCGAACGTCAGGTTGAAGAACGGGGCGCCGACCGAAATCTTATCGGCCGAAAAGGCTTCGACAACCAGCGGATAGAGCGTGCCGATCAGCACCGTCGCTGCCGCTGTGGTCAGGAACAGATTGTTGAGGACCAGCGCCCCTTCGCGCGAGACCGGATGGAACAGGCCGCCGGGCGTCAGCCGCGAGGCGCGCAAGGCAAACAGCGCCAGCGATCCGCCGATGAACAGCGTCAATATGCACAGGATGAACACACCGCGCGTCGGATCGGTGGCGAAGGCGTGGACGGAGGTCAGCACGCCGGAGCGCACCAGGAACGTACCGAGCAGCGACAGCGAGAAGGTGAGGATCGCCAGAAGCAACGTCCAGATCTTCAGCGCCGAGCGCTTTTCCATGACGATCGCCGAATGGAGCAGCGCCGTGCCGGCCAGCCACGGCATGAAGGAGGCGTTCTCGACCGGATCCCAGAACCAGAAACCGCCCCAGCCAAGTTCGTAATAGGCCCAATACGAACCCATGGCGATGCCGCCGGTGAGGAACATCCAGGCGACCAGGGTCCACGGCCGCACCCAGCGCGCCCAAGACGCATCGATGCGGCCTTCGATGAGGGCGGCGACCGAGAAGGAAAAGCAGATCGAGAAGCCGACATAGCCGAGATAGAGCAGCGGCGGATGGATGGCGAGGCCGAGATCCTGCAGGATCGGGTTGAGATCGCGGCCTTCGATGGGCGCCGGATTGAGCCTGGTAAACGGATTGGACGTGGTCAGGATGAACAGGAAGAAGGTGGCGCCGATCGCGCCCTGCACGGCCAGAACGTTGGCCCTGAGCGTGGCGGGAAGATTGCTGCCGAAGGCGGCGACGAGCGCGCCGAAGAAGGTCAGGATCAGCACCCAGAGCAGCATCGAGCCTTCGTGATTGCCCCAGGTACCGGTGATCTTGTAGATCAGCGGCTGCAGCGAATGCGAGTTCTCCCAAACGCTCGCCACCGAAAAATCGGAGCTTGCATAGGCCGTTGCCAGTGCGGCGAAGGACAGCGCGGTCAGGGCAAAGCCGGTCACCGCGACCGGGCTGCCGACAGCCATCATCTTTTGATTGCCGGTGCGCGCACCGAACAGCGGCACCAGCATCTGCACCAGCGCCAGTGCAAACGCCAGGACCAAGGCGAAATGTCCGGTTTCAATCATTACGGCCTATCCCACCAGGCTTTTGTTTTGCCGCAGATTCTCCTCGCAAAACCGGAACCTGCTTAGTCACTCTTGCTCTCCTGCCATACGCCCTTGGCCTTGAGGCCGTCGGCCACTTCCTTGGGCATGTAGTTCTCGTCATGCTTGGCCAGCACGCTATCGGCGACAAAAACGCCGTCGGGGTCGAAGACACCCTCGGTGATGACGCCCTGCCCTTCGCGGAAAAGGTCGGGCAGGATGCCGGTGTAGGTGACCTTGACCTGCTTCTGGCTATCGGTCACCGAAAAGGCGACGGTGGCGCCCTGGCCGCGCACGATGGTGCCCTTTTCGACGAGGCCGCCGAGCCTGATGCGCTGGCCGGGCTGGACGCTGGCGGTGGTCAGGTCGGCCGGCATATAGAAATAGGAAGCCTTCTGGCCAAGCGCGTAGAAGGTCAGCCCGGTGGCAGCGCCAAGGAAGGCCAGCCCTCCAGCGATCACCGACAGTCTTTTCTGCTTGCGCGTCATCTTCAATCTCTACTCCGTCGCCGTCAGGCCAAGCGAGGCGGCAAAGGCGGTGAATTTCTTCGCTTCCTCACTATCGGCGCCAAAAACGGCAATGCTGCGATTGAGCGCGTCGCGCGCCTGATCGGTCTTGCCCAGCACGACATAGGAACGAACGAGCTGCATCCATCCTTCCGCGTCGCGCGGGTTTTGGCGGAGCTTTTCGTCAAGGCCGACAACCATGGTGTTGATCATGGCTTCCCTGTCCTGCGGCGACATCGATGACGCGGCATCGACATCCGCGGCACCTGGACCATTCGCAGGCTCTCCCGAAGCGACGCTGCGCTTGGCGGATTCGGTCAGCGCCTGCTCGACGGCCCCGCGCCACGGCGAGTCCTGCGGCAAGGCGGCCAGCATTTTCTGCCAGGCCGCTTTTGCCTCATCGAGGCGGCCTTCCTGCGCCATGCCCATGGCAAGATAGAAAGTGGCTTTCGGATTTGCCGGATCGAGCTTCAACGCTGCTTCGAAGGCCGCCTGGGCATCGGCCGAGACGATGCCGCCAGCAGCATTGGCGATCGCCTCGCCAAGACCGGCCTGGCGGGTGGCGCTGTCGCCGTCGAGGCGAATGGCGTTGCGATAGGCGGTCACCGCGTCGGAGAACCGCTGCATGCGCAGATAGACCGGCGCCAAGACGTCCCAGCCCCTGCCGTCGGTCGGGTTGGCGGCAAGATGGGCTTCGGCGCGCGCCACCAGTTCATCGACCGAGCTGTCGGCGGGATTCTTGGCCAGCCGTTCGCTGAGCGGTTGTGACGGCAGGTCGGGCGAACCGAGCTTGACATAGAGACCCCAGCTGACCAGCGGAACCACCAGGACCGCGACCGTCGCCACCAACCTTGTCGCCATCGAGGCTTGCCTGGCCGCTGCCGCCGGCCCGGGATTGTCCAGGCGAAGGATGCGGCGGGCGATTTCAGCGCGCGCCTCTTCGGCCTCCGCCGGCTGGATCAGGCCGCGCGCCACGTCGCGGTCAAGCTCGGACAGCTGGTCGCGGTAGACTTCAAGGTCGTGATCGCTGCTCGCCGAAACACCCTTCGCGCCGCCGGTAAGCGGCAGCAGCACCGCCAGGCTTGCACCCAGCGTCAGGATTGCGGCTATGACCCAGAACAGCATGGTTCTTCCAATAACGGCAGAGTCCTGCCCTGCCAACACAGGCGTCATGCGACGCTTTGACGGCAGGTGCGTCGTATGTCTTTGATCGGCATCAACTGATCCGAGCCGATATCCGGTCTTTGAGGCGCGTCACACCGGATTGATATGGCGCGCCATGAAGCCTTTGCTATACCCAAAACCGCTGCACAGTTTTCGGGGTCAGGTCAGCGGCGTCCAGCTGCCGTCGGCGTTGCGGCAGGCAGTTCCGCGCGCCGTGGCGCCGGCGGCGCCGGTAAACACCGTATGGGTGTATTGCCGGCAGTCCTGCGAGCCGACGCGGTAGGGTTGCGCGGCGACGACTTCGCCGTAATGGGCCGAACCGTCGCTCTTCCAAGTCACCTTCTGGCCGCTGGCTGTGTATTCAAGCGCCTTGTATTCTGCCTCCAGCGCCTTTCGCTTCTCGGCATTGCTCAGGCCGGTGCCGATCGATCCGCCGACGAGGCCGCCGGCCATGGCGGAAATGATCGTCGCCGCGACCTTGCCGCTGCCTGGCGGCGTGGCGGCGGGCTGTGGCGCCACCGTGACGCCCGGGCTCTTGTCCAGTGTCGTGCAACCGGAAACGGCAAGCAGTGCGGAAACGAGCGCGACGCGAATCTTCATGCCAACCACCGGTTTTCCTGAGCTGTGGACCGCGCCATCGGGAAGTCGGCGTGGCCGTAATGTTGGTATTTGTCGGAAATTTGGTCGCCGCCGGCCACCTGGAAAAGCATCACTGAAGGCTCCGCAATCGAACCACCGCCTTCAACCCGCCCATGCCGGACCGTTCGAGCGCCAGAACGCCTCCATACTCGTTGACGAGGTCGGCGACAATGGCAAGCCCGAGCCCGCTCCCTGGCTTTGTCTCGTCGAGGCGCCGTCCGCGCTTCAGCGCCTCGCGCGCTCTGTCTTCGGGAATGCCTGGACCGTTATCGTCGATGCTGATTTCGAACAGATTGGCAGCAGCTTCCTTGCCGACGACAGGGGTGACCGAGACAGCGACCGCGCTTTTTGCCCATTTCATCGCGTTGTCGAGAAGATTGCCGAGCAATTCCTCCAGGTCCTCACGTTCGCCGGCAAAGATGATGTCGGCCGCCGGCAGCGAGAGCGACAGGCTTGTCTGCGGGTTGAGCTTCTGCAGCACGCGCACCATACGCTGGACCAGCGGCGCCACCGGCGTGCGATAAACCACGCTGTTGCGCTGGGCGGCGACGCGCGCGCGCTGCAGATAGTGGTCGACCTGCTTCTGCATGGAGGCGGCCTGCTCGGCGATGAGCCGGCCCTTGGCGCCGCCGAGCGCCCGCCCCTCATTGATGAGCACGGCGAGCGGCGTCTTCAGCGAATGCGCGAGGTTACCGACCTGCGTGCGCGACCGCTCGACGATACGCCTATTGTTCTCGATCAGCGCATTGGTCTCGTTGGCGAGCGGTTCGATCTCGGCCGGGAAACGACCGTCGAGCCGTTGCGCGGTTCCCTCACGCACCATGGCGAGAGCGTTCCTGACCCGTCGCAACGGCTGCAGGCCGAACAGGATGGCCATGGCATTTATGGCGATCATGCCGACGCCAAACAGCGAGAGATAGGTCAACAGGCGGCGCTGGAAGGTGCCGATCTCCTGCTCCAGTTCGGTCTGGTTGCCCATGACGCGGAAGCGCGCGGCGCGGTTTTTCGCGTCAAGGACGAATTCGCTCTCGAACACCTCCAGTTGCTCGCCATTGATGCCCTCAGTCATATAGCTGCGCTGGAAGCTGGCATTGAAAGGCACTTCGGCCACACTTGGCGACGGGATCGACTTCGTCATCGAGGATGAATGAAGATCACCGTGTACGCCTTCCGAGGCCGGCTCCACCGACCAGTACCAGCCCGAATTCGGCTCCGAGAACCGCAGATCGCCAAGGTCGGGCGCGCCGGTGAGCGAGCCTCCTTCGGAAACGCCGACCGAGCCGATCAGGTTGAACAGGTGCGCCGAAAGCAGGCTGTCGAAACCGCGTTCGCTGGCCTGGCGGTAGAGCGTGGTGATGAGGGTGAAGATGACGACAAGGGTGACGATCGCCCAGACGGTTGAAAAGGCGACGACCCGGAACGCCAGCGAGCGCGGCCAGAACCGCAGCGAAAGCGGCGTTCTTATGGTTTGGTTGGTAGGCAGCGGTTCCGACCTAAGCCTCCGGCTCACGCATGCGATAGCCCATCCCGCGAACAGTCTCGATCATGTCGATGCCCATCTTCTTGCGAAGCCTGCCGACAAAGACCTCGATTGTATTGGAATCGCGATCGAAATCCTGATCGTAGAGATGCTCGACCAGCTCGGTGCGGGACACGACCTCGCCCATGTGGTGCATCAGATAGGCAAGCAGGCGGAATTCGTGTGATGTGAGTTTCAACGGCACGCCGTCGACGTCGGCCTTGGAGGCCTTGGTGTCGAGGCGCAGCGGGCCGCAGGTCAGTTCCGACGAGGCATGGCCGGCGGCGCGCCGGATCAAGGCCCGGACCCTGGCCAGGACCTCCTCGATGTGGAATGGCTTGGTGACATAGTCGTCGGCGCCGGCGTCGATGCCGGACACCTTGTCGCTCCAGCGATCGCGCGCCGTCAGGATCAGCACCGGCATCTTGCGGCCGCCGCGGCGCCAGCGCTCGACCACGCTGATGCCGTCCATCTGCGGCAGGCCGATGTCGAGCACGACAGCGTCGTAGGGCTCGGTGTCACCGAGGAAATGTCCCTCTTCGCCATCGAAAGCCCGGTCGACGACATAGCCGGCATCGACCAGCGCGTCGGATATTTGCCGGTTGAGATCCTTGTCATCTTCGACGACGAGTACGCGCATGGATCGATGCCTGTTGAAGGACTGGGCCTGTTGAAGAGCTGGGCCTGTTGAGAACCTGGGCTGTTAAAGCGTTGGGTCAGGTATAGGCCGATTCCGATGGACTGGGAACGGATGGGTCAGTTCAGCGGAACGACGATTTCGGAGCGCCGCGGACGCTGCCCGTCCTTGCCCGGGACAAGAATGACGATGACGCAGACCGGCTGGCCGCCGCGCGTCGATTGCGAGGCCTTGGCCAAGGTGCCGCCATTCTGCTCGGCAACCTGCTGGCCGATCGCGTAGCAATCGGACGCGGCCAGCACGACCGGCTGAACCTGATCGGGCACGACGACCGGCATCGCCGTCGCCTGCAACGCAAACAGGCCGGCTGCTGAGAGCGCCAGTGTCGCGGTTCGGAAATGGGAGAGAAGCGTTTTCATGGCCAGCGTTGTAACGCATCGGTGCTGAACGTGAAATGAACGGTGATCGCCCGAAAATACATGCCCGCCACACCCCTGAAGCGCGAGACAACCGAATGGCGATTTCGCCGCCTCGGCAAGACCCCTCAAAGCAACCTAACCTTCCGATGCTTCGTCGACAACCGGGCCAAGGTGGCGATTGATCCCGCGGCAGTGCCAGCGCGGGTTCGCCCAACACCTGTCGCTTGGCAACTGTCGGTCGGCAAGGCGTCAGGCGTCCTCGATCACGGCGCGAAAGCGCAGCAGCCCGTGATGGGCCGAAAGATCCTCGTCGTAACGGGACTCGGTGAATTCGAGCCTGAGACGGGCGCGGTGATGCTCATCCAATGCAAGTACGGCGTCCTGGAGGCGGGCGCTGACCAGTTCCATGATATCGAGCGTCTCCTGCTTGGCCTCGGACTTCGACCAGACATGCAGCGTGACAAGCTGCTCGGCGTCATTCTCCGCGCCTGTCACCCAATCGTAGACGCTGGTCCGGCCGAAGGTCATATAGGGAAATTTGGCATTCGCCGGGACATGGTCGAACAATCTTGCGCCGCCCAGCGCCGCCGATAAGGACGCATCGCTATTCAGCGCTTCGAACAAGGCTCGCTGCAATTCGGCGGCCGGCGTGGTCATCCGTCTTCTCCCCTCGCCGTCGCAATTCAACATGCTCTCCCACGCAGCGTAGCCGCGTTCCAGATATTCCGCCAGATCGCGGCATCCGTCGTGGGACGCGGCCTCGAGGCCAAAGTTCAGCGAAAGTCAGCCGCCGTCAGCACATACATGCTCTTGTGGCTGCGGGAGTAGGCGTTCCTGGCGACGTCATGGATGGAACCGGCAGCCGCGTCGAAGGCCGCGAGATAGGTGGCTTCGGCCGTCACTGTCCCCGGCAGTGCCTCCGAGATGGCGTCTGCATCGACAAGGAAAGAAATCTGCGACATGCCGTCATAGCCGGCGAAACGGATCCGCTTGCTCGCCTCGTCGTAGCTGCGGCTTCGATTGGGAAACGTCAGGCTCATCACTTGCCTCCCTTAGCGGCTCCGGCTTTTTTGACTACCGCCCGCTTTTTCCTGGGGGCTACGGGATTCAGGGCTTCCGCCGCGCGGTCGGCCGCTTCCTTGGCCAGCCGCAATTCCCGCAGCCTTGCCGTCTTGGCGATCCTGGCCTTGGCCTCGGACAGGTATTCGGCTGTTGCCTTGTTTCGCTCCGCCGTTTTCTTCTGCTGGTCGATGAAGCGTGCTTCGGCTTTTTGCATGATATTTTGATTGCTTTCGGCCATCGTGGAAAATCTCCTTGCGGCTGAGGTCGTTAAAATGAGTTTCCCTGTTTAAATAGGTATTTGGCTAAGAAAATCAATGTTTTTCGGTATTTCGTCAATGATCAAGCGGCTTGGAACTAATAATCAGAATAATACTTATGGATATTTAATTTTGCCCATGAACAAGCTTCAGCATTCCTATCCGCCGAGTGACGCCCCCCTCACCGCGCCTCACCGCTGATCAATACGGCATGGTCCTTGATGACCGAAGCAACGAAGCGGATGACGGCACGCACGGGCGCCTCCGCCCCGATTTCGCGGCGATAGACGAGCGAAACGGGATGGCTGCCGAGGATGTCAGGGGCAAGGCGCAACATCCGCGGCTCGGACTCGGCCAACATGCAAGGCATCACGGCAAGACCGGCGCCGCTCAGAGCCGCCGCCAGCATTTCCGTCATTTCGGCAACGCGAAACACTGTCGTCGCGCCGGCGCCATGCGCCTCTATCCATTTGGCGCCGGGTACGCCGGCAAGGCTGGCGTGAAATCCAATGATCTCGTGTCCGGCCAGTTGGCGAGGATCGATGGGCATCGGGTGGCGGTCGAGATAGCGCTGGGAGGCGTAAATCGACCAGCCCGCGACACAGAGCTTCTGCGCTATCAAACTGTCGTCGCCCACAACGCCAACCCTGACCGCAAGGTCCGCCTCGCCACGCTGCAGATCGACGGGCCGACTGCCACTCGTCAATTCGAGATTGATATTGGCATGGGTTTTATGGAAAGCGGCCATGGACTGGCCAAAGAGAGAGCTGAACCCGGACGGGAGCGCCAGCCGAACGCGGTTCTTGCCGGAGCGCACAAGGGCCGTCAATGCCTGCATGGCACGCTCGAGATCGTCGCCGAGCGGCAGCAATTTCCGGCCGAGCGGCGTGATCTCGATGCCATGCGGCCTTCGCACGACAAGCGAGACGCCGAGCGCACCTTCGAGGGCAGTCAGGCGCCGGCTGATCGTCGTGTGCCGCACACCAAGCGCGCGCGCCGCGCCCGACAACGTCCCCGCGCGCGCAGCAGCGAGGAAATAGCGCAAGTCGTTCCAGTCCGGTTCGCCGGTTTTGATCACGATCCATTCTAGAACAATTCGCTGCAAGGCGCCTGTGCGGTTTTGCACAGGCATGCACGAAAATCGCAAATCGCCTGAGCATGCCGGCCGCGCGAGGATGGGCCTGATCCAATTCAGGGAGCAAACGATGGACATAGAAGGCCTGCGAACGATAGTGGCCCGGCACGCAGCGTCGGCCAATGCACTTGTGGCACTCGGCCTGGCGATGGATGCGCGCGTGCGCGGCACGACGCTCGACGGCGATGCAGCCCGGCGCACCGAAGCGGTGCTTGGCGAACTCGGCGTCTCCGGCATCGTGGCAAGTGCGAACGCGGTCGAACTTGCCCCGGTGCTGGCCAGCATCCAGGTCGACCTGCTGTCAGGCGGCAAGCTGCTGTCGGAACGATCCGCAAGTGCGCAAGCCCTGGAAGCCAGCTTGCGGCAAGCCTTCGGCGATGTCTCGGCCGGCTTCCCGGCTCTGTTCAAGCGGCTGATCGCGCCACAACTCGCCGACTTGCCGGAGCGGCTCGACGCGCCGGGCGCGGCCTTCCTGGATATCGGCGTCGGTGTCGGCGCCCTGTCGGTGTCGATGCTTCGGCAATGGCCAGGCCTCAGGGCGGTCGGCGTCGATCCCCTGCCTGAGGCTATCGCGCAGGCGCAGTCCAATGTCAGGGCGGCCGGGCTCGAACATCGCATCGAACTGCGCACCGGCCTCGGCCAGGATATCACCGACAAGGACGCGTTCGACCTTGTCTTCGTGCCAAGCGCGTTCATTCCCGAGCCACATGTCAGGGCCATCGTCCAGCGCAGCCAGACCGCGTTGCGGCCGGGCGGCTGGCTGCTGCTGGCGATGGTCAATCCAGGACCGGACACCCTGGGAGACGCCCTCACCCGCTTCCGCACCACTGTCTGGGGCGGCACGGTGTTCGAGAAAGGCGCGGCCCAGGCCCTTGCCGAACAGTGCGGCTACACAGACAGCCGGTTGCTGCCCGGCCCGACCGGGGCGCCCGTCGCCTTCGTCGCCGGACGCAAGCCGGGCTGACCACTCTCCTCTCAGGGAGGCGGATGATGAAACTGCTGGTCTTTGGTGCCTCCGGCGCGACGGGACGCGCCCTTGTCTCGACGGCACTGGCAGACGGCCACACAGTGACCGCCTTCGTCCGCACGCCGGGCAAGCTTGCCATCAGCCATGAAAACCTGAGGGTGATCGTCGGCAATGTCGCCGATCAACAGGCGGTTGAGCGCGCTGTTGCCGGGCATGACGCGGTTTTCAGTTGTCTCGGCGTCGGTGTGCCGCTGAAACACGACCCGGCGGTGGTTGCCGGCATCGGCTTCATCATCGCAGCCATGCAAAAAGCTGGCCCTGCGCGGTTCATCTACCTTTCATTCCTTGGCGTCTGCGACAGCCGGCGGCAATTGGGGCCGTTGCTCGGCGGCGTCATCGTGCCGCTTGTGCTGCGGCATGAGGTGGCCGACCATGAGGCCAAGGAAAGGCTTATCGTCGAATCCAGCCTCGACTGGACGATCGTGCGGCCACCCAGGCTGAGCAATGGAGCGGCAACCGGTGAATTCCGCCATGGAATTGGCGTCCGCGCGGCGTCCCTGCTGCCGACACTGGCGCGTGCCGACGTGGCGGCCTTCATGCTCGGCCTGATCAGCGATGCCACCTATTCGCGCCGGGCGGTGGCCCTCCTGCGCTGATCCTCAAGAGACCGAGGCTGCGCCGCCCCGTTTGAATTCGTCGAGAATGCCGGCATTGGCGGCGGCCGGGGCCGGCGGCCGGAAATCGGCAAGCAGCCGTTTCCAGATGCCGGTGGCACGTTCAGTCGCGGTTCTTGAGCCGGCCGACGTAGCGCATTTCCTGCGTTTTATCGCGGCGCGGTGACAGCGGACGCGGATGCATCCCGCAGAGTGCTGCCTTTCCCGTCAACAAACCTCACGGCATGAGCCCCTTGCCCTTGTGAGCGGCACCAAAATGGACGAATAGTCTTCACCGGTGCGCCGTCCTGAAATTGCCAGCATGCAGCCTTCAGGTCGCGGCGTCGCCTAGCCGGATTCCTGGAAATGGCTTTGAAACCACGCAAGAGAAGAGGTCCAATCGCCGCAACGCTGCTGGCGGTGGACGCATGGCTCGATTCCTCGCTCTACGAAATCGGCTTCAGGGCGCGCCAGTTCTGGGAGGCGGCCACCATCTTCTTTCGACGCTTCCGCGTCACCGGCTGGCGCCGTGGCCTCGTCGAACTGTTGAGCGAAAGCTTCACGCTCGGCGCCGGCGGCATCGTCGTCCTGCTGGCGCTGGCCTTGCCGGCTTTCCAGATAACCGACGGAGACTGGCGTACCCAGGGCGACTTCGCCGTCACCTTCCTCGATCGCTACGGCAACGAGATCGGTCAGCGCGGCATCATCCAGCGCGATTCGGTGCCGGTAGACGAGATGCCCGACCACGTCATCAAGGCGGTGCTGGCCACAGAGGACCGGCGTTTCTTCGACCATTACGGCATCGATGTGCTCGGTCTTTCGCGCGCGATCTTCGAGAATGTGCGGGCCAATTCCGTCGTGCAGGGTGGCTCGAGCATCACCCAGCAGCTGGCCAAGAACCTGTTCCTGACCAATGAACGGACCTTAGAGCGCAAGATCAAGGAGGCCTTCCTGTCGCTCTGGCTCGAGGCCAATCTGTCGAAGAAGGAGATCCTGCAACTCTATCTCGACCGCGCCTATATGGGCGGCGGCACCTTCGGCATCGAAGCGGCGGCCGATTTCTATTTCGGCAAGAGCGTCAAGGATTTGAACCTTGCCGAGGCGGCGATGCTGGCCGGCCTGTTCAAGGCGCCGACCAAATACGCGCCGCACATAAACCTGCCCGCCGCTCGCGCCCGCGCCAATGTGGTGCTGTCCAACCTGGTCGACTCGGGCTTCATGACCGAGGGCCAGGTGCTGCAGGCCAGACTGCATCCGGCCGACGTCGTCGACCGCGGTGAGCAGAAGAGCCCGGACTATTTCCTCGACTGGGCCTTCGACGAGGTCAAGAAGGTCGCCGCCAGGTCCGGCCAGCACTCGCTGGTCGCCCACACCACCTTCGACGCCAATATCCAGAAGGCGGCCGAAGAATCGATGGAGTTCCATCTCCGCCAGTTCGGCAAGGAATACAACGTCACCGAAGGCGCGGTGGTGGTCATCGAGACCAACGGTGCGGTCAGGGCGATCGTCGGCGGCCGCGACTATGGCGCCAGTCAGTTCAACCGCGCCACCAAGGCGCTTCGCCAGACCGGCTCCTCGTTCAAACCCTATGTCTATGCGACGGCGATGGAACACGGCTTCACGCCGGATTCGGTTGTTTCCGGCGGTCCGATCAGCTGGGGCGGCTGGTCGCCCCACAATTACAATGGCGGATCGGCCGGCAAGGTGACGCTGATCACGGCGATCGCCAAATCGATCAACACCGTGCCGGTGCGGCTGGCCAAGGATCATCTCGGCATCAAGCCGATCAAGGCGATGGCCGAGGCGATGGGCGTCGAATCGCCGCTCGAATCGCACAAGACGATGGTGCTCGGCACATCGGGCATGACAGTGATGGACCAGGCGACAGGCTACAGCGTGTTCGCGCAGAACGGCTTTGTCGGCTCCCGCCACGGCATCACCCAGCTCGTTACCCGCACCGGCGAGGTGGTCTACGACTTCGCCAAGGATGCGCCGCCGCCGCACCGGGTGCTGTCTGAGCAGGCGCTGAAATACATGAACACCATGCTGGCGGCGGTGCCGGTGATCGGCACCGCCCGCCGCGCCGCCCTTCCAAACATCGTCATCGCCGGCAAGACCGGCACCACCCAGTCCTATCGCGATGCCTGGTTTGTCGGCTTTACCGGCAACTACACGGCCGCCGTCTGGCTCGGCAATGACGACTTCGCCCCGACCAACAAGATGACCGGCGGCACGCTGCCGGCAATGGTGTGGCAGCGGCTGATGGTCTACGCGCACCAGAACATCGACCTCAAGCCGATCCCCGGCCTCGATCATCCCTTCGTCGATGCCGACGTAGCGGCCAAGGCCGAGGAGGCGGAGAAGAAAAATGCCGAGCAGACCGCCGCCGATGCTGTCGCCGAGCGGCCACCGGTGCTGTCCAGCCGGACCACGCAGACGCTGCGGGAAATGACGAAACTGTTCCAATCGGCGCCCGTCCTCCCACCGCCGGCGGAGCCGGAGACCCTGTCGGCGCTTTGACGGCCAATTCCACTGGGGTCGGCTTGCTCTATCCCCTGCCCCGCGATATCCCCGAACGGCAATCCTTCTCGTTCTCGGTTCTTCATGCTCAAGAACGCCTTCCTGACGCTGCTTTCGCTTGCCATAGCCATCGGCGGCGGTGGCGGCAGCGTCAGGTACGCGCTGGAAGCGCAGGACGGCGTCGGCGCGATCAGGATCGGCCAGTGGACCGCCTTTCCAGACATCGGCACCCAGGCAGCGGACCCCTATTCGAAGGCGCGTGTGGCGCGCGAGGGCGTGCTGGCGCTCGGGCAAGCCGAAGGGCTGTCCTTCATCGCCGAGCGCGATGCCGGCGGCCAACAGCTGAAGCGGCAATGCGCCTATAAGATCGAAGGCGGATTTCCCACTGCCCGGTTCTGGACCCTCTACGCCGCCGACCAGTCGCTCGGTGTTGTCAACACGGGCAAGTCGAGGCTTGCGGCGCTGCAATCCTACCAGGTGCTGCGCCAGCCCGACGATTCGGTGAGCATTTCCGTCGGCAACCGGCCGGCGCCCGGCAACTGGCTGCTGACCGACGGCTTCGGCAGGATGTATTTTGTACTCACCTTCTACGATACGCCGATCGCCAGCAGCACCGGTCTCTCCGACGTGACGCTGCCCAGGATCGTGAAGGTCGGCTGCAATGCGTAGGCTGCTGCACGCCATCCTGCTCGGCCTGCTTGGCGCCGGCATCGTCCACATCGTCGTGCTGCTTTTGGTCCCGGAGTTTTCCGAACGCGACGCCTGGTCGCGGCTGGCCATGGCCTCGGACCTCTACAGGATGACCAGGCTCGACGCCGAGGCCGGCGGTGCGCCGGTGGTGAAGTCTGTCGATCCGTTGTTCTACGCGGCGGCCTGCCGCTTCGACCTGCGCGAGGGGATGGTGCGGATCAAGGCGCCGGGCAACGTGCCGTTCTGGTCAGTCTCCGTCTATGACCGCAGCGGTCACAACATCTACTCCTTCAACGATCACAGCGCGACCGGACGCGTGCTCGACACCGTCGTGCTTACGCCGGCGCAGATGATCGAGGTGCGCAAGGAGCTTCCCGAGGAGCTGCAGGGGGCGATCTTCGTCGAGGCGCCAATAGAGGAGGGCATATTCGTCATCCGCTCCTTCGTGCCCGACGACAGCTGGAAGCCGATCGTATCGCGGTTTCTCGAGCAGAGCTCCTGCGAGCTGCAAGACTACTGATCGGCTCGCGAAAGCCGGCCTTCGGCTGGCCGGTTTACGGCCCTGCAGCGATTCACGGTGTCAGAGCGTGCTTTGTGCGGCGCTCTAATGATGCGGCATAGGCAGCGTCCCTGGCGAGCCCGGCTTGTCTGGACCGCGCGGCAGTGCTGCTCCTGCCGGCCCTTGTTCGTAGCGGACGCCGGGGAAGATGATCACCGCCGCCGGTGTGCCGGTGTTTTGACTTGCTCGATTGGTTGCCGCCACTCGCGGCACGAAAGACAGTACCATGCCCATGGTTCGCGTATTCCTCTCGGTTGCCCCGGAGCACAACGCAACGCCTCCAAATGTGATTAAGGCCGGCAGAGGGTTAACGGAGCGCTAACGGATCGCCGCTAACTTGATCTTTGTTCTAAGGTCAGGACGTCCTGACCCGAGACAGACGGTTGACCGGCACAGTCCGGGTCGAGCGTGGTCGAGATCGTGTCGAGTGTCGGGCGTATCCTTCGTGTCAGCTTCGGATTTCAGGCAAATCGCTATACGGGCCGAATCGGGAAAGGCCGAAAGGCTTTTCCGCGCCGCGGTGTCGGCGTTCTGTTCGCTGACCCGCCCATCGCGCCGCGAGATCGCCCAGCTCGAGGACCTCACGCTGCCGCTGTTCGACAATGTGTCGGTCGAATCGCGCCGTTACGTCGCCGCCGCGCTTTCCGAATGTGAATATGCGCCAGCCGCACTGGTGCGGCGGCTTTGTGGGGAACCGGTCGAGATCGCCGCGCCATTGCTCATCCGCTCGCGTGCGTTGAGCGACATCGATCTCATTGCGCTGATCGGGCGTCACGGCCTGCCGCACGCGCGCACCATTGCCCGCCGCAAGGATTTGAACCCGACCATATCAGACCTGATCAGGGCGCTTGAAAAGCCAACCCTGGTGCGGGTGCGACGGCCGGAGGAGGTCGCCAAGGCAGCGCTTGAAATCGTCGAACCTGCTTTGATCGACACTGGCAGGCAACAGGCAGCCGGCATTGCGGCCGAGAATGCACGCCGCCGGCTGCAGTCGATGATGCGGCCCGACGCAACGAGCGCGGGCTCGAGCGTCAATCCGTTCGTCGGCCTGGCAACCTTCGCCAAGCTGCGCGAGACCGCGCTTACCGGCAACGCTGCCTTCTTCCAGACAGCACTCGCCGACGCGCTCGACATCGATTTTTCGACCGCGCGGTCGCTGACCGAAGCCTCGAGCTATGCCTCGCTGCTTGCCGCCTTGCGGGCACTCGACCTCAGCGAGGACAGGGCCTTCCTGATCACGGTCGCCGTCTATCCGACCGAGTTTCCACACCCGCAGGCGATCCGCCTCTTTCTCGACCGCTACCGCCTGCTGCATCGCGACGCGGCACTCGACAAGGTCCGCGCCTGGAAGGCCGAGACATTGTCCAGGGCAGTTCGCGGCAACGGCCACAGCGCTGCAAATGCTGGCAAACACCAGGCATCGAACAGCGACAATGTTGCCGGAGATGCCAATCTCAAGGCGTCTTGACGGAAATAAGCTCCTCGACTGGAACGGCGCCGGCCTCGATTTCGACCACCCAGATGTCGGGATCGAATTTCTTCTCCCGTTCCAGCCTGGCGTCGAGCACAGCAGCATCGTCGCCGGCAGCGAGCAGGCTGAAAAACCGGTCGTCGGGCCTGGCCGAATCGTAGCTCGTCTGCGGCGCCGGTCCAAACAGGGAGATCTCGCCCAGCCTGCCACGCGCCAGCACGAAGACGGCACCGGCCTCGGCTGCGCCGCGCTTGACCACGGCGGCAAAGCCGCCGGCACCGAAAACCCGGCGCAACAGGACCGACACCCACAGATCGGTGGTTATGCGCATGGCAGCACCCTGGACAACATCCAGACGGTACTTAATGAGATTTCTGCCCGTGTGCGAGCGGTCGTTTCGATCGTCAGTTGGTCAGGCCAATCTCGCGCATCTTGACGTAGACGACCTCGTCGGGCTCGCCGGTCTCGGGCAAACCGAACAGCGACTGGAATTCCTTGATCGCGGCCTTGGTGCGGGCGCCGACGACGCCGTCGAGCTGCATGTCGTCATTGCCGAAAGCCTTCAACCCGGCCTGGATCTTGACGATGCGGGCGTCGGGCGCCTGGGTCGGCGCATTTGCCGGCACAGACGCGGGTATGACAGCCGGAACAGCGACCGGCTCAGCCGGCCGCGGCACGGGATGCGGCACCGCCGCCGTGGTCGGCGTGGCGCCAAGCTGGTCAAGCAGCACGCTGTCGATCTCGCCTGAAGCGTTGAGCCCGACCTTCTGCTGATAGGTCTGGATGGCCTTGCGCGTGTTGGGGCCGGTAATCCCGTCGACCGTACCGGAATAGAAATCGAGGTCCTTCAATATGCCCTGGACCTGCTCGACGACAGGATCGCTCTTGACCGGCGCCGGGGCCTGGCCCGGCCGCACGATGTTGATAGTGGTTTCGGGCTCGTCGGTATCCGCCCGGGGAAAGCCCTCGATGCTCCGGGTGGCGAAGAAGGCGCCAGCGTGCGGAAAGGGCTGATACCACAGAGCATTGGCCGAAACGTAGAACAGCGTGACCAGGAAGGCGGTCGAGCCGCCGACCAGCACCGGATTGCGCGAGATCAGGCTGCCGAGAGCCATCGCTCCGTCCTCGAAGGCATTGCTGCGGCGCTTGACCGCCTTAGGCTGTTTTGCGGAGCGAGCCATTCCTGTCCCCTTTCGCGTCCCCCCTCGTCCTGGCCGCAGGCATCGGCAGCACGCCGGCCTTTTCCGTTGAACGTTTCTTCGGTCCGTTCACCGGAAAGCTGATCGTTACCGTGGTGCCCTCGCCCGGCATGCTCTCGATCGACATCGTGCCCTCGTGCAACGCCACCAGGCCCTTGACCAGCGACAGGCCGAGCCCGGTTCCCTCGAATCGGCGCGTATAGTCGTTCTGGATCTGCATGAACGGCTTGCCGAGATTGGCGAAATCTTCCTCGGCAATACCGATGCCGGTGTCCCTGACCCAAAAATGCAGGTGCGAACCGATGCGCTTGGCGCCGACGACGACGTTGCCGCCATCGGGCGTGAACTTGATCGCGTTGGAGACGAGGTTGATGAGGATCTGCTGCACGGCACGGCGATCGGCATTGATTTCGCCGGCGTCCGGCGCAATCTGCGTCTGCAGAACGATGTCCTTGGCCTCGGCCTGCAGCCGCATCATCGACCGGCACATTTCGACCGCTTCCTCGAAACGGAACGGTTCCGGCTCGGTCGCGTAGGCGCCGGCCTCGATCCGCGACACGTCGAGTATCGAGGTGACGACGGCAAGCAGATGCTGGCCGGAGTCCTTGACCAGGCCGACATACTCCTTCTGACGCGGGTCCTTGAAGGCGCCGAACATCTCATGCAGCAGCATGTCGGAAAAACCGATGATGGCGTTGAGCGGCGTGCGAAGCTCGTGGCTAACCACCGCCAGGAACCGCCCTTTCGCCACCTCGGCGGAGGTGGCCGCCTCGTTGGCAGTGGCCAGCTCTTGGCGCAGTGCGGCGACCTCGTCGTTTTCGCGCAGCACGAGCGTGAATACATCCTGCTGCTCGCCCCGCATCAGCTCGAGGCAGAATGGCCGATAATTGTCGGCCGTCGAGCCGGCACCGTTCTGCGGCAGCCGGACGCGAAGATCGAGCCGGCGCGCCAGCGCGCCGTCCCGCATGTCGGCCAGCGCGCTGAGATAGGCGACGCGATCGGACAGGTGGACACGATCGAACAGGCCGGTGCCGAAAAGCAGCTCCGGCGGAAGCTTCAGGATGGTGCGCGCCTTTGCCGACGCATCCAGAACCTCGCCATGCCTGGCGACGCGCAGGACAACTGCATCGATCATGTCTTCGAGCCGGTCGCCGGCGAGCGGAGCAGGCTGTGCGTCCGCCGGGCCGCCAAGTGCCGTGACACGTGGAATCACTGTAGACGCCCAGGCCAGCGGCAGCAGCCAGTGCCACGCGGCGATTTCCGCCGGGCCGAGTGGCAAGACAGAGCCGGCAAAGGGTTGCAACAGGATCGCCGCGAGTGCGGATACGGCACCCCACAGTGCCGCGCGCCGGGATGCGCCGATCCACCAGGCTTCGAATGGCAATGCCGCGGCAAGCAAGGCAACCGGCGAGGCCAGGCCTCCGGCCGCCGCAATGACGCCGGCAAGGGCGAGGCCACCCATCGCCAGGGCGACCTGGGCGGCCAGCGTCATCCTGCCCGATGCCGCTACCAGCAGGGCGGCAAACCAGCAAAGGCCAAAGGCGGCGAAGATGGTCGCGACCGTGACGGCAGCACCCAGACCTGACGTGACCAGCGTCACAGCAGCGCCGGCAGCGAAGAACGGAGCCGCCAGCATGACGCCGATGAACCGGCGCTGGCGCGAGCGGGCGTCCTGCCCGGTGATGGCTGGATGAACCATACGTTCGCAGCCGGCAGCCATCGCGCCAGGCAATTCAACGTATCTGGCCGTAATTGAACTCAACGCACTCGCACCCGGTCGTGACTGCCCTGCTTTGCAGGTCGCTTTTATTGATTTGAAATTCGCATCCAGCGTTTAAGGAATGGATAAGGCCCGGCCGGCCAGCGCCGGACCTGCGGCAAATATCGGAGCGCCGGCGCAGGAAAGCTCCGGCATTTGCAGCCATAGTAAACGGAGCGTTATCCGCGTGGGGCGCCATTGCGCTTGCGAGCAAGAAGGCCGGCGTGCCATGATTTTCTGGAATAGCATTGAAAACCAACCAGATAGATGGTTACCGAGTGCTTAAGCAAATCAAAGGCATTCGAAGCAAATCGATTGCAAAACGGTTCGTTTCGAATTTGCCTAAAATTTGAGGAAAATTCTCACTTACCGGGCAAGCCGTCCTTTGCGCGTCTGTGCCACTATCGTGCCCATAAAAGAGGTCATGCCGATGGATGCATGATCCGGTCACGGACGAGAGGGCATTGAGATGAGCTTTCTTATAAGAGCAGCGTTCTGGTTTTCGCTGGTGCTTCTGGCGCTGCCGCTGAATGTCGGCCCCGACGAGGCAGGCCACCAGAGCGTCGGGCCGATCCAGGCCTTGTTTGCGGCGCGCGAAGCGGTCGGCGACATCGCCGGCATTTGCGAGCGCAAGCCCGATGTCTGCGAGACCGGTAAGTCGGCAATGCACACGATCACCGCCCGGGCCAAGGAGACCGCCAAGATCGCGGCCGCCATGCTTGACGACAAGACAGCGGCTGAGCCCGACGTCTCGGTTTCCACCGGCAGCGTGCCCAAGGAAATCGTCCTGCCTGCGAAAGTCGACGTGCCGGCGCAAAACTGAGATAGCGTATTGAGACCCTTCAGCCGTATTATTGGCTACACCGCAGGTCCGTCCGACCTCTCGACGCCTGCGGTGTTTTTCCTCTTTTTCCGTGACGTGGGAGCCTCTGGTGACTATATCCGGGGTTATGAGCACGACGATCCAGACGATCCGCGATGATTTCTCGCTCCTCGACGAGTGGGAAGACCGCTATCGCTATGTGATTGAGCTGGGCGAGGGCCTGCCGCCGTTTCCCGACGAAGGACGCAACCCCGCCAACAAGGTGGCCGGCTGCGTCAGCCAGGTCTGGCTGATAACCGAATATGGACCGGGCGCGGACCCGGTCGTCACCTTCCAGGGCGATTCGGACGCCCATATCGTGCGCGGCCTCGTCGCCATCATGTTGGCGCTGTTTTCGGGACGGCCGGCCAGCGCGATCCAGGAAACCGACGCTGAAGCCACGCTGAAGGTGCTCGGCCTCGACGAACACCTTTCGCCGCAACGCGCCAATGGTCTTCGCTCGATGGTCAAGCGTATCAAGCGCGACGCCGAAGTTGCGCTGAAGCAGACCGCCTGAGCGGGCAGTCGAACCCCACCTGCAAGGCAAAACGGCGCCCGCAGGCGCCGTCGAATGTCGAACCCGGGAGTTAAGCCGGTATCAGCGGCCCTTGCGCTTGCGGCCGAGACCCATCTTCTTGGCAAGCTGAGAACGGGCAGCTGCGTAGTTGGGAGCCACCATCGGATAGCTTGCGTCCAGGTTCCATTTTTCACGGTATTCGTCCGGCGTCAGACCATAGTGGGTCATCAAATGACGCTTGAGCGACTTGAACTTCTTGCCGTCCTCAAGACAGACGATGTAGTCGTCATGGACAGAGCGTTTCGGGTTTACCGCTGGCTTCTGCTTGTCGGCAGGAGGTTGTTCGGCGGCCCCGCCCACGCGCCCGAGAGCGGCATGGACGTCGGCGATAAGGTTCGGCAGTTCGCCGACCGGAACCGGATTGTTGCTGACATAGGCGGCCACCACATCGGCGGTCAACTCGATTAGTGCATCACTATTTCTGGAAGGTGTTTCGACGATATCCATGGTGTTCAGGCCCCAACGAGAGTTGTTTGTGTCTGCGCCCTTTTTGCTAGGTCGGGCATCGCGCAAATTCATACAGGAAAG
Organism: Mesorhizobium sp. M00.F.Ca.ET.216.01.1.1; assembly: GCF_004010325.2. GTDB lineage: Bacteria > Pseudomonadota > Alphaproteobacteria > Rhizobiales > Rhizobiaceae > Mesorhizobium. The sequence continues at coordinate 237,454 of NZ_SADR02000002.1, forward strand.
CACCTCTGAGATTCGCGTCGCGATATCTTAATGGGCCCGACAGCCAAGTAAGTCAATTCGCTTCTTGCGCTATATTAAACGATATTAATCAAAGATTCCGCTTTCAGCTTCACTCTTTCGTGCGTTGTGTAACTTAACGATATTTTCTGGTCAGACCAGGAGCGGCTGACGCCAGGCGAGGCAGCCATTACATCGGTGATGATCGGCAAGATAGATTTCAATGCTTGGATATGATGGCGTCGTTACAGGCTAGCCGATTGCCACATCCAGCAAAATCACAAGTTGTGAAACGTTACTATTGCTCGTGAGCAGACGGACCACAGCAGCGGCATTTGGACCATTCAATATGGAGTGATGTATTTTCCGCAGACCCAGCCGACGTCCGCCTTGAACCCGCACCGATCGGCGTGTTCATTCACCATTCCAGATTCTTCCACAGCGAGACGCAATGACCAGATCTCCAGCATTTCCGACCGTCAGCCCGCCGCAGCCAGAGAAGCAGCCCGTCTTCGACACGCATCACGGCGTCACCCGTACCGACGACTATGCCTGGCTGAGAGCCGAAAACTGGCAGGCGATGTTCAGGGATCCATCCCTGCTCGACAGCCGGATCCGCGCTCATCTCGAAGCTGAGAACGCCTATCAGGCGGCGCTGATGGCCGACACCGCCCAGTTGCGGAAGCAGCTTTTCACGGAGATGAAGGGCCGCATCAAGGAAGACGACTCGACCGTGCCGATGAAGGATGGACCCTACGCCTATGGCTCATCCTTCAAGCTTGGTGGCGAGCAGCCGCGCTATTTCCGCACGCCGCGCGATGGCGGCGACAAGCAGATCCTGCTGGACGGCGACGCGGAGGCCGAGGGCAAGCCCTATTTCCGGCTTGGCGGCGTCGATCATTCGACCGATCACCGCAAGCTTCTGTGGGCATTCGACGACAAGGGCTCCGAATTCTTCAAGCTTCGCGTGCGTGACCTCGCCAGCGGCAAGGAGCTGACGGACCTGATTCCGGACACCGGCGGCTCCGGTGTGTGGGATGCCGGCAATGACGGATTTTTCTACACTCGCCTCGATTCCAACCATCGCCCCTCCAAGGTGCTGTTCCACACCCTTGGCGACAACCCTGAATACGATCGGCTGATCTATGAGGAACCCGATCCCGGTTTCTTCATGAATGTGGGCGGCACGCGTTCCAACGAGTGGATCATGATCGGCATCAACGATCACGAGACATCTGAATACCGCCTGATGAGCGCCGGCGATCCGTTTGCCGCACCGAAACTGGTTTCGCCGCGCGAGACCGGCTTGCAATACGACCTCGAGGAAGGCGGCGATATCTTCTTCATCCTCACCAATGCCGACGGCGCCAAGGACTTCAAGATCATGACCGCGCCGGCCAACGACCCGGTGCGCGCCAACTGGCAGGAACTGGTGCCGCACGAGCCGGGCCGGCTGATCCTCTCGGTGATCGGCTTCAAGGACCACTTGGTCCGGCTCGAGCGCAAGGAAGGCCTGCCGCGGATCGTCGTGCGCGACCGCAAGAGCGGCGAAGAGCACCTCATCTCGCTCGACGAGGAAGCTTTCTCGCTCGGTCTGTCGGGGTCGTACGAATACGACACCGAGATCATGCGCTTTTCCTATTCGTCGATGACGACACCGGCGCAGGTCTTCGACTATAACATGCGCACCCGCGAGCGCGTACTGCTGAAGACGCAGGAAGTCCCGTCCGGCCACGACCCGGACCACTACGTCACACGGCGGCTGATGGCGCCCGCCGCTGATGGCGAACTGGTGCCGATCTCGCTCTTCCATCACCGCGAAACACCGCTCGACGGATCGGCGCCTTGCCTGCTCTACGGCTACGGCTCCTATGGCATCGCGGTGCCGGCCTCGTTCAACACCAACTGCCTGTCGCTGGTCGACCGCGGCTTCGTCTATGCGATCGCCCATGTCCGTGGCGGCAAGGACAAGGGTTATGGCTGGTACGACGACGGCAAGCGGGCGCACAAGATGAACACGTTCACGGATTTCATCGCCGTTGCGCGCCATCTCGTCGCCGAGCGCTACACGGCCCATGACCGCATCATCGCGCAAGGCGGCTCGGCCGGCGGCATGCTGATGGGTGGGGTTGCCAATATGGCGCCGGAATGCTTCGGCGGCATCGTCGCCGAGGTTCCGTTCGTCGACGTGCTCAGCACCATGCTCGACGCGAGCCTGCCGCTGACGCCGCCGGAATGGCCGGAATGGGGCAACCCGATCGCCTCGGCGGAGGATTACCGGACGATTGCCGCCTATTCGCCATACGACAGTGTCGCCGCGCTCGACTATCCGCCGATCCTGGCGCAGGCCGGCCTCACCGACCCGCGCGTCACCTATTGGGAGCCGGCCAAATGGGTGGCGCGGCTGCGCGAGCGCAAGAGCGGCGACAATCCGGTGCTGTTCAAGATCAACATGGATTCCGGTCATGCCGGCGCATCCGGCCGGTTTTCCAGGCTGCAGGAAATCGCCTTCACCTATGCCTTTGCGCTCAAGGTGACGGGCAAGGCTGGCCTTGCCGCAGATGAGGTTTGAGGCTGATTTTTCCGCTCGCAATTGCGATGGCCGCGCGCTACGCAGTGCGCGGCTTTCCGCGGCCGCGCACAAACCCAATCACCCGATCTCGCAAGGTCCTGTCATGTTGCTCGTCGACGTCTATCTCGACAAATCGCCCATCCAGGGCATTGGTGTCTTTGCCAAGAACCACATCCCCCGCGGCACATTGATCTGGAAGCTCGATCCCAAATACGACCGGCGCATCCCTGTCCGGACCTACGAGCGCGAAACCGGGCCGGTCAAGGCCTACCTCGACCGCTACTCCTACCCCGACCGCCACGACCCGAACTACATCGTCTTCGAAGCCGACGATGCGCGCTACATGAACCACGCTGATGACCCGAATTGCGATGTCTCGTCACCGGAGGAGACATATGCGTTGCGCGACATCGCTCCCGGCGAGGAAATGACCTGCAACTACAATCATTTCTTCGAAACCGGCTTCGATTTCCTGGGCGACCGGTAACCTGTCCATGGCGTCCCGGAATCAGCTCGCCGGCTTCTCGCGCGCCGGATAGCCATTGGGATGCGGCGGTATGGCCTTCAGATAGGCCGCGATCGCCGCCCGGTCGTCGGCCGCCAGCTCGGCCATGTTCCTTTGCACATCGACCATTGCGCCGCCGACGGTATCGAAGTCCGGCGTGAAGCCGGTTTCGAGATAGTTGGCGATGTCGGCCTGCGACCAGTCACTGAGCCCACCCTCGCCCGGGGTAATGTTCGGCACGATGCCTTTGCCTTCGGTGGCCGCAGCACCCGCCAGCCACTCGCTCTTTTTGGTGCCGCCGGTGAAGGCCCGCGGCGTATGGCATTCGCCGCAATGGCCCGGGCCTTCGACCAGATAGCGGCCGGCCGTCACGGGATCGGGTGTGCCATCGGGGAAAGCAATCACCGGCTCGCTGCTCAGATAGAGCCGTTTCCACAGCCCAATGCCGCGACGGATGTTGAAGGGAAAACCGAGCTTGTGGCCGGGCGCCTTGCCGGCGACCGCTGGAAGCGTCTTCAGGAAGGCATAGAGGTCGGCAATGTCGGCTGGCTTCATGTGTGCGTAGGACGTATAGGGAAAGGCCGGGTAGAAATGCTCGCCGGCCGGCGACACCCCCTTCAGCATGGCGTTGGCAAGGTCCTCGACCGTCCATGCGCCGATGCCGTCCTTGGCGTCTTGCGAAATATTCGGCGGCACGAAGGTGCCGAATGGCGTCTTGAGCTCGAGGCCGCCGGCCAGCTCAAGGCGGGCATCGCCTTTCGAGCCCGGCTTCGCATGACAGGACGTGCAGCCGCCGGCGGAGAAAATGCGCTTGCCCCTGGCGGCGTCGCCGGGGCCGAGCTGCGCCAGGGTTTCAGCGTCGAGCCCGACCGGCGCCGACAGAAACCAACCGGCAACCGCGCCCACACCGCCCAGAACGAGGGCGGCGCCGACGAGTTTCTTCAGCAGGCGCATCGCCTGCTATCAGCCCTTCTTTATCCTGTAGGTCTGATGGCAGGTGCCGCAATCTTTGCCGATGGTGCCGAACTGCGTCTTCAAGGCATCGACATCGGCAGGGGCCGCGGCGACGGCGGCCTTGACGTCGGTGAGATAGTTGTCGTGAGTCTCCTTGAAGCCGGCCATGTCTTGCCAGATCTTGGGAGCGGCCGTTGTGTCGCCTTTGTCGCTGCCCGCCGGGAAAAGAGCCTCGGCGTCGAATTTCTCGGCGTTCGCCTGCAGCGCCTGCAACGCCGTCAGCACGGAAGCGGCTTCGTAAGGGGTCTCGCCCTTGACCACTTTCGACAGTCCGGCGGCGATCTTTCCACGTTCCTTCATCAGCGCCTGCCGGTCTTGGAGCGGATCGGCCGATGCCGCCGAACCGGCGAAGGCGAGCATCGAGATAGCGAGGACAAGCTTTCTCATTCAACTGGCTCCATGGTGAAGACGTTTCGGGTGAAGGCACCCCGCGACGGAACGATAACGACAAGGATGGCCTGAAAATTCCCGGAATTCGCCTCACGGTTGAGTGATTTTTTTCGTCGTGCGCTGAAAAAGAAAAGCCCCGGTTGTACCGGGGCTTTCCTGCAATCGATCAGGCCTACGCCGCTTCGTAAAGTTCGAGGACATAGTCCCAGTTGATGAGGCTGTCGACGAAGGCTTCGAGATATTTCGGCCGCGCATTGCGATAGTCGATGTAGTAGGAATGCTCCCAGACATCGACGCCCAGGATCGGCGTCGCGCCATGGACGAGCGGGTTCTCGCCGTTCGGCGTCTTCGAGATTGCCAGCTTGCCGTCCTTGACCGAAACCCAGGCCCAGCCCGAGCCGAACTGGGTAGTGCCGGCAGCGATGAAGTCCGCCTTGAACTTGTCGTAGCCGCCAAGGTCGCTGTCGACCGCCTTCTGCAGCACACCTGGCAGTTTGTTACCGCCGCCGCCCTTCTTCATCCACTTCCAGAAATGGATGTGGTTGTAGTGCTGGGCGGCATTGTTGAAGAGCCCGGCGTTCTTGCCGAAGGACTGCTTCACGGCCTCCTCGACCGACAGATCGCCGAGGCCGGCTTCGGCGGCGAGCTTGTTGCCGTTATCGACATAGGCCTTGTGATGCTTGTCGTGGTGATACTCCAGCGTCTCCTTCGACATGTAAGGCTGCAAGGCCTCGTAGTCATAGGGCAAGGCGGGCAATTCAAAAGCCATCGGTCATACTCCTCGTGGAAAGCTCGGTGTCGATACCGGACTAAGATAGGACTGGATTGAGCTGGAACAACTCCGGAATGAAGCGCCGGTTCCCCTTTCTAAGCAGGTTCCGGAAAAGTGTCACACGGTTTTCCGACAAGAACCTGCACAAGACAAAAGGCCAGGCAGACGAAGCGTTGGCATGCCTGCGCAAGCCTGCCTGGCGGGTCAGCCGGCGGAAGTCGAATGCGCCCAATCCCAGTAGAGTTCGCGCGCCTTTTTGGCCACCGGCCCAGGCTGGAGGTTGCGGTCCTCGATGCGGGTGATCGGCACGACTTTCGAATGGTTTCCGGTGGAGAAGATCTCGTCCGCTTCGAGGAAGTCACGCACCGACAGGGTCTTTTCGATGGTCTTGAAGCCATACTCGCCAAGCAGCGTCATCGTCCGCGAGCGGGTGATGCCGGACAGGAACGTGCCGTTCGGCGCCGGCGTCAGGACATGGCCGTCCTTGACCAGGAAGATGTTCGAGGTTCCGGTCTCGGCGACATTGCCCAGCATGTCGAGCACCAGGGCGTTGTCGAAGCCGCGCATCTTGGCTTCGAGGATGGCACGGCCGTTGTTGGGATAGAGACAGCCGGCCTTGGCGTTGGTCGGCATGGTTTCGATGGTCGGCCGCCGAAACGGCGACACGGTGACGGAAAAACCAGCCGGCGAGATCATCGGCGATTCGTAGAGGCAAAGGCAGAAGCGGGTCGAGGACGGATCGGCCGGCACACCCATGTAGCCGCCATGCTCGGCCCAGTACATCGGCCTGATATAGACCGCCGTCTTGCCGTCGAACTTCTTCAGCCCGTCCCAGGTCAGCCCGACGATCTTTTCGGTGCTCATGGTCGGCTTGAGACCGAGCGCGATCGCCGATGCGTTCACCCTCGCGGCATGGCGGTCGAGATCGGGGGCAACACCCTCGAACCAGCGGCCACCGTCGAACACGCTGGTGCCGAGCCACATGGCATGGCTGCGCGGCCCCAGAATGGCGACATTGCCTTCGTACCAGTCGCCATCCACGAAGGTCCATGTTGCGGATTGGGCCGCAGTCGCCAATGTCATTGCCTGGTTCCGTCCGGTGCTGTGTGGTTGGCTATTGGAAGATGCTTTGGCGGCAGTCGTCAACGGGCATCGATGAGATTTGTTGAGACCAGCGGCCTTTGGGCTGCAATCAGTGCTTGCGCCCAGTCCTGCCCGGTCGCAAACTGACACATGCATTACGCGGCTTACGTTTTCGACGCCTACGGCACATTGTTCGACGTGCACGCTGCCGTGCGTCGTCATGCCGACCAGGTCGGGCCGGACGGCCAGCTTCTGTCGGAGATCTGGCGCGCCAAGCAGCTCGAGTATTCCTGGGTCAGGACAATGATGGGCGCCTATGCCAATTTCTGGCAGCTCACCGAACAGGCGCTCGATTTCGCCTTCCTCAGGGTTCCCTCGGCGGACAAGGGGCTGAAGGCCAAGCTGCTGGACGCCTATTGGCGGCTCGACTGCTACCCGGAGGTGCCGGCCGTGCTCAAGGCGCTCAAGGCAGCAGGTGCGAAACTGGCGATCCTCTCCAACGGTTCGCCTGAAATGCTGGAGGCGGCGGTCAAATCTGCCGCGCTGGACCAGGTTTTGGACAATGTCTATTCCGTCGACAGCGTCAAACGCTTCAAGACCGATCCGTCGGTTTACGACATGGTGACCACCGGCTGGCGGCTGTATCCGGATGCCGTGTCGTTCCAGTCCTCGAACCGCTGGGATGTCGCAGGCGCCACCAAATTCGGCTTCCGCACGGTGTGGATCAACCGCTCCGACCAGCCTGAGGAATATCGGGATTTTCCGCCGGCCCTGATCCTGCCGTCACTCGAAGGTCTGCTGACCGAAGGCTGACAGGCTGTTGCCTCGGCGCAACAGGGACAGTGCAGTCACAGCTTTGCCTTTGTTTGTCCACCGTCAGGCCAGAATCGGAACCGCCTATCGCGCGGGGCATTGATGGGACAAACGTCGCACCAATCTGCGAGTTCACGCTTTGTTGCGATTTGAGACTTAAAAAAGGCAACCATGTCCACAATCGAATCGTCTTCTCTTCGCCTCAGCCGTCGCGGCTTTCTCAACGCTGCTGCGCTCGGCGCCGCCTCGATTGCGGTGTCCGGCTGCACCACCACGATGGCGCAGCAGCCGATCGAGCCATTGCCGCCGGCCTATGACGAACCGCCGCTCGGCGACTATGCGATGATGTATGCCCCGATGTCCGACGGCAATTTCGAACTGCCGGCCATACCGTTCGAGAAGATCGATCCGCGCTACCTGCGCCAGATCGTTCCCGATCCTACCGGCCAGAAGCCGGGCACCATCGTCGTCGATACCACCAATCACTTCCTCTATCTGGTGCGTGAGGGCGGCCAGGCGATCCGCTACGGCGTCGGGCTCGGTCGTGCCGGCTTCGAATGGTCGGGAGACGCCGTCGTCCAGTGGAAGCAGAAATGGCCGAAATGGACGCCGCCGGGGGATATGATCTCGCGGCAGCCGGAACTGGCGAAGTACAGCGCCGATAATGGCGGCATGCCCGGCGGGCTCGATAACCCGCTTGGCGCGCGGGCGCTCTATCTGTTCCAGGGCAACCAGGACACGCTCTACCGCCTGCACGGCTCGCCGGAATGGAGATCGATCGGCAAGTCGGTGTCATCGGGCTGCGTGCGGCTGATCAACCAGGACATCATCGATCTTTATGACCGCGCGCCGAACAAGACCCCGGTCGTGGTGACGGCGGATGTCGGCGAGCCCGTGGTGGCGGCGGCGGACCGCAAGGCCATCCCGATCGACGCCGGCGTGCCGGACGGGTCGATCCTGCTCGGTCCGGTAAAATCGATCACCGACTCGATCTTCTGACCTGGCTAAGGCACAGGCGACGGAAGAGGCCGCCCCCTCCGGCTGATCTTTGCTGGAGCATCGGATTGTCCCAAAACCGGTTCCACTTTGGGTCCAATGCTTGTACCTATCCACGCCGACGGCAGAACGGATACCGGATCTGCGGCTACCGCATCTGCGGGTGATGCAGCTGTCGGCGAAGGGAACCAGATGGGCCGTACCGCGTCATAGAAGCAGGTTCCTGTTGCAGTCCAGAGAGTGACCTCGATGATCAGGCTCCTTCTTGTCGTCGCCGCGGTGCTCGCCCTCGCGTGCGGCGGTGCGGAGGCAGCCAAGCCGGACCTCACCGCCGTCAATCAGGCTCAATTCGCCGCCGGCGAACCAAAGGGCGTCGATCTGACCGTTCTGAAGGCGCAGATTCTTTTGGATCGCGCCCGCTTCTCGCCGGGCCTGATCGACGGGCGCCTTTCAGAGAACTTCACCAAGGCGGTCAGCGCATTTCAGACGGCGAACGGATTGCCGTCCGATGGCAAGCTCACTCGGGAGACCTGGGACAGACTGATGACGACCTCCGCCGGTCCAGTCCTGGTGACCTATGAGGTGACGCGCAAGGATGTGCGCGGACCCTTCACCAAGCGCATTCCGGCTCGCATGGAGAGGATGGCCCGTCTGCGGCGGCTCGGCTATCGCAACGCGGTGGAGAAGCTGGCGGAGCGCTTCCATATCAGCGAACAATTGCTCAGAAGGCTCAATCCGGGCACCAGCTTCAGGAGAGCCGGCACGACCTTGGTGGTGCCTGATGTTGGCCGCGGCGATCCTGCCGTCGCCACTGCCGGCGTCGAGGTGGACAAGGGCGCTCGCGTGGTGCGCGTGCTCGATCCTGCCGGCAAATGGCTCGCGGTCTACCCCGCGTCGATCGGGAGCGACGAGAAGCCGGCGCCGAGCGGCATGGCGGAGGTCAAACGCGTGGTGCACAACCCTACCTATCACTATGATCCGGACTTCGCTTTCAAGGGAGTCAGGACCAAGCGGCCCTTCACCATCGCTGCCGGGCCGAACAATCCCGTGGGAACGGTCTGGATCGACCTCTCTATCGAAAGCTACGGCATCCACGGCACGCCCGAACCCCGCAAGATCGGCACGACCTTCTCGCACGGCTGCATCCGGCTGACCAACTGGGATGCCGAAGACCTCGCCTCTATGGTGCAGAAGGGTGCGAAAGTTAACTTCAAGGACGAGATGGCCGACACTGGCGACGAGCGGTCCCAGTAGCGCAATTCCGGGTGCCCACCTTTGGGCCCGATGCTCTTCACCGCCCCCTGGCGAGGCTTCCCAGGATGCCGCGAACGATCGCCCGCCCCACCGACGAGCCGACCGAGCGCACCACCGATTTGATCGCCGCCTCGGCCACCGTCTGGCGATTGGACGGCCGCGGTGCCGGCGCGCGCCTGCCGGTGGACTGAGGCTCCGGATCGTCGTTGCCGAAGCCGGGTATGGTCCAGCGCGAGCGGCCGCTCTCCTGCTGCTGCGCTTCCGCCTCCTGGGCGTCCTTGGCCTTCTTCTGCAGCATCTCGAAGGCCGAGTCGCGATCGACGGTCTGGTCGTACTGGCCGGCGACCGGGCTCTCCGCGATCAGCTTGCGGCGCTCGTCGGGTGTGATCGGGCCAAGTCGTGACGATGGCGGCCGGATCAGTGTCCTCTGCACCATGGACGGCACACCCTTGGCCTCCAGTGTCGAGACCAGGGCCTCGCCTGTGCCGAGCTGGGTGATCGCGGTGGCGCAGTCGAAGTCGGGATTGGGCCGGAACGTATCGGCGGCCGTCTTGACCGCCTTCTGCTCGCGCGGCGTGTAGGCGCGCAAGGCATGCTGGACCCGGTTGCCGAGTTGGGCCAGCACGGTTTCCGGAATATCCAGCGGATTTTGGGTGACGAAATAGACGCCAACACCCTTCGAGCGGATCAGGCGGACGACCTGTTCGACCCGGTCGACCAGCACCTTCGGCGCATCCTCGAACAGAAGGTGCGCCTCGTCGAAGAAGAAGACCAGCTTCGGCTTGTCGGGATCGCCGACTTCGGGCAGTTCCTCAAACAGTTCCGACATCAGCCAAAGCAGGAACGTCGCATAGAGCCGGGGATTCATCATCAGCTTGTCGGCGGCGAGCACGCTGATGGCGCCGCGCCCGTCGCGGGTGGTGCGCATGATGTCTGATATCCGCAACGCCGGCTCGCCGAAGAAATGCGCCGCTCCCTGCTGCTCCAGGACCAGCAGCGTGCGCTGGATCGCGCCGACGGAAGGCTTCGTCACATTGCCATAGCGGGCGCCGATTTCCTCGGCGCGGTCGGCGACGTTGGCGAGCAGCGCCTGAAGGTCCTTCATGTCGAGCAACAGCAGGCCTTCCTCGTCGGCGATGCGGAAGACGATGTTCATGATGCCTTCCTGCGCCTCGGAAAGGTTCATCAGCCGCGACAAAAGCAGCGGCCCCATTTCAGACACTGTGGCGCGAATCGGATGGCCCTGCTCGCCGAACAGGTCCCAGAAGATGACCGGGAATTCCTGGAAATCATAGGGATCGAGCTTGACCTGGTCGGCCCGCTTGACCAGGAAATCCTGTGCCGTGCCCATCATGGCGATGCCGGACAGATCGCCCTTGATGTCGGCGCAGAAGACGGGAACGCCGGCATTGGAGAAGCCTTCCGCCAGTATCTGCAAGGTCACTGTCTTGCCGGTGCCGGTAGCGCCGGTGACAAGGCCGTGGCGATTGCCATATTGCAGCAAAAGCTGTTCGGCGCGCTGGTAGCTGTCGTCGGGCTTGCGGCTGGCACCGATGAAAATACTCAAGTCATCCGCCATACGTCCGGTCTCCGCAAAACTTGATCAGTCGAAAGCCCTGATCCATTGAAGAAAAGGAGCCTTGCAGCAGGTATAGTCAGGCCTTTGTGCAGCGACAATGGCCATCGCCGAAAATGAGCTTTTGGAGCTTGCGGATTTTGCGCATGTTTGGCAATCGGTTGATGGTTCAGGTCGCGGCTGGACGCGGATGCCGACGATGTGGACCAGAGTCCGAAATGCACATTGCATTGTGATATCGGGACGGGAACCGTAGACTGACATATTCCAGGCTGGTGCGGCCGATAGAACGAGGAAAGCGGATGGGCGCCGGTGCCTTGACCCAGGATGCTGAACTTGCGAATGCTGACCGGCAGCGGTGGCTGGCGCTTGCGGAAAAGGCGTTGGCCGGCGGATCCTTCGAGGAAAAGCTCGTATCCCACACCGACGATGGCATCCGCATCGAACCGCTCTACGATCGGTCGGCGACGGCAGAGCCCCTGGTGCGGGCAAACCCAAGATCGCCATGGATCGTCAGCCAGCGTGTCGACGACCCGGACGTCGACCGCGCCAAAGCCCAGGCGCTCGAAGACGTGGCCCAAGGCGCGACCGGATTGTCGCTTGTCTTCGAAGGCGCGCCGAATGCGTTCGGTTACGGCCTGCCGAGGACGGCCGAGGCGCTGGAAACGGTTCTCGACGGCGTGCCGCTCAACCGCGTCCAGGTTCGAATCGACGCTCACCCCTGGAGCCGTGCCGTGGCCGACTGGCTGGTGGCGTTCCTGACCAGACGCCGGTCCGACCCGGCAAAGCTCAACCTCTCCTTCGGCATCGATCCGGCAGCGATATTTGCCGGAACCGGCCGGTTGCGCATGTCGATTGAGGCGCTGCAGGCATCGATGCCGCAATCTCTGGCGCATTTCTTCTCGATGGGCGTGCCCGGCGTGCTGCTCGAGGCGGACGGGCGGGTGTTCCACAATGCCGGCGCCACCGAGGCGCAAGAGCTTGGCACCATGCTGGCTTCGGCGGTCTCCTATCTCAGGATGTTCGAGCAGGCGCGCCAGCCGCTCGTCTATGCGGCACCACATATCGGCTTTGCGCTCAGCGTCGACCAGGACCAGCTCGTATCGATGGCCAAGGTCAGGGCATTGCGCAGGCTGTGGGCGCGGATCCAGGAGGCCTGCTCGATCCCGGCCTCTGCGGCCAACATCCATGCCGAAACGTCGTTCCGCATGATGACGACGATGGATCCGGAGACAAACATCCTGCGCACCGCGATCGCCGGTTTCGCGGCTGCGGCCGGCGGCGCGGATTCGATCTCCATCCTGCCGCATACCATCGCGCATGGCTTGCCGGCGGGCTTTGCCCGCCGCGTCGCCCGCAACGCGCAACTGATCATGGCCAGCGAAAGCCATATCGATCATGTCGCCGATCCTGCGTGCGGCTCGGGCGCCGTCGAGGCGCTGACAGCGGAATTCTGCGCGGCCGCCTGGGAAGAGTTCCAGCGGATCGAGGCGGAAGGCGGCGTGCTGTCGAGCCTGCAGCAAGGCCATATCCAGAAACGGGTGCAGGCGGCTTCCGCCCGCCGCAACGCCGCCTATCAGGCGGGCGAACGGGCCATAGTCGGCACGACGCTTCATCCGTCGAAGACCGAGCGTCCGGTCGAGACGCTGGCGGCGGAGCGGCGGCCCGCCTTCACCGAAGGCGTGGCGGTCTGCGAGCCGCTGTTTCCGATCCGCATCGATCAGTCGATCGGAGCCACGTCATGATCCCGGATTTCAGCCAGATCGGCTGGTCGGCGCCACGCCGTGCGCCGGTCGAGGTCAGGGGCCAGCGGATGACGCCGGAAGGCATCGCCGTCAAGCACCTCTACACCCAAGGCGACCTCAAGGGGCTGCCGCATCTCGACACCTTTCCGGGCCTGCCGCCCTTCGTGCGTGGTCCCTACCCGACCATGTATGTCCAGCAGCCGTGGACGATCCGGCAATATGCGGGCTTCTCGACCGCGGAAGAATCCAACGCCTTCTACCAGCGCAACCTCGCAGCCGGCCAGAAAGGCCTGTCGGTCGCCTTCGATCTCGCCACGCATCGCGGCTATGACAGCGACCATCCGCGCGTTGCCGGCGATGTCGGCATGGCCGGCGTCGCAATCGATTCCATCCTCGACATGCGCCAGCTGTTCGACGGCATCCCGCTCGGCGATATGACGGTGTCGATGACCATGAACGGCGCCGTGCTGCCGATCCTGGCGCTGTACATCGTGGCGGCGGAGGAACAGGGCGTTGCGCAGAAGGATCTCGCCGGGACCATTCAGAACGACATTCTGAAAGAGTTCATGGTGCGCAACACCTACATCTATCCGCCAAAACCTTCGATGCGGATCGTGTCGGACATTTTTTCCTACACCTCGCGCAACATGCCGAAGTTTAATTCAATCTCGATCTCCGGCTATCACATGCAGGAGGCGGGTGCGACGGCGGACCTCGAGCTCGCCTATACCATCGCCGACGGCATCGAATATGCTCGCGCCGGCGTCGCGGCTGGCCTCGACATCGACCGCTTTGCGCCGCGCCTCTCGTTCTTCTGGGCGATCGGCATGAACCTCTTCATGGAAGTTGCCAAGCTGAGGGCAGCGCGCCTGCTGTGGTCGAGCCTGATGCAGAAGAATTTTTCGCCGAAGGACGAACGCTCGCTGTCGCTGCGCACCCACTGCCAGACCTCGGGCTGGTCGCTGACGGCGCAGGACCCCTACAACAACATCATTCGCACCATGATCGAGGCGATGGCGGCGACGCAAGGGCATACGCAGTCATTGCACACCAACTCGTTCGACGAAGCGATGGCGCTGCCGACCGACCACTCGGCCCGCATCGCCCGCAATACGCAGCTCATCCTGCAGAAGGAAGCCGGCACCACGCGCATCATCGACCCGTGGGGCGGCTCCGCCTATCTCGAACGGCTCACGCATGATCTCGCGGCACGCGCGCTTGCCCACATCGAGGAGGTCGAAAGCCTCGGCGGCATGGCCGCGGCAATCGAAAAAGGCGTACCGAAGCTGCGCATCGAGGAGGCCGCCGCACGGACGCAGGCGCGCATCGATTCAGGCGAGCAGATCGTGGTCGGCGTCAACGCCCATCGTCCCGGCACGGATATCGAAGTCGACGTGCTGAAGATCGACAATGCCGAGGTCAGGGCCCGGCAATTGTCGAAGCTGCAGCGGCTGAAAGGCACGCGCGATGTCGGGGCGGTCGAAAGCGCGCTCGATGCGCTGACCCGCGCCGCGCAGAGCGGCGAGAATCTGCTGGAATTCGCCATCCGCGCCGCGCGCGCCAATGCGACGGTCGGCGAGATCTCCCTCGCCCTGGAAAAGGTCTTCGGCCGCCATCTCGCCTCGGTGCAGACGCTTTCCGGCGTCTATCGCAATGCGCTGGGCGATAATCCAGTGGTCGACCGGCTGCAGGACAAGATCGCAGCATTCGAGGAGAAGTCCGGCGGCAAGCCGCGCATTCTTGTGGCCAAGATGGGACAGGATGGCCATGACCGTGGGCAGAAGGTCATCGCCACGGCCTTTACCGATCTCGGCTTCGACGTCACTGTCGGGCCGATGTTCCAGACGCCGGAAGAGATCGCGAAACTTGCCGTCGAGCATGACGTGCATATCATCGGCGCCTCGTCGCTGGCGGCGGGACATCTGACGCTCATTCCCGAGCTCAGGGACGCGCTGAAGAAGCTCGGCCGCGACGAGATGCTGATCGTGGCCGGCGGCGTCATCCCACCGCAGGATTATGACGCAGTGCGGCAGGCCGGCGCGGCGGAAATCTTCCCGCCAGGCACGGTTATTCCCGAAGCGGCCGACCGGTTGATGGACCGGCTGCTGCAGGCCGGCTGAGCCTGTTATAATCCCTGTTGCAACGACCGACAGCTCGAGTTATAATCGACGTTGCAACGAGGACTGAACTCATGAACACGACCATTCGCAAGATCGGCAATTCCGAAGGCGTCATCCTGCCCAAGGAAATCCTCGACCGATTGAACCTGAAGGCGGGCGACAGCATCGTCATCGTCCAGGAGGGTGATGAGCTTCGCCTGCGCCGTACTGAGGATACGGCGGAGGAGTTCGAGCGCAAGATGAAGGTCGCGCGCGAGCGGATGAAGAAGTACGAGGTTGCCTACCGCGCGCTCGCAAAATGACCGAGTATCATTCGAGGGAATTCGTGGAGGCGCTTCACGCCGAGCAGCTGCGCCTTCACGGCGGAGCAGCGGGTGTCCGCGACGAAGGAATGCTGGAGTCGGCGCTTTATCGACCGCAACAGCGGGAGATCTATGGCGAGCCTGATCTCTGCCAACTGGCGTCCGCCTATCTTTTCGGCATCGCCAAGAACCATCCATTTGTCGACGGCAACGAGCGTACCGCTTTTGCCGCAGCCGATCTGTTTCTTTATTTCAACGGGCTCAGTGTCGAGGCCGAGCAGGCGGATATCATTCAACTGGTCATGATGGTCGCCGCCGGCGAGATCGACGAAGTGGGTGCTGCGGCATTCTTCCGCGACCATGTCGTCAAGATCGAGGATTAGCCGGTAGCGAGCTTGACGATTTCCCACTCCTTGCCATTGACCACGGCAATCTCGCCGACCTTCTTGCCAAACAGGGCCATGGCCATCGGCGAGACGTGGGAAATCGTTCCCTTGGCCGGATTGGCTTCATCCTCGCCGACGATCTTCCAGTGCACCTTCCTGCCATCATCGCTTTCCAGCGTGACGCCCATGCCGAAGCGAACCATTTCGCTGCCGGGTTCCGGCACGGAAAGCTCAGCACTTTCACGCCGCGCGGTCCAGTAGCGCAGATCGCGCGAGATGAGCGCGATGCGCTCGCGGTCGGCTCGCCTCTCCGCTCTGGCCAGTTCATCGCGCAGAGCGGCCAATTCCGCCTCGATCATCGCCAAGCCGCGCTCGGTCACCAGATTACGGTGCGGGCTGGTCGGCCGCTCGCCGATACCGGCGATGGCGTTTTCGCTGTCTTCTTCGCGGGTGAAGGCCCTGCTCATTTATCGAACTTAGGCTTGGAATGACGACTCCACAAGCCATTGCTGAAGAAGCTGGCGGTGAAAATCTGATGCTCAGTAACCCGAGGTTAGACAGCCGCTTGGGGTGGGTGGAAAGCGACCCCTTGGGAATGCCTTGGCGTACCTATCGCGCTTCGAGGGCCGTAAGGCTAAGGTCCGGTTGCGCAACCAGGTAGCGGAGCCCCTTGGTTCCGACGTCCCCTCGCTCAACGATATTGAAGCCACGCCGGCGGAGATCCGCTGCAACTCTGTCCAAATCGACGTGACCATGCCGGTGGAACCGGAAGGTGCTCTTCTGGCGCGGCGGTTTTGCAAAATCGACGATAAGCACGCGACCGCCCGGCTTCAGCACGCGTAAGGCTTCTCTGCCGAATTCCTCGCGGCCCTTCTTTGGGAGATGGTGGAACATCAGCGTGCTGAGGATGACATCAAATTCCCCATCCTTGAAAGGCAGTTCCTGTGCGGTGGCGGTCGAGAACCCGACTTGTAACCCGGCTCGCCGGGCCTTTGCCGTCGCGCGCTTAACCATTTCGGCGGAGGCGTCGACGCCATCCACGCGCCCCTCCGGCCCCACCTTTCGTCTGGCGAGGAGCGCGGTGGTGCCGGTGCCGCACCCGACATCCAGGACCACTTCCCCCGGTTTCAGCTTCGCGAAGCTTAATATCGTTTCGCGAAAAGCACGTTCGCGACCGAAGGTCAGAAGCCAGACCAGCGTATCGTACAGGGCGGCGGAATGAAGCGTTATGCCGACATGCGGCGCCTTCTCCCTGGCGGCCGGTCTGTGGGTCTTGGCGGACAACCGCCCGTGAGCGCTTTGCCATATCAATAGGCTTACGATTACGACGAGTGCGCCGGCATGAAACAGAAAGACGGGAATCCCCAAGGAAAAGAGCGCATTTACCTGCCCCAGCGACAGAAATGCCACAAGCACCACGGCCACTTTGACGACCGCGACTAGCGCATGCCCTCCAAGTATTGTTCCGAAAAGGCGTTGGTGCATTGCTTCATCTCCTGCCAGCGGTCTCGCGCTGAGCCTTCCCGCAGGAGCATACGATACTGGACAGTGTGTCCAGTATCGGTTTTACTGGCCACATCTCACCAGCGTGCCCGATACTGGACGGTTTGGTGTCCTATGACCGAAAAAGGATGTTGCTGATGCCAGCCGGACCGATCGACCGTCGGGTCGCCAGGACCCGCAGCCGACTGCAGCAGGCGCTTTTCAGACTGACCGCAGAGAAAGGGTATACGGCGATCACGGTCGAGGACATCTGCAGGGAAGCCGATGTCGGCCGCTCGACTTTCTACACGCACTATTCCGACAAGGACTGCTTGAGGAAGGCAACGATCGACGAGCATATGAAGAGCTTGCAGGCGCGCAGTGCCGAACGCCATTCGCAGAGAAATGCCAAGGGCTTTTCCTTCAGCGGTCCGATGTTCGAGCACGCGCATGCCATGCGGGAGATGCACCGTGTGCTGATGGGCGGGAAAAAGCGCGAAATGCCAGAAGAGATCCGCAGCTGGATAAGCGGGCAGGTTCGCCATGAATTGACGAATATCCAGGGTGATGAAGGCGGAGCCAGACTTGAGATCGCCACACGCTTCATCGTTGGTGCGTTCTTTGAAGTGACGCACTGGTGGCTTGAGAAGGATACGAAGCTTTCCCCCGCGGAGATCGACCGGATGTTCCTGCAACTTGCCTTCAACGGGGTGAATGCGGTGCTCGCCGGCCCGACGAGGATCGAATAGAAGCCAAAAAGGCTTCGTTTGATCGTCCACAGAGGGTCGCAAGGCGTATTCCGTGTTGGGGCACCAAGCGTCAGATTTTCACCACCAGCTTGACCGGGCCGGTCTGGCACGATTCCTGCGACTTGGCGGCTGAACGCCAGGACCTGTGCCGATGTTGAACAGACGAAAGCTGCTTGCCCAGACCGCCGGCTTTGCCGTCATGGGCCTTTCGCTCGGCAAGGCAGCAGCGAAAAGCCTGCCCGGCATCGAGAATGCCTCGATGCGCGGCTCGATCAATGCGACCGAGCTCGGCGTACAGCCTGGCGCGCTCGACGACCAGAGCAAGGCCTTCGCCAGGCTGCTGCGCGATGCGAGCGATCGCGACATGCCGGTATTCCTGCCGCCGGGCACCTATGTCGTGTCCAACCTGTCGCTGCCCGGCCGTATCAGACTTTCCGGAGTGCCGGGCGCGTCGCGGATCGTCTATGGTGGCAATGGTCACTTGCTCATGGCGGAACAGGCCGAGCACATCGAATTCACCGGGCTGGTGTTCGACGGCAGCAACCGCTGGATGGCCGATTACGCACAAGGCCTGCTCGACCTGCGCCGCGTCGGCCACCTTGTCGTCGACAATTGCCAGATCACCGGCAGCGGCAAGAACGGGCTGGCGCTCGAACATGCCTCAGGCCGTGTCGAGCGCTCGGAGATTTCGGGCGCCGCCGATGCCGGCATCTATTCGGTCGAGGCCGGAGGCCTGGCGATATCAGGCAACACCGTGTCAGACTGCGCCAATGGCGGCATCCTCGTGCATCGCTGGCAAGCGGACGAAGACGGCACCATCGTGAGCGGCAACCGCGTCGAGCGCATCCAGGCACGCAGCGGCGGAACCGGCCAGAACGGCAACGGCATCAATGCGTTCCGCGCCGGCAACGTCGTCATCTCGGGCAATATCGTCTCGGATTGCGCGTTTTCGGCGATCCGCGCCAACAGCGCCAGCAATCTGCAGGTCACCGGCAACACCTGCTCGCGCTCGGGCGAAACGGCGCTCTATTCCGAATTCTCCTTCGAAGGCGCGATCATCAGTAACAATATCGTTGAGGGCGCCGCCAACGGCATCTCGATCGTCAATTTCAACGAGGGCGGCCGCATGGGGGTGTGCTCCGGCAACATCGTGCGCAACCTGTCGACCAGCGGCCCCTACCCGGCCGATGCGCCCGGCTTCGGCGTCGGCATCAGCGTCGAGGCTGACACCACCGTTTCCGGCAATGTTGTCGAGAATGCGCCGCTCTACGGCATGCAGATCGGCTGGGGCCCCTATATGCGCAATGTGATCGCGACCGCGAACATCATCCGCAAGGCCGGGACCGGCATCGTCGTCACCGTGGTCGAAGGGGCCGGAACGGCGGTCATTTCCGACAACGTCATCGACGGGGCGCAAAACGGCGCGATCATCGGCCAGCGCTGGGCCGAGCCGATAACCGGCGACCTTGCTGCATCAGGCAATGCCGGTTATGCGCATCTGACCGTCGAACGCAATCACGTCAGCTGAAGGCGGCTGTCGGCCGGAGGGCGCCGACCTTGGCGCCGATCCGGCTTTCGATGGCAGGGTTTGTTTGTTCGATCAGTTTCGCCGCCAGTGCGGTGTCCGATCGCAGAAGCTTGGCCAGTACGGCGGCAATCATGACCTCGGCGGCGCGGCCAGCGCCGTCATCGCACTTGAGCGCAATGCCGAGGCCAAGCTCCGGCAATGCCGCGCAATAGACGCCTTCGGCCCCGGTCTTGACGAAAATCCGGCCGGGTGCGGCTTGCATCAGCGCAACATCCGCCCTGCCCGTGCCGGCGACCAGGAAAGGCTCGGCCATGCAGGCAGCGAGCAGTCGTCTTGCCGCCTTGGTGCGTACCGGTTCGAAGCCGACGCCGGTCGCCATGCGGGCAAAGCCGAGCGCAAAACTGCGCAGCGGCACGGCATAGGTCGGGATCGAGCAGCCATCGGTGCCGCAACGGTCGACGTCATGAGCGGCGCCGGTAACCGCCTGCATGGCGTCGCGCACCATCTCCTGCAAGGCATGGCTGGCCTTGACGTAGCCGCGATGCGCGATTCCGGCGTGGACGCAGGTGCAGAGGAAACCCGAATGCTTGCCCGAACAATTGTTGTGCAGCGCATTCGGCGCGCCGCCGGCGCGAGCGAGTGCGATCGTCGCTTCATGGCTCGACGGCCAATGCGCGCCGCACTCCAGCGCGGTCTTGTCGAGGCCGGCCTTTGCCAGCATCGCCTGCGCCAGTTCGACATGCGCCAGTTCGCCGGAATGCGAGGCGCAGGCAAGCGCCAGTTCCCGGTCGCCGAAGCCAAACGCTTCGCCAGCACCGCTTTCGACCAGCGGCAGCGCCTGTATCGCCTTGACCGCGGAGCGCGGGAACACCGGCCGTGCCGTATCGCCGAGCTCCCAGAGCGCCTTGCCGTCGGCGTCGAAGACCGCGACGGCGCCGCGATGAGCGCTCTCGACGACCGCGCCGCGCAAAACCTCGACCAGAACCGGATTTGTCATCAAATCACCCGCAAATGCGGGGTGCTTTTATCTGATCCGGTCGAGAATGGAAACGTAGTTGGCGACCGCGGCACCGCCCATGTTGAAGATGCCGCCGAGCCTGGCGCCAGGCACCTGGATGCCGCCGGCTTCGCCGACAAGCTGCATGGCGGTCAATACATGCATGGAGACGCCTGTAGCGCCGATCGGATGGCCCTTGGCCTTCAGCCCGCCGGAGGGATTAACCGGCAGCCGTCCGTCCTTCGCGGTCTCACCGTCGAGCGCCAGTCTTGCGCCCTCGCCCGGCTTCGCCAGACCCATGGCCTCATATTCGATCAGCTCGGCGATGGTGAAACAGTCATGCGTTTCGACGAAGGACAGGTCGTCGAGCGACACGCCGGCCTTCTTCAGCGCCTGGTTCCAGGCCTGCTCGCAGCCTTCGAAGGCCAGGATGTCGCGCTTCGACATCGGCAGGAAATCCTGCACATGCTCGTTGGCGCGGAAAGCGACGGCGCGGCGCATCTTCAGCGCCGTCGCCGTGTCGGCCAGGACAAGGGCAGCGGCGCCGTCCGAAACCAGCGAACAGTCGGTGCGCTTCAACGGACCGGCAACGAAGGGGTTCTTCTCGCTCTCGTGGCGGCAGAACTCATAGCCGAAATCCTTGCGCATCTGCGCATAGGGATTGTCGACGCCGTTCTTGTGGTTCTTGGCGGCGATCATCGCCAGTGCATCCGACTGGTCGCCGTAGCGCTGGAAATAGGCTTGCGCGATCTTGCCGAAGACGCCGGCAAAGCCCGCCGGCGTGTCGCCCTCTTCGGGCAAATACGAAGCCTTGAGCAGGTTCTTGCCGATCTCGGGGCCGGGTGTCGTCGTCATCTGCTCGGCGCCGACCACCAGCACGATACGGGCGGCGTTGGCGTCGATGGCGCGGATGCCTTGCCTGACTGCCGCTGAACCGGTGGCGCAGGCATTCTCGACGCGGGTCGCCGGCTTGAAACGCAGCCGGTCGTCGGCCTGCAGGACCAGGCTTGCGGTGAAATCCTGCGGGGAAAAGCCGGCGTTGAAATGGCCGAGCACGATCTCGTCGACCTCGTCCGGACCGATGCCGGCATGATCGAGCGCCTCGCTGGCCACCTTGGTGATCAGGCTCTCCAGCGTCTCGCCTTCGAGCTTGCCGAAGCGTGAATGCGCCCAGCCGACGATGCATGCTGTCATGGCTATCTCCATCCTGCGGGCCGGGCTACGTGATGTCGCGGCACGCTGTCACATTGTTCAAGTATGAACCGTTCCGCCGACTTCGTGAAGGGGGCCAGAGCCACACAATCGCTTGATCTTGATATCTGGTCACTGCGCCTGAGCATTGCCACCAAATCGGGCTGGATTTTTGTTGATTGATCCGTCAATAAAAAATAACCTTGCCGCAAAGGCCGGAGCAAGAATGCCGAAAGTCGGAATGGAACCGTTGCGCCGCAGGGCGCTGATCGACGCGACGATCTCGGCGATCGGCGAGCGCGGCTCCCTGGATGTGACCATGTCGGAAATCGCCGGGCGCGCCGGCGTGTCCTCGGCACTTGCCCATCACTATTTCGGCGCCAAGGACGAGCTGCTGCTGGCGACGATGCGACACATACTGGCCGAGCTGACCGCCGACACGCGCCGCGCCCTTCGCTCGTCCAGCACGGCGCGCCAACGCGTCTCGGCGGTGGTCGCCGTCAACTTCTCCGACGCCCAGTTCCAACCGGAGACGATCGCCGCCTGGCTCGCCTTCTATGTCGAGGCGCAGAAATCGTCGGCGCTGCGCCGGCTGCTCAAGGTCTATGCGCGACGCCTGCATTCCAATCTGTTGAGCGGGCTGACCGGCATCCTGCCAAGAGTCGATGCCGACCGCGTCGCCGAAGCGACGGCGGCGCTGATCGACGGGCTCTATATCCGACGCGCACTGAAGGAAGGCGTGCCCGACGCCGCGACCGCGATCGCACTGATCGAGGACTATCTCGAAACGAAACTCAGCGGGCGGAGCGTGCCGTGACGTCCAAACGACCCAACTTCCTGATCGTCATGGTCGATCAACTCAACGGCACCTTGTTTCCGGACGGGCCGGCGGACTTCCTGCACGCGCCGCATCTGAAGGTGCTGGCCGCGCACGCAGCGCGCTTCAAAAACAACTACACCGCCTCGCCGCTCTGCGCGCCGGGCCGTGCCGCGTTCATGAGCGGCCAGTTGCCGTCGCGGACCGAGGTCTATGACAACGCCGCCGAATTCGTCTCGTCGATCCCGACCTACGCGCATCATCTGCGTGCCGCCGGCTACCACACTTGCCTCTCCGGCAAGATGCATTTCGTCGGGCCCGACCAGCTGCATGGTTTCGAGGAGCGACTGACCACCGATATCTATCCGGCCGATTTCGGCTGGACGCCGGACTATCGCAAGCCCGGGGAGCGGATCGACTGGTGGTACCATAATCTCGGCTCGGTGAGCGGTGCCGGCGTCGCCGAGATTACCAACCAGATGGAGTATGACGACGAGGTCGCTTTCCATGCGGTGCAGAAGCTTTATGATTTCGCCCGCGTCTCCGATGATGCTTCGCGCCGGCCTTGGTGCCTGACCGTTTCCTTCACCCATCCGCACGACCCTTATGTCGCCCGGCGACGCTATTGGGATCTCTACGAAAACTGCCCGGCGCTCGAGCCCGAGGTTGGTTTCATTCCCCGCGACAAGCAGGACCCGCATTCGCAGCGGCTCTACCGGGCCAGCGACTATGACAGCTTCGACGTCACGCCGGATGAGATCCGCCGCGCGCGGCGCGGCTATTTCGCCAACATCTCCTATCTCGACGACAAGGTCGGCGAATTGCTGTCTGTGCTGGAACGCACGCGGATGCTCGACGACACGATCATCCTGTTCTGCTCCGACCACGGCGACATGCTCGGCGAGCGCGGCCTGTGGTTCAAGATGTGCTTCTTCGAAGGCTCGGCGCGGGTGCCGCTGATGATCGCCGGCAAGGGCATTCCATCAAGTCTCATCGACGCGCCGGTCTCCAATCTCGATGTCACGCCGACGCTTTGCGACCTGGCCGGCATAGATATGAGCGCCATTGCGCCATGGACCGACGGCCAGTCGCTGCTGCCGCTGCTCGAAGGCAAGACGCGCTCGGCGCCGGTGCTGATGGAATATGCAGCCGAAGGCTCCAACGCGCCGATGGTGGCGATGCGCGAGGGCCGCTATAAATTCGTCCATTGCGAGATCGATCCGCCGCTGCTCTTCGATCTTGAAGCCGACCCGCAGGAATTGACCAATCTCGCTGCCGACCCGGCACATGCGGATCTGGTGGCTGCGTTCACCGACAAGGTCCGGGCACGTTGGGACATGACTGCCTTCGACGCTGCCGTGCGTTCCAGCCAGGCGCGCCGCTGGGTGGTCTATCCGGCGCTGCGCAACGGCACCCACTACCCCTGGGAGTTCCAGCCGCTGCAGAAGGCCTCTGAGCGCTACATGCGCAATCACATGAATCTCGACGTGCTCGAAGAGCAGAAGCGCTTTCCGCGAGGCGAATGATGACAGACATCCTCGTTCCCTCGCTCGACCACCTCAAGCAGGCCTATGCCGTCACCTCCCGGGCGACGCAGGTCACGCCGCTGCTGGAATCTGCCGCGCTCGCCAGGGAGACCGGCGCCGCCCGGGTCTTCGTCAAGCCGGAGTCGCTGCAGTGGGCCGGGTCCTTCAAAGTGCGCGGCGCCTATTGGCGGCTGACCCGGCTTTCGCCTGACGAAGCCAAAAAGGGCGTCGTCGCCTACTCCTCCGGCAATTTCGCGCAAGGGCTGGCCGCCGCCGGCCAGGCGCTCGGCATTCCCGTCACCATCGTCATGCCGATCGATGCGCCGGCCGCCAAGCGTGAGGCCACATCAGGTTACGGCGCGCGCGTCGTGCTGACCGACCATGGCGAGCGGGCGCGAGAGGAAGTCGCCGCCGCAAAGGCGCGCGAGATCGCCCAGAGCGAAGGCCTGGCGCTGCTGCACCCGTTCGACGACCCGGAAATCGTCGCCGGCCAGGCCGGCGCCGGCCTTGAGGCGCTCGACCAGCTCGCGGCCAAGGATGCCGAAGTCGACCTGCTGTTCTGCTCGGTCGGCGGTGGCGGACTGATCGGCGGCGTTTCGCTCGCCTTCCACTATCTGTCGCCCGCTACCCAGATCATCGGCGTCGAGCCGGAAGGATTTGACGGTATGGGCTCGTCGCTGGCGCATGGCGCAATCGAAACCATGCCGATCGGTCCGAAGTCGATCTGCGACGGGCTGATGTCGCGACGGCCGGGCGATGCGCCGTTCGCGGCGGTCAAGGCGGCCGGCGTTCGCGGCGTCACCGTCGACGATGCTTCAGTGCGCCGCGCCATGCGCATCGCCTTCGAGCGGATGAAGCTGGTGCTCGAACCGTCGGGCGCTGCATCGCTGGCGGCGCTGCTCGGCGGCACGGTGGATGTGGCTGATAAGACCGTGCTCGTGGTGGCAACCGGCGGCAATGTCTCGCTCGCCGATTTCATGGCGCATATGAACCATGCTTGAAGCGGATTTCATCATCATCGGCTCCGGCTCGGCCGGCTCGGCCATGGCCTACCGGCTGTCGGAGGACGGCAAGCATTCGGTGATCGTCATCGAATTTGGCGGCAGCGATATCGGGCCGCTGATCCAGATGCCGTCGGCGCTGTCGATCCCGCTCAACATGAGCCTCTACGACTGGGGCTTTGCCAGCGAGCCGGAGCCGCATCTCGGCGGCCGCGTGCTGGCGACGCCGCGCGGCAAGGTCATCGGCGGCTCGTCCTCGATCAACGGCATGGTCTATGTGCGCGGCCATGCCCGCGACTTCGACCACTGGGCCGAACAGGGAGCCGCCGGCTGGAGCTTTGCCGACGTGCTTCCCTATTTCAAGCGAATGGAAGACAGCAATGGCGGCGAGAATGGCTGGCGCGGGCATGGCGGCCCGCTGCATGTGCAGCGTGGCTCGCGAACCAATCCGCTCTACGGCGCCTTCGTCGAGGCAGGCCGCCAGGCCGGCTTCGAGCTGACCGACGATTATAACGGCGCGAAGCAGGAAGGCTTCGGACCGATGGAGCAGACCATCCGCGGCGGCCGTCGCTGGTCGGCTGCGAGCGCGTATCTCAGACCAGCGCTCAGGCGGAAAAACGTGAGTCTCGTCAAGGGTTTCGCCAGGCGGGTGATCATCGAGAATCAACGCGCTATCGGCGTCGAGATCGAAGCTAACAAACAGATTCAGGTCGTTAAGGCGCGACGCGAGGTGATCGTTGCCGCCTCCTCGATCAATTCACCGAAGATCCTGATGCTGTCCGGCATCGGCCCAGCCCAGCATCTCAGGGAGTTCGGCATTCCTGTGGTGGCCAACCGGCCTGGCGTCGGCGAGAACCTGCAGGACCATATGGAGCTCTACATCCAGCAGGAATCGACAAAACCGATCACGCTGAATTCGGTGCTGAACCCGTTCTCGAAAGCCATGATCGGGGCGCAGTGGCTGTTCTTCAAGTCGGGCCTTGGCGCGACCAACCATTTCGAGGCCGCCGCCTTCGTGCGCTCGCGCGCCGGCGTCGACTATCCAGACATTCAGTATCATTTCATCCCGGCAGCGGTTCGCTATGACGGTAAGGCGGCGGCGAAGGCGCATGGCTTCCAGGCGCATGTCGGACCGATGCGCTCGAAGTCGCGCGGCTCGGTGACGCTGCGTACGCCCGATCCCAAATCGAAGCCGGTGATCCGCTTCAACTACATGTCGCATCCGGACGACTGGACGGAGTTCCGCCACTGCATAAGGCTGACCCGCGAGATCTTCGGCCAGGCGGCATTTGATGCTTATCGCGGCAAGGAAATCTCGCCGGGCTCGCATGTCCAGTCGGACGAGGATCTCGACGCCTTCATCCGCGATCATGCCGAAAGCGCCTACCACCCTTGCGGTACCTGCAGGATCGGCCGCGCCGACGATCAAATGAGCGTCGTCGATCCGGAATGCCGTGTCATCGGCATCGAAGGATTGCGGGTCGCCGACTCCTCGATCTTCCCGCGCGTCACCAACGGCAACCTCAACGCGCCGTCGATCATGACCGGTGAAAAGGCCGCCGACCACATTCTCGGCCGCTCGCCGCTGGCGCCGTCCAACCAGGAACCATGGATCAATCCGCGCTGGCAGGTGTCGGACAGATAGGCCATGATCCGGCGGATTGCTCCGCCCCAGCGAAGACGATTGGAGAACAGCCATGCGCGCCCAGCCGACGGCATCGCACTATGTCAACGGACGCTACATCGACGACGAGCAGGGTGCTGCGCTGCCGGTCATCTATCCGGCAACCGGGGAGACCATCGCGATGCTGCGCTCAGCGACGCCGAACGTGCTGGAACTTGCAATCGAGGCGGCGCGCGCCGCACAACCCGCCTGGGCGCGGCTGAAGCCGGTCGAGCGCGGTCGCATTCTGCGCCGTGCCGCCGACATTCTTCGCGCGCGCAATGCCGATCTGGCACGCATCGAGACGCTGGATACCGGCAAGGCGATCCAGGAGACGCTAGTCGCGGATGCGCCGTCAGCAGCCGACTGCCTCGAATATTTCGGCGGCGCGGCCGCCGCCTATAATGGCGAGGCCGTCGATCTCGGCGGACCCTTCGCCTACACCAGACGCGAGGCATTGGGCGTCTGCGTCGGCATCGGCGCCTGGAATTATCCGATCCAGATTGCCGGCTGGAAGTCGGCACCGGCGCTCGCCATGGGCAACGCCATGGTGTTCAAGCCGTCGGAGAACACGCCGCTGTCGGCGCTGGCACTGGCCGAAATCTACACCGAGGCAGGCCTGCCCGATGGCCTGTTCAACGTTGTGCAGGGCTATGGCAATGTCGGCGCCGGCCTTGTCGGGCACGATGTCGTCGCCAAGGTCTCGGTGACCGGCTCGGTGCCGACCGGCCGCAAGGTGCTGTCGCTCGCCGGCTCGAAGATGAAGCACGCCACCATGGAGCTCGGCGGCAAATCGCCGCTGATCGTCTTCGACGATGCCGATCTCGAAAACGCCATTGGCGGCGCCATGCTCGGCAATTTCTATTCGACCGGCCAGATCTGCTCCAACGGCACGCGGGTCTTCGTGCAGAAGGGCATCCACGATCGCTTCGTCGAACGGCTGACCGAGCGGACGAAGAAGATCCGCATCGGCGATCCGCTCGATCCCGAAACGCAGATGGGACCGCTCATCTCAAAGGCGCAGCACGAAAAGGTCGTCGGCTACATCGAGGCCGGCAAGCAGGAGGGTGCTGTGCTCGCCTGCGGCGGCAACGTGCCATCGCTGCAGGGTTTCCAGGGCGGCTTCTTCGTCGAGCCGACGGTGTTCACCGGCGTCACCGACACCATGCGCATCGCGCGTGAGGAGATTTTCGGACCTGTCATGAGCGTGCTGAAATTCGACGGCGAGGACGAGGTGATCGAGCGCGCCAACGACACCGAATTCGGCCTTGCGGCAGGCGTGTTCACGCGCGACCTGCCACGCGCCCACCGCGTCATTGCCGAGCTGCAGGCGGGCACCTGTTGGATCAATGCCTACAATCTGACGCCGGTCGAGATCCCCTTCGGTGGCTTCAAGCAGTCCGGTATCGGCCGCGAGAATTCGCTGGCCGCATTGGCGCTCTATTCGCAGCTGAAATCGGTCTATGTCGAGACCGGGGATGTTGCCAGCCCATATTGATTTCTGCGAGCTGCGACTGATGTCCGGCAGGACAGAGGGGGCGCGAAGCAATGAGGTGCACACCTGCATGTCACGCCAGCGCACCTCGATGTTCAGCCTGCCATATCGGCAGTGCCATCCAGATACTGAGTCAGCGCGCAGACCAAATGATAAAAAATGCTGGCCGGCACGTCTGACGCCAGCGAGCGGCCGCGCTCGTCGATGCGGTCGATCCACAGGCCGAGCGGCGCAGGATCGATGTGCCAGCGGAACAGGCGGCCGACGCGTGCCTCGATCTCCGGCTTCAAATCAGGTCCGCCTGAACCATCAAGCGCAATCGCCGCCTTGATCGCTTCTGCTTGCGGCCAGCTGCGCGACACCCGGTCGAGCGGCAGGCCCTGCCGCGAGACGGCGCCGTAGGCAAGGCCGGTGGCGCGGTTGAGGCCATTGGCGATCGCCGAGGCATAGAGCTTCCGGGCAAAGCCGGTCAGCTCGGTCTGGCCGCTGCGTCCGGCAAAATCGACCAGCAGCGAGGCCCATTCGAAATGATGGCCGGGTTCGGTCCATGTGCCCTTCTCGCTGCTCGCCGGTTTCCACTCGGCGTCGAAATATTCGCCAAGCGTCCAGCTTTCCGGGTCGAAGAAATGGCTGCGGAACAGGTCGATGATGCGTGCAGCACGGCGCAGATAGGCGCGCTCGCCGGTCGCCTGATGCCAGGCCAGAAAGGCCTCGAGCAGATGCATATGCGGGTTGGAACGCCGTTCTCCCTCGCCGCTCGAGGTCTCGAGGAAACCGGTCATGCGCTCGTCCTCGAGATGCGCATCGAGAAACGAGAAGGTTTCCTCGCCCAGCCGCAAGGCATCGGGATTGCCTGACATATGCGCGTGCGCCAGCGCCAGCAGCACGCAGGAATGATCGTAGGCATCCTCGGCGGCGTCGGCGACGCTGCCGTCGATATTCAGCGTGCGCACCCAGCCGCCTCTGTCGGTGCGGCCATTCCTGGTCATGAACTCGATGCCGTGGCTGATCAGCCGGTCGGCCGGCCCGTCCCACCCGCGCGCCTTGGCGACAGCGAAGGCATAGACCTGCCTCGCCATCGTGCGCATGCGCTTGGGTTTCATCAGCGGCGTGGCGTCGAAGCCCACCGCCTCGTGGAAACCGCCGTGGCGTTCGTCGACGCCTGATGTCGACCACAGTGGCAGGGTCTCCTGGAACAGCCAGTGATGCACGCGCCGGCGCCAGGAGCCGCTTTCGATGATGCGGTCGGGCGCCGGCGTGAACCTGGTCTCCAGCCGGCCACTCTTTTCGAGTTGCTCGACAATCTTCTTGACGTGCTGACTGTGGCTGACCGGAGCGACGAAGGTGGCATCGGCGGTCGAGACGATGGCGACATCCTTGAGGCCAATGGCCGATAGCAGCCGGCCGTCGCCGCGGATGTAGGAGTTCTCGCAATCGATGGCGACGACATCGCCGACGATGACGTTGCCTTGGCTGTCGGAGGGGCCGACATCGAGCAGCGACTGCCAGGAGCCGAGATCGTTCCAGCGGAAGCCGACCGGCACCATGGCAATGTGCCCGGCGCGCTCCATGATCGCATAGTCGATCGAGGTCGAGGGAATGGCGGCGTAGAGTTCCAGCGGCATATAGAGGCCGGACAGATCGCTGGTCGCGGCCTTGTAGGCGGCTTCCGTGGCTTGCCAGATATCGGGCTGGAATGCGGCGAAGGCATCGCGCATGGCGCTGGCGCGAAACAGGAAGATGCCGGTGTTCCAGTAGAAATTTCCGGCCTCGAGATAGCTTTGCGCAGTGGCGAGATCGGGTTTTTCGACGAAACGCGACACGTCGAAGATACTGTTCTTTCCGCCGGCGACCTCGATATAGCCGTAGCCGGTCTCCGGCTGGCTGGGCTTGATGCCGAACACCACCAGCCGGCCCTCGCGAGCTGCCGCGGTGCCGGCCTCGACGCTCTGCCAGAATTGCCCGGCGGTGGCGATTTCATGGTCGGACGGCACCACCAGCACCAGACTGTCGCCGAATTCGGACAGGGTGCGCAGCGCCGCCAGCGCGACGGCAGCAGCGGTGTTGCGGCCGGTCGGTTCGAACAGAGGACCGCCGCCGGAAAGGTCGAGGCCGGCAAGGTCGGCATGGACGCGGTCTGCATGCCGCTCCGAGGCGATCAGGAAGATCGGCGTTTCGCCATCGGGCCTTGCCGTCAGCCGGCGCAACGTCTTGGCCAGCATCGAACCGTCGCCGGAAAAATCGTGGAACTGCTTGGGATTGTCCTCGCGCGACAGCGGCCAGAGCCGCGAACCGACACCGCCGCTCATGACAAAACTGACGATCCGCTCGATCATGAACTTCCTATTCAAAAAGTCTGGTTGTAGGCGCCGACTTCGGGGCTGCGGCGCAGCACGGCATCGACGCCTTCGAACATCTGCCGGCGGCGCTCGGACGATACCGGGCTCTCCACCACGACGACAAGCTCCGGCTTGTTCGACGACGCCCGCACCAGCCCCCAGGTGCCGTCCTCGGCAACGACGCGGACGCCGTTGACGGTGATCAGCTCGGCGATCTTCTGGCCGGCGAAGACCGCGCCATCCCGCTTCATCGCCTGAAAGTCCGCAACCACCCGCTCGACGACGCCATATTTCAAGTCGTCCGCACAATGCGGCGACATGGTCGGCGTGCCGAAGGTCAGCGGCAACGCGCGATAGAGATCGGCCATGCTGCTGGCCGGATTGCGATCCAGCATCTGGCATATGGCGATCGCCGTCACCAGTCCGTCGTCATAGCCGCGCCCAATCGGCGGATTGAAGAAGAAGTGGCCAGACTTCTCGAAGCCGGCGATGGCGCCAAGCTCGGCTACGCGGCGCTTAAGGTAGGAGTGGCCAGTCTTCCAGTAGTCGGTGACGGCGCCATTCTTCCGCAAGATGCT
Organism: Mesorhizobium sp. M00.F.Ca.ET.216.01.1.1; assembly: GCF_004010325.2. Taxonomy (GTDB): domain Bacteria; phylum Pseudomonadota; class Alphaproteobacteria; order Rhizobiales; family Rhizobiaceae; genus Mesorhizobium. The sequence goes on from NZ_SADR02000002.1 coordinate 268,345, forward strand.
GTCTGTCTTGAACAGCCCGGTCGACTTGACGTCGACGACGAAGGTCGAGCCCGGATGCAGCCGCGAGATGTCACGCGCCAGCATAACGCCGACCTTGTCGGCGAAGATCTCGTTGCCTTCATTGTCGACCACGCCGCAACGGTCGCCGTCGCCGTCGAAGCCAAGTCCGACATCAGCCCCGGTTTCGAGCACCTTGTCGCGGATCGCATGCAGCATCTGCATGTCTTCCGGGTTGGGATTGTAGCGCGGGAAGGTGTGATCGAGTTCGACATCGAGCGGGATCACCTCGCAGCCGATCCGCGCTAGCGCTTCGGGCGCAAAGGCGCCGGCGGTGCCGTTGCCGCAGGCGACCACCACTTTAAGCCGTCTCGATATGCGCTTTCCCTTGGTCAGGTCGTCCAGATAAGTCTCGCGGAAGCCCGAAACGAAATCATAGGAGCCGCCTCCGACAAGGTCGAAGTCGCCGGCAAGCACGATTGTCTTCAGCGCGCTCATCTCTTCAGGACCGAAGGTCAGGGGACGCGCCGCGCCCATCTTGACGCCGGTCCAGCCATTCTCGTTGTGCGAGGCGGTGACCATGGCGGCCGACTGCGTGTCCAGCGCGAACTGGGCGAAATAGGCCATCGGCGACAGGGCCAGGCCGATATCCCTGACCCTGGCGCCGGCGGCCATCAATCCGGACACCAGAGCCAGCTTGATCGACAGCGAATAGCTGCGGAAATCGTGGCCGGTCACGATGTCGGGTCCGACGCCGAGGCGCCGGATCAGCGTGCCGAGCCCCATGCCGAGCGCTTGGACGCCGATCAGATTGAGCTCCGGCGGCTCCGCCGAGCCCGGATGGCCGAACCACCAGCGCGCATCATACTCGCGAAACCCGGACGCCTTGATCAGCGCCGAGGTTTCGAATTCGAAGGTGTTGGGCCGGGCTTCGCCAACGGGCTTGATCATCATGGGTCAGGAAGCTCCAGGCAAACACAATCGGATTTCGATAATAGGCGGTGACTTACTCTCTCAACAGCGAGCTACTCAGCGGAATCATGTACTTGCGCGACGCGCGCCGCCGAAAAACTCGTGCTTTGCCGTTCCGCCGACCAGCCGGAGCTTGGATGCATTACGCAGCAATCGCCTGGGCCGCTTGAGCGCCCCCCAGTTCAGAAAATATCTGACCAAAAGGCTGGGTGTCTTGCTGTGCGACCCTCCGTGGGCGACGCGGTAAACGGCGCCGCGGAATGGCAGCGCCGCCAGTGGCGTGCCACGCTCAGCAAGTATGTTGGTGATGCGATGATGACTGCCCAGCATCGATTTGATCCAATCGAGCGAGGCATCCTCGAACCGCTCCGGCAATCCATAAAGGTCCGATCGAATGATCAATGACGTTCCGCAGAGATGGTTGAAATCGTCATGCCCTAACAAGAGCTTGCCACCGTGGTCCCATATATAGCCGCGGTCGATCATCCATCCGTTCGCGTCGGGATTTTCCGATACATATTGGACGATCCGGGCACTTACGAAATCGTCGTCGTCGACGATCATGAAGAAGCGGCTGTCGCGCGCGCGCAGCATACCCATCAGCACACGGCGCCCCTTGTCGGCGCGGAAGGCGTCGCGGAAATCCTCAATGCTGGCCTTGCCGAGTTCGTGCATGTCGTTCGGAGGAAAAGTGACGCGCTCGACGCTGAAGCGCTCCGGCAGATCCGGCAGATCGGCACCCTCATTTGCCACGATGATGCCTCGCCAATTGCCATTGGTCTGGTTCGAGATCGAAGCGACGGTTTGGGCAAGGTTCGCTTTGAGAAGGTTCCAATCGCGGGCATTGTCCTGGTGGCGGACTGGGATGATAAAGGTGACGAGGGTCATCAAATTTCAACTCCGCAGACGCCTGTTTGCTTTACCCGCCGCATCATCCGGCGGCTCCTCGACTGGCCTCGTGGCGCGCCCAGGCGATCCCATCGTCGAGCGATGTCGCCTTATAGGACAGGTCGGTTCCGCCCGAGAATGCAGCCATGAATCGCCGTATCTTGCCATAGTTGTTGTCAAGGACGGCATGTGGCCGTCCGAGCAGCAACGAGCAAATGTGAACGTGCAGGCGATCGGTGACGATAGCGCGCCCGCGCGAGATCTGCCGGATGCCACGCCGGAAGCGGTTGTGCGCAGCCGCGTCCAGCTTGCGCAGCCGCATCTCAGCCGGCTTGAGCGCCAGGAGCGCCGACGCCGCACCGAGCGCCTTTGAGACACGAACGCGTCTGGCGGATTCGGTAATCCAGTCTTCCATTGGAACGTCGGGATGGGCCGAGCGATCGGGATCACCCGACTTTTCGAGGTCTGCCCTCAGCATCGCAAGCACAGGAAATTCGGACGCAGCCGGCTGGAGCTCGCCGATGCAGAAGGCCATGTCCGGGCAGAGGCGCACCTGGCAATCGAAGTGCTTCTCTGCGAACTGCTTCGACTCCTCATCGCGGACCAGCAGCACGAAATTCTTATGACGTCCGATGATCCGCGCACTTTCTTTCGCACGCTCCTGCGACTTGTAATGGATCGACTGGGGAAACTGGATGATTTGGCGCTCCGGAAAACGTTCCAGCACACGCTCGCGGAAATCCTGATGCGTAATCCAAAGATCGCCGAAATTGCCGCCGCCATGGACGAAGATCGGCCCCGTCGGCATGACGCGGTCAAGGTCCTCGGGCGAGAAATCATGCATTCGTGAAACATAGGCCGGCCGCTTGCCAAACCGATCCTTCAAATAGGCCATCTCGCCCAACCAGATCGCCGAATCGCCGCAGTTGCGGATGTCCGGAAAATCGAGAATCGCCACCGGCTCTTCGTCGGAAATATAGTCCTTCAGGCAATCATGGATCATGTCCTTCAATTTCGCGATCAGGACCAGATTTAAATCTGAAGTCATTCCTCGTTCTCCATCTGGCCGGCAAGGCGGGCGTATGCGGTGGCGCGCAATTTTCAAGCGGGGCGAACTTTCAACAGGATTTTTCCCAGGATCCTCTGGACCTCTGTTTCGGGGCCGGCTGGTCGCTTCATCAATATCCAGAATAGCAAGGTCGACCCGCAGTACAAAAAGGCACCTAGAGCAACTAGGGTTGCCAGTTGCAGCACGAGCGTGATCCTGTCGCTGGTATGCACAAGATAGCTGGAGGCGAGCGAAACACCTGCCGCCATCACCGCTATGCTTGCGAGCGCACGCGCGTTCGCCGAGAGTTGCTGCAGCACCGTGACGTGGATCAGGCGTCGCACGAGGATCATATTGACAAATGCGCTGAGCAGCCCGGTAAACACGCGGCCGAAAATGACCCCTTGAAGTCCGTACAGCATCAGGCCGGCGAAGATGATTGGAACCCGGATGAACAGCATCTGTGTGTGGCGGATGAACAGCAGCCGGGTCTCACCCTTTGCCATGCCGAGCGGGTCCACCAGCGAACCCAGTGTCTGGAGTGCGTAGACCGAGGCGAGCGACTGGATGATAAAGATGGCGGGCGCCCATTTCTCCCCCAGCGCGAGCCTGACCAGCGGATCGGCTACCACCGCGACCCCGACGCCTGCGGGAAGCGCGACTGCGGTGACCAGTGCCTGTACGCGCTGATAGGCGGCGGCTAGGCGCAAGGGATCGTCGCGGATGCTGGCAAAGCTGGGGTAGATCGTCTGGGTGAGCGGCGAGGTCGTTTCGGCCGTAGGTGTCCTAGCCAGATTGCTGCCGACTGTATAATAGCCGAGCGCCGTTCCGCCGAGCACCTTGCCGATCAGCAAATAATCAAAACGCCAGTTGAGTGTGGTGACGATCTGGCCGGCGGTGAGCCATGCGGAGAACGAAAAGAACTCCCGGATGTGCCGGAAGGTGATCCTGGGCCGGAACGGCAGCACGAGATAGGAGGTGATGACGTTTGTAGCCTGGCTCACCAGCGTCCCGATCACCAAGGCCCAATAGCTGTGAAAGATAACGGCGATTGCCACCGCGGCAACGAAACCTGTGAACTTCTGTGCGACGCTGAGGACGAATTCCTGCCAGAAGATCAGCGCGCGCTGAAGCATGATCAGGCGCGGGTTCCTCAGTCCTCCCATCAGGACGCTGAAGCCTAGCGCAAGCATGACACCGAACAGCCTCGGCTCTTTGTACAGCACCGATGCCGGGTAGGCGCAGGCCGCAAGGAAGAGGCAGAGGAGCAATCCGCGCGTGGCGTTGAGTGTCCAAGCGGCGCTGAAATGCGATTCTTCGGGCGCCTTGTGACGGATGAGTGCCTGAGTGAGCGAGAGCTCGGTGACGGTGCTGACGATCAACAGCATCGTCGTGGCCAGCGCGACGAGGCCAAAGTCGGAGGGCGCCAAGTACCGCGCCAGCACGAAAGTGCTTAACGTCGCCAGCGCGTTCACAATCGCCCGGGACAGGCTTAGCCACATGCTCCCCTTGATGAGTCGACCGGTGATGCTGCTCATATTGTACGCAAATTCCCGCTGTTCGTTGTACGCAAACCCCCACCGCTCGAAGACCCTGAAAGAAGGGCGCCATCGTTATACCCCGAGCGAGGACGGGTAACGACCGCCACCTTCTGCGCTTCGTTGACGCATGGGCCACGAGCTACCACACCACGCTCGCCGAAATCCGATACACAGAGAGAAGCGCAGTCACTGGGTCTTCGCTCAGATCGCGAGCCTCGGGCACGGCGCAATCGGGTTTTTGATTTGCTCAACCGAGCTCCCCTGCGAAATTGCCGCAGGGACTTGCGCGGTTGAGGCTCAATGGAGTTCGTCTGTGCCTGGCGTAGTGATATCCGTTCGGCAAAAATATCATTGGTGACGCGTGTTCAATTCGCGGGAAGATATCGTTATGAAGAAACGGATGAACAAAATCCTCCGCACAGTGCGCGACCTTGCGCGGCGGGACAGGCGTTTGGCACCTGCGTCTCCCGTCCCGTTTCAGGCAAAGACGATCGAACTGTTCTATTGGAAATCGCCTGTCGCGGTGAACTTCGGCGACTATCTGTCCTCTGTAATCGTGAACAAGATCGCCGCCGAAGCGGATTGCTTTCTCGACGAGGAGCGACCGACCCCGGCCAGGCTTCTCGCGGTCGGATCGATCCTGCATTTCGCTCGGGATGGTGACGTCGTTTGGGGCTCTGGGGTGAACGGCAAGGTGCCTGTCGAGAGGCATATTTTCAGGTGGCTTGACGTACGTGCTGTCCGGGGCCCACTGACGCGTGACTTCCTTAATCGGCGAGGTATTGATGTGCCCGAGGTCTTCGGTGACCCCGGGATCCTCGTCGCCGAACTTCTGGGCGCCCGTTTTCCGAAATCCGCCGAGCGCAAAACGCCGGTGGCCTTCGTTCCCAATCTGCACGATCTGCCAAAAATGGACGGATGGGAGAACGTCATCTCGCCGCTCGATCCCTGGGCGACGGTGGTACGGCGCATTTCCCAGGCAAGCCTTGTCATCTCGACTTCGCTGCACGGGTTGGTTGTCGCCGACGCCTTCGGCGTCCCCTGCACCTATCTTCGCCTGTCGGAAGAAGAGAACACGTTGAAATACGAGGACTATGTCCTCGGTGTCGGCCGCCGGCGGTTGGACGTTACACGATCGCGCGAGGAGGCCGTCCGAGCAAGCCCGATGGACCCGGTCAGCCCTGATCTTGCCAGACTGAAGGCGAGCTTTCCGTACGATCTCTGGGACCGCTGAGGCGCTATCGTTCGTGGCGCTGTTGACGCACTCTGCCATGTCGAAAAACAGGCGGGGCCTGCGTTCACAAGGCTTGCGTTCAAAAGGCTTGCGTTCACTGGGCTTGTGTTCAAATGCAGACCCGATGTCGCTTGTAGCGAAACAACGGCGAGAAGCGCGGTTTTGATCAGAACAGATCGGGCAGGTCATAGCGATTTCAGGAATCGCGTCACGTCCGATCCGATCCGCTCCCAGTCGAAGCGCGAGAGATCTGGACGAGGCGCCCTGCAGGTGTCGAGGGCGGCAAGGAAGGTTTCGAGACCGTTAGCTGAGATGTCGCCGTCGAATAGATGTACCCACTCGTTGCCGACCATTTCTTGAAGTTCCGGCAGACTGCCCATCCTAGGCGCAAGAACGGGTTTGTTCCGCGCAAGGGAATGCAAGGCGACGCCGCTGTTCAGAATGTTGCGATATGGCAGCACGACGGCGTCATGCGCATCGATAACGCGCTCCAACTCGTCGTCCGGCACAAAGTCGTGGCGGATATCGAGGCTGATTCGTGCGTCGTCGCCTGCGGCGGCGCGGATCTTGCGTTCCAGTTCCTCTTCCGGGCAGACACCGATTACGGTGAGCGAGAAAGGGTCCGTTGCCACCTTGTGAGCCTCTGTCACGAGCCTCTCGACATTCTTGTAGTCCCTGATCAGGCCAAAGAAGAGAAGCTTGTTTCGCCGTTCGGATGGGATGGAATCCCGAGGCGGACGGATGAACGAATCATAACGGCCATGAACTGTGACGAGCGTAGCGAGAGACTTGGTGAACGGATGAAGGCGGCACATCTCCTGGCGAGAATGTTCGGAGAGTAAGATTGCGCCATCCAGCAGTTTCAGGAACAGGTAGGCGGTCAGTTCCGAGTTCATAGCGCCGCCGTCATGGGGCTGGAGGTTGTGCACCACCCATACGAACTTCGTCCGGTGACGTAGCTTGTCCAAAAGCATGCGCCCGAGAAGCTTGAGTGTCGCCTTGCGGCTATCAGGACGAAAGAATTCGGTTGGCCAGTGGAAGACGATTATGTCGTAGCGGCCCCGGCCAAGATGTTCCCAATCGAACGGGACCCGCTCGAAACTCGCGCCGTCAATATGGCTGGAGAAGAGACCTGAAAAGCTATTGCCTGCCGCTTTGAGCGGTTTCAGCGCGAGTAAAGGCTTCTTGGTCGCGAGTTGGGTCCTGTCGGTCATCCGTGATGTTCAGCAGCCTCGCGTAAGAACGCCAGCGATGCCCAAGCCCCAAGTCGCGACTTTATCAGCATCCTTTTCGAAGGCAAGCGCGCCGCCGGATCTATATGCGTTGAGACGCGATGCGAAAGGGATGATTTCCGGCTGCGTGCGCGATCACTTGGACCAACTCGCAGAGCGCGGAGTTGGGAGAGTTCGACCTGCAGATTTCGGCCGCGCATCTCATCAATCCGAACGCGACGCCCTCTCTCGCCAGGATCTGCATGCAGTTCGTGGCAGACCCTTTCGTGGACGTCGGATCAGGAGCCAATCTAAAACAACTCAAACGAAACTGAAACGCATCAATGTCGCACACGTCTTTTAGACCGCGATGAGGTGATTATCCGATTGGAAATCCGGACACCCTCGGCCATGTCAGGCGAAAGCTGACGAAATGCGACAGAAGCGCTGCCATTGGCGCTTGCAGGAACGAAATACGGCGGCTATAAGCCCGCGGTCTGGTCACGGAGTGTAGCGCAGCCTGGTAGCGCACCTCGTTCGGGACGAGGGGGTCGCAGGTTCAAATCCTGCCACTCCGACCAGAAAAAACAGGGTACGGCCCGGAGACATAGGTCACTGTCACCCACCTGTCGGGTAGTGGCACCGCGGCTCCTCTCGCGTGCTGCCGCGCTGCGGCGCCACGGTGTCATAGAGGCCGTGTTGGCAATCCTGGCCCTTCTCTCAACCCCGTCCGCCTTTTCATCCAAGTGAGGCGCAACCTGTCCCAGCCTACCGATAGAAAGCCGCACCGGTGGCGCTACGCGCTCAGGCGAAACCGCGTGACATCGATTGCTGCGTTCATCAGCGTCTGCGTGTAGGCGGCCTGCGGATTGCTGAAGATCGCCTCGGCCGGCCCCTCCTCGACGATCTTGCCCTGCTTCATGACGATGATGTAGTCGGCCATGGCGCGCACGACGGCGAGATCATGGCTGATGAACAGATATGACAGTTCGTGGTCGGCCTGCAGCTTGCGCAGCAGCTCGACGATCTGCTTCTGCACCGAGCGGTCGAGCGCCGAGGTTGGCTCATCAAGCACCACCACCTTGGGCTTCAGGATCATGGCGCGGGCGATGGCGATGCGCTGGCGCTGGCCGCCGGAGAATTCGTGCGGGTAACGGTTGCGCGTGTTGGGATCGAGCCCGACCTCGCGCAAGGCTTCGACGGCGCGCTGGTCGCGTTGCTTGCCCGACAGCGCCGGCTCATGCACCAGAAGCCCTTCGGTGATGACCTGGCCAACGGTCATGCGCGGCGACAGCGAGCCGAACGGATCCTGGAAAACCAGCTGCAATTCGCGGCGCAGCGGCCGCATCGCATGGCGATCGGCGGTCGAGATATCGCGATCGCCGAGGCGGATGACGCCGTCGCTCGGCAATAGCCGCAGCAAGGCGCGGCCGAGCGTCGACTTTCCCGAGCCGGATTCGCCGACGATGCCGATGGTCTGGTTGCGTTTCAGCCGGATCGAAATGCGATCGACCGCGCGCAGCATCAGCGGCTCGCCGCCCAGGATTCCGCCGCCGATCTTGAAGGTCACTTCGACATTCCTGCCTTCGAGCAGCACGGGAGCATTTGGCGGCGGCGGCGCCTTGGTGCCGGTCGGCTCGGCGGCCAAGAGCATCCTGGTATAGGCATGCTGCGGGTTGACGAAGATGGCTTCCGCCTCGCCCTCCTCGACCACCTCGCCATAGCGCATGACGTAGACGCGGTCGGCAAAACGCCGGACGATGCCGAGATCGTGGGTGATGAAGACGATCGCCATGCCGAGCTTACGCTGCAGTTCGGCCAGCAGCATGAGAATCTGCGCCTGGATGGTGACGTCGAGCGCCGTCGTCGGCTCATCGGCGATCAGGATGTCGGGATCATTGGCCAGAGCCATGGCGATCATGACACGCTGGCGCTGGCCGCCAGACATCTCGTGCGGATAGGATTTCATCCGCCGCTCGGGATCGGGAATATGGACCAGCCGCAACAGCTTGAGCGCCTCTTCGCGCGCTTGCGCCGCGCCAAGACCCCGATGCCGGCGGATCGGCTCTATCAGCTGGTTGCCGATCGAATAAAGCGGATCGAGCGAGGTCATAGGCTCCTGGAAGATCATGCTGATCTTGCGGCCGCGAACCTGGTTGAGCTCGGACTTGCTCAACGCCAGAAGGTTGCGGCCGCGATAGTCGACGGTGCCGGTGGCCTCGCCGTTCGAGGCCAGCAGGCTCATCGCCGCCATCATCGTCTGGCTCTTGCCGGAGCCGGATTCGCCGACCACGGCAACGGTCTCGCCTGCATTGACATGGATGTTGATGCCCTTGACGGCCTCGACCGCGCCGTCAAGCGTGCGGAAACGGACGCGAAGGTCCTTGACGCTGAGGATCGTTTCGGAAGCGGCCATCTCAACGGTCCTTGGGGTCGAGCGCATCGCGCAGGCCATCGCCGACGAAGTTCAGCGCGAACAGCGTCGAGACGAGGAAGAAGGCCGGGAACAGGAGCAACCAGTTGGCGGTGCCAATGTTGTGGGCGCCGGTCGAGATCAGCACGCCCCAGCTGGTCATCGGCTCCTGGACGCCGAGGCCGAGGAACGACAGAAAGCTTTCCAGGATGATCACCTGCGGCACCAGCAGCGTCATGTAGATCACCACCGGGCCGAGCAGGTTGGGGATGACGTGGCGGATCAGGATGCCGCGCTGGCCGACGCCCATCGCCTCCGCCGCCTGGACATATTCCTGCCGGCGGATCGACAGCGCCTGGCCGCGCACGATGCGCGCCATGTCGAGCCAGAGCACGGCGCCGACCGCCAGGAACATCAGCACGAAGTTCCGGCCAAAGAACACCACCAGCATGATGACGAAGAAGATGAACGGCAGCGAATAAAGCACGTCGACGATGCGCATCATCACCTCGTCGACCTTGCCGCCGGCAAAGCCGGCAGCCGCACCATAGAGCACGCCGATGACACCGGCCACGACGCCGGCGAGAAGGCCGATGGCCAGCGAGATGCGCCCGGCCATCAGCGTGCGCGACAAGAGATCGCGGCCGGTATTGTCGGTGCCAAACAGGAAATACTGCTGCTTGATCGAAGCGCTCAGCACCGCTTCGAGGCCATCAGGCGATTTGCTCTCTATCTTGGTGTTGTCGAAAGCGTCGGACCGGTCGAGGTAGCGGACGTTGCGGTCGTCGAACGGCTTGGACGACCTGACGGTAACGAAGATGCGGTCGCCCTCCTGCCGCCACTCCTTGATGTCGACGCGCATGCGCTTGATCGCCTCGTCTAGCGCGGACTCGATCATGTCGGCCTTCGGATAGGCCGAGAAGCTCGGCGGCGTGCGCACATAGTCGGCGTAGATGGCGGTGTATTGATGCGGCACCAAAGCGGGCCCAAACACGCTGACGAGCGCGATCAGCACAAGATAGTAGAGGCTGAACATGGCGGCGCGATTGGCCTTGAGGCGCGCCCAGGCATCGCCCCACAGGGAGCGGCCAACGACGACTGGAGCGGTGGCTGCAATATCAGTCATAGCGCACCCTGGGGTCGACGAAGGCATACATGACGTCGACAATCAGGTTGAAGACGATGGTGAACAGCGCGATGACCACCACGGTGCCCATCACCAGCGTATAGTCGCGGTTTAGCGCTGCATCGACGAAATAGCGGCCGACGCCGGGAACGGCGAAGATCGTCTCGACGATGATCGAACCGGTGAGCAGCGCCGCAGCTGCCGGGCCGGTGAAGGAGACGATCGGCAGGATGGCGCCGCGCAGCGCATGCTTGACGATGACCGACCAGTCCGACAGACCGAGCGCGCGGGCGGTGCGGATGTGATGCGAGCGTAGCGATTCGATCATCGAGCCGCGCATCAGGCGGGCGACGATGGCGATCTGCGGCAACGCGAGTGTCAGCACCGGACCGACCTTGTTGAGCAGGGCACCATCGCCCCAGCCGCCGATCGGCAGCAGCCGCCATGTCAACCCGAACAAAAGCTGGATCACCGGCGCGATGACGAAGGTCGGGATGGTGCTGCCGGCGGCCGCAAGCGCAATCACCGAATAGTCGGCGAGCTTGTTTTGATTGAGCGCCGCAATGGTGCCAAGGAGGCCGCCGAGCAACAGCGCCAGGATCAGCGCCGAGGCGCCGATCTGGATTGAAATCGGCAGGCCCTTGGCGAACAATTCGGTGACGGTGAAATCCGGCAAGTTGTAGCTCGGGCCAAAATTGCCGCGCAGCAGATTGCCGAGATAGTGGACATATTGCAGCCAGAGCGGGTCGTTGAGGCCGAACTGCGCTTCAAGATTGGCCTTGACCTCGGGGCTCAGCCCTCGCTCCTGATTGAACGGGCCGCCCGGCGCGACGCGTATGAGGAAGAACGCCGTGGTCACGATGACGAACAGCGTCGGGATGGCGGTCAAAAGCCGCCGGAATACATAACGCAGCATCGGTGCCCCGCTAACCTAGAGCGACGTGCGTCCACTTGGGCGCACAAAGTACGCTCTAGCACTTCAAATCTTCGCATCGTGCGTTCCGAAAATCGATTCCGATTTTCGGACCGATGCGATGGCTAACCGCCGCCCCGAAATGGAGCGGCGGTTCGGCCAAGGAAATCAGTCCTTGGAGATGAAGCGGGACGGATGCACGTCCATGACGTTGTCCACGAAGCCGTGAAGCTTCGGAGAAACGATGTCGTGGTAGCTATAGTAGAGAAGCGGGATATTGCCGAGCTCGTCGACGAGGATGCGCTCGGCCTCAGCCAGTTCCTTCATGCGCTCTTCGGGCTTGCCGCCGGCGGCGGCCGCCTTATCCATGGCCTCCTCGTATTTCGGGCTGTTGTAGTCCGAATAGTTGTTGCCGCTGGCCTTGCGCGAGATGCCGAGGAAGGTTTCCGGATCCTTGTAGTCCGCAATCCAGGCGGCACGCGCCACGTCATAGTCGCCCTTCTGCTCGAGGAAGGAGTAATGCGTCTTGGTATCGGTGTTGAGCAGCGTGACGTCGACGCCGAGCGGCTTCAACTGTTCCTGGATGGCGACCGCAGTGTTCTTGTGGTTTTCCGAGGTGTTGTAGCGGATTTCCATCTTCAACGGATGCTCGGGCGTGTAGCCGAGCTTCTCGAGGATCTTCTTGGCTGCGTCCTCGCGGTCGATCTGCGACATGTCCGCGTATTTAGCCATTGCCGGCGTGTAGCCCTCGATGCCCGGAGGCACCATCGAATAGCCGGGCAGCATCGAGTTCTGCCAGACCTTGTCGGCAATGAAATCACGGTCGATGGCCATGGAGATAGCAGTGCGCAGTTCCGGGTTGTCCCACGGCGCCTTGTCGGTCTTGATCGCATAGTAGTAGGTGCCGAGGTACGGCCCGACATGAATCTGATCGCCAAACTTGGTCTTGAGGTCGGCGAGCTGCTCAGTCGGGAGATCGTCGTAGCTGTCGAGTTCGCCAGCCTCGAAGCGCTTCATCGCCGACGAACGATCTTCGGTCGGGATGTAGTTGACGGTGTCGATCTTGACGCTCGCAGCGTCCCAGAATTTCGAATTCTTGACCAGTTTCATGTGGTCGTTAGGAACCCACTCGGCCAGTGTATAGGCGCCGTTGGAGACCAGGTTGCCCGGCTTGATCCAATCGGCGCCGAGCTTTTCGATCGAGGCCTTGTTGACCGGATAAGTCGCCTGGTGGGTCAGCATTTCGAGGAAATAGGGCGTCGGCGCCTTGAGCGTCACTTCCAAAGTATTTGCGTCGATTGCCTTGACGCCCATCTCCTCGGGCTTCGCCTTCTTGGTGTTCACCTCCTCGGCGTTCTTCACAGGATAGAGCATCGAAGCATATTCGGCGCCGGTGGCCGGATCCTCCAGCCGATGGAAAGCGTAGACGAAGTCATCTGCCGCAACCGGGCTGCCGTCCGACCAAAGGCCGTCCTTGCGCAGCTTGAAGGTGTAGACGGTGCCGTCGTCCGATACTGTCCAGCTTTCGGCGGCGCCCGGAATGACATTCGCCTTCTCGTCCTGCATGACCAGCCCCTGGAACAGATCACGCAGAACATTGGCTTCGTAGACTGTCGAGGTCTTGTGCGGGTCGAGCGACTCCGATTCGGCGGCGGTGCCGCGGTTGTAGACGATCTCGGCGAAGGCCGGCGTATAGAAGGTGCCGGCGGCCAAGGCCATGGTTGTGGCGAATACCGTCGCCTTCAGCATATTTTTCAACATGGAGTTCTCCCTTGTCGACGCGGCCTCTCAGCTACGTCTTTTGAGTGTTGACGCCCCGAAACCGATATCTGGTTCCTTTGAGCGCGCCGCCGGGTTCCCTTGTCCGGCCGCTGGTGGCAGGAGACTAGACAGACGGGAATCTTATTTCAACTGAGTCCTGCTCGACTCCTGCTTGACGCAAAGTGAGCAGCCCCGCGCTAAAACAGGAATATCTAAAGCTGGAAGCACTTTTCAACTTGGTGCAGCTTGAGGTTGCTCGGTCTGTTTTCTGTTTTTGCAGTGCGGGCTTGCCATGCTCCGCATCATGCTGCAGAACCCAGATCCTCGCGCTTTATGGTACCGCTTCCGGGGCAAATGCCTCGGGAACGTCGGCGATCGAATTTGCCATACTGGCGCCGCTTTTCATCCTGCTCTTGCTCGGCATGGTTGCATACGGCATCTATTTCGGGGCAAGTCATTCGGTCCAGCAAATCGCAGCGGACGCCGCGCGAACAGCCATCGCCGGCTTGAACGCGGCCGAGCGAAAGACCCTCGTCACCTATTTCATCGATCACGACGCCGCCGGTTATCCTTTTGTAGATGCCCATAAGCTGAGGGTCGATGCCAAGGACAGCACCGTCGACGGCAGCCGTTCAATAAACTGGGGCCGAGCCTGGTCGGCCGAGGCATCAGCCAACTCGTCCGAGAAAGCAGCCCAGCGCCGGCAGCAACAGCATTTTTTCCTGCAGGCCGGCGCCGCCAAGCTCGATCGCTTCCACAGCACCCAGGTCCGGCGGTAGCGGCCAGTTGGCCGGCTCGTCGGCGAAGTTGAAGACGCAGAGCAGCTTGTCGCCGCCGCCTTCGCGGACGAAGGCAAGGACTTCGCCCTCGGCATCGAGAAAGCGGATCGAACCCTTGACCAGCGCCGGATGCTTTTTGCGCAACGCAAGCATCGCCCGGTAGCGGGCGAGAATCGACATTTCCTCGCCGTTCTGAACGTCGACTGCGCGGGCGCCATGGCTATCCGGCACCGGCAGCCACGGCTTGGCCGCGGAAAACCCGGCATTGGCGGCGCCTGCCTCCCAGACCATCGGCGTACGACAGCCATCCCTGCCCTTGATGCCTGGCCAGAAGCGGATGCCGAACGGGTCGCGCAGATCCTCGAAGGCGAGTTCCGCCTCCTCCAGACCGAGTTCCTCGCCCTGATAGAGACAGATCGATCCGCGCAGGCAGCACAGCAGCGCTATCGAGAATTTCGCCAGTCTCTGCGGATCGCCGCCTGGCCTCGTCCAGCGGCTCACATGGCGCACGACATCATGGTTGGAAAATGCCCAGCAGACCCAGCCGTCGGAAACAGCGGACTCGAAGGCCTCTATGCTGCCTCGTACATGCGCCGCTGAAAACTGCGGGCCGAGCAGGTCGAATGTGTAGCACATGTGGAGCTTGTCGCCGCCGGAGGTGTAGGCGGCGAGCGTCTGCAGCGAACGGTCTTCGTCACCGATCTCGCCTACCATGGCACGACCGTCATATTCGTCGAGCAGCGCCCGGAAGCGCCTGAGGAAAGCAAGGTTTTCCGGCCGCGTCTTGTCGAACAGATGCTCCTGGTAGAGATAGGGATTGGTTGCGATGTTGGTGCCGGCGACGCTTGCCGCCAGAGGCGGGTTGTCGCGGAGCCAGCGGTCATGGACATAGTAATTGACCGTGTCCAGCCGGAAGCCGTCGACGCCGCGCTCCAGCCAGAACCGCACCGTTTCCAGCAAGGCATCCTGAACGTCGGGATTGTGGAAATTCAGGTCCGGCTGCGAGGCAAGGAAATTGTGCATGTAGTACTGCCTGCGCGTGGCATCCCACTCCCAGGCAGGGCCGCCGAAAATCGACAGCCAGTTGTTGGGCGCGTTGCCGTCGGGCTTGGCATCGGCCCAAACATACCAATCGGCCTTGGGATTATCGCGGCTCGACCGGCTTTCGACGAACCATTCATGCTTGTCCGACGAATGCGACAGGACCTGGTCGATGATGATTTTCAGGCCGAGCCGGTGCGCCTCGGCAACCAGCGCGTCGAAATCCTCTGACGTACCGAACATCGGATCGACAGCGCAATAATCGGACACGTCGTAGCCCATGTCGGCCATCGGCGACTTGAAGAAGGGAGACAGCCAGACGGCGTCGACGCCAAGCGATGCGACATGGGCCAGCCTTGACGTGATGCCGCTGAGATCGCCGCTGCCATCCCCCGTCGTGTCCTGGAAGGAGCGCGGATAGATCTGGTAGGTGACGCAGCCGCGCCACCACTCGGCATTGTCACTTGCCACCACGGTTCTCCTTCGTCTGAGCCGGCCCGGCCCTGCGTTCGATCATGAAAAACACCGTTCGCCCCGGCACCGGCCGTGAGATTCCTGCTGCGCCGTCCAGTGCTTCGATGGCTGGCTCCCACCAAAACCCCTCGCGCTCCGGCAGCGTGAACATACACGCTCGACGATCGCCGTTGATGACGACGGCAAGGCGGCAACCCCCGTCGCCGGCGCCGCCGAGCATCATGACCAGGCGGTGCCGCCCCGGGTCATGCCAGGCCGCCTCGTCAAGCGGCACGCCGGTTTCCGTGAACCAAGCAATATCAGCTATTTCCGAACCGCCTGGCGGCTGGCCGGTCAGGAAACGCGTATCGGCAAGCGCCGGCACTGAGCGACGCACCGCGGCGAGCATGCACGCGTAGCGTTCCAGTGCCCGATCGCGCCCGACCCAGTCGAGCCAGGTGATCTCGTTGTCTTGCGCATAGGCATTGTTGTTGCCCTTCTGGGTGCGGCCAAATTCGTCGCCGGCCGTCAGCATGATCGTGCCGCGCGAGGCAAAGAGCGTCGCCAGCAGCGCGCGCCGGTCGTCGAAGCGAGCCTTGGCGATAGCGCCGTCACCGGTCTCACCCTCGACGCCGTTGTTCCACGACAGGTTTTCGTCGTGACCGTCGCGGTTCTGCTCACCATTGGCCTCGTTGTGCTTGCGCTCGTAGGCAACGATATCGGCCAGCGTCATGCCGTCATGTGCGGCGATGAAATTGACGCTGCGGCTGGTCCGCTGACGCGAACTGCCGAAGACATCGGACGAGCCGGCCAGCCGCGTCGCCAGCGCGCCGACCATGCCGCTGTCGCCGCGCCAGAAGCGGCGGATGTCGTCGCGATAGCGGTCGTTCCATTCGAGGAATGGCGGCGGAAAATTGCCGAGCTGATAGCCGCCCGGGCCGATGTCCCAGGGCTCGGCGATCAGCACCCGGTCGCCAAGGACGGAATCATGTCGAATAGCCCTCAGCAGCGGCGCAGCGGTGTCGAACGCGCCCTCGACCCGGCCGAGAACCGGCGCCAGGTCGAAGCGGAAACCGTCGACGCCGGCATGGCGGACAAAATGACGAAGCGTGTCGAGGACCATTTCCTGGACGACCGGATGATCGCAGTCGATCGTGTTGCCGGTGCCGGTGTCGTTGGCCAGCCTGCCGTCTGGCTCGTGCCGGAAGTGGGCGCGGCTATCGAGGCCGCGCAGCGACAGCGTTGGCCCAAACTTGTCGCTTTCGCCGGTGTGGTTGAAAACAAGATCGAGGATGGTGCCGATGCCGGCATTGCGCAGTGCTGCGACCGTATCGCGCAGTTCAGCCAGGCCGCCGGGTGCCAGGCGCGGGTCGAGCGCCATGAAGGTGACGGGATTGTAGCCCCAGGCATTGCGCAGCCCGAGCGGCGGCAGATGCCGCTCGTCGATCGATGCCGTCACCGGCATCAGCTCGACCGCTCCGACGCCGAGTTTTTGCAGATGCTCGACGACAGCCGGATGGGCAAGGGCTGCGATCGTGCCGCGCTGGTTCTCGGGAATGTCCGGATGCAGCATGGTGAAGGCGCGCACCGGCACTTCGTACACCAGGCCGCCGGGCCGGAAGAGCAGCGGCAAGACAGGCAGCGGCTTC
Organism: Mesorhizobium sp. M00.F.Ca.ET.216.01.1.1; assembly: GCF_004010325.2. GTDB lineage: Bacteria > Pseudomonadota > Alphaproteobacteria > Rhizobiales > Rhizobiaceae > Mesorhizobium. Next base: position 285,371 of record NZ_SADR02000002.1, read on the forward strand.
GGCAAGGCACTGGCAATGGCCTTCGGCATCAGCGGCGCGGTGTCGGTCCCCTCGCCCCGGCGCTGGCCAAGCCTGCCGTCATAGGCATAGGGCCTGTCGATCTCGACGGCGTAGGGGTCGACCAGCAACTTGTCGGGATCGAACCAGAGCCCGCGCTCTGGTGCATAGTCGCCGTCGGCGCGAAACCCATACCGGGTGCCGGCGGCGAGGCCGGCAACGAAAAGCCCGTGCACACCCTCGCCTTCCGGCTGGAGTTCAAGCCGGTCGATCTCACGGCCTCCCCGCTCGTCGAACAGCGAGACCCAGAGCCCTTTGGCCGCTGACGACCACGCGGCAAAGCGGATGCCGCCTTGCCCGACATGTCCGCCAAATCGCGGCCGCCAGTCAGCCGCTATTTTATCTTCCTGTTTGACCATGATCTTTTCCGAAAACCGGGTTCCACTTTTTCGCTGCCGCGGACCTTCGGTTCGGGATCATTGTCTGGATGGCATCAGGTGATGACGCTCGGCTTGGCGCGGCCGGTATGGGCGCGAATCCCGGCAGTGTCATCGGCGGCCGCAATCAGATCGGCAAGCGCCTGCTGCGTGTCGAGATCATGCCGGCTGTTGTCCGGCTCGTAGCGCTCGATATAGACGCGCAGCGTCGCGCCCGAGGTGCCGGTGCCGGAGAGGCGGAAGACGACGCGCGAGCCGCCGTCAAACAATATCCTGATGCCCTGGTTCTTGCTGATCGAGCCGTCGACCGGGTCGTTATAGGCGAAATCATCGGCGCTGGCGATCTTCATGCCGCGCACGCTTGTCCCCGGCAGCGAGCCAAGTTTGGCGCGCAATTCATCGACCAGCGCATTGGCACGGTCGATCTCGATCTCCTCGTAGTCGTGGCGCGAGTAATAGTTGCGGCCGTAGGTCGCCCAGTGCTGGGTGACGATCTCCCTGGCGCTTTCGCCGCGTGCTGCAAGGATGTTGAGCCACAACAGCACCGCCCACAGCCCGTCCTTTTCGCGGACATGGTTGGAGCCGGTTCCGGCACTTTCCTCGCCGCAGATCGTCGCCATGCCGGCATCGAGCAGATTGCCGAAGAACTTCCAGCCGGTCGGCGTCTCATAGATGCCGATGCCGAGCTTTTCGGCGACGCGGTCGGCGGCACCACTGGTCGGCATCGAGCGGGCGATGCCTTTCAGGCCGGCCTTGTAGCCCGGCGCCAGATGGGCGTTGGCGGCGAGCATGGCCACCGAATCCGATGGGGTGACGAAAATCCCCTTGCCGATGATCAGGTTGCGGTCGCCGTCGCCGTCGGACGCGGCGCCGAAGTCTGGCGCATCCGGTCCCATCATCTCGTCATAGAGGTGCTTTGCGTGGACCAGATTGGGGTCGGGGTGGTGGCCGCCGAAATCCGGCAGGGGAATGAAGTTGCGGGCGGTGCCTTTCGGCGCGCCGAGACGGTTTTCGAGTATCTCCTTGGCGTAGGGTCCGGTCACCGCATGCATGGCGTCAAAGCGCATGCGAAAGCCCGATTTGAACAGCCGGCGCAAGGCCTCGAAATCGAACAGGCTCTCCATCAGCTCGGCATAGTCGGCGACCGGATCGATCACCTCCACCGTCATGCCGCCAGCCTCGACGGTACCGATCGTGTCGATGTCGACCGTTGCGATGTCGGCGATCTTGAAGCTCGAGATCGCCTTGGTCCTGGCGAAGATCGCATCGGTCAGCTTTTCCGGCGCCGGGCCGCCATTGCTGGCATTGTATTTGATACCAAAATCCTCGTGCGGGCCGCCCGGATTGTGGCTGGCCGACAGGATGATGCCGCCGAAGGTCTTGTATTTGCGGATGATGTTGGAGGCCGCCGGCGTCGACAGGATGCCGCCCTGGCCGACCATCACCTTGCCGAAACCGTTTGCCGCGGCCATGGCGATGGCCTTCTGGATGACCTCACGGTTATAGAAGCGGCCGTCGCCGCCGATCACCAGCGTCTTGCCCTTGAATCCGTCCAGCGCATCGAAGATCGACTGGATGAAGTTCTCGGCATAGTGCTCCTGCTGGAACACCGGCACCTTCTTGCGCAGCCCGGAAGTGCCGGGCTTCTGGTCGGGATAAGGTTTGGTGGCGACAGTTCGTATCATGCTTCACGCAACCCTTTTCGAAAGCAGCAAGCGATAGAGTTCAACATATTTTTCCGCGCTTTTGTCCCACGACACATCCGTCTTCATGCCTTGCCGTTGCATCGAGGTCCAGACCGTCGGGTTGGCATGCGCCTCCACCAGCCGGCGGATGGCGTGCAGGAAATCGCCGGCATTGGCGGGCGCGAACTGGAAACCGGTCGCCACGCCGGCCGAGATAGCCGCCTCGTTGGCGTCGATGATAGTGTCGGCGAGACCGCCGGTGCGAGCGACGACCGGCACGCAGCCATAGCGCAAGCCGTAAAGCTGCGTCAGCCCGCAAGGCTCGAAGCGCGACGGGATGACGATGGCGTCGCAGCCGCCTTGCATGGTGTGGGAAAGCGCCTCGTCGTAGCCGACGACGACGCCGATGCGGCCACGATGGCGGGCAGCGGCGGCAAGCAGAGCGCCTTCGAGGCCTGCATCGCCGGACCCGAGGATCGCCAGCCGCGCACCTCTTGCGACGATGCCGTCGACGACCGCCGCCAGTATGTCCATGCCCTTCTGCCAGGTGAGCCGACTGACGATGCAGACGATCGGGCTGTCGTCGCGGTCGAGGTTGAAGCGATCCTCGACGGCGGCCCTGTTGGGCAGTCGCGCCTTCAACGTCTTGGCCGTATAGTTGGAAACCAGGTGCTTGTCGGTTTCCGGGCTCCAGATCTCGGCGTCGATGCCGTTGACGATGCCGTAGAGATCGGTGGACCGCATGTTGATCAGGCCGTCGAGGCCCATGCCGAATTGCGGCGAGCGTATCTCCTGCGCATAGGTCGGGCTGACCGTGGTGATGGCCCAGGCAGCCTGCAAGCCGGCCTTGAGGAAGCCGACGCCGCCGTAATATTCGACGCCATCGAGCGCCATGGCCGCCGCCGGCAGGCCGAGCTCACCGAAGATGCCGGCGCCGAACTGGCCCTGGAAGGCGAGGTTGTGGACGGTCATCATCGACGGCGTGCCGACCGCCTTGCCGAAACGCATATAGGCCAGCGTCATCGCCGACTGCCAGTCATGGGCATGGACGATATCAGGCTGGTAGCCCGAGATGGCGCCGCCGGCAATATCGCCGCCGACCTGGCTCAGGGCCGCGAAACGCCGCCAATTGTCCGGCCAGTCGGCGCCAGTGGCATTGCCGTAGGGACCGCCGGGGCGGTCGAACAGATGCGGCGCGTCGAGCACGAACAGGTCGAGCCCGGCGATCTGGACGGCGTGGACCGAAGCCTTGCCGCCCTGCAACGATGGATATTGGTGAACGGCCTTCTTTTTCCTGAAGGTTTCCATCACCTGGGGATAGCCGGGGACGAGCGTACGCATGGTCACGCCCTTGCCGGCGAGTGCGACGGGCAAGGCGCCGGTGACGTCGGCAAGCCCGCCGGTCTTGATCAGTGGGAATATCTCGGGCGTGACCGACAGAACCTGCACTACAACCCCGCCTTATCGATCATGTCCTGCGTGATAAGGCAGATGCCCTTTTCCGAGACGCGAAAGCGCTTGGCGTCGAGATCAGGATCCTCGCCGACCACCAGACCTTCCGGTATCCTGACGCCATGGTCGATGACCACGCGCTTCAAGCTTGCGTTCCGGCCGACATGGCAGTCGGGCAGCATGACGACTTCTTCGAGCGTCGAATAGGAATTGATGCGCGCACCGGTGAAGATCAGGCTCCGCTTCAGCGAAGCACCCGAGACGATGCAGTCGCCTGAGACCAGCGATGATACTGCCATGCCGCGACGGCCGTCCTCGTCATGCACGAACTTTGCCGGCGGCTTCAACTCGGCATAGGTCCAGATCGGCCAGTCGCGATCGTAAAGGTCGAGTTCCGGTGTCACGTCGGTGAGGTCGATATTGGCTTCCCAATAGGCGTCGACCGTTCCGACATCGCGCCAATAGGCCTCGTTCTCGGCCGTCGAGCGCACGCAGGATTTGGCAAAGCGGTGGGCGATCGCCTTCCCGTGCTCGACGATATAGGGGATGATGTCCTTGCCGAAGTCGCGGCTCGAGCCGGGTTCGGCGGCATCGCGGCGCAGCTGCTCCATCAGGAACTTGGTCTTGAAGACGTAGATGCCCATCGAGGCGAGCGCAAAGTCCGGCTTGTCGGGAATGCCGGGCGGATCGGCAGGCTTCTCGATGAAGGAGATGATGGTGTCCTTGGTGTCGACATGCATGACGCCGAAGGCGGTCGCTTCCATGCGCGGCACTTCGAGGCAGCCGACGGTGACGTCGGCGCCGGCCTCGACATGCTGGCGAAGCATCATCTCATAGTCCATCTTGTAGACGTGGTCGCCGGCCAGGATGACCATGTATTCGGGCCCGTAGGACTCGATGATGTCGATGTTCTGGTACACGGCATCGGCGGTACCTTCATACCACTGCGTTTCCGACACACGCTGGCTGGCGGGCAGGATGTCGAAGCTCTCGTTTCGCTCGGGCCGCAGGAAGTTCCAGCCGCGCTGCAGGTGGCGGATCAGCGAATGCGCCTTGTACTGGGTGGCGACGCCAAGGCGGCGAATGCCGGAATTGAGCGCATTTGAGAGCGCGAAATCGATGATGCGCGTCTTGCCGCCGAAATAGACCGCAGGCTTGGCGCGCCGGTCGGTCAGCTCTTTGAGGCGGCTGCCACGGCCGCCGGCCAGCACATAGGCCATGGCATCGCGCGCCAACGGCTGGGTTCGTCTTGTGTCTGCCATCTTATCCTCCCAAATTACCGGTACGCAGCATCGCTCAGCCCGCGACAAATTCGAGCATGATCGTCGACAGCGGCGGCAGGAGCATCGTCGCCGATATGCCCCCTGCTTCCGCCCGAGCCTCGATGGCGCCAGCATTGCCCTTGCCTGAACCGCCATAATCCAAAGCATCGGTATTCATGATCTCGCGCCATATTCCGGCCTGCGGCAGCGGCACGTGGTAATTGTCGCGCGGGACCGGCGTGAAGTTGGATATGACGGCGACCGGGGTGCCATCCGGCGCGCTGCGCAGCCAGGCAAAGACAGAGTTCGCGCTGTCGTCGACGATCAGCCAGGAAAATCCCTCCGGCTCGCAGTCGCGCGCATGCAGCGCCGGGCGCGAGCGGTAGAGATAGTTGAGGTCACGCACCACTTGCCAGACGCCACGGTGAAGGCGGAAATCGAGCAGGTTCCAGTCGAGTGCGCGCGCCTCGCTCCACTCGCGGCGCTGCGCGAATTCCTGGCCCATGAACAACAGCTTCTTGCCGGGATAGCCCCACATGAAGGCGTAGTAGGCGCGCAGCGTCGCGAATTTCTGCCAGTCGTCGCCAGCCATCTTGCCGAGCAGCGTACCCTTGCCGTGTACGACCTCGTCGTGGGAGAGCGGCAGCACGAAATTCTCGCTGAAGGCGTAGACCAGGCCGAAAGTGATGTCGTTGTGGTGATGCTTGCGAAAGATCGGCTCCTTGGAGAAATACTCCAGCGTATCGTGCATGAAGCCCATGTTCCATTTGAAGCCGAAGCCGAGCCCGCCTTCGTGCACCGGCTGCGAGACCTTTGGCCATGAGGTCGATTCCTCGGCGATCGTCATCACGCCCGGATGATGGCCATAGACCTCCTTGTTCATCCGCTGCAGGAAGCTGACCGCCTCGAGGTTTTCGCGTCCGCCCTTCTCGTTGGGGATCCATTCGCCGGCCTTGCGCGAATAGTCGAGGTAGAGCATCGAGGCGACGGCATCGACGCGCAAACCGTCGACATGGTATTTCTCGGCCCAGAACAGAGCATTGTTGACAAGGAACGAGGCCACCTCGCGCCGGCCGAAATTGTAGATCGCGGTGTTCCAGTCGGGATGGAAGCCCTTGCGCGGGTCGGCATGTTCATAGAGCGCGGTGCCGTCGAACTGCGCCAGGCCATGCTCGTCGACCGGGAAATGCGCCGGCACCCAGTCGAGGATGACGCCGAGACCGGCGCGATGAGCGCCGTCGACAAAACGGGCAAAGCCGTCCGGATCGCCGAAGCGGGCCGTCGGCGCGTAGAGGCCGGTCGTCTGGTAACCCCAGGACGGGTCATAGGGGTGCTCGGAGATCGGCATGAATTCGATGTGGGTGAAACCGGTATCGACCACATAGGGGATCAGCCGGTCGGCGAGTTCGTCCCATGACAGGAAGCTGCCGTCGTCGTGAAGTTGCCACGAACCGGCATGGACCTCGTAGATCGATACCGGCTCGCGCCTGTGATCGGCGTTGCGCCAGAAATTCCGGTGCGCCTCGTCGCCCCACTGATGCGCCGGCGCAACCGCCGTCACCGACGCGGTGGCCGGGCGCAGTTCGGACCTGAAGGCGAACGGATCGGCCTTCAGCGGCAACCTGACGCGATCGGGCCCGATGATCTCGTATTTGTAGGGCCGGCCGGCGCCGATGTCGGGGATGAACAATTCCCAGATGCCGGTGTCGCGGCGTTCGCGCATCGTATGCCGGCGACCGTCCCACTCGTTGAAGTCGCCGACCACCGAGACGCGCCTTGCATTGGGCGCCCACACGGCGAAGTGCACGCCGGACGCACCCTCGTGATCGATAAGATGCGCGCCGAGCTTGTCGAACAGCCTGAGATGCGACCCTTCGGCGATATAGTAATCGTCCAACGGGCCGAGCACCGGGCCGAACGAATAGGGATCGGTCAGCCACCAGTCGCCGCCGGCGTTCCTGGCGTGATAGCGCAGCGGCTGGCGCCTTCGGATCGACAGCCTGCCTTCGAAGAAGCCGCCATCGTCGCGCCGGGACAGGTCGCCGGCCTTCCTGCCGGTCAGCGTATAGGCGGTGACGAACTCGGCATTGGGAACGAAGCAGCGGGCCACAAACCCCTTCCCCGCCTCATGCACGCCGAGGACGGCAAACGGATCGCCATGCGTGCCGGCGACAATCGCCGCGACATCGCCGGCTGGCGCCAATCCATCCGGCCCGCTTGTCGCAGCGGTCGCGCGCGGCTTCCTCATCGGGCCTCCCTGGGCACCACGGACCACATTGTTCGTGGCCTCATGCAATCATATCAGACGGGCACGTTCCAGATTTCTTTCGCATATTGGCGGATCGTGCGGTCTGACGAGAACCAGCCGACGCGAGCGACATTGCGGATCGCCCTCGCATACCAGTCCGGGCTGTTGCGCCAGACGGCATCGACGTCGCGCTGGGTGGCGGCGTATGCATCGAAATCGGCCGCCACCATGAACCAGTCGCTCTGGTAGAGACCGTTGATCAGGTCGCGATAGCGTTCGGGATCGTCCGGTGAGAAGACGCCCGACGAAACGGCGGCGAGAGCTTGCGACAGTTCGGGCGATGCCTCGATCACGGCGCGCGGATCGTAGCCGTTATTGCGTCGTTCGGCGACCTCTTGAGTTGTCAGGCCGAAGATGAAGATGTTGTCGTCGCCGACGCACTCCTTGATCTCGACATTGGCACCGTCGAGCGTGCCAATGGTCAATGCGCCGTTCAGCGCGAACTTCATGTTGCCGGTGCCGGACGCCTCCATGCCGGCGGTCGATATCTGCTCGGAAAGGTCGGCGGCAGGCATCATGACCTCGGCCAGACTGACATTGTAGTTCGGCAGAAAGACAACTTTCAGCAGACCGCGAACCGCCGGGTCGCGGTTGATGACCTTGGCGACGTCATTGGCCAGTTTGATGATCAGCTTGGCGTTGTGGTAGCTGGGCGCCGCCTTGCCGCCGAAGAATTTCACACGCGGCATCCAGTCCCGCTCCGGATGCGAACGGATCTGGTCGTAAAGCGCGACCGCCTCGAGGATGTTGAGGAGCTGGCGCTTGTATTCGTGGATGCGCTTGATCTGGATGTCGAACAGCGCAGAAGGGTCGAGCTTGATGCCAAGCCGGTCGGCGACGAGATTGGCGAGCCTGGCCTTGTTCGCGCGCTTGACGGCGGCGAACTTGTCGCGGAAGGCGGCGTCTTCGGCGAAGGCGTCGAGCCCCTTGATCGCATCGATGTCATCCAGGAAGCGGTCGCCGATCGCCTCGCGCGCGAGGGTGGTCAGGCCAGGATTGCATTGGATCAGCCAGCGCCGCGGCGTGATGCCGTTGGTCTTGTTGTTGATGCGATCGGGATAGAGCTTGTGGAGGTCGGCAAACACCGTTTCCTTCATCAGTTCGGTGTGCAAGGCAGAGACGCCGTTGATCGAGTGCGAGCCGACAAAGGCCAGATTGCCCATGCGCACCCGGCGGTCGCCGTTTTCCTGGATCAGCGAGATGCGGCCGATCTGCTCGTTCGAGAACTGGTCGGTGGCGCGCGCTTCCAGCAGCACCTCGGCATTGATGGCGTAGACGATCTGCATGTGGCGCGGCAAAAGCCGCTCGAACAGCGGCACAGGCCAGCTTTCCAACGCCTCGGGCAGCAGCGTGTGGTTGGTGTAGCCGAAGGTGCGCCTGGTGATGCTCCAGGCCTCGTCGAAATCCATGCCGTGGACGTCCATCAGCAGGCGCATCAGCTCCGGCACGGCGATTGCCGGGTGGGTGTCGTTGAGGTGGATCGCCGCCTTGTCGGGCAGCGACTGCAAATCACCATACTGGCTGAGATGGCGTTGGATGATGTCCTGCAGCGAGGCGGTGGAGAAGAAATACTCCTGCCGCAGCCGCAATTCCTGCCCGGCCTTGTGGGAATCGGCGGGGTAGAGGACGCGCGACAAGGCATCGGCCTTGTTGCTTTCGGCAAGCGCGCCGATGTGATCGCCGGCGTTGAACCTGTCGAGCAGGATCGGATCGATCGGCATGCCGGACCACAGGCGCAGCGTATTGACCCGGTTGGCCCGCCAGCCGACGACCGGCGTATCGTAGGCAACGGCCAGGACATGTTCGGTCGGCTTCCAGACATGGCGCTCGAGCCGGCCGTCCTTCGAGGTGACCGATTCCACCGAGCCGCCGAAGCCGACCTCGAAGGAGCGTTCGCGCCGCTCGAACTCCCAGGGATTGCCGTGGTCGAGCCAGGTCTCGGGCAGTTCGACCTGCCAGCCGTCATGGATTTCCTGCCGGAACATGCCGTTGGCGTAGCGAATGCCGTAGCCATGCGCGGGAATGTCGACGGTCGCCATGCTTTCCATGAAGCAGGCGGCGAGCCGGCCGAGACCGCCATTGCCAAGCGCCGCATCCGGTTCGAGCGCGGCCATAAGATCGAGGTCGACGCCGAGAGACCGCAGCGCTTCGCGCATATTGTCCATCAGGCCGAGATTGGAGAAGGCGTCCCGCATCAGGCGGCCGATGAGGAATTCCAACGACAGATAGTAGACGCGCTTTTCCTGCTGGGCGTAGGCCTCCTGCGTCGCCTGCATCCAGTGATCGACGATGCGGTCGCGCACGACCTTGATCGAGGCGGTGAGCCAGTCGTATTGTGTGGCGACGCGGGTGCCCTTGCCGACCCTGTATTTGAGGGCCTGCAAGACTTCGGCAGCGAGCGTCTTGGGATCGGGGTTTTCGAGGGTGGGAGCTCCGGACGTCATCACGCTGGTCATGCTGCCTCTTGTGCGGTTGCCATGATCATACCGGCTTTCACCATTCCTCCCAGCCCCATCCTAGTGCATTGCAGCATATGTTCAATCGATTTAGGCCGCTGGTTCTCCTGCGGCAATTTACCCGTCGGGGCAGATCAAGCCGCCAGCGCATCCTCCGGCGGCTTCTTTGCGCCGGTCATGAGGGCAACGGCATCCGACATGGAAATCTGCTTCGGATCGACGACGCAGAGGCGCCGTCCGAGCCGATGGATGTGGATGCGGTCCGCGACTTCGAACACATGCGGCATGTTATGCGAGATGAGCACGATCGGCAGGCCGCGCTTCTTGACGTCGAGGATCAGTTCCAGCACGCGGCGGCTCTCCTTGACGCCGAGGGCTGCCGTCGGCTCGTCCATGATCACCACTTTCGAGCCGAAAGCGGCGGCGCGCGCCACCGCCACGCCCTGACGCTGGCCTCCGGAAAGCGTCTCCACTGCCTGGCTGATATTCTGGATGGTCATCAGGCCGAGTTCGGTGAGCTTGTCGCGAGCGCGCTTTTCCATCGCCGGGCGGTCGAGCATGCGGAACCAGCTGCCGAGCGGACCGGGCTTCCGGATCTCGCGACCGAGGAACATGTTGTCAGCGATCGACAGCGCCGGCGACAGCGCCAGGTTCTGGTAGACAGTCTCGATGCCGGCTTCGCGGGCTTCGATGGGCGACTTGAACAGTACCTGCTTGCCGTCCAGTTCGATGGTTCCCTCGTCGGGATGCACGGCGCCGGAGATCGCCTTGATTAGCGTCGACTTGCCGGCGCCGTTGTCGCCGATCACGGCCAGGATTTCTCCCGGATAGAGATCGAAGTCGCAATTGTTGAGGGCGGTCACGCGACCGTAGCGCTTGGTAAGACCGCGCGTGGTGAGGACGGGCTCTTGGGTCATGGTCACACCGAAACCTTTCTGATCCACTGGTCGATCGCCACGGCGCCGATGATCAGCACGCCGGTGAGCAGCACTTTCCATTGCGGATCGGCGCCCAGCATGTTGAGGCCCATCGAGACGACGCCGACGATCATCGCGCCGAACATCGTACCGAGAATCGAGCCGCGGCCGCCGAAGAGGGAGATGCCGCCGATCACCGTCGCGGTGATGGCCTGCAGATTGTAGTCGGTGACGGCGGCGGACGGCGAGATCGAGCCGTTGCGGCCGATCGAGACCCAGGCGGCGAAAGCGGCGATCAGGCCAGCAAGGGTGTAGACGGCCATCAGCACCTTCTTGGTCTGGATGCCCGACAGCTTCGCCGCCTCGGGGTCGTCGCCGACGGCGTAGACATGGCGGCCCCAGGCCGTGTGATTGAGCACGTACCAAAGGACCATGACCAGCACGACCATGGCAATGACGCCGAGCGTCAGCACCGCCGTGCCGACCTTGAGGCTCATGCCAAACAGATGCAGCAGCGGCGCCTGGACATCGACATCGGCATCGCGGATCGTCTCATTGGCCGAATAGATGAAGTTGGTGGCCATGACGATGTTCCAGGTGCCGAGCGTGACAATGAACGGCGGTAGCTTCATGTAGGCGACCAGCAGGCCGTTGAGCAGGCCGCAGGCCGCGCCGGCGGCAAGCCCCACTACCACCGCGAGAAGGGTCGGCAGACCGTAGGTGACCGCGCAATTGCCCATGATAACGGCCGAAATCACCATGATGACACCTATCGACAGGTCGATACCGGCGGTCAGGATGACCAGCGTCTGCGCGGCGCCCAGAATGCCGACGATGGCGATCTGCTGCAGGATAAGCGTCAGCGTGTAGGACGAGAAGAAGCGCCCGCCGATGGCGACGCCGAAGATGATGATCGCCAGCACCAGCACGATCAGCGGCACCGCCGCCGGGGTGGAATGGAGGAAATGCTGGATGCGCTTGACGGCCGACTTGCCGTGCTCTTCGAAAGCGGCGACGTTCGTGTCGCTGCCCGAGAGAACCTTCTCGAATTCCTGGATCTGAGACATGTTTCCTCCCGTCTGCGCGGAGCTTCAGTCTCGCCCCAACGGCCTCCACGCATTCCGGTCTGTCGCCGGGATTGTTCGCGCTTGGCACATCGTCCACCCGAAGCGGCCGGGGATCAAGCCCCGGCCCACCGGTATTTTAGCTGCCCGTCAGGCCAGCATCAGCCCCAGCACTTGGCGAGGCCTTCCTTGGTGTCGATGGACTTCACGCCATTGGCCGGCTTGTCGGTCACGAGATTGACGCCGGTGTCGAAGAAGTTCTTGCCTTCGGTCGGCTTCGGCTTGGTGCCGTCCTTTGCGTAGGCGGCGATCGCCTCGATGCCGAGTGCGGCCATCTGCAGCGGATATTGCTGCGAGGTGGCGCCGATCACGCCTTCGGCCACCGACTTGACGCCGGGGCAGCCGCCGTCGACCGAGACGATCAGCACCTGGCTTTCGAGGCCGACAGCCTTGAGCGCCTGGTAGGCGCCGACAGCGGCGGGCTCGTTGATGGTGTGGATGACGTTGATGGTGTTGTCCTTCTGCAGAAGGTTCTCCATTGCCTTGCGGCCGCCTTCCTCATTGCCGTTGGTCACGTCGTGGCCGACGATGCGCGGATCGTCCTCATCGCCGATCTTATTGGCGTCCTTCACGTCGATGCCGTAGCCTTGCATGAAGCCCTGGTCGCGCAGCACGTCCACCGTCGGCTGCGAGGGCGTCAGGTCGAGGAAGCCGATCTTGGCGTCCTTGGCCTTGTCCCCGAGCGTCGCGGCGGCCCAGGCGCCGATCAGCTTGCCGGCCTCGAGATTGTCCGTCGCGAAAGTCGCGTCGGCCGCATCGATCGGATCAAGCGGGGTGTCGAGCGCGATCACCAGCAGGCCGGCGTCGCGCGCCTTCTTCACCGTCGGCACGATGCCCTTGGTGTCGGACGCGGTGATCAGGATGCCCTTGGCGCCGTCGGCAATGCAGCTTTCGATCGCCGCCACCTGGCTCTCGCTGTCGCCGTCGATCTTGCCGGCGTAGGTCTTGAGATCAACGCCGAGCTCCTTGGCCTTGGCCGTCGCGCCTTCCTTCATCTTGACGAAGAAGGGATTGGTGTCGGTCTTGGTGATCAGGCAGGCGCCAACGCCTGCGGCCGATGCCGTCGAGGCGAACGCCATGAGGCCCAGGCCGGCCGCGGCAAACACGGTGGATTTCAACAGTGCTGACTTGGTCACGATTTTCCTCCCAATTGAACCATTTTCGGATGCCGGCCAACCGGCACCTGCAGCGCATCCGACGTATTTTCTCCCAGCGTGGACGCCTACCCAAAAGACACCAGTCCGTAGTGACTGTCAATAATTAAATCACTCTTATTTATTATTGACAGCCCTGCGCCGTTCACTCATTCTGGCCCAAAAGCCTTGAGGGGAAAAGACGGGAGGAACAGGGTGGAGACCGGCATTGTGAGGCACGGTTCGCCCAAGGCAGCCGAAAGCCGTCTGCACCGGGGCACCAATCAGAGTGGCATGCGCGACCACAATGAGCGGCTGGTGTTGTCGCTGGTGCGTCAGCACGGCAGCATGGCCAAATCCGACATTGCGCGCATGACCGGGCTTTCGGCACAGACCGTCTCGGTCATCATGCGCGAATTGGAGGAAGATGACCTGCTCGTTCGCCAGGCGCCTTTGCGCGGCAAGATCGGCCAACCATCCATCCCGATGGCGCTCAATCCCGATGGCGCCTATTTCATCGGCTTGAAGATCGGCCGCCGCAGCGCCGAGCTGGTGCTGATCGATTTTCTCGGCAATGTGCGCTCGATGCTGCAACATTCCTATCGCTATCCGGCACCGCACGAGACGGTGGAATTCGTCACCTCCGGCATGAAGAAAATGCGCGGCGAACTCACCCCGGCGCAGGACAAGCGCATTGCCGGGCTTGGCATCGCCATGCCGTTCGAACTGTGGAACTGGGCCGACACCGCAGGCGCGCCGCGCGAAATCATGGACGAATGGCGCCACCGCGACATCCGCGCCGACATCCAGGCTCAGTGCGAATTTCCAGTCTACCTGCAGAACGACGCCACCTCGGCCTGCGGCGCAGAGCTTGTGTTCGGTCAGGCGGGTGCAGCGCGCGACTTCGTCTATTTTTATATCGGCGCCTTTGCCGGCGGCGGCATAGTGCTGAATGGCCGTCTTTTTGGCGGCCCGACAGGAAATGCCGGCGCGCTGGGCTCGATGCCGGTGCCCGGGCCGGACGGCAAGCCGACGCAGCTTATCGACGTGGCATCGATCGCCATGCTGGAAAAGGCGCTCAATGCACGCGGCGTCGAGGCCTCGCATCTGTGGACCTCGCCGGATGACTGGGGCGAGATCGGCGTCGAGCTCGACGACTGGATCGCCACCGCCTCGCAGGCGCTCGCTTATGCCATCGTCGCGGCATCGTCGGTCATCGATTTCGAGGCCGCGGTGATCGACGGATGGATGCCGCTGACCGTGCGCCGCCGGCTTGTCGATGCCGTGATCGGGGCGATCGGCACGATCGACGGCGAAGGCCTGAAGCTTCCAGCCGTTCGCGAGGGCACCGTCGGCATTCATGCCCGCGCACTGGGCGGCGCCAGCCTGCCGCTCTCCGAACGCTTCCTGATCGGTTCGACCACGATTTCCAGGAGTTTCTGAGCATGCTGATCGGAATCCCGGCGTTGCTCGGTCCGGAGCTTCTGGCGACGTTGCGCGCCATGGGCCATGGCGACGAGATCGCCCTTGTCGACGGGAACTACCCGGCCGAGGAGCAGGCAAACCGGCTCGTCCGGGCTGACGGCCATCAGCTCATTCCGGTGCTGGATGCCATATTGAGCGTGCTGCCGGTCGACGACGCCGTGCCGGAAGCGCTATTTCGCGCCTCGGTCAAGGGCGATCCCTTGCTCGCCGATCCCGTGCACCGCGAGATCGAGGCGATCTGCGCCATGCGCGCGCCGGGCCGCAAGGTGGTTGCGCTGGCCGGCACCGACTTCTATGCAAGGGTCAAGGCCGCGCATGCGATCGTCGCCACGAGCGAGCCGCGGCTCTACGCCAATATCATCATCCGCAAGGGCGTGATCTATCCGCCGGAAAGCAAGAACTCATGATCCTCTGCTGCGGCGAAGCCCTGATCGACATGCTGCCGCGCACCACCACTGAGGGCGAGCCGGCCTTTGCCCCCTATGTCGGCGGTGCGGTCTTCAACACGGCCATTGCGCTTGGCCGGTTGGGTGCCCCCGCCGGTTTCTTCTCCGGCCTGTCGTCGGATCTGTTCGGCGGCCAGTTCAGGGAGGCGCTGGGGGCAAGCAAGGTCAGTTCCATTTATGCGCACACGTCGCCGCGGCCGACGACGCTTGCCTTCGTGCGACTCACCAACGGCCAGGCCACCTATACCTTCTATGACGAGAACACGGCAGGGCGCATGCTGACCATCGACGACCTGCCGGAGCTTGGCAGCGAGATCGAAGCCATGCTGTTCGGCGCCATCAGCCTGATCTCGGAGCCGGCCGGATCGGCCTATGAGGAATTCATGCGGCGCGAGCACGAGCATCGCGTCATGATGCTCGACCCCAACATCAGGCCAAATTTCATTCCGGACAAGGCCAGGCATCTCAGGCGCATCCGCACCATGATGGCGATGGCCGACATCGTGAAGCTGTCGGACGAGGACCTCAACTGGTTCGGCGAAGCCGGTTCGCACGAGGATGTCGTCCGCAACTGGCTGGATCGCGGCCCGAAGCTGATCGTCGTCACCCATGGCAGCGAGGGCGCAGTCGGCTACACCAGGGATCACAAGGTCACGGTGGTGCCGAACAAGGTCAAGGTAGTCGATACGGTCGGCGCCGGCGACACGTTCAACGCCGGCATCCTGGCCTCCCTGCATGAGCAAGGCCTGCTGTCGAAGGCGGCGATCGCCGGCCTGTCGAAAGACGCCATCCACAAGGCGCTGGCGCTCGGCGCCAGCGCCGCGGCAGTGACCGTGTCGCGCGCCGGCGCCAATCCGCCATGGCGGCATGAAATCGCCTGACCGGGACGCGATCCCCAGGCAAGGCACCGCGCCGGTCGATCACTTTATGTTTCGCCGCACCGGACGGATGCGATGCAAAGGCCGGACCTTGCCCGGCGAAGCCCGGATTTCCGGCATCTCACAAAGACACACCGGCAATCGCGGGTAACAGGCTGCGACACTTGAGCAATTCACGGTTTTGCCCATGCAGCTTTCTCGGCTGCGCCAAGTCTGATACCAGCGGCCGATTATCTGGCTAACCCGTTTTGAGGCCACCATGCAGTTCATCGACCTTGGCGCGCAGCGCGAACGAATCCGCGACAGGCTGAAAGCAGCGATCGACCGCGTCGTCGACGAAGGCCGCTACATCCTCGGACCTCAGGTCACCGAATTCGAAAACAAGCTTGCCGCCTATATCGGCACCAAGCATGTCGTCGCCTGCGCCAACGGCACCGACGCGCTCTTGCTGCCACTGTTTGCCGCCGGTATCGGTCCTGGTGATGCAGTGTTCGTGCCGAGCTTCACCTTCGCCGCCACGGCGGAAGTGGTGGCGCTGGCCAAGGCCGAGCCGGTTTTCGTCGATGTCGATCCGCATACCTACAATATCGACATCGCCAGCCTCGAGGCGGCGATCGCCATGATCAAGGCGGAAGGCCGGCTGAAGCCAAAAGCGATCATACCGGTCGACCTGTTCGGCCTTGCCGCCGACTACGAGGCGATCATGGCGATCGCCAACCGCGAAGGGCTGATGGTGATCGAGGACGCCGCGCAGTCGATGGGCGGCTCGGCGAACGGCAAGATGTGCGGCTCCTTCGGCGCAGTCGGCTCGACCAGCTTCTATCCGGCGAAACCGCTCGGTTGCTATGGCGACGGCGGCGCGATGTTCACCAACGACGATGCGCTGGCCGAACAGCTCCGCTCCTTCGCCTTCCACGGCAAGGGCGAAACGCAATATGACAATGTCCGCGTCGGCATCAATTCGCGGCTCGACACGCTGCAGGCGGCGATCCTGATCGAGAAGCTGGCGATCCTTGAACAGGAGATGGTTGCAAGGCAAGCGGTCGCCAATCGTTATGCCGAAGGCCTCGGCGATATCGTCAAGGCGGCGCGCAATCTGGACGGCAGCCGCTCGGCCTGGGCGCAATACGCCATCGAGACGCCGAGGCGCGACGCGCTAAAGGCGCATCTGGGAGAAAAGGGCATTCCGTCGGTCATCTACTATGTGAAGCCGCTGCACAGCCAGGTTGCCTATCGCGACTATCCGCGCACGCCAAACGGCCTTGCCGTTTCGGAGGAGCTACCGCAGCGTATCCTGTGCCTGCCGATGCACCCCTATCTGAGCGAGGCCGACCAGGACCAGATCATCGAGACGATCCGCAACTATATCGGCTCGAACTCGGCGCACGTCGCCGCCGCGTAGGGCCTCACGCGTGCGATCACGGTCTTGCCGGTATGCTTTCCAGCAGTACACCGATCGCGGCATCAAGAACAGGCGTCAGCCGATCTCATCTTTGTCGGGCATTGCCCGCCATGCCGCCGATAACGTGCGATTAGATGCGGGGCGGCTCTTCGCCGCCCAGCCTCGCCAGCGAATAGCTCGTGCTGCGCCCACCAGCCTCGTCCCTCACCAAGATGCCCCGCGCGACGAGGTCGTTGATGTCGCGCAGGGCGGTGTCGGGCGAGGTCTTTGTCAGCGCCGCCCATTTCGAGGAGGTGAGCTTGCCTTCGAAGCCATCCAGCAGCCGGTTGACCACCTTGCGTTGGCGTTCGTTGAGTGGCTGGCCGGCCTTCGCTTCCCAGAAGCGCGCTTTGCGAAGGACATTGGCAAGGATTTCCTCAGCGCCGTCGAACGCGCGGTCGAGGCATCTGAGGAACCATTGCAGCCAGGCGGTGATGTCGAGATCGCCTTTCTGCATCCGCTCGAGGATGGCGTAATAGTCCTTCCGCTCCAGGCGGATCTGCGCGGACATGCTGTAGAAGCGCTGAGGGCTGCCTTCTGATCGCGCCAGCATCATGTCGGCGATGGCGCGGGCGATTCGGCCGTTGCCATCCTCGAAGGGATGGATGGTGACGAACCACAGATGGGCGACCGCCGCCTTCAGGACGGGGTCGAGCGACGCACCGCCGTTGAACCAATCGATGAATGCAGCCATTTCGGCTTGGAGCCGAGCCGCCGCCGGCGCTTCATAGTGCACCTTCTCGCGGCCGATGGGGCCAGAGACAACCTGCATGGGGCCGGATGCCTCGTCGCGCCAGGCGCCGACGATGATCTTCGTCATGCCGCTGCGCCCGGTCGGAAACAACGCAGCATGCCAGCCGAAAAGCCGCTCGTCCGTAAGCGGCTGTCGATAGTTCTGGGTGGCGTCGAGCATCATCTCGACCACGCCTTCGACGTCGCGGTCGACAAGCGCCAGCGCCCCAATGTCTATGCCCAAGCGACGTGCGATGGAGGAGCGGACCTGCTCCTTGTCGAGGACCTCACCTTCGATCTCGCTGGACTTGAGCACATCCTCGGTCAGGGTCTGCAGGACGGCCTCGGTCCGCAGCTCGAAGCCGAGCGCCTCCATCCGGCCCAGCAGCCGGCCCTGGCGGTGGCGCACGGCGGCCAGCTGATCGGCGAGATCTTGGCTGTTCCATTCGAACTTGGGCCAGCCTTCAAGCTCATGGATATAGGTCGCCATATTCCCCGCACTCCTTGCGGGGAATATGGCGTTTATTCGCGGCATGTGCAAGATTTTTCACCGCAATTTATGCAGCGAATGGAACGGTCAAAGTCCGCAGGGCACAATGCTGCGCTTGCTGCGGCCTGGCGTGTTCACCAGTGTAGATGGCGTTGTGGCCACAGTTGGTGGTCAGGAACGCGCCGGGATCGTATGCCCATGACGAGCTCACTGCCGCCTCCAGCTCAGGCAGAATGCGCACCCGCTCATAGCTGTTGAGCTTTCTGCGAGCGCGCCAGAGAACCGCCTTCCGGCCGGCATCTTGCACCCAGCGCGCCGTCTCGCGGGCGTCCTCGTCCTCGTTGAGGTATGAGATCACACATCGGCCCCTTCCCGCGCGAACGCGATTGCTACGGCCCGACCGATCCCGGAATCGGCGCCCGCTATTATGGCTGTGCAATCCTGCAGACTTTGGTGCCCTTATAGGTCTGTTCGCCGTGGTCCGGCATCGGCGACATGTCCCCAGTCGCGCCCGGCATATCCTGCGTTTGTGGGGTTGCGGCGGCGCCGGGTATTTTGTCTTGGGATCGGAATTCATGCTCCAATCCATGGCTCAGTCAGCGTGTTCAGCTAACGTGCTAACTGCCCGGTTGGGCATTGGTTCCTCATGATAAGGAGCGCCGTGCCCTCACCTCCACTCTCTTCCGATTGTCGATTTCGGCGACCCCAAGGCAATGAAGTGCAACGAGGAGACGACCGGTCGAGCAGCCGCGAGCAGGTTGCCGTTGCCGATCGCATGGGGCTTGGCCGAACCGAGGCGATGGCCGCGAGCTGCCGCTGTGATTGCTGAAAGGTTCCGACGAATTGCCTCTACCCGATGTGAATCCCCTGACGTTTCCTCCTGATAACAACCCCGATTACAACCTCTCAGCCGATGGCAACGTTCGCTTCGACGTAGCGCTTGTGCTGGCGTAGGCCCCCGCCGCCTTGCGGCAGCGGGGTTCTCGATCAAGGACGATTGATGCGATCGCGTTCGATTTCCTCTGAGCGATAACTCTCTGCGTAAGGGTCGAACACGGTCCATCCGCCGGCTTCGTAGTAAGTACGGCGTTCAGCCAAATCGACCGCCCTTGACTGCTCGAGGATACTTTCGGCATCTGCAACAAGGTCGTCCTCGACCTTGGCCGTCACCAGCGTACCGCCGCGACGCACACCCTCTGCATAGACGTTGGCATCCCTTTCGGGGACGCCGGCGTCGGTAAGGGCGCCGATGATCCCACCCGCAGCACCGCCAACCGCAGCACCGGCAACTGCTCCTGCGGCGGTGGCTGCAAGCCATCCAGCGGCGACCACCGGTCCGACGCCTGGAATGGCCATGACACCCAAACCGGTCAACAATCCACCTGCGCCGCCGACCACGGCCCCTATTCCAGCGCCGCTGGCCGCATCTTCGGCAGCTTCCGAGCTATCATCCTTGTACCAGTTGGTGACATTATTGGCGACGATGCTGATGTTGGAGCGTGGAATGCCTAATGCCTCCAATTCACCTACGGCGTCGGCTGCGTCGTCGTAGTCGTCAAATAAACCCGTTAGCGTCTTCATCATTGATCTCCTGAGTCTCTGTTCATTTGTTTTCGGCAACGACGTTGCCTTGATAATCCAGGGCTACCGCGGTGCTTCGTCCGTTCTTCGTGGCTTGCCCACGCCAGATGCCCTGATCGTCTTTTGTGAGTTCGGAGACGTCCGAGTAACCCGCGTCCTGAATGCGGCTCTTGGCTTGGCCTTCGGTAAAGCTGTTCGCCCCTGGAACAGGAGCAGCCGGGTTCGAGCTTCCGGTCGTGGTCACCGCAGGCGTTGTCGAACTGGTGCTGGAAGCGCCGGCATCCTTTGCAATTTTTTCGATCATTTCCTTGTGCATTTTGAGCTTCGGCGTGGTGTTCTGGGCGAACGACTTGAGGGCTGCATTGTCACCGTCTTTGGCATAGCTCTCGAACAACTTGACTGCATCGGAATGTGCAGTGCGCTGCATTTCGACATAGGTATCATCAAGGGGCGCCTTGGCGGCTTGAAGCTTCTCCAGATCGCCCTTGTGCTTTGTGTCGAGTTCCGTCGGCACCCTGAGCTTCTGTTCGCCAGCGATGCTCTCCAGTTTGGCGTTGGCCGAACCGTGATCATCGATCATCTTCTGCGCGAAATCCTTGATGCGCTGATCGGTCGCCTTTGACTGGGCGATCTTGCTCGATTCGACTTCGAACATCCCGCCAACGGCAGCCTTGTCGACAAACTCCTGCGGGGTGTCCGCAGCGAATGATATCTTCTGAAGATCGAGGCGCGCGGTGAGCTCGATCTGGCAGAGCATACGCAGGCTCTTCTCCGTTCGACGATGTGGAAAGGATAGAACCAGCTTCCGCGTCGTAACTTTGACGTCCGCGCCTTAACGCGGCAAGACCGGTCGCCTCTATGTTTGAGAACACACCTTGGCTGAACAAAAGGCCCTTTATCCTGTAGATACCAAACACACGAGCATGTTCGACTGGACGATCCCGGCGGGATTCGCCACCGGGCGGCACGTTCACCGGGTGCAAGAGGAGACTTTCTATGTGCTCGAGGGCGAGTGTGAGTGGCATGTCGGCGACAAGACGATCCGCGCAACGCCCGGAACCTATCTGTTCATCCCGCCAGGAGTGCCGCACAACATCACGAATGTCAGCGAGAAACCGGCAGCCGTGCTGATGACCGTTTCTCCGCCTGGCACGAGCATTATTTCGAAGAGCTCGCCAAACTCGCGGCGCAGGGTGCGCCGGATCCAAAAGCACTCGCCGATCTGCGAAACCGCTACGACACCGACCAGCTCTCGACGCTGACAACACTCACGTAAGCGCGATTATCGAAGGCCGCTTCATTGACGCAACCGGCGACCTCCGGTGTCGTCGCCGGCGATGTCGGCTTTCAGGAAATGATAGAGCTTGTCGCTAAGTCCGACATAGGGCGCAAAGCGGCCGCCGAGCTACGCACCCGTTTTGACCCACGATCGCAGGCCTCAACGAAGACTATCAGAGAATTTCCGACCGGGGCATGCTTCGCAAGGCGAAGGCGACCGCGGCGACTTTAGACTCGCGCCTATGCCGCCAACGGCGCCATGGCCACCTGCAGCGCAAAATCGTGCGCAGCGTTCCGTACGCCACCTCGATCGACCTAATCAATCATTTCTGCGACCGCACCGCCTGCTGCAAATTGGCTATGCCCACGGCGTAACGGGTCGCACTCAATCCGGTCGCCACACAGCTTTCCAGGCTGCTCCGCTCGCGGCGCCGAGCCGTCAACTGACCTGAATACGGCGGGTCACCTGTCCGTTGCTCTCCCAATAGGTGTGTTTTTTGGCAATCCACGGATCGCTCATTGCCGGCTGAATGTTGCCGCTCTTATCGATCGCGCGCGAGGTGACGGTGTGCTCCCCGGCGGGCGGCTTGGGCCAGTCCAGAGACCACATCTTCCAGGCAAACTCCGCCTCTTCGGTGCCGTCCACGGTCGCCGGTATCCAAGGCCCATCGTCGATCTTCACCTCGACCCGGTCAATCGGCGCACCCCAGGCGGCTCCGACGATCCGATAATCGCTGCCGATATGAGTCACCCGAGCCGGCGCCGATTTGAGGCGCGCCCGTCCGACGGACGTTTCTACCCACACGGTCTCGCCGTTATGGTCTTCCTCGCGGAGCGTGACGTAGTCGCGTCCCATGAACCGGTTCTCGAAGCGCTGGTCGCGCACGTCGATGCGCTTGAGCCATTTCGCGTTTGCGACCCCGTACCAGCCGGGCGCTATCAGCCGCACCGGGAAGCCGTTATCGGGCGGCAAGGGAGTTCCGTTCATCTCGTAGCAAAGGATGTTTTTTGGATCCATGGCGTCTGCCAGCGACATGCTGCGCGCGAAGTTCTGCTTGAACTTAACGTCATCGGCCCGCTTGATCTCGCCTTCGTCGGCGGCCCAGAAGACGACCTCTATGCCGCTGTCGAGGACGCCGGCCTCCTTTAGGATCGGGGCGAGCGGCGTGCCCGCCCAGCGCGCATTACCGATGCCGCCGTTGAAAAACGGGAGGCCGGTATTGCCCGAACATTCGACCGTGAACGTGACTTCCTGGCGCGGCCGGGCCTTGATGTCGGCGAGCGTCAGCGCCATCGGCTTTTTGACCAGGCCGCCGATTTCGAGCTTCCACGTGCCAGCGTCGATGACCGGCCTGTTGAAATGCGCAATTGAAAAGAACCTGTCGTTGGGCGTCACCCATGAATCGAGATCCTCCCAGACGAGTTGATTCTTGATGACCTCCGGCACCGGGTTCGGCGGCAGTTGATCGGTCCATTTGACGACTTCCTCGCCGGGCCGTGAAGGAAAAGAGTAGGCCCGCGAGGCATGGAGAGCGGCGATTGCGGCAAGAGCCGCGCTTCCTTGAATAAGTTCTCTGCGTTGAAGATGAGGCATGCTGTTTTCCCTCCCAGTTAATCCGGAACGGGCTGCAGCATCCTTTTGAGCCGTAGACTGATCACGGACAGGCGCACAATGAATGACTGCCCCACCCGGATGTCCGGACAGGTCAGGCAATCAGCGAGGCATCTCAAGCATGTGAAGCATTAGACGAAACTCTGCTTGGGTTTCGTCCTTGGAGAGTGCGCCTTTGAAACTGAGCTGTCCACAACTTGGACGGGATAGTGACCTTGCGGTATTCGTGCTGGTTTCCCCGTTCCGCCGAAAGTCGGGGCCCCTCCGGTCGCTATCGAGCGGGCTGGCAACTTCCAGACTAATAGTCTGGAATGGGACCGGAAGCTTAGGAAACGTAGTACCCCAATGGACAGTCCGCATCATGCCGACTCTGCCCTGCCGTGGACATCAGTCAATACGTAGGCGAATGGCCGCATTTGCCAATCGTGCCGAAGTCGAAAGTCCGACCCGCTGCCCCTCAGCATCTTGACGAAAATTGGTGCGCCTGTTTGAGACACTGGGGCAATCGGGACATTTGCTCCGTGGGGAGATGAGCAAGCGGTGGGCAAGCTGTGAAACGCGTTTTTCAATTGCTTGCCGCGGTGACCATGGCGTCCGGCGTGACCGGTTGCACCAGCATTTCCTACTACGCGCAGTCGTTGGAAGGCCATGTGCAGATCATGGCGGCGCGCGAAAATGTTGCAAAACTGATTCATGATCCTTCGACGCCTGAGGCATTGCGCGCCAAGTTGACGTCGGCGGGCACCATACGACGGTTTGCGACAAATGAACTGGCACTGCCCGAAAACAATAGCTACCGCAGCTATGTTGACATCGGTCGGGACGCTGTGACTTGGGCCGTTTTTGCCGCGCCGCAATTCTCCCTGACGCCACGAACATGGTGCTTTCCGGTTTTCGGCTGCGTTCCGTACCGGGGTTACTTCGCTCGGAAATCTGCGACTGAAAGCGCTATCGAACTTCATAGACAGGGGCTGGACGTCTATGTCACAGGCGTCACCGCATATTCCACACTGGGCTGGTCCAGTGACCCGCTGCTAAGCACCATGCTCCGTCAGGACGACACGTATCTTGCAAGCCTTGTCTTTCATGAACTGGCGCATCAGCGCATCTATGTGGATGACGACTCCGCATTCAATGAGGCTTTCGCAGTTGCCGTCGAAACAACCGGAGTAAGGAAATGGCTCCGCGCCGCTGGCGATCACGCCCGATTGCGCCGCTACGAAGCCGATCGCAAGCGCCGGGCCGATTTTCTCGGACTGGTGTCGAAAACTCGGGACGAGTTAAGGCAGGTCTATGAAAGTTCCGGTAGCTTGGAGCGGATGGCGGCTGACAAGGCAGCCGCGATCGACAAGCTGCGGATGCGCTACCGGCAAATGCGCGATAAGCGCTGGGCCGGATACCGGGGATACGACGCCTGGTTCGATGCCCGGATCAACAACGCAAAGCTCGCCGCGACTGCTGTTTACGGCGAACAGGTTCCGGCGTTTCTTCGGTTGTTCGACTTGTGCTCCAGCGATTATCCAAGGTTCTACGCTTCTGTTCGACGGATTGCGGATATGCAGAAACCTTCCCGTGCCGAAGCGCTCAAGGCTGTCGCTACGTGTGATTGACTTCAACAAGCAGGGGAGCCCGGTCTCTGGAATGCTCCGATAGGGCCGGAAGCGGAACGTCCGCTCTCGAGATGATGGGCTAGAAAGTCGACCTTTTCATCCAGGGTAGTGCGCAGACCGCTTTGCGCCAGAGAACGAACCCGCTCGCTTGCGCGAGGTTCACGACCATCGGATTGAGGTGCGCCGCTGCCGCGCGATGAGCGCCCACCTTGCCTGGCAAACCGTTTGATGTCAGCGACTCTTCCAAGCCTAGTGTTTGTTGGGCAACAGCACCCTAAGTGACACCCAACTCTTCCGAGGCAACCCGGAAATTGAGTTGGCGCGCTGCGCTCTCGAATATGTGTAGTGAGTTTAGTGTAGCGCCAAACCAACGATAATCTTGAGAAAAATCCGAGACTAGGGCACAATTTGTGAACTGAGGTGGACAGCTATCTCAAGTCCGGCCCTGTCGCGCCGAGTGACAGTTCGCGTCGGAGGAGCGGCGTCGATGGATCAGGGGTTCTTTCTTCTGTTCGCTGCGGCGTCCGTGGTCACGGCCCTGACCTTGGTCCTGGCGCGGAATCCAGTTCACAGCGCATTGGCGCTGATGGCGTGTTTCCTGCAGATATCGGCGATCTTCGTCCTGCTCGAGGCGCCGTTGCTCGCGGTCATCCAGATTTTCGTCTATGTCGGCGCGATCATGGTCCTGTTCCTATTCGTGATCATGATGATTGATGTGCGCGAAGCGGTATTGCAGCGGTTCTTGCCGGGCAGCAACCTGCCTGTTCTGGTGCTGCTCGTCCTGCTTGGGGTCGAGATGCTTGTACTGGTGCTCAGGAGCGACCGCTTTTCGGTCGCGAAGCCCGTCGCAATGCGCACCGGCGGTGAGGTCAGGCAGCTCAGCACGACACTTTTCGCCGACTATCTCCTGCCGTTTGAAGTCGCCTCCGTCATCCTGCTGGCGGCCCTGGTAGGCGCCATCGTGCTGGCGCGGAAGGAGCCGGAGTGATGGTGCCGCTCTGGTGGTTTATCGTGCTCGGAGTGGTCCTGTTCGTGATCGGAGCGGCGGGCGTACTGCTCAGACGCAATATCCTGGTCGTGCTGATGTCGCTGGAACTGCTGCTTAACTCGGTCAACATCAACTTCATCGCTTTCGGGCACTACTACGACGACTTCCGCGGGCAGATTTTCGCAATCTTCGTCATCGCAATCACTGCGGCGGAGGTTGCCGTTGCCCTCGGCATCTTGGTCGCCCTCGCGAGGAACAAGTCCACCCTCAAGGTCGACGAAGTGACCATGATGAAAGGATAGCGGCTTGGACCCGGTGATGTCGATCCGGCCGCTGCTTGCCGTTGCCGTCGCAGGTCTGGCGGTCCTTGCAATTCTCCTTCTAAACAAACGCGAGCAACTCCGCGATGCAGTCTCGCCGTTGGCCGCGATCGCCATGTTCGCAATTGTCGCCTCAATGGCGCCCACGGTTCTGGCTGGCGGGACTGTCGATTTGCGCCTGTTCGAGATTCTGCCGGGGATCGACTTCGCTTTCCGTGTCGATGCGCTCGGCATGGTGTTTGCCACCGTCTCGTCGCTGCTGTGGATCGTGGCGTCAATCTATTCCATTGGCTACATGCGGCACTTGAATGAGCATGCGCAGACCCGGTTCTTCGCCTGCTTCGCCGCCAGCCTCGCGGCGGCCGCCGGGGGCGCCTTTGCCGCCAATCTGTTCACGTTGGTGATCTTCTACGAGGTGCTGAGCCTCGTTACCTATCCGCTCGTCTACCACCACGAGGACGAGGAGGGATGGACGGGCAGCCGCAAGTACCTCGTCTATTTGATGGGCGCGTCGAAAAGCGTGCTTCTGGCCGCGCTGGCGTTGACTTACCACATTGCGGGGTCGCTCGACTTTGTGGCGGGGGGGCTGCTGGCGGGGGTCGACGCCTCGGCGCCGCTGCTGACTGTCGTCTATTTCTGCTATCTCTTCGGCTTCGCCAAGGCCGCGGTGATGCCGATGCACGCCTGGCTGCCTGCCGCGATGGTGGCGCCGACACCGGTCAGCGCTCTCTTGCATGCGGTGGCCGTCGTCAAGATGGGTGTGTTCTGCGTGCTGCGTGTGGTGTTCCACGTCTTCGGCGCAGGGCTGGTGGGCGGGCTGGGGCTCGGCATCGCCACGGCCTATGTGGTCTCGTTCACGATCCTGATGGCGTCCATCTACGCCCTGACGCGGGACGACCTGAAGGCGCGGCTCGCCTATTCGACGGTCAGCCAACTCTCCTACATCGTGCTGGGCGCGGTTCTGCTGTCGCCCGTCGCGATGGTCGGGGGGATCATCCACATCGCGGCGCATGCATTCTCGAAGATCACGCTCTTCTTCTGCGCCGGGTCGATCTATTGTGCGTCTGGCAAGCGGAACATCAGCGACATGGCCGGCATCGGCCGCAGGCTGCCCTGGACGATGGGGGCGTTCTTCGTCGGCTCGCTCAGCATGATTGGGGTACCGCCGACTGCGGGCTTCATCAGCAAGTGGTATCTGGCTCTCGGCTCGGTGGAGGCCGGGGAGATCCCGTTCCTTATCGTGCTCTTGGTAAGTTCGGTCCTTAACGCCGCCTATTTCCTGCCGGTCAGCTATGTCGCTTTTTTCGGGACGGAGGCGCAGGAATGCCCGGCGACCGTTCGTGAAATTCCGATGTTGACGATCCCGCTGGTCGCGACCGCCATCCTGTCTGTGGCGATGGGCATCTTCCCGGACTATTTCCTCGCCCTGGCGGAAAGAGTGGTCAGATGATCAAGCGCGTCGTTGATTTCTTTGGCGATGAGAGACATGCAAGAAGGCGTCACCGACTATTCTATCTGGTGCTCGTCCTGATCGTCATCGCCGACTTTCTGATCTTCCGCGAACACGCCGAATACCTGTGGGAGCGGCTGCCTGGCTGGTCTGCCCTCTACGGCTTCGGCTCCTGCGTGCTTCTAATCTTCGTGTCCAAGTTTTTTGGCCATCAGTGCGGGCTGATGCGGCGCGAGGACTATTATGACTGACTTCGTCCATCCCGGCCTGCTGTTCATTCTCGGCGCCATTCCGATCCCCTTCCTAAAAGGGTCTGTCCGCAAGGCCTATGTGCTGCTGATCCCAACGCTGGCGATCCTGGCCGTGCTCACGATGCATCCTGGCGGCTACGGCGCGGCGCGGTTCATCGGGCAGGAAATCATTATGGCGAAGGTCGACAAGCTAAGCATCCTCTTCGCCACCGTTTTCAGCATCATGGCATTGATCGGCACGGTCTATGCCTGGCATCTGACGCACGCAGGACAGCATGTGGCGGCCTTCGTCTACGTCGGCAGCGCGCTCGGGGTAGTGTTCGCCGGCGATTACCTGACCCTGTTCCTGTTCTGGGAGGGTATGACGTTTGCCTCTGCCTACCTGGTCTTTGCCCAGCGCAGCGATCAGGCGCTCCGCGCAGGGTTCCGCTACCTCATGGTCCATATCACCGGCAGCGTAGCCCTGCTCGGTGGCATCATTCTCCATGGGTTCGCCACCGGTTCGCTGCTCTTTGGCCCAATCGAGGGAGGGCTGGGCTTCGCCACCTGCCTGATCCTTGCCGGGTTCTTGCTCAACGCCGCGGTGCCGCCACTCAACGCCTGGCTGACTGACGCCTACCCGGAAGCGACCGTCACCGGGGCCGTATTCATGAGTGCCTTCACCACGAAGACTGCCGTCTATGTGCTGGCGCGGGCGTTTCCGGGGACCGATCTTCTTGTCTGGCTCGGCACTGTGATGGCGCTTTACGGCGTTATCTACGCGGTGCTGGAGAACGATTGCCGGCGGCTCTTGGCCTATCACATCGTCAGCCAGGTGGGCTACATGGTGGTGGGCATCGGCATCGGGACCGAGATGGCGGTGAACGGCGCCGTCAGCCATGCCTTCGCGCATATCCTGTACAAGGCACTCCTCTTCATGGGCGCGGGGGCGGTGATCCACGTCACGGGGCGGCGCAAGCTCACCGAACTCGGAGGGCTCTACAGAACCATGCCAGTAACCCTTGCGCTCTACATGGTTGGCGCCTTCGCGATCTCGGCATTCCCGTTCTTCTCAGGCTTCGTCACCAAGTCGATGGTGGTGGCTGCCGCCGGACAGGATCATCGCGCGCTGGTGGTGCTGGCGCTGACGATGGCGTCGTCAGGGACGTTCCTGCACACCGGGCTCAAGCTCCCGTACTACATGTTCTTCGGCACGGACCAAGGGCTGGAAGCGCGAGAACCGCCGCGCAACATGTTGGTTGCGATGGGCATGGCAGCGGTGCTCTGCATTGCGATCGGGGTGTTCCCCCAGACGCTCTACGCGCTTCTGCCCTATCCGGTCGACTTCGAACCCTACACCGGCGTCCATGTCACCGAGAGCCTTGGCGTGCTGATGTTCACCGCTTTGGGCTTCGTCATGTTCCTCAGGGCACTCGATCCCGAGAATACGATCAGCATCGATACAGACTGGTTCTACCGCATGGGTGCGCGGCGCTTCATGTGGCTCGCCGAAAGACCGCTGGCGCGCTACGAGAAGGCGGTGAGTGATGTGTCCGAGACCGCGGCGCTGCCCTTTCTGCACGGGATGGCACGGGCAGGACTGCGGATCGATCTCCACGGCGTGGACGCCTTCGTGAACGGCGTTGCCCGCTCGATCCTGCGCGGCGGCCTGGCGCTGCGGCGGCTCCAGAGCGGCGTCGTGACCCATTACGCGCTGGCGATGATCGCTGGTGTGATCGCGGCTATCGCCGTATTCGCTGTGGCGTGGCGGTAGGGGGCGCGATGGCGATCCCCTTGCTTAGTCTCATCGTGTTCACGCCAGCCGTCGGGGCAGCGGCGCTGATGTTTATCCGCAACGACGATGTGGTGCGGTGGATGGCACTGGGTGTCACTGTCCTCGACTTCGCGCTTTGCATCGCCATGCTCGGCGGCTTTGACACCTCTACCCATGAGATGCAGTTCACCGAGACGCGCCCGTGGGTACCCGCGCTAGGGATCACTTACGCACTTGGCATCGACGGGATCAGCGCACCCTTCGTGTTCCTGACCGCGCTGTTGGGCTGGATCTGCGTGCTTGCCTCGTGGGTTGCGATCGACCGCAAGGTGAAGGAGTTCATGGTCAGCCTACTCGCCATGCAGGCGCTGATGCTGGGCGTGTTCTGCGCGCTGGACCTGTTCCTGTTCTACGTCTTCTGGGAGGCGATGCTGATTCCGATGTACGTAATCATCGGCGTCTGGGGTGGCGACGGCCGGGTCTATGCAGCGTTCAAGTTCTTCCTCTACACGCTGGCAGGCAGCCTGATGTTCCTGATCGGTGTCATCGTGCTCTATTTCCACGGCGGTGAGACCTTCGACATCCGCACCCTGATGGCGCAGGATTTGCCGTTCCAGGTCCAGTCATGGCTGTTCTTCGCCTTCCTGATCGCCTTCGCGGTCAAGGTCCCGATGGTCCCGGTCCATACCTGGCTGCCGGACGCCCATGTGCAGGCACCGACGGCCGGCAGCATCATCCTCGCCGCCGTGCTCCTGAAGATGGGCGCCTACGGGTTCCTGCGGTTCTCGCTGCCAATGCTGCCCGAGGCGACGGTGCATTATTCGACGCTGATGCTGGTCCTTTCGGCAGTTGCTATCGTCTATGGCGGGTTGCTCGCCTTGGCGCAGGACGACCTGAAGAAGCTGGTGGCCTATTCCAGCATCAGCCACATGGGCCTGGTGACGCTGGGGATTTTCACGCTGAACCTCCGTGGGCTCGAGGGCGGCATCCTGCAAATGTTCAATCATGGCGTGACGACGGGCGCGTTGTTCCTGTCCGTTGGCCTTATCTACGAGCGGACCCATACCCGCAGCATCGCGGATTATGGCGGGCTGATGAAGGCGGCGCCGGTCTATACGGCGTTTCTTGCACTATTCACCCTGTCGTCGATGGCGCTGCCGGGAACGAGTTCGTTCGTGGGCGAGTTGCTGGTGCTGTCAGCCGCGTTCGCAGCCAACCTCGCTGTCGGCGCTGCCGCCGTTCTGGGGGCCTTGCTGGGAGCGGCCTATCTGCTTGGCATGTATAGGAAAGTCGCGCTTGGTCCGGCCAGCATCGGTATGCGGTTCAAGATCCGCGACGTGAACGCCCGCGAGATAGCGGCGATCCTGCCCCTAGCCGTCTTCGTTCTTTGGATCGGACTCTATCCGAAGCCCTTTCTCGAAATCATCGACGCCTCGGTGAAGCATCTACTAGCGCAGGTGCACGGTAAGGGGGGCGCCCAATGACCGCCGCCGCGCTTTTCCAGTCGATTCTGGCGAGCCTGCCCGAGATCGTCGTGGTTACCGGGGCCTGCATCCTGCTGATCCTGGGTCAGCTTGTGCGGAAGGGGCAGCAACATTTCCTTGTCTGGGCTTCAGTCGCGGTCGTGCTGATTGCCGCCGTGGGAACACTCATGCTGGCGGGCGAGGTGCGGACGGCCTACTCGGGCATGTTCATCGCCGACCGCTTCGCGGTCTTCTTCAAGGTCGTGTTCTACCTGGTCACAGTTCTGACATTCCTTCTTTCGCGAAAATATGCCGAGATCGAAGGGATCGGGAGCAGTGAATACTACGTACTGCTGCTCTTGGCGCTTTCGGGAATGATGATCATGGCCTCGGCGACCGACCTCCTGTCGATCTATGTAGGCCTCGAACTGATGGTGCTCTGCACCTATGTGCTGACCGGCTTCCTGCGGCAGCAGCAGCGGTCGAACGAAGCGGCGCTGAAATACGTGATCCTTGGCGGGGTCTCGACCGGGATTTTCCTTTACGGCGTTTCGCTGATCTACGGGCTCGCCGGCACGACGCAGTTGGACGGGATGGCTGCGGCGGTGACCGGTGATCCGCTCGATCCCGGATTGCTCCTGGCTGTGGTTTTTATCGTCGCGGGGCTGGTATTCAAGGTCGGCGCGGTGCCGTTCCATATGTGGGTGCCGGACGTCTATGAAGGCGCGCCGACAACGATCACCGCCTTCATGTCGGTGGGACCAAAGGCAGCGGGGTTCGCTGTGATCCTGCGGGTGTTCCTCAACCCACTGGTCGCAGCCTCGAACGTCTGGATCATCGTCGCGGTCATCGCAGCAGTGACGATGGCGCTCGGCAGTTTCGTGGCGCTGGTGCAGGACAATTTCAAGCGCCTCTTGGCCTATTCCAGCATCGCCCATGCCGGGTTCGCCATGTTCGGCGTGGCGGCCGGCGGTGCGGACGGGGTTGCCAGCGTGATGCTCTATTTGCTGATCTATGCGTTCATGAACCTCGGCATCTTCGCCATCGTCATCATGATGCGGAACGGCGATTTCTCGGGCGAGGTCATCGAACACTACGCTGGTTTCGCCAAGTCGCATCGCGGACTGGCGCTTCTGATGCTGCTTTATCTGTTCTCGCTGGCCGGCATTCCGCCGACAGCGGGGTTCTTCGCCAAGTTCTACGTGCTGGTCGCACTCGTTGAGCGGGGTTTCGTCATGCTGGCGGTGATCGCAGTGCTGCTGAGCGCCGTTGCCGCCTACTTCTACATCCGCATCGTCATGGTGATCTACATGCGCGAGCCGGAGGGCGCGTTCGACCCGGCGCTGACGCCCGCGGTCGGCGCCACACTCGCCTTCACCGCTGCCGGCACCATCGGCATCGGCCTATTTCCGGCGTGGTTTCTGAGGCTTGCTCAACATGCCGCAATTGGCGGCTGATCGATTGGATTTGCAATGATCTGGCCGACGGAATACTCTAGCCGTGCGAGAAAGGAATGCCCAAGTTGCTTCCCAGGGCGCCCGCATCACCGGTCCCAAACGGGTCGGTAGCGGCCTGAGTAAAGCCCTCGGTAGGTGACCGGGGCTACGCGACGTGACCGGAATGGAGTTCCTGCCGGTTCTTTTCATGGTCGCCGGAATTGTTCTGGTGGCGATGGTTACGCTTTTTGTCTCCTCGCTACTGCGCCCGTCCAATCCCTATCCCGCGAAGAACATGCCCTATGAATGCGGCATGGACCCGGCGGGCGAAGCCGCCGGAGGCCGCTTCAGGGTGCAGTTCTTCATCCTCGCGATCCTGTTTGTCGTCTTCGATGTCGAGACGATGTTTCTCTTTCCCTGGGCCGTCGTCCTGAAAGAGATCGGGCTGGTCGGCTATGTCGAGATGTTCATCTTCATCTTGCTGCTTCTCGTGGGCTTCGGCTACGCTTGGCTGAAGGGGGCGCTGGAATGGGAGGCGTAAACAACGCGATCCGCGACAGCGTGCTGTTCACCACGGCCGACAGCCTGATCAGCTGGAGCCGAAGGTCGGCGCTGTGGCCCGAAACCTTCGGCATTGCCTGCTGCGCCATCGAGATGATCTCGGCGGGGTGTGCCCGCTACGATCTCGACCGCTTTGGCGTGGTGTTCCGGCCGTCGCCGCGCCAGTCCGACGTAATGATCATCGCCGGCACCATAACGCGGAAATTCGCGCCCGTGGTGCGCCGGCTCTATGACCAGATGCCGGAGCCGCGCTGGGTTATTGCCATGGGCACCTGCGCCATCTCGGGCGGGGTCTACAACACCTATGCCGTGGTGCAGGGGGCGGAGACCTTCGTGCCGGTGGACGTGCATGTGCCCGGCTGCCCGCCGCGGCCCGAGGCGCTGATGCACGGCTTCCTCCTGCTTCAGGAGAAGATCAAGAAATCCAGGGCGCTGGCCGGAACGCCTCTGGACCGGGTCGCGGTGCCATGAGCGTGGAGACGTCCCTCATCCGCACCCTGATCGCGGAACGTTTCGGGGAGGCAATCGAGGAGCTGGGCTTTTCGCATGGGGTTCACGCTTTCGCCGTTCCGCCTGACATGATCGTCGAGCTTTGCCGGTTCCTCAAGGAACACCCGGCGCTGCGGTTCGATTTCCTGTCCGACATCTGCGGGGTCGACCATCACCCCGAGGCCCCGCGCTACGAGGCGGTGTACCACCTCTGTTCGCTGACGAACAAATGGCGCGTGCGCATCAAGTGCCGCCTCGGCGATCCGCCGCGGGTCCCGTCGGTGACGGGGGTCTGGCGCACCGCCAATTGGCACGAGCGCGAGGCCTGGGACATGTACGGGATCAGATTCGAGGGCCACCCCGACCTGCGCCGGATCTATATGTGGGAAGGGTTCGAGGGCTTCCCGCAGCGCAAGGACTTTCCGCTCCGGGGCTACAAGGACAAGCTGAACCCGTTTGGCGCCGAAGGCCCGCCGCCGACGCAGCCCGACCTTGCCACCAAGGACATTCCATAGGGAGGCCGTTCCACCGGGACTTGAGATGACCGAAGTCACGGAACTGAGCTGGCCAGAAGCCGATGCGCCCCACACCAAGGAGGTGCTTCTCAACCTCGGTCCGCAGCATCCCAGCACGCATGGGGTGCTGCGGCTCGTCCTTGAGTTGGACGGCGAATATGTCGCACGCGTGGACCCGCATATCGGCTACCTCCACCGCGGCACCGAGAAACTGGCCGAGAGCTTCACCTACACCCAGATCTTCCCGCTGACCGACCGGCTCGACTATCTCTGCCCGCCCTCGAACAACCTGGCCTTCGCACTAGCGGTGGAGAAGCTCCTGGGCATCGAAGCGCCGATCCGCGCGCAATATATCCGCGTGCTGATGGCCGAACTGGCGCGGATCTCAGGTCATCTCCTGATCACCGGCGCGCTCCCGCTGGACCTGGGCGCCATGACCGCGCTGCTTTACGCCATGCGCGAGCGCGAAATGATCATGGACCTGTTGGAGATGATCAGCGGGGCGCGGATGCACACCTCCTTCTGTCGGGTCGGCGGTGTGCGCGAGGATCTGCCCGACGGGTTCTTCCCCAAGATCCGGGAGTTCTGCGACATCTTCCCGAACCGGATCCGCGACTATGAACGGCTGGTCGATAACAACCGGGTGTTCCTGAAACGCACGCAGGGGATCGGCGTGATCTCCGCCGCGGACGGCATCGATCTGGGCCTGAGTGGCCCGAACCTGCGCGCCTCGGGCGTCGACTGGGACATCCGCCGCGACGAGCCCTATGAGATCTACGACCGGCTCGCGTTCAATGTTGTTACCCGCGATGAAGGCGATTGCTACGCACGCTGGCGATGCCGCGTCGAGGAAATGCGCGAGAGCGTCCGGATTATCGAGCAATGCCTTGACCAGATGCCCGACGGGCCGTTCCAGATCGACATGCCGACAATTGCCTTCCCGGTCGACAAGGATCGGGTGCACTGCTCGATGGAGGCGCTGATCCAGCATTTCGACCTGTCGGCCTATGGCTTCAAGGTGCCGAAGGGCGAGGTCTATTCGGCGATCGAGGCGCCAAAGGGCGAGCTCGGCTTCTACATCATCAGCGACGGGTCGCCAAAACCGTTCCGCATGAAGGTGCGGGCACCTTCGTTCGTCAACCTACAGGCACTCTTCGGGGTCACCAACGCGCACTACCTGGCGGACATGATCGCCGTGCTCGGCAGCCTCGACCCCGTGATGGCGGAAGTGGACAAGTAGCAGAGGATTTGGACGCGATGACCATGCGCGAAAAGATCGAAGAGGCGGCGGCGCGGTATCCCGACCAGCGTTCGGCGATCATGCCCGCGCTTCTGATCGCGCAGAGGGAACGTGGCCATCTGCCGGGCCCGGTGCTGGAAGAGGTCGCCGACATCCTCGGCGTCGAGCGGATCTGGGTCTACGAACTGGCGACCTTCTACACCCTCTTCCATACCGAGCCGGTGGGCATTTTCCACCTGCAGCTCTGCGACAACGTCTCCTGCATGCTGCGCCGATCCGACGACCTGCTGAGGCATCTGGAGGAGGTGCTCGGCATCAAGAAGGGCGGCACGACCCCAGACGGGCTATTCACGCTTTCGACCGTCGAATGCCTCGGCGCTTGCGAGATGGCCCCGGTGATGCAGGTCGGCGACGACTATCACGGCGACCTCGACATGGCGCGGATCGACGCGCTCCTGGACAGGCTGCGCGCGACGGTGCGGCAAGCGACTGGCGCCGATCTCGCCGCCGCAGGACCGCAGGGAGAATAGCGCCATGTTCGAACCGGTCCTTCTCAGGAACGTGGACGTGCCGGATGGCCATCTGCTCGCGACCTACGAGGCCGGCGGCGGCTACCAGGCGCTGGCCAAGGCGCTACGGGAGCACACGCCTGACGAGATCATCGACCTTGTCAAGAATTCCAACCTGCGCGGTCGCGGCGGAGCCGGATTTCCGACGGGCATGAAATGGAGCTTCGTGCCCAAGCGTGCTGGCAAGCCGAAATACCTATGCTGCAACGCTGATGAGGGCGAGCCGGGCACCTTCAAGGATCGGATCATCATGGAGCGTGACCCGCACCAACTGATCGAAGGCATGGCGATCAGCGCCTACGCGATAGGAGCGGAAACCGCCTATGTCTACATCCGTGGGGAATACACGCTGGCGATCTCGCGGCTGGAGCAGGCGATCGCCGAGGCTCATGCGAAGGGTTATCTGGGAACACGGATTCTGGGCTCGGATTTCAGCTTCGTCGTGCACATCCATTGCGGCGCCGGCGCCTATATCTGCGGCGAGGAGACCGCGATGCTCGACTCGCTCGAAGGCAAGCGGGCGCAGCCGCGTCTGAAACCGCCGTTTCCGGCGGTCGAAGGGCTCTACGCCAGCCCGACCGTGATCAACAACGTCGAGACGCTGGCCTGCGTACCCCATATCGTGGCGCGAGGGCCGGACTGGTTCCGCGGCATCGGCCCGGACAAGAGCCCCGGCCCGAAGCTCTATTGCCTCAGCGGACAGGTGCGGAAACCGGGCCTTTACGAGCTGCCAATGGGGATACCGCTGCGCGAACTGGTCGAGGACTGCGCCGGTGGGCCGCTACCGGGGCGCAAGCTCAAGGCGGTGATCCCAGGCGGGGTCTCGGCGCCGCTGATCCCGGAGCGCGGGCTGGACGTCGGAATGGACTTCGACTCGCTGGCCGCCGCTGGCTCGATGCTCGGCTCGGCCGGGGTGATCGTGATCGACGACTCGACCTGCATCGTCAAAGTCGCCACCCGGATCATCGAGTTCTTCCACCACGAGTCCTGTGGCAAGTGCACGCCTTGCCGCGAAGGGCTGAACTGGGTCGTGAAAGTGCTGCGCCGGGTCGAGGCGGGCCAGGGCGCGCCGGGCGATCTGGAACAGCTGGAGGCGCTCTGCAAAGGCATTTTCGGCAACACGTTCTGCGCTCTGGGCGACGGAGCGGCGATGGGCCTGCGGGCAGCACTGGCCCATTTCGAGCATGAATTCGTCGCTCATATCGAGGAGCGGAGGTGCCCGTTTCACTGACGAAGACGCAAGGAGAGGACCGCGAGGAAAGACATGGTTAGCGTGACAATCGATGAACGAACGGTGGAAGTGGCGGCGGGCTCTACGGTGCTCCAGGCTGCCGAGCGTTTGGGCATCGACATCCCGACCTTCTGCTACCTGAAGCGGCTGCCGGCGCTGGCCTCCTGCCGCATGTGCCTGGTGGAGATCGAGGGGCAGCGGCGGCTACAGCCTTCTTGCGCCACCGCGGTCACCGACGGCATGGTGGTGCGCACGAACACGCGGCTGATCGACGAAACGCGCTCTTCCATGCTCGACATGCTGCTCGCCAACCACCCCCTCGACTGCCCGATCTGCGACAAGGGTGGCGAGTGCGAGCTTCAAGACATGGTGATGGCGTACGGGCCCCGCGCAAGCCGGTTCCGCGATGCCAAGCGTGTGTTCCACTCCGAGGATATCCGTCTCAGCCCGGTCATCATCATGAACGTCAACCGCTGCATCCAGTGCCAGCGCTGCGTCCGGATGTGCGAAGAAGTCGTCGGCGCGGTCGCCTTGGGCACCGTTGAAAAAGGCATGGATACCGCTGTCACTGGCTTCGAGGGCAGTCTCGCGAGTTGCGATCAGTGCGGCAATTGCGTCGAGGTCTGCCCGGTCGGCGCGCTGATGAGCTTCCCCTATCGCTACAAGGCGCGACCCTGGGATCTGGTCGAGACCGACACGGTCTGCCCGCACTGCGGCACCGGCTGCCAACTTACCGTCGGCGCGCGCAAGGGCGAGTTCATGCGGGTCCGCTCGAAGGTGGAGCACGGAGTCAACCGCGAAACGCTCTGCGTGCGCGGGCGCTTCGGCCTCGACTTCGTCGGGAGTCAGGACCGGATCAAACGGCCGATGATCCGCCGTGACGGGATCCTGGTTCCGGTTTCCTGGAACGAAGCGGGGGACTACCTACGCCGGCGGCTGTCGACCGTCGACAGCAAGGCCGCGGGCGGGCTGGCCTCCCCGCGCCTGCCCAACGAGGTGCTTTATCAGTTCCAGAAGCTGATGCGGACAGCATTCCGGACCAACAATATCGACTGCTCCTCGCGCTGGTCCACGCCCTTTGATATGCTCGGCCCGTTGGTGGCCGCCTTCTACACACGCGCACCGCTGGAGGAGGTGATCGGCAACGACTGTGTGCTTGTCGTCGGTGGCAACGTGACGGACGAAAACCCAGTCACCGAATATTTGCTGCGGGACTGTGCGCGTCGGCGACAGACCAGGTTACTGATGCTCTCGGCGCGGCCATCCCGTCTGGACGCCGATGCGCGGGCAGTCGTTCGCGTGCCGCCGGGCGGTGAGGCTCAGGGCCTTGCCGCGGTGGTGACCGGGCTAGGGGCGGCTGGTCAGGCATTGCCGGGCGATGTTTTTGCGGACATCGGCGCGACAGCCGGCCGGCCGGCCGCGGCCACCGATAGTGACGGTCCGGACCGCCTGGCCGCAGCGCTGCTGGAAGGCCGGAGCGTCACCGTGCTTGTCAGCGCCGACCTCCTAAGATCGCCCCTGGCGCGTGCGACGTTGCAGCAGCTCAACAACCTTTTGCAGGTTCTCCGCGCACTCGGTAAGGGCCCGGCGATGCAGTTCCTCTTCGACCGTGCCAACCAACTGGGCGCCTGGGACATGGGCGTTCTGCCGGCGGCGCTGCCGGGGCTACGCGCGCTCGCCAATGATGCGGCGCGCGCAGTTCTCGAACGGGCCTGGGGCGCCGAAATCCCGTCTGAACCGGGCGTGGATTTCGACGCCATGCTGGAACTCTGTGACAGGAAGCGAATGGGTGCGCTCTATATCGCCGGAAGCGACCCCCTGATGTCCTATCCCGACCGGGGATTCGTGCAACGGGCGCTTCGTGCCGCCGATCTCCTGATCGTGCAGGACGCGTTCCTCACGGATACAGCGGGCCTGGCGGATGTCGTGCTGCCCGCGGCGGGTTATGGCGAGGAATCCGGCACGTTTACCAACAACGAAGGCCGGACCCAGAAGGTCTGCAAGTTCCGCGAACCAGCCCTCGAGGCGCGGGACAATCTGGCGATATTCGACTTCGTTGCGACGCTTCGCGGCCAAGCGTTGCGGCCGTCGATCCAAGGCGAAATCTTCGGCGAGATTGCCCGGCTGGTTCCGGCCTACCAGGGGTTGACGCAGGACGGGCTTGGCGCCGACGGAGTATTCACGAAGGCGGCCCTTGCGCCACCGGTTGGCGAGTTCTTCGCCCTCCCGCCTGCCCCCATTGCAGCCGACCGGCTCATGCTGGTCACCGGCAACTGCCTGTTCCACAACGGATATCTTTCCGAGCGCTCGGAGGTCCTGAATACGGTCGCGGATGACCCATATGTCGAGATGAGCGCGCCGGATGCAGCGCAGCTTGGTCTTGCGGATGATGATCAGGTGGTCGTGCGATCCGCCCAGGGCGAACTGACGGCGAAGCTCAAGGTCAACAAGCGTTTTCCCAGGGGCCTCGTGTTCGTTCCCGAAAACTACAGATCCCTGCGTCTCAACAGCCTTATGCGGCGGGGCGAATACCCATGTCCGGTGGAAGTTCAAATGGCGTACGCGGTCTTTGAGATCGCCAACGTGGCCGGGGCGGAGGCGCGGCCTGCAAATCTGGGCTGAGGCACTACGGGCTCCCCGTCGGCAGCCTGCCCTGCCCCTGCACCTCGAGCCGGCGTCGTCAGTGATAGCCGGTCCCGGCGATGTAGTCGTATAGCACCTGCTCGTTGCTCTGCAATTCGTCGAGCCGGTGCTTGACCACGTCGCCGATGCTCACCACGCCGACAGGGGTGCCGCCATCCATGACCAGCACATGGCGCGTGCGCCGTTCTGTCATCATCGCCATCACCGAGGGTAGCAAATCCTGTGTCGAACAGGTCGCCACACTGCGGTTCATGATATCAGCGACCCGCATCAAGGGCGCGTTGGTTCCGTGTTTAGCCACCGCATTGCAGCAGTCCCGCTCCGACAGCGTGCCCAGGCAATCCCCGGGGAAACGGCTGACGATCACGAAGCCGATGTTGTTCTCCCGAAACAGCCGTAGCACTTCCACCATCGTTTGACCTGGAGTGACTGAGACGACCTCGGGAGCCTTGGTCTTCAAGATTTGGCAGACCAGCATCTGAGCCTCCTGTCTGCGCGCTCCGGCTTGCCAGCCGGCGCGCCTTTCACGTTCGTCGGATATTCCGCCACCAGTTGTACCCCTGCGGCTCGCTCGTCTCGACCAGCACGTCCTGCTCGGTGTTCAGGCGTGCAGAAACCACACCGCCTCCGGTCGCCGCCTTGCCCGGCTTGCCGAGCAGATCGTCACGCCCGATCACAAGGTCACGCGAGGAAAAACTCGAGAATTCGTATTGTTGGCCAAGCGCGATCGCGTCGGCCGGACAGGCGTCCTCGCACAGCCCGCAGAACAGGCACCGGGCCATGTCGATCTCGAATTTTGCTGGGTGTCGGTTGCCCTTCTCGTCCTCGTAGGGGATGACTTCAATGCAGTAACAGGGACAAATCCGCGCGCAGAGCTCGCAAGCTACGCATTTGATCTCGCCCTCGTCGTCGCGCTTCAGGAAGTGATGCCCGCGGTAACGCGAATAGGGCAACCATTTTTCCTTGTCCGGATACTGCATGGTCACGGGTCTGGAGAACATGTAGCCGAAGGTCAGCGCCAAGGCATTCGCCAGATCGGCGAAGAACGCCCAGCCGATCCATATTCCAGTTCTGTCCAGTGCGCGCGACATTGTCGCCTCGTTGCAGCCCCTAAAGGAAAGCAACACCGGTTATGATTATGTTCGCCATTGACAGAGGAAGCAAGACCTTCCACCCGATCGCCATCAATTGGTCGTAGCGGTAGCGCGGGAAAGTGAAGCGAAACCAGATAAACACATAGACGAAGAACGCGACCTTGAGCACGAACCAGAGGAGCGGTGGCAACGGGACCAGCACGCCGTTCCAGCCGCCGAAGAACAGGATTACCGCCAGGACCGACGTCAAAAGCATGATGGCGTATTCACTGACCATGAAGAACGCAAAGCGGATACCGCTGTATTCGGTATGGAACCCGGCCCCCAGGTCGCCTTCCGCTTCCGCCAGGTCGAAGGGAATGCGCTGCGATTCGGCCAGCCCGGCGACGAAGAACACGAAGAACCCGACCGGTTGGTAGACGATGTTCCAGACATCGGCTTGCGCTCGCACGATCTCGAGCAGGCTCATGGATTGCGCCAACATCACCACGCCGATGACCGCGAACCCCATCGGGATCTCGTAGCTGATCATCTGAGCGCAGGTCCTGAGGCTGCCCAGGACAGCGTATTTGCTGTTCGCCGCCCAGCCGCCGAAGATGACGCCATAGACCTCAATCCCGATCACCGCAAAGACGAAAAGGAGCGCCACGTTCATGTTGGAGACATAGAGAGTGATCTCAGTGCCGAGGACCGAGACGGATTCGCCGAAGGGGACAGCGACGAACACCACGAAGGGCGGGGCGAGCGCCAGGATTGGCGCCAATTTGAACAGGAAGCGGTCGGCCTCAGCCGGGATGTGGTCCTCTTTGGTCAAGAGCTTGATCCCGTCCGCCACCGGCTGCAGCAGCCCATGCCATCCCACACGCATCGGCCCCATCCTCTGCTGCATGTGCCCCGCGACCTTGCGTTCCAGCCAGGTCAGCGGCAAGGGCAGCAGCAGCAGGATCGCAATCAGCAACGCGACCTTGAAGACGATCAGCCCAAGAGCAACGACGAGTTCCATGATCCGAGGCCACTCGTTCAACGGGACGAGACCCGCGACCCGATTAGCACTGTGCAGTTGTCAGACTGCGCGCGCATGGCAATTGCCAACGACGGCGCAACTCGTGCAATCCTATCACAGCCTTGCCATCACTGGCTACGATGTGTGCGGCGCGGCGCTTAAACGGGACGGCAGGAGAAAGGAACTGCCATTCAATATTGTCTCGTACATTTTCGATAGAGCGCTTATCCTTGCGTCAGATCAACCGTGAAACTGGTGTCGGAACGCAGCCTCAAGGCGACGCCCGCGCTTCCTGCCAGTTCTGCCTGACACCTAGCGTTTTGGGATTGAGTGTTGCGCGGCGAAGCACCAGCGTTAGGGGCGACCCATGCAGCTCAGTTCAAGCAGCTTTGCGAACGGCACGACGATCCCGCGGCGTTTCACTTGCGACGGTGAGGATCGTTCCCCTGCCCTCGGCTGGACCGGCGCTCCGGCCGGAACCCGCAGCTTTGTCCTTCTCTGCGATGATCCAGACGCTCCGGCTGGGATCTGGCATCACTGGGCGGCCTATGACATTGCGGCCGATTGTGCAGAGTTGGCCGAAGGCGCTGCCCAGCACGCCGGCAAACAAGGCTTCAAGCAGGCAACCAACGATTTCCGGCGACCAGGTTAAGGTGGTCCCTACCCACCGCATCGCCACGGCCCACACCGCCATCATTTCCGGCCGCTTGCGCTGCAGATCGATCACCTGCCGCTCGGCAACGACCCATCGTGTCAGGGGGTCGAACAAGAAGCGCGCAAGCATCTCCTCGCCGAGGCGGTCTCGTGGGAGTATATGAGCGATGATGGTCTTCGGTCATGTGAACTGTGGCAATTGAGGAAGGCCTGTGGGTCATCAGCGACACAACTGATCGCAATGGCCCCGGCTGATGATATGCGTCATGCGGATCTTTCTCTATTGCGCCAATGACCCCGACCTTCTGAACTGGGTTCAGGGCACGGCGGCATACGGCTTTGTCCAAGCTTATCACGCCTATGTGCAGCAGCTCTCTGCATCGGAGCGCGACCGCTGTTATGCCGAGGGCGTTCCCGCCACGCGCCTTTTCGGCGCCACAGGGGCACCAGGATCGCAAGCCGAGCTTGAAGCGCTGTTCCATGCGACAGCCGGACGGCTGCAGCGCTCGGCCATCGTGCTCAAATTTCTCGCCATCATGCGTTCGGCGCTTATCCTGCCGCTGCCGCTGAGGCCGGCACAGCACCTACTGGTGGCGGCTGCCGTTGATCTGGTGCCTTGCTCCGTGCAGGCGATGCTGGGGCTCACTGGGCACGGCTTGCACAGGTGGGAAGCTGCGGCAGTCCGGCAAGCAGGGGCTTTGGCGGATCGCCTCGTTATGGAAACCAACCCGGCCGTTCAGGCCTGCCGGCGGATGCGCCTTCCGGCCGACTATTTGTATGTCCATCGCAGCGCAATCGGCGCCTGTCCATGATTGTCTTGTTCACGGATTTCGGCTTGCACGGCCCCTACACGGGCCAGATGAAGGCTGTGCTGCACCAGATGGCGCCGGGTATCCCCGCGATCGACCTCTTCTCCGATGCGCCGGTCGGCAATCCCAAGGCGTCGGCCTACCTGCTGGCGGCCTACGCGGAATGGTTCCCTGCGGGAACCGTCTTTCTCTGTGTCGTTGATCCAGGCGTCGGGGGGACGCGGCCGTCGGTCATCGTCGAGGCCGGCGGTCGCTGGTATGTCGGCCCCGGCAACGGCCTGTTCGAGCTGATCCAGCGCCGCGCGGCTGAGACGTTGAGCTGGGATATCGACTGGAAGCCAAAGCGCCTGTCTGCCAGCTTCCACGGGCGTGACCTGTTTGCCCCGGTCGCAGCCATGCTGGCACACGGTGAGCCGCCGCCCGGAAGGCCGCGCCTGGATGAAGCAGATCGCCGTAGAGGCTGGCCGGAGGACCTCGCCGAGATCGTCTATATCGACCATTTCGGCAATGCCATGACCGGCCTGAGGGCGGCCAGGCTGCCAGCAGGTGCAAGGCTCGCCGCAGCAGATCGCGTGCTGGAGGCCGCGACAACCTTCAGCGATCGTCCGCCGGGCACGGCGTTTTGGTACGAGAACTCGAACGGGCTTGCCGAGATTGCTGTCAATCAAGGGCGCGCGGACGGCGACCTCGGTCTCGCGATCGGCAGTCCTGTGGAGATCGTCCTTTGAACGAAACCGGTTGTCCGTCACGGCGTTGATCTATTGCGATGCGCAAATCAACGAAACGAGGCCCGGTCGCCGATCTGCCGAAGCTGAAAAAGGGCGATGACAAGGCGCGGGCGATGACCGGCAACAAGCGCCTTGCTGAGCAGATTCGCAAGGTTCTTGCCAAGCACTATGCGAGCAAATACCGGGCGAAGTGAAAAACATGATCGCTACACCCTATGTCGGCGGTCTCGACCCGGCAGTTCAGGTCATGTGGACGACGGCCACACGCGCCCGTCGGACTGGCGTGCAGCAATCGCGCCCGCGGCACAGAGACGATCCTCTTCGAATATGACGGCGCATAGATCGAGGACCCAGACCGGTTCTCCCAGGAGCCAGCTCCTGCCCTCACCCGCGGCGCCTTTATGGCGAGCGCCTTCGAGTGTTTTGAGCCCTCGGCCGAAGTCAGAACCGGCCTAAATGCACGCCATTGCCGCCGACTACCCCATGCCTCGTTGGAAGGTCTTTCGAAGCCGGAGTTCTTAAGCTACGTGTGACGAGTGCCATCAACGAGAAGGAGAAAATTGACGAAGAGGCCCAAAATCATTTCCTTCAAAACTCCTTGACTTA
The DNA here is from genome assembly GCF_004010325.2 of Mesorhizobium sp. M00.F.Ca.ET.216.01.1.1. Taxonomy (GTDB): domain Bacteria; phylum Pseudomonadota; class Alphaproteobacteria; order Rhizobiales; family Rhizobiaceae; genus Mesorhizobium. The sequence continues at coordinate 329,498 of NZ_SADR02000002.1, forward strand.
TCCGTTAACGCTCAATTCAATCTCGAAGAATTAGGCGTAAGCCACTGATATATAGTGATTGGTAGGCCCGGAGGACATGCCTTGAACCTTGATTTCATTGGCTTTTTCGTGGGCCAGAATCGTCAACCTTCCCGCTTTGTTCCGTACGGTCCCGCGCTCGATGACGGCCGCGTAGCTGTCACCACAGGTCTGCAGCCCTTCGGATTAAATCGCCGGCCGCATCGCCTTCAACCGCCTTGAGAAGCCCTCTCTCCGACAACTGGAAGGCCGGAGATGCTCTGGCAGTACTGCAAAAAGCACAGCAAGCAACGGAAAGCTACTCGCTGACACCTGAAATCCCTGGCTTTCGCCCATGAGCGGGTCCCATCTGATGCTGGACCCATCAATTCCGGCTGGTCGAGGGCAGCGGCTTCAACAGGAACGGCGACCGATCGATCCCATCGGCTCTGTAACGGCTTACTGCCAGATGTTGATCGTGGCGAACGTGCGCATCAGATGGTCGGAGACCAGCTCCTCGGCGCGCGCCGCGTCGCGCGCGGCGATCGCATTGACGATGAGCTGCAGATCCTTGTGGGTCTGCTTCCGCACCGGCTCCGGCGCCGGCTTGTCCGTGTCGCGGCCGTCGAACTGGACCGCCTGCCGGTCGCCCAGGATGCTGTTCATGATCTGCATCAGGAACTTGTTCTTGGTGCTGGCGAACATTTGCCGGTGCAGCGCATAGATGCTCTCCTTGAAATCCTCCCAGCAGTGGGCGGAGAGGATTTCCTCCAGGATGCGCCGCATCTCCGCGATCTCGCCGTCATCGACGCGGGTCACGACGAGACGCATCATCGCCGGCTCGAACAGCAGCCGGCCTTCGACGATCTCGGCAAAGGAAGGGACCGCGTCGTGGTTCGCGGCATTGGTCTGGTCCATCCGGCTGAAGATGTCGCGCGCATCGTCGGCCAGGAAGGTGCCGCTGCCGACCCGCCGGTGCACGAGCCCTTGGCGCTCCATCATGGCAAGCGCGCTACGCACAGCGGTGCGGCTGGTCTTGAGCTGCTGCGCGAGCTCGCGTTCGTTGGGCAGCTTCGCCCCCGGCACCATCAGGCCTTCCCTGATGCCGCGCAGCAACGAGCGGTAGACGATTGACGGCGTCGCCCGGTCGTTTGTCGCTATCGCAGCCAGTTCCTGCAATGCCGCTGTGTAGGCCATCAAAGGTCAGGTCCCGAGATTTGCCCGGCGAGAAGCAGAATCAATCCGGCAAGTCAACCATTCCGGCGCAATCTGGCCCAATCAGCGTTCCACTTCAACGGGCAGTCCTGTTTCCGCCGATCGTGCCAGCGCGTCGAGCACGGGGATCGCGTCAAGAGCCTCGCGCGGATCCTGCAGGTAAGGCTGCCCCGACAGGGTGGCCTTGACGAAATGGTCGAGCTCATCGGCGAGGTCGCCGGCAATGCGTCCGTTGACCTCGGGCCACAGATGCGTATCGCCGCCGCTGGTGCCTTGGTCCTCGACCGTGAAGAACCCCTGATCGGAGCAGTCGAGATACGTCGCCGAGCGGGTTCCGACGATTTCCAGCGCCGAACGGAATCCGTTCATCAGCCCGTCCGGCCATGCCCAGGAATAGTCGATGCTGCCGATCGCGCCATTCTCGAAATTCACGACCGCGTAGAGCGCATCCTCGTTGCCATTGCCGAGCACCGAACGCTTCTGTGCGTACACCCGGCGGATGCGGGAGCGCGCGATCCACTGCATGGCGTCGACGTCGTGCACGCCCATGTAGAAGAGGATCGAGCTGGCGCCGCCGAGGCGCCTGGCGGTCGAGCGTATGCCATTGCGCTTGGCGCGCAGATGGATCGGCTCGCCAAGCCGTTCCGGTGCTGCCGCATGGAACGTCTGCACATAACGCGGATCGAACCGCAATATATGGCCGACCATCAGCCGAATCCCGTTTCTTTCGACGGCCTCCATGATGCGCCGCGCGGCGGAGGCCGTATGCGCGAGCGGCTTCTCGAGCAGGATGGCCTTGCCCGCTTCGGCGGCCGCGATCGCCGCCTCCTCATGCAGCCGATCCGGCAGGCAGATGCTGACGGCGTGAAGGCCGGGCAGGCCGAGCAGCGCCCGATAGTCGGCGAAGCCGGCCGCGCCGGTGATCCTCGTCGCTTCGCTTGTCCGCTCCGGATCGCGGTCGCAGACGCCGACCAGTTCGGCGCGGAGATGCTCGGCATAGATGCGCGCATGACGCAGGCCGAAGAAACCGAGCCCGATGACGCCGACCTTGAGAGGCTCGATCACGCGCGCGGCTCCGGAATCCGCCAGCTGCGAAAATCATCGATGAAGATAGCGAGCGCATCGGCGACCGCCTCGAAGAAGGCTGCACCCGCCTCGGGGCTGGCGAGGGACGGATCACCGAGCGTGCCACTGGGCGAGAGGTCGGCAAAATCGTGATAAATGCGGATTGCCGACGCGCCCAGGAGATCGGTGGTCAGATAGGCCGATCCGGGATCGGGATAGGCGGCCTCGGCGTTCTCGATCTTCACCAGGTCCGGCCGCAGATGCTGGACCATCGCCGTCTCGAATTCGCACGCATGGCCCATGCCGCCGGGTTTCGACCGCCTGAGCTCTGCGATCGCCTGCCGCGCCAGCTGGAAATAGGTAAGCACGGCGATCCGCGCGGCGCCATAAAACCGGTGCCCGAGCGTCGAGGCCAGCACGTCGATTACGCCGGCGTTCCCGCCATGGCCGTTGACGATCAGGATGCGGCGAAAACCATGCTGCACCAGCGATCCGACGATGTCCTCCGCCACCGCCGTCAGCGTTTCCGCCCGCAGCGTGATACTGCCGGGAAAACGCATGTGATGTGCCGAGAAGCCGAACCAGGGCGGCGGCAGCACAGCGGCGTCGCCGGCGCGCGCGGCGGCGGCCAGCGCGACGGCATGGGCTAGCATCGTGTCGGTGCCGAGCGGCATATGCTTGCCATGCTGCTCGACCGAGCCCAGAGGCAGCATGAGGACGGTGCGCTCCCGGTCAAGTGCTGCGACGTCCGGAGAGCTCAGTTCTTCCCACCGCATCTGTTGCTCCTATCTTCACCGTCGACCGGCACGCGTCCCAAAGTCCCGGAGTTTACGACCTGTCCTAAAAAGGTTGCAATTGATCTCGATCGGTTCGTATAGTTTCCATCATGAAGTACGGTGTCAACGATCATCTGATGGTAGCGCCGGCGGATCCGGGCTCATGGCGCACCAAGGGGAAGGAGTGTCTCGATGAAATTTCGCAAGCTGACGATCGCCGCGGCGCTGATCTCCGGCGCTCTCCTGGCGAAACCGGCCCTGGCCGGGGACATCACGCTGGAATTCGTGGTGTGGAACTATTCGCTGGAAACCATCCAGGACAATGTCGGGAAGTTCGAGGCCGCCAATCCGGGCATCAAGGTGAAGGTCACCGATTATACCTGGCCGGACTATCACGACAGCCTCGTCCTGCGCTTTCGCGGTAACACCCCCACCGACGTGATCTACGGCGGTCAGGATTGGTTGCCGGCCTGGGCCGCTGCCGGATTCGTGGTGCCGCTGGACGACATCGCGCCGGCGGGTGCGGTGGACGACCTGAAGAAGGACATCGCCGGATTTGCGCTGAGCGACATGACATACAAGGGCAAGCTCTACGGCCTGCCCTATTATGCCGATACGATCTCCTTCATCTACAACAAGAAAATCCTGGAGGAGAAGGCCATCGCCGTGCCCAAGACCTGGGAAGAGGTGACGGCTGCCGCCGAGAAGCTCAAGGCGGACGGCATGGAGCGGCCGATCTCGTATGAATACGCCCAGGAACTCCCGAACTTCTTCGATGCTTTCGTGGCGCAGGCCTATGGCCGCGGGGCAAAGCTGTTCGATGCCGAGCAGAAAGCGATCTTCGACAATCCCGAGAACGGCGCGTACAAGCAGCTTCAATGGCTCGCCGACGCCTTCTCCAAGGGACTGGTTCAGCCTGAAACGCATGAATCGAAGATCATCCCAGCAATGAACACCGGCCAGCATGCCTTCACCGTCGTCTATAATTATGTACTGGCGGCGATGAACAACGCGGCCGACCAGCCGCTCGCCGGCCAGTTCGCGCTGGCGCCGATGCCGGGCGAGACACATACGACGCTTGGCTTTTCGAAATTCTATGCGGTGACGGCCAAGACGGCGGCCGACCCGGAACGCGCCGAGGCCGCCTGGAAGTTCATCAACTTCATGGCCGGCAAGCCCTATACGGTCGCCAAGCGCTGGGCCGCAGAGAAGGGCCTCGGCTTCGGGCAGCTTCCGCTGTTCGAGGACCAGTCGGTCATTGAAGCTTGGGGCAAATGGATCGACGTGCCGACGCTGAAGCAGCAGGTCGCGACGGCGCGGGCGGGGACCTGGACGGAGTGGGGCTCGCAATGGTCGGCCTATTTCCGTCCGCTGCTCGCCAAGGCCATGGTCGGCGAAGCTCCCGTCGAGCAGGTCATGAAGGACGGCGCGGAGCGCTGGAACCAGATGCGGGAACAGTTCGCCAGCCGCTAGGTCCGCGATAAAAGCGGCGAGTTGCCGATACCGGCCGCTCGCCGTCCAACTGAAAAGCCGACCTGCCCATGTGGACCACGCAACGCTTTCCGGCCATCTGGCTCCTGCCGGCGCTGCTGCCGGTCGCGCTGATGACGATCTATCCGATCGCCTATGCGCTGTGGACCAGCATGCATTCGGTGCTGCTGCTTTTCCCCGACACGCCGTTTACGGGCATCGACAACTATGTCCGCGTGGTCAAGAGCGGTTATTTCCTCGATGCGCTTTACAATTCCCTGCTCTTCACCGCGATTGCCGCCCCCCTGGTGGTGGTGTTCGGCACCTTGACCGCCCTGTTCCTCCAGCGCCGGTTCTTCGGCTCGAGGATCGTCCGCTCGATCGTGCTCCTGCCATGGGTGCTGCCCGGGGCAATCAGCGCGGTGCTGTGGATCTGGGTGTTCCATCCCAGTTTCGGCGTACTCAACGGCACGCTGCGCGCGCTGGGGGCGATCGACGGCTCCATTCCCTGGCTCACCTCGCCGAAGCTCGCGCTGATCTCAGTCGTGGTGGCGCATATCTGGACTCAGATCCCCTTCGCCGTGGTGCTCATCATGGCGGCGCTTTCGGCCATCAATTCCGAGACCCTTGAAGCCGCGGCGATCGATTGCCGCAGTCCGGTCAGGCGTTTCCGCTATGTGATTTTTCCCGAGATCAAGCCGATGTTCGTCGTGCTTTTGATCTACAATGCCCTGGCGGCCTTCACGACCTACGACCTCGTCTACGCCATGACCGGCGGCGGGCCCGGCACGGCCACCACGCTGCTCTCCTTCCAGATCTGGAAGGAAAGCTTCTCGATGTACGACTTCGGCACGGGCTCGGCGGTCGCCTTCATCGTCGTGGCGATCTCCGCAGTGATGATCCTGGCGATCACCCGCGCCCTGCCGTCCGACCTGTTCGAGGGCGACTGAGATGCCAGGCCGCCGCAATCCGCTGCTCACCTTCCTCTTCGCTGCGCTGATCCTGCTCTTCACCGGTGGGCCGGTGGCGCTTGCGCTCTATGGCAGCCTGGTACCGGACCGCATTCTGCTCGACCCCAACCGCAGCGTTCTTTCCGAGGGACCGAGCCTCGAAAGCTATCGCTATATCTTCACCGGCGAGTTGCCGGCATCCTACCGGCAGGCAAGCGCCAACCGCGCGATGATCTCGGATGCCGCGCGCCAGGTGCCGCACAGCCTTGTCAATTCTTCGATCATTGCGTTGAGCGCAATGCTGCTCAACATGCTCCTCGGCGCACCCGCAGCCTTCATCTACGCGCGCCATGCATTTCCCGGAAAGAAGCTCAGCTTCATGTTCCTGATCCTGTCGCCGCTGGTTCCGGCGATAGCGCTGGTGACGCCGATCTACATGATGCTCGAGGGCCTGGGGCTGACCGGAACCCGGATCGGGATCATCCTCGTCCACACGGCCAAGGCCCTGCCCTTCACCGTGCTGATCCTCTCCGTCTTCTTCCGCAAGATACCGCAGGAGCTGTTCGAGGCTGCAGTCCTCGACCATTGCAGTCGTCTGCAGGCCTTCCTGCGCGTCGCGTTGCCGCTCGCCTTGCCGTCGATCGGCGCGACCGGCCTGTTTGCCTTCATGCTCTCCTATTCCGAATTCATGTTCTCCATGGTCTTGTCCGGCGACGCCGCCACCCGGCCGGTATCGGTGGTGATGGCCGCCCTGGCGCGCAACACCGATGTCTCGTGGAGCCTGCTCAACACGGCAATCTTCATCGCAATCGTTCCGACCCTGGTGCTGGTCGTCCTCGTATGGCGCTTTGTCGTCGAAGGCCTGCTCAACGGCTCGGTCAAGGGATAGCATCATGGACGAGACAATCGGTAACGAAGCGCTGCATCCGCTGAAGAGCCGCCCGCGCGGCACCACACAGCATGTAACCGCCGGGCCCTATTCGCCGGCGCTGCAGGTGGACGCCCGTCATCTCGTCGTCATTTCCGGCCAGGTCGCCGTCGATATGGACGGCAATGTCGTGGGCGATACGATCGAGGAGCAGGCCGCCGCGACGCTGCAGAACTGCGAAAGGCAGCTGGCCACCGCTGATTGCGGGCTGCGCGACGTCTTCAAAGTCAACGTCTACCTCGCCGACCTTCGCCATTGGGCGCGCTTCAACGCCTCCTGCGAGAAGGTAATGGTAGAGCCCCTGCCCGTGCGCACTGCCGTGCGGTCCGCTCTTCTCCCAGGCTTCCTGGTGGAGATCGAAATGTGGGCCGTCGCTGCGAAGGGGTCGTGACTTGGCGTCCGTCGAACTGAAGAACGTCTCGAAGACTTTTGGCCGTGTCGAGGCCGTGCGCGACGTGTCGCTGACCGTGCACGACCGCGAGTTCGTTGTCTTCGTCGGCCCCTCGGGCTGCGGCAAGTCGACTTTGCTCCGGATGATCGCCGGGCTGGAATCCGTCAGTTCGGGGGAGCTCAGCATTGGCGGCAAGCCGATGAACGCGGTTGCGGCGGCCGACCGCGGCATCGCCATGGTGTTCCAGTCCTACGCGCTGTACCCACATATGAGCGTGGCCGAGAATTTGGGCTTTGCCCTGAAGATGCTTGGCACGGACAAGGCCGAGATCGACCGGAAGGTCGCGGAGACGGCGGCCACATTGCAGATCGAAGAGCTTCTTGCGCGCCGGCCGCGAGAGCTCTCCGGTGGCCAGCGGCAGCGGGTCGCGATCGGCCGCGCGATCGTGCGCAAGCCCGACGTCTTTCTCTTTGACGAGCCGCTCTCCAATCTCGATGCCGACCTGCGCGCGCAGATGCGGGTCGAGATGGCTCGGCTCCACAGGCAGCTCGAAACAACCATGATCTATGTCACCCATGACCAGGTTGAGGCGATGACGCTGGCGGACCGCATCGTCATCCTGGACAAGGGTCGGGTCGTGCAACAAGGCCGGCCGCTCGATCTCCACGAGCGGCCGGCCAACCGCTTCGTCGCCGGCTTTCTCGGCCAGCCGAAGATGAACTTTCTTCCGGCCGTCGCGGAGCGCGTCGGCGATGCCATCGCCTTCCGTCTCGCGGCGGACCGCCAGCCGCTCTTCTCCACGCGCGAAGGCCTGCGCCTCGCGCCCGGCGGCACCGCGGAGATCGGCGTGCGTCCCAACGCCATTTCGCTTGTCGCGGACAAGGGCATTGCGGCCGAGATCGTCCTCGTCGAGCGGCTCGGCGGCACAAGTCTGCTCTACCTGAAGGTCGACGGCCTGCGCCAGCTCCTGACAGTGGAACTGCAAGGCAAACCGGCCGCAACGATCGGTTCGTCTGTCCGCTTCCGCTTCGACCCGGCCGACGCTCATGTTTTCGACGGTCAGGGGCGCAGTTGCAGGCTCTAGGTAAATCATCGGCCAGATAGCCACGAGCCGGCCTTAACGGGACCGCCGGCTGCGGAATTCAAGCTAGATAGGGACTTGCCGGAGCGGGAAGACCGGCCCAACGAATCCCCTCGCGAGGGCACCGCCGATTCCCCGCCGCCGCTGAAACAACAGCCAGAGCTCGATCTTCGTCTCCCGACGATGATAAGGACATTCAATCAGCCGCACCCGGCCCGCGCGCCCGCCGGACCGCGGAAGATCCGCGGCCCGGCCTGTCGCTCAGTGTTTGAATTGGGCGACGTTATCCTTGGTAAGGCGCATCACGCCAGTCTCGACTTTTTCCGGCAAGGGGTTGACGCCAGCCGCTTTGTAGTCCGGCACGACCTTCATGCCATCGGTATTCAGCCAATGAAGGAGATGCACGGCGAGAAAAGCTTCGACATAGGATTTTTGAACCACGGCGCCGACGATCGTTCCATCCTCTATGTAGGGAAGCATGTCGTCGTTCCGGTCCATCGCGACGATCTTGACCTGACCTTGGCGACCGGTCTCATGCACCGCGATGGCAGCACCTTTGCCGCTGTCGCCGTCGGTGCCGCCGATACCGACCACGTCAGGATGAGCGAGGAGCGACTGGCTGTAGGCCGTGGGGGCATAAGACGGGTCCGCTTTGTCGTTGACCACGTCGACTACTTCGATTTCGGACGCGGATTCCTTGAAGTAGGCCTTGTATCCTTCGACCCGCTCCAGAACCGAAGGCGCGGGGAACGAACCGAGGATCACCTTGCCTTTGCCGCCGATCGCCTCGGCAAGCATCTTGCCCCCGACCTTGCCGGCTTCGAGGTTCGAGATGCCGAGATACACGGCGCGCTTGGTGCCCGGCGCGTCGCCGATGATCATGGCGACCGGAATTCCTGCATCGACGGCGCGGTCGATGCCGGCCGCAAGCGAGGCGGCGTCGCCAGGAAAGATCAGGAGGCCGGCCGGCTTCCGCGCGATCAGCTCATCGAGTTGCCGCGCCTGGGCGGCGGTGTCGAAGTCGAGCGGGCCAGTGAAGTTCGTCTTGATGTTTAGCGATCTAGCGGCGTCTTCGAGCGCTTTGCGGTGGTCGACCCAGAACGGCACCTGCGTGACGATGGAGAGAAACACGTATTCCATGCCCTCGCCCTGAGCGAGCGCTTCATCGCTGAATTGAGGTACGAGGCCGAGTCCCGTCCCGGCAAGGCCAATCCCGCCGAGCTTCATCAGGCTGCGGCGGTCGAGATCGAGTGTCGTCATCACTTTCCTCCCTTCTTCGGTTGGGGCCCCTGTAGGCCCTGGCTTATTCGTCGCCGCGGCGCACCAGCATGTCGAGCGCAACGGCCACGACAAGAACGGCGCCGGTGACGATCATCTGCCAGTAGATCGAAACGGCGAGCATGGTCATGGCGTTGTTGATCAAGGCGACGAAGACGACGCCGAGAAACGCACCTAGGACGGTGCCCTCCCCGCCGCGCAGGCTTGCGCCGCCGATCACGGCGGCTGCGAGCACCTGCAATTCGAGCGCGTTGCCTGCCGTAGGCGTACCGCTCATCAGCCGCGACGCGAGGAGCACGCCGGCAAGCGCGGCCAGCAGACCGCTCAGCATGTAGGCGAGCGTGCGGACGCGATCGACGGCCAAACCGGACAGACGCGCCGCCTTCTCGTTCGAGCCGATATAGTAGAGTTGCCGGAAGAAGCTTCCATGCCGCATGGCGAGGTCGAAGACGACCACCAATGCGAGCGCGACCCAAAGAAGAAACGGCAGGCCGAGAATCTCGGCGCGGCCGGCCCACCCGAAGGCCGGCGGTAGATTGATGAGCGAGAATCCTTCCGTCAGCACCAAGGCGATCCCGCGGGCGATCGACATCGAGCCGAGAGTGGCGACCAGGGGATTGACACCGATCCTGGTGACGACGATGCCGTTGGCAAGGCCGATGATGACGCCAAGAGCAAGCGCACCAAGAATCGCCAGCGGGATGGAGGCGCCGCTTAACAGAAGAAGCGCGGTCACGGTGCTCGCCAGCGCCAGCACGGAACCGACCGAGAGATCGAATCCACCAGAGACCAGGAGCACCGTCATGCCCACAGCGATGATCACGGTCGGCGCCATGCCGATGGCTATCGCACGGAAGTTAGCCAGCGACAGGAAGACCGGCGAAGCCAGCGACATTCCGACGATGATCGCAACGATAAGAACCAGGAGCGTCAACTCGCGCGTCTCGACGAAGCGCCGAAGGACACGGCTGCCGATACGCAAAGGCCACCGACCGACCTCGTCGACGCTCATGCCGCCTCCCCTTCGTGCTTGTGACCGGTGCCGGAGGCAAGAGCCATTACGCTCTCTTCCGTTGCCAAACGTGTCGGGAGATCGCCGACGATCTGTCCCTCTCGCATGACGACGATCCGATCGGAGATGGTGAAGAGCTCCGGGAGGTCGGAGGAGATCAAGAGAATCGCCTTACCGGCAGCAGCGAGGCGGCGGACTTCCTTGTGGATCTCCCTTTTCGCTTCGACGTCGACGCCCTTGGTCGGCTCGTCAATCACGATGATCGCCGGGTCGCTCGCAAGCCACTTCGACAACATCAGTTTCTGCTGGTTGCCGCCGCTGAGTTTTCCGGCCGCCGCCGCAAGGCTCGGCACTCGTATCCGGAAGCGTTCGACCGCCTCACTCGCCGCCGCCTTCGCCGCCGCCCTTTCGATCCAACCGAGCCGCGCGAACCGACGAAGCGCAGTCACGACGAAATTATCGGTGACCGACATCGACAAGAACAGGCCTTCGGCTTTGCGATCGTCCGGCACATAGGCAATGCCGCGGGTCATCGCGTCGCGGAGACAACGCAGGCGCGTCGGACGGCCCTTGATCTCGATCGCAGCGCCTCCTGGCGGCCGCTGCAGGCCGACGAGGCTGCGTGCGAGCTCGCTGCGGCGCGATCCCATCAGGCCCGCAAGACCGACGACCTCACCGAACCGTATTTCAAGTTCGAGATGCCGCGAGTTGCCCTTGGCTCCGTTGCCACGGACTGCAAGCGCCACCGGACCCGGCACGAGCGCCGTCGCGGCTGCGAAGATTTCGAGGTTCCGGCCGACCATGGCGCGCACGACGTCGTCGATGGAAGTCTCCGGCACGGCGCGCGTGGTCATCCTTCGGCCATCGCGCAGCACGGTGATGCGGTCGGCGATCTGGAAGACCTCGGCCATGTGATGGCTCACATAGACGATGCCGATGCCCCGGGTCTTAAGCCGAGTGATGATGTCAAACAGCGCTGCGACCTCATCGGAGGTGAGCGCCGAGGTTGGCTCGTCGAGGAGAAGGATGCGAGCGTCGAGCGACAGCGCCTTGGCAATCTCGACAAGCTGGCGCGTGGCCGCGGGCAAGCGGTCAACCGGGCGACCGACATCGATTTCGATGCCGAAGGGGGAGAGGATCTGCTGGGTCCGCCGCCGGAGCTCGCTCCAGCGTATGACCCCGCAGGCCGTCGGAGCTCGGCCGACAAAGACGTTCTCGGCGACCGTTAGGGCCCCGGCGAGGCTAAGCTCCTGGAAGACTGTGCTGATGCCGAGCGCCTGCGCTCTGGATGGGTCGTCAATGGTGACCGCCCGCCCGTCTATGTTGATCGTACCCTTGTCGGGCGCGACCACACCGGAGAGGATGGCGAGGAGTGTCGATTTCCCGGCACCATTTTCGCCGACAAGCGCATGCACCTCGCCCCGCTTCAGATCGAAATCGACGTCGCCAAGGGCCCGCGTCGTGCCGTACCACTTCGTGATGTCGCTGAGCTCGAGGAGCGGTGCCGCCATCAGCTCGCCTCCGGAATTCCTTTATCCGCGGCGGCAATGTCCTCGATACCGTTGGAATAGGTCTCGCGCGTCCGTCCGATATGGATATCCAGAACCGCTATCGTTGCGTCTGCGTCGCCACGCCGGATGGTGTCGAGCATCTGTCGATGCTCCTGGAACGACAGCTTCGTGTGAAGCGGCTTGCCGGCAAGGTGGGTCCGGAGCGCTGCGATCTTGCCGACATAGCGCGCATAGCTGTCGCGCAGATAGCTATTGCCGCAGTGCTCGAAGAAGGCCGCGTGATAGCGGGTGTCCAGGGACAGATAGAGCCGCTGGTCGCCCTGCCGCTGCGCGGCTGCCATGCCGCGCACGATGTCTTCAAGCTCCGCCGCGAAGCCATCCGGGCCGCGCGCGATGGCGAGCCTCAGCGCCGCCGTTTCTACCGCACTCCGGAATTCACAGATCTGATGAACCTCGCGAGCGCTCAGCGTGAAGACGAAGGCGCCGCGCTGCGGATAGATCAGCACCAGGCCCTCGGCGCGGAGCTGGGCGAGCGCCTCTCTGACAGGAGTCTTCGACACGCCGAGATCGTCGGCGAGCTGACGTTCAGAGAGAGGCTGACCCAACGCGAGGTCACCGTGGACGATCGACTCGCGGAGCTGGTGGAGCACGGTTTCCGCGAGCGATTTGGGTCGCTTGATCCTGGCGACGGGAAGCCGGCCGCTGATTTTGGTATTGCCTGCCATCTGCAAGGTGATATACCAGACACCAGAAAGTTCGGCAACAGGAAGCGGCTTCGCTGACGGCCCGTTACGAAGCCAAGGTACGTGCTCCGGGGAGGAGACATGGACAGAGCCGAGCTCGCGCTCGATTGCCGTAACCTGCACGGCGAGGGAATTCTGTGGCACCACCATGACCGCCGGGTCTGGTGGACGGACATCCACGGGAAGCGTCTGTGGTGGCTCGAACCCTCATCAGGTGCTTCGGGTTCAATCGCCATGGCGGACCGCGTCTGCTGCTTCGCGCCCCGCGAGAAAGGCGGTTTCATTCTCGCCCTCGCAAAGGAGGTGGCGTTCTTCGACCCCGGCACCGGCGAACTCGCGACGATCCATCGCTTCGAGCCCGACAAACCGGCGACGCGTCTCAATGACGGCCGCACGGATCGCCAGGGCCGGTTCATCGCCGGCGGAATGAACGAGGGTTCCGGACCGGAAAAATCGACCGTGTTGCGGATCGACCCCGACGAATCGGTAACGACGATCATTACCGGCGTTGGCTGCGCCAACTCGACCTGTTTCTCGCCCGACGGGCGCCGCATGTATTTCGCCGACACCTCCGTCGGAACCATCTGGGTCTATGACTACGATCCGGGCACCGGGGTTCCAGGCAACCGACAAGTCCTCAACGATTTCAAGGGAGAGCCGGGCATTCCGGACGGCTCGTGCGTCGACGCTGAAGGCGCCGTGTGGAATGCCGAATGGGAAGGGCGGCGAGTCGTCCGCATCCTGCCGGACGGGAGCATCGACCGGGTGGTCGAGGTGCCGGTGCTGAAGCCGACCTGCTGCGCTTTCGGCGGGCCTGAGCTCGAGACTCTCTACATCACCACATCGCGACTGGAGGCGACGCGGGAGCAGATCGCCGCCGAGCCGACGGCCGGCTCTCTCTTCGCTTTCAAACCCGGCGTGCGCGGCGTCGTGGACGCGCCGTTCGCCGGATAGAACCCGTCAAGCGTCCAAGGGAGGAAAGACATGAGCTTCAGCTTTCGATCGTTGATCGCGATAGCAGCGACAAGCGCGGTCGTAGTACTCACGGCGACCGGTATTGCCCTCGCCATCGACTACGCCGCACCGCAACCGCTTCAACCGGGCGCACAGGCGCCGATCACCAAGGGCGCCGGCAAGGACAAGATCCGCATCGCCTACATGCCGCCGGCGACCGAGTTCAACTACTACATCGCCATCGGCGAGGGCCTCAAAGCCGCAGCGGCCGAGAAGGGCAATGTTGAGACCTTCATGCTCGCCCCGCAAAGCGGCGCCGACATCAACGGCCAGATGGGCATGATCCAGGACGTGATCACGCAGGGCGTCGACGCCATCGTCCTGTCGACTCATGACGAGGCGGCCGCCGCTCCGCTCGTCAAGCAGGCCGTCGACAAAGGCATCTCCGTCGTCATCGTCAACTCCGACATCGCCAACTTTCCGACCCCGGTCCATGCCGTGGTCGGCTATTCGCAACGCAAAGGCACGCATAAGATCGGCGAATACCTCCTTGAGAGGCTCGCCGATAAATCGGTCAAAGCCGCGGTCATCGAAGGCCAGCCCGGCTACCATTCGACAGAGCGCGTCGGCGGCTTCCTCGACGCCGTCAAGGGCAAGCCGAATGTGGATATTGTTGCGAGCATTCCCGGCGGCTGGAATGTTGAGGGTGGCAACACCGCCGGCATGGACCTGCTCCAGGGTCATCCGGACGTCGACGTCATCTTTGCCGCGAACGACTACATGATCATGGGTGCCCAACTCGCCGCTAAGTCGCTCGGTCGAAACGACTTGATCCTGCTTGGCAATGATGGCGACACGGCCGCTCTCGAGGAGATCAGCAAAGGTACGGTCACCGCGACTGTCAACACGACACCATTCGTCATGGGCCAGATTGCATTGCAGGTCGCGATCGACGTGCTCGACGGCAATTTCGCAGGAGGGTTTGTCGAAACACCGACGACGATTGTCGACAAGGCCAATGTGCTGCCGGTTCTGCAGGCGCCCGACAAGCTCTATCCGAAGCCGTCGATGCAGTATTGAGACGAACTCATGTTCCCTAAGCAGCACCCCCCTCGCTCGGCCGGACCACTCGGTCGGGCGAAGCTAGGATCGCGTGGAGAGCTATGGAAGAGAGCGTTCCCGTCTGGGAGCTGAGGAACGTGACCAAGCGTTTCCCCGGCGTTGTGGCGAACGATTCCGTGTCGCTCAGCCTCGTTGCCGGGCGGATTCACGGCCTGCTCGGCGAGAATGGCTGCGGCAAGTCCACGCTTGTCAAGGTGCTGTGCGGGGTGCATCAGCCCGATTCGGGCGAGATCCTGTGTGCGGGCCGGCCGGTCGTGCTTGCCGACCCGATCGCCGCGCGGCGCGCAGGGATCGCCACGGTCTTTCAGGAGTTCTCGCTCGTCCAAACGCTATCGGTCGCGGAGAACATCTATCTCGGCCGGCTTCCGCGAAACCGATGGCGGATAGACTGGCCGGCAATGCGCGAGGGAGCCCGGCGCGTGCTTGGCCGCATCCACGTCGCGATCGACCCGGACGCGATCGTGGGCGAACTCTCAACCGCCGGCCAGCAAGTCGTGGAGATCGCCAAGGCGATCGCGGCCAACGCCTCGATGATCATTCTCGACGAGCCGACCACCGCCCTCGGCCCCGACGAGATCGCCGAGCTTCATCGCCTTCTCCTGCGCCTCAGGGACGATGGCAGGATCATCCTCTACATCTCGCATCGCCTGGACGAGGTCGTTGAACTCGTCGACGAAGCAACGATCCTCAAGGATGGGCGCGTGGTATCGAACGCAGCGGAAACGCCGGTCGAGATCAGGGCCATTGTCCGTAAGATGGTCGGCCGCGTCGAGGAACACTTTCCCAAGGCGGCGAATGCCACGGGTGACGCCCTCCTCGACGTGCGCTCCATCCACACCAGCAACCGCGTCGCCGGCGCTAGCTTTACGGTTGGCCGCGGCGAGGTCTTCGGCCTTGGCGGCGTGCTCGGCTCCGGCCGCACCGAAATCGCCCGCGCCCTGTTCGGGGTCGATGTGCTTCGGCAAGGCGAAATCCGGCTTCGCGGCAAATCGCTCAAGCTTCTGTCCTCGCGCGACGCGATCGCCGCCGGGATCGCGCTTGTGCCGGAGAATCGAAAATCCGACGGGCTCTTCTTCAATTTCAGTGGGCTCGAGAACATCTCGATCGCCGGGCTCGGCCGGATCACGCACCGAGCCATGCTCGATCACGCCCGCGAACGACGCCTTACCCACGGCCTGATCCAGAGCCTCAGAATCACGCCGACTGCCGGGACGGCGCTGGTCGGCGAGCTTTCTGGCGGCAACCAACAGAAGATCGTGATTGCCCGGTGGCTGTTCGCGGAGGCCGAGCTTTTCGTTCTCGACGAGCCGACCCAAGGTATCGATGTCGGCGCCAAGATCGCTGTGTATCAGCTCGTCAACGAGCTTACAGCTGCCGGCAAGGGCGTCATCCTGATCAGCTCCGACTATGACGAGCTGCTCGCGATGAGCGACCGGATCGGCATTGTAAGCCGCGGAAGGATCGTCGCAATCCGCGATGCCAGGAGCCTCGACAAGGCCGACCTGGTCAAGGCCTCCGCCGACCAAGAGGAGCTTGCCGCATGAAGCGGTTGGTGAGCAACCAGATCGTCGGTCCGCTTGCTGCCCTTCTCCTGGTGGCTGTCGTCGTGGCGCTCACCACCAACCGCTTTCTCGATGTCGGCAATCTGTCCAACCTCATTCTGCAGGTGAGCATCGTTGCGATCGTTGCGATCGGCTCGACCATCGTGATCTTCACCGGCGGCATCGACCTTTCCCCCGGTTCGGCCATCGCATTGATGACTATGGTTTTCGCTATGACGATCAAATTCGGGGGCGTGCCGCTGCCGTTCGCGGTTCTGCTCGTCCTTCTGATCGGCGTGTTCCTTGGCGCCGTGAACGGCGTCCTCACCGCCTACTTTCGTATCCCGTCGTTCATCACCACGCTCGCGGCACTCTCGGCGTTCCGTGGCAGCGCCTTTATGTTCAACAACGGCTCGCCGGTATTCTCTGTGCACCCGAAGCTTGAGCCGATCTTCTACGGCTCGCTCCTCGGGGTGCCACTGCCGCTCTTCTACGTTATCGGCCTCTACGCACTCGCCTTCTTCGTCATGCGCTACACCGCCTTCGGCCGCACGATCTACGCGGTCGGCGGTAACCCGCAAGCGGCGGCGCTCTCCGGGCTCAATGTCGCCCGCACGCGCTTCCTTGCCTTCGTCATTGCCGGCGCGATGGCGGCAGTCGGCGCTGTGCTTATGGCCGCACGGCTCAATTCCGGCTCGCCCAATTATGGCGTCGGGATGGAGCTATCGGCGATCGCCGCCGCAGTGATTGGCGGCGCAAGTCTCGCCGGCGGTCGCGGCCAGATCGTGAGCACCGTGATCGGCGCGCTTACCATCGTCATCGTCCAGAACGCGCTCAACCTTAACGCCGTGCCGGCGTCGGCCCAGAACGTCATCATCGGCGCCATCATCGTGACCGCGGTCGGCGTCGACATGTGGCGCGGTGAGATCGGTCGCGCACTCGCCTTCATCGTCGGCGCGCTCACCTCGCCAGGACAAAAAGGAAAGGTAGATCAATGACCGCCATAACCTTTTCCCACGTCGGCATCACCGTGCCCGACCTCGAAAAAGCAGTCGAGTTCTACTCGATGGCCTTCGACTGTTATGTGATCATGGGTCCGACCAGGGTCAGCCAGGACGACAGCGCTATCGGCCAGATGTGCGACGACGTCTTCGGAGCCGGCTGGGGAAGTTTCCGGATCGCCCACCTCTCGACCGGCGACGGCATCGGCATCGAGCTCTTCGAGTTCCCCAAAACCCGTCCGGAGGAGCGGCCCTTCGAATATTGGCGTCCGGGCATCTTCCACATCTGCTTGCAGGACCAGCATCTCGAAGAGCGCGTCAAGCGCATCGAGTCCCTCGGCGGCCGCCAGCGGATGAGCCAGGTCCGCTCCTACTATCCCGGTGAAAAGCCTTACCGCATGGTTTATTGCGAGGATCCCTTCGGCAACATCATCGAGCTCTACAGCCATTCCTACGAGCTCACCTATTCGGCCGGCGCCTATGTCTGAGGCGCGGGAGGGAAGTGGCATGGCGGCACACCCCAAGGTCGTCATCACCGACTACGATTACGGCAATCTGGATATCGAACGGGCCGTACTGGACGCAGTCGGCGCGCGCGTCGTGGGGCTCCAGGCCAAGTCGGAGGAGGAACTGGCTGCCGAGACGGTCGACTGCGACGCGGTGATGAACCAGTATGCCCGCATCGGCGCGAAAACGATCGAACGCATGCAGAGCTGCCGTGTGATCGCGCGCTATGGCGTCGGTGTCGACATCGTCGATGTCGACGCGGCGACCGCCAAGGGCATCCTTGTCACCAATGTCCGCGACTATTGCACAGACGAGGTCGCCGACCATGCGATCGGGCTATGGCTCGCGCTCGCCCGCAAGCTTTTTCAATACAACGTCGCGACCCATGAAGGGATCTGGCGTTGGCAGACCGGGCAACCGATCCATCGGTTGAAGGGGCGCACGATGGGCATTGTATCCTTCGGCAAGATCGGCCAGGCGATTGCCGAGCGCGCCAAAGGCTTCGGCGTCGATATCCTCGTTTACGATCCTTACATCGAGGAGGGCGTCGCCGAGGCGAGAGGCGCGCGCCGCGTCGGCAAGGCAGAGATCCTCCAAAACTCCGACTTTCTGATGATGCAGGTGCCGATCACCCCCGAGACCCGGCATTTCCTGGGCGCGGCGGAATTCCGCCAGGTGAAGAAGGGGGCAATTATAGTGAATACCGGCCGCGGTCCAACCATCGACAACCGCGCGCTCTATCGGGCGCTGACCGAAGGCCGCATCGCCGGCGCCGGCCTGGATGATCCTGAAGAGGAGCCGGCCAAGCTCGCCAAGTGGAACCCAAGCGGCAATCCGCTGTTCTCGCTCCCCAACGTCATCGTGACGCCCCACACGGCGTACTATTCCGAAGAGTCGATCCGGGTTGCCCGCGAAACCGCCGCGTCTGAAGTCGCGCGCGTGCTGACCGGCGGCATGCCGCTCAACCCGGTTAACGCAGTAGAGCTGACGCGAACGCCGGCTCGAAGATAAGGAAGGTCATGCAATGCTCAAGGTTTTCAACGATTTCAAGCGGCAGCCGGCGCTGCTTGCAAAATTCGATGAGGTCGCCAAATGCTATAGCGCCTCATGCGTCTTTGCCGACGCGCAATACCGTCAGGGCGTGATGGATTCGGAGATCAAGCCGCCGTTTCCGGCGAAAATCGTCGGCCAGGCTCTCACGGTCCAGCTCTCTCCGGGAGACCTCGTTGACCCGCTCAGGGCAATCGAGATGGGCAGGGATGGTGACATCATCGTCGTCGACGCGGGCGGCGACCGGCAGACCTCGGTGTGCGGCGGGCTGATGGGCGGGCTCGCCAGGAACCGCGGCATTCGCGGCATGATCATCGATGGCTCCGGCCGCGACATCGACGAGCTTGAGGCGATCGGCTGGCCGATCTGGACCCGCGCCATCACGGCGCGAGGCACGCACACAATGTTTTCAGGCCGAAAGGATGAGCTCTCGATCAACGTGCCAATTCAATGCGGCGGCGTACGGATCAGTCCCGGCGATTTTGTGGTCGCCGACACGATCGGCGTGACCGTCGTGCCGATAGCCAGCGCCGAAACCGTCGTGGAGCTCGCGCGCGAACAGGCAGCGCGTGAACAGAAGACCCGCGAATGGGTCGCCCAAGGCAAAACACTCGAAGAGCTGCTTAACGAGTTCGGTCGTCTTTGAGACCGAGGATCTTTTCGCGTCCGGCCGGCCCCTATATGCTTGTCCTATGGCGACGCCGTTTGCCCGTGAACGGCGAGAGACGCATCGATATCGGCACGTAAACCGATCACCAGCGGTATCATCAATTATCTTGGCCCGTTCCGGATGTCTTGATGCAATCCGAACGAAAAATTCACCATTGCGGAGATGCCGAACAACGCGGCGGCCGAGAAACCCGGTTCCACCGAACACGCTGACGACGCGATGGTTCATGGCAGCCATGGCTTAGACTTTGTCAGCTCATGTCGACCGTCTCGACCCGGCGGTTCAGGTCACGTGGACGGCACGCCTACTGACCACTATCTATCACTTGGGCTACCTCGTACAGATTGGGATCGATCTCGTCCGTCAACTGATCGAAATGACCCCACTCCTTGCGGAATTCCGGCGATTGATGAGCCGACCGTAGCAGATCGCGATTCTGCCATTGGACGTAGTTGACGATGCGCCGCCCGTCGAGGCTGCGATGCAGGCTGATTGAGATGAAGCCAGGCTGGCGCGCCATAAAGCGCGCTCGCTCGATCATGACCGACAATGCCTCGGCCTGCTTGTCCGGTTCGGAATCGACGATGGTGATTTGGGTCACGTGCTGGTTGTCGGCTCGGATCTGTGTCATAGGGACCTCGCTAGATTGGCAGTTGGATGAGCTGGCCGAGTTTGGGAATGGCGATGCCAAGTAGTCTCTCGGCCGGAAGGCAGAACGCATGCTCTTGGTTCATCGGCGCGACGTAATCGAGCCGGTTGAAGTAGGGCGGCGAGTCTCACGGAATCCGCCCAGTGGCCAACACGTGGCGGAATAGCAGGAGGCAACGATGGATTTCAACGACAGGCGTCTCTGGTACGGCGTGGCAGTAGCGATCGTAGTATTGCTCGTCATTGCGTATGCGGCTGGCTGGCTTGGCGGCACACCACCACCAGCGCCGCCACAGTGAGAGCGATCATGACCTGGATGGACCCAAGCAGGTTCACGACCCTGTCACGCCCCTGATGGTTTCGCTGGGCATGTCGTTCGCGCAGCAATCGTTTGAAGCCGCAGCGGCAGAAGCCCTCCTAATGTATCGGGCAAGCCTTCGTGCATCCGAAGATGTCGAAGCCAAGCTGCACAGGGTTCACTACGGCCAGCGAGCGGCTCCGATCCAAATGAATTTGACGAACTGCGGGCCGCATATCTTCGCTCATTTGAGCCTGCTCCGTGCCAGTCGAAGCGTCCTTGCGGCGTTAATCGACAACTCGGCTACATTCCGGCGAATTGGCGAAACCGGGCAACCTGGCGTTCGGTCGCGATGGCTCCAATGACATTGACGCAAATGCGGTCTGGTGGAGCTCCGTAGCGAGCGTGCGGGAGAGATTACCAGGTTGGTGACATTCAAAATTTCAGTTCCTCCATGTGTCGCATGGCCTTGGCGAGGTCATCGTCTTCACGGCAGCAATGGGTGCCAGCAGTCATGACATCTCGCGCCGTCGGCTTGCGGCCATCAAAACCATCCTCTGCCGTTCCTTTGCAATCCTGTTCAACATAAGCGGGCAAGATCATCGATCCCGGCGTTGCCGACGAAATCAGGAACTCGTATCCGAGTCCGGCTTGACACCGGTGGTGATCCTCGGTGAAGCGGATGATCTCACACAAGTCCTCAAAGCGCTCGAATGTGGCACGTACGGCTATATTCCAGTCTCGGTCGGCATCGAAATATGCGTCAAGGATCAATCTGGCATTGGCAGGGGGCATTTTCGTGCCGGCAAGCAGCGTGTTTGCCAAGCAGAAGACAATCGACTCCGTCAGACCAGACCGTTGTCCCACAACTGACATATTCACACCGCGTCAGACGACGGTCGCGGATGCTCTCCGACGGGGCAAGGCAAACAAGATCATTGCCTATGAGCTCAACCTTCGTGAAAGCACGGTGAAGGTCATATCGGCAACATAATGCGGAAACTGAAGGCCATAAATCGTACCGGGGTCGCCTACAAGATGAGGGACCTTTTGCCGCTCAAATACGCCACCCTTGTTCTTTACGGCGGTCCGCCGGCTCAGACGAGCCCGCTTCAACAATGATGCCGCGAAACGTCGCCGGCTTATCCGACGAACGCCTCACGAATCCGAGCGAACATGCCGGGCTGTCTCCCTGCAATCGCCGCACGGACGTGACGGGCGGCCGTTACGGCGTTCACCGTCGCGCCGAAATGACAATAGCAGATGATCTCATGCAATTGCCTGTCGGTCAGTTCGAAGAACCGCTTCGCTTCGCCGTAGTTGTCGTTTTCCAACCCGGCGGCACGGAGAACAGGATCCTCGAAAGCGACTGAGATCGGCGAGCCGTCGCCGCGCATGGCCCCGCGTGCTGTAACCGGCTGATACTCGGTCTGGTGCAGCGTCGAGAGGCACCGGTCAGGGTTCCGTTCAAGGAGCTCCGCCCAGCGTTCAAGACGTTCGCTGCGCGACATGGCCTGGCGCGGACAGGCCTGATCGATCTCGGCGACGATCTGCAGTTGCTCGATCGTCTGGTGTTTCATTTTGGCCTCCTATTCGAACGATAGTCGGTCCACCCATATCCTTCTTATACCTGCAGCCAGCGTGACTCCAACCGATCGTGAAGTCCAATCACGATGATGCTGGGAGGGCTCCGCTCACGAAAATACGGAGGCCTCGCAAGGGTTCGGCCAGTTCAATTGGCGAACGCGGTCAACAAGCGCGGCTGCTCGCCGCCCCCTACCATGGCGGCTAAAAAGGTCGCCCGAAATTCGATATGCCAAGAGCAGCGATATCCGCATCTCGGGCACAAGCAGAACGTGATCGACCTTATGCACCGCTGGATGCAGGAGGGAGAAACGAGTGATAGAACTGAACCTGGCCGAGCGCCCGCCAGAAAAGGACTACCGGCACATCGTGCGCCTCGAGGGGGTGCAGAAATTCTTCGGCGCAATCCAGGCGGTCCGCGACATCGATTTTTCGGTCGGCAGGAATGAAATTGTCGGACTGATCGGCGACAACGGCGCGGGAAAGTCCACGCTCATCCGTGACCGGGAGCTCAACCTCGCCGAATATTCGGTGCGTGATGAACCCAGCGCCGGTAGCGCCAGCCGTGCCTTTGGATGAGAGCATCGCGACAAGCAGCAGAAGGATCTGGTCACCAATCGAAAGGTGGATGTTGGTCGCCTGCGCGATGAACAGGCAGCCAACCTCATGTAGATGTGGCCCAGCCTTTTCGCCGCCAACGGACAGTCGTCGTTTGCAAGCGATTCAGCACCTGCTAAAATTGCCAAAACTTCAGCGACGATCTGGTGAGCGTCGGCTGAGCATCAAAGGTCAACTCGGGAGGTGAAAAATGTCCAAGAGACAGCTTTGCCTTGCACTGATCACAGTGCTGGCTCTCGCGGCAGCTCCGCAGGCTGCTGCCGCACAACACAAGGTCAAGATCGGCTTTCTGCCTGGCGTCGTCGATCCTTTCTATCAGGTGATGCAGATTGGCGTTGAGGCTGCGGCGACGGACCTCGGCGTCGAGGTCGTGACGCAGATCCCGCAGACGTGGGGCGTCGAGGCCCAGACGCCGATTTTGGACGCCATGGTGGCGCGCGGCGACCTCGACTACATCGTGACCGCGCCGACTGACAAGGACCAGATGATCGGTCCACTCAAGGCGGCGGTCGACGCCGGTATCAAGGTCATCACCGTTGATACGTTCCTCGGCGACGGCGACTACGTGAACGGCCCGGTGACCTTCCCGATCAGCTATATCGGCTCCGACAACGTCGAAGGCGGACGCATTTCAGCCCGGGGCCTCGCCAAGGCAATCGACGGAAAGGGTATTGTCTACATCAACTCCACGAACCCGAACGTCAGCTCGGTCGAGGGTCGCGAGCAGGGCTTCAAGGAGGTGATGGAGAAGGAATTTCCAGACATCAAGGTCCTCGGGCCGGACTACAATCTCGATGACCAGAACAAGGCGACGCAACAAACCGCGGCGGTCCTCGAACGCGAACCCGACCTCGCCGGGGTGTTCGGCACCAACGTGTTCAGCGCTCAAGGCGCCGGAACGGCCGTCGTCAACGCCGGCTTGGGCGGCCACGTTCAAGTTGTCGCCTATGACGCGACGCAATTGGCAATCGAGCTGATGAACAACGGCGTCGTCTCGCTGGTATTGGCACAGAAACCGTTCGACATGGGTTACATGGCTGTGCAGTTCGCCGCGGCCGATGCTGCCGGCGTCACGAGCCTGCCGCGTCGTGTCGAGACCGGGTTCGCCATCATCGACAAGGATAACGTCAAAGACCCGGCGATTGCCCGCTTCATCTATCAGGTTCCGGCCAAATAGCGGGCGACGGTTGACTGGCCTGCCGGGAGCGGCGCTCCCGGGATTAGCTCGCGTCCGCTCATGAGGACAAGGTTTCGTGGCCCGCGTGGAAATGAAGGCGGTGGCGGAGATGGCCCCCGCAGCGCAAACCCTAACGCCGCCGAAGCGATTCGTGCTGGCGCTGAGCCGGTCCTGGGCCTGGGCTTTCCTCGCCCTGATGATCGTCTTCTTCGTCGTGACAGTACCGATCGTCAGCTTTGGCGCCGTCAATTTCCTCACCGTGCGCAACTCGCAGAACATCCTCGTCGCCATCACACCGATACTTTTGCTCGGCCTCGGCCAGACCTTCGTCATCATCGCCGCCGGCATCGACCTCTCCGTCGGTTGGGTCATGAGTCTCGCCTCGGTGTTGTCGGCGCTGGCGATCCGCGCTGTCTTCAATGCCGGACTGCCGCTTTTTCCCTCGGTCGTCGTCGGATTCCTCGCCGCGGTGGCTGGCGCCGGTGTCGTCGGTTTCGTCAATGGCGTCATCATCGCCAAGCTGAAAGTGCCGGCCTTCATCGTGACGCTGGGGAGCTCGTTCATCGTGCGTGGCGTCGCGTTGTTGATGTCCGAGAACACGACGGTGATCGGCCTGCCTCCAGGAATTCGCGCCTATGGCAATGACGCTCTCGTCTATTTCATACGCGGCGAGGCCGGCGGCCTCCATTTCCTCGCAGCGCCGGAGGTAAGCGGCGAGCTGCTCCGTCGCATGGACCGCATCCTTCCTTATCCCGTGGTGCTCACCGCCATCATTGTCGCGATCGCGATCTTCGTTTTGCGAAAGACCCAGTTCGGCCGGCACACCTACGCCATCGGCGGCAATGTCGAGGCGGCCATCCGCACCGGCATCCCGGTCGACCGCCATATCATCTCGCTCTACATCCTCTCCTCCGCAACGGCCGGTATCGCCGGTTTCCTGTCGACACTCCGCTTCACTGCCGGCTCGGCGGTGATCGGCGATGCGTTGCTTCTCTCCTCGATTGCCGCCGTCATCATTGGCGGCGTCAGCCTGTTCGGCGGCGCCGGAAGCGTGATGGGCACCGTCATCGGCGCTTTGATCATCGCAGTGCTAACTACCGGTCTTGTCATGCTGAACGTCGAGGCGTTCTGGCAATTCATCGTCGTTGGCGTTGTCGTGATCGTCGCCGTTCTGATCGACCAGTCGCGAGACCTGATTATCGGCCGGGCGACACGAGGGCCGCCGACGTGACGGAGCCTGTCCTTTCGATCAGGAAGCTGACTAAGCGCTTCGGCGGCCTTGTGGCCGTCGACGACGTAAGCTGGGATGTCTACCCTGGCGAGGTCGTTGCTCTGCTCGGCGACAACGGCGCCGGCAAGTCGACCCTTATCAAGTGCGTGTCGGGCGTTTATCAGCCGGACGAAGGCGAGATCTGCTTCGAGGGCCGGCTCAGCCATTTTGCCCGCCCGATGGATGCGCGCCGGCAAGGCATCGAGACGATCTATCAGGACTTGGCGCTCGCCAACAATCTCGATGTCAGCGCCAATATCTTCCTTGGGCGCGAAGCGAAGAAGCGCTACCTCGCCGGCCTCATCCGGACGCTCGACGAGCAGATGATGCTTCGGGAGTCCCGGGCGGCGCTGGAGTCGCTCGCGATCCAATTCCCGAGCCTCACGCAGCCGATCGAGAGCCTGTCCGGCGGACAACGTCAGGCCGTCGCAATCGCTCGCGCCGTCTATTGGGACGCCCGGTTGATGATCATGGACGAGCCGACCAACAATCTCGGCGTTCCCGAGCAGCACAAGGTCCTGGAGCTCATCAGGAAGCTGCGGGACCAGGGGGTCCCCGTCATCCTGATCACGCACACGCTGCCCGATGTTTTCGCGGTCTCAGACCGCCTCATGGTGATGCGCAGGGGGCACAAAGTGACGGAGAAGCGGACGACGGAGACGCATACTGAGGAACTTGTGCAATACATGGTGGGCGCCCTGGACGATACGCGCGTACAATAGATGGCGGCGCTCGATGTACTGGAAGAGATGACACCGAAGAGTGACACGAACACAACGCGCCCCAGCGGGGGAAGCGCTCAAGCACGGCCATCAGTGCGAACGATACGTCTTCGTCGCGGATAGGAAGCGGTTCGTTGCGAACAACGGTGCGCTCCTGGCCGCTGCCGCCACCGCGGGGACCGACAATCTCGTACTGACCCGACCGGGGCGTATTCGTCACACCGTGGAGCCCGCATCCACTTCAACTGAAGCAGCCAAGATGTTAAAATGGTATGCAGCGCACCTCGGTGCACCTACGGGAGATGTGGGTTGTGACGACCCACGAGTTGCCCCGCAGTATTGATGCTTTGGCGGTCCAAGTGGCCCCCTGCGCCGTTCGTACCCCCCTTTCAAACGTTGCCGTCTGCGACGGAGCGCTCGCGCGCTTCGTAAGCGGTCAAACGCGTGCGAGCGGTTCTGGCACCGGCCGCCCGACGGGCTGGAGCGGAAAAGGGAGGAATAAGATGGTCAGAAGATTTCTTTTCTCCGTGGTCTTCGCGCTGTCGTCGCTGATGGCGACGCACGCGTGGGCCGACATAACCGTGCTCGTTCCCTCGGGAAGCGAGGGCGACGGCCTGAGAGCCGCTGCCGCCGACTATGCCAAGCTGAAGGGCACCAAAGTCGAGATCGTCCAGGCTCCCTACAGCAACGTCTTCGAACAGGCGGCCAATGCCGGCCAGACAAAATCGGGCGCCTTCGACATCGTTCTGATGGACGATCCGTGGATTCCGTTCTTCGCGGAAAACGGGCATCTTGAGGATCTGACGCCCTATTTCAAGAAGGCCGGGCTCGAAGGACCGGACAGCGACTTCCTGTCGAAATCCCTGGCGGTCTGCCGCAATCCTTACAACAAGGGGCCCTACGTGTGCCTGCCCTATGTGGGAAACGCGCAGATGTTCTTCTATGACGCCGCCAAGTTCAAGGAAGCAGGCGTTGAGGCACCGAAGACGTGGGACGACGTGCTGAAGGCAGCCAAGGCGCTCTCCGAAAAAGGCGGCGGCCGCTATTTCGGCTACGTTTTCCGGGGCGGCCAGGGCAACCCCGTCGTCGCCGACTTCATGCCGATCTTCTGGTCCTATGGCGCCGACATGTTCAACGCTGACCGGACAAAAGTGACGATCGACACGCCCGAAGGTGCGGCCGCGATGAAGACCTTCATGGCCCTGCGCGACGTCTCGCCGAAGGGTGTCGAGAGCTACAACGCCAATGAGGTCGGCCAGGCGCTGGCGGCGGGCACCGCAGCCTCGTCGATCAACTGGCCGAACTGGGTCGCGACCTTCGAAGATCCCAGCCAGTCGAAGATGGTCGGCAAGATCTCTTACTCGCCGATCCCGGCGGGCACCAAACCGGGCAGCTCGGAAATCGGCCACTGGACGATGGGCATCATGGCCGCTGCGAAGAACAAGCAGGAGGCCTTCGACTTCATGCTGTGGGCGACCTCACCGGAACAGATGAAAATCTCGGCCCAGCGCGGCAACCCGCCGGTGCGCAAGTCGATCTTCACTGATCCCAGCCTGACCGGCCAGGAAAAATTCCGGCATTATCCAGTGCTCATGCAAGCGATCGAAGCCTCGACGCCGCGTCCGCGTCATCCGAAATGGCCCGAGATCGAGAACGCGTTCGGGATCGAGCTTTCCAAAGCTGTAGCTGGCACCGAAACGCCGGAGGAGGCGCTGAAGAGATCCCAGGCTGCGGTCGAAGAGATAACCGGCATCAAGTAGCTGGCCGCATATGGTGAATTGAAGTGGAGCGGTATCCGGTGATGCTGCTCCATTTTGCCGGATCAGCTCTCCGGGCAAGCACGAGCGCGTACGCGCCGGTTTGGATCTCGGGTTCGCCATGCTATGATTGATTGATATGACGGATAGAACTTCCGATGACCGTCTCTATCGGTGCGAAGTTCGAAAATTCGTTCGAGCGGTGGTTTGAGCGCCACCTCCGGGTATTGATGCTTGCGCCAGCTATGCTCGTGCTCCTGGCGCTCACGATATTCCCGTCGATCTACATGATCATTGCGGCGGCAACGCGGATCAGCCCGAATCCAGACCTGCCCTGGCAATTTGCCGGCGCTGACAATTTTCTGCGGCTTCTCACCGACGAGCAGTTTCACGTCGGCTTGTGGAACACGCTGGTGTTCACCGTCTTCGCTGTCGGCACCGAGTTCCTTTTTGGCCTCGGCCTCGCCTTGCTGCTCGACCGATACATCCGGCGCTTGAATTTCCTGAAAACGATCCTGATGCTGCCGATGATGCTGCCGCCGGTTGCGGTCGCGATCACCTGGAAGCTCATCTACGAGCCGCAATTCGGCGTGCTCAACGAGATCATGTTCCGGCTCGGCCTGCCCCTCCAAGCTTGGGCCGGCGACGTCCGACTGGCTATGTTCTCCGTGATCGTCGCCGACGTTTGGCAATGGACGCCGTTCATGTTCCTGCTGATGCTTGCCGGGCTCGCCAGCCTGCCGGACGAGCCGTACGAGGCGGCGGCGATTGACGGCGCCTCCGCCTGGCGGCAGTTCTGGGATCTGACGCTGCCGTTCCTGAAGCCGGTCATCGCCATCGCGCTGCTGTTACGCATCATGGACGCGCTGCGGCTCTTTGACCTCGTCTTCATCTTGACCGGCGGCGGCCCCGCCGACCGGACCAAGACGCTCAGTCTCTATATTTACCAAGTGGCGTACCGCTTCGCCGACCCCAGCTATGCGGCCGCCATCTCGCTTTTCGTGCTGTTCACGACCGTCGCGTTCAGCACCTGGTTCATCAAGCGCATGCGGCTTGCCGACTAGAGGACCTATGGCGCACCGCCGAAAGAGTATCGGAATCCAGCGCATCGCCGCCTATGCGGCGATCGCCGTAGCGCTCGTGGTCACCCTCTTCCCGGTCTACTGGATCGCGGCCAACTCGTTCAAATACGACATCGACATCTTCTCGATACCGCCGCAATGGGTCCCCGCCAATCCGACGTCGAAGCATTACCACGCCGCCTTCGTCGAGCGGCCCTTCCTAATCTACGCATTGAACAGCCTGATCATCGCGGTCTCGACGACGCTTGTCTCGGTCGTCTTCGGCTCCCTGGCCGGCTATGCGCTCGCCCGTTTCCAGTATCCGGGCAGATGGCGCTACCAGATCTCGTTCTGGATCCTGTCGACGCGCATGATGCCACCCATCGTGACGATCATCCCGCTCTACATCGCCTTCAACCATCTCAGCATGCTGAACACGAAGCCTGCGGTGATCATCGCCTATACGGCGTTCAACCTGCCTTTCGCAACCTGGATGATGAAGAGCTACTTCCAGGACCTGCCGGTCGAGCTCGAGGAGGCGGCGATGGTCGACGGCGACACGCGATGGGGCGCGTTCCTGCATGTCGCTTTGCCGCTCGCCCGTCCTGGGCTGGCGGCCACAGCCATCTTTTGCCTGATCATTTCGTGGAACGAGTTCCTGCTCGCCCTCATCCTGACCCTGACCGAACGATCGCAGACGCTACCGATCGGCATTGCCGGGCGCGTCACGCAGTACAACACCTATTGGGGCGAAATCAGCGCCGCCGGCTTCACCGCCTGCATCCCGATCATGATCTTCGCCTTCGTCGTCCAGAAACACCTGGTTCGCGGCATCTCGTTCGGCGCGGTCAAGGGGTGAGCCATGGCCTCGGTCGTCTTCCAGGACGTGGTCAAGAAGTTCGGCACCTTCACCGCGGTCAGCGACCTCAATCTTGAGGTGCGCGACAAGGAGTTTCTCGTCCTACTCGGACCTTCGGGCTGCGGCAAGACCACGACCATGCGCATGGTAGCCGGCCTCGAGGAGGTTACGGCCGGAGAGATCTTCATCGGCAGCGACCCGGTCAACGACGTGCTGCCGAAATATCGCGACGTCGCGATGGTCTTCCAGTCCTACGCGCTCTACCCCCACCTCAGCGTCGCCGATAACATCGGCTACCCCTTGAAGATCCGCAAGGTGCCGCAGGACAAGATGCGCCAGATGGTCATGGAGGTGGCGCGCCGCGTCGAGCTCGACGGCCTGCTCGACCGGCTGCCGAAGCAACTCTCCGGCGGGCAGCGCCAGCGCGTCGCGCTGGCCCGCGCCATCATCCGCACACCAAAGGTCTTCTTGATGGACGAGCCGCTGTCCAATCTCGACGCCAAGCTGCGGGTCCAGATGCGGGCCGAACTCAAGCACCTCCAGCACGAGCTACAGGTGACGACGATCTACGTCACCCACGACCAGATCGAGGCGATGACCCTCGCTCACCGGGTGGCGGTGATGAACAAGGGCGTGATCGAGCAGCTCGGCACGCCGAAGGAGATCTACAACGACCCGCGCACTCTTTTCGTCGCGGGCTTCATCGGTTCGCCGCCGATGAACCTGATCGACGGTGAGGTCAAGGACGGGGTCTTCACGAGCTTCGGCGGCGTCAGGGTCGACGGCCTCGGGAGCGCGACCGTTGCGAGCGCTGTACTGGGCGTCCGCCCGGAGGACATCCACGTCCTTCCTGCCGGAAGCGAAAAGACCAATATCGTGGCCCCGATCTATTCGGTCGAACTGACCGGCGAAAGCACGCTGGTCACCCTGCGCGCCGGAGCGGCGTTGCTCACTGTTCGCGCCGACAAGAATTTTGTGGGCGACTTTGATCAGATGGTGGAGGCCGGCTTTGCGCCCGGACGGGTGTTCCTGTTTGATCGCCAGAGCCAGGACCGTGTTGACTTCTAGGATGCTCCTCGCCGTCGCGGCACTCCTGTGTACCGGAGGCGCCGCGGCAGGCGAGGATGTCATTGCGGACAATCCGCTTGTCGAAATATCGGGAGGCCCGTTCGTCTTCGGCAACGACACGGGCGATGAAAACGAGCGGCCGCGACATGTCGTCGAAGGCCAGGCCTTCGCCATGAACCAGACCGAGATCACCAACGCGCAATACCGCCGCTTCGTCGCGGCGACGGGACATCGCGCCGCTTTCTACGACCGGCATCCGGCCCTCGGCCTGCCTGACCACCCGGTCGTCGGCGTCAGCTTTGCCGATGCAGAGGCGTTCTGCGCCCATTATGGCCTGAAGTTGCCGTCCGAGCAGGAATACGAACGCGCGGCGCGCGGGCCGCAGGGAGCACACTTCCCCTGGGGTGATGCGCCGGTCGACGCGACACGCGCCAATTTTGGACGCGGCGCCTGCTGCGACGAGGACGCCAGCGACGGTCATGACATGACCGCACCCGCCCGGTCGTTCCCACTTGGGGCGAGCAGGGAGGGCCTGCTCAACCTCGTCGGCAACGTGTGGGAATGGACCCGCGACTTTTATGCACCCTACGGCGGCCAAGCGCTGCCCGAAATCGCCGGAAAGTATCGGGTGCTTCGCGGTGGCGCGTGGAACAGCGACCCCACCCGCCTGAGCACGACCCGCCGGCTTGCCTATGACCCTGATTTTCGCTTCGCCGCCAACGGAGGCTTTCGATGCGTACGCTCACCGGATTGATTGCCCTTTCGCTCATGGCGATCGCAACACAAGGGTCAGCGGAGCCGAAGGCAGCGTCGGGATACGAAGTCGAAATCGTGCGAAAGCCGGGGGCGATCTTTGCCGGCCTTGTACGCGACGGCGATGCGCTTCTGGTGACCGACCTCGCCGACGGCCGCCTCTACAGGCGCTCCCCAGACGGCCGTTTCACCGCTTTCGGGCCGGTCCTGCCGCATGGCACCGACGTCATGGGCGACCCGACCGGGCCCTATCGAGTCGAGCGCCATGGCAACGGCTATCTCGTCGCCCAGGGCTGGACGCCGGCGGACCATGACGAGGACTCCAACGACCACGCAATGCTCGAGGTCGACGAGGGCGCCGTCACGAGGGTCGTCAGCAACGACTTCTGGAACCCGTACGACTTCGCCTTGTCGGGCGACACGCTCTATGTCGTCGACGCCGCGCGGAACTCCGTCGAACGCCTTCTGGCCGACGGGAGCGACCGGACGCAGCTTTTCGCCTTTGCCCGGCTGAGCACCAGCGGCCAGGCCCTAACGGCCCTGTCGCCGACCGAGTTCGGCGACAAGCAAAAATACGACTTCGACGCGGTTCCGACCGGCATCGCCGTGCACGGCGGCCGGCTTTACGTTTCCCTGTTCGGCGGATTTCCCTTCGTTGCCGGCAGCGGCCGTATCGTCTCGCTGCCGCAGGCCGGCCAAACAAGCAGCGCCCGCATCGAGGCCGTCGGCTTAAATGCTCCGGTCGATGTCGTCTTCGATACGAAGGGCGGGATGCTGGTCCTAGAGCACGGCACTTTCGATCAGTCGGATGGCTGGGCTTCTGGCAGCGGCAGGCTTCTCGGGTTAGACCTCGTCTCAGGAAAAAGGCAGGTGCTTCTCGATGGGCTGACCCGACCGGTCGACGTGCTCCCCTTCGACAATGTCGCTATCGTCGTCTCGCAACTGGACGGGAAGCTCGTCTTTCTCAAACAGGCAGGGCCTGCCCAGCCGCACCCCTAAATATCTGTTATCGATGGCGTCGCCGGCGCTATAGGAAGGCGCACCGGCGCCGGCGCGCTTGCCGCCATCGACTCTCAGATATTCCTCGCGGATTGGCCGGCCTTCCTTTGCCGTTCGCCATAGGCCTGAGCAACACCAAGACAGGTCGCTTCACGCGCAACAACGGAGGAGATATCGGAGATTTTGATACCTGTGTAATGCTCATCGAGCCCTACCAGGCAGGAGGCGATGTCGCCATGATCATGCTGTGGGATCGACGCGGTCTTTATCCCGAGCATGACCAATAGTCAGTCCGCGACGGTTAGACTGAATGTCATGGACACGCCTGCTTCCCTTTCCGGGGACCGCAGATCATTCAGCCTACAGTTGGTCATGCACGGCAATCGAATTTCGTTCCACGAGGTGGGCCGCCAGGACACGGTGCTCGAAAGGTAACGTTGCCTCCGTTAGCCTCTTTAAGAGAAGCTCCGCCGCCGCCGCTCCGATCAAATGCGCTGGCTGCGCGATGGCGGTGAGACCCTGGGCCACGAACTGCATCCAGTCGAGGTCGTCGAAGCAAAGCAGCGAAACGTCTCCTGGAATCGCAAACTTCAGTGCGGAAGTCGCCTCCAGAACGCCTGTCGACATCACACCGTCGGCGGTAAATAGAGCGGACGGTGCATTGCGCATTGTCAGCAGATCGAGCGCTTCCTTGCGGGCTGCCTCGCTAGAATAGACCGCCACGCGGCGGATCAACCGCGGATCCGGCGTAATGCCTGCGGCGCGATGGGCTTCGAGGTAACCCAACAGCCTCTGCCAGCTTGGATGATGGTAGCGAACATCAGCACTGGAGAGATCAGCGTTCGCCACAAACGAGCCAACATCATCGCGTTGGCCTGGGCCTAGTTCCGCCAGTATACCGATGCGACTGTGTCCGGCCTCGATCATGGTCGCGATACTGCTGCGCGTTACAGACACATTGTCGACCACGACTGAATCGGTTTCCAGGCCCGGCACGATGCGGTCGAACTGCACGACGGGACAGCGGGCCGCGACTGCCTCACGAAGATGATCTGGCTCGTCGACGAAGGTCGATGAGACGATCAATCCGTCGACCTGCTTTTCCAATAGCAGCTGCACCGCCTCTCGCTCGAGTTCGGCATTTTCATCGCTATTCGTAACGATAACCCCGAAGCCGCCATGGCGCGCGACATCCCCTATTCCGCGCAGGACGCTCGCGTAGAAGGGACTTTCAATGTCGCCGACCACCACTCCGATGGTCTGCGTCTTGCCGGTGATCAAGCCCTTGGCCAGGCGATTGGGGCGATAGCCCAGCTCAGTTGCGGCGGCGCGTACCTTCTCCTGAACCTCAGGACTGCTGTAGCCGTAGTCGCCAAGCACCCGTCCCGCCGTGGCAGAGCTCACTCCGGCACGGCGAGCGACCTCGATGATGGTTGCGTTTTTCGACGATCTTTGAGTCACTCAGCAAGCCCCGCCGCGCACGCGTGCGTCGTGACGAGGAGCTAGCGGCAGTTGGGCCCGCCCCGCAAGGCAGAACAGCGCAGTACTCGCCGTTGCGCACACCATTGCAATCACAGCACCTCGGACAGAAAGCGACGAAGACGTGGGCTTTGCGGATTGTCGAAAAGGTCCGCTGGTCGTCCTGCCTCGACAATTCGT
Organism: Mesorhizobium sp. M00.F.Ca.ET.216.01.1.1; assembly: GCF_004010325.2. GTDB lineage: Bacteria > Pseudomonadota > Alphaproteobacteria > Rhizobiales > Rhizobiaceae > Mesorhizobium. The sequence continues at coordinate 363,233 of NZ_SADR02000002.1, forward strand.
CCCTCATCCATGAATACGACTTGGTTCGCAACCTTGCGAGCGAAGTTCATCTCGTGCGTAACGACCACCATCGTCATCCCGCCCCGTCCGAGATCGGCCATCAAGTTCAGGACACCTTTCACCAATTCCGGATCGAGAGCACTGGTGACTTCGTCGAACAGCATAACCTCGGGTTCGAGGGCCAGCGCGCGCGCGATAGCCACCCGCTGCTGTTGTCCGCCCGAAAGATTTGCCGGCCTATGGTCTTTGCGCTCCAGTAGTCCGACTTCATGCAGCCTCGCCAAGGCCGCGCCCTCAGCCTCCTCGCGCGACATACGTTTTACTTTGCGCAGCGCCAGGGTGATGTTGGCGAGCGCGCTGCGGTCGGGGAACAAGTTGAATTGCTGGAAAACCATGCCAACCCGCCGCCGGAGTTGATCAGGGGTCTGCCTGTAGATGCTGTCGCCATCGAGAAGAATGTCACCGGCTCGACACTCTACGAGGCGGTTGAGGCAGCGCAGCAAGGTTGACTTGCCCGAGCCGGACGGCCCGATCAGGCAGGTGACCGTCCCAGGCTCCACTTTCAGACTGACGTTATGGAGCACCTGGACGGCGCCGTAGGCCATGTCGATATTCTTGACCTCAATACCGCCGCCCTTGAAGCGTGTGGGCGCTGCTGCGGGCAACGTCGCTGCGCCCGGCACGACGGCTTCGGCAAGCTCGGCGACCTCCTTGAGGCCGCTCTGCACAGCGGTGATACGTTTGCCAACGCGCATGCGCGTGTCGATGTAATTGACGAGGTGGGTTAGCGGTACCGTGATCACGAGATAGAACACGCCGGCCAGCAACAGCGGTGACAAGTTGCCGGTCAGCACGGCCTGGTCTTGGCCGACGCGGAACAGTTCGCGTTCGGAGGCGAGAAGGCCAAGAAAGTAAACAAGACTGGAATCTTTGACATTGCCGATGAACTGGTTGACCAGTGCAGGCAGGACGCGGCGGATGCCTTGCGGGATCACCACCAAGCGCATGCCTTGGCCATATGTCATGCCGAGAGTGCGGGTGGCGTCGATCTGACCACGCTCGACGCTCTGAATGCCGGCGCGGAAAATCTCTCCGATGTAGGCGCCGGCAATCAGGCTGAGTGCCAGAATGCCCAGCGGGTAAGGCGATGGACCGAACAGATCTCGGCCCAACCGCGCGAAGCCTTGGCCAATGATCAGGATCGTGACAATGGCGGGCAGCCCACGGAAGATATCGGTGTAGACTCGCGCAAGGAGTTTCAGCGGCCGGTTCTCGGAAATCCCCATGACCGCCAGAACGATACCGATCAGCGTCCCGAAAAACGTCGAGGCGAGGGCCAGGACCAGGGTGTTCTTGAGGCCGACCATCACCATGTTTGGCAGAACTTCTGCCATCGCCTGGAAATCAAGGAAGCTGCGCGTGAAGGTATCGAACCAGCTCATATCAAGTCCATCTATAACTCGGCCGGGCACCGTTGCTCACGGGCCCGGCCGGAACGATAACGGATACGCGCGAATTTATTTCTTGGGCAGATATTGATCCGGCATCGGAGTGCCTGGGAACCATTTTTCGTGCAGCCGTTTCCAGGTGCCATCGTCCATGGCCTCGTGCAGCCCTTTGTTCAGCGCCTCGCGGAAGGCGTCGTTACCCTTCTTGACCACGAACCCGGCTGGCGCATCGAAGGACGGCACATTCATTGTTATCTTCAGGTTTTTGTAGCGCTCCACGTACTGCTTGGCCGATTCATAGTCGGTGAAATGGCCATCGATCGTCCCATTGTTCAGCGCCGCCACCGCGGTGTTGTTGTCGGGGAATTTGACGATGTCGCCCTTCAGATTCTTCTCGGCATAGATTTCCTGCAGCGTTCCCTGGATCACGCCGATACGCTTTCCGGCGGTGCTCTCATTGCTCGTCAGAGCTGGATCCGCCGAAATGATCGAAAGGTAGCCCGCGAGATAGCCATCGCCAAAATCCACGGTCTTCTTGCGCTCCGCGGTCGTGCCAATGGCGGCGACGGCGACGTCGAAGCGGCCGTTGGCGACGGATGGCAGCAGGGCCGAGAATTCCTGGCCGGTGAAAACGACCTGCTCCTCCTTGAACCCGAGCCGGCGCGCCACGTCGCGGAAGAGTTCAGCGTCGAAGCCGGTGAAATTGCCGTTGGCGTCGGTGAAGACATAGGGTTTCGCATCGCCCATCGTCCCGACACTGATCACCGCAGGGTCGATGAGATTGTAGGGATTGTCGGCCGCCTCTGCCTGCGTTGATGCAGCCAACGTGCTAAGTCCTGTTACCAGGGCGATAGTCAGCGCCAGACCGCATTTCACCAGTTGGCGCCTGCTTGAATTCGTTTGCATGTCTTCTCCTCTTACGATTGGCCGAACCCGGCCTGCGGTCCCACTCGACGTCTAATCCATCAAAACGCTCTTAGGCGGCGTTCAGCTAGATGAATGAGAACGTTATCACTTTATCTAGCATTGTCCGTTTCTCGCGTCAATTGTTCCGGAGAATTTCGCAGCTAGGCCGTTTTCTCATCTTGAACGTGCCGCGCTCCGCGGAGGATCTCCGGCGTCATCTTTCCTATATCGATTGCTGACGCATGGCCGATCGCCCCGTAGTACTGGCAGGTAGCGGCCGCTGCCTCTGCGGCATGGTCGAGGATGTCCTGAGGCGCCTCTTCCTTAAGCAGGCCGAATAGCGTTCTGGCGATGAAGGTGTCGCCCGCGCCAAGGGTGTCGACAGGTTCGACCAGCCGCGCCGGCGTGCGGTAGGAGACGGAGTCGCTGTGAAGCACGGCGCCGGCTCGACCACGAGTCACCAAAACCCACTTTGAACCACATGCAAGCAGTTCGGATGCGATTGCAGCCAATTCATTTTCGTCGAGACCGGCACCCGAGACGGACGCCAGATAGCAATAGCGCCCAATCTCGCGTCGGTGTTCCGGCTCTCGCCGTGTGGAAAAATCGTAAGATAACAGTGATTTACTCGATACCGCGGCAACCCACGGGTCTAACCCGCTGGATTGGCCGATGTGGACGGCCTGAAAGCTCGAGAGAAAATTCAGATCTTCTTGCGTCGGCGTGAACATCGAGACGCCGAGGTCGAAGTCCAGGAAGATCCGATCAGCGTTTCGGTGGCCAATGAGGCAGTAAGCGGTCGACCCTTCGAGGCGCCGCAATCGGGTGACGTCCACGCGCTCCGACGCCAGTGCGGCGTGGATCAAGTCCCCGGCCCGGTCTTTGCCGATCGCTCCAACATAGGCCGACTGCCCTCCGAAGCGGCTCACATAGACCGAGACGTTGAGGCAGTTTCCGCCAGGAAACATCTCGCCGCGAGCAAGATAACAATCGACCACGTTATCGCCCATCATGGCAATCTTGACCATTGCATGACTTTCAGTTTAAAGGATGTGATAACGTTCGCACAAATTGCTAGTGTCTGTCAATTGTGCGCCTGCCCTAAGCTCTGCCAACGAGATGAGGAAGCTCATGATATCCGCCCTGCCCGCCGACGTAGAACGCGCCCTGACCGCTACGGCGGGCAGGCGGTTTTCGCACCTGTTTCTCGTGGCGTGCGGCGGCTCGCTCTCGATCATGATGGCAGGCAAATACTTCGTCGACCGTCACAGTGGCACATTCGCCTGCGACATCTACAACGCGGATGAGTTCGTCTGCCGAGATCCGATGCGGTTGGGACCTGACACGCTCGTTGTCCTTTGCTCGCAGACAGGAACCACCAAGGAGACCGTGCGGGCGGCCAATCACGCAAGAGATCGAGGCGCAACGACGGTCGGCATGACGCTCGACCAAATCTCGCCCCTCGCGCAGGCGGTCGACCACTCAGTTGCTTACCTGGCCTCCTACACGACGGGCAAAGCGATTGATGCAGCGTACAGCAATTACGGCGTACTCTACATGTTGCTCGCTGGCCTGATTGATGCCCACGAGAAAGCTGGGCTGACCGCTGATTTGCTAATCAGTCTCGGCAATCTTCAACCGGCCATTGAGCGAGCACACCGGACCTATGCCGACCGGTTCCAGGCCTTCGCCCCTCGCTTCGCGCCTCAAAGGGCAATCTACACGCTAGCCAGCGGTGCCAACTACGGTGCGGCCTATTCCTACGCCATCTGTGTGTTGATGGAGATGCAATGGTACGACTCGCAGGCGATACACGCGAACGAATTCTTTCACGGCCCATTCGAGGTGGTGGATAGGGATGCTTGCTTCGTTGTTTTGCTGGGTCTGGACGAAACACGAAACCTGTCCGAACGTGCCCGCGATTTCCTTTTCAAATACGGCAGCCCGGAGAACATCCTCCTGCTCGACGCAGCAGAACTCGACCTGACCGGCATGGTCGATCGCCTCAAGCCGTATCTGGTGCCCTTGGTCTTCTTCGATACTTTGTGGCGCTTTGCCTACAAGCTGGCTGAGTTGCGCAATCAGCCGATGCTGGAAGGCCGACGCTACATGAAGAAGCTGACTGACTATTAGACGATGCTGGGTATTCCGTCCGCAACCGAACCTGAACCGATAGGGACAACAGACCCCATGATTTCATCCCCCAACCCTCGCCGCATCGTCGTTGTCGGAGCTGGCATCTTCGGTGTTTCCTCGGCGGTGCACTTGGCACGGCTCGGTTTGGACGTGACCATCGTCAACGACGGCGTCCCCGCCAATGGAGCATCAGGCCGGTCGTTGTCATGGCTGAACGCTGCTCGGCGAGCGGATACGCCATATTTTCGGCTGCGGATGGCCGGGATCGACCGCTACCGCACGCTGGCAGCCACGCACCCGGAAACGGGCCCATGGCTGCGCTTCGACGGTGGCCTGACCTGGGACGCCGACAACGAAGCGACCCAAATCGTGTCGGCCTGGCAGCTTGAACAAAGCATCGGTTATGATGCGCTACTGCTCGATCCCACCGAAGTCGTCGCAGTGACGCCTGGCGTCGATGCCAGTGCGATCACCCCGCAGGGCGCCATCTTCAATCCGGGCGAAGGATGGGTTGACCTGCCCTCCCTGATCGATCTGCTGCTCAATGAATTCCGCGCCCGCGGCGGCAAGCTGGTTCAGGACGCTGGACGCGTGCGCATCGATGCCACAGGTGGTCGCGCGCGTGGCGTCGTCACTGCTGATGGTGTGTCGATTGAGGCGGATGCAGTGCTGCTTGCCGTTGGGCCGGCCACGCCTGCCATGCTCGCTGAAATTGGCGTGCATATCCCCGACGCCACGCCTATTTCATTGCTCGTGAAGACCAAGCCGATCAAAACCGCTCTCCGCGCGGTGCTGAACACACCGCGCGTGGCCGTGCGTCCAACGCCCGACGGCGCACTCGTCTTGGATTCGGCATGGTCGGAAGAAGAAGTTGTCGTCAATCCCGATGGCACCTGCACAGTTCGTGATGAGACCGTCCAAGGTCTGCTCGACGAGGCCAGTACCGTACTGGAAGGCAATCCCCGGCTCCAACTCGCAGGTTATGGGGTAGGTCCAAAGCCGATCCCCGGCGATGGCGAGCCGGTGCTTGGCGCCGTCGAGGCTGTCACCGGCGTACACGTCGCCTTCAGCCATAGCGGCGCCACGCTCGGACTAATTGCTGGTGAGTTGCTTGCCAGAGAGATCGCCTCCGGCAATCCGCATCCCATGCTTTCTAGCTTCCGCGTGCACCGTTTCGCCTAGTCTAAAAGTCGATCGACCTCAATGTTCAGCCGCCCAGGCAGACTGCGGCATCTCACATTCACCCTTGCATGGGGATTATTAAGCCCGCTGAACGCACGAATAGCCGTTTTGTGGACGCTGCGCCTTCGAGGCCGCTGCGATGTCACGCGGCCATAGCTTGGGCCCACGGTGCGACGGGCTGCCCAAACTAACCGCACATATTCGGCCTCTGGCTGCCCATGGGAGCCGTTTGCCAAGATGATTAGGCCGGCTCGGTCGCGGATAATGACCTCACCACGGCGTGACCAGATCAAGCCGCGCCCCCAGCAACTGGAGCGCTGTTCACGCGCCTCAAAGGCATCCTGAAGCTCGACAGACTGCGATTGCGAGGTCCCCCTTATGGTGCCCGCGACGAGTACCACCTCGTAGCCATCGCCCAAACCTCAGGAATCGGCTCATCGTGAGATGCTGTGTGGAACAATCCCTGACGGAAAGGAGATATTGGCTCCAAGGGTGGCTGCCCAGCCACGTGACCAACCGGGCGCAGCAAGCCAATTGCTGTCTTCTTGCTGCGAGCCTGGATTACCCGTCTGCAGGAACCCAATAACATTATCACGCCTCAGATACCCTCCCGAGTTGGATCGACTGCCAGCGCGATGGAGTCGGCGACATGCTTGACGTGCTCGTCGCGCAGAATGCTCGTCGCGACGCGGATGGCGCTCGTCTGTTGGGCCGAAAACTTCGCGCCCGCGTAGACTGCGATGCCGCGCGCCGCCAACGTGACCAGCGCATAGGACTCCAAAGCAACCGGAATGAAGACGCTGAGTCCGAATCCGGCGTCAATCTCGACGCTGCGTTTTGCCAGTTCATCCCTGAGGTGTTCGCGGCGGCATCGGTAGATCTCTCGCGCTCGCTCCACCAGAGCGGCTGTGGCCCCATCCTGAAGCAGCCAGGCGGTAGCCGCCTGCAGGATGCGGCTGGTCCAGCCTGCGCTGAAACTGCGATAGGATTGGATCTGCTCGACGATCGTCGCCGAACTGGAGAGCACGGCGAGCCGCAGATCGGGACCATGCGTCTTCGAATAGGACAGGATATGGATCACACGATCCGGAAAGCGCCGGCCGAGGGAAATGCGCGGTGCGTCCGAAATATCACCGATACCATCATCCTCGATGATAAGTACGTTCGTGTCGGCCAGAAGGTCTCCAACGGCCTCGAGCCGCGCCGCCGACATGCAGGCGCCGGTCACCGAATGGACGCGCGGCTGGAACAGGAATGCGGCGGGCCGCTGCTGAAGGGCTCTCGCCAGGGAATTCGGCAAGGGACCCTCCCTGTCGCATTCGACCGGCAGGATCGGGACATCGAGATCTTCCAGAATGTCGAGCAGGCGCAGCGCCGTCGGATCCTCGATCGCCACCGGCGCACCGTGCGGAACCAGCGCGTGGAGCAGCGTGTAGATGGCATTGTAGCCGCCATTGGTGGCCAGGAACGCACCAGGATCATACGGCCATGAAGGGCGCACCGCCGCCTCCAGTTCAGGCAGGATGCGCACGCGCTCGTAGCTGTTGAGCTTCTCGGCGCGCGCGCCACGCGCAAGCGCGACGTCGAGCGGAGGCAGAAGCGCCACATCGGGCTCCGCGATCGCGAGATTCAACACACCGGGGCCATAATTGCCGCCGCTCAGGTGCCGCTCGGGCCGTGCGGCGAAGCGGTCGGCCAAGACCCAGGCACCATTGCGTCCACGGCCGCCTATGATCTTGTACCGGCGAAGCTCGCTCCAGGCCTGCGAGATCGTCGCCGGGCTGACGCCGAGCGCAAAGGCGAGGTCACGCACCGGCGGCAGTTTCGTGCCGACAGGCAACGCGCCGCTTCGGATTAGCGCGCCGGTCTCGCGCGCGATGCCACGCATTGTGCGATCGCCCAGGCGCCCAGCGAACCATTCGGCGTTGAAAGGCCCCGGCATAACGTCCCCTGCTTTTAATGTTCAATAACATAATAACATTTGATTGAGCAGAAATGAACATTTAACAGTCGCCGGTCAACATCTGTCTCGAGTTCCCAATGCCCGTCTCCATAAGGATTGCCACACGCGATTGGGATTATCTCACACCGCTGATCCTCGGCGATGTGAGCTCTCCTCGTGTCGCCGTTGAGGTCGAGCGCGTCGCCACCTTGATTCCCGACCTCGCCACCGATTCCAATTGTGATGCGGCCGAGGTTTCATTCAGCCGCTACGTGTCCACCATGGCCGCAGGTGCGGACTCAATCGTGGGCGTGCCTTGCTTCATCATGCGCGGCTTCCGCCACCGCTGCATCATCACGGCCGAAGCCAGTCCGCTGGAACGGCTTTCGGACCTCGCCGGCAAACGGATCGGTCTCACAGGCTGGCGCGATTCTGGCAACACCTGGACGCGCGCGGCACTGCGCCGCGCAGGCGTTGGCGTGGAGGATGCGTATTGGTTCGCAGGGCGGCTGACATCCGAGCACCCGATCAGCGACCGACTTGATGGGTTTGGGAGACGGGGGCGCATCGAGGTTGCGCCGGGCGAGCGGCCTATGATGGAGCTGCTGGCCGAAGGCCAGCTGGACGCCGTTTTCACGCCATTCATGCCAGGCGGCTTCTTCGGTCCGGCTTCCGGCTTCCGGCAGTTGCTACGCGATTTCCGGGCGGCCGAACGCGCTTATTTCGAGGACGTCGGCTATGTGCCGGGCATGCATCTGGTCGCGGTCAAGGCTTCCGTTGTGGAGCACCATCCATGGCTGCCGCAGGAACTCGCTCGACTGATCGACGAAAGCCAGCGCGTTTGGACGGCCAAGCGCCGCAAATATGCCGAGACCTCGCCCTGGATCATCGAGGAATTGCTTCATGCGGGGCGCGACCTGCCTCCAACGTGGAACGACAGTGGGCTGGCCGCAAACCGACGCATGATCGACGATTTCGTCGTGGAACTGCACATTCAGGGCATTGTAGCTGAGCGGATGTCCGCCGAAGCCCTGTTTCCGTTTGAAGCCAAGTCGCGGGCGACCGCAGCCTGATAGCGCACAACAAGGAACAGGTAAGGAGAACGCCATGAGGACAATAAGCGTCATTTTCGCTTCGCTCGCCACCGTGCTTGCCCAGGCAAGCTTTGCCCAGGACGTCCAGAAGCAATCGGTGAACGAAGAATTGCGGGCCCGGCTGCCCGAAGAGATCCGCAGCGCCGGAAAGATCACGGCGGTCAACAACGGCTCGTTCCCCCCCTATGAGATCGTCACGGGCACCGAACTGTCGGGGGCGACCAAAGATATTTCCGACGCCATCGGCCAGCTGCTCGGCATCGAGGTCGAACATGCCTCGGTCGCCGGCCTGCCGGCTTTGTTGAGCGGCATCAATTCAGGCCGTTACCAGCTCGCAATGGGGCCGATCGGCGACTATCCGGACCGCCAGAAATCGAACGACTTCGTCGATTGGGTGCGCGAATACGTCGTCTTTGCCGTCGACAAGGGCAATCCACAAGGCATCACCTCGCTTGACACCGCCTGCGGCAAGCGCATCGCCGTCATGTCGGGTGGGTCGGCCGAAAAGGTCATCAAGCAACAGTCGCAGAAATGCAGCGACGGCGGCGAGCCGGCTGTTGAGGTTCAGTCTTTTACCGATCAGCCGAGCTCGATCCTCGCCGTCCGTTCCAAACGGTCCGACGCCTTCTTTTCCTCGCAGGCGCCACTGACCTATTTCGTGCAGCAGGCGAACGGCCAACTGGAACTCTCCGGTGTCGGCCAGGCCAATGGCTTCAAAGACATTTACCAGGGCGCCGTCGTCAAGAAGGACTCGCCGTTGGGCGGCGTGCTGCACGATGCCTTCAAGATCCTGATGAAGAATGGCACCTATGCCGCGGCCATGAAGAAGTGGGGTCTCGAGAAAAACATGATCGACGCGCCCGGCATCAACCAAGGCCAATAGAGGATGCCATGACCGACGCGACCGCTGCATACGTTGCCGGGGTAGCGCGACTGCCGGACGACGCCCTGCGCGATGTCAAGCGCGCTCACCAGCCCTTCCCGCTTGTCCGGGTGGCGCTCTGGACGCTCGCCTTCGCGGTGGCGGCCGGCTTCGCCTACATCGTCGCGGTCAATCCGAATTTCGGCTGGCCGGTCGTCGCTCAGTATTTCTTCGATCCCACCGTCATGCAGGGCCTTTCTGTGACGCTCGGCCTGACGGTGGTGGCGATGATCCTGGGCATCGTGCTCGGCCTCCTGCTCGCTATCTCGCGCATGTCGAAGGACAGGCTGGCTTCGTCTCTCTCCGGATTGTTCATCTGGTTCTTCCGCGGCACCCCACTCTTGGTGCAACTGATCTTCTGGTACAACCTCTCGACGCTGTTTCCGCGTATTTCGCTTGGATTCGCGAGCTGGGAAACCAATGACCTGATCACTCCCTTGACGGCTGCGATCCTCGGCTTGGCGCTGAATGAGGCGGCCTATATGGCCGAAATTATTCGCGGCGGGCTGCTTTCGGTCGACAAGGGGCAGGCAGAGACGGCCGAAGCCTTCGGCATGACCCGCGCCCGGGCTCTGTGGCGCATCATCATCCCGCAAGCCATGAAGTCGATCGTGCCGCCGACCGGCAACCAGCTGATCAGCATGATCAAGGCAACTTCCCTTGTCAGCGTAATCGCCATGGCCGATCTGCTCTATTCGGTGCAGTCGATCTATAACCGTACCTTCGAGATCATACCGCTGTTGATGGTGGCGGTGCTTTGGTACCTGCTGATCACTTCGATCCTCAACGTCGGTCAAGGTGCGATCGAACGTTACTACAGCCGCGGCGACCGCGGCGCGCAGAACAGCGCCCCTGAGAAATTAGCGGCCACCAGAGCGGAGACCGCCGATGAGCGCGCATGACACGGCCCTGGTTCGGGCCCGCAACGTTCACAAGGCATTCGGCCCGCTCGAGGTGCTGAAGGGCATCGATCTGGACGTCGTTGCGGGCGAAGTGGTCGTTATTCTCGGACCTTCGGGCTCGGGTAAGTCAACGTTCCTGCGATGCATTAATCATCTGGAAGCGATCGACCAGGGATCGATTGAAGTTGACGGCGAACAAGTCGGCTACCGGCTGCACAATAGCCGCCTCGACAGGCTCTCCAATCGAGAAATCACCGTGCAGCGGCGCAAGATCGGAATGGTGTTTCAGCAGTTCAATCTCTATCCGCACATGACGACCCTGCAGAACGTTATCGAGGCCCCGGTCGGCGTCCATGGACAGAACCGAAAAGAGGCGATCCGCTACGGCCGCGAGTTGCTGACCCGCGTCGGCCTTGCCGACAAGATCGACGCCTATCCGCGTCAGCTCTCCGGGGGCCAACAACAGCGTGTCGCAATCGCCCGTGCACTGGCCATCCGCCCGAAACTGATGCTGTTTGACGAGCCGACCTCGGCGCTCGATCCGGAGCTTATCGGCGAGGTGCTCGCAACGATGCGCGATCTTGCCAGGCAGGGGCTGACCATGATCGTTGTCACGCACGAGATCGGCTTCGCCCGCGAGGCGGCGGATCGGGTGGTGTTCATGGACGATGGCAACGTCATCGAGGCAGGCCCTCCGGGCGCGGTTCTCGCCAATCCACAACATCCGCGCACACGCGCCTTCTTGAGCCGTTTCATCTAACCGAAAGCCGACCAGATGCTTCGCTGCGTCGGCGAAAAGGCCTCCATGTCAAACACCACCAACCAGTTCGCCAGCATCTCCGACTTCGACGATAAAGCAGCCGAGCTTGCAGCGGCTCGCCAGCACCTGCATGCCCATCCCGAACTGTCCTTCCAGGAGTACGAAACGGCTGAATACGTCGCCGGCCGACTGGAACGCTGGGGCTATGACGTGACGCGCAATGTCGGCGGGCTTGGGGTCGTGGGACGTCTGCGACAGGGTTCGGACGGCCGCAGCATTGCCATCCGCGCCGACATGGATGCCTTGCCGATCACCGAAGCGACTGGCCTCCCCTACGCAAGCCGGGTCAGCGGAACGATGCACGCATGCGGCCATGACGGCCACACCGCGATGTTGCTGGGCGCAGCCGAATACCTGGCGCGCACCAGGCATTTCAACGGCACGGTGAACCTCATCTTTCAGCCGGCCGAGGAAGCCGGCAAGGGCAGCGGGGCGCAGGCGATGATCGCCGACGGGCTGTTCGAGCGCTTTCCCTGCGATGCCATATTCGGGCTGCACAACCATCCGGGCGCGCCGGTGGGCTCGTTCCTGATGCGCGCCGGCCCGCTGATGGCGGCGAGCGACACGGTCACGATCAAGATCACCGGGCGTGGCGGCCACGCCTCGCGTCCGCACCTGACGGTTGATCCGATCGTCACTGCCGCCAACATCGTTATGACCTTGCAAACAGTGATATCGCGCAACATCAACCCGACGGAGACGGCCGTCATCACCGTCGGTACGATTCATGGCGGCACGGCCTCCAACGTCATCCCGGAAGACGCCGAGATCACGCTCAGCGTCCGATCCTTTTCGGCCGAGGTTCGCGACATCCTCGAACGGCGCATTCGCGGCATCGTGACATCCGTCGCGCAGGCCCATGGCGCAACCGTCGAGATCGACTACGAGCGCGGCTATCCGGTCGTGACGAACTCCGTACCGGAAACGGCCTTCGCGACCGAGGTCGTGGCCGAGCTCGTTGGTCAGGACAAGGTCTCCGTCTGTCCGCTGATCCCCGGCAGCGAGGACTTTTCCTACTTCCTGGAACACAAACCCGGTTGCTTCCTTCGTCTGGGGAACGGCGAGGACTCGGCCATGCTGCACAATTCGAAATACGATTTCAACGACGGCAACCTGACCGTCGGCGCGGCGCTCTGGGCTCGATTAACCGAGCGTTTCCTGGCCATCTGAATCGCCCCCATCAATGCCGGTGGGAGAATTCTCCCTTGGCTATCGCGAGATGATGCGGCTGATGATGCGAACCCACGACAACCAATCCTATGAAGCCAAGACCGCGAATGCGATGTGCCTCCTTGGTCGCGCTGGAAGTGACCGTAAGAAGGACCCCGTCCGGCAACGGTTCCGTTTTGGCAGACCAGCTGTTCAACTGATCGAGTTCACGGGCGTGCGCCGGGACCATTCGCTGGATCGCGGCGCGCGTACGTATGTTGCCGGTGACAGCGATTTGCAGGCCCCCGTCGATTGACTTCGTCGCCGCATCCGCTTTGAGCGTCACCTCGTTCATGTCGATCAGATGCTGGCGCAACCCCTCGAGGTCCACCTTCGACCAGTCCGTATTGGGATCGGCTTCGAGCATGCGCACGATCTCCTGAATCGCACCAAAAGCATCCTGGCCGGGCAGGGTCGGGGCAGATATGCTCATTTGTCCCTCCTCTTGGTCGCGCACATGCAACATGGCCGGCTTTTCCTCGTGACCTGACATTTGATCAGGCGTCATGTTTGGTTGCTGCGAGAACGCGACCGAAGCCGAACAGGCGAAGGCAACGGCGGAAAGGAGTGCAATAGTTCCGCCGGCAGCGAGCCGACTTTTGTGGTTGACGAAGTCATTGGTCGGCCGTGAAGAATTCGGAAGCCGCTGATATTCCATAGAATTCGACCGATTTGCCGATTTCGGAATTGCAGGAAACGCCCTGCTTGCGGGAGGTTTCCTTGCAATTTTCGTTTTCGGTTTCGCTGGCTGGCGAAGCGTGATTCACTGTTTTTGTGGTGGTGAATCAGAGCCAGGCGATGGGTAAACCGCGCGAGCGGCGCGAGAGCGGGGAACAGGATCTGTTTCGCGCGTGCCTTGATCAGATCCTCAACATGAACCACGAACTGGTGCGGCTGGCGCGCAGCATCGACTGGCCGGTGCTGGAAGCCCGCTTCGGCGAGGTCTATTGCGACGGGCCGGGAATGCCGCCGCTGCCGACCCGGCTGATGGCGGGGCTCGCCATCCTCAAGCACACGTTCAACCTGTCGGACGAGGCGCTGTGCGAGCGCTGGATCGAGAACCCGTATTTCCAATATCTGTGCGGCGAGGAATTCTTCCGTCACGAACTGCCGTTCGACCGCTCCTCGATGACGCGCTGGCGCCAGCGCATGGGCGAGGAGCGGATCGCCGCGCTATTGCAGGAAAGCCTGGCGGTTGCACTCCTGCCAAGGCACCTTTGCTCTCCTCGCAAAGGGCCAGAAGTGTAACCCATGTCTCCGGAATGAACTGTCACCCATCTCTCGGGAAGGGCATACTAAACTGGGCACTCCTGCCGCAGCAGGCTATCGTCTGCGCTATGTGGTTAACCGGCTTCTTTCAGCCTCTACATCGATAAGCCCATGAAGGTGCGCCCGCTTTTGCAGGAAATCGCGCGGGCCTACCCGAATCCACCCGCCCTCGGCGAGGGCCAGGGTGCTGGCCGCACCTTTTAGTCACAGAAGCTGTTCAGCCTCAGCGTCCCATCAGAACGAGGACTACACCAGCTTGCCTAGAGTTCTCCTTTTTGGGGAATTTTTAGCTATTTGATACACTTGACGATACTCGGTGTAATGCTGAACCAGAAATTCACGTTAAACGTGAATTTCTATGATACAATTGTACTACTATGGATTCGCACAAGCTGCTACCGGGAAGGGCGCGTTTGGCCGCAGTCATCAAGACGGCGGGACCGGTCGTGATCATCGATGACGCGGTAAAGGCCCTGCGGGTTTCGCGAACCGAGGCCGCAAAAATGCTGTCTCGTTGGGCGGGACAGGGTTGGTTGCGGCGGGTAGGGGTTGGCGCCTACATTCCTGTCCAGTTGGAGTTCCTCGACGCTGAACAGGTGGTGGAAGATCCTTGGATTCTCGTGCCGCCGCTGTTTGCGCCCGCCTATATCGGCGGGCGAACCGCCGCCGAGCATTGGGACCTGACCGAGCAAATATTCCGGGATGTTGTCGTCTACACGGCGCGGCGCGTAAATCATCCGCTCGTCGAGCGTCAGGGCGCGGTATATTCCGTCAGCCACATCGCCGAAGACAAGATATTCGGGACGCAGCCCGTCTGGCGCGGCCAGACGAAAATAGCCGTGTCCGACATTCACCGCACCATAGTCGATATGCTGAACGATCCGGCGGCGGGCGGCGGCATCCAGCATGTGGCAGACTGCTTCGGCCAGTATATGCGGCGCCCCGACAAGGATGCTGCGAAGCTGGTCAGCTATGCCGAGCGCCTCGGCAACGGAGCTGTCTTCAAGCGGCTCGGCTTTCTGGCAGAGCGTTTTCCAGACGGCGGTGATCTTGTCGAGGCAAGCAAGGCCCGTCTGACCAAGGGCCACGCCCTCCTGGACCCGGGGCTTGCCGGTCCGCGCCTGATAACGCGCTGGCGCCTGCGCGTGCCCGATAGCTGGGTCAGCGGGGCCGGCGCATGATAGGCAAGCGCGAGATTCTTGACACGGCCTCCAGGGTCGGCCTCAATCCCAGCGTGGTGGAAAAGGACTACGCGCTCGGCTGGGCGCTCGCCGGCATTTTCGCGCACCCAGAGTTGGCCGACAACTGGGTATTCAAGGGCGGGACCTGTCTCAAGAAATGCTTCTTTGAAACCTACCGCTTTTCGGAAGACCTAGATTTCACGCTGCTCGATCCCGCCCATCTTGATCAGGCTTTTCTTAAGCGGGTTTTCGGAGAGGTGTCGGCGTGGATCTACGAGCGCACCGGCCTTGAATTTCCGGTAGATCGCCAGGATTTCGAGATGCTGACCAACCCGCGTGGCAACCCGAGCTGCCAGGGCAAGCTCAGCTACCGGGGGCCCGTTTCTTCCAACACCGGCGGTCTGCCGCGCGTTAAGCTTGACCTCACAGCAGACGAGCGGGTTGTCCTGGCTCCCGTGCGGGTGCCGATTTTCCATCCCTATACGGATGCACCCGAAGGCGGCATCACGGTCTTGTCCTACGCCTATGAAGAGGCGTTCGGCGAAAAGGTCCGCGCACTCGCCGAGCGGACACGGCCGCGCGATCTCTATGATGTGGTCAATCTCTAGCGCAACACGGAGGCACGTCCGGCCGCTGCCGTGCTGATGGATGTGCTGCGCCAGAAATGTGATTTCAAGGGGATTGCCGTGCCGCGCGTGAGCGACCTTGAAGGCCACCGCGGCGACCTTGAAGGTGCATGGGGTCATATGCTCGGGCATCAGCTTCCGGCGCTGCCGCCAGTTGATGTGTTTTGGAGCGTCCTGCCGGAATTCTTCGGGTGGCTCGAAGGAGGTCCGGCGCCGGTCATCCCTGCGGCCTATGCAAGCGTGTCCGGAGAGATATTGATCCGCGAGCGCGCGCTCCGGCTTCCTATCGGGCTTCCGGGCCAATCCGCTCTTGAGATCATCCGCTTCGCCGCCGCCAATCGCCTAGTAGTTGAACTGCGCTATCAGGGCGGCACGCGGCGCATTGAACCCTATTCGCTCCGGCAGACCCAGGACAGGAATGTCCTGCTGCACGCCTGGAATGTCGACCGCAATGAGCACCGCAGCTACCGTGTTGACCGGATAGAAGGCGCGCGGAGCACCAACCAGACCTTCACGCCGCGCTACGCGATTGAGCTGACACCGGCCGGTCCGGTGGTCATACCGAGAGCCGCCGCGCCCATCATGACAGTGCGTTCGCCGTTGGTGCCTGTCCGGCGGTCTGCGCCGCCTGCCCGGCCGGCAAAGCCGCGCAAAGTGCAAGGCTCCCACGGTCCGACTTACGTCTTCCAATGCCCCGTTTGCCGCAAGAAGTTCAAACGGAAGTCGATGACAAGTGCCCTGAATGCCCACAAAGGGGCAGCCGGGTATCCCTGCCCGGGGCGTACTGGCATCTACGTGAAAACTGAATATTAGAAACAGGCCGGTCGAGATGGATCAGGACGCACTGGGAAAAATCCTCAATGCTGCGCTAGACACGCTGTATGCCGGCGATCAGGCGATCATAAAGGTGGATGTCGCGGAGAGGACGCTATGTGCCCGTCTGGCCGCGATCCTTCAGGCCTCATTTCAGGACTATGCCGTCCATGCTGAGTACAATCGCCACGGCGTTGATCCCAAAGAGATCAGTCTGCCGAATGCGGATGGTGTCCTCACGGCGACGCGCGTGTTCCCCGATATCATTGTCCACCAGCCTGGCCATGATGGCGACAACCTCCTGGTCATCGAGGTCAAGAAATCAACCAACGTGGTGCCCGATGAGGCCGATCTTCGGAAACTTGAGAAAATCAAGGAGCAGATTGCCTACCGTTTCGCCGTCTTCCTGAGACTGCCAACGGGACAGGACGCCGCCCGCGCTGATGTGCGCATGACGTGGGTAGGCTCGCAGCAGCGGATCACGGAATACCCGTTTCCCTGGCCAGACGAAGATAAGGGATATCGGGTGTTCCCCGATGCTATGGAGAACGACGACCTTGTAGCCTTTCATGGAACCGGGCGCGGCAATCTGGAGTCAATCATCGGAAATCGCTTCACGTTCAACGGACCACTGCAGTCGCTATCTTTTGCCAAGGAGAGTTCCGGCGCCTTGCCCTATGCGTGCAGCAAGCGGTCAGTGGCTTCGCCAGAAGGCTGCATTATTGCGGTTCGTTTTGCTCCCCCGATCCCAAGGCCATACGGGGTGGTCGAAACCTCTGTCATTCACGTTTACCGGCTCGACCAGCAGCCGGAGGTTGTCGGCTACTGCATCGTTCCGGCGGACTACGTTTTCCATTAACGCGGGCGGCGCAAAATCAGACGGCGTTGAATGGAGTCAATGCCAACAGTTCTTACAGAGCAAAAACAAGCGCATACGAGTGCCCAGTTTCATCTCGTCCGGCGCGCCAGTTTCGCAAAATCTTATCAAATGGTTAGCTGGTGACGGTTTTCGTCGCGCGGCGACCGTGCGCCTTCGGTCGCGTCTGTGTCGCGGAATCCAACCCCCCTACCCCGGTACGGCGCTCCGGAGGAGTTGCTCTGGCCATCAGGCTCATAACCTGAAGGTCGTAGGTTCAAATCCTACCCCCACAACCAAATTTCGAAAGGCATATCACTTGCACGAACGCGCCTCGGACCCGCTTCCGGGGCGTTCGTTTTTCAACTCGCCAATACCTCGTCAAACTTGTCGAAGCAGCGCACGATGGTCTCTGGACAACAACCAATGGTCGAGGCTATGAGCTTGGCAGTTTCGATGCGCAGCCCGCAGCCTGGACGCCGAACGACTGTTCGCGACACTAACCCCAGGACCGCGAGCTGGGCTTGTCGAGGTAGCAACGCCTTGGTTACGGAGGCGGTGGCGAAGGTGCGACAGCTCCAAGTGCAGGAACGGTGCAACGATAATGCCCGTAAGTGCGAGGGCGATCAGGAACGCTGGAAGCACAGGGATATTGCCTTTCTCCGACGACCAGAAAAAGAAGTAGGCGTGTAGTCATAAATTGAGCTTCATTTGTGCGGCTTGCCCGATGTCCGCTATCGCCAAACTCCCATCGCACCGAAATGCCCCAATGGGCCATTTTCACCCATTGTTGCATCGCGACCTCTGATGATTTGGACGGGCTGTATCCTTTCTCGAAATCTTCAAATTGAACGGCCCTGTGTCGGTCTCAAAAGCCCATCCTTGACCAACTCGTTGAGGTTTAGGGACTCAAGCCGATGCTCGGTGAACGACTTCGCGGTTTCCTCGAGCGGCCGCTGGACGCTGCGGCGCGATAAGGTGGTCTCCGATAATATCCGACACCATCAGCGAGAGACCGGGACCCGCGGAATCAGAAATTTCCGCCGGTAGGCACCCGGTGTCATGCATACGTGACGTTTGAACACACGGCGAAAGAAGGCGGGATTTTCGTAGCCGACTTCGGAGGTGATTTCGTCGAGTGGTTTGTTGCTGCGCTCCAGGCGACGTTTGGCCGCCTCAATCCGTATGTTCTGTACGTAATCCAACGGAGACAGACCGGTCGCTTTCCTGAAGCGTCGCTCAAGACTGCGTGTCGAATGCCCGCAACGGTGTGACATCTCCTCAATTGGATTCGCGATAGAAAAGTGCGTCTCGAGCCATTTTTGAAGGTCAAGGATCAGGGCATCGCCGTGATCTAAGACCGGAAGAAAGCCTACATACGGCGCTTGTCCCTGCGAATGCCAATCAAGCAACATGAGACGAGCCATTGATTGGGCGGCACTCGGGCCCACGAACCGTGTGATCAGGTGTAGTGCGAGATCGTGCCAGGAGAACACACCGCCGGTCATGACGAAGCGTTCCGGGTCACCCGCCGTAATCAAGACTTCTTCGAGACGCAGCCCGATGTCTGGAAAGTTGCGCTGAAAGGTTGGAGCAAATGCCCAATGGATCGTCGTTTGGCGACCAGCCAACAGGCCGGTCTCGGCCAGCAGAAGAACACCCGTGCACGTCGAACATAGCGTGGCTCCACCACGATACATCCGTTGCAGCCAGTCGACGATGTCGGGATAACGTCCGGTCTTCCAATCGGCTTCGGCAAACATCATCAAAGGCACGATAGCGATATCGGTCTGGTCAACCTCGCTCAAGGACCGGTCGGCCGCGATCGGCAGCCCGCTGGCGCCACGCAATGACCCGACCGTTGGGGCAACGATCTCCACATGGAACGGTTTAGCTGGCACGTCCGGCTCCAACGCTGCCAACAGCCCAAAGGCACTTAGAACCTCATAAAGCCCGCTCAGTGGCGTCACCTGGGCTTCGGCCGTCGCCACGATACTCACGCGTAACGGCTGAGGTTGGCTTGGAGACATTTGCACCCCAATGTCGGAAACGGACCGCTTACGTCGAGTATGACACTAGCGAGTCACGCGGCAACCGGCAATCTTCACATGAGAAAGGCCCCGTGGTTTGTACAGCTCACTCGGAGGGAGCGCCGCAGAGACACCCCGCTTTGTTTGGCGGCAATGTCGTCCGCTTTCAACTTTGTGACTGCAAAACAGCGCCACTGACGGGCGTAGTAACCCGTTCAACAGGGAGGTTCCGATGAAACATCGCAGCATTGATCCCAGTAGGGCGCCGCGCGATTGCGATAGCCCTCCCCGAAAAAGCCCAATAATTCCATGCGGGAGGTCAACCATGACAACGAAATCCACATCGGTCGGCATCGCGGCCGCGCTGGCGGTGATGATCGGCATCTCGGCAAGCGCCGCCGCGGCCGATCGGGGCGCGGCAACGGAAGACGATCACGTGCACCCGCCGGCGGCCGGCGAGAAGCTCGGCGCGGTGCATTTCCCGGTTTCCTGCAATCCCGAGGCGCAGGCAGGCTTTAGCCGTGCCGTCGCGATGCTGCATTCCTTCTGGTACGAGGAGGCGGTCAAAGCCTTCACCGGCGTTGCCGAGGCCGATCCCGGCTGCGCGATGGCCTGGTGGGGCGTCGCGATGAGCCATTGGTATCCGCTGTGGTACCCGCCGAACCCCGCGGCCCTCAAGGCCGGGGCCGCGGCGGTCGCGAAGGCGGAGGCGGTCGGCGCCAAGTCCGAGCGCGAGCGCGGTTATATCGCGGCGATCGCCGCATTCTATCGCGACAGCGATAAGCTCGACCACCGCAGCCGGGCGCTCGCCTACGAGCACGCCATGGCAAGTCTCCACGAGCGCTATCCTGACGATCGCGAGGCCGCGATCTTTTATGCGCTCGCCCTCAATGCGACCGCCCTGCCCACCGACAAGACCCTAACAAACCAGAAAAAGGCGGCGGCGATCCTGGGGCCGATCTTCGCCGAGCAACCGAACCATCCGGGGGTCGCGCACTACCTGATCCACAGCGACGACGCGCCACCGCTGGCTAAAGCCGGGCTTGAGGCGGCGCGCCGCTATGCCGAGATCGCCCCCTCGGTGCCGCACGCCCTCCACATGCCGTCGCACATATTCACCCGGCTCGGCTACTGGCAGGAATCGATCGATAGCAATGTACGCTCGGCAGCAGCGGGCCAGGAATACGCCAAGACGGCGTTCGGCGAGGGCGTAGCCTGGGACCAGTCGCTTCATGCGATGGATTACCTCGCTTATGGCTACCTTCAGCTAGGCCAGAACCGAAAAGCAAAGGCGGTGCTTGACGACATCAGCGCCTTCAAAAAGGCGACCCCGGACAGCCTGCCCGCCGCCTATGCCTTGGCGGCCATCCCGGCCAGGTACGCGATCGAGAGACGCAACTGGGCGGAAGCGGCGAAGGTCGAACTCTCGCCGGCGACGTTCGCCTGGGACAAGTTCCCCTGGGCCACGGCAATGATCGCGTTCGCGCGGGCCCTCGGAGACGCGCATACCGGCGATCTTGCAACTGCCAAAGCCGAGATCGGTAAGCTGGCGGCCGCCCGCGATGCGCTGAAGGCGAACAACGAATACTGGTCCGACCAGGTCGAGGCTCAGCGGCAGGCTGCGGCAGCGATTCTCGCGCAGGCGGAAGGTCGCCAGGACGAGGCGCTGCGCGAGCTGCGCGCCGCCGCCGATCTTGAGGACGGGATGCAGAAGCATCCCGTGACGCCCGGCAGCATCGTGCCCCTGCGCGAGCTGCTGGGCGATCTCCTCCTCGAAATCGGCCAACCCGGCGCCGCGCTGGCCGAATACGAACGCTCGCTGAAGAGCGCCCCCAACCGGTTCCGCACCCTGTACGGCGCAGCCAAGGCGGCGAATGCGGCCGGCGATCCTGCGAAGGCCAAACAATATTTCGGCGAACTCACCCGGCTCGCCGGAAACGCCGACACGCCTCTCCCCGAACTTGCGGAAGCGACGGCCTATCTGGCGCGATGAACGGCATGTACGCCTCGCGGCGTCAGGAGAAGCTCCGCTCTAACCGGCGGCTCCTGACGCCGCAATTTTTCCATGCGGGAGCCTTGTGCAACGAAGAAACCGGCCTGCATTTTACCCACACGATTTCCGGCGGGTGTTTGTGCGGGCCTGCAAAAAAGCGCGGGTCCACTGGCTTACGATCAAGCGCCTGCTCAACCACGCCAAAGACAGCCGTGACGTGACGGAGAAACACTACTCGTCGGAGGAAGGTGATCTGTTCGAGGCAACACAAGCGGCCGCCGATAAGCTGGACAAGCAGTTCGGCTTGGTCAAAGCACCGGAGCCGGTGCAGGAGCCGCAGCAGCGCGTCTATCAAGCGGCGAACGGCAATCTCGCCCGCGAGGCCGCATCCAACGAGAATGCTGCGGCGCGGTGACGATTTCCTTATCTAAGCTATCACTAAGTGGTACAATCCACTTAGCCGCAGAGCGACCTAAACGTCCCCCTAGTCCCCGGGTCGCGGGCGAGTGAATTGGGGCCAGTCGCCCATGCTGGTGGCTGGTCCTCTTCTTGTGCTCACCAGCGATCCCGTTATCCTCTGAAAGCCCGGCTGCCCGGTCAATTACCGAAAACCATCCTGTCCGGCCCGAGGGGCCCACTCCAAAACGGGGTCCTTATTCCACGCCGAAACACACAGGTGGCTTTCATACTGGCATCGGTTGGTATCCAAGATTCGGACGTTGGCGTCGGCAAGGATGGGGTCTGCCTGCTCTGCTCGCTGTCTTCGGCGGCGCAGGCGCCGTCATTGCGGGCTATCTCATTGTGGAGCGGTTTCAGCAGTGGAAGGCGGGATGCACGACGCAACGTCGAGGAAAGTCCAAACAGGGCTAAAACAACTAGGCCCACCTATTCATCCCGCCAGATTACTCGACGCACCACTCTTATCTCGGCAAGCCGCCTAACACGGATTCCCTGGCGTTCTCGCGCCGAAGGGTTTTGCATCTCGACGTGCATGTACTCGTTCTTGTCGCAGCGCTCGCAGCTCATTTTGCTCCCCACCGACTCGGCTTCAATGTCTCCGAAGATTTCCCTCAGGTCACTCGGCTGGTACCAGCGCTTGACGTTGCAGAGGCCGCACTGGACGCGCACAAGCTGCCCACAATCATGGGCGTTGCCGAGCTTCCATTCGCTTCCGCGCCTGGGTCTTCCACCGGTATCGGGCATGACCCAAAATAGGAACCCATTCCTCTTTCGGTCAATTCGCGCTTGACAATTTTGTTCCTTTTTTGTTCTCTTTAGCCATGGAGCGTTGGAGTGACCGCCATGGACCACATTGTGACGCTGGACAGCCGCCAAGAGGCCGCCCTTCAGGCCGTCGCCGATAAGTTCGTTGCCGTGCACAAGGGCGATGTAATGAAGGCGCTCAAGGAAATGATCGTACTCAATGGGCACCTCCAGGACCGCCTCGACGCGTACACTGCACCGCGCCGGGCCAGCCGCTAGGAGGAACGAAATGGGCATCTACCATTTGGACGCAGAGGCCAAGGCGGAGTTGCATTTCGAGGCGATCAAGCTGATCGCCCGGTATGAGAGCCCGTTAGAGACCATAAAGGCGCTCATGGCTTACAATTGCGAATTGGAGACCCAAATTCTCGCCCTCGCTCACCGACATCCGGAGCTGGTTGCGATCAGCTTCGACCCCACGCCGCCAGTTGTGGAATGACAACAGTGGATAGCGTGCTGCCGACGCTTGCGTTCAGCGGCCTCCGCCCCGCGATCAACCAGATCTTCTAGCAAAGTGACTCACATGGAACGCCATCTTTATCGCGGCCGAGTTTGCCGGTGTTGCGCCATTTGCCGTAGCGCGTCGGACGAGCGGCAGGGCGCCCCCGACAACGTTCGGCAAAGGCGGATGCCAGATGGAAACTCATATACGGAGAATTATGGCGCCTCGGAAACACATTGAAGGCACGCAAAGCTTGCGCCGGTCACGGTCTCATGATTGCTTAAGGTTGAAAGTGGGGGATTCAATGCATCGCCGAGATTTCTTGAAGCAGACTTCGCTGTCTGTAGTTGCGCTTGCTGCGGGGTGTACGTCCGAAGATTCCACCGAGCCGGGTCAGGGGCTTCCAATAATCGACGCCCACTGCCACGTCTTTAATGCATCCGATTTGCCAACAACGCGCTTTCTTCGACAGGTCGTCTTCGAGGATTATCCAAAGCAATCGGCAACCCGGATCCTGGCAGTCCGCGATCCTGATGTCACCGACGAATTCATTCAGCTCATCCTGCGACTGCTCGGAGCCAATAACGCCCCCAGCGCCGATCAGGAGATCGCCTATTTGGCAACCGGTCGAAATGGTCTGCCAACCGCGCAATCAGCCGAGAGTGCGCGCGCAGCCGCGATTGAAGACACAGCGCAGCATCTGCTCTTCCTGGATCGGAGAAGAAGACGCGCCGCCACCATGGGAGGCCCCTCTGAACTGTCAAACCGATCACCGTTGCCGGAAGAAAAATTCCTGAACTATATGGTCGGGCAGCCGATGATGACCCTCCGGGCGGAGGAGCCACTTTCAACTGCACAAGCTCGTGCCGCAAGTCAGCGAGCATTCAATCGTCAAGATGCTGTTGGGCGATACTTAAACTGGTTCAGCCTCTTTCGGCTTTACCGGCATGTGTTGGCGGAACGGCTCATTTCCGACACGGAACGACAGGGCTTCCGGCCGGTCATGCTGACCCCCGCGTTGGTGGACTATGACGAATGGCTCTACGAGGACGTCGATGTCTCGCCGCTCACCCGGCAGATGGTGGTGATGGATCGCATATCGCAACGCATGGCGAAGACAAAGACAGGGCCTGTGCTTCATGCCTATATGGGCTTTGATCCGCTGCGGGAGGTTGCTTATCGCGCAGGCAAGAGCTCCGTCAGTTCGCTGACGACGGTCCGCACCGCCCTGGCAGAGCACGGATTCATCGGTGCGAAACTCTACCCGCCCATGGGATTTCGCGCTTCGGGCAACGAACCTCCCTATCCCAAGCGGACCGCCAAGGCCTTGGGCTTCGAGCCAAGTAAACAGCTGGATGCTGCGCTCCATGATCTCTACCATCTGTGCGTGGAACTGGATGCTCCAATCCTTGCCCATGGTTATGCATCGAACGGCTCAGGCCCTGACTACGCAAAACGAGGCGACCCCGCTTACTGGATTCCAATTTTCGAACAGTTTCCGACCTTGCGGGTTTGCCTTGCCCATTTCGGTGGCTTTGATGCGCGGTCTGCAGGGCGCGAAGGTATGCCCCTGCCTGAGGGCAGCTGGGAGTGGCGGCTCGGTGAGTTTATCAAATCTCACCCGCGGCAGAATGTTGTTGCCGACATCAGCTATTTCTCAGAAATTCTGACAGCCAAGGCCGATGCCAGAAAGTCACTCGCTACCTCCTTCAAACGCTGGTTGACAGAATTCGACTCTGGTTGTGACCACATCCTCTTTGGGAGCGACTGGATCATGCTGGGTAAGGAGGCCGGTTACGACCATTACATAGAAAGCATCAACGCCTTCTTGCGGACTGACTGCAACTTGTCCGACGACGCTTGCGACAAGATTTTCCGACGCAATGCAATGCGATTTCTTCCACTCGAGCGCGGGAGTCAGGGGCGGAACCGTCTCGTTGCCTACTATCGAAAAAATGGGCTCGATGACTCACGCTTGCCGTCGGCGAGCACGCGGCTCCTGGCAGACTTATTCGGGCGCTAGCCAAGGGCCGCGTAAATAACTCTGGGGCCGAATGCTGACTAAAACCTATCCGATATTGTGCATCGCAGGGAAATTGCTGATTGGCGCACGTCAGGATAGCTCTGCAGCGTTTCGAGGCCTCAGGGCGGCACCTTCGCCAAATGCCCGCGACGACGCGCGCTAGCGGGCCCTCGCAGGGGCTGTTTGGCGGCCGCTCGCAATTCGACCAAGCGGGTGCCCCCGCGCAATGTCGTCGTCGCAATGGCCCGTGGCTGCCTCAGGCGAGCCCGCCAGCGCGTTTTTTGGGCGCACGCGGTGCGAGGGGCCGGGCGAGGGCAATCGCGCGCGCTGGCACGCCCTGTAAATGGTTCGATGCGTTAGATTCCATCCACTAGAGATATTCGGAGCTCGGTTTGCTGAGAATTCTGATCAAAGCGGCCATTTTCTCGCACCCGCAGCCTTGTTTCATTGGAAAAGGGGCGTCCGGCGTGTCTGCTTTCGGGGGGTGGCAAGCTGAATTCTACGGCAGAGATGAAGGCGCAAAGCTGCTACTCCCCGAGCGTAGCGCCAAGATCTGCCGAGGGTCACGGTCTGCCGCTGGGCGGTCGCGAAGGAAAGAGTATTGAAAGGGGTCAGATCTTCTCTTTGGCCTGATCGTGATGGATACGAACCCGGCACAGCTCCGCTGTTCGGTTCCGGTCCGCAATCTTATGCAACATGACTCGATGTCGGTCGGCAACTCCGCGCCACGAAACAGCCGTTCCCTGAGTGGGGTGGGATGTCCGTTTTCGCGCCAAAGAGGGTCGATCGGTGCGGTTGGAATATCTTGGTTGAATTTGTGATGTGGATGATTCCTTGACCTTTATTGGGCCACGGCCTCTCGAAGCCAGTTGCGAAAGTTCCGGAAACCGTTGGATCGCAGTTTCGATTCGTGGAATACGAACGAATAATAATCGCGTACCACGTCATTTGCAAATAGAGCTACCAATTGCTTGTTCATGAGTTCCTGCTTTACCAGGGTTAGCCTTACGATGGCGATGCCGAGCCCCTCGATTGCGGCCGGCAATTCGAGGCCCGAACTTTCAAAATCAATGAAGCGCGTGTTGGAGAAGATCCTGGCGGCACGCGGGCCGAGCCAGCACTCCCAGTTCTTGGTGAATTCCGCCGAACGCAGAAGGACGTGGTGCTCCAGATCGTCGGGACCGGCCAGCGGCGGAGCTTTGCGCAGATAGGACGGGCTGCAAACCGGGGACAAGTCCCCGTCGGCGAGGATTTCCGACACGTAGCCCTTGGACGTAACGTCGGTTCCGACCCGGATCGCCCCGTCCATAATGCCGTCGTCCTCTCCGCCGATAACGAACTTCACTGCGATTTCAGGATGAGTTGCATAGAGCGTCCCGAGCACCGGCAGGACACATTTCTGAAGAAAGACCCTCGGAGAACCGATGACAAGCGGCCGGCTGCCGGCACTGGCCGAAATATCCTGAGTCACGAAGCGGATTTCGCCCAAAGCGGCATGTATTTTCGACCAATACTGCTTGCCAGCTTTGGTGAAAACAATACGGCGGTGGGCGCGCTCGAAAAGCGGGCAGGCCAAAAACGATTCGAGATTGCGCACCTGGCGGCTGACCGCGCCGGGCGTTAGGCACAATTCCTCCGCCGCTTTGGCGACGCTCAGATGCCGGCCGACCGCTTCGAATACCGGAAGCGATGTCATCGGCGGCAGGGTCCTGATCGGCTTTCGATTCAACAAGTACAGCCTGCTGCCGCCCGCCACCCACACGGAAACCCCGTAGGATTTCTCCTGGCGAGAAAGTAGGCGATCATTGAGTAAAACTCAACTGAATGCAAAAAATTTCGATTTTCGCCAGCCTGCGGGCTTCCTATCGTCTGGCGCGACCGTTGGCCTCCGACGGTTGATTGGGAGGATAGTATGGAAAAGACAAAGTTCGGGCTGGCTCTCGCCGCCGCCCTGTCGCTTGCCCCGATTTCGGCTAAGGCTGAGGAACTACGCGTCGGGCTTGCGGCGATTGCAACGTCGGTGGATCCGCATTTTCACCGCGCGGGATATAATTTCGATCTTCGCGAAAATATTTCCGACGCACTTGTCTATGCGAACGGAGCTACGGGAGAAGTGGAGCCGCGGCTGGCAGCATCCTGGGAAATCACCAGCGATACAAATTGGCTCGTCATCCTCGAACCCAAGGCGAAGTTCGACAACGGCAATCCGCTGGGGGCAGACGACGTCATCTATTCGCTTTGCCGGGTGCGGAACGTCCCTAACAGTCCTGGCCTGTACAGCGGCTTCATCGAGACGGTCGCCAATGTCACCGACGCGGGCAACGGCAAGATAATGATCGAAAGCCGAGAGCCGGATCCCAACCTTCTGCGCAACCTCAGCAATATCGGCATCGTCGAAAACCCGACCGGCCGGACGCTCACCTACGACGACAAGACCTGCGGCAATGACAGTTGGCTCGACACCAACGGGTTCAACAATGGCACGGTCTCGGCAGGCATCGGCCATTATCGCGTCACCAAATTCACGCCCGATGTGGAAATAGTGCTCCAGCGTAACGATCAGTATTACGGCAAGCCGGCGCACTATGACACGGTGGTGATCAAGGCGTTGCCCGACAACAGCGCCCGTATCGCGGCTCTGCTCGGCGACTCGGTGGACGTAATCAACTCCGTGCCGATCAACGCCGTGGAGAGCGTCCAATCCGCGGGCAAGTTCCATCTTTCCTCCACGCCTTCGACCCTGCTGATATTCCTGCTGGCCGACCAGCATCAGGAGCCCACGCCCAAGGTTTCCGATGCGGACGGCAAGAACCCGTTCCTCGATCCGCGTGTGCGCAAGGCGCTCAATCTGGCGATCAACCGTAATGAAATCGCCGAAACGGTAATGGGCGGCATGGCTCAGCCCGCCGGCCAGATCATTCTCGACGGCATTTTCGGGCACAATCCGGATCTAGCGCCATATCCCTACGATCCAGCCAAGGCCAAGGCGCTGCTCGCCGAAGCCGGCTATCCGAACGGCTTTTCTCTCGTGCTGAGCGCGCCCAGCGATCGCTACGTCAACGGTGCCCAGGTTGCGCAGGCGGTGGCCGCGATGCTCTCGCAGATCGGTCTCCAGGTGACGCTCGAGACGTTCCCGCGCAGCATCTATTTCACCAAGGCCAGTGACTACGAATTCAGCCTCTATCTCGCCGGTGCGGCAGCCGACACGGGCGAAGGGTTGAGCCAGATGATCAATCTGGCCGGCACCCGCGATCCGGATCGCGGGTGGGGCGGGGCGAACCGTGGCCGGTATTCGAGCGAGGTCACCGACAAGCACCTGGCGCAGGCGCAGGCCACGCTCGACGATGCCGAACGCGAAAAGCTGATCCAGGCCGCCTCAAAGCAGGTTTACGAAGACGACGGCTACGTACCGCTCTACCACGAGCTTGGCGTCTGGGCGGTCCGCAACGGCATCCAATACGAAGCCAACGCTAACCTCATCAATATCTTCTACACCGCTCGTCCCGAATGACGCGCTGCGGGAAGGCGGGCCGCCGATTGCCGCGCCTTCCCTTTCAGGAAAGTTCCGAGCCAAATGGGCACCGAATTCAACGACGCCTTGTCGTCGCAATATGACTACAGGGGTCTGCGCGAAGCCTTCTCGCCTGCGTCGACGTACCACGCATTTCTCGATGTCGAGAAAGCGGTCGCATCGGCCCAGGCCGAACTAGGCATGATCCCTGCGGCGTCGGCCGAAGTGATCATCCAGAACTGCCGGTACGAGCGGCTCGACATGGACCGGTTGGCCAAAGGCTACAGCACCACTCGCCATCCGCTGATGCCGCTCATCAACGAGCTCGTCCGGCTTTGCGGGCCGGCGCATGGGGGTTATGTGCATTGGGGCATCACCACGCAGAATGTCGTACAGACAGGGCTCCTGCTGCTGGCCAAGCGCGCGCAGGAAACGCTGGACGTAATCGTGGCCGACATCCTGCGGCATCTGGGACGACACGCCCGTACGCACGCGACGACGGCCATGGCTGGCCGGACCCATTACCGCCATGCGGTGCCGATCACCTTCGGTTTCAAGGTCGCCGTCTGGATCGAGGAATTCCTGCAGGCTATCGACCGCCTACACGAAGCGCAAAAGCGCGCCTTCGCCGTCATGACCGGCGGCGCGGTCGGCTGCTTTTCGGCCTTGGGAAAAAAAGGGCCGGCTTTCCAGTCGCGGGTCGCCGAATTGCTGGGCATGGAGGAGATGGCCATCCCGTCGCGGGCCATTCGCAGCCATATCTGCGAATACGTCAACGCATTGAGCCTACTGGCGGCCGCATGTCACAAGATAGCCGAGGAGATCTATCAAAGCGGCTCGGAAGAATATGGCGAACTCCACGAACAGCGGGTCGAAGGGTCGATCGGCTCGTCAACCATGCCCCAGAAGATCAATCCGATCCTCGGCTATGGCATCATTTCCGGCAGCAACAAGCTTTACGCGCTTGCGGGGATGTTGATGGCCAGCGCCCATCGCCCCTTCGAGTCGGATGGCAGCACCAACCAGCTTTTCGAGGACAGCCTGGCAGAGGTTGTCCAGACCGTTGGCGAGATACTGGTCCGGACCGAATTGCTGGTCCGGGACCTCGACGTTGACACTATCAGGATGCGCGAAAATCTCGACCTGTCGCAGGGCGCGATCTTCGGCGAAATGGCAATGATGCGGCTGGGCGAAACGCTGGGCAAGCACATGGGGCACGAACTCGTCCATGAGGCGGCCATAGCGGCTCAAACCAAGGGCGTGTCTTTCCTTGACGAAATCCTGCATCTGCCGGGCGGGACCTCGCTGAGGGCGGAGATCAAGCACAGGCTGGAGGGTAATGGCGCCAACGGAATATGCGCCGAATATGCCATTTACTTCGGTTCGCTGGTCGAGGACCTGACGATGAATTCCTTGCCTGCGATCGGGGAGCGCCGGATAAACGCCTTTCTCAAGGCCGAACCGTAAATGCTGTCCTTCGTCTTGAAGCGCTTGCTGCAAAGCGTGATCGTGATGCTCTTGCTCTCGATCGTCATTTTCGTGGGCTTGTGGCTGATCGGCAATCCGGCCGACGTGTTGATCTCTTCCGAGGCGACCGAGGCCGACCGGCTCGCAGCGATAAAGGCTCTCGGACTCGATAAGCCTTTGTGGCAGCAATATCTCATCTTCCTGGGCAATGCTGTCCAGGGGGACTGGGGTACATCCTTCGTCTACAAGGAGCCGGTCACCACCATCCTGCTCCAGCGCCTTCCGGCCAGTGTGGAACTGGCGGCGGTGGCCTTCGTCATCGCGATTACAGTTTCAATTCCCGCCGGGCTTTATGCAGGCCTGCGGCCCGATTCAGCACCGGCGCGCGCGATCATGGCGTTTTCATTGGTCGGCGTCAGCATCCCGACCTTCTGGCAGGGCATGCTGCTGATCATCGCCTTCGGCATCGCCATACCCATCCTGCCGGTCGGCGACCGTGGCGACATCGCCACTTATTTCGGCATCACGAGCAGCCTGTGGACGCTCGACGGATGGTCGCATGTCGTGTTGCCGGCCTTCAGCCTCGCGCTTCTCAAGATGTCGCTGCTGATCCGTGTCACCCGCGCCGCGACGGTCGAGGTGTCGCATCTTGATTTTGTCACCTTCGCCTATGCCAAGGGCGTACGGGCCTGGAAGGTCGTGATAGGGCACATCCTGCGCAACGCGCTGATCCCGTTGGTGACCGTCATCGGCATCGAAGTGGGCAACCTGCTCGCCTATGGCGTGATCACCGAGACGGTCTTTTCCTGGCCGGGACTCGGGAAGCTTCTGATCAATTCGATCAAGGTCCTCGACCGCCCCCTCATCGTGGCGCAACTGACCTACACGGCGCTGCTCTTCATCTTCATCAACTTCGTCGTCGATATTCTCTACACGGTCATCGACCCGCGCGTGAAATCGGTCATGGGGCGGCAGGTGACATGAGTTTGGCCGCGATGGACGAGTTCGGCCGCCACTTCGCCGAAAGCCGTGTCGCGGTGGCGAGCCTGCTGGTGAGCCTCGCCTTCCTGCTCTGCGCCATCTTTGCGCCGGTGATCGCGCCGACTAATCCCTATGACCTGTCCCAACTCCAGCTTGCCGATGCCTTGAAACCCGTCGACTCGCCGAAGGTCGTGCCCGGCGAGGAATTGCGCGTAAGGGTAACAGTTGCGAACGGCACCGCCACGTTCGAGGATTTGCCCGAGGGCAGCGTAATCAAGGCAATCACTGCAGAAGCTTGCGGAGAAAAATGCCTCGACGCCGGCGTCGAGCCCGCCGATGTCGACCTCGAAAGCCTGCAGATTCGTGGTTTGCCGCCCGGGCTAAGCGTAGAAGGTGCGAGCAAGCATCCGGTCCAGCCCTGGTGGACCGTTGCGGCTCCTGCCGACGGCAAAGCTAGAATCGTGGCCGAAGGCGCCTTTCCTTCAGATGTCAGCTTTCTTGCCATCGTCAAATCCGCGCCGCACGAGACCGGGTTTGTCTTCCGTCTGGGCACTGACAGTTTCGGCCGCGACATGCTCTCGGCCATTCTCTACGGTATCCGGATCAGCGTCATCGTCGGCCTTGTCGCGGCCGGTACGGCCATGGTCCTCGGGATCGGCCTTGGCCTGCTGGCGGCCTGGATGGGCGGGACAGTAGATGCCATCATCATGCGCGCGGTCGATTTCATGCTCGGCTTTCCGGCCTTGCTCGTTGGGCTGGCCGTGCTTGCCATTCTCGGCAACGGAATCGACAAGGTCGTCTTCGCCATCATTATCGTGCAGTGGTCCTATTACGCGCGCACGACCCGTTCGGTGGCGATGGCGGAACTGGGCAAGGAATACGTGGAGGCGGCCAAAACCCTTCGCTTGTCGCCCGTGCGCATCATGCTGCGCCACGTCCTGCCCAATTGCCTGCCGCAAGTCATCGTCCTGTTCACGCTCAACATCGCCTCGGCGATTTCACTTGAATCCTCACTCAGCTTTCTGGGTGTTGGCCTGCCCCTCACGCAACCTTCGCTCGGCATGCTGATCGCCAACGGCTACGAATTCATCTTCTCGCAGAAGTACTGGATCAGCCTCTATCCCGGCATCGTGCTGCTCGCGATGATCGTGGCGGTGAACCTGCTAGGCGACAGGCTAAGAGACCTCAACAACCCGCGACTGGCCCGGTGAGGTGGGCGATGACGGAAGCGCTCCTCGATGTCGAAAAACTCAATACCTGGTTCTATACCCGCAAAGGCATCGTCAAATCCGTGCGCGACGTTTCCTTCGATCTTCGCCGTGGCGAGGTTCTGGGGATCGTCGGGGAATCCGGATCGGGAAAATCGGTCACAGGCATGTCCATCATGGGGCAGATCGATGAACCGGGCCGGATCGTCTCAGGCTCGATCAAACTCGCCGGCGAAGAACTCACCACACTCAGCTTCACCCAGATGCGCCATTATCGCGGCAAGCGCATCGCCATGGTCTTCCAGAACCCGCTGATGACGCTCAACCCGGTCATGCGCATTCGCGACCAAATGTTCGAGGCCATCGGCGAGCACGAAAACGTCGCGCGAAAGGAAATACACCGCCGCTGCGTCGATGCGCTGTCGGCGGTCGGCATCCCGTCGCCCGAGGAACGGCTCAACGCCTATCCGCACGAATTGTCCGGCGGCATGCGCCAGCGCGTGGTGATCGCAACAGCCCTGCTGCTCGGGCCCGACATGATCATCGCGGACGAACCCACGACCGCGCTCGACGTCACTATCCAGGCCCAGATCATTTACCAGATCCGCCGGCAAATCGACCAGCGCGGGCTCGGCATGATCTGGATCTCCCACGACCTGTCCACCTTATCGGAACTCGCCGACCGGATCATGGTCATGTATGCCGGAGCCACGATGGAGATCGGAACCACCGAGGAGATCATCGGCCTCGCGCGCCATCCCTATACCCGCCGGCTGCTCGAATCCGTCCCTTCTCGCAACAAGCCCGGAGAGAAGCTGCAGCAGATACCGGGCAATATGCCCTCGCTCCTCTCTCTGGGGCAGGGATGTCCTTTTGCCAGCCGATGCGAGCGCGCCACGGCGATCTGCAACGAGACGGTTGCGCCGACGCAACTGTCGGACACGCATCGCATCTGGTGCAATCATCCGTTCGAGGATTGAGCCTTTGCAACAGACGATCCTTGAGGTTCAGGACCTGTCGCGCAGCTTTCGTAGCGGACGCGACCCGCTTCGTCGCCTAGCGGACTGGCTTTCCGGCATCGAGCCGCCTGTTGTACGGGCAGTCGAGAATGTCACGCTCAGCATCAGCCCGGGAGAGACCCTTGGAGTGGTCGGCGAATCTGGCTGCGGCAAGTCAACGCTCGCCCGGATGATCGCTGGCATTCTGCCGATCTCTTCGGGCCGGATGCGGTTCCGCGGCGAACCCTACGAGAGCCTGCTATCGCGCAAACGCGATGCGCTCAAGATCCAGATGGTGTTCCAAGACCCGCTCTCCTCGCTCAATCCGAGGCTCAAGGTTCGCGACATTATCGGTGAGGCTGCGGTCGTGCACGGCATCGTGCCGCGATCGAAAATTCGCGATTACGTCGCCGACCTTCTCGCCCGCGTCGGCCTGCCTCCCGAGGCCGCAGGCCGCTATCCGCACCAATTCTCGGGCGGCCAGCGCCAGCGAGTGGGCATCGCCCGTGCATTGGCGGTCAATCCCGAAATTCTGATCTGCGACGAGGCGGTGGCCGCTCTCGACGTTTCGGTCCAGGCGCAGGTTATCAACCTGTTCATGGACATCAAGCGCGACAGGGGGCTGACCATGGTGTTCATAAGCCACGACCTGGGCGTAATCCGGCACCTCTGCGACCGCGTTGCGGTAATGTATCTGGGGCGTGTGGTGGAACTCGCCAAAACCGAGGACCTGTTCGCCGCCCCAACTCATCCCTATACCCGCATGCTATTGGAGGGCATGCCCAGGATTTCACTAAAGCGGCGGGAATTTCTGCCGATCCAGGGCGAAATTCCCTCGCCCCTCGCGCCGCCGAGCGGGTGTCACTTTCACCCCCGCTGTCCCATCGCCACACAGCAATGTCGGCAAGTTCGTCCCGAATTGCGTGAGATGGCGCCGGGCCATGTCCACCGGTGTCTGAACGCGGTAGCCAGTTAGCCCGCAGCCTGACGCGCCAAGCTTCAAAACAGCGCCAGAGCGTATGTGTCTTCCTATCACCTTGCAAGTGATGTGACCCGTGTCGTCGAGATGACCAGCCAGTCGAAAGATACCAGAAAACTTTCGCGCTTTCGCGCAGCTCGAAGACATGTAGCAACGTCCGGCTAACCGCAACGTCAACGGCGGCGGTTGTCCTCGACGTCTGTCTTTCGCGACGACGCGTGCCATCCGTGTCCGATTTCTTACCGCCGACGAGTTCCGCACTGCAATCTTATGCGACTTTTGAAGCACAGATCATGAACATGGAGAGGCGCTCCGGCATGTTTGACGTGGACCGCCTTGAGGTCAGATTGGGCCGGAAGCCGTCGATCCGCTTCTCAGCAAATATCCGAAAGCGGATGCTCGTTCGGGAAGCTATCGGTGCGAAGCCGCATCGGATACGGATTCAAGCCAAGGTGCTAGGAGACACGGCATGGGTGGATCAACATCTCACGAAACGAGCAGGATGCTACAGGGGTCCCAATGGCATATGAAATCGTCCCCGCGACTGAAGCGACGATGGCTGAGGTCGAGGCGTGGCTCGACGTAGAGGAATCTATCTACAAGACTGCTATCGAGGCTTGGGAAGCCGGAGGATACGTCGGTGACGGGCCGCCCCGCGGCTTCCGCTGCAATTGGGACTCGGTCAAGCGGACCTGGAGCGAGGGCAACGCCCGTGTCGATATCCTCATGGTGGACGGTCACGCCGTCGGGATCCTCGACGGTACGGACATCTTGGAGATCAGGCCCGACCTCCGGAGGGAAGGCTACGGGCGCCTCCTGGCGGACTTCATGGTCGACGTCGCCCACAACGAAGGGCGCTCGGTCCTCGAAATCGAGATCGCGCCATGGACCGCGGAGCCCTTCTGGAAGCGCATGGGTTTCACCGTCGTGCCCGACCGTCGAGGCAGCGGCGGCGGAATTTACGCCTACCGAATCCTCCACAAGGTCTACAGTCTTTCCGACGGCGAGCGGGTCTCCTTCTCCATCCAGTTCTATTCGGAGCACGAGCGGTACAGGGAAAATCCGAAGCCTTTCTCTCGGTTTTCAGGTATGGGCGAACGTCTGCCAGACGGGAGCGTCCAGCTGCCGAGCGGGCATTCTGCTTCGAGCCTATCCACAGTCAGCACGGAGACTACTTCGTCAGCATCGAGCTAGGCGGCGAGGCGATTCACTTCGACAAGGTCAAGTACGAGACGAGCAAGGCCAACGGTATCCGGCTAGATGCCGGCTATACGTACTTCATCGACCGCATCACACCGCAGTCCTCGCCCGACTAGGACTCGATCTGTGGAGGTAGCCAGCGCTGCGCTCCGAGGGCGTGCACCGCCCCATCGAAGACGAAGGCGACGCTGAAGCGCGCGGTACATGCAGCTGCGAAATAAGTGTTCCAGTTGGGGGCCGCAAAGAGACCGTCCGCTTTTAGAGTGGGTGGCCAATAAAACCGGACTTACGTGAGATTTGGACACACAGTTTCGGTTCGAATCTCGCCCGGCGGGCCGAAAGCGACGAATAGAGGTAAGCGCTAATTTCCCAGCACGTTGACGCCCCTTTCCACGATTGATCGCCTTCGGATCGGTTCAAGGCGTGGAGTTGGATCAGGCTGCGGCGGTTTTAGGGAAGTTGAAGGGGAGCAGATCGTCGATATCGGCGTCTTCGGCACGCTGAGGCAATTGCGTGAGGGCGTGGCGCAACCACGCTAACGGCTCGACGCTACAGGCGCGGCAGCTCAGCATCAGGCTGTAGATGACGGCGCTGGCCCTTGCTCCGTCCACGGTGTCGCTGAACAACCAACTCTTTCGGCCAGTGGCAAAAATCCTGATGTCGCGCTCCAGAAGATTGTTGTCGATCGGCATCCTGCCATCTTCGGTGTAGCGCGTCAGATATTCCCACTGGTTCAGGGTATAGGCGACAGCATCGCCGAGCTTGCTGTCAGGCAAGACCTTCGGGGCGATTTCGTCGAGCCATTGCTTGAGAGCGTTCAGGATGGGTACGCTGTGTTGCTGGCGAAAGCGGCGAATGCTGTCGGCCTGCGTCTCGCCGTCCTCGGGCTTTTCGTCCCGCACCTGTCTCTCAACCCGATAGAGCTGTTCGAAGAACCGGAGCGCCTGCTCCGGCGGTCCGCCACCTTTCTTTCTGGCCTTGAGGGCGTCGACAAAGCGCCGTCTGGAATGGGCCATGCATCCAAGATGGGTTGCCCCCTCCAGCGTGCGCCAGCCGGAATAGCCGTCGCTCATCACTATGCCGCGGTAATCGCCGAGGAAGGCCTGCGGGTACATCTGCCCGCGTCCCGGCTGATAATCGAGAAGCACGATCGGCTCGTCACTGTGCTCGCCACTCCGATAAGCCCACATATACGATGTGCTGGTGGCTTGCCTGTCCTTTTCCTTCAGCACCTGAACCGTCGTCTCGTCGCCATGGATGAGGGATTGCGATCGAAGCCGCAATTTGAGCGCGTCATAGATGCGATGCAGATGCTTCTCGCTCGAGCCGATCACCCAGTGACCCAGAGCCCCTCGGCTGACAGGAACACCTGCGCGCTCGAATGTCTGCGCCAGACGGTAGAGCGGTGTGCCGTCGACGTATTTGTGAACGAGCGCGAAGGCGAGCGTCGAGGCAGTGGCGATGCTGCCCGGCAAGGGCTGCGTCGGCATCGGCGCGGTCACAACAGGCGTGTTGATCCCGGTGCGGTCGCAATGGCGGCATGCATATTTGAACCGCACATTCTGCAAGACCTTTGCCTTCACCTCGATATGAAGTTGTTCGGTAACGGTCTCACCCATGCGATGCATCTGGCCGCGACAGCAAGGACAAGCCTTCTGGGCGTCGGGAAGGTCATACTCGACGCGCTCGCGCGGCAGATTTTCCGGCAGCGGTCTGCGACCGCGCTTCTTTCCCGTCGTGCTTTCGACGGATGGCAATCCTGTGTCCGGAAGGTCGACGACATCGCTCTCTTCGCTGTCGGCGTCATCCTCATCAGCAGCCTGTTCGGCTTCATTGAAGAGGCGATCAACGTGCTTTTCGCTGCGCGGCGCAAAACGATGCAGCCGCGCAAGCGCCAGTTCTTCCTCAAGTTTGACGACGTGTTCGGTGAGCTGACGGTTCTGCGCCTGCAGCGCAGCAATGTGCGCCATCAACTCCTCAACAGTCGGTTCGCCTGTCCGATTCATCAGATTCTTGAATCGAAAGCATACCGCTGCGTCAACTGCACAATTCGACAGCCGTCAGCCAGCAACCTGATATTGCCGCACCGGATGGCGGACCATTGCATCGATATCGATGCCGTCGAGCAGCCAGTGCAATTGCTCGGTCGTAAGCGCGACGACCTTCTCCTGGCGGCGGGGCCATCGGAACTTGTCTTCGGTCAGCCGCTTCAGGACGAGAACAAAGCCCGACCGATCGAAGAACAAGAGCTTCATCCGGTCGCGGCGGCGATTGCAGAACGCATAAACCGCCGGAGCAAATGGATCGAGCGCCATCGTCTCCTGAACCAGCACCGCAAGGCTGTTGATGCCGGCCCTGAAGTCGATCGGCTCGCGGTGCAGGTAGACCTTCAGATCAGCGTTGAGTCTGAACATGACCCAACGCTCCGATTACCGCTGCCAACGCATCCACATCACCGCATTCCAGCGCCAGCTTCACCCCGTTCGGCAGTGAAGCGTTCACCTTGGCTGGAGAGGAAAAAGGGGCGATCCTTTCGGGTTCTGACCGCCGCACTTCACCACGAGTGGCCGGCAGATCCAGCGCAGCCGCGCTGCTCTGTCTCGACATGGCCCGATCGGCAGCACTTTCAATCTGAACCGGGATAAACGCCGGCGTGGGAAGCGGCGGGCTTGGCAACGTTTCCTTCTTCGCCAGCCGCTGTTTGCGTATCCACTTCCACAAAAGGTTAGCATTGACCCCATGTTCGAGCGCAAGACCCGATACCGACGCGCCTGGCTCAAGGCAGGCCGCGACGAGGCGGTCTTTCGATACCGGGTCGTATCGGCGTCGCCCGTTGCGACCCACAAGCCTCACACGCAGTTTCTGATCATCTTCTTCCATGACTTGGCGTCCACCTCTTTTAGGTGGACACCTCATGCCTCAGCACACTCAACAGCAGAAGGTGCGGAGAAATTCGCGCTTACGAATAGAGAACTACATCTACGCTATAGCCTTCCAAAAAAAGACATCTGAACCAGTGCTGCCCGTCCCGAGTGCCGTATGTCGGCGCATAGCCCTTTGGAGCGTTGATACGTATGAGCGTCCTCATGTTCGAAGTGAGCGATTGCCGCCGCGCGTGAGGTGCGGTCTAAAACGATATGTCCTTCACATTGGGAGCGCGAGGTGGCCCGCAACGGCTCGGCGCTGGCGCAGGAGAACGAAGCCTTTCCGTGCTGCCGCCGATTAACGGTTGCGGGCACCTTCATCGGGGCCGTGCAGCTATCCAGCGGCAAGTTCGCCATTGTCGAAAAGTCCCACGAGTTCACGCTTGTCCCGTGGCGGCCGGTCATTGACCGTCAGCTCGGTCGCGAGGTCGCGGGCATCATGCAGGGCGGATCGGTGTCTTGGCAGTTGGAGCGGCAGCGGGGATTGGGGCTTTAGCCCCTCAAACCCATTGACCAACTTCACTAAGCACCCGGCGTAGCCATTGATGTCCTGGGTCGGCATCGTGTCGTGCGTGCCAAGTCTGCACCACTCGGAATGTAGGAATATCCAGTGGCGGCGGAAAAAGTTGGAGCGGCAGCCGCCCGGCCAACGGTGCGAAGAGACGACGGGGTTCCGTTGCCACGAGGTCGGAGGCATCGACCAGCATCGGCGCCATCAAGAAGTGGCCGACCGTCACGACGACATTCCTCTTCAATCCTTTCTCGGTGAGCACAGCATCGACATAGCCGCTCGGATTGCCCGTCATCGAAACCTGAAGATGGCGAAGCGAGAGGTAAAGGTCGAGGTCAAGCCTTTCGCCCAGATCGGGGTGATCGCCACGGCCGGCGCAGATGAAGTCCTCTTCGTAGAGCAGTTCCTCTCGCATATGGGTCGGCGGCTGCGGGAAGTTGCCTGCGATGAGTTCGACTGCGCCGTCGTCCAGCATCGGCAAACCGACGCTGCGGCTCGTGTTGCGGATCACCAGAGAAACGCCTGGTGCTTCGCGATCGAGCCGTGCGGTCAGACGCGGTAGCAGCACGAAAGCGGCATAATCGGAGAGACCGACCACGAATTGCCGAGTGCTTTCGGTCGGATCGAACGAGCGCCCGCCAAGCAGGACGCCCTCAACCTGTTCAAGAATCGACCGCACACTTGGCGCGATCTCCTGCGCCAGCGGCGTCGGCATCATGCCGCGCGGTGATCGGACGAACAGTGGGTCTCCGAACAGAGCCCGGAGGCGATTGAGGGAATGGCTGACAGCCGGCTGAGTCAACCCAATTCGCTCGGCCGCGCGCGTAGCGTGCCGTTCTGCAACGAGGGCGTCGAAGACGACCAGCAGATTGAGATCGACGTTGGCGATATGAACCTTCTTCATCACGGTGATACTAATAATGAATTGGATTTATCGCAAGCATCTCAGCAATGTTCGGCACGAATGAAAGCGGGGGCGGACAGCAGAGTGGGAGAATATGAGTGCCAGGTTCCGATTCCGTCACAACGGGAAAAGCAAGCTCTCGCCGACGCTTCATCGAGACTGCCTTCGTTACAGCAGGCTCGTTCGCCATCAGTAGGAGTGCGCAAGCTATGACCTCGGAATCTCATGAGGATCGATTTTCACGCGGCCTGGAGATACTCCGCCGGATCGGAGGCCTGAACTTCGACGAGCCGATAAATGCGCTGGCGGAAACCTCCGCCGACCTTTCGCGCTTCACCGTCGAATACCCCTACGGCGATGTGCTATCCCGCCCGGGGCTTGATCTGCCGTTAAGGCAGCTCTGCACCGTCTCCATGCTGCTGGCAGACGGGAGTGCCCAACCGCAACTGAAGTTTCATATAGCTGGCTTTCTCAATGCGGGCGGCGAGCCCAATGCGATCGTCGAATTGCTCTTCGTATCGGTCGCGATCCTGGGCTTTCCGGCAACGGTCAATGCTGTCGGCATCGTTCGTTCGGTATTCGCCGAACGCGAGCTGGCGTTTCAGCCCATCGAGCCTGTGACAGGTGATGGAGCGGGTCGAGGAGCGACCGGACAGGACATGCTCCACCGGCTGGCTGGCGGAGACGGGCAGGACTACTTCGATCGCCTTGCCGCCGCCGCTCCCGACCTCGCGCAGCTTTCGATCGATTTTGCGTTCGGAGAGGCGTTGGCCCGTGATGGGCTGGAGCACAAAGCAAAGCTGCTCGCGATTGTCGCGATGCTCGCCTCAAGCGGCAATCGCAGCGATGCGCTTCGCCTTCATCTGGCCGGCGCCCTTGCCAATGGCGTCACGTGCGAAGAGATCATCGAGCTCCTCATCCAACTCAGCGTCTACCGTGGATTTCCGGCCGCCCTGAACGCATTCTCGGTCGCCCGGAGCGTCTTCGCGCTCGGCGTCCAGCCGCTTCAGGTCGACATCCCCACGCCCGTCGATACGGAAAGTCGGACGGATCGATTGGAGCGGGGGAAGGCTCTGCTTGCCAAAAGCTCGGCCGCTTCAGGCGATGCCGTGGTCCGTAGTTTTGACGATATCGCACCGGACCTCGGGCGCATGATCGTCGAACATTCCTATGGCGAGATTTTCTCGCGCAAAGGCATCGATCAGAAAACCCGTGAACTCAGCGCTTGCGCGGCTTTGGCGGCCATCGGTTCCGCGACAACGCAAACCCCTTTGCGCGTTCACATCAACGCCGCCTTGAACGTTGGAGCAAGCCGGGAAGAGATCATCGAAACGCTGGTCAATCTCGCCCCCTACAGCGGCTATCCAGCGACACAGCAGGCGATCCGCATCGCTGCGGAAGAGTTCGCCAAGAGCAACCCGTCCTCGCGAC
This sequence comes from Mesorhizobium sp. M00.F.Ca.ET.216.01.1.1, assembly GCF_004010325.2. GTDB lineage: Bacteria > Pseudomonadota > Alphaproteobacteria > Rhizobiales > Rhizobiaceae > Mesorhizobium. The sequence goes on from NZ_SADR02000002.1 coordinate 404,404, forward strand.
CGCGTAAAGAAGAAAGTGAATGATCGACCGACGTTCAATGCTGTCCGCAATCATCTCAACTGCACTCGTGCCGCCATCGCTCGCCATGATCACTCCCGCCGCAGCGCAGAGCACCAACCGGGCCGAACGTCTCTGGACGGGTTTCAGCTCGGTGGTCGGCATGGCGTTCGACAAGAGCGGGAACCTCTATGCGGCGGAATGGAGCGCTGACTGCATCTCGCGCGTCGAGCCGGACGGAAAGCGCACGACGTTCGCGGGTGATTTGTCCGGCCCCTCGGGTCTCGCGATCGACGCGGAGGGCAACATTTATGTTGCTTCCTATTCTCGCGACGAGATCTATCGTTTCACACCCGATGGCAGCCGGGAAACCTGGCTCACGGGGCTCGCGACGCCAGCGGGGCTAGGCTTCGATCGGACAGGACGGCTGCTTGTCGCCAACCGACGCACCAACGAGATTCTCGCTTTCGATGCCGCCAAGACCCGCAGTGTAGCTGTCTCTGGTCTGAGAACGCCGGTCGGGGCCATTCATCGTCCTGACAACGGTTTCGTTGTCTCCAACATCGGCGGCGGCGTGACCATCGTGCGCGACGATGGTCGCCGGATCGAGACCGGGGAGGCATTGCGCACGCCAGGACCGGGGATCGCACAGACTGCAAGCGGCCGGGTCTTCGTGGTCGACTACGGCGGAACGGGCATCCATGAGGTTTTCGACGATGGCCGCACGAGCTTGTTCGTCGATGGTCTTTCCAGCCCGGTGGGCCTGACGGTCTCACCATCGGGCGATCTCTTCTCAGCCGACTGGGGCAATGGCGCCGTCTATCGCATCAGACTCGCGTGACGTCGGCGTCCCGCCATGGTCCAGCGCGGCCACAAGCGCGCCTTCGCGCAGCGCGTCGAGGTCGGGGAGAGTCATGTCCGCATCATGGGATCGAGGGAACGCTGCTGCGCACGCTGAAATGGCGGATCGGGCGGGATTCGAACGCAAATGCCGAAGTAATCGTCGGGCATTCAAGTGCCTTCTAGGCAATGTCGGCTTTTGGAAGTTTGGCAATGCCGCTTTGACGACCGATTTTTGGGCGCAAAGCGGTCGTTCACAATGCGGCCTGCCACGCGAGAACGGGCCAACAACAATGCAGTTTGAATTACCCGAGCTCGTGGATGGCGACGTTAGGAATGACCGCCTTGGCGATGTCGCATAGGTGCTGATGATGCGTCAGGTAGATTACCTGGCCTACACTGGCCATCTCGCCGAACAACCGGAAAACTTCCTCAGACCTGAGATGGTCGAACGTTTCCATGATGTCGTCGGCGATGAACGGAACAGACGGCCTGAGCTTGGCAAACTCGTAATATCCGGCGAGGCGTAGAGCCAGGTAGAGCTGGAACCGCGCGCCTTTCGACAGAGCGTCTGCGACCTTGGATTGGCCGTCCCGCTGCGTCGCGATGAGGGCCTCGCCGCCCTTTACCGGCTGGGTCGTCAGGCCTGTGTACTGGCCGCGCGTGATCAGTGCGAAGGCGTCTGACGCCTCGCTCATCATTCCAGAGCGGTGACGTTCGCGATAGAGCCGGAGCGCGCTCGACGCCGACATCACCCCAAGCTTCAATTCGATATAGCGGACGGCCTTTTCCTCGATTTCGAGGAGGACGGTGCGACGATCGGCATCGATCCGGGCAACTGCGCTGTCGCCGCCGATCGCATCGAGCTTGTCGGTCGCCCGGGTACGCCGGACGAGTTGCTGTTGCAGTGATTCATCGAGGTCGGCGAGGCGCCTCTCCACCTCGGCCTTTTCAATTTCGAGCCCATCGAGATCGAGGCCTTCCAGCGAGGACCGCGCCCGGGTGAAGTTGGCGGCGGCGAGCTCGCTCGTCAGTCGTTCTTCAAGCTCGGCCATTATGCTCCGCAGGGCGTCTCGCTCGCGAAGCTGTTGATCGCGCTCTGCGACCTCTGGCAGAGTTCTTACCCCAAAGGCATCGAGCACTTCATGCTTTATCGTCTCGTGTGCTGCGACCTCAGCGTTCAGTGCCTCTCGAACCTCCTGCAACTTTTGAAGGTCAAGGAGGAGATTTGCCCTCGCCTCACGGGTACGCTCGGCTTGCTCCAGACGCTCTGTCAGCCCGACGCTCACCTGTTCTGGCGCGTCGTCGCTTGCACGCTCGCCGGCCTGCGCACCAAGGCGGGCCACCTCTTCAGCAAATGCAGTCCTGTCCGCCTCCATCTTGCGGATGCGGATACGCATGGCCTCACGATCCTGCAGGGCCTTTGACAGCTCTGACAACTGATCGAGCACACTGCCAAGCCCGGTTCCGGCAATGCCTTCTTCGAGCCAGGTGCCCTGGAGCGTTCCCTTCACCTCGGCCTGCCATGCACCTTCTCGCCTTTCGGCAATTTCAACCGCGAGCCGCCTGGCGGCCAGCTCCTCTTCCTTCGCAGCGACGCTCCTCAGCGCTTCCGCTCGTTCCGCGTCGACCTTCGCCTGCCTGTCCAGAAAGCGATCGGCCGCGACCACCATTGCCTCCAGGGCCTCACCAGCTTCCGGCTGAATTCCAACGCTTCGAAGGGCCGAAGCCAATGCGACATGGATCTGGTCTCCTTCGGCTGTTGCGCGTTCAATCCTTGCTCGTGCGAGCAGGATGTCGCCCCAAGCGGAAAGCGCGTCGGCGCGCGCGGAAAGGCGCTCCTCGAGAAGTCCGATCAGCAGGTCGAGCGACTGCGTTTGAAAATCCTCGAGCAAGGCGCTGGCTATTTGCTTGATTTCAGCGGACGCCATTTCTGCGCGCTCGGCCACCCCCGCGAGTTGGCAGCTTATGCGCTCTATTGCCGCTTCGGTCTCGGCCACCTTTTGCTTGATTGCGCGCAGATCCGCGAGCTCGCCCGCATGTGCCAATCGAGCCGTGCCGACATGGTCGTCCTTGGCCAATGCCGTGGCAAACACATCCGCCGTTTCGGCCTTGAGGTCCGCCCGATGATTTCGCCAGGCCTCGTCCCTCTCGCGTCGTATGGCTGCGGCTGTGTCATCGTCGGCGAGATCGGCCGAGGCGCGGACAGCAGCCAGCCGCGACGAAGCAGATACCCGGCTCTGTTTATGCTCAGCCAGACGCTCCAAGAAGACTGCTTTGTCCCTTTGAAGCTCCGCGGCAAGTGTTTTCCACGCAGCCATCTGCCTCGGTAGCGGAACCGACATCTTCGAAAGGGCCTCCGCATCTCCCGACCACGGCTGGAGGCGCCGCATCGCATCCGCCAGCCTTGTTTGCCGCTCGTCCCCCAACGCGCGCGCTTCTCTTATCTCGCGTGCGTGACTCTTGGCCTTCGCCTCCGACACGGCTGCCATTAGCCTGGCTCTTGCGGGCTCGGGCACTGCCCTCTCCTCGCCAACGCGCCCTCGCGCAGCGTTGAGCCCGTCGAGCGCGGCAGCGGCTTCGTCACGGGCCATCCGCAGGCTCGTCGTGATGCCGGAGCGTTGTTCGACCATGTTGCGAAGCGTGCCGACCACAAAGGCAGGCAGGATGAGCCGGGACGGGTCTTGTTCGGTCGATCTTCCGAGCGCGGCGAGACAGGTCGCCGCCGTCTGGTCAAGCATCTGGACTTCCATCTTGCGGGTCGGCAGATCCATGCCCGCGGATAAATAGCGCGCTTTGCGGTCGGCCAGTCCTCGCACCTGTTCGGAGATCGCCAGCACAGGGTCGTCGACAGCGATTGCTTCGATCTTTGCCTTCGCCCGATTGATCTCGTCGGCGTTCGCCTGGAGACGGGTTCTTAAGCGCGCCTCCTGATCGATCAATTCCGCGACGCTTCCACTCCAGGTCCTGGGGGGAGACGGGAGGTCAGGCAGCTCAGCCAGTCTGCTCGCCTTGCGCTTGATCTCGGCCAGAAGCGGCGCGGCGCGCACATGTCGGTCGATTGTGGCGAGCCGCGCCGACAATGCCGCGCGCTCAGCCAGGCTGCGATCATATTTATCCTGGGCCTCCGCCCGTTCAGCCTCGAGCGCCTCGAATGTCGAGGCCAAGGTGTCGATCGTCTCCTTGCGCGATTTGAGCTCCACGAACCGCTTCTTCAGCAGCGCGATTTCTGTGGTCTGGGCCTGTTTTCGGTGAAGCCCATCTGCCTCCGTCTCCAGTGCGGCCAAGACATCGCTGGCATGGCCGAGCCCGGCGCTCGCGGTGAAAAGCAGCTTGCCGAGATCGCCACGCGATTCAAGGATCGCCTTTCCCCCTGCTTCCAGCGTCTCGTCATCCAGTGAGAACATGCTGCCGTAGGCGTCGCGGGACAAGCCCGCGAGGTGCGCCGAAATGGCAATTTCGCTCAGTGGCCGACCTTCGGCGTCGTGCAGTGAGTTGCTGCGGCTTTTGGTGCGGGAAAAGGCAAGCGCCCGCCCCTCGAATTCGAGCAGGCCGCCGATGCGCATCGAGCTATATTCGTGCAAGAAATTGTAGCGGCTACGCTCTTCGATGCCGAAGAGCAGATCAAGATAGGCGGAAAGCGCCGTCGATTTGCCGGCCTCATTTAGCCCAAAAACGATATGCAGATCGGGACCTGAAACCGGCTTCTCTCCGAAATCGATCGCCTTATCGGTGAACTTGCCGTAGCGGGTCAGATCAAGGCGCCGCAATCTCATCGCGTTGCACCTGCCTTGAGCCTTGCAGTGACTAGGTCGACGCTTCCGGCTAGCACATCATCAAGAAACTCCTCGAGCCCTGCTTCGTCCTTGCCCGCGAAGCCCCGCGCATCGGGCGGCAGGTCCGCGATCGTCTTCAATACGAATTCACGCGCTTCGGCTCGAAATGCTTCTGCGCCTGCGTTGGCACGCATGGACTCTGCGAGTTCCATAGTTGGATCGGCAACACTTCCCAAATCTCCAACAACGGGAGGCGAAAGAGCAAGCTCCAGCTTTTCCACCCAGGTGTCGCCCACCTGCTCGGCTGCCTGCTCGGCTTCTGCGACAGCAAGGTCCCGGTCGCGCATCAGCGACCATGAAAGAGCAGAAGTGCCGACCAGGCCAAGGCGGGCAACAAGATAGCGGGATCTGGCACCCTCCCGCGCTTGCTCCAGCCCCGCTCGGATGCGGACGATGGCCTCGCTCCATTCCGATGCCCCAGTCAGATCGATGCTCACACGCTCGAACTGCGCGACACTGGTGAGCCTCTCCTCGATCTCGACAGAGCGATCGTCACGAATGGTCACCAGGGTGACCGACTTCTCGCCGGCCTCATTGATATCCCTCCCCTGAGGGATCCCCGGCATCACGAGCGTGCTGGCGCCGGAATTTACCTGGCGAACGTGAATGTGGCCAAGCGCCCAATAATCAAAGCCGTGGCTGTGCAGGTCCGCGACGCTGCAAGGTGCATAAACGTCATGGCCTGGGGAGCCGGCCAGGCTCGTGTGCATGATACCGATGTTCGCTGCTCCCTCTTGCGAAGCCGCATATTTGGGCAGCAGGCTTTCGGGCGCCTTGGGGCTGGCGAAGCTCAGCCCATGGAACGCGACGTCCACCCCAGCACTAGATTGGATTACGGATTGGCAGCGGCCGCCAAAAACGGTCACTGTGTCGGGCAATACCAATTGCTTGGTAATCCTCGACATGGCGTCATGGTTGCCGCGGATCATGTACACCCTGACGCCAGCTTGATGGATACGCGCCATCTGGGATGCCAGAAAGCGTGCCGTCTTCATCGAAGTCTGGTCGCCATCATAGAGATCGCCGGCAATCACGAGAGCGTCGACGTGCTCCGCCAGGCAAAGGTCCACTATTGCAGCGAATGCCTGTCGGCTGGCATCTCCGACTAGCTCGGCGAGTTCAGAATTTCTGAGCGCGAGCGAGCGCAGTGGCGAATCGAGATGGATGTCGGCCGTATGAACAAATCGAAATGCCATCCGGGGCGCTCTCCAGGCCCAAACCGAAGCTCAGGCCAATTCTGTCGAAGTCCAAGTCGCCCAAACCGTATGCCAGCGACCAGGTCAAAGCCTCGGTAGCAAAGTCCGACAGCGTTGGGCAACGGGAGGCGAGCCAGATACGGTGGCCCATGATTCTCGGCAAGTCGTGCGCCTACCTGTTGATGGTCTCCTGGAATTTCTCAATTCTGGAAAGAATGTCGTCGAATGACGGCGGGGTGTCATCGAACATCATCGGCGCCATTGCCCGATAATCCGCTCTGAGATCGTTGATCCGGGCCTCGCTTGGCATCAGCCGCAAAGTGCCTGGCCGCGCTGTATCGTAGTTGGCCCAGCCCGAGCGAAAGAACGTCGCCTTGTGCTTTGCCACGGTTGCCAGCAGCTCGAGATCAGCCGCGGCGGCCTTACCCTCGACGGAGTGGCCCATGATTCTCGGCAAGTCGTGCGCCTACCTGTTGATGGTCTCCTGGAATTTCTCAATTCTGGAAAGAATGTCGTCGAATGACGGCGGGGTGTCATCGAACATCATCGGCGCCATTGCCCGATAATCCGCTCTGAGATCGTTGATCCGGGCCTCGCTTGGCATCAGCCGCAAAGTGCCTGGCCGCGCTGTATCGTAGTTGGCCCAGCCCGAGCGAAAGAACGTCGCCTTGTGCTTTGCCACGGTTGCCAGCAGCTCGAGATCAGCG
>NZ_SADR02000002.1:411074-422564 GCF_004010325.2 Mesorhizobium sp. M00.F.Ca.ET.216.01.1.1
GAGATCGTTGATCCGGGCCTCGCTTGGCATCAGCCGCAAAGTGCCTGGCCGCGCTGTATCGTAGTTGGCCCAGCCCGAGCGAAAGAACGTCGCCTTGTGCTTTGCCACGGTTGCCAGCAGCTCGAGATCAGCGGCGGCGGCCTTACCCTCGACGGAGTCGAGCATCATGGCGAGGTCGTAGTAGTGGCGCGAGAAATATTGCGGGGTCGCCGACTCTGCTGGACGATGGGCTTCAGTGTGCAAGGCGGTGGCCTTTTCCCAGAAGGTGCGCCGTGCAGACAGGACCGTGACCGTCGTATCCGGATCTTCGAAGAAATCGGGAAAATCGTCGGCCGCGTAGGGGCGAATGAGCTTCTTCTCGGCGGGCCAAGGATCACCGCGGGCACCGAGTTCAAGCTTAACCCGTGGCGTGATGTAGGCCATGCCTTGATACTCGGCCGTCCGAAGCGTGACCGGGTAGTGGAAGTTCAGTGTCTGCGCGTCGGCTTCATCGATCACTAGTGACCACTCGTCGTGGTGCGGTTCGCCGAGCTCTTGGACGATCGCGGCACGAAGGGCGGGAAGCAGCCTGTCGGCGATATGCTTCTCGACATCTCCCACCAGGTCGTCGATGAGTTGACCTGACTTTTTTCGGCTGATGCCCTCCTTTTCTGGATCGCGATCACCTGTGTAGCCGAGGTCGGCCCGGTCGAAGGACAAATCGATGTCCTCGGAGAAACGGTGGATGATGCCAAAGGCCTTGGACAGGGACGTTCCGCCTTTGAAGACCAGGCTGGCTGCGGCGTCCTCCAGAAGATCGAACAATCGTTTCAAGGTCCAGCAGACCCAGAAGTCCTTCTCGATGATCGTGTTGGCGACGCCGCGCCCGGCGCCGGTTTCGCCAAAGAGTGCTGCCCGATCACTTGCCGGAAGAAGAGCAACCTTATCCATTCGCGGCGTTCGATGCTGTGTTGCCGATCGAGATCAGCGTCGGACGCATCCAGGCGGGAGCCTGAACCGCGTTGGACGCGAGTAGCCTCTTGTCACCCGCCGACAGCCGACGCGCGGCGAGCTGGGCCACGTCGGCGGCCCGCACCGGCCCGACGTGGCGAAGTGCTTGGACAACGGTTCCGGCAGGACTGCCCGGCGCGATCAGATGCTTGGGCGAAGCGTGACGCAGATCGACCACGCGTTTGCCCATCACGATCCGGCGCGAGGGCCCGTCCGTCAGATAAAGGCTCTTTGCGGGGACCTGCGTCGAGAGGCCGAGCGCATTGGCTGCGTGCGCGCCGGCGATCTGCGCCTTTGAACCAGTCTCCCGCGCGAGCGCACGCGCGACGTCGTCGGAAGCCGGTGAAAGCTGACCCAGCTTCGGATGCACCTTCGGATAGTCATAGAGGCCACGCGCCAAGCGGCGCAGTTTTCCACTCTTGACCAAGCGGGAGAGGGCCTGATCGACAGCAGCGCGCCCCGCCACATCGAGGAAGTCGCTGGGCGTGAAAACACAGCCACGCCCGCCAGCGCGGGCGCGGCGCATGATCCGATGTGGAACTGATATCATGGTCGTTTTCATGTGTCAGAAAATAGGCTATCTTTTTCTGACATTCAAGATGCCTGAGAAAACGCGAAGAAAGGGTGTCCCGATAATCGCCCACGAGACGGCGACAACCTTCGGCGGCCGCCGCCGCAACAAGGCGGCATCAGCCGGATATCGTGCCCAAAGACCGACAGCTCGCGTGCCAATAATGGGCAGTGCCACATGCGTCGAGGCCGATCAGGCATGGCGCAAGCTGCTCAAAGAACTTCAACCCTGCTGGCGGCGCAGCTGACGCCGGACGACGACTTTGCCGGTGCCATCGATCGCATGAATCTGAAACACCGACTTCGCAAGGTCGATGCCAACGGTAGAAATCTCTTCCATTCGTACGGTCCCATTCTGTCCATCCTAACCGATGCAACCTAGCACCGGCGGAGCGGGAGCCTTCCATCCCATCGATTTTGAACAGCTCTTGTTCCGGCCCCATCTCGGCCGATCGGAGTTCAGAGGGCGCCTCGTCCAGGAAAATGCCGGCCTTGTCGTCCCATCGCCGCAGATGGCCACCGAACCGGCGCATCGCTTCTTCAGAGAGATCAACGAGAATCGCTTCAATGCGGATTTCAACGGGAGCACCTTGGTCATCCAAATATCGGCCGCAGTGAAAATCGTGTTCATCAACGACCGGCCGACGGAAAAGGCGCTCGGGCCCGAGAACGAGGTCCAAAGCCTCGCACACGGTCGACTTTCCAATATTGTTTCCGCCGACGAGCAGAGTGTGCCCGGAGAAATCTACACTGCCCTGAGAGATGCCCCTGAAATTTGTAATCTTCAGCCGCCGAACGCGCATTTCATTCCCGCCCCCCGACTCGCTCCTTTGTTTTTCAAGATGTAGCGCAAACAGCAGAGTGAATCGCGCTGAGATTTGTACGAGTACTCCAGGTGCGTTTCGACTGCTGCGTCGCCGCTGTCCATCATGAGTTGAAGGCAAACCGCATCCACATCCCTCCTTATCTGCGGGAGAGGGAAACTTGTCGACCGGTCGCGGTCAGCTCTCGTGAGCCCCGAAAATTCGCGTTTCAGAGCCGCATTCACCTCGTGCCGGCTGACGCGCTCAGGTTCCGAGGGGCGCAGCGGATGATCGTCCTTGAGATCCTTATCGCTATCTTCTTCATCCCCACGAAGCAGTCGGGCGGGCCGGCACGAGCGCCAGCGATGCATACCGGGTAGACTTTGCCGCCCTCGCGCTAGAGCTTGGCCCACGCGCGCCTGCCAAAATCTAAATCCAGGAGTATGAACTGCTGCCCATCATGACGATGGCGCGCGACGGCACCTATGCAAAGACCATGGCCTCCGTCGATGAGATGACTCATTTCCCGCACAGTCTGGCCGGCGAAATGGACATTGCCGCGAACATGGATTGGTAGGAGCAGTACGAGATCAATTGCCTCACGAATACACAGCGCAGAACCATGATTGGGATTTGACCCTGCACGCGGCCGGCGAATTGGTCAGGGCGGGTCTTACCATGGACAAAAAGCCGCGAACCGGCAGCCTCTCGATGGGCTTCTCCTTTTTTACCGGTGGCATGGTTCTGGCGTTCGCGGCTATCGAAAGCTTCTCGGCATCCGTAGCGTTCGCCATGCAGTCGGACGAGCGTTTTGCAGGCTTCGATTTCCAGAAATACCGGAGCAAGAGGACGTTCTGGGACAAGATGGAATTGCTGATGTCTGCAGCGGGGATCGAGATCGACAAGAGCCAGGGGCTCTTTCGCGACATCGGACAGATGCAGCAGTGGCGGAATCTCGTGACCCATTCATCTCCCTACGAGATTGGCCCCACGGAGATTCGTGACACCGTTAAGGCTCCCGTCAGGCTGCACCGGAAGAACATGCATCTGGACTATGCGAGAAAAACCGATCCGGAGAATGCGGTAAGATTTTATAACACCGCCGTTGCCTATACCACGCTAGTGAAAGAGCGGACGGGCCTCGAACCTTATGCGTCCGTCACCTACAAAGGCGTGGAATAGCGGGTACTTTTTGCTCAAAAGTCAGGTCGACTGGACGGCTAAGCCGGCCGGCTCTATCGCTTCGCCACCCAGCCCGCACAGGCGATCCGAGTCATGTAGATGGCGCGATCTGCACTATTCTACGTATCCTTCGCGATCGGGTCGAAGAGCGGAAGAAGCAACTTGCCCGGTGAACTTATCGGCTCGATGTCGCTCCATGGTCTCGATGATAGGCGGAAACGGCCGATCCATTCTAAGCCGGCACACTCCCGGGCTATTCGCGTTCCTTGGGCAAGCCGAACGAGCGCGGCATCTCACGTGCTGGACGGCTAAGATGAAGGCGCATTGCTGCCGCTGGCAACCGAAGATGAGGAAGGAGGCGCAGCGCTGGCAGGCTTTGGACACCTGTCCATTTGCTATGCGTCGAAATGTGCATATATTGTGCGTATGAGAGGTCGGAGATTTGTCATGACCCACGCACGGCTCGCACATTCCGGGGTGGTCTCGGGCTTTGTGGATAGCCTGCAGGAGCCGCGCACGCCCTATATCTCGCCGAAGCGCCTGTCGCAGGCGCTAGGCGTGAAGGTGGCCAATTTGGCACAGTTGACGGGGGTTCATCGCAACACGCTCCGCAATCCCTCGTCGGAGCGCCTGCAGGGCCGGATGCGCGAGATGGTAAAAGTGATCTCGGCCGCGACGGAGCTCACTGGCGACGTCGAGAAGGCGATCTACTGGTATCGCAACGAACCAATCGCCGACTATGGCCATCGCACGGCGGCCGAGCTCGTCGCCGACGGCCAGGTCGAAGCAGTCCTGGCCTTCATCCGGGATCTCGAGAACGGCGCGCGCGGGTGAAGGTCACCCGCGTCGGGCCGGACGAGATCTTCCATCGCTATCTGGCACCCAAATAGGCCTTCCTGCCCACCAGCGGTGCAGGCGCGGCGATTGACGGCGGTCATTTCAACCGGCCAGGCGTCGAAGCACTCTATCTGTCCCGTTCGACCCAGACGGCTCTTGATGAATACAAGCAGGGTGCCAGCATCACCCCGCCAGCCAACCTTGCGGCTTACAAGATCACGCTCGCCGAGATGGCCGACCTTTCGCAGGGATTCGACCCGGACATCTAGGACGGCGCCTGGCATGAGTGAGATTGTGCCTGGCGCCAAATCGCTCGCATCGACAAGAAAATCCCGCCCTCGTGGAAGCTCGCAGACCTGATCATCACGGCCGGGCTCCGCGGCATCCTGTTCCCGTCGCTGTGTCACGTCGGCGGTACCAATCTGGTGATCTTTCCGGCCAATCTTATCGACGGCGATCATGTCGCGGTTGACGATCCCGATCACCGGCTGCCGCACGACCAGTCGTCCTGGTCCTGAGTCATCAGCTACTGTCTCTGTGGTCGCAACGCGACAACGCCCCGCTCACGGCACCTAGTCCTCAGCGACATCGTCCTCGCCCTCCCCGTTAGTCAACCCGGCTGGAATACCGCCGACCAGCAGCTTCTCCTTCGACAGCAGCCCTGCGTCCTCGAGCGCCTCGAAATCCGGCAGTTGGCGCAGCGTGTCGAGCCCGAACTGCGACAGGAAGGTCTTCGTCGTCACATAGGTGTAGGGCGCGCCCGGCTGCGGGCTGCGCGGCCCTGAGGCGATCAGCTCCTGCGCCCGCAGCACGCTGATCAGGTCGCGCGACACCTCCTTTCCGAAGAAGCTCGACAGCTCGCCGCGTGTGATCGGCTGCAAATAGGCGATGCACATCAAAACGAGAGACTCGGACTGCGACAGCTCTTTTGCCTCGGCGCCCTGCCCCGCAGCCGTGTCAAATGCACCTCGGATGACGTCGGCAAAGGCCCTTTTGGTCCGGTGTTGCCAACCGCCGGCGACCGCGACCAGCTCGTAGGGGCGGCCGGCGAGCTCGGCACGGATGTCGTCGATGACTAAATCGAGATTGCAGATTTTGCCAACGACCCGCGCCAGCACCTCGCGCGACACGGGTTCGCTGGCGGCAAAGATCACAGCTTCGACCCTGCCCATCCATTCCCGCCAGCGCAGCTCTGCTGGAAGGTGCTCGAGCTCTGTGTCGAGCAGGACCGGCTGGTCGTTTGCCTTGCGACGGGCGGACGCTTCGCTCATCGCTAGAGCCCAAACAGCCGAAAAGTTGTGCGACCCGAGAGCTCGCGCACGGCATCCAGTTGCTGCAGCCGCCCGAACAGCCGCCGCGCCGCAAAACGCGATAGATTTTTGGTCGTCAGCGATCCCGAAACAGCGTCTTCGTTGAGCAGCAAAAAAATCACGTCGCTGGCGCCCTTGGCGCGCAGTTTCGGCGCCGCGGCCAGGAGTTTTTCGGCGCGACGCGACACCTCGGCCGCCAACCGGCAGGCCTCGGCCGCCGCTTGAACCAGCGCAACGCAGACCGCCCGCTCAAAACCTTTTTCGCCGGGTCGGGTGCGCTTGCCGCCGGCCTCGCCGCGAAAAGCCGGGCCAAAGGCCGGGGCCATCAGCAGCGGCAGCGGCCGCGGCCAGCGCAGGCTTTGCGCCAGCACCAGGTCGGCGAGCCACCAGGCCAAAAGCTCGGCATCGGGGCGCATTGCGACGACGCGGGCCGCGATTGTCGCTGCGGCGAACGGCGCCGGCCGCCGCGACCCCACCACTTCTTTGATCACCGTGCAGAGGTCGGCGAGAGCCGCGCCGTCCCAATGGAGGCCAAGCTGGTCGACGATCTTTTCTAGCCGATCGGCGCTGGCGGCGGGCGGTTGCACGGCCAACTGCCGCCAGGCGCCAAGAACCGCGCCGGCGGGGCCGGGATCGGCGCCTGGCGGGCGCAGATGCCAGGCATCGCGCAGGGCCGCTTCGTCCTCGGCGCGGCCGGCGAGCCGCATGCTGGCCGCAGCGCAGTTGAGCGCCAGCCGCTGGCGCCAGGCGCCGGCCCAGCCAGTGTGCGCCCGGGCGAGGCCGTCGAGCGCGGCCAGGGCAGCACCCGCTTGGAAGGCGGCGTCGGCATCACTGGACGCGCCGCCGCCGGCGAGCGCCCAGACCGGGACGGTCGGCGGCGCGGTTGGGGCGGGGCTTGCGGCCGCGAGATCGAGGCGAATCATGCTTTTGAGGGTAAAGTGGCGGTGCGCTTTCCGCCATCAATTTTGCACCAAAACGCACAGCCTGTCGGAAAGATAAAACGAATGATAATGTTGCCTTATCAGTCACTTACGCCTTTCGCCCTTTGCGTGGAACTAAGGCATCGACGTTGCGGGCTCCCGTCTCAAATCAACCCCCACGCCCGAAACCTTCCCCTCCCCGTCATCTCGCGAAGGCCGAGCTCGCTGACAAGATTGAGCGCACCCTGCTTCGAGACTTTTAGCCGGTCCTGGATCATGCCCGTGGAGACGAGCGGACGCGACATGACGAGTTCGACCAGATCCGGCAATTTCGAGCTGACGCGGCGCTCACGCAGCCGCCGCTCCATCTGGCTTTTTGCCAACACCAGCCGATCATGCTCCTTCAATCCCGTCAGCGCCGCCTCCTGTATGGCGTCGATGCAAGCCAACAATCGGTCGTCGCGATTGCGCGCCCGCCGGCGCTCTCTTGGAATATTCTTGGCGCCGAGATGCAGTGAGGCGAGGTGGCGGCCGGCGAGCCCTTCCTGCCTCATTAGTGCCGACACCAGCAATGGCCCCAACCAGGCCGCATGCTGCAGCACTTCGATGCTGGACCATGTCTCGAGCAGGATCGCCGCACGCAGGATCACCGGCAGTTGGCGTGTTTCGCCGAGCCCACCCTGCCACTCGGCCAGGCGGGCGTCTTCGTCCCAGTCAAGATCGTAGACCATCGCTGGCCGAGAGGCTCGCGGCGCCTCGTTACGTGGCGCTGCCGGCTCCCGTGCCAGCACCTTGGTCGCCCGTTCAAGCACAGCGTCGATCGCCGCCAACTCTTGCGCTAAGGGATCCGGCTCGTCCATGGCGGTCGGCTCGTCAGGCGGTGGTGCCAAACTCCCCTCCCCTTCCCGGCCTCCTTCCGCCGACCCGCCCCCGCCGCGGCCGGTGAGCTGGCGAAGGCCCTCGCGGCCCAGCGCCCAGTCGGGCGGCCGGGCACAAATTTGCCGCCGGGCGCGCAGAACCGAATGCGCGCGGGTGAGCTCATGGGTCGGGGCGCGGACATCCATGTGCGCGTCGTGCAGCACCAGGTCCTCGAGATGGACGAGCTCGCCCTCGAGCCAGAGTGCTGCGGTCGCGTCGGCAAAATTCTGCCGCTCGATCCACCCCTCGCGAATGGGAGAGCGGGCCAGGCGCTCGTCAAGACGCGTCAAAAGCTCGGTGGCTGTCGCTTTTACTTCCCGATTTCAAACAAGGAAAAGTCAGGTGTTGTTTAGGTTTAGGCGCTACGACAGCCCCGATTTTTCGCTAACGATTTCACTGACTGCTCGATTTGCCACACCGATTGCACAACCGCAAAGCCGCACCCGGCACGTCGCATTCCGACGAAGCATGGTCGGCGGCACGTCGTCTCGCTCGCGAGCTCGACAGGATTCTCGACGGTTCGGGGCCAAGACGCGCGGCAATCAACCGGGCCGCGGCCGAGCTGCGCCTCTCGACCCGCCAAGTCTACAATCTGCTGGCGCGCTACCGCAACGATCGGACCGTGACGTGTCGCTTGGCAGGTAACTATGAGAATGGCTTTTCAAAGATTTCAATGAGATAGCCGCGCACTTAATTTGAGAATGTGCACTTAACTTGATAATCGAGCCGGGCCATTGCCATTTAATGTGAGACTCAGCCTCAGCAACGTGGCGGCATTGCATTTGCTGAGGACGGCGGATGAACTTCAAAGAATGCACGGCCTTCGCAACGATGGCAGTTAACTTGAGAACCCGAGCTACGCCTTTCTCACAATTAACAGCACAATATGACTGAAACGACCGCATTCTCGCAATTAACTGCCAAGCGACATTTGCGTCTCGCGCCAACCGAGGGATCACTACTGCAGTGACCGGTCGTGCAGGTCGGCGACCACCCTGGAGATGGCCTCTGCGATGAAGGCCGGTTCTTCCCAATGCGGATTGTGGCCGCAGCCTTCCGCCTGAACCAGCAATGCATGCGGAAGAGCGTGGGACAGCGCCTGCTGATGCGCCTCGCCGAACAGCGGATCGCGCGCGCCGGCGACGATCAGCGTCCGAACCTGCACGGCCTGCGCCGCGTCGGTCAGATCGGCACGGCGGATTTCCTCCAGGATGGCGCGCCAGAGCGACGCCGGCATCGCCGAGGCATCCTTCGCCAGACCGGCAAGAAAGGCTTGGGGCACGCCAGGCCGGCAGGCATGCCACCAGGCATAGAACGGATCGGCCGCCGATATCGGATCGCGCAGGGCCTGAACGCCGAGGACAAGGGGATGGTCCCGCGCCAGATCGGGCTTCAATGTACCGGCCATGAGCACCAGCCCGCCGACGAGCTCCCTATAACGTGCAGCCAGCGCTACAGCCACCATGGCGCCAAGGGAATGGCCGACGACCACCGGCCGGTCTAGCCGCAAGCGGCCGATCAATCCGGCGATGTCATCTGCGAAATCGGCGATGCCGCAGCCCTCGCCGGCTTGGGAGCCGCCATGGCCGCGCAGATCCGGCATGACCAGCCGGCGGCCGGCCAGATGTGGCGCCAAGAGCGAAAAGCTGCGGCTGGTGTCGGTAAAACCGTGCACCAAAAGCAGCGCCGGCTCGGCGCCGGCGATCTCGACATAGGCGATGTCGCGATCGCCACTCCTGATGAATTGCTTGCGGCCGGCCCAGCTGTCCTGCTCGGCTCGCACATTCGGCGATCCATCAAGTGCTGCCGGTCTCACAGGCCGAGCTTTTCCTTGACCGCGGCAAGGCCGGGCTTGCCATCGAATGTGGTGACGCCGGCGAGCCAGGCGTTGAGCCTATCCTTGTTCAGCGTGATGGCCTTCAGCCCCGCCTCTTCCGGCTTCATGCCGTCATTGATCAGATAGCCCATGCCGACATTCTCGAAGTCTATGTCGAAAGCGAGGTTCTTCAGCAGTTGCCCGGCATTCGGGCACTGTTTGAGATAGCCCTTGCGCACCTGCGTCGTCACGGTCGCCGCACCGAGGTTGGGGCCATAAAACTTGTCGCCGCCGGTGAGATATTTGAAGTCGTACATGGTGTTCATCGGATGCGGGGCCCAGCCCTGGAAGACGATGAACTGCTTTTCCTTGATCTCGTAGCCGACCTCGGAAAGCATGCCCGCCTCGCTTGACTCGACGACCTGCCAGCCATCGAGGCCGAGCGACGGATCGGCGATGGCATCCATCATCAACTGGTTCGAGCCAGGTTCGATGCCGTACATCTTCTTGCCGAATTTGTCGGCGAATTTGTGCAGGTCGGCGAAGTCCTTGACGCCGGCTTCCCAGACATAGGTCGGAACGGCGAACGTGTATTTGGCGCCCCTCAGATTGACGCGCACGTCCTCGACCGATCCGTCCTTCTTGTAAGGCTCGTAGTAGGTGACCATGGCCGGGTTCCAGTAGCCCAGGAACATGTCGAGGTCGTTGTTCTTCATCCCCTCGTAGATGACGTTGATGCCGAGTACCGAGCTCTGCGGCTGATAGCCAAGGGCCGCGAACAGGACATTGGCAACCCCGGTGGTGAAGGCCAGGTCGTTCCAGCCGGGTTCGGCCATGCGGACGGCTCTGCACTGCTCGGGTTCGGCTGCCTGAGCCGCATGAGAGGCCAGCGCCAGGGCGGCAAGACAGACGCCATTTGCAAGGATGCGGAACATTCGGTTCTCCTCTTTTTATCAAATTGACCAATTGGTCTTTTTATTGCCCCATCGGTCAATAGTTGATCTAAGTGGACGAAAATGTCAACGTGGATTCGCAATGCGTGGGTCAATCCGTTGAAGCTCAAGCGTCTCAGTGAAATACGCCGCAAGGAGTTGCGGCAGGCGGCCTTCGCCGTGCTGGAGCGCGAAGGCATCGCCGGCGCGACTCTGGAAAAGGTCGCCGCCCATGCCGGCGCCTCCAAGGGCATCGTGCTGCACTATTTCCGCAACAAGCAGGAACTGTTCGAGCATGCGATGCGGGAGGCCAACGCCGTTTTGCGCGACGCGGTGGTCGCCCAGCTTCGCCAGGCCCGGACGCCGATGGAGCGCCTCGATGCGGTAATCGACGGCAATTTCGAGGAGCATCTGTTCCTGCCGCCTTTGTGCCATGCCTGGCTCTCGCTCTGCGCCGAGGTGCCACGCGACGAGAAGCTGGCGCGTATCCAGAAGGTGCTCCACGCGCGCATGCGCTCGAACCTGTTGTCCGGCCTGCATGGCCTTGCCGCGCCGGCGGATGCCGACGACATCGCGCTTGGCGTCACCGCGCTGATCGACGGGCTTTGGCTGCGGCTCGGCCTAGAGCCGGGCAGCGTCTCGCGCGAACAGGCGATCCGCCAGGTCAAGACCTACGTCGCCGCGCGACTGGCCACGCGGGAGATTGTGCCTGCCGTCAAATGAATGCTGCCTTGGCAGCAGCTTGCCGCAGTTCATACCGTGCGATAGGCCGGCGGCTTGACCGCCCATGTATTTGAAGGTTTCCCGATCCTATTTTTACGCGCGCCTCGCGCGCTGGGCCTTGATGGTGAAGAGACAAGCGAGCGACTTAGTCGAAAGCGCTTCGCGTTTGAACGGATCCAGGCGACCCGCATTGGGTCTATGTCGCGAATGCGGAAAAGTCCCCTACCCCTTTGACCGGCGCGGGAACAACCACGCCTGCAACAGCCCAAGAAGCGTCGACGAGCCCAGGTGTCGCTTGGCAGTTAACTATGAGAATGGCTTTTC
The DNA here is from genome assembly GCF_004010325.2 of Mesorhizobium sp. M00.F.Ca.ET.216.01.1.1. Taxonomy (GTDB): domain Bacteria; phylum Pseudomonadota; class Alphaproteobacteria; order Rhizobiales; family Rhizobiaceae; genus Mesorhizobium. Next base: position 422,400 of record NZ_SADR02000002.1, read on the forward strand.
AAAGATTTCAATGAGATAGCCGCGCACTTAATTTGAGAATGTGCACTTAACTTGATAATCGAGCCGGGCCATTGCCATTTAATGTGAGACTCAGCCTCAGCAACGTGGCGGCATTGCATTTGCTGAGGACGGCGGATGAACTTCAAAGAATGCACGGCCTTCGCG
>NZ_SADR02000002.1:422660-440454 GCF_004010325.2 Mesorhizobium sp. M00.F.Ca.ET.216.01.1.1
GAGAATGTGCACTTAACTTGATAATCGAGCCGGGCCATTGCCATTTAATGTGAGACTCAGCCTCAGCAACGTGGCGGCATTGCATTTGCTGAGGACGGCGGATGAACTTCAAAGAATGCACGGCCTTCGCGCTGATACGATGGCAGTTAACTTGAGAACCCGAGCTACGCCTTTCTCACAATTAACAGCACAATATGACTGAAACGACCGCATTCTCGCAATTAACTGCCAAGCGACAGGTCGACCGCCGGGCGCCTTTGCTCGATATGCCTGACTAAAAAAGCCCGCCGGCCCGAACGAGATCACCCACGCGTCGTCACCTTCAGGTCCTTTTCGGTCACGGCGCTGGAGACGAGCGGCCGCGCAAGAATGAGGTCGACGAGTTGCCGCAGCTTCGAATGTGCCCGCCGGCCGCGCAGGCGGCGCCCCATCTGCTCCCGCGCGAGCATCAGCCGATCGTGTCCCTTCACGGCGACGGCCGCTTCCGTGACCCCTTCCAAAACCCGATCAGCCGCGCCGTCCTGTCGCGGGCGCGCCGCCTTCTGGCGAAGAACATCGATTTGTGCGCGGCCACCGCGTCGGCGACGCCGCTTCGGAGCCCCCTCACTCAAGGCCGCCCGCGCCGGCTATGCGCGGGCGTCATTCGGAAGTTTTTTATTTGCGGGGATTTCCGATTGCCTAGGCCAATCAGGCGACCTTGAGATCCTTCATCGCTTTCTCGTAGACGTCTTTGATCGGCTTGGATACATCTTCGGCGGCTTTGGTCGCCGCCGCCTGAAACTCCTTGCCCTGCTCGACGGTCTTTTCCACCTGCTTGCGCAAGAAGGCAGTCTGTAGTTCGATGAACTCGGAGGGCGACTTCACGGCAACCAGGGCTTCGAGGTGAGAAAAGCTGGCCTCAGCATTTGCGCGCAGCGCGGCGATCGTCTTCAGCGACAGCTCATTGCTGGCGGTCTTGGCTGTTTCGAAGGTTGACTCGAGAGCCTTCTGGGTCGTCTCCGCGCCGGTCGTCAATTTCGATAAGGCTTCTTTCGACTGCTCGACGCTCTTTTCGACGACAGCGCTGAACTGATCGGTAGCCTTGGAGACGTCAACAGTCGGGAATTCAGCGTTCTCGATGATTTCAGCAGTTTTATCAGCGGTCTTGGCCATAGTTTTTCCATCCTTTTTCGATGGACGGCCTTTTACAAAAGCCGTCTCGTTCATTTAGGAAACTGACGTTACGGCATCTAGAGTGCATTGCAACATTTTTGTGCGCCGCACCATGCCTTTTGGCCTATTCATGACCTGCCCCGGACCCGAGAACGCGACGTCGAAACCGAGGCTCGCTTCATGAAGTAGGCTCGGCAAGAACGGCGTCGCCCGAATGCCAGCGGAGGCGAGGCGCAATAGCATGATGCTGCATGATCTGGATTTGCCGGATAGCAAGTTCGGGTGATTCTACATGACCCCCCACGCCCGGTAGCGCCCCCGGCCCGTCACCTCGCGGATGCCGAGTTCGGCGACCAGGTCGAGCGTGGCGCGCTGGCTGATTTTCAGCTCGGTCGCGATCAATCCCGCCGAGACCACCGGCAGCGCCACAACGAGCTCGACCAGCGCCGGCAGACTTGAGTTTTTTCGCCGGTTCCTGAGCCGGCGCTCCATCTGGCTTTTTGCCATCACCAGCCGATCGAGTTCCTTGAGCCCGGCCGCGGCGGCCTCCGCAAAAGCGTCGAGCGCGGCCAGCAGCCGGGTGGTCCGGTCGCGCGCCCGCGGCCGTTCCCGCGGAATCATTCTCAGTCCGGCATGAATGCAAAAAAGATGTGAGCCGACCTTGCCGCGCGCCCTGAGCAGCGCGGCGACCAGCAGATTGCCGAGCCAGTGCTGGTGCTGCAGCGGTTCGATGTCTTGCCAGACGTCCCAGGCGACCGCCGCGGCCAGCACCGCCGGCATGTTTTCGCCGCGCAGCCGGTCGACCACCGCCAGCCAGTCGGCCAGCCGCTGGTCCTCGTCCCAGTCGAGGTCGCGGATCAGCGGCCCGAGACTGTTCGGCAAGGCGTCCCGAGCTTGTGCCCCCTGCCCTGCCGTGTCGACGTCCGGGCTGTCCGCCGCGCGCGGCGCGAAATTTTCGCCCGCCAGCAGCCGGCTGGAGCGGGCCAGCACGGCATCGATCTCGGCCAGTTCCTCGGCCAGATCGTCCTCCTGGTCGGTGTCCTCGGAAAGGCTTTCGCCGGCGGTTTGGTCCGCCCCACCGGCAGCCGTCGCGGCATCGTGTCGGGAGCCGGCCCGTGCCGCGCTCGCCCCGTCGCCGCCCTGCCCTTCACGGCCGCGCAACGCCAAAATGCCAACGCGAGAAAGCGCCCAGTCGAGCGGGTGCAAAAGAATCCGGCGGCGGGCGCGCAGCACGGCATGGGCCCGGGTGAGCTCGTGGGTCGGAGTGCGGATGTCCATGTGGGCGTCGTGCAGGACGAGGTCTTCGATATGGACGAGCTCGCCGTCGAGCCACAGCGCTGCGGCAGCGTCGGCAAAGTGGCAGCGTGCAACAAAACCGTCGCTGACCGGGCTTTTGGTCACGCGCTCGTCGAGGCGGGCCAAAAGGTCTTCGTGTCGCTTTTACTTCCCGATTTCAAACAGGGAAAAGTCAGGTGTTGTTTAGGTTTAGGCGCTACGACAGCCCCGATTTTTCGCTAACGATTTCACTGACTGCTCGATTTGCCACACCGATTGCACAACCGCAAAGCCGCACCCGGCACGTCGCATTCCGACGAAGCATGGTCGGCGGCACGTCGTCTCGCTCGCGAGCTCGGGCCGCGGCCGAGCTGCGCCTCGACCCGCCAAGTCTACAATCTGCTGGCGCGCTACCGCAACGATCGGACCGTGACGTCGCTGCTGCCCCAGTTGGATGGCAGCCGCAAGAAGCGCCTTGATCAAGGCATCGAGGCGATCATTGCGACGACGTTGCGAGAGCAGTGGCTCGTGCTGGAGGCTCCGCCGCTCGCTCCCGTCGTGGCCGAGATCCGCGCTCGCTGCGAAGAGGCCGGCTTGGCCGCTCCGTCCTATCTCACGGTCGCCCGCCGGATACCCGGGCTGTTCAGCCCCGAGGAGATCGCGAGGAAACGGTCCGCCAATCCGAAGCATCTCCAGCGGCTCAAACCGCGGCCAGGATACATCCATGCGGCACGCCCGCTCGATGTCTGCCAATCGATCACACGCCCACCGACATCAACTTCGTCGAGGTCGTCGACGGCGGCGGAACGTTCATCGGCCGGGCATATCTCACGATCGTCACCGACGTGGCCACCCGCTGCATTCTTGGCTTCTGCCTCACCCTCGAGAAGCCGTCGGCGCTGTCGGTCGCGCTCTGCCTGGCGCACGCCATGTGTCCAAGGGAGGCATGGTTGGCCGCGCGCGGCATCGAGCATGGATGGCCGATGTTCGGTCGACCACGGTCGCTCGTCACCGACTCAGCCAAGGAGTTCAAAGGGAATGCCTTCCAGCGCGGGTGCGAGGACTACGGCATTCGGATCCACTACCGGGATCGCGGCCGCGTCCACCAGGGCGGCGTGGTCGAAAGGCTGCTCGGAAAGCTCAACGCCGTTCTTGCGACGCAGCCCGGCTCTACGGGCAGATCCGTGGCGGACCGCGACGAATATCCCGCAGAGCGCCGAGCCCGTCTCTGCTTCGCCGATCTGGAGCGATGCGTCGCGCTCGCGGTGATCGACCATAACCTTCAGCAAAACGCGAGGACATTGAAGGTGCCGGCGACAGAATGGAACCGGATGGCGCACGATTTGCCCCGCTTCGACGATGATCCTATACGGGTCTTGCTGGCATTCATGCCTGGGACGGAGAGGCGCATCTCGCCGCAGGGCGTCAGCATGTTCGCGTTGGACTATTTTTCACCGTGGCTGGGCAGCCTCGTCCCGCAGCGGGACCGGCTCGGCCGGCTCGAGGTGCGATACGACCCTCGCGACATCAGCCACATCTACATCCGGGATCCCGACACACGAGAGTTCCGGCCGGTGGCGAGAAGAGACGGGATCACCACACCGACGACGCTATAGGAGCACCAAGGTGACCGTGCTCATCGAGGTGCCGCAAACGCCCGATCGGATGTAGAGAAGGTGACGCTTCGCCGCCGGATCGCGGAAATAGCGGGTGGGCAGAAGCCTTCAAAGGCGGCCGTGCGCGATGCCGTCCGTCGAGCACACGCGGCCGAAGCGCCCAAACCCTATGATGCGATGCGTCCGGCGACGCCAGCGCCTGCCGAGCATCCGATACGTCAGAAACGCCGTCTGCCGGTCGAGGATTGGTGACGTGGTGGACCATCTGCTCGACCACGTTCGCCCGGTTCTTGACCGCAGCATGGAAGAGCGGATCGCCTATATCCAGGCGCCGCGATGGATCGGACATCAGGTGGCAGTCCAAGCGCATGAACGCCTTGCCGGCCGACCTAGAAGGGCGAGATGCCGCTTTCAAAAGCGATCGAGCAATTCCGATTCGCCTACAGCATCCGGCCAGGCATTACGAGCATGCAGCAGCTGCCGGGCGCGCCCCCGTTGCCGATCATCGGCACGGAGCTTGGCGTCATGTTCGAACGGGCCTTTGGTCGAGAGGGTTTATCGAATGGCCGGGCCGGGGCGCGCGATTGGGCGGCCGCGCTGGTTGCGACCGATGCACACTCGCTTGCCCTACGGCGTGGTGCGACCCGGAGCGACCAGAGACAAGCGATCCCGCATTATGCACGAGTGGCACTTGGGACTTCTTCACGACGCCATTCCCGATTTGATCCGCAAGTGGGAAGCACATATTGGAGTTGAGGTCCGCGGCCATACGTCGGCGCCTACAGATAAGCGGTCGTGTGGGCGCATTCTACGCATTCTAGGGCGCCGCACGTTAGGTTCAGCGCTCCAAATTCAAATCGAAGGAGACGCAGCGCTTCGTCGTTGGAAATGTCTGCTGGCCAACCACAGGCCGCAGCAACCGAGGCATCGAGCACGCGGTGCGCCTCACTCAGCCATTCCGGCTGCTCGTTGTAGGTGCCGCAGGGTTCGGCGAGCGAGCACGCGAGTGCCCGCCTCGTCTTTGGGCAGCAAGCGACCTGGGCAGCCCGGCAGGATCTCTGTTACCGAAATGATCATGTCACTTGGGTAGAGCCACTCATTGCGCAAGTGATTCAAGCGCGCGGCCGCTGTCTTCTCTCCGCGGCATTGGAAGAAACAGTCTAACTTTTGATGCCGTTGTTCGACCTACCTCGCGCGACGTTCCTCGGCGGCATAGTGCGGTACACGGTTCGCCCGTGATGCACAAAATAGCGTCCGGCCCTCACCTGGTCGCATGCCTGCTGCCGGTTGCTCCTTTGAACAAAATGGCTGACGGCAAAGCCGCCGACTCAACTGTCGCTGCGAGAGACCAGCGTTTGCGTCGTCGACGACGCTGGAAGGTCTGTCTTCCAAGGGAAAGTCAAGTCCGATCCGGGAGCACTGACCGAGTGCTCCGCAAACGCGCACCTCATGCCCATGCCCGTTCTTACGTAGCAAATAACCCTCGCATAATGAATGCCTGACTAGTGTTTTGCATGGTTGACGGCGGCTAAGCGACCACAACCTTGTATATTGAAAGTTCGAATTATAAATTGCAGGGATGATGATGATTGCACGGCGCGCCCACAAGCTGGTCGAAAAGGCCCTTGCCCGTCAGGCTGCCGTGGCCCTGATCGGGCCGCGGCAGGTGGGAAAGACCACGCTTGCCCTTCAGATCGGCGAGAATGGCAATGCTCTGTATCTCGATCTGGAATCGCGCGCCGACCGCAGCAAGCTTGCCGATCCGGTTCTGTTTCTCCAGGCCTATGAGAATCGTCTGGTGATTCTCGATGAGATTCGCCGTGTACCGGAGCTGTTCCAGGACCTGCGGGGCCTGATCGATCAGGGGCGCCGGTGCGGCCGCCGTACCGGCCGCTTCCTACTTCTCGGTTCCGCCTCGATGGATCTGCTTCGACAATCAGGCGAGAGCCTTGCAGGGCGGATCGAGTATGTCGAGATGGAGCCACTCGATGTCCTCGAGGCCGCAGAGAATATCGAGAGTATGAACAGGCTATGGGTGCGCGGCGGGTTTCCGGAAAGCTTTCTCGCCGAGTCTGATACAGAGAGTTTTGCATTTCGCAGGAACTTCATCCGCACCTATCTTGAGCGGGACGTGCCGCAGTTCGGTCGCCGCATCCCTGCGGAAACATTGGAGCGACTGTGGACGATGCTCGCACACAGCCAAGGCACGCTACTCAATGCCTCAAAGTTGGCATCCGGCCTTTCGGTCAGCGCTCCGACGGTGACAGGCTACATAGATCTCTTGGTTGATCTCCTTCTGGTGCGGCGTTTGCGTCCCTTTCACGCAAATACAGGCAAGCGGTTGGTAAAGTCTCCGAAGGTCTATGTTCGAGATAGTGGGTTGGTCCACGCCCTGCTCGGTATTGACGACTACAATGCGCTGGCCGGACACCCTGTAGTCGGCGCTAGCTGGGAGGGGTTTGCAATCGAAAACCTCCTCGCGGTAGCGCCCCCACGGACTATGCCAAGCTTTTATCGCACGGCCGCCGGGGCGGAAATCGATCTCGTTCTTGAGCTTCCAGGCAAGCACGGCATATGGGCGATCGAAATCAAGAGAGGCCTCACGCCCGCAGTAAGCAAAGGCTTTCATGTCGCAATCCAGGACTTGAGCCCGCGCCGATCCTTCATCGTTTATTCCGGGATAGACCGATACCCGATTTCCGAAGATGTCGAGGCGATTGGCATCAGGGAGATGGCCTCAATGCTGGCCGACTTGTCACGGTCGAACGAGGATCACTGAATGAGCCACTCGAATATCTGAAGAGAAACGCGTCTTTATTTCCTACTCGCATGATTCTGAGCCCCACAAGGAATGGGTTCGAAGCCTTGCAGAACATCTGATGAAAACGGCATCGACGTCGTGCTCGACCAGTGGAGCGTTGAACTCGGCGGCGATTTGCCAGCCTTCATGGAGGGGGCGGTCAGGGACATCGGCCGCGTTCTCGTAATCTGCACTGATGCCTACATTCAAAAAGCAGCAGGGGATCGGGTGGCGTCGGCTACGAGATGACGATTGCTACCGCCGAGATTGTGCGAAATCATGAGAATCGGCGCAAATCATCTCCATCGTTCGTGGAATCGCCGGTCAGGAGAAAATGCCGGAGGCCAGCATCTGATGACCCGACCTCTTTCCAATGATCTTCGCGAGCGGGTGGTGTCGACGAGGTTTTCTCAGACAACAGCAGCCGAAGGCCTGATCGTTATGGCCGGTCGGCTCGCCAACCGAGCCGCGACTCGATGCGGCGCGCACTGGTTTTGACCATCGTAATCAGATCGGGGTTCTTCTGCTTCAGCTTCACATCCGGGACGACGATCGAGATCGTCGCACGGCAGGCTCCTTGGTTGTCACGGATAGGAGCCGCAATGCAGGCAACTGAAAAGTCAGATTCACCAGCCTGGATCGACAACCCCTGCTCCAGTGCTGCCGCGGCCGCCCGAGCGAGCACATCCTTGTCCGTCTCGGCGCGTCCGGTCGGAGAGGCGATCGCGGATCGGGCGAAAATGGCGCGGCGTTCGGGTTCCGGTAAATGGCCGACAAGCAGCCGGCCCGACGCAGTCCAGTTCAGCGGCGTCCGGGTCCCGACGCGAGACGTGACCTGGAAATGATCTTTGCCCTCTTCCATTGCAAGCACGACCATATGGTCGCCGTCACGTCCGCACAGCTGGATCGTCTCTTTCGAACTCTGGGCCAGTTCGTGCATCTCCTGCGTTGCCACGTTGAGCAGGTCCAACGTGCGAGCATAAGTCAGGCCGTACTGGTAGAGCCGCGGGCCCAGCCAGAGCAGGCCGCCGTCCTTGCGGTCCAGCAGTTCCTTTTCGACCAGATCCTCGACTATGACGTAGATCGTCGACAGCGGGGCGCCAATGTCATGCGCAATCTCATATGCAGTTGCTGGCCGCCCCTGCTTTTGCAGATAGTCGAGTATTTGCAGCGCACGGTCGATACCGCTGGTGCGCGAGCGGCGGGGTTCGCGTGCGCCTTCGGCGGGGTTCAGGTCAAGGTCGGGCGCTATCGTTGGCATGGCAATTCTCGGGACTGGTTTTGCGTGCACTGTAAGGCAGCCGGGGCATTTACCACAGCCACCCTCAATCCGGCCAGTTGAGGATCGCGGCCTCGCGGGCCATGAGACGCTCGTTCAATGGTGTGGCGATGATCGCATTCGACTTGCGCGCGACATCAAGCTCCTCGGCAAGTCGTGCCGCCACGACGAACTCTTCGTCAGGATGCAAGTTGCATGGGTCGAGTAAGAAATAGCCGTGCTCGACTTCATGGTCGCGGACGATCACAGGCTGGTTGCCTGTGGCCAGCCGGTCGGCCAGATCCCAGGCCGTAATGCGGGCTTCGGCGGCATCGACCGACACCTTCAAGCGATCGAGCGGATTGCCGGTCGGGTCGGGTACGATGGCGGCGGTGACGCCAGGCCGCCCCTCAAGTGCTTGCGCCCAGCAGGCGAGTGCTCGGCGTTCGCGCGCGCGGATACCGTCATGATCACGCGTTTTCCAGGCCTGGAGAGCAGCGAGCGTGCCGACGATGCCTTCCTTGCCGACCTTCATGCCGCGACCGATGCCCCGGTTCTGCAAATAGACGTCGCGCACCCGCGCCTTCGAGCCTGCGACGATGCCGGATGTCGGGCCGCCCAGGAATTTGTGACCCGAATACAGCACCAGATCGGCCCCGCTGGCGAGAAAGCCGGTCAGGTCGTATTCGGACGCCGCGTCGACGATGACCGGGATTCCGCGTGCGTGAGCACCTTGCACGAATATCTCAAGCGGGATTTGCCCATACTCGACGACATGGTGCGATACGACATAGAGAGCGGCAGCCGTGCGCACGGTGATGGCGCCAGCGAGCTGATACGCCGAGGCGCTGGTCGCCTGACCGACCGGCACGACCTTGGCGCCGGCGAGACGGATCGCCTGTTCGATCGGCGCGCCATAGCTGACCATGTGGCCGGCCTGGATGACGACCTCGTCTTTCAGGCCGGCAGCATCCGGCAGCCGTTCGACCGCGGCAAGGTCCGGGCCGGTCATGCTGGCCGCCACGGTCAGGCTGATTGCGGCGGAACAAGACGCGGTGATGAACCCGGCCTCCGCGCCCGTCAATTCGGCGATCACCGCGCTGGCCTTGCGATGCAGATCGGCCATTTCGACAAACTCGGTGAGAATGCCGGACACAGCCCCCACAGCCGCGGGAACGACAATGGAGGCGCCGAGCGAGGTCATCGTGCCCGAGACATTGATGACGGGCCTCAGGCCCAAGTGGCTGCGGATATCGTCGACAGGCATGGTCTCGTGCTCCGGCTATTGGTGATCCGAACAATCGATGGCAATGACGGCTTCAATCTCGACGCTGATCCCGCCCGGCAGTGAACCGTGGCCGACCGCAGAGCGGGCATGGCTACCGCGCTCGCCGAAAACGTTTATGAGCAGGTCCGAGCAGCCGTTGATCACCGCGGGGTGGTCGGCGAAATCCGGCGTAGCGTTGACCATGCCGAACAGTTTCACCACACGCCGCACGCGGCGCAGATCGCCGAGCGCTGCGTGCATGACAGCAATGAGGTTGATGCCGGTCAGCCGCGCATGGGCATAGGCCTGATCGACCGTCACGTCGGCACCGACTTTTCCCGTATAGACCCGGCCGTCGGCCTCACTCGGCCCCTGGCCGGACAGGAACAAAAGCTTGCCCTCCTGCACATGTGTGACAAAATTGGCGATCGGCGGCGGTGCCTCGGGCAGCGTTATTCCAAGCGCCAAAAGCCGGTCGTAGGGCGTGCTTTCCGGTCGCTTCTTGAGCTCGGAAAAAGTCATATACAAACTCCAGTCAAATCGTTTTTTCGTTGTGCCGGATGCAGGCCACGTGATGCCCGCCGCCGATATCGTCGAGGGGCGGAATGATCCCGGCGCAAGCGGCAATTGCCTGCGGACAGCGGGTGCGGAAGACACAGCCGGAAGGCGGGTCTATCGGGCTTGGAATATCGCCATGCAAGGCGACGTAGGTGCGCCGGCGCGTCGGGTCGGGCACGGGTGCCGTCGCCAGCAACGCCTTGGTGTATGGGTGCCGCGGCGCGGCATAGAGAAGACGGCTCGGACCACGCTCCATGACGCGGCCGAGATACATCACCACCACGTCGTCGCAAAGGTATTCGACCACCGACAGATCATGCGCGATGAACAAGAGTGTCAGGCCAAGCCGCTTTTGCAACTCGCCGAGCAGGTTGAGCACCTGCGCCTGCACCGACACGTCAAGCGCCGAGACCGGCTCGTCGGCGACGACGAATTCCGGCTCGACGGCGAGCGCGCGCGCAATGCCGATGCGTTGGCGCTGGCCTCCGGAGAATTCGTGCGGATAGCGCGAGGCGTGATCAGGCGACAGGCCGACCAGCGTCAGCAGTTCGGCGACCCTGTCGGCGCGACGCTTGCCTCGCGCAAAGCCGCGCGCGTCGAGTGCCTCGCCGATGATGGCGGCAATGCGCATGCGCGGGTTGAGGCTGGAGAACGGGTCCTGGAACACGATCTGCAGCTTTTGCCGGTAGCTGCGCATCTCGCGTGCGGATAGCGAAAAGAGATCGACGCCGTCGTAAAGCGCCTTGCCTGCGGTCGGCTCGACCAGCCTGAGGATGGCGCGCCCGGCGGTGGTCTTGCCGGAGCCGGACTCACCGACCAGCCCGACCGTCGAGCCGCGTCTGACATCGAAGCTGACATCCTCGACAGCATGGATGATGCGGCCATTGCGGGCGGGAAAATGCTTTGTCAGGCCCTGCACGCTGAGCAATGGCGCAACCTCCGCACGATCGGCTATCACCGCGGCGCTCACAGCTCTGCGCTCCTGATGCAGCGGGAAGCGCCGTGCGGCCCGGCCGGCATCAATGGCGGCGGTGCCGCGCGACAGGGCGCAATGGCGAAGTCACAGCGCGGCTCGAAGGCGCAACCCGGCGGAAGCGCGGTGATCGGCGGCACGCTGCCGGGAATGGAATAGAGTGCCCGGCGTTCGCCATCGCCAGCGATGTCGCGCGCGGCATTAGGCGTACAGGCCAGCAGCCCCCTCGTGTAGGGATGGCGCTGGTGCGCAAACAGATCGTTGACCGGAGCCTGCTCGACGACACGGCCGCCATACATGACCACGACATCATGGGCGATCTCGGCGACGACACCGAGATTGTGGGTGATGAAAAGGATCGACATGCCCATCTCGACCTGCAGGCGACGCAAAAGATCGAGGATCTGGGCCTGGATGGTGACGTCGAGCGCCGTGGTCGGCTCGTCGGCGATCAGCAGCGACGGATTGCAGGCGAGTGCCATGGCAATCATCACGCGCTGGCGCATGCCGCCGGACATCTGGTGCGGATAGTCGTCGAGGCGCGAGACGGCGTCCGGAATCTCGACATGCTTCAACATGGCGAGCGCACGGCTGCGCGCTTGCTCCCGGTTGACCGGCTCGTGCAGCACGATCATCTCGCTGATCTGGTCACCGACCGTATAGAGCGGGTTGAGGCTGGTCATCGGCTCCTGGAAAATCATTGCGATTTCCCGGCCGCGTATCGTGCGGAATTCCTTCTGGGTAAGTCCCGCGAGGTCGTGGACGTGCTGCTGCCGGTCGCGGAACAATATCTTGCCGCCGGCGATCCTTCCGGGCCGCGATACCAGACCCATGATCGACAGGCTGGTCACCGACTTGCCGGAGCCGGATTCCCCGACCACGGCCAGCGTCTTGCCGCGTTTCAGGTCGAAGGTGACGCCATCGACCGCCTTGGCGACTAGACGGCGGGTCTCGAACCAGGCCCGCAAGTCCCGAACCGACAAGATGACATCGCTGGCGATCGCGTCAGTCATGATTTCCACCCGCAATGCGGGCAGACGTGCACGCTGCCCGCAGAACCTTCCGGCGGCAGGTGGCGGTGGGCAACGATCGCCTCGGCACCAAGGATGGCGTGGCGCGGCTCGAACAGCCGGTGCAGCGTGCTTGTCGCCCCTTGCGAATCCTTGACGGTGAGGTCGGCGTCGACGAGGTCGAACAAGGTGAATTCCGCTGGCCTGCCCTTTTCCAGCAGCCCGTCGCAGGGCAACCGAATGGCGCGGCGCGGTGCCGTCGTAGAGGCTGCCACCACATCCTCGAATGCCATGCCGAGAGACAGCAGCTTCGACATGGTGGTTGCCATATCCCACACCGCCCCGTCGAGCGAGCGGTTGTGCAGATCGGTCGAGATCGTCTTCGGTGGCAGACCGCGCTCGAGTGCCGCCTTGGCGACATCGAAGGAGAAGGAGGCGCCGCCATGGCCGACATCGAGCACAATGCCGCGCTGCGCCGCGTCCTCGGCGAGGCGGTAAAGATCGTCGTCCTCGATGATCGAGCCGCCAGCCTTGCCGTTGAAGCAATGGGTGACGATGTCGCCTTCGCTCAGCAGGCTAAGAACGTCGTCATAGAGTGGCGGCGGCTCACCGACGTGCACCATCAGCGGCAGCTTGAGGATGCGGCCGAGCTTCTTAGCCAGCCGGACCGGCGTCAAATCCCAGCCGCCGGTAATGATGTGGCTGGCGCGCACTTTCAATCCGACGATGACGTCGCGGTTGGCCTCGACTGTAGCAATGGTGCGGTCGATATCGATCGAGCGCATGTCGATCAGCTCACTGACACGGTTGCAGGCGACGAGGCCGATCGAACCTATGTTCAGGAAGGCGTATATATTCTCTCGCGCCGGCTCCATGATGAACTCGCGAAAGCCGTGGAAATTGGCTTCGCCGGCCGAGCCGGCATCGACCATCGTGGTGACGCCGCGAGCGGCGCCACATTGCTGCGGCCGCAGCGAAATGTCGGTGCCGCCATACCAGACGTGGACGTGGAGGTCGGTCCAGCCGGGCGACAGGAATGCGCCGTTGGCCTCGAGCATCTTCACATCGTCGCCGGCGGCGATGATCGAACCGGTTTCGGCGATACGGCCATCCTTGCCGATCAGCACGTCGATTGTCTGACCAAAGCCGCCGCCGAAGCCGACCGGCTTTGCGCCCCTGATCAATAGCGGCCTTTCGGTTTGGGACGAGCGATTGCCGAACATCAGATGTCCTTTGCCAGACGAGGATCGAGAAGGTCGCGCAGGCCGTCGCCCACAAGCTGCAGCGACAGCACGGTGACGACGATCGCGGCGCCCGGAAACATCATGATCCAGCCGGCCTGATCCATGTATTGACGGCCGGTGGCGATCATCGTGCCCCAGGTCGGGATATCGGGCGAGATGCCGACGCCGAGGAAGGAGAGGCCGGCCTCGGCAAGGATGGCGTTGGCGAAGATGAAAGTTCCCTGCACCAGCAATGGAGAGGTGACGTTGCGCAGGACGTGCCGCACCAGGATGACCGGCGTCGGCACGCCGAGTGCGCGAGCCGCCTCGACATAGGGGAGTTCGCGAATGACCAGCGTCGAGGCGCGCACGACGCGTGCCAGCCGCGGCGCGTAGACCACGCCGAGGGCGACGACGACATTGACGGCGGTAGCGCCAAGTGCCGCCACCAGCGCGATTGCGAGCAATATGTCGGGAAAAGCCATCATGGCGTCGATCAGCCGAGACACCGGCGCGTCGAGCGTTCTGAAGAAGCCGGACGTCAGTCCCAAAACCACGCCGATGATCGAGGCGAAGATGACGACGGCAAAGCCGACCGTCAGCGACGTGCGCGCGGCGTAGAGCATGCGGGTCAAGATATCGCGCCCGAGATCGTCGGTGCCGAACAGGTGGTCGAGGCTCGGCGGATGCAGCCGGCTGGCAATGGAGAGTTTGGTCGGCGCGTAGGGGGCGATGACTGGCGCGAGGATGGCGGCGAGCACGATGATCATCAGCACGGCAATGCCCACCGCTGCCGTCGGCCGGCGCATCAGCCGCGAAAGCATATTGGGCTCAGCTTGCAGCGGCACCGAGATCACGGCCATCAGTAGCGCACCCTGGGATCGACAACCAGATAGAGCATGTCGATGGCGAAATTGACCAGGACGTACAGCCCGGCAATAACCAGCAACGCACCTTGAATAACCGGATAGTCGCGCCGCAACACCGCCGAGACGACCAAGCTGCCGACGCCGGGCAGGCCGAACACCGTCTCGGTTACCACCGCACCCGAAATCAGCAGTGCGGCAGTCAGGCCGATGACGGTGAGGATGGGGATCAGCGCATTCCTGAAGGCATGCTTTAGCACCACACGCCATTCGCTCATGCCTTTGGACCGGGCGGTCCGCACATAATCGTCATTGAGCACGTCGAGCATCGAGGCACGGGTAAAGCGGGTGATCAGTGCCGAGCTTACGAGGCCGAGCGCCAGCGCCGGCAGCACCAGATGGTCAAGCCGGTCGGCAAACGAAGCTCCCGGTCCGCCATAGCCGGACGTATCGAACCAGCCGAGTTTCACAGCGAAGAACTGGATGAACAAGAGGCCAAGCCAGAAGCTGGGTACGCTGGCCGCGAACATGGCAACGGTCGTCGCCGCCTGGTCGAAGACAGAGCCGCGCTTGTAGGCCGACAGGATTCCGACCGGCAGCGCGATGAGCGTCGCGATTACCAGGGAAAAGACGGTGAGGAAGAAGGTCGGTTCGGCGCGCTGGGCGAGCGCGGTGGCGACCGGTTCGCCCAGGAAGATCGACTGGCCGAAGTCGCCCTGCACGACATCGAGAATGTAGCGCACGAACTGTTCGAGAATTGAGCCGTCGAGCCCGAGCTTGGACCGTAGCGCGGCGATATCGGCAGCCGTGGCCTCTGGTCCCAGCATGACCGCCGCCGGGTCGCCGGGCGTCACCCGTACGATGACGAACACAATCGTCACGACCAGTGCCATGACCACGATCATGCCGAGAAGTCTGTTGAGGATCGAGCGCAGCATCGGCGTTCATACCATACCTGAGCAATCATCGAGCGGTTTGCCGGGTGCCGGCTTTGTCGGCCGGCACCCGGCCGCCTGTCCCCGGGTTGAGGCAACAGACGGGAGGAGCCGTCTCAGTTGCCTTCCAGATAGGCGTTCCAGAAATAGGGCCATGGCGCCGGCGTCACGCCTTTCAGCTTGGATGCCTGGGCAGCCAAGGCGTTGAAGTCGCCGACCTTGAAGGCTGGAACCTCGTCGTAGATCGCCTTCTGGACATCTGCGAACAGCGCGACGCGCTTGGCCGGATCGGGTTCGGCATTGAAGGCCTCAAGCACCTGGTGCTTGCGATCCGAGACCCACCAACCCGGCGAGGAATCCGACATGATGCCGGTCAGCGACGGCTCGGGCAGGAACGGACTGTGGGTGATGTAGATGTCCCACAGCGCCGGGTCGGTGCGGTTCTTGGTCAGTGTCGCCCATTCGACCACGTCGAGTTGAACCTGGAAGCCGGCGGCTTTCAGATACTCGGCCGCGACCTGCGCCATCTTGTAGTGGAATTCGTACTGGCGGCTGGTGAGGATGCGCAAAGGCTTGCCGTCATAGCCGGCTTCCTTCAGCAGCGCCGCTGCGGCTTCGGTGTCGCCATCTGGCTTATAGGGCTCGGTGCCGGCATCGGTGTGCCAGGCAAAGCCTTCGGGATACATGTCGCCGTCGGCGGCAAAGAAGTCTTTCGAGCCGAAGGCGGCGAGCAGCATGTCGTTTGGCGCCAGCGCCGCTTGTATGGCCTTGCGTATGCGAATGTCGGAATTCAGCCCCTGCTTGGTGTTCAGGACGAATACCGGCCAGCCGAACGGCTTCAAGATGACCGGTTGGGTCTTGCCGGCGGAGATCTTGTCAAAGGACTCGACCGGCACTGAGTCCACATAGGCGAACTGGCCGGCGACCGCGCCTTCGACGCGGGTGTTGGCATCGGGAACCGGCACGAAGCGGATTTCGTCGAGATACTGCTTTCTGGCGCCACCATAGCCGTTGGGTTCCCCATCGCGCGATTTGTAGCCGTCGAACCGGGCAAGCTGGATGTACTGGTCGGGCTTGCGGTCCTTCAACATGTAGGGGCCGGTCCCGACGAAGCTGGTCAGCGGCTCCTGCCCGGCGTTCTCAGACGGAAGGATGATCGCGGCAGCATTGTTCAGCGACAGCAGCGACAAAAGCGGCGCGAACGGCTTTTTCAGGGTGATCTTGACGGTGTTGTCGTCGACGGCGTCGACCGCGGCAATGACTTCGGCCGCCTGCTTGCCGCGCGTGGCAAGCTTCATCCAGCGCTGCAGCGAGGCGACCACGTCAGCCGAATTCATGTCGCTGCCGTCGTGGAACTTGACGCCGGTTCTGAGCGGGATGGTGTAGATAAGGCCATCTGCCGAAATCTGCGGCATGTCGGCGGCCAACAGCGGCGTGATGCCCCAATCCTTGTCGAAGGTATAGAGCGTCTCGTAGATGTGCTGGGTGACGATGCCAACCAGATCGGCGGTCGAGGCCATCGGATCGAGCGTCGGCGGCTCCCCGATGGTCGCCACGTCGATCACTCCACCTTTCGCGGGCTCGGCCCATGCAGCTCCCGTCGCCGGCAGCATCAGCGCGGCGAGCGAAGCGATGATTTGCAACAAGCGCTTCATCTTGGTTCCCTTCGTTTATTCCATAATATTGGAATATATATCTTAGTTACGGATCAAGTAACGCATTTGAAAAAGATAACGTCAAGCTCTTTCCTTCCATCGGAAGTCGCGGTGATGGGCGTCTTGGCGCTGACAAGGGCGTAGTCAGCCATGCTGTTCGAGGCCCGCCAGGTGAAGGTCGAAATCCGCCGGCTGCCTGATGGTCGAGCTGGCATCGTCAGACAGCGCGCCGAGCGAAATCCGAGACTTAAGTTGCATCGGCAACGCTGTGAACGCAGGGCCACCATCGCTTGTGGACAATGTCCGATATCGCCCTTCCATTTCTTGCCTGAATGTCAGGGACACACCAGCTGCCCCCTCCGGGGACCGCGGATCATCCAGCCTCACAGTTGGACATGCACGGCAATCGAATTGCGCTCCACGAGGTGGGCCGCCAGGACAAGGTGCTGGAAAGGTGCCGTGCCCCCAGCTAGCCTCTTCAAAGCAGCTCCGCCGCCGTCGCTCCGATCAAATGCGCTGGCTGCGCGATAGCTGTGATGCCCTGAGCTACGAACTGCATCCAATCGAGATCGTCGAAGCAGACCAGCGACACGTCTCCTTTTTCGGGGTTGTGGCCAGCGCTGCGCAAGCAGCTCCCACCAGGGCTGCGCATCGACATCAGGCGGAAAGGCTTGCAGCGGCCGGGAACTTTCGAGACGCTATGATCCAGACTTCGGCCGCACGGCTTTGAATCCGGGTTAACGGATTGAAGGTTGGAGGATTTGTTCGAGGTATTTGTTGTTTCTTGCAGCGCGCTTTCGGCGCAGCTTGATGCTTCGCTTGTCGTCGATTGATCGCACGAGGTTCAGGGCGAAGTGGCGGACGACGGCCATGTTGGCGGGGCCGTGTCCGGTGCGGCTTCGGCATTTGTCCTCGTTGAAGGTGACGTCGAGGACCCAGTGCAGCGAGTTCTCGATGGCCCAGTGGCTTCGGATGGCAACTGCGGCCTGCTTGGCGGTGAGGGCGCGCGAGGCGACATAGAAGCGGCGATGACGGCTGGTCACGCCGTTTTCGTGGGTGGCGGCCTCGACCATGACGATGGCGGCGACGCCGGGCAGGCGGTACTCGCCGGGGAAGCGTCGTTCGCCGGCCAGCCAGTCGACCTGCGTGGAGATGGCGACGCGTCGTTCCTCGATGCGGCCGTGGCCTTTGTCGGTCTCCTCGCAA
>NZ_SADR02000298.1 GCF_004010325.2 Mesorhizobium sp. M00.F.Ca.ET.216.01.1.1
AATCGGCTTCGTCCAGTCGCACGCTGTATCAACGAACCGGGTCTTGACCTGCACCAATGGCTCCGCTACCGGCGTCTTCACCTGGTCGGCTCCACTCGTCGCGCAACTGATCAGCAGCGGACCCAGCAGGCAAAGCGGCAACATCGTTTTCAACATTTGCTCTCTCCTTCGATGCTTGTGCGCCGGCCTGCGCGGCCGCCGCGTTTGCTTGGAACTCGGCGTCGCGCGTTTCGGCGGCCTGCTGCTTTGCTGCTGCCGCCTCAGCTCGCGCCACTGCCGCGGCCTGCCCTGCCTGCGCTACCTTGGCGTCAGCGCCTTTGCCCCTCACGAATCCGTACAGAAC
>NZ_SADR02000299.1 GCF_004010325.2 Mesorhizobium sp. M00.F.Ca.ET.216.01.1.1
GGACTATCCAACACTTGCCGCGATGTCCGGGAAGTTCGGCGTCAGGCTCGCGGTGCTGCCGTTTCCTGACGCCAGCCAGTTCGGCGTCGATCTGCCGCCTGACGTTCTGACTGATCTGCGAACGGAAATCGATCAGCACGTGCTCGCCTCGATTTCGACTGCGAACAACGATCTGGTCGGTCGTCTTTTTGAGGCAGTCTCGAAGCTTGCTGACCGTCTTTACGGTGCGACCAACGTTCGACTGGACGTCACGAACAACGTGCGCGAACTGTGCGATCTGCTGCCGAAGCTCAACTTCTCGAACGATCCCTTCGACGTCATCACGATCACCGTATTCTTGAAG
>NZ_SADR02000300.1 GCF_004010325.2 Mesorhizobium sp. M00.F.Ca.ET.216.01.1.1
GACCGTGGAAGGCTATCATGCGATGAAATCGCACGTGTTGGTGCGCTTCGGTCGGTGGCAGGAGATCATCGATGAACCAAGGGTCGCCGAGCCCGGCCTCTATGTGCTGACGGCGGCCATGCAGCACTACGCCAGGGGCGTCGCGCATGCGACGTTGAGGCGATTCGCCGAAGCCGAGCGCGAGCGCGAACTGTTTCACCAGCACCTCGAAGGCATTGCACCCGAGCGGCGTTTCCTCAGCAACGCGACCCGCGCCTCGCTCGCCGTCGGTGCCGCCTTGCTCGACGGCGGGCTTGCCTACCATCCGGGCCGGCACGAGGAGGCCTATGGACATCTCAGGGAC
>NZ_SADR02000301.1 GCF_004010325.2 Mesorhizobium sp. M00.F.Ca.ET.216.01.1.1
CTGCTCGCCGGGGGTGTGGCACCAGTAGAGGAAATGATAGGCGCCGCGCGTCGGCTCCGGGGCATCGGCGTGACGCCCGTTCTTCATGAACATCGGGTCGAGATGGTCGCCGCCGTCGGTCGCCTTGATATAGGCGAAATTGGCGCCCTGGGCGCGCAGCTTCTGCCAATTGATATTGCCCTGCCAGCGCGAGACATCGACGCCGTGGACGGCAAGATGCCGGGGCGAGGATCGGCCGAAATTGATCGGCTTGGCATCGCGGAAAGCATAGCGGGTGACAGGGCTCGCCAGCATCGCGGGCGCTGCCCGCGACAGCCGCTTCGGCGGCGAGACGAGCGCCGCC
>NZ_SADR02000302.1 GCF_004010325.2 Mesorhizobium sp. M00.F.Ca.ET.216.01.1.1
GGATCTGATGTTCTTCTTCGGGCAGAACGTCGGCACGAATAGTCCGCGCATGCTTCATCAGTTGCAGGACGCGCGCAAACGCGGCGTGCCGATCATCACGTTCAACCCGCTTCGCGAGCCCGGCCTCGTGCGCTTTGCCAATCCACAGTCGCCCGTGCAAATGCTCACGCCGGACAACACGCAGATCAGCACGCAATATCATCAGTTAAAGACCGGCGGCGATACGGCGGCAATTCTCGGTATCTGCAAGGCGGTGATTGCGGCGGACGATCTTGCCCTCGAGCAGGCGCGGCCGCGCGTCATCGACGTGGATTTCGTTCGCGAGCACACCACTGGCTATGAA
>NZ_SADR02000303.1 GCF_004010325.2 Mesorhizobium sp. M00.F.Ca.ET.216.01.1.1
CGCTTCTATGCGCTCGGCCAGATGGCGACGCGATTCATATTGCCGGGCGCGCGCCCGCAACCCCGACGCCACCGCTCGCCGCAGAGTCTCCGAGTTCAGTGGACGTTCCAGTACGACCACGTTGCCGAGCCGCTCGAGCGCCTCCAGTCCGCGCGGCGAACGGCGGCCAGTGCCGGTCGCAGCGAGCAGAATGAACGGAAAATCCGACCATGCGGGCTGGTGTTCGAGCCATTCGAATAGACGCGTCGCGCGTTGATCGGCAAGCGCTTCTTCGGCGATCAGTGCGGTGCCCGCGCCCGCATCGAGCGCTTCGGTAAGTGCGTCCGCATCGCGGCAGGCAAG
>NZ_SADR02000304.1 GCF_004010325.2 Mesorhizobium sp. M00.F.Ca.ET.216.01.1.1
GTGGATTCGTACCGAAGCTGCGAGGCACCGAGGGCGAAATGCGCCAACCGGGAAATGCCGCACGGCGCCGCCCGTTCGGGCACGGCGCGAAAAGCTTGCGAAAGGCAACAGTGACGGATATTAACCGGTCGTCACGGCTTGGGCTATCCGATCGTGGGGTGCTATTATATATACATTCACGAATGAATGTAAAAGTACGTTACTTCTCTTGCTGCGGGACCGTTAGCAAGAAAGCCGCCATCAAACGCTTCGCGGCGACCGGATTGTCATCTGGCGTACTTAAAAGCGCTCGGGAAAACCCCACAATCAGGGCAGGTCACAGCAATATGGTCCGAAGAACCA
>NZ_SADR02000305.1 GCF_004010325.2 Mesorhizobium sp. M00.F.Ca.ET.216.01.1.1
ACCAACCCGCAGTCACCTTTGGCAGCCAGTGGCACCGGAAACTGCTCGCCAGCCCTGCGCCGCTCTTGTCGATGGCGCGAGAATGGTCGACGGGCATGTAGCCCTTGCCACCGCCGGCTTCATCGTAGCCAGCCAATGCTCCGATCGCTTCCAGCAGCGTCGATTTGCCGGTACCGTTCTCGCCAACGATGATCGTGATGGCCGAGGCGCGCCGCTCGCCGTGCCTGCGCACGCCGAAGAGGCCAAGGTCGCGGCGATCGTCAAAGGCCTCGACAATCCGTTCTTCCAGACCATGCAGAAGGGCATCGAGGAACAGGCCAAGGCCGACGGCGTCGGTGTCAC
>NZ_SADR02000306.1 GCF_004010325.2 Mesorhizobium sp. M00.F.Ca.ET.216.01.1.1
TTTGACCATTGGCATATCGTGGGTTCCCGAAAAAATACGATCGCATCGAAGCTCGCATCCTCGAGCTCGTTCAAAAGAACAACAGACTGACCTCTGACGCTATTGGCGAACAGGTCGCATTGTCCGCGACCGCGTGTCAGCGACGATTGAAGCGGCTACGAGCCGAGGGCATCATAGAGGCCGATGTATCTATCGTGTCAGCGAAGGCGGTTGGAAGACCGATACAGATGCTTTTGCTGGTCACGCTTGAACGGGAGCGTGTAGATATCATTGACCGCTTCAAAAGAGACATCAAATCATCTTTAGAAATCGCCACCGGCTTTTACATTACCGGTGACGCGG
>NZ_SADR02000307.1 GCF_004010325.2 Mesorhizobium sp. M00.F.Ca.ET.216.01.1.1
GCAAAAGCGGCGAGGGGATCGTCGTCGCCCCAGCCGGGCAGGTCGCCGAAGGATTTTTTACTTAAGTCGGGAGATAGCGACACGGCAGCCGCCACCTAGCGCCGGATGATTTCAGGTCGATTCGACCTGAAATCTGAATCCGGCTCCAAATCAAAGAGATAGAGCATGATGTCGTCCGAAAACCGCTTCACACTTTTCGGCATCATGCTCGAAAGGCCGAATTGACGGCCTGTGGATGACTGTTAACCTTAACAAATGGTTTCCGTTGCAGCGGGCCTTTGCAAAGCCCAATCTCCGCCTGCTGGAGTAGGGAAAGGTTAACCATGATCTCCCGGACTCCCC
>NZ_SADR02000030.1 GCF_004010325.2 Mesorhizobium sp. M00.F.Ca.ET.216.01.1.1
CGCCATCAACCGCTTCATCCGCGAATACAATGCAGAGAACCCGCAACCATTCATCTGGAAAGCCAACCCCGATGACATCATCGCCGCCCGAAACCGCGGGTTCCAAACGTTGGAATCAATCCACTAGAGCATATGCCGGTTGCCAAACGAGACCGGCAGGGCTGACGCTCACGTCTCCTTGCCACGCTCCTTGCTGGCGACGGAGTGGGCGACGAACCAGGCAAGGACGGCCACGACGAGGCCAATGGCCAGCGCGATCAACAACCGCTCGTGGCGGACCAGCGTTTGGCCGACGATGCGTTCTGCGCCCAGTCCGAAGACATAGCCGACCATGCTGAACAATGCGGCCCAGACCAGCGACGAGACGGCGTTGAGGATGACGAAGCGCGTCACCGTTATGGTCGAGAAGCCGGCGGCAATGCCGCCGACGAGGCGCAGGCCATAGATATAGCGGTTCGACAGCACGAAAATGTTGGGATGGGAGGAGACGAGACGGTAGGCGTGGCTGAAGCCTGGCCTGGCCCTTAGCCTGAGAACGGTCGGATGATCGGCAAAGCTTCGGCCGAGGATGAAGAAGAACGTGTCGCCCAGGAAGGCGCCGATGGCCGCTGTGAGGAAGGCCTGCCACGGGACGAAGACATGCTGATGGACAAAGAACCCGCCGAGGATCGCGGCGCTTTCGCCTTCGGCGATACAACCCAGGAAAACTGCGATCAGCCCATACTGCTCGATGAGATGATGGATTGCTTCCGTCATGAGGGCGAGATCTGCGGAGCGAGCCGGTCGTCGATCCGCTTCAGCTGTCCAGCTATCTGCGCAATCTCGTCTCGCATGCCGATGATCTGGCTGTGGCGCAACTCGTCCAGCTTTTCATGCAGCGCCATGATCTCGATCTCGGCCTTGAGATTGACCTCATAGTCATGTGCGGCATCGATACGGTCGCGCGCGGCCTGACGGTTCTGCGACATCATGATCACCGGCGCTTGCAACGCGGCGATCATCGACAGGACAAGGTTGAGGAAGATGAACGGATAAGGGTCGAACGAATTGCGCCCCAGCAGCCACCAATTGGCGCCGATCCAGAGGGTCAGGAAGGCGATGAAGGACAGGATGAATGTCCATGACCCACCGACCCGCGCGATGGCATCGGCGATGCGATCGCCCGCGTTCTGAAGGCCGGCAAGACTGTCGTTGATGTTCTGAGATACCGGCTTGCGATCGACTGCGCTCTGCAGCACCCGCCGCTCAAGCTCGCTCAAATTTTCCGGTCTTAGCCTCAGCCAGCGGTTGGCCAGTTCGGGAACGGTCTTGTTCATGGATGTCTCCATACGAAAAGCAACGGCTTGGCAGTCTCGTTTCCATATAGGAAGATGCCGCTCCGTCAAAAGCGTGGCGTGAGGATGGAAGCAAATGCCTGATTTCGCCAAGATCCGCGCTCGTGCGGCAAAACGCAAAGGCGGTGAAGCGGCACTGGCGTCGCTGCTCGGGCCCATGCCCGACAATGCCGCGGTGGCCAGGATTGCAGATGACCGCATTCTGTCGACGATGGCCGAGCGCATCTTTGCCGCTGGCTTCGTCTGGCGCGTCATCGAGCAGAAATGGCCGGGCTTCGAGGAGGCGTTTCTCGGCTTCGAGCCGAAGCGGCTGTTGTTCCAGCCTGACGATTTCTGGCACGATCTGGCCTCCGACAAGCGCATCGTGCGCAATCCGCAGAAGATCAAATCCGTCCGCGACAATGCGGCTTTCGTCGAGCGGGTGTCGAAGGAGCATGGCAGCTTCGGCAAGTTCCTCGCCGACTGGCCTGCAGACGACCAGGTCGGGCTGATGGCCTATCTCGGCAAGCACGGCAGCCGGCTCGGCGGCAATACCGGCCAGTATTTCCTGAGGTGGCTGGAGTGGGACGCCTTCATCATCTCGGCCGACATGGCGGCAGCGCTACGCGACGCCGGCCTCGACGTCGCCGAAAGCCCGACCTCGAAGAAGGACCTCGACAAGGTCCAGGCCCAGATCAATGCCTGGGCGGCGGAAACCGGTCTGCCGCGCCGGCATATTTCGCGCATTCTGGCGATGTCGATCGGCGAGAACCATTCGCCGGAGGCGCTGCGCGAATATATGGGCGAATAGGACCCGGTCAGACACGATCGACGTCCGTCGATCGGTCAGGTGGTCCAAACGAACGCCATTGCCCGGCGAATTCTGCCGCGCTAAACCCGCAGGCATGATCCAGCAGACTGCTCCCGACATCCTGCGCATCGCCGTCGCCCAGCTCAACCCGACGGTCGGCGATGTTGCCGGCAATCTCGCCAAGGCGCGCGAGGCGAGGGCGGATGCCGCCCGCCAGGGCGCCGATCTCGTGCTGTTCACTGAGCTTTTCCTCGCCGGCTATCCGCCCGAGGATCTGGTGCTGAAGCCGGCGTTCCTGAAGGCCTGCGAGCGGGCGGCGGAGGACCTCGCCAGGGATACCGCCGACGGCGGACCGGGCGTCATCATCGGCACGCCGTTGAAGCGCAAGAGCGGCACGCACAACTCGATCATCTTTGCCGATGGCGGCAAAATCCTTGCCGAGCGCTACAAGCTCGACCTGCCGAATTACGGCGAGTTCGACGAGAAGCGCGTCTTCCAGGCCGGCCCTGAGATTCAGGGGCCGGTCAATTTCCGTGGCGTGCGGCTGGGAATTCCGATCTGCGAAGACATTTGGGGCGATGTCGCCGTCTGCGAGACGCTGGCCGAAAGCGGGGCAGAAATCCTGCTGGTGCCGAACGGGTCGCCCTACTATCGCGGCAAGGTCGATTTTCGCCACCAGGTCGTCATCCGCCAGGTCATCGAATGCGGATTGCCGATGATTTACGCCAACCAGCTTGGGGGCCAGGATGAGCTGGTCTTCGACGGCGCCTCGTTCGCCATCGGTGCCGACAAGACGCTTGCCTTCCAGATGAGCCAGTTCGAGGAGACGGTCAACGTCACCACCTGGAAGAGAAGCCGCGTCGCTGCAGGCGCGCAGAATGGAAATACGCCCGGAGGCTGGGTCTGTTCCGAAGGCCCGATGTCGAAAATCCCGGAAAAGGAGGAGGCCGACTATCGCGCCTGCATGCTCGGGCTGCGCGACTACGTCAACAAGAACGGCTTTAAGAATGTCGTGCTCGGCCTTTCGGGCGGCATCGATTCGGCGATCTGCGCAGCGCTTGCCGTCGATGCGCTTGGCGAGGAGCGGTTGCGCGCCGTGATGATGCCTTACCGCTACACCTCGAAGGCCTCACTCAAGGACGCCGAGGACTGCGCCCGCGCGCTCGGCTGCCGCTACGACATCGTGCCGATCTCCGAGCCGGTGGAAGGATTCCTGCATACGCTGACGCAGCTGTTCGAAGGCACCAAGGAAGGCATCACCGAGGAAAACCTGCAGAGCCGTGCGCGCGGCACCATCCTGATGGCGATCTCCAACAAGTTCGGTTCGATGGTCGTCACCACCGGCAACAAGAGCGAGATGTCGGTCGGCTACGCCACGCTCTATGGCGACATGAACGGCGGCTTCAATCCGATCAAGGACCTCTACAAGATGCAGGTCTACGCGCTGTCGCGCTGGCGCAACACGCATGTGCCGCCGGGCGCGCTGGGTCCGTCGGGCGAGGTGATCCCGAGCAACATCATCGACAAGGCACCGTCGGCGGAGCTGCGCGAGAACCAGACGGACCAGGATTCGCTGCCGCCCTATCCGGTGCTGGACGATATACTGGAGTGCCTGGTCGAGCACGAGATGGGCGTCGACGACATCGTCGCGCGCGGCCACGACCGGGCAACGGTGACGCGCGTCGAGCACCTGCTCTACGTCGCCGAATACAAGCGCCGGCAGGCGGCGCCAGGTGTCAAGATTACCAGGAAGAATTTCGGCCGCGACCGCCGCTATCCCATCACCAACCGGTTTAGGGATCGCAGCTAAACCCCGAACCGAACAGCCAGAAAATGCAACGGTTCAGCCATGCCCGACTGTGAAATCAGTTTCGACATATCACGTATCGATTTCCGGTCGACCTCCGACCTTTTGACGGCGAGCTACTGGGGCAGCGGGCGCAGCGACGAACTCCATCGCCGCGCCTTCGCCCACTCGCTTTGCGTCGGCGCCTATATTGACGGCAACCAGGTCGGTTTTGGCCGGGTGATCACCGACCGCACGGTTTTCGCTTATCTCGCCGATATCATCATTTGGCCGGCGTATCGCGGGCAAGGGATCGGCCTTCGTCTTGTCCGGGCGCTGATCGACCATCCCGATCTCAGAACGGTCATTCACTGGAGTCTGTCGACCAACGACGCCCATGGGCTTTACGAGAAGCTAGGCTTTAGGCGCGACGGTCGCTACATGCGGCTGGAGCGTGTCCCAGCAGCTTGAGCGAGCGCGATGGCGCACAACCAGCCGTTGTTGCAAAATCGTCTCAGTGGTTGGACCAGATGCGTTTTCGGCGCCTGTCTGCCTTGGCGACATCTTGAGGCATCTCTATAAGGACATCTCCGCGATTCTCACGCATCGGCCCGAAAATCGGAAACGATTTTTCGGAAAGCACGACGCGCAGATTCAAAGTGTTAGAGCGTACTTTGTGCGTCCAAATGGACGCACGTCGCTCTAATGGGAGGACCGAATGGCAGGATTTGACATCGTTATGCGAGGCCGCGAAGCCTAGGTCTCAGACAGCACGCCGCGAGGTTTTGCCTTCGCGACAAAAGCTGAACTAAGAACAGGCGTCCGTCGATGCCGGTCGCCGCCCGTTTCGGGCGAGCCGCCAAATGTGCCGAACCTCCGCATTCCTGGGCGCCAACTGGCCCTGACGCGGGTTTTTCCAATTTCGACCTTACTGGGACCGGGCTCGTTTGCGCCCGAATGACATCATGGCTCGTTTTCAAATCGATCTGCGCGCCGACGCTTTTCGCAGCGTTCTCGGCTTCACGCTCGGCCATTGGCGGCGTCAGCCGTGGCGGCTTTCGCTCATCATGGGCACCTTTCTGTTGTCGACCTTGGCCGACGTGCTGACGCCGCTCTATTCCGGACGGCTGGTCGACGCCGTTGCCAGCAGTGCTGCGGCAGACGATGTGGCGTGGAACACGGCGATGGCGGCCTTTTCGATGCTGGTGGCCCTTGCGCTTGCCGGCGTCGTGCTGCGCAATCTCGCTTTCATGGCCATCGTGGAACTGACGCTGAAGATGATGGCGGATATCGCCGCCGACGCCTTCCACCGCGTTCAGCGCTTTTCCACCGACTGGCACGCCAACAGCTTTGCCGGCTCGACCGTGCGCAAGATAACGCGTGGCATGTGGGCGCTCGACCTGCTCAATGACACGATCCTGATCGCGCTGCTACCGTCCGTCGTCATGCTGATCGGTTCGACACTGCTGCTCGGCTGGTTCTGGCCGATGATGGGCGCGGTCGTTGCCGCCGGTTCGATGCTGTTCATCCTGGTGACGGCGACGCTGTCGCTTGGCTATGTCGCGCCCGCGGCAAGGCTCGCCAACGCCTGGGATACGCGCCTTGGCGGCTCGCTGGCCGACGCGGTGAGCTGCAATGCCGTGGTCAAGGGTTTTGGCGCCGAGGCGCGTGAGGAAACACGCTTTGCCGAGGTCGTCGCCAAATGGCGGGCGCGCACGCGGCGCACATGGGTGCGCGGAACCGTCAACGGTACCACGCAAGGGACAATGCTGCTGTTGCTCAGGACGGCTGTGATCGGGCTGGCGCTGATGCTATGGGCCTGGGGGCAGGCGAGCGCCGGCGACGTCGCTTTCGTGCTGACCTCGTTCTTCGTGCTGCAAGGCTATCTGCGCGACATCGGCACGCATATCCGCAATCTGCAGCGGTCGATCAACGACATGGAGGAACTGGTCGACTTCCAGTCCGAACCACTTGGCATCGAGGATCAGTCCGGGGCCAGGCCGATCCGGATCACGGACGGCCGCATCACCTTCGACCATGTCACCTTCCACTACGGCAATCACCGGACGCCGCTGTACCGCGACTTTTCGGTGGACATCGCGCCGGGCGAACGCGTCGGCTTGGTCGGCCATTCGGGCTCGGGCAAGACGACTTTCGTTAAGCTGATCCAGCGCCTTTACGACGTGACCTCCGGAAAAATCCTGATCGACGACCAGGATATTGCCACGGTGGCGCAGGCGTCGCTGCGTGGGCAGATCGCCATCGTCCAGCAGGAGCCGATCCTGTTCCACAGGTCATTGGCCGAAAACATCGCCTATGCCCGGCCGAGCGCCACCCAGGCTGAGATCGAGCACGCCGCGCGGCTGGCAAGCGCACACGACTTTATCGCCAACCTGCCGAAGGGCTATGGCACACTGGTTGGCGAGCGCGGCGTGAAACTGTCGGGTGGCGAGCGCCAGCGGGTGGCGATCGCCCGTGCCTTCCTTGCCGATGCGCGGATCCTCATCCTGGACGAGGCGACGTCGAGCCTCGATTCGGAATCGGAGGTGCTCATCCAGCAGGCGATGGAACGGCTGATGGTCGGCCGCACGACGCTGGTCATTGCGCACCGGCTTTCGACGGTGCGGGCGCTGGACAGGCTTTTGGTGTTCGATCGCGGGCGCATTGTCGAAGAGGGTTCGCACGGTGAGCTGATCCGGCTGGGCGGCGGCATCTACCGCCGTCTGTTCGAGCGCCAGGCGCTCGAACTGACCAAGGGTCTGCTGATCTGACGCAAGAAGCATCCAGACCGAGACCGAGATACGGTCTGGATGCTTCGCCTGTCCCGTCTGGGTGAAGGCGAAGAATGTCGGGATGGTCAGCCGTGGTGCAGCTTCGGGACACCAAAGCACCCCTACCAACGCGCAGCAACGTCTGCACAGCAACATCCGAATAGGGGGCAGCGCCCTGTTGCATGAGCGTCTGGTTCCAACTCAGGCGAATCTGTGCGGGTCGGCGCAGAAATAGGCGATGATCTGGCAAAGGTCCGGCTCGTTGACCATTCGCACGGCCTCTGTGGAGCTGACCCACTTGCGGGTGCGCGCGCGCTTTTCCTTCCACCGCTCGGCGATGCGGTCAACCTGCAGCGGAAACACCAGCACTTCGCAAGGTACTTCCTCGCCGGAAGACAATGCCTTGGCATAAAAGTAGCGCCCGGCTTCAAGATGGGAGATCGTACCGCGCAATCCGGCCTCCTCGCCGGCCTCGCGCGCCGCGGCCTCGCAAAGCGGCTCCTTGGCCTCGGGCCAGCCCTTGGGAAGCACCCAGCGGCCGGTGTCGCGGCTGGTGATCAGCATGATCTCGACGCCATCTCCGGTATCACGCCAAGGCAGTGCGGCAACCTGCAGGCGGCATGGTGCCGTGCCGAAGAGCTGCCGGACCCTTTCGGCCAGATGATTGTGCGTCGTTGGCCTCGTCAACATCGGAGAAGCTAGCCCCAGCCTCCAGAATCGTTTGCCGTCTCACGAATCTTACGGCTGATTATAAGCAATAAAAGTAAAAAACTTCACATGAATCCGTTAAATCGCGCTAAGAGGCGTCGATTTCGCAGGATATTGTGCCCTGCGGCTGCTCTTGCGATAGCAAAGAGCGCCCGCTGGCCGTTTTGGATTGGAAAAGGGCTGCCGCGAATCAGCCGGCGTGGTCGTCGGCGATGGGCTTCTGGTAAGTGAAGCCCATGTCCCAAGGAAAATAGATCCAGGTGTCCTGGCTGACCTCGGTGATGAAGGTATCGACCAGCGGCCTACCTTTCGGCTTGGCGTAGACGGTGGCGAAATGTGCCTTGGGCATCATGGCGCGCACGATGCCAGCCGTCTTGCCGGTGTCGGTGAGGTCGTCGATGATCAGTACGCCGGCGCCGTCGTCGGCGAGCAGCGCGGGTGTGATCTCTTTCAGCACCTGCAACTGCCCTTGGCTGGTGTAGTCGTGATAGGAGGCGACGCAGACCGTCTCGATGACCCGGATGCCGAGTTCACGCGATATGATCGCGGCTGGGACGAGGCCGCCACGGGTGATGCAGACGATCGCCTTCCACTGGCCTTTGTTGGCGCCGGCCAGCCGCCAGGCCAGCGCCCGGGCGTCGCGGTGGAACTGGTCCCAGGAGACCGGGAAGGCTTTTTCGGGAAGTGACATTTTTCGCGCACTCCGCAAGGCGCGCTGGCGGCGCGCAAACACAATGGAATGCGCGCGGAATTAACTGGAAAGGCCGGGCGTTGGCAAGGGCGGCGGCAAGCGATCCTTGTGGACTTACCGCGACAGGAAAGCTGCCACTGACGCCGTGCGCAGCACAGTACGGGTAACCCCGCCGAACAGAAGCTGGCGCAGCCAGGAGTGGCTGTAGGCGCCCAGCACAAGCAGGTCGGCGCCGGTTTCGGCAATCCTGGTCTGGATGATGTCATCGACCGATAGGCCGCCCGACCTCTGCACCGAGACGCTGACCGTAGCGCCGTGCCTGGACAGGGCGGCCGCGATTTCGGCGCCGGACGACTCCGGGGTCTCGTCCAGCGTATCCGGCGGATCGATGACCAGTATGTCCGTCTTCTCGGCCTCGATGATGAAGGGCAGGGCGTCGAAGGCGGCGCGGGCCGCTTCCTTGCTCCCGTTCCAGGCCAGAACCACGCGCTTGAAGCTAGTGACGAGCGGGCCGGAATGCGGCACGACAAGCACCGGCCGGCCGGCATCATAGACCAGTGTGTCGACATCGGCGCTTGGATCGCCCCCCGACTCGCGCTGCGCGGCGATGATCAGGTCGGCAGCGCGAACGCTGGAGATGCCGGTCAACGCGCTGTCACCGGAAAAACTCTCAAGACTGCGCCATTCGAAGGACAGGCCGGAATCCTCGATACGCCTGAGGAAGACCGCCTGCATTTTGTCGGCGCGCTCCCGGTTCATGTCGGCGGACACCTGCAGGAACTCGGTGTCCGGAAAGCCGGTTGCCGAAGTGTAGGGGACCGGAAGCGCCTCGGCATGGATGCCGATAATATGGCTCTCGAACCGGTCGGCGAGCGGGATGGCGCAATCGAGCACGCGCTCCGCGTCGTGTTCGTTTTGCAGTATGGCGACGATGGTCTTGAAGCGCATGACAACCCCTCACTCTGCGAGCGATCGAAAATCGCCTGCGAGGAACGTTGCAGCACCGTGCTTGGTTCCGGGGTCTAGCTCAACTGGTGGCGCCGGCGAAGCCGGCCACCATAGCCTCGACATCCTTGCGCGCGGCGTCCAGCGCTTCCTGGCGGCGGGCGCGGACGACCAGCTCCGTCCAGAATTTGCCGTCGCCATATTTCGGGTAGGAACCGATGATCGTGTCGGGATGGGCTTTTTGGATATCGCCCAGAGGCCCGCCGACCAAGCCTTCGCCGAACGGGCACTGTACCGTGGCGGACAGCATCCTGGTCCCCGCTTTCAGCGTCGGCACGACATTGTCGAGCATAGCCTGGAAGATCGACGGCACGCCGGCCATGACATGGACGTTGCCGATGCGAAAGCCGGGCGCAATGGACACCGGGTTCTCAATATGCTCGGCCCCCCGGGGCATCCGTGCCATGCGCTTGCGCGCCTCCGTATATTCGATGCCGCGCGCGGCGTAGCTCGCTTCCAGCATGACATAGGCCTTGGCGTCGTATTCGCATGGCACGCCGAAGGCTTTGGCGATCGAATCTGCGGTGATGTCGTCATGTGTGGGACCGATGCCGCCAGTGGTGAAGACATAGGTGTAGCGGGCGCGCACGGCATTGACCGCGGCGACGATCTCGTCCTCCTCGTCCGGAAGGATGCGCACTTCCTTCAGGTCGATGCCGATCGCCGTCATGATGTCGGCGAGATGGCCGATATTCCTGTCCTTGGTGCGGCCGGACAGAATTTCGTCGCCGATGACGAGCATGGCGGCGGTGACAATTTCAGGCATGGGAGGCTCCGGCAAACGGGTCGCCTAAGGCAGACGGGGTCGCCTGAGATAGCGCGCCAGCCGGCCGGCCGCAATGCCAACTGAACGGTGGATCTGGCCACTCTCTTGCGGCGCAGCCGGCGGCAGGTGAAGGTGCGCGCCGGTTTGGCCTCCTTGGGTGAAAAATGCTGGTATCGATTCTGCTGTGGCTGCTCGGTGGTTTGGTTCTGCTGGCAGTCGCCGTGGCCGTCTGTCTGATGCTGGCGACGTGGTGGATCGCCGCAAAATCCGAAAGGCTGGTGCCAGCGAGCGGAAAGTTCATCGAGATCGGCGGCAACCGCATCCACTATGTCGAAACCGGCGAGGGGAGGCCGATCGTTTTCCTGCATGGTCTTGGCGCGCAGCTCCATCATTTCCGCCACACGCTGTTCGGTCGCTTTGGCGAGGGCTATCGGTTGATCGCGCTCGACCGCCCGGGCTCGGGTCATTCCGTGCGGGCCAAGGGAGCGATCGGCCGGGTGACCGAGCAGGCCGAGATCGTGCGGCAGTTCATCGACAAGATCGGACTGGCAAAGCCGCTGATTGTCGGCCATTCGCTGGGCGGCGCCATCGCGCTGACGCTGGCGGTGGAGCATTCGAAGGCGATTTCCGGCATCGCCTTGCTGGCGCCGCTGACGCATATGGACGCCAGCGTGCGGGATAAATTCGGCTCGCTCTATATCCAGTCGCCCTTGCTGCGCTGGATCATGGCTCACACCGTGGCGATTCCGGCCAGTCTGAAATACGCGCAGCGCACATTGGCATTCATCTTCGCGCCGCAGGCAACCCCCGCCGACTACATGGTGAAGGGCGGCGGTTGGTGCGGGCTCAGGCCAAGCCATTTCTATGCCACTTCCAGCGATGTCGTTGCGATCGAGCGTGACCTTGGCGGCATCGAACAACGCTATGGCGAGATCGCGATGCCGGCCGGCATTTTGGTCGGTGCGCGAGATCGCGTGCTGGGCATGCATATCCATGGCCTGCCGATGACGGAAAAGATCAGGGATCTCGATTTCGAACCCGTCGACGATCTTGGCCACATGCCGCAATTCATCGAGCCGCAGCGCGGCATCGTCTTCATCAAGCGCATTGCCGACCGTGCGTTTGCGGTGGATCGCTGATCCCGACGTTCGCAATCTTGCGTTGCCAAGTCACTTCGCAGCGACCTCGCGCATCGGTCACGCAAAGGTGCCCAAACGTGGGCAGCTTCACGATTTTTTTATTGAACCTCGATCTGCCTCATTGGTTTTGCCGCCGTCGTACGACGTTCGACAGTACTCACAATCAAATCAAGTGGAGTAGCATCTATGCTTACGAAGATTCTCGCAGCTTCGGTTTTCACGGTCGGCCTCGCCGCTTCGGCGATGGCGCAATCGTCGGGCGGATATACCTCTCACAGCCGCGTCATCGTCCGGTCCCCAGCAACGAACAGATGACGACCGTTGACCCCCACACCACCAGCAGCATTACAAGAGACACCTCAGGTCAGAGCAGCCTGGGCAACCCCGGTGCGATCACACCTTGCTCCCCTACCGCGCCGGGACCCGACGCCAATACCAGGGTGAATGTCAACGATCACTTATTGCGGCAAGTAACCCAGCCGCGGCTCCTCACCCGGCCAGCAGGATGCCCATCCGTCGGGCATCCGCGGCCGGCAGAGAAAGTCAAAATCAGTCGGAAACTTCGGTCTGCGGCCGATCCCGGCCGTCAGCCAGTTCGTCGTGCCATTTGCCGTCGGCGTCCTCGTACTGGATACCGTCGGTCGTGCCTGCGACCTGCTGCTCGGCCGAAGCGATCTCGGCGGCGCGTAACGCCTCCTGGTGGGTGGGGAAGGTCTCCGAGTACGTCGAGCCGACCTTATAGGCCCAGCCACCGTCATGCTCGACGATCTTGTAAGTCAGCTTCGCCATGAAGTCCTCCGGTTGAAAAGCCCCATTCGTTCAATGCAATTTATCGTCGGGCAATTTGTCGTCGGGCAGCTTATCGTCGGGAACCAGAACTTCCGATTCCTTTGCCGCTTCGATCAACGCCTGGCGCGCATCCGCGGTCGAACGATACCCTTCCAGTACTTTGAGGCAAGTGTCGAGAGCATCACGATGCCGCGGGCCACGATTGAGCGGCCAAGCTGTCATCAAGCACTCCGCCGCTTCCCGGGCGCTGCGGATCTGACGATATTTGCCGACATGGCCAAGTTCGACCACGACCGGCCTTTCAAAAGGCTTGCTATCCATCATCGCCGCCAACGCGAGACGGCCGATTTGGTTGCAACGTGCGACTGCCGGTGTCGAGAAACAGTCAGCCCGCTGCCTTCATCCAGTGCTGCATTGTCGTCACCGAGCGGGCAAGCTGCGGTGCCGGGTGGATTTTTTCGCCGAAGATAGCAGCGGCACGCCATGCCCAGCGCGGATCGGCGAGGAAGGCGCGGGCCAGTGCCACCATGTCGGCGCGGCCGTCGGCGACGATCGCCTCGGCCTGTTTCGGATCGTCGATCAGGCCGACGGCCCGCGTCGGAATGCCGGCACCCTTGCGCACGGCTTCCGCCAGATGCACTTGGTAGCCTGGACCCGTCGGCAGCTGCTGCAAGGGCGAATTGCCGCCGCTCGAGCAGCAGAGATAGGCGACGCCCACCGCCTTCAGCACTTTGGCCACTTCGATTGCCTCCTCGACATCGAAGCCGCCATCGACCCACTCCTTCACCGACAGGCGCGCGCCGAGCATCAGGTTCGGGGCCGCCTTCCTCACAGCCTTGGCGATCTCGACGGCAAAACGCATGCGGTTTTCCAGCGAGCCGCCCCAGCGATCGGTGCGCTGGTTGGAAAGCGGCGACAGGAACTGGAAGATCAGATAGCCATGGGCGGCGTGCAGTTCGATGAAATCGAAGCCGGCCCGCTCTGCCCGCTTTGCGGCTTCGGCGAAGCGTTCGATGATCTGCAGGATCTCGTCGTCCTCCAGCGCCCGCGGGACCTGCCAACCGGTATCGTAGGCGATTGCCGAGGCGGACACGATCGGCCAGGGGTCCTGATCGGCCCCGAGCGGCCCGCCGCCTTCCCAAGGCTTCCGGTTGGAGGCCTTGCGGCCGGCATGGGCAAGCTGTGTGCCGAATTTGGTGCCAGGAGCGGCCACGCGCTTGGCCGCATCCAGCGTGCGCCGGGCAGCCGCTTCGTTGTCGTCGGAGTAAAGGCCGAGGCAGCCGTGCGAGATGCGGCCGCGCCGCTCGACGTCGGTCATCTCGACGGTGACCATGCCGGCGCCAGACATCGCCAAGTTCATCCAGTGATGGAGGTGCCAGTCGCTGGCCGAGCCGTCTTCGGCTGAATACTGGCACATCGGCGCCACCGCTATGCGGTTTGGAAAGGTGAGGCCGCCAAGCGTGATCGGCTGGAAAAGCGAAGTGGTCATCAAAAAACTCCGGGAGAGGATGCCGTTATTTAGGCGCCCCATTCGGCCGGCGCCAGACACGAGGCGGTGATGCGAGCTTCTGGACCAATCACTGCCAGGATTGCGCAAATGCAGGTTCGCCGCTACGCCTCGCCACCGACAGCACGGAGTTCAGCATGGAAGACCGCATTCGCATACGCTCGGAGGAGATACTGTCCGACGACTGGGCGGTTCTCAAAAAGACCGTCTTCGACTATCGTCGGCGCGACGGGCAGTGGGAGACGCAAATCCGCCAGACCTACGATCGTGGCGACGGCGCGGTGATCCTGCCTTACGATCCGGAGCGCTCGACGGTGCTGCTGGTGCGGCAGTTCCGCTACCCCGCCTATGTTACCGGTCATCGCGAGCCGCTGATCGAGGCCTGCGCCGGCCTGCTCGATGAGAACGATCCGGAAACCTGCATCCGCAAGGAGGCGGAGGAAGAGCTCGGCTACCGGCTTAAGGACATAGAGCAGCTTTTTGTGCCCTATATGAGCCCGGGCAGCTTGACCGAGCGGCTCTGGTTCTTCGTCGCACGCTACACGCCTTCCGATCGCATCTCGGACGGTGGCGGCGCAGCGGACGAAGGCGAGGACATCGAGGTTCTGGAAATGCCGCTCGACGACGCGCTGGCCGGCATTTCCGACGGCCGCATCATTGACGCCAAGACGATCATCCTGATCCAGCACTTGAAGTTGAATCCCGACCTTGTCGGATGATCGGCGTCGGCCGTCGCTGAGAGCGGGCTTGCATTCCGGGCCGGCTCGATTACCAGTGGCAGCCATGCGGACGTGGCGGAATTGGTAGACGCAAGGGACTTAAAAAATTAAATGAGAAAACGAAGCTAAATCAATTACTTACAGCAACAGTTTCGACAATCATGAGTTGAAGCGACTGAAAGCCGGTTTGCAATTCTGAGTTGATGAATTTGAAGTCTTTGTTTCGATTTGTGTATTTTTCCCCTTCTTGCGGAACCGTCCCGCTAGCGCAATGAACGTCTCGCCAACCGGGACTTGTGGGAGATTTTGTGGGAGAAAGCGACCTTGTCTCGCTTCTTTTGGGTTGTGGTGGTAGCCGCCTTGGTAGTCTAGAGACCAGAGAACGCGCTCAATAACGGAACCCGATAGAGAACCCATGACTGCGAGTAACACGTCGAAGAAGTTCATCGCGTTCATCGACCAGTTCGCCAAGCTTGACCAAGAAATGCAGATACAGCAGATCGCTGTGTTCCTGCTCGTCATGGGCAAGCCGGGGATCACCATGAAGGAGCTGGCACGGGAGACCGGCCTGGCTTCCTCCTCAGTGAGCCGCAACGTCGCAGCCATGAGCAACCTCGTAGTTAAGGGGAAGCTGGGGCACGGTCTCATCGACGCCTATGAGGATCCTGAAGATCGCCGCAGCAAGCTCTGCCGGCCGACCGCAAAGGGTACGAAGGTCTTCAACATCCTCAGTCAAATTTTTAGGTAACGCCCCGCCGAAGCTGATGATAATAACAGCCCCTCCCACAAATACTGAAATGTGGGAGAACGTGTAGGAGATCGTGGGGATTTCCCACGCCGTGTGGGGAACCGTGTGGGGAATTTGTGGGAAATCCCCACATCGTCCAGAAGCAGGCGTGGCGAAACTGGTAAACGCAAAGGACTTAAAATCCTTCGTCTTCAATGACTTACGGGTTCGATCCCCGTCGCCTGCACCACCACCCATGTGGGGACAAATGGACTTAAAATCCCTCGATCTCTGATCGTACGGGTTCGATTCCCGTCGTCCGCACCAGCAGCCGGGTTTGTAAGTTCACTACCCGCCGCGGCGGGACAGTGGTCGCGCAAACCATCAGAACTTGTAGCTGAATCTCACCGAAAATGTATTGAGGTCCAGTTTCTGGTCGCGATCGGGAAAAGCGTCAGGCGCATCGTAATGCTCGGAGCCGAAATCGTAATAGCGATACTGGGCGCCGACGACGATGTTGTTGGTCATCGCGTAGTCAATTCCGGCACCCACCGTCCAGCCGACGTTCGTCCGTGTCTTAGCAAACGTCGTGGGAGCATTTTGGGATGTTTCGATGCCGGCAAAAGCGACGCCGCCGACGCCGTAGACCAGCACGCGATCCATGGCAAAGCCAGCCTTGGCGTCAAGCGAGCCGAACCATTTGATGTCGGTGCCGAAGGAATTTCCCAAACCCAGTTGGTCAGTACCGTCGATCGTGGAATAGTTGAGCTCGGCTTGCGCGCCGATCACGGCCTGGTCGAACTGCCAAAGGCCAGCGACATGGCCGCCGATGACGCCGCCGTCGAGGTCGGGCGAGACAGCAAATGGCGCGCCCTCGGTTGCCGTTATATCGGATTGGCCCCAGCCGTAGCCGCCCTGGAGGCCGGCATAGTAGCCGGTCCAGTCGAAGCCGGGCGCAGTCATTGGCACGTCGGTGATCGAGTCGGCGGCGAAAGCCGGCACGGCCAGAGCGATCAGAAAACCGGCACTTGCGAGCGTCAGGCGATGCATCGAGCCTTCCCGAAGAACGATCCCTCATCGAGCGTAGCGCTATTTCCTGCGAAACGGAACCACGCCCGACATCGGCATTTTGCCGATGGCCCTGAACGAGGACAGCGCTGCAACGTGTTGGCGGCTCACGGCTACCGCTTCGACCAGTGCTGCATCGTCGGGAATATATGTCTGCGCTTCATTGCCAACTGGTCAAAACGTCCTCGGCTTGGCACAGTCGGGGAAACAGGAGTCTGTCATGGCAAAGAAGCCGTCCGCGCATGCGGTGAAACCCAAACCATGGACCGGGATGGCGACGCATCTTGTCGATGTCGCGATGGGGCGCAAGCCTGCCGATCTCGTCATCCGCAACGGACGCTGGGTGAACGTCCATTCAGGCGAGATCATCGCCGGCACCGACATCGCCATCGCCGGTGGCCGCTTCGCCTATTGCGGGCCGAATGCCGGCCATGCCATCGGCCAGGGCACGAAGGTAGTCGATGCCGGCGGGCGCTACCTGGTGCCGGGCCTGTGCGATGCGCACATGCATGTCGAGAGCGGCATGGTGACCGTGACGGAGTTCTGCCGCGCGGTGATCCCGCACGGCACCACCTCGATGTTCATCGACCCGCACGAGATCGCCAATGTTCTGGGTCTTGCTGGCGTTCGCCTGATGCATGATGAGGCTGTCGCCATGCCCGTCAACGTGCATGTGCAGATGCCGTCCTGCGTACCCTCGGCGCCGGGGCTGGAGCATGCCGGCGCCGAACTGACGGTCGCCGATGTTGCTGAAGCCATGACATGGGAAAACATCATCGGACTCGGCGAGGTGATGAATTTTCCCGGCGTCGCCGCCAACGATCCGGTGATGGCGGGCGAGATCGCCGCGACGGTGAAGGCGGGCAAGACCGTCGGCGGGCACTACGCCTCGCGCGATCTCGGCCTGCCGTTCCATGGCTATGTTGCCGGCGGACCCGAGGACGACCACGAGGGCACGCGCGCCGAGGACGCGATCGCCCGCGTCCGCCAGGGCATGAAGGCGATGCTGAGACTGGGCTCGGCCTGGTACGACGTCGCCTCGCAGATCAAGGCGGTGACGGAGAGCGGGCTCGACCCGCGCAACTTCATCCTGTGCACCGACGACAGCCATTCCGGCACGCTCGTCCACGAAGGCCACATGGACCGGGTGGTCCGGCATGCGATCAGCCAAGGGTTGAAGCCGGTGACGGCGATCCAGATGGCAACGCTCAACACCGCCCAGCATTTCAGGCTGGAGCGCGAGATCGGTTCGATCGCGCCTGGACGGCTCGCCGATGTCCTGATCGTCTCCGACCTGGCGGCAATGACCATCGACGAGGTCTATGGCCGCGGCGTCAGGCTGGCCAAGGGCGGCAAGCTCGACATCGACATTCCGGCCTATGACTACCCGAAGACGGCGAAGAACACCGTCAAGCTCGGCAAGAAGCTCAAGGCCGGGGATTTCGACATCGTGGCACCAAAGGGCGCCAACGAGGTGCGGGTGCGGGTCATCGGCGTGATCGAGAACCAGGCGCCGACGCGGGCGCTGGAGGCCGATCTGGCGGTGGAGGACGGGCTGGTCGCCATGGACCGGCGCAACGACGTCTGCCAGATCGCGCTGGTCGAGCGCCACAGGGGCACTGGCGGCGTCACCAATGCCTTCGTCTCGGGCTTCGGCTACATGAGCGACTGCGCCATGGCATCGAGCGTGGCACATGATGCGCATCACATCATCGTCGTCGGCACCAACAAGCAGGACATGGCATTGGCCGTCAACCGGCTGGGCGAGGTCGGCGGCGGCGTGGTGCTGTTTTCCAACGGCAAGGAACTGGCGCTGGTCGAAATGCCGATCGCCGGGCTGATGTCGGACGAGCGTGCGGAAATCGTTGCCGCCAAGGCGGAGAAACTCACCGAGGCGATGCGCAAGATGGGTTGTTCGCTGAACAACGCCTACATGCAGCACTCGTTGCTGGCGCTGGTCGTCATCCCGGAATTGAGGATTTCCGATGTCGGCCTGATCGACGTGACGACTTTCCAGAAGGTCGGCCTGTTCGTCTAGGGTTGTCGATATTCACGCCATGCCGGCCTGCAAGTGGCAGTTTTCTGCGCTTCCGGTGCTCGCGTACCTTGAGTACGCTCCGCTCCGGTTCTCGAAAACCACCACTTTCGGCTCGGCCTGACCTGAATCTCGACGACCCCAAATATTCGTCAGCTGCTCATCCGCCGGTGGCGATGGTCAGCACCTTGAACGGCGTGGTGATGACGATCTCGGCAACGGAGCCGACGGCCTTGCCGATACCTTGGCCGAGGTTGTCGAGCTGCGCCGGGGCTGGCTCATCCGATGCCAGACCGGCCGGGGCGCGCAGCCGGTCGCCGAGCAACTGCACCAGGATCGGATTGTCAGCGAATTTGGCATGGTTGAGGCGGTCGCTACCTTTCGTCTTGGTCAGATCGACCACCGAGACGCCATAGCTGGCGAGGTCGGCAGCGTCGCCATAGTCGCCGACGCGCGGCTTGTCGCCGGAGATCAGGGCCGAGAGCTTGAGGGCGCGATCGTCATCTGAAAGCAGGATGGCGAACGGCTTGTCGGGCTTGCCGTAGCGGATCATCTGCTTCTTGAACACGTCGACGTCGATGTCCGGCGAGGCAAGGATGACGTAGCCGAGCTTGTCGCCGAGATCGCGGTCGCCGGTGATGGCAAGCTGGCGCAGCGCCTCCATCGTCACCCAGGTTCCCATCGAGTGGGCAATGATGTCGATGCTCTTGGCGCGTGTCTTGGCGAGCATGCGCAGCGTCGCCTCGAGGTCGTCGCGCGCAGCGTTGGCGCTTTCCTTGTCGTAGATGTAGCCGGTTGTCTTGCCGCTCGATGCCCATGAGAACAGCACCGGCGTGCCGGGATATTTCGTGTCGTGCGCGATCTGCGTCAGCCGGTAGATGCCGTCGTCGAAACCGTTGTTGAAGCCGTGCACGAAAACCAGGGCACGGTCGCCGCGCATGGCGATATCGGCGCCGACCGCCTTGGCGAATTGCGGCGCATCTTTGTAGAAGGTGACGTCCTTCGCCGTGAAATCCTTGGCTGGATTGCTGTTGGCGGACCCCTTGACCCGCTCGATGGCGCCTACCTGGTGGACCTTCGGCACGGTCACGTCGACACGGGCGTAGCTGGTGGTCGGCGAGCGATCGCCGTCGAACACTTGGCGCGGGTCTTTGATTGCCTTTTGCCGGGTGGTGGCGACGAAGATCTCATGCGTGGCCGCGATGTCGGAGGCAGGCGCTGCGATCGTCGTCTTGCTGAGGAGGTCGTGTGTGTTCTGACCGGCGCAGCCCGTGACACCGAATGCAAACCCGACGACGAGGAGGGTCTTCGAACGTACGATCACGCGGGCTCCCGCAGCGCGTGACCCCGAAATCGGGATCGATTTCCGGAAAGGATCATGCGCAGAGTCAAAGTGCTACAGCGTCCTTTGCGCGTCCAAGAGGACGCGCGGCGCTGTAGGGACGTCAACCTCGTGACGTCGCAGGACATTTTCGATAAAGCCAGAGGCCGGTCGGGTCCAGTTGAAAGTGATCCGATGGTGCGGCAATCGTGAACATGCACCGCGAAAGCCAGCGGAACGCACCTTATTGCCCGAGCAGGGTGATGCGGTCGGTCACGTCGCGGTCACTGGCAAAACCATCATCCTCGCGCAATCGCTGGCCGATCATCTTCACCAGCTCAGGGTTGTCGGCGAATTTGGTGTGGTTGAACCTGTCCGATCCCTTGACGCTGGAGAGGTCGACGACCGTCACGCCATAGGTCGCGAGGTCGGACGCGTCCTTGTAGTCGCCGACGCGTGGCCGCGAGCCGGCGATCAGGCCGGAGAGCCGCAGCGCCCGGTCATCGTCGGACAGCAGCAGGATGAACGGCTTGTCCGGCTTGCCGTAGCGGCGCATCTGGCTCTTGAACACGTCGACATCGATGTCGGGCGAGGCCAGCACCACGTCGCCGAGCCTGCCGCCGAGATCGCGGTCGCCGGTGATGGCGAGCTGGCGCAGCGCCTCCATGGTAACCCAGGTTCCGAGCGAATGGGCGACGATGTCGATGCGCCGGGCGCCGGTCTGCGCCAGCATCCTCAGCGTCACTTCCAATTGGTCGCGGGCGGCGCTGGCGCTTTCCTTGTCGTAGACATAGTCGGTGGTCTTGGCGCCGGAGGCCCAGGAAAACAGCACCGGCGTGCCCGGATAACCGGAATCATGGGCGATCTGGGTGAGGCGATAGACGGCGTCGTCGAAGCCGGTGTTATAGCCATGGACGAAGACCATGACACGGCCGCCGCGCGCGGCGATGTCGGCACTGAGCGCGCTGGAGAATTTCGGCGCGGTGTCGTAGCCGACGACTTCGGAGGCCATGAAATACTTGGCCGGGTCATTCGACTTGCCTCGCGAACGCCGCTCGATCTGGCCGGTCTTGTGGATGCCCGGAACGGTGACGTTGACGCGGGCATAGTTCAGCGTCGCAGAGCGTTCGCCGTCGAACACCTTGTTGGGGTCGTCCGAGCGCTTGCGCGTGGTGGCGATGAAGACGCTGTGGTTGCCGGCGATTTCCGTCACCGGCACGGACATCATGGCGCTACCGAGCAGTTCCTCGGTTTGGCGGCCGCCACAGCCGGCGACCAGCAAGGCAAGGGCAAGGATGCAAATCTTCTTCAACGTCACTTAGAAATTCCACTCCGGCCGAAAGGCCATCCACCTCCGCAGACCCTCCCGGACAGCCGAAGTGCGGCGGAAGTAAGTCGTGTCCAGTCGAATTTGATCAGCGCCGGCCAACAGCCATCGCACTGTTGCGCGAAAGCCAGAACCGGCATGGGGGCATGAGAGAGCCTTGGATGCCATAAGCCACGGTGATCGGGCGCGACGCGCTTGATGACGTCGGGGCGAGGCTCGGCTCTGGCCGGACAGTGGCTTCGCGAGGCCGGACATGCAATAGGCGGGGATCAAACTCGCGTAGCGTGTGCTAGCTTCACGACCATCGCGTCGCGGCAAACCAATCGCGCGCTGCGTAGTCCACAGACGACATGCGATCCGGGGTTATCTTGCCATGAACAGTTTCTCTTCCCGCGTCGCGGCAGCCGCTTCGGCTATCCGCCAGATCTTTCCGGAAACGCCACTGCAGGAAAACGATTATCTGTCGAAGAAGACCGGCGCGCGGGTGCTGTTGAAGCGCGAGGATCTGACCCCGGTGCGCTCCTACAAGATCAGGGGCGCGTTCACCTTTTTCCGCAAGGCGCTCGCCGCCGGCAACGACGCCGAGCTGTTCGTCTGCGCCTCGGCCGGCAACCATGCGCAAGGCTTTGCCTTCGTCTGCCGCCATTTTGGCAAGAAGGGCGTGGTGTTCATGCCGGTGACCACGCCGCAGCAGAAGATCGACAAGACTCGGCTGTTCGGCGGTGAATTCGTCGAGATCAGGCGGGTCGGCGACTTTTTCGACGACTGCTACCGCGCCGCCTTCGAATTCACCGAAAGTGCTGGCGCGCATATGGTGCCGCCTTTCGACCACAAGGATATCATCGAGGGCCAGGCGACCGTGGCCTATGAGATCGCTGAACAGATGCCGGGTGGGCGCATGCCCGATATCATCATGCTGCCTGTTGGCGGCGGTGGTCTGGCCGCTGGCGTCACCCATTATTTTGCCGACCAGCGCCGCGAGACGCGCTTCGTCTTCTGCGAGCCAGCCGGCGCGCCGAGCCTGAGCGAGAGCCTCGCCAGCGGAAAGCGGGTCAGGCTCGCCAAGGTCGACAATTTCGTCGATGGCGCCGCGG
This sequence comes from Mesorhizobium sp. M00.F.Ca.ET.216.01.1.1, assembly GCF_004010325.2. Taxonomy (GTDB): domain Bacteria; phylum Pseudomonadota; class Alphaproteobacteria; order Rhizobiales; family Rhizobiaceae; genus Mesorhizobium. Next base: position 21,578 of record NZ_SADR02000030.1, read on the forward strand.
TGGCCGAGATCGGCCGCGAGCCGTTGCGGTACCTAAGGGAATTTGCCGCCGAGGCGGTGCGGCTGATTCCGGAAAACCGGCTCTGCGCGACCATGATCGAGATGCTCAATGTCGAAGGGGTGGTGCTGGAGCCGGCGGGTGCTCTGGCGGTCGACGCGCTGAAGGATTTTTCGAAGAAGGAAATCAGGGGCAAGACCGTCGTCGCGGTGGTCTCGGGCGGCAATTTCGATTTCGAGCGGCTGCCGGACGTGAAGGAAAGGGCGCTGCGCTTCGAGGGGCTGAAGAAATACTTCATCATCCGTTTTCCGCAGCGGCCGGGCGCGCTGCGCGATTTCCTCGAACTGCTGGGACCTGACGACGACATTGCCCGTTTCGAATACCTGAAGAAATCGGCGCGCAATTTCGGTTCGGTGCTGATCGGCATCGAAACCAAGGACCGCCGTAATTTCGACTTGCTCAAGGCGAATTTCGAGGCCGAAAGTGTTCAGTACCAGGACATTACCGACAACGAGACGCTGGCCGGGTTCATCATATGAGCGATCAGGGGACAGTCTTCGTGGCACTGTTTTCCGGCATCAATGTCGGCGGCAACCGCGTCGTCAAGATGGCGGAGCTGAGGTCGTTCTTCGAGGGACTCGGCTTTTCCGATGTCGCCACCTATGTGCAGAGCGGCAACACCGTTTTCCGGTCACAAAAGGGCGATGCCGCCACGCTCACGAAAATGATCGAGGCGGCCTTCGAGAAGCGCTGGGGGTTCTATTCGCGCATCATGGTGCGCGATCTCGGCTGGTTCGAGCGGCTGGTGACGGAAAATCCCTATCCGGAAATCGCTGGAGAGCCGACGAAGCTGCACGCCTATGCATTGGAGCGCGAGCCGACCAGTGAGGAGATCGCGCGGCTGGCCGAAAAATGCACCGGTCCCGAACGGTTCGAGGTCAAGGGCGACGTGCTTTACCTGCACGCACCGGAGGGGATCGGCAAGTCGGTGTTTGCGAATCTTATCCCGCGCACACTGAAAGTCCCCGGGACGGCGCGCAACTGGCGCACGGTGCTGACGCTGCTGGAGATGGCCGGTCAGGCCGGGGGCAGATAGCCGCTTAGTTTACGCCGCCGGAGCGCGTTTCCAATCGAATGCCAGCTCTTCGCGGAAGGCGAAGCGTTTGATGTGGTCGGCGACGACCGTTTCCAGGCGCTCGAGCGAGCCGGTTTCGTCGGCAGTCACCGCGATGTGGAGGGCTGACGCATCGGCGTCCAGAACCGTGCGGCCCAGCGAGAGATCGATCGCGCCATGGGTCGGGTCGAACTCGACCGGAAATTTGTGCGCCCAGTGCTTGCAAAGCTGCTGCAGGTAACGGCTGGCATGCTCGGTCACGACATCGACGTGGCTGGTCGGCATGAATGGTCCTCCTGGGGCAAGCGGGCTCAGCCGAACAGATAGGCACCGTCTTGCGGAACGGCAAAGCCGCCGGACGTGTCCGCACGGCAATATCCGATGGCGTGATCGGCTACCAGCTTCCGGTGTTCGGCATCGAGGCCCAGGGCTCGGCCTTGGCCTTGGCCGGGCCTTTCTGCAAAAGCTCGATCGAGATGCCGTCCGGCGACCTGACGAAGGCCATGTTGCCATCGCGCGGCGGCCGGTTGATGGTGACGCCGTTATCCATCAGCCGCTGGCAGGTGGCGTAGATGTCGTCGACTTCGTAAGCAAGATGGCCGAAATTGCGGCCGCCCTTGTAATCTTCCGGATCCCAATTGTAGGTCAGCTCGATCAGCGGCGCCTTGTTGGTGGTGCCGCTTTGCTCGTCCTCGGGCGCGGCGAGGAAGATCAGCGTGTAGCGGCCCTGTTCGCTTTCATGGCGGCGCACTTCCTTGAGGCCAAGCTTGTTGCAGTAGAAATCGAGCGAAGCATCGATGTCGGCGATGCGGACCATGGTGTGGAGATAGCGCATGTGATTTCCTCGAGATGTTGCGTTGCGGCGGAACATAGGGGCCACCCGGCCAAAGGGCAATCGCCGGCACTCGGTCGCCAGTTGGCTCGCGCCGGCAAACAAGAAAATCGGTATTCCTGCATTGAACCGTGAAAAAAGGCACGTCAGGTCTTGCACACACCGGAAGCCGCAGTGTTAATCTGATGTCAAGAATCAGTAGCGGTGTTCTTGAAAAAGGGGGCATTCTTATGGGGGAAAAGGCCTCTTTCATGGGGCGGGACGAAAGCCTTGACGACGCCTTGAAACGAGATGGTGGCGGCGATCCCGCCGATCTCGTCGAAATTGCCGGCGCCATCAAATGGTTCGATGTGGCCAAGGGCTACGGTTTCATTCTTCCGGACGACGGCTCCTCGGGCGACATTCTCCTCCATGTGACATGTCTTCGAAAAGATGGCTTCCAGACCGCATTGGAAGGTGCGCGCGTCGTCTGCCTCGTCAAACAGGGTGAGCGCGGACTGCAGGCGTTCCGTGTGCTCTCCATGGATACCTCCACAGCGATCCATCCGGCAGAGATGCAGGAACAGCGAACCCACGTTTCGGTGACGCCGGAAAGCGGCCTCGAACGGGCGCTGGTAAAATGGTTCAACCGCACCAAGGGGTTCGGCTTCCTGACCCGGGGCGAGGGCACCGAGGATATTTTCGTCCACATGGAGACGCTGCGCCGCTACGGCATCACCGAGCTCAGGCCCGGTCAGGTGGTGCTGGTTCGCTTCGGTCGCGGCGACAAAGGCCTTATGGCTGCCGAAATTCACCCCGATATGGGCACCTTGCCGGTTTCGCATTAGGGCGACCGGCCGAGGACTTCCAATGGTTCACAGGAGCTGGCTGACAGCGGGGGCGATCTGCGCCGCGATGGCCTTCGTCGTCGCCACGGGCGCCTATTTCTATTCGCAGGGACCGAGTTCGGCGGACAGCCGGGCTATGATCCTGCCGGTCGATCCGACGCCGCTGGTCGCTGTGACGAAATCCGGCGAGCGCCCGTTTTCCATCGAAGTCGCAGATACTTCCGCCGAGCGCGAGGCCGGATTGATGTTTCGCGAGGAGATGGCCGACGATCACGGCATGCTGTTCGTGTTCGACGCCGAGCAGGAGGTAAACTTCTGGATGAAGAATACGCCGATGCCGCTCGACCTCATCTTCGCCGGCCAGGACGGCAGAATCCGCGCGATCAAGCAAGGTGAGCCGCAATCCGAGGCGATAATCTCGCCCGGCGAGCCGGTGCGTTTCGTGCTCGAGCTGAAGGCGGGTACCGCCGCCAAGGATGGCATCAGGGATGGCGACCTGTTGCGCCATCCGGCAATCGGCACTGCGCCGAACTGAACGCGCAGGATCCGTCGCAGATGCAGTTTTTCTCCCATGACGGGTTCGACATTGCCTTCCTCGATCGCCAGCCGCCGTCGGGCAACGGCGACCCGGTGCTGATGATCCACGGCTTTGCTTCCAGCCACTACGTCAACTGGGTGTCGCCCGGCTGGTTCAAGACGCTGAACGATGCCGGTTACCGCGCCATCGCCTTCGACAATCGTGGCCATGGCTCTTCGTCGAAAAGCTACGAGGAGGCCGACTATACGCCGGTCAAGATGGCGTCGGACGGGGCAGCCTTGCTCGATCACCTTGGCATCGAACGCGCCCATGTCATGGGCTATTCGATGGGCGCGCGCATTTCAGCGTTCCTGGCGCTTTCCGACCCGGACAAGGTGGCGACGCTGGTGTTCGGCGGCCTCGGCATCGGCATGGTCGACGGCGTTGGCGACTGGGACCCGATCGCCGATGCACTTCTGGCCGACGATCCGGCTGCCACCAGCCATCCGCGCGGCCGCTCCTTCCGCGCCTTCGCCGACCAGACCCGCAGCGACCGACGGGCGCTGGCCGCCTGCATTGCCACTTCGCGCGAGTTGCTGAGCGAGGACGACGTGGCTCGTATCGCCCAGCCGACGCTGATTGCGGTCGGCACCAAGGACGACATCGGCAGCTCGCCGGACGAACTGGCCGCGCTGATGCCGAACGCCAGGGCCTTTCACATCGAGGGCCGCGACCATATGCTGGCCGTCGGGGACAAGACCTTCAAACAGCGCGTGCTGGAGTTTTACGCCGAAAATCCGCTGTGAGTGCCTCCATGCGCTGCGCATGGAGGTTTTTTCGCGTCAGAGCTTGTTGGACTACGTCTGCCCGAGCGCTTCGATCGATCGCGCGATGTTTTGCCTGGCCTGCGGTTCGAACCGCTGCCGAAATTCTTCGGTGTGAAAAATATGCCTCCGGGCGAGGAAATCCTTCAGGACCGCGCTGCGCCCGGCACGCCACATCGGCTCCTCCACCCAGCCATATTCGCGGCGGATCGCCTGTTCGTAGGCGTCGAACGCATCCGGTGCGGCGCCGAGGATCGACAGGTCGATATCGAGGAAAAGAGCTGTGTCACGCATGAAATGTTCGTCGCCTAGGTGCGGCAGTTCATGCGTTGCGGTGGCGACGATCATCGCCGCGATGCGGCCGAGGCGCTCCGCATCGGTGCGACCATCGAGTTTTTCCTCGGCAAGTGCTGCACTCCGCACCTCATTGTCCTTTGCCCGGCTGTCATAGATGGCATCGTGGAACCAGATCGCGGCTTCGACAGCTTCAGGGTCGTGCAACGAGGCACGATAATCGCCGGCCAGCGCCAGCATTACCTCGATATGGGCGAGGTTGTGATAGTGGCGGTCTTTGGCCTGATAGAGCGCTGAAAGTTCGCGTTTCAGCGGCTCGTCGATCAAGGGTTGGTTTTCCATGGCAACTTGAATTTCCGTGAACCAAATCCATTTGACAAAGCACTAAGGAAAATTGAGTTCAACCGTGCTACGATCTGGCTTATATGTGCGGCCAGACAATAGGCAACCCGGCAGGCCGGAGACTATCGATGAACAGCGTTACGATTGCCCGCCCCACCATGGTGAAGCCGATCGACCCGATCTGGCGGTCGATCCGCGACGAAGCGATGGAGGCGGTCAACCGCGATCCATTGCTGGCGGCGTTCCTCTATTCAACGATTCTCAACCAGGAAAGCCTGGAGGAGGCGGTCATCCACCGACTGGCCGAGCGTCTCGCCCATCAGGATATCGGTTCCGACCTCATCCGCCAGACCTTCAAGGCGATGGCGGCCGACGACAAGGCCTGGTCGTCGACGGTTCGTGTCGACATCCAGGCCTATTACGACCGCGATCCGGCCTGCGACCGCTTCATCATGCCGGTGCTCTACTTCAAGGGTTTTCATGCCATCCAGACGCACCGGCTGGCGCACTGGCTGTGGAACCAGGGCCGCCAGGACTTCGCGCTGTATCTGCAGAGCCGGTCGTCCTCGGTGTTCCAGACCGACATCAACCCCGCCGCGCGCATCGGTAAGGGTATCTTCCTCGATCACGCTACCGGCCTCGTGGTCGGCCAGACCGCGGTGATCGAGGACGACGTGTCGATCCTGCACGGCGTGACGCTGGGCGGCACCGGCAAGGCCGGCGGCGATCGTCACCCCAAGATCCGCTATGGCGTGCTGATCGGTGCTGGAGCCAAGATCCTCGGCAACATCGAGGTCGGCCATTGCTCGAAGATCGCGGCGGGCTCGGTGGTGCTGTCGCCGGTGCCGCACAACAAGACGGTTGCCGGCGTGCCGGCCCGTGTCGTCGGCGAGACAGGCTGCGACCAGCCGTCGCGGCAGATGGACCAGCTGTTGCCGTCGCAGACCATGGATCACGTCGTCAGCTTCGACATCTGATTTTCCATGGTGGCACGCCGTCCGGCATGATCCCCGACGTGCTCATCGGGGAGGCCGGTTCCGGTGCAATCCTGGTTGGCTTGCCTTTACATCGCCATTGTCGACGTGCCAGAAGCGCGTTCAAATGAGCAAGCCGACGATCGGAGAAGACTTTTGAAGCCGGACGAAATCAGAAAGCTGGACGCCTATTTCAAGCGCGTCTTCCAGAATCCCAAACTTGAAGTGAAGGCGCGGCCGCGCAAGGACGATTCGGCCGAGGTCTATGTCGGCGACGAGTTCCTCGGCATCGTCTTCAAGGACGAGGACGACGGCGACTATAATTTCTCGATGGCGATCCTCGACATCGATCTGGCCTGAGCCCCGGAATTTTCCGCCGGCGCGAGTTGAGGTCTGCCGCGCCGTCATCCCAGGGCGGAGCGAACGCGAAGCGGAGCGCAGACCCTGGGGTCCATGCCGTCACGTCAGCCGAAGAATGCGGCGGTCCTGAACTACCCTCCGCTGCTTTGCGGCTAGACGGGAAAATAACACTCGCGCGGGCATCCCCAGCACTGCATGTTCTGCATCGCTACGGCGCTCTAAGGTCACGGAATGGATCCTTGGGTCCGCGCGGTTCGCTTCGCTCCCGCTCCGCCCGAGGATGACGAAACGAGATCTTAGTGTCCCGTCTTCAGGATGCGCGCAGCCTCGGTGGCGATCGCCGCATCGAGCGCCTGCCAGTCACCCAGAAATTCCCGGGGGAAGCGGTAGGTGAGGCTGAGGCTATCGCCGACATGGACGTCGCGCTCGCACGGTGCCAGCGAGTCGTCGGCGCTCGGCCCGCTCAGGCAGCGGGCGACGAACGGGTCCTGGCCAGGGCGATTGGCGACCGCGAGCACTTCGTTGAGATAGCCTGATTTTTCGCTGAAACCATAGAGCGTCGTGCCGCCCGAGCCGGGCACGCCGGGCTGGACGATCAGCGCGCTGTAAATCGGCGCGAAGCGACCGCTCATGTCGCGCGACATCATCTGCTGCTCGAACGACAGGAAGATGATGTCCTTGCTTGCTCGGGTATGGTTGAAGTCGTCGCGGGCGGCCTCGCTGTAGCCGTCCATCGCGGGATAGCGCAGATAGAGGTCGAGGCGTGAGGCGATGCCGTCACGCCGCGCCTGCTCGAAGCGGATGACGTTGGCCGGCACAGCGATGACGTTGTTGCCGAGCACCACCTCGTGGATCGTCGTGTCGTCCGTGTACCCAGCCATGGCGATCGAGCGGCCGAACCATTTGCCGCCAAGGCTGATCGCAACCGAAAGCAGCGCCAACACCGCGAACGCATAGAACACCTGCTTCATCAGCACGGAATCGACGACGTTGAACTCCGGGCCGTTGGCGGTGGCTGCCTGCTTCATCGCAATCCCCAATATCGGCCGCCTGTCACCCTGGGGTGTGCTCGAGCGGCACACATGGCGCGGCATTGCTGTTGCAGCGCCTGTATCGAACGGGACTGTGCGATTTCATGGTAAACGGCAGGTAAAGATGAGCCCGGTGGAACTCGTTCTCTTCGCTTTTGCGGTCGGCCTCACCGCTTGCGGCCTGGCCGGATCGGCGATGGAACTGATATCGGGCCGGCGGCTTGCGTTCGTCGAACCCTATGTGTCGCCGGCGCATGTCCTGCGCTCGCTGGCCGCGACCGCATGCGCCGGGCCGTTCATGCTCGCCAACGATGCCCTGGCGGCCCGCCGGCAGGGCCGCATTTCGATTCTGATGCTGATGTTCTGCGGCTGCACCGTGATTGCCTGGGCGCTGGCGCTGGGTGTTGCACTGATCACCATTGCGTCTTGGGCGAACAGTCTCCTAGTCTCGATCGAATTCTCGGCTTGAGACAAATCGGAGATGAGAAAATGCCGGTCTATGCGATCGATGGGAAGGCGCCCAGTTTCGAGGACGCCGACAGCAACTGGATCGCACCCGATGCCACGCTGATCGGCGATGTGCGGGTCGGTCGCGATGCCGGCTTCTGGTTCGGTGTCGTCATCAGGGGCGACAACGAGCCGATCATCATCGGCGCCGACAGCAATGTGCAGGAACATACGGTGATGCACACCGATCCCGGCTTTCCCCTGACGATTGGGCAAGGCTGCACGATCGGCCACCGCGCCTTGCTGCATGGCTGCACGATCGGCGACAACAGCCTGATCGGCATGGGCGCTCTCGTGCTGAACGGCGCAAAGATCGGCAAGAACTCGCTGGTCGGCGCCGGCGCCCTAGTCACCGAGGGCAAGGAATTCCCCGACAATTCGCTGATCGTCGGCTCACCCGCGCGCGTGGTCAGGGTGCTGGACGAGGCAGCGGTCGCAAGGCTGCGCGGCTCGGCCGCGCACTACGTCGGCAACGCCAAGCGGTTCAAGGCGGGGCTGAAAGAAATCTGAAACCAACCTGGCCAAGTCTTCGGCTGTGGTTTTGCAGCATGGCTAAGCTCACCGTCCATTCGAGCCGCGCCTGGTCATCGCATCACGCAGCAACGAAGCGCCGGCTTCAAAGCCGGAATTGTCTGCTTCCTCGAGGGCTGTCGTATAGTCATCGATGCGGGTTTCGAGCGACGGGTCGGCTCCGGCCGCCAAAAGCAGGCGGATCGCATCGAGGTCGTGGATAGCCACCGCATAGTGGAGCGGCGTCCAGTCGTTCACACCTCGCATATTGGGATCCGCGCCGCCGTCGATCAAGAGCCGGACAATTTCCAGCCTGTCGGCCCGGTCGGCGGACAACGCCGCAATGACCGCCGGAAACCCGCCATTGTGGTGATAGTTCGGGTCCGAGCCGACATCCAGCAAGGTCGAGATGAAGGCGAGGGAGCTCCAGTAAATCGCATACTCCAGCGGATGCCCAAGGCCTAGTTCGAACGGCATCTGCTCGTCGAACCACCGGGGTGAGCCGCCCAAGGCCCTACCGAGGCCCTCGAAGTCACCCACCTTGAATGCATCGTCGATGGCCTTGAACAGACGATGGCGCTCGCATCGGTCTTCCGGGATTTCCAACATCGCAGTGATCCGAAGATGGATGGATCGTCCATATTGCGCCCATCCGCCTCTGTCAGGAAGTCCGACGTCGCGGGTGGAGCGAAGAGCGGCCTCGCGGCAAGGGCGGGAGGCGGACCGATCGTTGTCCGCCGAGCGCCATCGGCGCAATGGAAATCGTCTATCCGCCGATCCGAGGGTTTAGCGGCAGATGTTTTCCTGAAATGGTGGAGCCGGCCCGGGACGGGGCCGGCTCCTAAAACCCGGTCGTTGGGGACGGGGAGGGTGGGGACTCGACCGGGCTTTCTCGTCGCGTCCCTAGCGGACACTGGCGACCGCGTCGGCTCGGCCGTCGTTGATCGTCACCCAAGCGCCGGAATTCTGGTCCGATTGGCGCTTCAGGTAGGTGTATTCGGTGTCGGTCCACGACAGCACCCTAGGCTCCAGATTGTCGAGGATGAACTCACCAAGGCTGGTGCGCACGGTGAGCACCGCATGGCCATCGCCGTTCGGCTGGCGCGCCACGGTCATCAGCAGGTCGCCGGCGGGAATGCCGGCGCCCATCAGTTCGCCACGCTTCTCCAGTGCATAGTCCTCGCAGTCGCCGAAGCCGTTGTCGGGATAGGACCAGACCTCTTCCTTACCCGACATTTCCATGTCGGTGCGCGGCGTGATCCTGGTGTTGACCGAATTGTTGATGTTGACGATCGTCGCCCACAGCTTGCGGGTCAGCTCGATCGGCGCCTGTTTCGGCGTCCTCTCGTTGCATTCCTGCGGAAGCTTCTGGCAGAACTCGTAATGGCCGACCGGCTGGGTGGTGCGGCCGCCGGTGTGCATGAAGGCAGGCCCCGCATATGCGGTCCCCCAAGCGGAAAGCTGCATCGCCATTGCCATGAGCAACAGCTTGCCCCTCTTCTTCATTGTTCAGTCTCCCCGTTTGAGGAGACCTTGTCATAGGTGGATTTATTTGACGCAAAAACGCGAAGTAGATATTGAGTAAAACGCCAGTAGAATTAACATAAAATTTGAATTATTTGAGTATAAAATTATTCAGACACTCCCCTGAGGCTGAGCTTTCACGGCACCGGCGCTACGGTGCCGCACTGATAGGCTGTGTGGCAGGAGACAACAAAAACCGGCCGCTACGGCCGATTCGATGGGGGAGTCGCTGGTTGTCAGGTGCGCGGTGTATTGAATTCGGAATCGAGTGTTTCCGGCCGCTGGATGACAGCGAATTCGATGGCGACGCCATCCTCGAAATGGCGCACCACCTGGCCGCGCATGGTTCCCAGCGTGACCTGGATGCCGATCGCCGGCTTGACGTCGATCTCGATCGCCGCGCCCGACAGTGACAGGTCGATGATGCGGCACTGGTACTGGCGCCCGTCGGTGAGCTGAAGCACGCTCATCGGATTGCGTGGCGCCACACGTTCATGACGCCGGTCTTCCGGCAGGTCCAGCTCGTGCTTGTTGGCAAGCCAGGTCAGCTGCGCGGCCAGCTTGTCCTTCTTGCGGTCGGATGCGATGACGGTCATCGCGAAGCCATCCTGCGAGGTGCGCGTCACCACGCCCTCGATGCGGCCGATGTGATCGATGTAGGCGATGACTTTTTCACCCGGCATGCCGACGCGCTCGGTGCGAAGCGCAACATTGCCCGGCGACATGTCGATCACTTGGCAGGGATGCTCGGTGCGGTCTTCCAGCATGAAGCGCCCGTAGATCTTTACCCGGACGCGCTGAAAGTTACGCCTTTCAGCTCGGGACGGCGCGTAGTCGACCGCCGCTGACCTCATGACTGCCTACACCCCGTTGGCATTCCTGCGCATCGATGCGAGGAACTTCACGGGAAAACTACAGCAAGGCAGGTTAATAAAGGGGAAAGCCGGCCGCCGATGCCTTAAGATTTGAGCTTGGATTTGGCGCTATTCCTCGCGCCCGCCGTCGAACACCACCAGATGGCGGATGCGGCGCGCCCGGCCGAGTGCCGAGATCGTTTCGGGCGGATCGTATTCGATTGGCACAAGCGAGGGAACGCTGATCGCCGGCCGGTTTTTCAGGAACATCGGTTCTTTCTCCGGATCGACGACGCGGATCGAATCGATCAACGCGTCGGTGATCGGATCGGCACCCAGCCAGAAAGGCTTTTCCGCTGCGCTGATCACGCCGAGGCAACGCGGATTTTCGACGCCGCCGTCGAGCGGCAGCGCAAGCAACTCGAACTTGTTGGAGCGGCCGTTGCGGCTGAAACCCTCATAGGTAATGAGCACCACGGACTTCTGGTCGAAAACACCATGGATCAGCCGTGAGACAAGCCGCTGATCCTTCTCGCGCCACAAAGAGGGGAAGGAAAAACCCTTGAGTTCGCGGCCGTAGCCGGCGCAAAGCCTGGTGCCGGCTAGCCGGAACACCGCTTCGCCGCGCGTATCCCTTTCCAGGATGAAGGTGTCGGCCAAAAGCGACTTGATATCGGCGGGCTCCACTTCCGAACGCTTCGGGGCAGGCCGCCCATCACGCAACCGGTTCCAATAATGGAACAGCGTGATTGATCCGTTCTGGTTCATGCTCTGCTGCTCCGCGCAATCTGTCTTCTGATGTCTCATCGGCGAACAGAAAGGGCGCCCTCCGATGACCTACATGCGTTGCGTTGCAGGATGCGTGCCAGCGTCGTTAACACTTGTTCACGGGTCGGGACCGTTAAGGTTAACAATTGGTTTACGTTGCGTAGCGACGGTGCCTGTGGCACATCAAAACCACTCCAGAAGTGGTCGTTTCGCAACGATCGGCAGCACTTCAGTCAAGAGTTTCAGGGGAGCATGGGGACTCGACCAGCCGTTCAAGGGCAACCTTGGACGGCTTCTTTTTGATTCGCACCCGCGCCGATTCGCCGTTTGTGATTCGGCTGGCCATGGCCTAGATGCTCGCGAAGTCGAATCCCAGATCGAGTGCAAGCCTAATGAGCGAACCAGAAATCCCATCGGAAATCGAGCAGGGCGAGGAGAGACCTGTCGAGCGCGAGCCGGTATTCAACCTGCCGCCCGTGGTGCTGGCGATTATCGGCATCTGCGTCGTCGTTCATCTGGTCCGGGTCTACTGGCTCACCGATGAGCAGGATTTTGCCCTGCTTGTGCGGACTGCCTTCATCCCGATCCGCTATTCCGGTCGCTTCGACCTCGATTTCTACGCCTTTTCGAGCCCGTTCACCTATACATTCCTGCACGGCGGCTTGGCGCATCTGGCCATCAACATGGTGTGGCTCGCGGCGTTCGGCTCGCCGCTGGCAAACCGGTTCGGCATGTTTCGGTTCTCGCTGTTCTTCGCGGCAACCGGGTTGGCGGCGGTGGCGCTGTTTTGGGCCGTGCATCCGCTCGGCCAGGAGCCGCTTGTCGGCGCCTCGGGCGCGATTTCCGGGATGATGGGAGCAGCGGCGCGGCTTGGCTTCCGCATAGACCGCTCGTCCGGGAAGGCAGCCTTCGCAGGCTCGCCGCTGCCGATGGCGGCTGTGTTCCGCTCCCGCGGCGTCGTGACCTTTCTGGCCGTGTGGATGGTGATCAATCTCGTTACCGGCCTGTTCGGCTTTGCCCTTGGCTTTGACGGCGAGATCGCCTGGGAGGCCCATATTGGCGGCTTTGTCGCCGGCTTCTTCGGCCTGCGTGCTTTCGACCGGCAACCGCAGGCAGATCAAGGTCGGTAGAGCGCTGGCCGGCGCACTTGAAAAGCAACCAATCACGGCGCACGATGTTCCTTACAGCGCCGGCGCCCTTGGACGCGCAAAGACGCTGAAAGCCGGTCAGGGCAGGAACCGGCAGCAAAACTGAGGAGGACGCCATGACTGTTAAGGCAATTCTCGAGCAAAAGGGCCATGACGTGTTCACGTGCGGGCCGAACGAAAAGCTGAGCGTGGCCATTCGCATGCTGACCGACCACAGGGTCGGTGCGTTGGTCATCACAAATGGCGATCACAAGATCGTCGGCATCCTTTCCGAACGCGACATCGTGCGGGTCATCGCCAGGGAAGGAGCGGCGGCGCTCGACATCCCGGTGCGTTCGGCGATGACACCAAAGGTGAAGATCTGCAACGAGAACCATACCGTCAATGAGGTCATGGAGATCATGACCAGGGGCCGTTTCCGCCACTTACCGGTGGAAAAGGACGGCCTGCTCGACGGCATCGTGTCCATCGGCGACGTGGTCAAGCGGCGCATCGAGGATGTCGAGCGCGAGGCCGAGGAGATCAGGGCCTATATCGCGACGGCCTAATGCCGGCGAGACGATGCCGCCGACCGGAATGCAGGCCGGCGGACTTGCCCCTACCTGTTGTCGAGTTCGGCGCGAACGAGTTCGAGGCCGCGCCGGGTAATGCGATAGGGTCCGCCACCCGACGACGAAACCGCCTTTTTTCGTTTCAGTTTTCGAAACAGGTCGAGATCGACGCCCGGATAGTGCCAGCCGTCTCGGGTCAGGCATTTGACGGAGGCGATCCGCCTTTTCTGGTTCTTTTCGATTTCGATGCGCCCGCCCTGGCGAGCAGGTGCAGGATGCGCTGTTCGGTGCGCGAAATATCCATCTGAGAGTTCCCGGGAAAACAGAAAATGCCGCCGCCGCGAAGCTTCGCGGCACGGGGTTTCAGGTCTTCTGCCCTGCCTCGCTATGAGGTCAGGGCCTTACCGGGACTGAGCGTAAGTGGACATCCACTCTCCATTGGGATGGAAGGCCTATAGCCGATGCTGCGCGATAGCGCCAGCTTTCGGCTTTGCGCTTGTCTCTCGAAGCGGTTTGCACTAGCCAATGGCTAAATTGTTAGCCTCACTAAACTTAAGCCAAGTTCAAAATAGGCCCCCATGACCATCATCGACACCCGCACGCCCGTTGCCAAACGCCTGATCCCTGGCGCCACGGGCGACTGGGAGATCATCATCGGCCTCGAGGTCCACGCGCAGGTGACCTCGGAGGCAAAGCTGTTCTCCGGCGCATCGACCAATTTCGGCGCCGCACCCAACGCCAATGTCAGCCTGGTCGACGCGGCGATGCCGGGCATGTTGCCGGTCATCAACGAGGAATGCGTCAAGCAGGCGATCCGCACCGGCCTCGGGCTCAAGGCCGAGATCAACCACAAGTCGGTCTTCGACCGGAAAAACTATTTCTATCCCGACCTGCCGCAGGGCTATCAGATCTCACAGTTCAAGCAGCCGATCGTCGGCGAGGGCAAGGTGATCGTCTCGGTCGGTCCGGACAGGCAGGGCGAATTCGAGGATATCGAGGTCGGCATCGAGCGCCTGCATCTGGAGCAGGATGCGGGCAAGTCGATGCACGACCAGCACCCGACCATGTCCTATGTCGATCTCAACCGCTGCGGCGTGGCGCTGATGGAGATCGTCTCCAAGCCTGACATGCGCTCCGCCGATGAAGCCAAGGCCTATGTGACCAAGCTGCGCACGATCGTGCGCTACCTCGGCACCTGTGACGGCAATATGGACGAAGGTTCGCTGCGCGCCGACGTCAACGTCTCGGTGCGCAGGCCCGGCGGCGAATTCGGTACGCGTTGCGAGATCAAGAACGTCAACTCGATCCGCTTCATGGGCCAGGCGATCGAATATGAGGCGCGCCGGCAGATCGCCATCCTGGAGGACGGCGGCAAGATCGACCAGGAAACGCGGCTGTTCGACCCCAATAAGGGCGAAACGCGCTCGATGCGCTCCAAGGAAGAGGCGCATGACTACCGCTATTTCCCGGATCCCGACCTTCTGCCGCTGGAATTCGACCAGGCCTATGTCGATGCATTGGCAAAAGACCTGCCGGAGCTTCCCGACGACAAGAAGGCGCGACTGATCTCGACGCTGGGTCTGTCGACCTACGACGCCTCGATCCTGGTGTCGGAAAAGGCGATCGCCGACTATTTCGAGAAGGTCGCTGCCGGGCGTGATGGCAAGCTTGCCGCCAACTGGGTCATCAATGATCTCCTGGGTGCCCTCAACAGGGCCGGAAAAACCATTGAAAACGCTCCGGTTTCGCCCAGTCAGCTCGGAGCGGTTATCGACCTGATCAAAGAAGGCACCATCTCCGGCAAAATCGCCAAGGATCTGTTCGAGATCGTCTGGAACGAGGGCGGCGATCCGCGCCAGCTGGTCGAAAGCCGCGGCATGAAGCAGGTCACCGACAGCGGCGCTATAGAGAAGGCAGTGGACGAGGTCATCGCCGCCAACCCGGACAAGGTCGAGCAGGCGCGTGCCAAGCCAACCATGGCCGGCTGGTTCGTCGGCCAGGTGATGAAAGCGACCGGCGGCAAGGCCAATCCGCAGGCGGTCAACGATCTCGTCAAGGCCAAGCTCGGCATCGAGTAGGGCATGTTCATCCGAACCGCCGGTGAACGCGACCTTGCTGCGATCCGAGCGCTGTTGGTTGAGACGTGGCATGCCACCTATGACGCCATCTACGGGGTCGAGCGTGTCACCGCGATTACCGATGATTGGCATTCGATCGCCTCGCTCAAGGCGCGGCTGACGCGACCGAACTCCGAATTCCTCGTAGCCGACGACGGCAAGCGCATCGGCGGTATGGCTTTCGCGGCCGCCACAACGGATGCGAAGATCATCATGTTGAACCAGCTTTACGTGCACCCGGCCTGCCAGAGGCAAGGGATCGGTCAGGCGCTGCTGGAAGAGGTCGAGGCCAGCTTTCCGGAGGCGCAGACGTTGCGTGTCGAGGTGGAGGAAGCAAACACGCCAGCTGTCGCCTTCTACCGCTCGAGAGGGTTTCTGCCCGCCAGCAATACCGCCGATTGCGGCGGCAGTTCAGGGCTGCCGGCGCTGATCCTGGAGAAACCGCTCGGATAGGTCGTCCGCCGCGCGGCTATGATCAGCGGTTGTCGGCTGCAGGCGGCGCGCTTGTCGAAGCCGTCAATGCTGCCCCTTCAGGACGACAAGATAGCCGCGCTCCACCGGCAGGCGGAACGCGACCTGCTCCGAAGCGCCTGGGTCCCCCGAGGTCTTGTCGATGACGTAGCCGCCGGGATGGGATTGTAGCCATTCCTGGGGATTGTCGACCTGTTCGAATGGTTTTTCGAGTCTGGCAAGGAAGCCGACCTCGCCCTGGTAGTCGAAGGCGACCGCCCAGTCCGCGTCCTTGCGTTCGTCGATGAAGTTCGCCAGTGGCATGAGATCATAGCGCTTGAAAGCGGTCGCTGATGCGATGGCGTGGCCGATGCCGAAAATCGCCAGCATGACAAAGGCTGTATTTCTGAACCTGGCAAGCTTGATCTCGGCCATGAAATACCCGAACAGGATGGTCGCAAATGGCAGCGCCGGCATCACGTAGTGAGGCTGCTTGCCGTATATAGCGCTGAAAACCAGCAGCACGGCGACGAGCGAGAACGACAGCAGGCGCAAGGCACGCAGGTCGGGCGATTTCGTGTCGATCAAGCTGCGTATCCGGGTGCGCAGCTTCAGTCGCCACACCTCGGGGATGAAAACCCACGGCATGAACATGACCGGCAGCAGCAGCAGATAGAAATAGAACGGTCGGCCGTGCGAATTGTGCAGATTGCCGGTGACCCGACCCGCCGACTGGCTCCAGACCAGGTCGTAGACGAAATTGCCCTTCGTCAGAATGGTCGCCGGTGCCAGCCAGACCGCCACCGGAATCAGCGCGGCGAGAATCGCCAGGCCTGCTCCCGAGAAGAATTTTAAAGGCGCCAGCTCAACGCGTCGGTCGCGCCAGAACGGATACAGCAGCACGGGTGCGCCGATATGGATGAGAACGACCGGGCCTTTCGTCAGAACGCCAAGTCCGATGAACAGTCCGGCCAATACTGCCTGCCAGCGGTTGCCGCTTTTGGCAAAGGCGAGCAATGACAGCAGCGCGGCCAGCACGAAGGCCGTCAGCAGCATGTCGAACAGGATCAGCGTCGAATAGATGACGAAGACGGTGCTTCCAGCGACGAGCCAGGGGATGCGCCTTACGATGTCGTCGCGTTCGGGAAAGAGGGTTCTTGCCAAAAGCGTCGTCAGCCAGATGACGAGCGACGACGCGGCGAAGATGACGAGCATCGCGGCTACCCGGCTTGCGCCGAAAATGCTCCAGACTAGATCGATGAGCCAGAACAGTAGCGGCGGCTTCTGCAGATAGGGCGCAAAGTTCATCGTCGGAACAAAGACATGCCCGCTCAGGTACATTTCCCAGGTGACACTGAGATACCGCGTTTCATCGACAGGCAGCAGCGGCCGGAAAGCGACCGCGATGCAAAGCAAGGCAAGCAGGAACAGGTAAGGGAGCAGCCGCTCGGTATGTATTGGTATCAAAACTTGGAATCCGCGCCGGAAATCATTCTCTTTCCAGCTGGGCATGACGCCCCGTTCCTGGATCGCACAGAACCGCACCACGATTTTGGCCGAATTGCAACGACGCCGGCTTAGTAGCCTGGATTCTGAAGAGTGCGTCCATAAAGGCCTGAAAAATATGCGGGTTGCCTGAACTAGGCAGAGGGTATCTCTACATTGTCGATCAGCCTGGTCTTGCCGAGCCAGGCTGCGGCGAGCAGGCGGCCGTTGCGATCGCGCCGCCATGGGCCGAGCGTCAGGCTCTCGCGCGCCGCGACATAATCGACGCTCTGGAACCCCCCCTCGACGAGTGCGCGACCGGCTTCGACTGTCGAGCTCGCTTCTTCGGTGCCGGCTGCAAGTGCCGTCGCCGTCCTGCGCAAGATCGCGTTGAGCTGGCGTGCGATCTCGAGCTCGGTTTCGCTGAGATAGGCGTTGCGCGACGACATGGCGAGACCGTGCGTGTCGCGCACGGTCGGCGCGCCGATGATTTCCACTGGAAGATCGAGGTCGCGGCAAAGCCGCCTGACCACACAAAGCTGCTGATAGTCCTTTTCGCCGAAGATCGCACAGTCGGGCAACGCCTGCAGAAACAGCTTTGCCACGACCGTAGCGACGCCGTCGAAGAAGGTCGGCCTGAAATCCGATTCGAGACCGGAGGAGGGGCCGCCAACCGAAATTCTTGTGGCAAAGCCGACCGGGTACATCTCCGCCACACCAGGCGTGAAGGCGAGATGCGCGCCGGTCGCAGCCAGCTTATCGAGATCGCGGGCAAGCTGGCGCGGATATTTGTCGAGGTCTTCGCTCGGTGCGAACTGGGTCGGATTGACGAAGATCGAGACGACGCAGCGATCGGCCCTGTCGAGTGCCATCCTGACCAGCGAGATATGGCCGTCATGCAGCGCCCCCATGGTCGGCACCATGGCAACGCTGAGACCCCCGCGACGCCAGTCGCGGATTTGCACGCGAAGGGCGGCTACGCTGTCGACGACAATCGGCCGGCTCATGCCTTGCGCCTGCCTGATGTGACCGGGCCTGATGTGGCCGGGCCCGATATGGCCGGGAAAACGTGATCCGGGCCGGGGAATCTCCGGCTTCGCACTTCGGCTGCGTAACTCGTGGCCGCGTTCGAAATCACGCTGCGCAGGTCGGCATACGCCTTGACGAATTTCGGCACATGCTCGACGGTCAGGCCAAGCATGTCGTCGACGACCAGGATCTGGCCGTCGCAATCGCCGCTGGCGCCGATGCCGATGGTTGGAATTGAGATGCGCCGGGTGAGATCGGCGGCGACGGTCTCGACGGTGCCTTCGATGACCAGCGAAAATGCGCCGGCCTTTTCGACCGCGTCCGCGTCGCGAAGGAGTGCCGCCACATTCTCCTGGGTCCGGCCCTTGATCCTGTAGCCGCCGTCCTTTTCCACCGATTGCGGCTGCAGCCCGATATGGCCCATCACCGGAATCCCGGCAGCAACGATCGCGGAGATCTGCCTGATCATGTCGACGCCGCCCTCCAGCTTGACTGCCTGGCAGCCGGTCTCATCGACAATCCGTCGTGCCGAGGCAACGGCCTGCGCCGTGGAGCTCTCGTAGCTGCCGGCCGGCATGTCGACCACCACACAGGCCTTGGCCGAACCGCGCATCACAGCTTGCCCGTGGGCGATCATCATCTCCAGCGAGGCGCCGAGCGTGTTCTTGTGGCCGTAAAGGACCATGGCGAGGCTGTCACCGACCAGAAGCAGGTCGACGTGATCGTCGAGCAGGCGTGCGACAGGGTAGGTATAGGCGGTGAGGCAGACGATCGGCACGCCGCCCTTGCGAAGGCGGATCGATTCGGCACTGATCCGAACGTCGGTCAGGGACATGTTCGGGGACATTCTTCATCTCCCGCAGCGGTGGCCAAGCCGGGCACCTAGTATGGGCGAGCTTTAGAAAGACGAGAGAGGCTTGGCAAGCGGGCGCCTGCGGAAGACGATAAGCTCGGTTCGGTTTCTCGAGATGCCATTTGTGCCGCAGTTGCGGCAAGACCCTTGCCTTCGCGATGGCCTGACGCCATAAGCAGGAAACAGGCGCCGCCGACGCCGCGAGGACTTGGATGAAAACTTTCCTTCTGCAGTTTTTCACCTGGTGGAACAGCCAGACCCTGGGGACACGCTTCCACACCTGGCGTCACGGCAAGAAGGTCGGGCAGGACGAATTCGGCAACGTCTACTACGAGGGCGGCATCGATTCGGAAGGCCGCACCCGTCGCTGGGTCATCTACAGCAACTATTCGGAAGCCTCGGCTATCCCACCCGGCTGGCATGGCTGGATCCATCACCGCGTCGATACGCCGCCGCCGAGCGACGACTACAAGCCACGCGAGTGGCAGAAGCCGCACCAGCCGAACCTCACCGGCAGCGCCGCTGCCTACCGCCCGAAGGGTTCGGTGCTGACCAATCAGCACCGTCCGCAGGTGACAGGCGATTACGACGCCTGGACGCCGGGTTCCTGACAGGTCAAAGCCGCGGATCGGTCCTTTGTCGCCACAATTGGCATTTAGCTGCTTGCTGATCAGAAAACGGCGACTAGCCTTGGCGGATCGATAGAATCACCCGGGCGCAACCACCGGTATCCTTGCATGAGCATTTTCAGCCGAATTTCGACGGGCGGACTGGCTGCAACAGCCGCTGTTGTCTTATGCACGACGACATTTGCTGCTGCGCAGACACCGGCACCGGCACCGGCAGCGCCGGCGGCAGCCGAGCGCATCACCAATCCCGTCGCCGAATTCGCCGGCATCGACAAGATCACCGGCCGCATTATCACCTTCGATGTCTATATCGACGAGACGGTGCAGTTCGGCGCTTTGCAGGTGACGCCGCGTATCTGCTATTCGCGGCCACAAAGCGAAGAGCCGAAGACCGATTCCTTCGTCGAGGTCGACGAGATCACGCTGGATCGCAAGATACGTCGCATCTTCACCGGCTGGATGTTTGCCGAAAGCCCCGGCCTCAATGCCGTCGAGCACGCCGTCTATGACATATGGCTGAAGGCCTGCAAGCAGAAGTCGGACGTGCCGGCTCCCGCCCCACCCAAGACCAATTAGAGCGCTGCGTCCGTTCGGACAGCGAGGACGCTGCTGGCGTCTTGATCCGCGCTTCTTTAAATTTTACGCGACCAGCGCTGACGGCGATCACGGAAAAAAGATCGCGTCACCCTTTAACGCGTCGGCCAGCATCTTCTCGTATTTGCCGCGCGGCACGTCGATGGCACCAAAGCGCTTGAGGTGCTCGGTGGTGAACTGCGTATCAAGCAGCGCGAAACCGCGTGCCTTCAACCGTTCGACGAGATGGAAAAGGCAGATCTTTGAGGCATCGGTCTCCTTGGCGAACATGCTCTCACCGAAAAACACCCGCCCGAGCGACACGCCGTAGAGACCGCCGACCAGCCGCTCCTCGCGCCACGCCTCGACCGAATGGCAGTGGCCGAGCCGATGGAGTTGCACATAGGCTTCGCGTATCGGCGCATTGATCCAGGTCGACCGGCGCTCCTCACGCCTTTCGGCGCAACCGTCGATCGTCGCCTCGAAATCGAAATCGAAACGGATATCGAACAAGCATTTCCGCATCGTCTTTTTCAGGCTTTTCGGTGTGTGAAACCCGTTGAGCGGAATGATGCCACGCGCCTCAGGCCGCACCCAGAACACTTCCGGGTCAGCGGCACTTTCGGCCATCGGGAAGACTCCCGAAGCATAGGCCTTGAGCAAAAGGTCGGTCGGGATGCGATAGCCGGGCGCGTAGGGACGGGTCATCGCGACATCACATCTAAATATATATCCGTATCTATATGCTCACCACCTAATCCTCTTTGGCCAGGTATTTTTCCAGCCAGTGGATGTCATAGTCGCCATTGGCGATATCGGCATTGCCGACGAGATCGCGAAACAGCGGCAGCGTCGTCTTAATGCCGTCAACGACGAACTCGTCGAGCGCGCGCCGCAGCCGCATCATGCATTCGACGCGGTTGCGTCCGTGCACGATCAGCTTGCCGATCAAGCTGTCGTAATATGGTGGGATCTTATAGCCTGAATAAACGCCGGAATCGACACGGATGCCGAGGCCGCCCGGCGTGTGGAAATGGGTGATCGTGCCGGGCGAGGGAGTGAAAGTGCGCGGATCCTCGGCATTGATGCGGCATTCGATGGCATGGCCCAGGAAGCGGATGTCCTCCTGGCGCACCGAAAGCCCGGCGCCCGAGGCGACGCGGATCTGTTCGTGCACGAGGTCGATGCCGGTGATCGCCTCCGTTACCGGATGCTCGACCTGCAGCCGCGTGTTCATCTCAATGAAGTAGAATTCGCCGTTCTCGTAGAGGAATTCGATGGTGCCGGCGCCGGAATAGCCAAGATCGGCAATGGCTCTGGCGCAGACGCCGCCGATATATGCGCGCTCCTCGGCATTGAGGGCGGGCGATGGCGCCTCTTCCCAGACCTTCTGGTGGCGGCGCTGCAGCGAGCAGTCGCGTTCGCCGAAATGCACGCCGTGGCCGGCACCGTCGCCGAACACCTGCACCTCGATGTGGCGCGGCTTTTGAAGGTATTTCTCGATGTATACGGCGTCGTCGCCGAAGGCAGCACCGGCTTCCGAGCGCGCCGTTTGCAGCGCGACTTCAAGGTCTACTTCGCTGCGCGCCACCTTCATGCCGCGTCCGCCGCCGCCGGCCGACGCCTTGATGATCACCGGATAGCCGATCTCGGCGGCGATGCGCTTGGCTTCCTTTTCCTCGGTGACTGCGCCGTCGGAGCCAGGCACAACAGGAATGCCCAGGCGCTTTGCCGTGCGCTTGGCCTCGATCTTGTCGCCCATGATGCGGATATGGTCGCCGGACGGGCCGATGAAGGTGATATTGTGCGCGGCAAGGATATCGGCGAACTTGGCGTTCTCCGACAGGAAGCCGTAGCCGGGATGCACCGCATCGGCGCCGGTGATCTCGCAAGCCGCGACGATCTGATGGATGTTGAGGTAGCTGTCGCGCGACGGCGGCGGCCCGATGCAGACGCTCTCGTCGGCCAGCCGCACATGCATGGCATCGGCGTCGGCGGTCGAATGCACCACCACTGTCTGGATGCCGAGCTCCTTGCAGGCGCGCAGCACCCGGAGAGCGATTTCGCCGCGATTGGCGATGAGGATTTTCTGGAACATCTTTCGGCTGTTCCCGGCTCTACTCGATGACGACGAGAGGCATGCCGTATTCGACCGGCTGGGCATCTTCGAACAGGATCGCCGTCACCGTGCCGGCACGCGGCGAGGGGATCTGGTTCATCGTCTTCATCGCCTCGATGATCAGCAGCGTCTGGCCTTCCTTGACCTTCTGCCCGATCTCGATGAACGGCTTGGCGTCGGGCGACGGCGCCAGATAGGCGGTGCCGACCATGGGCGAAGCCACTGCATTCTTGGACACGTCGAACTCCGCCGGCACGGAAGCCGCCGCGGGCTGAGGTGCTGCCGGCGCATAGGCGGGCTGCGGCGCGGCAACCGCATGGACGGCCGGCGCCTGTCGCGAGACGCGCACCTTCAAGTCACCCAGCTCGACCTCGATCTCGGTGAGATTGGTGTCGTTCAGTATGCCCGCCAGATCGCGGATCAGTTGCTGGTCAACACCGTTCTTCTTTATCGACATTTTCGAGCCTTCTGTTTGTTGGCCGGTCATAGGCGTGCTGCCAGCGCCTGCAGCGCAAGCGTGTAGCCAAGCGGCCCGAACCCGCAGATCATGCCGACAGCGACCGGCGCGACCATGGAGACGTGGCGGAATGGTTCCCGCGCGTGAATGTTGGAAAGATGGACTTCGGCCACCGGCAGCGGCGCGATGGCGCGGATGGCGTCGTGGATGGCGATCGAGGTGTGGCTGTAGGCACCCGGATTGATGACGATGCCAACGGCCTTGTCGGCGGCTTCGTGGATCCAGTCGACGAGATCGCCCTCATGGTTTGATTGACGGAAATCAATCTGCAGCCCAAGTGCCGCACCAGCCTGCTTGCAGTCGTCGGCGATCGCGGCGAGCGTCTTGCCGCCATAGATGCCTGGCTCGCGCTTGCCGAGCGCGTTGAGGTTGGGACCGTTCAGGACGAAAACCGTTTTCAAAAAAGCCGACCTTTCCCGGCGCCGGCCTCAAGCCGGCGCGCCGGACCCTCTATAATGGGCATAGACGCCTGCGGAAAGAGCGCAAGTGCGTTCTTTCGCTGTCCACAACAGGCGGAAAATTGCCTGCTGCAAGATCAGAGCGCGGCCTTCGCCGCCTCGATCTTTTCCGCCAGCACTTCCCGGCCGAGCGCCCCGAACACCACCTCGTTGCCGACCACATAGGAGGGCGTTCCGGTGATGGCCAGCTTGTTGGCAAGCTCATAGGTCTTGGAGAAGGTCTGGGTGATGCTCGGATCCTTCATCTTCTCGCGCAGCGTCGCCTCGTCGGCGCCGAGCGACAGTGCCACCTTGATCGCCGCGGCCTCTGTGGCGCGTCCCTGGCCGCCGAGCAGGGCGTTGTGGAACTCACCGTATTTTTCCGGCTTCATCAGGTGGAAAGCCATCGAAACGACGCTGGCCTTCTGTGAATCAGGGCCGAGGATCGGGAATTCCTTGAGCACGAAGCGCAGGTTCGGATCGGCCTTCGTCAGCGCCCGCATGTCGTCGATGGCGCGTTTGCAGAAGCCGCAATTGTAGTCGTAGAACTCGACGATGGTGACCTTGCCGTTCGGATTGCCGACGACGCCGTCGAAGGAGGAGTTGAATATCTCGTCCTTGGCATTCTTGATGACGCCGAGACTGGCGATCCGCTGCTCTTCCTTCTGCTTGGCCTCAAGCGCGCTTTGCGCCTCGAGCAGTACTTCAGGGTTCTTCAGGAGATAGTCGCGGATGATGCCTTCGACCTCGGCCCGGTCGATCTTGGTGCCGTCCGATGACGCTGTCTGGACGATTTGCACCGTATCGGCCTTCGCCGTTTGCGGATTTCCAGTGACGAAGCCGAAAGCCAGCATGGCAAGCGCTGCCGCCACTCCCGTAGTGCCGAGCAATATTGCCTTGTTCATGATCCTCGATCCTCTTGCCTGTTCCGGTCCGCTGTGTCGCCGCGCGCGGCCGAAAGGTTCACTTGTTTTTGCCGGAAGGCGCGTAGTTTATGATATCCTGCGCACGAAGCCACCCCGGCTCGCCGCGCTTCATCTTCATCTGCGCACGCATAGCGAAGATCTTCGCGTTCTTGTAGTCGCCGGAATAGAAATGGCCTTCGGCAGTGGCGAGGTCGGCCGCCGGTATGTCGCCCAGCTCGCCATAGGCCTGGGCCAGGTAGCGATATCCTTCGGCGTTTTCGCGGTCGCGCCCGAGACCGTTGCTGATCTGCACTGCTGCCTTCTTCAGGGAATCGGGCGTGCCGATGGCCATCAGCGCCTGTCCATAGGAGACCGGCAGCAGTCCGGATCGTGCCGGATCGAGGCTGACTGCCTTGGCATAGGCATCCGCGGCATCCTTGGGCTTGTTCGCCTTCATCAGGATGTCGCCGCGCAATTCCTGGAAATAGGGGTTTTTCGGTTGCTCCTTGATCAGCGCGTTTGTCTTGGCGAGCGCGTTGGCCAGGTTGCCGAAAAGATACGTCGCCTGCGCATCGCCATATCGCGAGGCGAGGCTGCCCGGGTTCTTGCGCATCAGCCGCGACGCGGCGGCCTGGCCTTGCATGTAGACGGCGATCTTGATGCGCATCATATCGTGCCGCTGCTGCAGCGCCGGCGGGTCGACCTTGTCGACATAGGGGCTCTGTTTCACGAGCGCTTCGAGATTGGCGATGCGCTCCTGCGGCATTGGATGGCTGATCCGGTAGGGATCGACCTGCGCGCCGGACAGCGACAATGCGCCCTGGAAGCGGCCGAACGTCTTCAGCATACCCATGCCGGACTGGCCGGTGGCGTTGAGATAGCTGATCGCCGAGCGGTCGGCGGTCATCTCCTCGGTGCGTTGATAGGCGAGGATGCTGCGCTGCGCCATCTCGCCGCCGCCAGCCGCAACACCCATGCCAGCGCCGGCAAGGCCACGGCTCTTGGTGGTCGCGCCGGCGACCATCGCGCCGGCGCCGAGCAGCGTAGCGATGATCGCCATCGTCTTGGCGCGCTCGAGCTGCTCGCGCAATTTCTGCTGATGGCCGCCAGCGATGTGACCGGCTTCGTGAGCGATGACGCCGATGATCTCGTTCGGCGTTTCGGCCGTCATCAGCGCGCCGGTGTTGATGAACAGACGACGGCCGGCGACGAAGGCGTTGAAGCTCGGATCGTTGACCAGCACGATATTGACGCCATCTTTCGCCAGTCCCGCCGCCTTGAAGATTGGCCGGGCATAATCGCGCACCAGGGCTTCGATCTCGGCATCGCGCACCACCGGCACGTTTTGCGCGAACGCGCTCACCGAGCCGGCGACTGCGACCGCGGTTGCAAGCAAAAGCGTCGCGAATCCGCGCGCAGTCCGGGCTATCGTCGATCTGGGTCGGCTCAACATGACAGGTCCACTGGTAGACGAGCGGGCGAAGGATGAAAAGTCGGCACCGAAAACTTCCTGAGCTTGTGATCCCCATATCAATCGGGCATTTGTGCGGCGCGCCGTCAAAGCCGGCTGCTTGCGGCGGTAGACAATGCAGATGCCAAAAAGCGCATAGTGGTTTGAGACATGCATAAAGACAGAGGCTTAAAGCGGTAAGAGTGAGGTCAAATGGTTGTTTCGCTTTCGCGCCGCGGCGCGGTCGAGCCGTTCCACGCCATGGACATTCTGGCCGAGGCCAACCGGCTGAAGGCGACGGGCGTGCCGGTCGTTTCAATGGCTGTCGGGCAGCCGTCCGACCCGGCGCCGGCAGGAGTTAGAGAAGCCGCGGCCAATGCGCTGAAGATAGGCCGCATCGGCTATACCGACGCACTGGGCCTGACAGAGCTGCGCAAGGCGATCGCGGAGCACTATGCCGAGCATTACGGCATCGATGTCCCGCCTGGCCGGATTGCCGTGACCACCGGATCGTCAGCGGCCTTCAACCTGGCCTTCTTGGCGATGTTCGATCCGGGTGACCGCGTCGCCATCGCTGCACCCGGCTATCCGGCCTATCGCAACATCATGGCAGCGCTCGGCATCGAGATCGTCGAGATCGAGCTCGATGGCGAGGCCTATCTCCATGCCGAACATCTGAAAACCGCGCACCGCGAAAAACCATTGAAGGGCGTGCTGTTCGCCAGCCCGGCCAATCCAACCGGGGCGGTGATCCCCGCCGACGAGTTGTCGGCGCTGGTTGCGACGGCGGACGCGCTCGGCATCGCGGTGATCTCGGACGAGATCTATCACCGGCTCGCCTACGCCGCCCCGGACACGACGACGCTCGCCTACGGCACGGGCGTGACGGTGATCAATTCCTTCTCGAAATACTATTGCATGACCGGTTGGCGCATCGGCTGGATGGTGCTGCCGGAAGAACTGGTGCGGCCGGTCGAGCGCATTGCCCAGAGCCTCTACATTTCGCCGCCGGAACTGTCGCAGATTGCGGCGATCGAGGCGTTCAAGGCGACGCAAGAACTGGAAGCGGTGAAGGCGCGCTACGCCTGGAACCGCGAGCTTTTGATGAAGCGCCTGCCGGAACTCGGCTTTGCATTGGCGGCGCCCATGGACGGCGCGTTCTACGCCTTCTGTGATGTCACAAGGCACACCAACGACAGCATGGCCTTCGCGCGCCGGATGCTTGCCGAGGCGCATGTGGCGGCGACGCCCGGCCGCGACTTCGATCCCCTGGCCGGGCACCGGACCATGCGCTTTTCCTATGCCGGCAGCCATGACGACATGGTCGAGGCGATGGCGCGCATCGAACGCTGGCTGAAATAGCGAGGGACGCAATGCCGGAACTTGAGCAGGCCTTGGCCGAAGTCGCCGCCGAAATGGCGGAGCGTACGGATCGCGGTGAAGTCGCCAGCTACATTCCGCAACTCGGCAAGGTCGATCCGAAGAAGTTCGGCATTGCAGCGGTGACCAATGACGGCCGCGTGCTGATGGCGGGTGATGCCGATCAGCCGTTTTCCATCCAGAGCATTTCAAAGGTGTTCACGCTGACGCTGGCACTTGGCAATGTCGGCGACGCGCTGTGGCAACGTGTCGGCCGCGAGCCTTCCGGCAATCCGTTCAACTCGATCGTCCAGCTCGAGCATGAGAACGGCATTCCGCGCAACCCATTCATCAATGCCGGCGCCATCGTCATCTCCGACATCCTGCTCGCCGGCCACCAGCCACGCGAGGCGATCGGCGAGATCCTGCGCTTCATCCAGTTTCTGGCCGACGACGAGACTGTTATCATCGACCGCGAGGTCGCGGCTTCCGAACGCGCCACCGGCTTTCGCAATTTCGCGCTTGCCAACTATATGAAATCCTTCGGTAACCTCCACCATGCGCCGGAACTGGCGCTGGGCGTCTATTTCCACCATTGCGCCATCGCCATGAGTTGCCGGCAACTCGCCCTGGCCGGCCGCTTCCTTGCCAATGGCGGCAAGAACCCGGCCACCGGACATTCGGTGGTGTCGGCAGAGCGCGCCCGCCGCATCGGCGCAATGATGCTGACCTGCGGCCATTATGACGGGTCCGGCGATTTTGCCTTCCGCGTCGGCATTCCCGGCAAGAGCGGCGTCGGCGGCGGCATATTGGGGATCGTGCCGGGCGTGGCGTCTCTTGCCGTGTGGTCACCCGGCCTCAATGCCAACGGCAATTCCAGGCTGGGCTCGATCGCGCTGGAGAAACTGGCGAAGATGATGAATTGGTCGATCTTTGCGCCTTGATGCATGTCGCACAAAATTGCGCCGCGGCTTTTGGGATAACGACTTCAGGTGCGACGCGCTTTTGGGATTTACTGCTATTCCGACATGAAAAACCCCGCGCCGCCTACCGGGCAACGCGGGATTTTTGATCAGAAAATCATTCCAAAAAACTGAAAAGCTTAGAAAAAGCCCTTCCGCTGCCACCAGCCGGCACGCTTCGGCTTGTCCTCGGTCTTTGCCTCGTCGGCAACGTTCGAGGAAACCACGGGCACAACCGGGGCATCCACTGCAGCCGGTTTGCGCCGCGCTGGGCGGGCAGTCGCAGGCGCTTCCTTCGTAGGCGCGGCTTCCGCTGTTTCGGCCGGCGCCGCTGCCTCGATAGCGGCTTCCGGAGCTGCCTCGGTTACCGTCTCGGCGACGGCTTCCGCGGCAGCCTTCTTCGGCTTGGCGGCGCGACGCGGCTTTTTCGGCTTCTCGGCGACTGGCGTGTCGTCGTTTGCAGGAGCGAGGGCCACAGGCTCTTCAACCGGTGTTGCCGCTGTCGACTCGATGGAGGCAGGCTCGCCTTCTGAAGTGCCGCCTTCGGACACACCAGCTGACTCGCCGGCACTCGCGCTGATCTCGCCTTCGCCGCGATTGCGCTTGCCGCCGCGCTTGCCGCGCCGGCGCTTCTTGCCCTGACCGTCTTCCGGCGCTTCCGCGGTTGCGGCAGTGCCGATCGCAGCTTCGTCGGCCCCTTCGGCGCTTTCATCGCTTGCGGCCACGGCGACGCCGTCCGCCGGCGCCGTATCGGAAGCAGGGGCGCCATGCTCGCGGTCACCATGCTCGCGATCGCGATCCTTGCCGCCGCGCCGTCTGCGGCGCTTGCGGCGCTTGCGGTCGCGACCGTCGCCGTCCTCGCCGGATCGTGGCTGATGCTGCGGCTGTTGGGCCTGGCGCGGCTGTTCCGCCTGCACCGGAGTTTCGCTCTCCTCCTCTATGGCGATTTCGTCTTCGGGCTCTTCCGGCTCGGCATAGGCCGGCAGTGTCCGTACTTCGACAAAGCCCTCCGGCTTCTCGGCCAGCGCGCCGCGGAAGATCGCATAGTGCTGGGACCCAACCGAATCGTCGGCCTCCAGAGTGATGGTCACGCCGAAGCGGTGTTCAAGCTCCACCAGCGTACTGCGCTTGTGGTTAAGCACGTAGAGCGCGGTCGCCGCCGGTGTCCGCACTGTTATGTGGCTGCGCGAATCCTTGAGCAGGAATTCCTCGATCGCCCGCACCACCATGAGTGCGACAGATGAATCGGACCGCACATGGCCGGTGCCGCCGCAATGCGGGCAAGGCTTCATCGTCGATTCCAGCACGCTGGCGCGGATGCGCTGGCGCGACATCTCCATCAGGCCGAAATGCGAAATGCGGCCGACCTGGATGCGGGCTCTGTCGTTCTTGAGGTGATCCTTCAGCCGCTTCTCGACGGAGCGGTTGTTGCGGTTCTCCTCCATGTCGATGAAGTCGATGACGATCAGGCCGGCGAGGTCGCGCAGCCGGAGCTGCCGGGCGACTTCCTCGGCGGCCTCGAGATTGGTGTGGAGCGCGGTGTCCTCGATCGAGTGCTCCTTGGTCGAGCGGCCCGAATTGACGTCGATGGCGACCAGCGCTTCGGTCTGGTTGATGATGATGTAGCCGCCGCTCTTCAGCGTCACTTGCGGCTGCAGCATGCGGTCGAGCTGGGCCTCGATGCCGTTGCGCACGAAGATCGGCGTGGTGTCACGGAACGGCTGCACGACCTTGGCGTGGCTCGGCATCAGCATGCGCATGAAGTCCTTGGCCTCGCGGTAGCCGTCCTCGCCGGAGACCAGGATCTCGTCGATATCCTTGTTATAAAGGTCGCGCACCGAGCGCTTGATCAGGCTGCCTTCCTCGTAGACCAGGGCAGGTGCCGTAGACTGCAGCGTGAGATTGCGGACGTTTTCCCACAGCCGCATCAGATATTCGTAGTCGCGCTTGATCTCTGCCTTGGTGCGGCTTTCGCCGGCCGTGCGCAGGATGACGCCCATGCCTTGCGGCACTTCGAGATCG
Organism: Mesorhizobium sp. M00.F.Ca.ET.216.01.1.1; assembly: GCF_004010325.2. Lineage (GTDB taxonomy): Bacteria > Pseudomonadota > Alphaproteobacteria > Rhizobiales > Rhizobiaceae > Mesorhizobium. The sequence goes on from NZ_SADR02000030.1 coordinate 51,459, forward strand.
GCGACGACCTCTTTCAGCCGCTTGCGGTCCTGGGCGTTGGTGATCTTGCGCGAAATGCCGCCGCCACGCGCCGTGTTCGGCATCAGCACCGAATAGCGGCCGGCAAGCGACAGATAGGTGGTGAGTGCCGCACCCTTGTTGCCGCGCTCTTCCTTGACGACCTGCACCAGAAGGATCTGGCGGCGCTTGATCACTTCCTGGATCTTGTATTGGCGGCGCACCGGCTTGCGACGGTTGCGTACCTCTTCCAGAGCATCCTCGGCGCCGACCGATTCGACCTCGTGGTCGTCCGGGTGCGAGGGCTGCACCTCTTCCAGCATGCCGCGGTCATCGTCGGTGGATGTGGCTTCGCCATTCGGCTCCGCCTGACGCACCGCTTCGGAAATCACATCCGCTTCGATGCTGGCGGCAATCGACGTTGGGCCGCCTTCGGAAGGACTGGTCTCACCATGATCGGCGGCTTCGTCGTGGTGCCCGGCCGTATCGGACGATGTGTCGGCATTTTCGGAAGCCGGGCTTTCGGCGGTGACAGCGTCGCCATTTTCATCGAAATCAGCCGCGCCCGCCTCGGAATCGGCTGCGCCCGCCTCGGAATCGGCTGCGCCCGCGTCGCGCTTGTGTTCGCCGCGGTCACGGTTCTTGCCGCCGCGACGGCGACCGCGCCGTGCGCGATCGCGGCTCTGGTGGTCGTCACCTTCGCTGTCTTCGTCTTCTTCGTCCTGGGCTTCCTGTGCTTCCGCACGCAGCAGCGCCTGACGATCGGCGACAGGGATCTGGTAATAGTCGGGATGTATTTCACTGAAGGCGAGGAAACCGTGACGGTTGCCGCCATATTCGACAAAGGCTGCCTGAAGGGAGGGCTCTACGCGCGTTACGCGGGCTAGGTAGATGTTTCCTTTGAGCTGCTTCTTGTCCTGGGATTCAAAGTCGAATTCTTCAATACGGTTACCGCGAACGACGACAACACGTGTTTCCTCCGGGTGGGAGGCGTCTATCAGCATCTTGTTGGGCATTATTTCGTTTCCTCCCGGCAGCCGCCAGCTGCAGCTTGCGAGGCAATGCCCGCCGCTGTGAGTCTGGATCAATGTGGGTGCCGGACAATTGAACGTCCGCCGGTCGCCGCTTGAGCGCCATGGCGGTGCCGCCCGCAGCCAAAATGGCGCGGTTTGATGCGGACCTTTCCATGATTGCGCTTGTAGCCATCGTCACCAGCAGAACCTTTTGAACCAAAGCCCGGGAAAAACCGGACCAGCTTGTTTGCTCATACAGAGCCGGCGCGGGACAAACCCGGCCGTTTTCCTCACGCAGGCGTTTCCCCCGCCACGGGCGCACACCTGCGAAATTCGTCGCGATCACCTGAAGCCTTTTCGCTTGAAGCGAAAGGAGCCGCCTTTCATCTGACCTGTAGCAGGAAGCTGCGGAGGAAGCGGTTCCAGGATTGCAGTGATCCACCATCGCTTTTATGATTTGACGGCATGGAAGGCAACCCCGATTTCGGATGCCGGCAAAAAGCGGTTCCGTAGGGGAAGCACAGGTCCTGACCCTTGCATGAAAAGGCTTGGTTAACCTTCTCTGTATACCAATCGTTAATCGAGTTCGCGGCCTAACCGGCACTTCGACGAAACGAATGGCGCCGGGCGCCAAACCGGGAGCGACTGGAAAGAGATGGGACTGGCAGTCACCGCAAACAAGGGTCGTTGCGCCGGGGGCCATTTCCTGCACGTTGCCTTTGCCCTTTTCCTGCTGGCGGTTTGCCTGGTTTTTTCGCCAGCATCGCGCGCCGACGTGCCGCTCAGCGCGACCAGCTATAAAATGGCGGGCGACGCCACCAGGATGCGTGTCGTCATGACTTTCGACCGCGAGCCCGACGTCAAATGGTTCCTGCTGCGCGGACCCAATCGTCTGGTCATCGATCTGCCAAGCACGAGATTCGCCATCAACGCCAAGGATGTTAAGCCGCGCGGCCTGGTCAGGGACGTGCGCTACGGCGATCTCGGCGAAGGATCGCGGCTGATCCTCACCGGCAAGGGGCCGTTTGCGATCGACAAGCTCGATGTGCTCAGGAATGACGACGGCAACGGCTACCGTATCGCCATCGATATGTCGGCGGCGTCAGAACGAGAATTCGACGCAGCGCTCGCCAATCAGGCGCTGACAACCGGTTCGACGGTCTCGACCGACAAGGGCGGCAGGGTCGGCACCGGGCCGATCTCCAATCCGGGCCACCGCTTCACGGTCGTCATCGATCCCGGCCATGGCGGCGTCGATGGCGGCGCCGAGGGCCTGAACGGTACCGTCGAGAAGAACGTCACGCTCGCCTTTGCTGCCGAATTGCGGGACAAGCTCGCAGCGGTCGGCAACTATGATGTGTTCATGACGCGCGAGACGGACGAGTTCCTGCGGCTGGACGAGCGCGTGCGTATTGCCCGCCAGCACGAAGCCGACCTGCTCATCTCGATCCACGCCGATACGATCAGCCTCAAGGGCATCCGCGGCGCAACCGTCTACACCGTGTCCGACAAGGCGTCGGACCCCGAGGCACAGGCGCTTGCCGACCGCGAAAATCTCTCCGACCAGTTCGCGGGAATGGAGATCAAGGACGACAGCAAGGAAGTGACCGACATCCTGATCGACCTGATCCGCCGCGAAACCCATAATTTCTCGATGAGCTTTGCCCACACGCTGGTCGGCCAGCTTTCGACCAGCGTCGGCCTTATCAACAATCCGCAGCGTTCGGCCGGCTTCAAGGTGCTGAAGGCACCGGATGTGCCGTCCGTGCTGGTCGAACTCGGTTATCTGTCGAACGCCAAGGACGAAGCGCAGCTGCTCAGCGCCGATTGGCGCGGCAAGGCGGCCCAGAGCATAACCAATGCTGTCGCGCTGTTTGCTTCGGCCAGGGCGGGAAGCGGCACCGGAGGCTGATATAGTCGTCGCCGCCCACAACCAGAAGCAGCGTTGCACGACGACAACACCCGGAGCTATTATTCCCGGCATTGCGAGCCGAATCCCCAGGCTGCCGTATTTTGTCCACATGGTGGCGACATGGGTTTTCCATTGCGGATTGGGACCGTTCCGAATGCTTGCGCGAAAGGCGGCTTCGTTTAGGAAACTCCCGAACCACGGACTGGAGCGGGCATGATTCGTCTCATCGGTTATTTCTTCGGTATCGGCACGACGCTGGCCCTTCTGGTCGCGGCGGGCGTGGCGATCTATATCGGCCATTTGGCGAAGGATCTGCCCGACTACGAGGTTCTGGCCAAGTACGAGCCGCCGGTAACGACCCGCATCCACGCGTCCGACGGGGCGCTGATGGCCGAATATGCGCGCGAGCGGCGACTGTATCTGCCGATCCAGGCGGTCCCGGATCGCGTCAAGGCGGCCTTCCTGTCGGCCGAGGACAAGAATTTCTACAATCACCCCGGCATCGATGTGACCGGCCTCGGTCGTGCGATCATGGTCAATCTGCAGAATTTCGGTTCCGGCAAGCGCCAGGTCGGTGCTTCGACGATCACCCAGCAGGTGGCGAAGAACTTCCTGTTGTCCTCCGACCAGACCTACGAGCGCAAGATCAAGGAGATGATCCTCGCCTTCCGCATCGAGCAGGCCTATTCGAAGGACCGCATTCTCGAGCTCTACCTCAACGAGATATTCTTTGGGTTCGGAGCCTATGGCGTCGCCGGCGCGGCGCTCACCTATTTCGACAAGTCGGTGAACGAACTCACCGTGGCGGAAGCGGCCTATCTGGCTTCCCTGCCGAAGGGTCCCAACAATTACCATCCCTTCAAGCATGCCGACCGCGCTCTTGAGCGCCGCAACTGGGTCATCGACCAGATGGTCGAGAACGGCTACGTCACCCGCGAAGAAGGCGACAAGGCCAAGGCCGAGCCGCTCGGCGTGACGCCGCGCCGCAACGGCAACTATCTGTTCGCGGGCGAATATTTCACCGAGGAAGTGCGCCGCCAGATCATCGCGCGCTATGGCGAGAACGCGCTCTACGAGGGCGGCCTTTCCGTCCGCACGACGATCGACCCGAAGCTGCAGCTCATCGCCCGCAAGTCGATACAGAGCGGCCTGATGAAGTTCGACACGCTGCGCGGCTACCGCGGGCCGGTGACCAACATCGACATATCCGGCGACTGGGGCGTGCCGCTCGGCAAGGTCAAGGGACTGGAGGATGTGCCCGAGTGGTCGCTCGCCGTCGTGCTCGACAGTTCCGCGACCGGCTTGTCGATCGGACTGCAGCCGGCGCGCCAGGCCTCGGGCGAGCTTGTCAAGGAGCGCATCGAAGGCACCGTCAGCAAGGAAGACATGGGTTTCGCCATGCGTCACGTGGTCGACGGCAAGACCGTCAAGGCCAAGTCGCCGGCGGATGTGCTGAAGCCGGGTGACGTCATCTTCGTGCAGAAGAACGACGGTTCTGACGGCACCTACAGCCTGCGCCAGGTTCCGGAAGTGGAAGGCGGCCTGATCGCCATGGATCCGCATACCGGTCGCGTCCTGGCCATGGTCGGCGGGTTCTCCTACGCGCAGTCGGAATTCAACCGCGCGACGCAGGCCATGCGGCAGCCGGGATCCTCGTTCAAGCCGATCGTCTACTCGGCCGCCTTGGACAATGGCTATACGCCGGCCTCGGTGATCATGGACGGACCGATCACCATCCAGAGCGGCAACACGACCTGGACGCCGAAGAACTACGACGGAACGGTCGCGGGGCCGGCGACGTTGCGCTCCGGCATCGAAAAGTCGCGCAATCTGATGACCGTGCGGCTGGCCAACGACATGGGCATGAAGCTGGTCGTGGAATATGCCGAGCGCTTCGGCGTCTATGATCATCTGGCGCCGTATCTGCCGATGGCGCTGGGCTCCGGCGAGACGACGGTGATGCGCATGGTGTCGGCCTATTCGATCATGGCCAATGGCGGCAAGTCGATCAAACCGTCGCTGATCGACCGCATCCAGGATCGCTACGGCAAGACCGTTTTCAAGCAGGACGAGCGTAGCTGCGAAGGCTGCAATGCCACCGAATGGAAGAATCAGCCAGAGCCGGAACTGGTAGACAATTTCGAGCAGGTGCTCGATCCGATGACCGCCTACCAGATCACGTCGATGATGGAGGGCGTCGTGCAGCGCGGCACCGGCGCCACCATCGCCGAGCTTGGCCGTCACATCGCCGGCAAGACGGGAACGACGAACGACGAGAAGGATGCCTGGTTCATCGGCTATACGCCGAATCTCGTCGTCGGCCTCTACATGGGCTATGACCAGCCGAGAGGCCTTGGCAAGGGCGCTACCGGCGGCGGTCTCGCCGCGCCGATCTTCAAGGACTTCATGCGCGTGGCGCTGGACGGTACGACCAACGTCGATTTCCAGGTTCCGGAAGGCATGAAACTGATCGCGATCAATCGCAAGACCGGCATGCGGGCAGCCGAAGGCGAGCCGGGCACCATCATCGAGGCCTTCAAGCCAGGCACCGGGCCTGCCGACAGTTATTGGGTGATCGGCATGGGCGCCGACGGCTCCAATGGTGCTGGCGGACCGCTGTCGCCGCAAGCCACGCAGGCTATCCAGTCGGGCGGCGGCGGGCTGTATTAACGACATCAACATTGAAGTTGCCGGTCAGACCATGGTCTGGCCGGCCCGTTTCGCTTTACATGTGGCGATGCCGTCCCTATGTATCGCGCCGACTCAGCAAACAGGATCGAACAGCCAGCCATGCGCGCGGAAACGCAGAATATTGTCGACGAAATCAGGCAGGCGATAACCCTGCTGAGGAGGCATCTTTGACTGGGATCAGGCCATAAAGCGGCTTGAATACCTGAATGTGCGTGCCGAGGATTCCAGCCTGTGGAACGAGCCGCTGGAAGCGCAGAAGCTGATGCGCGAGCGCCAGGGCCTCGAAGAGGGCATCGCGGCGGTCAAAGGCCTGACCCAGGCGCTCGAAGACAATATCGGCCTGATCGAGCTTGGCGAGGAAGAAGGCGACGAGAGCGTCATCGCGGAGGCAGAAGCGGCGATCCGCTCGATGCGCGGCGAAGCGAAGGCCCGGCAGATCGAGACGCTGTTGTCGGGAGAGGCCGACGCCAACGACACCTATCTCGAAGTCCATGCCGGCGCTGGCGGCACCGAGAGCCAGGACTGGGCTTCGATGCTTCTGCGCATGTATACGCGCTGGGCAGAGCGGCGCCGCTTCAAGGTCGAAGTGCTGGAAGTGCACGACGGCGAAGAGGCCGGCATCAAGTCCGCTACCTTGCTGATCAAGGGCCATAACGCCTATGGCTGGCTGAAGACGGAATCGGGCGTCCATCGTCTCGTGCGCATTTCGCCCTATGACAGCAATGCGCGCCGCCATACTTCCTTCGCTAGCGTCTGGGTCTATCCGGTGATCGACGAGACGATCGAGATCGATGTCTCCGAATCGGATGTCCGCATCGACACCTACCGCTCGTCGGGATCGGGCGGCCAGCACGTCAACACCACCGATTCGGCAGTCCGCATCACCCATCTTGCCACCGGCATAGCGGTTGCCTGCCAGGCCGAGCGCTCGCAGCATAAGAACAAGGCGAAGGCCTGGGAGATGCTGCGCTCGCGGCTTTACGAGGAAGAGCTGAAGAAGCGTGAAGCGGTTGCGAATGCCACCGAGGCGTCGAAGAGCGACATCGGCTGGGGTCATCAGATCCGCTCCTACGTGCTGCAGCCTTATCAGCTGGTGAAGGACCTGCGCACCGGCGTCGAGAGCACCAGCCCGTCGAGCGTGCTCGACGGCGACCTGGACGATTTCATGGAAGCCTCGCTGTCGCAGCGCATCGAGGGCGGCGCGGGCGAAGTGGTGGCGGATCTGGACTAAAACACCCAGACAGCTTCGATGCTAACCGTGATCGCCGGGAAGGAGGAGCCTGTGACAAAGCCGGAATATGCAAGCGATCGCAAGCTTGCCGGCAGATGCCTATGCGGTGCCGTCCAATATGAGGTGGCGGACGAATTCGCTTATGCCGCGAATTGCCACTGCTCGAACTGCCGCCGCACGACGGGCTCGGCCTTCAAGCCCTTCGCCGGCATCGGGCGCGAGAAGCTTCACCTCACCAAGGGTGACGACAAGCTGATGATCTTCGGCGACGAAAGCGGCAACGACACGCACTGCAAGTTGTGCGGCTCGTTGCTCTACTCGCTGGTTCGTGATGGTACTTTCGTCCATGTCGCCATGGGGACGCTCGTCGACGACCCGAGCATCCGGCCGGCCCAGCACATCTTCGTCGGTTCCAAGGCGCCGTGGTTCACCATCACCGATGACCTGCCGCAGTATCAAGAGCACGTGATCGCCGGGCCTGTCAGCGCATAGGCTGGAACCACTCTGAGGTGAATCTCGTTATTTGCGATCCCGTCTGCCGTCGGTTGGCTACGCCAAACCAGCCGGCAGAGAGTTCCGGCTGCAGACGTCGGCGTTTCTGGCTGCGACACCGTGCACGCGGCAATTCGTTGCATGCACGCAGCAGTCTGTTGCGCCGTCCCAGGAATCAGCCCAGCATCCAAGGGCTGGGGAGAAAAGCATTTATGGCCTGACGCGGCGTATCTGCGACCTGACGATCCGGCCACTGGGAAGACACGTTCTTGGAACGGGCAAGCAAATCGCTTGATCCTCGTTTGAAAGGAATGTCTCCATGTCTGCTGCCACGTCCGGATCGGCCAAGGCCGTTCAATCGGTTGGCCGACTCCTCTCTACCCTGTTCGCAGCCGGAATGATCGCGGTGCTGTCGGCACCTGCGTTTGCGCACGATGCCACGCCAACAGCGGCGATGCCGCAAGGCTGGAGTTATCCATTCTCCTGCTGTTCGGGCTACGATTGCCGCGAGGTATCGCAGACGTCGATCAGCGAGCGCCCTGAGGGCTATGTCATCAAGGGTACGGGAGAGGTGGTGGCCTATAGCGACAAGCGGATCAAGAATTCGCCCGATGGCGAATATCACTGGTGTTCCGTCGCCGGTGCCAATGACGGAAAGACCATCTGCCTGTTCGTGCCGCCACCGTCGTATTAGGACACAACAACTGGGGTGTGCAGAGGAATGCCCTGACATTTTTGACTTTGTGCATGGCGGGCGAGCCAGCCTGCCGACAGGTGGTTGCCAGGAAAGCCTCTTTATGTTGCCTTGCCTACGGACGGCGGGCAACGGAGAGGAATTCGCTCATGACCATCAAGGCAAGCTGTCACTGCAAGGCAACGACATTCGAGGTTTCTGAAGCACCGCAAACCGTGACGCAATGTACCTGCTCCTTCTGCTCCAAGCGCGGTTCGCTGTGGGCCTACTACACCCCCTCGCAGTTCAAGCTCACCAGTCCGCTCAAGAACGTATCTTTCTACCGGTGGGGATCGAAAACCATTAAACATGGTTTTTGCGCCACCTGCGGCTGCGGCACGTTTACCGAGACGCCGGACTGGTCGACCGGCGAACCGGATTTCGACAATCCGAAGATCAGCGTGAATTCACGGCTATTCGACGATTTCGACCTCGACAACGTCGAGGTGGTCGTTATCGACGGCAAGAATCTCTGGTAGCCCGTCGGGCCGTCATCGAGGCGCGACATTTGGGTTGGGGAAAGCTCAGCCGGCCGCTTTTCTGGTTCCGTTTTTCGCCGCATTTCATGCTACAAGGCCTGGGAAGGGCTGATATGGCGCGGTCGAAGCGGCCGCGGTTTGGAGAGGGACGATCCTATGAAAAAGACTGTGCTCGTCGTCGTGGCGACGGCTGTGCTTGTGAGTGCCTGCACCACCACCGACCCGTACACTGGACAGCAGAAAGTTTCCAATACAGCTGCCGGTGCCGGCCTCGGCGCGCTGGCGGGTGCAGGTCTCGGCCTGCTTGCCGGCGGCAACGACCGCCGCAATGCGCTGATCGGCGCGGGCATAGGTGCGCTTGCCGGTGGCGCCATCGGCGCCACGATGGACCAGAACGAAGCCGAGCTGCGCAGGCAGCTTCAGGGCACCGGCGTCAGCGTCACCCGCACCGGCGACCAGATCATCCTCAACATGCCGTCCGACATCACCTTCAACGTCGACCAAGATGCGGTGAAGCCCGGCTTCTACCCGGTGCTGAATTCTGTGGCGCTGGTGCTGAACAAGTTCCGGCAGACCACGGTCGACGTCTTTGGCCATACCGATTCGACCGGCGGCGACGAGCATAATTTCGATTTGTCGCAGCGTCGCGCGCTGGCGGTCGCCAATTATCTGTCAGGACAGGGCGTCGATTCCCGCCGCTTCGCTGTCACCGGCTTCGGCGAGACGCGTCCGATTGCGTCAAACGCAACGACGGCTGGCCGCGCCCAGAACCGGCGCGTCGAAATCCAGCTTTCGCCGCTCACCTGAGCAAGATCACGATTCCGGCCGCAGCAAGCCGGTATTGAACATGGAAACGGCCTCATATGGGGCCGTTTCCATGGGCGTATTCCGGGTCAGGAGCGGGCCGGCTGATCGACAATTACCGCGACGATCCGGCGCACGATCGGAAGGACAATCAGCAGGCTCGGAAACGCAACAAGCCATGATGCCCCCCATGCATACGACCAGGTCGCCACGAAACCGCTCGTCCAGCCCGTGCCGATTGCCGTCGAAACCGCCGAGACAATGCAAGACATGAGGATTGAGAGAACGAACGGCATCACCACTACGCTGGATGAAGACGGCAATTTTCTCAATCTCAAAACCTTATCCCGTGACATGAAAAATCTCCTTGTCAGAAAATGTGCGTACGCGCCGTCGCGAGCGCCATCAGGCGACATATGCCGTCTGCAGGGCCAGTTCCCGAATAAAGCTTCGTAACGAACGCGGCTCCCGGCCCAAGGCGGCGTGCAACGTCAGGCTGTTTCCGCCGAGGCCAAATTGGGCATAGTGGTCATGTACTTTGGCCAGCAAATGCATCTGGCGGTCGCTGTAGGGAAGACGGGCATTCGCCGCCCACTCGCCAAATGTCGGCTCGCCAGCAGAGATCGGGCGGCCAAGTTCCTCACTCATCATCGAGACGATGTCTTCGCGGCTGTGCATACCGGCGCACAGTTCAAGCGTCGCATAGGACAGTCGCGCTTCGGTCAACGCGATCGCCGCCAGTTCAGCGACATCGCGGTAATCGACACGCGCCACCTTCGCTGTCTTTGGAAACGGTTCCGAGAAGATGCCATGCTCGACAACGGACGGCCAAGCTGCTCCGATATTCTGCATGAAATTGACAGGGTGCAGGATGGTATATTCCATGTTCGTCGAGTAGAGAGCAGCTTCGACCGGCACCTTGCTCGCGTGGTTTTCCAGGCTTGTATTGGTAGGCTGGATCACTGACGAGAAGACGAATTTTCGAACACCTGCGCGGCTTGCCGCTTCAACCATGGCAATACCCATCGCAGCCTCATCGGGAGCAAAAGCCGGCCCGATGTGAAAGACCCCGTCAACGCCCTCGACGGCGCTTTCGAGGCTCTGACGATTGCGCAAATCTCCGGTCGCAACCTCCGATGCCCCGAGCTTCCTGGCCTTTTCGACGTTCGCGGGGTGGTCGCGAACGAGCGCCCGAACACTGGCATTGCGGCAGACAAGTTCCGGCACGACAAGTCCGGCAAATCGGCCTGTGGCGCCAACAACCAGGACGGTTGGATTGGGTGCTCGCATGACAATTCCCTTTCATCAAGCTTGCCCTTTCGGAATCTCTTGCAGGGAAAATAAAAGCTCGCGAACCGCGTTACAATTACTCGGCTTTGCGATAATTTCTCTCGATTTTCGGGAGAATTTATGAGCCGGATAGATGATTTTGAAGCCTTCATCGCAGTCGTCGAGCAGGGAAGCCTGACGGCTGCCGCACGCCGACTGAACCGCTCACTGCAGTCGATCAGCCGGTCCTTGGCGACGCTGGAAGAATCCGTCGGGGTCGAGCTTGTGCATCGGACAACGCGCCGCTCGACGCCGAGCGAAGTCGGAGCGGCCTTTTTCCAGCGCATCAAACCCGCCATCGACGAAATAAACGAAGCAAGACTTGAAGCGGCCAACCAGCAACTGGAGCCGTCGGGCATTCTGCGTGTGAGTGCACCGGTTCTGTTCGGCCCGGATTTCGTCGTACCTGTCATCGCCGACTACATGCGGATGTATCCTCGGGTCGAGGTCGATCTCCAGCTTTCCGATGGATTTGTCGACCTCGGCGCCGAAGGCCTCGATCTGGCAATACGGATCGGCAATTTGCCGGACTCCAGCTTGCGGGCCAAACGTCTGGGGGCGTTGCGGCGCGTCGTGTTCGGCGCCCCCTCCTACTTTCGACACCGCGGCCGGCCGGCCCATCCCTTTGAACTGAGCGAGCATAACTGCATCGTTCGAACCGTCGATGAGCGTTCAGGCGAATGGATGTTTCAGATTGAAGGCAAGCCTCGGGCGGTGAAAGTCGCCGGCACTTTTCGGTCCAATTTGATGATATCGATTTATGCAGCCGCGGCCCAGGGATTGGGCCTGGGCTACTCGCCACTTTGGCAGATAAGGCATCTGGTGGATGATGGCCGCGTCGAACTGGTTTTGACGGAATTCGAGCCGTTGCCGGTGCCGATCCACGCCCTGTGGCCGCAAGGCAGGTCGTCTTCCGCCAAGGTCCGCACGTTTCTGGATATGCTGGCGTCCCGCCTGGATCTCAAAAATCTGTAGCCATTGCAGGCCGTTGTGCCGGAACCCTCTGCACACCCCGGGATCAAGCCCGAGCCCAGACCTTGGGCGATGCATTAGCGCGTCCGTTTTGGACGCGCGGCGCTGCGGTGTCAGACCTTGGCGACGATTCGCATGAAGGCCGGCATATCGTCGCCGAAGCCGACGGTGGTGTCGTTATCTTCCTGACGATGGCGGGCAGGGCGGTCGCGCTGCGGCTTGGTGTCGCCACGTTCCGGCGCACGCTGTTCGTTGCGGTCGGGAGAAGCCTTGCGTTCGGTGTTTTCGGACCGGATCGCCTGCTTGCGTGCGCGCCGCTCGCCGATATCGCTGACTGCGGTCTCGGCGGCCGGCTGCTCTTCGCGCGTATCCGGCGCCGCGTCGTCGCTGTGCATGGCGTGGCGTTCGCGCGGTTTGCGTTCGCCCTTGTCCTTGCGGTCATCGTCCTTGCGGCCGGCGCGACGCGGCGCACCACGGCCACGGCGGGGAGCATCATCCTCGCCCTCGCTGGCAACGACCGTCGACAGGTCGCCGTCATGCCACTCGATCTTTGTGCCGATCAGCCGCTCGATGGCGTCGATGTATTTGGTGTCCGACTTGGTCGCGATGGTGAAGGACTTGCCGGAACGTCCGGCGCGGCCGGTGCGACCGATGCGATGGACATAATCCTCGGCGTGGATCGGCACGTCGTAATTGAAGACATGGCTGACATCGGGGATGTCGAGGCCGCGCGCCGCGACATCCGAGGCGACGAGGTAACGCAGCTTGCCGTCGCGGAAATTGGCCAGCATCTGCATGCGCGCACGCTGGTCCATGTCGCCATGCAGGGCGCCGGCGTCGAAATCATATTTCAGCAGCGAGCGGAACAGCTCCGATACCTCGATCTTGCGGTTGCAAAAGATGATGGCGTTCTTCAGTTCTTCGTCTTCGGCCTTGATCAGATTGCGCAGCGTCTCGCGCTTGTCCCAGGGTTTTGGGCCGGACTTGACCAGCCGCTGGGTGATATTGGTGGCGGCGGACGCGGCTTTCGAAACCTCGACACGCACCGGTGCGTGCAGGAATTTCTCGGTGAGCTTGGTGATTTCCGGCGGCATTGTCGCCGAGAAGAACAGCGTTTGCCGTGTGAACGGGATCATCTCGCAGATACGCTCGATGTCAGGGATGAAACCCATGTCGAGCATGCGGTCGGCCTCGTCGATGACGAGGATCTCGACGCCGTTGAGCAGAAGCTTGCCGCGCTCGCGATGGTCGAGCAGGCGGCCGGGCGTCGCGATCAGCACGTCGGCGCCGCGCTCCAGCTTCTTGTCCTGCTCGTCGAAGGACACGCCACCGATCAGGAGTGCGATGTTGAGCTTGTGATTCTTGCCGTATTTGACGAAGTTTTCCTCGACCTGCGCGGCAAGCTCACGCGTCGGCTCCAGGATCAACGTGCGCGGCATGCGGGCGCGGGCGCGGCCCTTTTCCAGCCGGGTGAGCATTGGCAGCACGAACGAAGCGGTCTTGCCGGTGCCGGTTTGGGCGATGCCCAGCACGTCCTTGCCAAGCAAGGCGTGCGGGATAGCGCCGGACTGGATCGGCGTCGGCTCGGTGTAGCCAGCGTCAGTAACTGCGGAAAGGACCTTCGGCGACAGGCCAAGGTCTGCGAAGGTCAACGCTTCTTGAGCGATGTGGGTGTCTGAGGACAATTCTGAGTGTCTTTGGCTGTTCGGGGAAGCGCAACGTCAATCGTCGCGGCAAGCGCCACGCGCTTGCAAGATTGGTATTGCAGTTAGGAGCAAGTCCGCGATTTGTCAACAGAAACGGGCGGGAATGGCACGATTGTGAAGTCGTAACCTTAATCGCGATACTTAATCGAGCCATAGGTCGTTACGCCGGCTCAGTAGCGGAACTGTTCGGCGAGAATGCGTTCGTTCCACGAGTGGTTGGGATCAAACAGCAGCGTCGCGGTCGTCGTCGGCGATTCCCGCACCGTGACCGAGGTCACTGCCTTGACCTCGGTGTGGTCGGCGGCGGCGTTCACCGGCCGCTTTTCCGGCTCCAGAATGTCGAAACGGACGGTCGCCTTGTTGGAGAGCAGCGCGCCGCGCCAACGCCGGGGACGGAACGGACTGACCGGGGTCAGCGCCAGCAACGGCGCGTCGAGCGGCAGGATCGGCCCGTGCGCGGACAGATTGTAGGCGGTCGAACCGGCCGGAGTCGCGATCATGACGCCGTCGCAGTGCAATTCTTCCATTCGTACCTGCTCATCCACGGTAATGCGGATTTTTGCCGTCTGATAGGACTGGCGCCACAGCGCTACCTCGTTAATCGCCAGCGCCGACATCGTCTCGCCTTCTTGCGTCACTGCCAGCATCTCGAGCGGACGGATCGTTTCGGCGATGGCCGCCGCGATGCGCTCGGTCAAGCCGCCGGCGCGGTATTCGTTCATCAGGAAGCCGATGGTGCCACGGTTCATGCCGTAGACCTTCTTTCCCGTGCTCATCGTCTCGCGCAGGGTCTGTAGCAGAAAGCCGTCGCCACCGAGCGCAACGACAATCTCCGCCTCTTCGACGGATCTCTGCCCATAGCGCGCCGACAGGCTCTCCAGCGCCGCCTTGGCGTCGGCTGTATCGGACGAGACGAAGGCGAAACGGCTGGCGGCTTTGCTCATGGCTCCCCGATGGTGACCGGTCGGCGGCGACCGGTTGGCGTGCGCCGGGGTAGCATGGGAGCGCAAATCTGCAAAGGGAGGCGTTGACCTGTTCGGCGACACATCGCCGGGACGAAATCCCGGTCAGCGGCTCGCACTTCATGTCGCATCACAAGCGAATGTGATGGTTAAGACCAGGCTTAAGCTCTCGTAAAGCCGGATCGGTCATGTTAGCCGGCAGTGGATGGGCGGCGTGGGGGCTAGCCAGTCGAGACCTGTCTATTGCCGGTGACACGCCTGATTATTGTCTTCCTGATGCTGGGAAGTTTCGCCCTCGTTTTCGCCGAGCTGGTACGCCGGTCCGAGGAAATGAGTTTCAGACCCCAGCCGGCAGCATCGCGCTGCGGCGACGCCGCCGGAACGCCGTGCCCGCAAAGGGCGCTGTAAGGCTCAAGTCGACATTTTGATTGGCGGCCCGGAAAATAAAATCGAGCTGTCGCTCAAGCAGGCATGGGTGAACACGACAAAACAGAACGGCTAAACCTTTCCGGTTCGCTCGGAACCGGAAAGGCTCTGCGGACGCCAAATGATTCCATTTGGCTGCAAATGCACTAAGCGAACTGAAAGTCGCTGGCCGAGATCATAGCCGCGGACAGGTGTGCAAGCGGGTCGTCGAGCACAATGGAGAAATGGACACCGGCCGAGGTGGCCACGTCCACTACAACGTCCCCGCCGGCCGCATCGTGAGCGAATACTGTGCCGGCCCCACCGCCTGCGGCGTACTTGGTGACGCCGAGGTGCTCCAGTGTGATTAGATCGATACCATCCTGAAAATCGGTGATTGTGTCAGTTCCCACGGTTGAAGCCGTGCCTTTGAAGATGAAACGGTCGCTGCCAAGGCCGCCAGTCATCAAGTCCGAACCGCCGTCGCCGAATATGGTGTCGTTCTCCGTGCCGCCGTTAAGGACGTCGGTCCCGTCACCGCCGCTCATCCAGTCGGCGCCCTGGCCACCCGACAAATAGTCATTACCGCCTTCACCAGACATGAAGTCGTTGCCTTGATCTCCATATAGCTTGTCGTTGCCGATCCCGGACTCCAAATGATCGATGCCGTTGCCACCATGCAGCTCATCGACACCACCCTCCGAGTCGAGGATGTCGTCCCCGTCGCCACCGTCGAGATAGTTGTTGCCATCACCGCCGTCGACATGGTCGTTGCCAATGCCGCCGTAGACCCTGTCGTCGCCCGACTGCCCTTTCAGCAGGTCATTGCCTCCCTCGCCGTAGATCGTATCGTTGCCGGCACCGCCGCCCACTGCCTGTATGGTGAGCAAGCCCGTAGTCGGGTCGATCTGGTTAAAGTAGCCGTCGTCGCCGTCCCCGGCGTAGATGACGTCGTCCCCGTAGCCCGCGTCGATATATTCCTTGCCGGCTCCCCCGTAGATCAGGTCATTGCCGCCCCCGCCGAGGATGTGATCGTCGCCGAGGCCGCCATTGATCAGATCGTTGCCAAGGCCTGCGTCGAACGTGTCGTGACCATCCTCGCCATACATCTTATCGTTGCCATCCCCGCCGTCGAAGCGGTCCTTACCCGAGCCGCCCCATGCGACGTCGTCGCCAGCGCTCAGCTTGAAAAAATCGTCGTAGGGCGTACCGCGGAAGAAGTCCGCGAGGGCAGTCCCGTAGTAATTGGCCATATTAACTCCTGGTTGAGGACGCATCTTGTGCAGGTGCGTTCATATTACCCCCCCGCCGTTCGACAGACGAACCTGTCGAGGATGTGATCCGTTGCCATTCTCTTACCGATTGTTTCTTGTTGGTCGTCTGTGCGGCGGAACTGTGACTGCTAGCGACTGGTCTGTGGATAACCGGCTCTCGCCATAGTTTCTTCGGTAACAGTGCAAGCGAAATGGAGGTTCGAGGCCAGTGCGCTAGCTCGCGCTCACCGGTTCTGCAGCAGATGGCAGCCGGCCTGCCGCTTTTGCGCGAGATACTCATCGACAAGCTGGCGATAGTGCACCTTGCCGAAGCTTGGGAAATGGCCGCCATGCACGACCGAGACATCGAGGTCGCGCATGCGCAGCAGCGTTTCGACGTAATCGTCGACGACCGAATGATAGGCTTCGTCGATCAGCGGGCCGTCATAGATGATGTCGCCGGAAAGCAGGACGCCGGTCTTCTTCTCGTAGAGCGCAATGCCGCCGGGCGAATGACCCGGCGTGTGGATCACCTCGAAGGCGCGGTCACCAAGATCGACTACATCGCCTTCTCCAAGCAGGCGGCCGGCCGGCGCCGGCAGTATCCGGTAGCGCGCCGCATCCCAGCCTTGCGGCATGCCATCGAACATCTCGTCCGTCGCATAAGTGTCGGCGACCGTCCATTCATTGCGCGGATCGGCAAGGATCTCCGCCTCGGCCGGATGCACGCAGCGGTCGGGAAATTCGTGATGGCAGCCGATATGGTCGAAATGGGTGTGGCTTGCCACGCAAATGAGCTTTCGCTCCGTCACCAGCGGCACGTGGCGCCGCAGGCTGAAATGGCCGAGGCCGGTGTCGAACAGAAGGTCGCGGCCGCGCCCGCGCACGTGCCACATATTGCAGCGGAAGAACGGCTTTATCCATGGCTCGTGGATCAGCGTCACGCCATCGCCCATGCGGATGGTTTCGTACCAATTCGCTGCGTCGATAACCGGAAGCGTGCTCATCGCTCAGTCCGCCAGAAGGATGACGTCGCCAGCATCGCATGAGACAGCAACGATGTCGCCCGGCTGGACCGTGGCTGCCGCTGGAAGCTTGGCGATGAATTGCAACGCCGGGTCCTGCGCAGAAACGGCGAGCACGCGCTTGAAGCTGCCCTGGAAGACCACGTCGCTCACCTTGGCCGTGCCAAGCGCTACAGTGCCACCAGCTTCGCCAAGGACAAGATGCTCCGGACGGATGGCGACGGCAACAGTTGCTCCCGCCGGCAATTTGCCGGGCAGCGACAGCGGGCCAATCTGTGTCGCGACAGTGATGTTCCCGTTCTTCGTCTCCGTCACCGTTCCTGATATCAGCGTGCTTTCACCCATGAAGGTCGCGGAAAAGCGCGTCGCCGGCCGCGCATAAACGCGCTCGGGCGGTCCTTCGTCCTCGATCCGCCCGTCATTCATCACCACGCAATGGTCGGCCAGCGCCATGGCTTCCTCCTGGTCGTGGGTGACATGGATGAACGCGGTGCCGACGCGCTTCTGGATAGCCTTCAACTCGTCCTGCATCTGACGGCGCAGCTTGAGGTCCAGCGCGCCGAGCGGCTCGTCGAGCAAAAGCACAGCCGGCTCGACAACAAGCGCGCGCGCCAGCGCCACGCGCTGGCGCTGGCCGCCGGAAAGCTGGTGTGGCTTCTTGTCGAACGCAGCCGCCAGCCCGACCAGCGCCAGTGCCTCGCGCGCCCTTGCGGTCCGTGTTGCGGCGTCGACGCCTTGCATACGCAGGCCGAAGCCGACATTGCCGCCGACGCTCATATGCGGAAACAGTGCATAGTCCTGGAACACCGTAGTCGTGGGGCGCTTCGCCGGCGGCACAGACGTGCAGTCCTCGCCGCGGATGAACACCTTGCCCTCGCTCGGCGTGACGAAGCCGCCGAGAATGGAGAGCAGCGTCGTCTTGCCCGAGCCCGATGGGCCGAGCAGGATGGTGTAACTGCCGGGTTCTATGTTCAACGAGACGTTTTTCAGCACCGCCAGCTGGCCGAAACGATGCGAGACGGAGCGAATATCGACCAGTGGCGCGGTCATGCCGGCTTCCTCCGCAACAGCATAAGTTCGAACAGCACCACCAAAACGATGGAGACGGCGAAGACCAGCGAGCCGACCGCATTGGTCTTGGGGTTGAGGCCGGAGCGCAGCAGGTTCCAGATTTCCACCGGCAGCGTCGTGTCGAAGCGGGTCAGCAGGAAGGAAATCACGAACTCGTCCCAGGAGAAAGTCATCGACAGGAAGAAGCCGGCGAAGATGGCCGGCGCCATCACCGGCACGGTGATCAGCAGCAGGACCTTCCATTCAGCTGCGCCGAGGTCGCGCGCGGCACGCTCGATGTTGATCTGGTGGTCGCCCATCTGGCTGTAGATGATGGCAAAGCAGAGCGGCAGGTTGATCACGACATGGCCGATGCCGGCTGACACAAGCGACTTCGGCACGCCGGCCCAGTTGAACAGCACCAGCAATCCCATGCCGATGATGAGATAGCTCACCGTCAGCGGCAGCGTGATCAGCCCGCGCATCAGGCCCGAGCCCGGCAGGACGAAGCGCGCGAAACCCCAGGCGGAGAGAAAGCCGAGAGTAACGGCGGCAGCTGAGGAGAGGACCGCCACAGCAAGCGAATTGACCAGCGCCGAAGTCAGTCGCGTATCGGTGAGAACCGCGTCGTACCAGCGCAGCGACGGACCGGTGAAGGGCGGGATCGGAAACGATGTGGCTTGCAACGAAAATAGCACCAGCACCACCACCGGCAGGAAGATGAAGCCGTAAATGGCGATGGCGTAGAGGACGGCGGTGATGCGGACGAGGGCGCGCATGGTCAGGCCCGCTCGATCTTCAGCCAGCGGGCGCAGGCGAGATAGGCGATGGTGACGACCGCCATCAGGATGATCGACAGCGCTGAGGCGAGCGGAAAGTCGCCGCGCCGGCCGATCTGCATCATCACCAGCTGCGGCATCAAAAGCTCGTTGTTGCCGCCCAGGATCTGCGGCGTGATGTAGTCGCCGATGCAGAGCACGAAGGTGAGGAAGGCGCCGACCATGATGCCGGGCAAGGTCAGCGGCAGCACGATGTGCAGAAACGTCCGCAGCGGCCCGGCGCCGAGATCGGCTGCGGCCTTGCGATAACTGGGGCTCAGCTGCTTCAGATTGGCGAAAATCGTCAGCGTCAAAAGCATGACGAAGAAATGCACGAAGCCGGTGATGGTGGCCAGCCGTGTGTTGGCGAGCTGCACCGGCTCGGTGAACAGGCCGGAACCTGTCAGCGCGCGGTTGATGACGCCGTTCTGTGCCAGCACCAGCAGCCAGGAATAGGAGCGCACGACGTAGGAGGTCCAGAACGGCAGCACGGCCAGCATAAGCGCCAGCCGCTGCCAGCGCTCCGGCACCTGTTCGGCGAGGATCCAGGCAAAGGGGTAGGCAAGCACCACCGAGACCACAGTGACGATCGCCGTCACCTGCAGCGAGTTCACCATCGCCTGCCAGTAGGACGGGTTGGTGAAGAACTGGCTGTAGTTGGACAGCGTCAAGCCGCCGCCTTCGTGCGCCATAAGGCTGGAAAGCGCCATGGCCAGGAAAGGCAGGACGAAAAACAGCAGCGTCCAGCCGAGCGCCGGAGTGACCAGCGCCCAAGGCAGCAGACGCCCACTGCTGGTGACAGTGCTCATGACCGGGAGCCGGTCATTGCGCCTGCAGCATTTCGGTCCAGACGTCCTGCATCTTCCTGTCGAGATCGGCGTTCGGTGCCGGATAGGATTGGGCGCGGGCGAGAAAGTCAGGCTGTTCGTCGAAGCGCAGGATCTTCTTCTGCTCGTCGGTCAGCGCCGCCTTGGTATTCGCCGGCATTCCCCAATAGCAAGACGAGGTGGCGAGCCGCGCCTGGCCCTCGGGGCTCATGATGTACTGGATGAATTTCAGCGCCAGATCCTTGTTCTTGGAATCCTTGAACATGGCCAGCGACTGCGACCACAGAACGGCACCCTCCTTAGGGATCGAGAAGTCGAGGGCAGGGTTTTCCTTGGCCAGCCCCGCCGTCACCCACTCGCCGCCGCCAACGAGGATGTCGACCTCGCCGGTAGCGAGAGCGGTCTGGCTGGCGGTCACTTCGCCGACCAGCTTGGCATTGGCCTTCATCTTCAACAATTCGTCCTTGATCGCCGGTAGGTCGGCTTCCGTCAGCTCAGCGGTCTTCTTGCCGATCGCCAGTGCTGCCATGCCGATGACGGGCAAATAATAGTCGTAGATGGCGATCTTGCCCTTGTACTTGTCGCCGGTCAGCGCCGCCATCGACTGCATGTCGGCCGGATCGACCTTGGTCTTGTTGTAGCCGATGGTGTTGTAGCCGAATTTCTCGGTGATGCCGTAGCGCTTGCCGTCGACGACGGTGGAACTGTCCATCTTCACCTGGGGAAAGAGGTCGGCGAGGGGCAGCTTGTCCTCCGGCAGCGGCTCGAACAGCGCCTTTTCGACGCCGCGCGGCACGTCGATGCTGTCGATCACCATCACGTCCCAATCGCCGGGCTGCGACTGCTCGACGATCGCCAGGCCCGCGCCGGTGCCTTCGAACTCCTTGACGTTGACCTTGACGCCGTTGGCCTCCTCGAAAGGCTGCAGCAGCGCCGGGTCGGCGTGATCGCACCAGATCAGCGCGTTGAGGTCCTGCGCCTGAGCGACGGTTGCCGTGCCGGTCGCGAGCAGCAACGCAGTCGCCGCACCTGCGGAGCGCAGATGGTTCTTCAGAATGGAAAGCGGATTCATGGACGTCGGATTCGTGGTCATTGGATTTGTGGACATCGAGTGTTCTCCCTTGCCTTTTTGGCTTCTGTCAGAAAAATTGAACCAATTCTAAACTTGAGTCAATTCTGTTTTTATGGCAGATAGCTGATATGAGCGGATTGCGGGCAAGGCAAAAGGCGGATCGGCACCGCCGCATCATCGAGGCGGCCGCGGAGCTTTTCCGCGATGCCGGCTATGAAGGCGCCAAGATCGAGACGATCGCGGCGCAGGCCGAAGTATCGGTTGGCACGATCTACAATTACTACCAGAACAAGGGCGACATCCTCGGCGCCATCGTCTCGATGGAGGTCAACGAGGTGCTCAATGCCGGGCGCGGCGTCGTCGCCAACCCGCCGGCCAATGTCAGCGATGCACTCGATACGCTGCTTGGCATCTATATCGAGCATTCGCTGCATTATCTCAGCAAGGAGATGTGGCGGCAGGCGATGGCGATCTCGACGCAGCTGCCCGACAGCCCGTTCGGCCAGGCCTATAGCGCGCTCGACCTGGCGCTGACCGAGCAGATCCGCGCGCTGATCGCCCGGCTGCAGGCGCTCGGCCTAGCGCGCCGGGATATTGACGGGCCGGTGCTCGGCGAACTGATCTTCAACAACATGAACATGATGTTCATCGAGTTCGTGAAGCGCGACGCGGCCGGGATTGCCGAATTGCGTGCGGCGATACGAAGGCAGAACAGGATACTGGTGGCGGCGATTGCGGTGTGAGGGGCGGAAACCGAGTGCCAAAAGGTGCTGACCGGTATTTGGGTCGCTTACGGCTACAAGTCAGTCAGGGAGAGGAACACGTTCGCCAAGGCGGGTCCGTCCGGTCAAGTCGCGAGTGCGTAATGGGGAACGCTGAAACGTGTGATTTCCTGGCCCTCTGCATATTGGCTAGCGGAACTGGTGCCCCCGGACGGGATCGAACCGCCGACCTTCGGTTTACAAATTTTGTGCCAGCGCACCCCGGAACCTCACGGTAGCCAACGCTAATTCAGGTAAATTGCTGGGTTTTATACATATTTTCGGCTTAGAGCATCGGTTTGCATAACGGGCCATAACGTGAAATAACATACCCCAGTTTACCCCTGACGTTACCCCGGAGCTTTCCAAATGGCCGTTTCGATCCCGTCGCAGCACAAGCGCGCCGCCGCTTTCATCAACGCATTGAAGCCGGCAGCGGCGCGGCAAGAGATACCGGACAGCGCGCAAGCCGGGCTCTATCTGGTCATGCAACCGCAACCGAGTGGCAGCTTGTCATGGGCGGTGCGAACGAAGGTTGACGGCAAGCCTGCGAAGATCACGCTAGGGCGCTACGATGAGGAAGGGGCCGCCGATGATCGCAGCGGCGGCACTGTCATTTCCGCCTCGCAAGTTTTGAACACCACGCAAGCGCGAGAGTTGGCCGAACGTGTGATTGCGGACGCGCGGCGTGGCATCGATCCGCGACAGGAAAAGACCGGCAACAAATTTAGCGTCGATCATTGGCTTGATGAATTCGTAAAGACGGCCCGCACCGCTGGTTTCAAAGGTAGACCCGTCAAAGCGTCCACCGCAGACGAATACGAGCGGATCATTGCGACCAACATCAAACCCAATTTGAAGCATGTCACCGACATTCGCGCCGTCGATTACCGCGACATTGAAAAGCTGATTGCCAAGCTGCAAACCGGAGCGCAGCGCAACGCTTTTGCGGTGCTGTCTGCCTTCTTCCGTTGGAAAGCGGTTGCCCGCGTGATCGGGCGCAACATCATCGAGCTAGCAGAAGCACCGACCAAGCCGCAAAGCCGGGAGCGCGTCCTATCTCACGATGAAATCAAGACCGTTTGGAAGGCTGCAACCAAATGCGGCTATCCGTTCGGTCCCATGGTGCAGCTATTGCTTTTGACCGGGCAACGCCGCGACGAAATCGCCAACCTCAAATGGTCCGAAATAAACGACGATCTAACAGCGATCACGCTTGAAGGATCGCGCACCAAGAACGGACGCGCCCATATCGTGCCGCTCGCACCATTGGCAAAGACGATCATTGAAGGACTGCCGGTGATCGCCGACGCGGACGGCAACCTATCGGACTATGTTTTCACGACCACAGGCAAGACGCCGTTCAGCGGCTTTAGCAACGGCAAGATCGCACTCGACAAGCATTGCGGCGAACCGGCTTTGGCGAATTGGCATTTGCATGATTTGCGCCGGTCGTGCGCTACAGAGCTAGCCAAGCTTGGAATTAAGCAGGAAGTGACAGAAGCGATTTTGAACCACAAGACCGGCAAAGTTAGCGGCGTTGCCGGGATTTATAACCGCTACGACTATCAAGACGAGAAAGCAGAAGCTTTGAAGCAATGGGCAACTCGCATCGCAACTATTACCGCAAACAATGTAACGATGCTTCCAAAGCGTGCATAACCCGAAAAATCGTTAAGATATACTCTTGACCGTGAGCTAACGTTAGCTCACGGTTCCTGCGTCGCCTGATTTGGGCGATTTGCCGCCTTAGATCGGATGATCGGCGGTGCCAGGGGCTGGACTGGCCCAATGTCGCGAGGAAGACGCGGTGAACGCGGGTGGATGCCTGCAAATCCTGACAATCAGAATTTGAGGCCAGTCCATGAACCCGAACCCCATTGATACGCTCATTCCCGCCCCTGCCGTGCGCGCCATACTAGGCGGCGTCAGCGACATGGCGTTGCACCGTTGGCTGAAAGGCGACTACGACAAGCGCACCGGCAAACGCACGCCGCCCGTTGCCGACTTCCCAAAGCCTCGCGTGATCAACCGCCGTCGCTATTGGTCGCGGGCCGATATCGAGCGCTTTATTGCCGGTCGCGCGGCCTGATTTTACCCGTTGAAACACCCCGATTGAAAATATGGACCGCTGCTCGATATCAAGTAATTGATATTGCAGAGATGTTTTAAGCAGAGCAGCGGTTGTTTAGTTTGAAGCGCAAGAAAAAGTCCCGCGCAGGCCGGCAAGCCGTACTTGGGGCAATAGGAATAAATGCAATGAACGCTTTAGCACCGCTCGCGCCAGCGGGCAATCCGGCCGCACTTTCGATCACCTATTTTCAGCAGAACAATCAGCCGGCAGGGCAGCGCCGCGATGTCGAGTGGCCCGCTCTTTGCGATTGGATCGTACAGGACGCGACGACCGCGACGACCAAAGACGACTTGCCGCTGATCAAGCTGGCCACGTTCGCGGGCGACTATCGATCAGATATAAACCTCGAAGCGGTATTCGGCATCGAAGGCGACTATGACGGCGGGCTGTTACAGCCGTCCGAAGCAGCCCGAATTCTCACGGCGTTCGGTGTTCAGGCGTTTATTTACACGTCGCCCTCGCATCGGCCCGACACGCCCCGCTGGCGTGTCCTATGCCCTTTGTCGCGACCGCACACCCCGAATGACCGGCATGCGATTGTGGGGCGGCTCAACGGCTTGCTTGGCGGCATTCTCGCACCGGAAAGCTTCGTCCCGTCGCAGGCGTTCTATGTCGGCAGCGTAGCGGGCGGGTACCCGGTCCAATTCTGGCGAGTTGAAGGCCGTCCGCTCGATGCCTTTGAAGGCTTGCCAATCGTTGCGCCTCCGCCATCTGCAAAGATGAACGGGTACATTCCAATCGGCCAGGGCGAGCGCGCGCCAAGCTTTGACGCTGCTGTTGCAGGATTGCAGCAAATCGACGTTCGCCAACTCACCGAACGCGGCGATTGGACCGCTGTGAGCGGCGCGTTCATGCAATCCATCGCGCCTGAACGCATCAATGAAGCGTTGCCGATTTGGCAAGCTTGGAATGAAACCTATCCGGACAACGATCCCGCCAAAAACCTCAAATACTGGGACGACACGTTGAAGCGCGGCACCATCGTAAAGGGCTGGCGACGACTTCACCGCGAAGCTTATGGGGAACCGCCACAACTGAACCCCATGGCGCTATTCAACGGCGCGACATACCAGTTGCCGCCCGGCGCGAGCGCGACACCATTACAGCCGCAGCAGCCGGCACCGCTTCGAAGCCGCAACATTGAAGAAGTCTTGAACGACGCGGCGAAGCTGACGCCGGACAATGCCGACGCGATCACGGCGCTTTGTAGAGAAGCCGGAACGCTTCCGCCAATCCACCGTGATACCGTGTTGAACGCGATCCGCACCACAACCGGTATTAGGATCGCCACGCTTAGGGCGGAAGCATCGCAAGCGACCAATGACACCGAACCGGACCACCTTGTGCTTGCCAGAATGACGCTCGCCACCGCTGGCGCTGAAAACGTGATCCATGCCGAGAATCATTTTTGGATTTGGGAGGGCGGGGGCGTTTGGAACAAGCGCGACGATATCGCAATCAAGAAACAGGTTCAGACAACGCTAGAAGCGAACAACTGCGCCGTGACCGCCGCAAGGGTCAGCGGCGTGACCGATGTTCTTCGAAACGAGACTTATCGCCCGGATCACACGTTCAATATCGGCAATTCGGACGTGGTGAATTGCCGGAACGGCGAATTGGAATTGGGCGACATCGGTTGGACGCTACAGCCACACCGACGCGAGCATTACCGGACAAGCCAAATCCCGGTCGCATATGATCCAAGCGCGACCGCGCCAATGTTTCTCGCGTTTCTCAATGATGTGTTCCGCGACGATCCGGACAGGGATCTCAAGATTTGCTCGCTGCTGGAATTGATCGGTTATACGCTTATGAGCCACGCGAAGCATGAACGCTTCATCATGCTTATCGGCGGCGGCGCGAATGGGAAAAGCGTTCTGCTCTCGGTGATCGAAGCTTTGGTAGGAATGAAGAACGTCGCGGGCGTCCAGCCGGCCAATTTCCAATCGCGATTTCAGCGCGCACACCTTCATCAAAAGCTTGCGAACATCGTGACAGAATTGAAGCAAGGCGAAATTATTGCAGATGCCGAATTGAAGGCGATCACTAGCGGCGAATTGACTACCGTTGAGGATAAGAACGGCCATCCGTTTGAAATGCGCGCCTTCGCTACGTGCTGGTTCGGCACCAATCACCTTCCGCACACGCGAGATTTTTCCGACGCGCTCTTCCGACGCGCCACCATCGTCACATTCGACCGGACGTTCAGCGAGGCGGAACAGGATCACAACCTAAAGACCAAGCTGGCCACCGAATTGCCGGGAATTCTCAATCTCGCGATCACCAGCTACGCCAGGGCAACTACTCACGGCTTCATTGCGCCACCATCGTCAATTGAGGCGAAACGGAAATGGCGGATGGAAGCTGATCAAGTTGCGCAATTTGTCGAGGAACAATGCCTTGCCGATCCGCTTGGCATGGTGGCAGTGGATGAAGTCTATCGCGTGTTCGCCGAATGGGCGCGGCGATCCGGTGTGCGTCAGATTGTCGGCAAGCAAATGATGGGGGATCGGCTGGAAAAGCTGCGGTTCCCGCGCAAGCGTTCCAATGGAAGCTGGATTACCGGGCTGACACTACGGACTGCGGCAAATTATGGAAGTCCGCCATAACCGCGCGGCGTTAATTTACCGGTTTCTTTATGAAAAATTACTAGGGTCAAAACTCAATCAGCGGGCCGCCGCCAATGGCCGAGAAGGGTGGAAACTTGCCGAACGAACGGAGCTTCGGAACGACTTGGTCGTGCCATCAGCTGACAAGCCCACGCTGATGTGGTGGACACCATGGACCCCGTCGACTAGAACCGCTCAGTCAAGCTTAGGCCGAGCGCTGTGACGATCGGCAACCAGCGAGTAATTTCGTCTTCGAAGGCGATCCCTACTGGACGAGTTCGCCTTCCATCACGAAACGGCGCTCGGTGGGACCGGTTGGCAGCAAACGAAAGCTTCCGGCGCCTTTGAGCTTCTCCAGCTTGCCGGTGCCGCCAACGACCTGCCACACTCCATTGTCCAGGAGCTTCGGCTTACCATCTGGCCCGGGGACGAACACCGCCTGGATAACCCATTTTATGTAGGCCTTGTTGCCATCCGTCGTAGCGAATTCCAGATAGCCGCGCGGCTCGCCGCCAACGCCTGGCACGACGTCGTGAGCGCCATATTCCTGAACGGTCGCGCCGGCGAGTGGACCCTGACCTTCGGACTTGCCTTCCCGTCGGACCAGCAAGAAGAAGTGCTTGCTCGCATCGGCGAAATCGAGCCGGATGGCTTCCTTCTGCGCGACAAGCGCCTCGAACTTCACCGGCTCGGCCTGAACGGGAGACGCGATAATTAACAAAGGCGTCGCAACCGCAGTGATCGTGCTAAACCTCCTCATTGTGTTCTCCTTTGATTTGTCTCGAAAGCTCGGTGAACTCGTCGCGAGCCGCGCGAGAACGTGCGGACCACGCGCGTTGTTTGGATTCGTCGAATGTAGATGTCACTGCCGCTCTCCCGCGAAGGCCTCGGGGCCTCTAGCCTCAAGAGCAGAGCTGCAAAGACTACACGATCTCATGTCTTGAAAAAAGGGGTGTCAAGGCCTGCGCACGGCATTGAACTCAGGGCTTCGAACTCGGGTTAACGCGCTTTAGGGATTGCGGTTGATCTGATTCCATGGGGCTTCCATGATTCGGAGCCCTGTCATGACCATTGCCGCCCTCGAAGGATTTGAGAAGCCACGCCTGAA
>NZ_SADR02000308.1 GCF_004010325.2 Mesorhizobium sp. M00.F.Ca.ET.216.01.1.1
AAACCGTTCCGCTCGATCGAATCAGCGGCCACCGCAACGCATAACTGGCGGCGCCGGCAGATTTTGCGCGCGGGCGCATCCACGCTTGTGCTCGGCCTCGTGGCGCCGCGTCTCGCGCACGCCAGTTCGGTGCTCGGCGTGCGCGTGTGGCCCGCGCGCGATTACACGCGTGTGACGATCGAATCCGATCAGCCTCTGCAGAATGCCCAGCAATTGCTCCAGGGCCCGGACCGGCTCGTCGTCGACCTGAGCGGTCTCGACCTCGATCAGGCGCTGAAGGACCTGGTCTCGAAGATCACGCCGAACGATCCGCAAATCCAGTCGGTGCGCGTGGGGCAATT
>NZ_SADR02000309.1 GCF_004010325.2 Mesorhizobium sp. M00.F.Ca.ET.216.01.1.1
ATCGCGGCATACATGCCGGCCGCGTCGAACGAACCCTTGGCGATGTTGATCAAGAGCCCGATGCCGTAGCGGGAACCAACGAACTCGCCAACGATGGCGCCGATGATGGCCAAGCCGAAGCTGACATGCAGGCTGGCGAAGATCCAGCTCATCGCCGAGGGCACGATTACTGAGCGGGTCAGCTGCCAGTCAGAGGCGCCGAGGATCTGGGCGTTGGCGATCATCGCCCTGTCGGCCTCGCGCACGCCCTGGAAGGCGTTGGCAAAGACGACGAAGAACACCATGACGACAGCCAGCGCCACCTTGGAAGCCATGCCGAGGCCGAAGATCGGAAGAGCACA
>NZ_SADR02000310.1 GCF_004010325.2 Mesorhizobium sp. M00.F.Ca.ET.216.01.1.1
GCGGGATTAAATCTTGCCGCGCTCCGTAAACAGGGCATGAAACGGTCCATGGCACGGTTCGATATCGTGGGGCAGCTTGGCTCACTTCGCCGCTATGCGCGCTCGCTGACGCGCGGTGTCGGACAGGTTCCGGTGAGCGGCGGGAATGGCGGTGAAGTCGGTGGAGCGATCGGACACGGAAGTCTCGTGAAGGGGATGGATGCGAAAGAAAGCGCACTGAAAGCGAATTTCCGATTCTAACGAAGCGTGGTGTCTTATGCTTGAAGCCACGGAATTGCGAGTTTCGCGCGCGCCGGGCGCGGTTTACGCGCCCTTGGGCGCCTCGGCCCGCGAACCCGGCC
>NZ_SADR02000311.1 GCF_004010325.2 Mesorhizobium sp. M00.F.Ca.ET.216.01.1.1
CCCAGCGTCTCGCCGCCGGTCCAGTCTTCGTCGAACAGCTCCGTGGCGACGATCAGGCTCGGCCGCACGATCTCGCGATAGGTGGCGCTCATGCCCATTGCCTGCCCGTCGCGGTGGCGCCAGACATAGCGCGCCGCGCCGCCCACCTTGAGGTCGATCTCGCAAATCTCGAGCCGCCAGCCGTCCGGGCCATGCAGCCAGCCCTTGAGCAGCTCCGGGACAGTCCAGCAGTCGAACACCATCGGCCGCGGCGCGTCGAAGACGCGGGTTACGCGAACCTCCCGATCGCTGGGGGTTGTAATGGTCAGCGTCGCCACGGTGGAACCCGGCAGTCTCGTGG
>NZ_SADR02000312.1 GCF_004010325.2 Mesorhizobium sp. M00.F.Ca.ET.216.01.1.1
CTCGAGATTCACCAAGGATGTGCTGGCGTTGGATGCCGCCGCTGAGGCAGAGCGCATCGTGACGGCGACACGTGAACAGGTACTGGTCACGCTTCGGCGTCGCGGGGTGGTGGTTGGGCTGTCGGGCGGCATCGATAGTTCCGTCGTCGCATCGTTGTGCGTGCGTGCCTTCGGCAGGGACAAGGTGCTGGGAATCTTCATGCCGGAGCGCGATTCCTCCGGAGACTCGCTCAGGCTCGGACGTGTCGTCGCAGCCCAGCTCGGCATCGACACTCTGGTGGAAGACATTGCGCCGGCGCTCGATGCCATCGGCGCCTATCGCCGGCAGTCCGAGGCCAT
>NZ_SADR02000313.1 GCF_004010325.2 Mesorhizobium sp. M00.F.Ca.ET.216.01.1.1
GAACTTGCTGCCGAGCTCTCCGCTGGCGCGCATAGCCTGCAGCTTGTCCTCGATGTTGCCGGCGCGCTCGGCCAGCACGCCGAGCAGGAACAGCACGAAGCCGCCGCCGACCCACAAAATGGCCGAAACAACGTGCAGGAATTTGACGATCGAATACCAGTCCATGGTTTGCTCCCGGATGTGCTTGTTGATTTGCGCCGACGCGGGTTTGCGTAGCGCTTGAGAGGAGCGGCCTTTTGCGTGGCGCGTGTTTCGGAACGATGCCGCGGCAGCGGCCGCCATGTTTCGAAGCCGCGAGAGGTGTTCGGAAAATCCGGCTTTTGGTCGATCTCGACAGGG
>NZ_SADR02000314.1 GCF_004010325.2 Mesorhizobium sp. M00.F.Ca.ET.216.01.1.1
GAAGCCGAGCGTGCTTAGCCTTCGATTGTGGCAAGATGCAACGCGTTACCGACGTTAACTTGTGTAACGCGCCTGCAATATCGCCAACGGCCGGATTCAGGCTGCTGTGTCGGCGGCGGCAAAGTTCAGCTACGCGGTTGTAGCAGCGCCAAGACGGCCGTCGATGCGGCAAGGATGGCCGTCATGGTCAAAGGCGCTGTAGGGCCATAGGTGTCCACAACATAACCGCCGACAACCGCACCGGTGGTGATGGCGACCTGAAAGGAGGCGACCATCAGGCTGCCGGCTGCTTCCAGCGCGTCAGGCGCCGCGCGAGACAGATTTGTCGGCAGCACCAC
>NZ_SADR02000315.1 GCF_004010325.2 Mesorhizobium sp. M00.F.Ca.ET.216.01.1.1
GCATCACCCGGGAGACCACGGTCAGGATCGAGGCGGCGCCGCCTGTCGATTGCCTGCAGGGCGAGCGCGATCGGCGGAAATATTCCGACCCGTACTTTCCCGAACTCGACCGATGAAAGCTTCCGCTTTTCAGGCCGGCTGGTCGCCATAGTTGGAGCGGAATTCCTGATAGCAAGTGCGGCGCCAGCGTCGACCGACGACATAGCCGCGCAGCAAATGCGGCAGCGAATAGCCCAGCGCCTTGGACGAGCGGTTGGCAAGATAGCCCGACAAAGCCTGCGGCAGCCTGCCCTTGATAGTATCGGCGATGAGCTGGCGCGCGATCATGTAGGGCGGCA
>NZ_SADR02000316.1 GCF_004010325.2 Mesorhizobium sp. M00.F.Ca.ET.216.01.1.1
AGGGATTGACGATCTCGATGCGATGCTCGGCGGTGTCGATCAGTTCAACGAAATAGGCTTCCAGCGCGTGCCCGTCCTCATAGGGTACGGAAATGAAATGCCGCGCCACGCCGTGCGGGGCAGCTACGGAACGAACCGGAATGGAAAACGGCCGCGACAGATTGGTGTTGGCGTCGCGCAGCCAGATGGTCGACAGATGGGCGGCCGGCGGCTCGACGGTCGTCTGGTCGGCGATCTCGATGTCGAAATCGCTCCAGTTGGAATAGTAGTTCAGCGAGAAGCCGTCGGTCTTGCCGTATTGCTGGAGGTCCGGATAGCGGGTCAGGTCGACCGGCCGG
>NZ_SADR02000317.1 GCF_004010325.2 Mesorhizobium sp. M00.F.Ca.ET.216.01.1.1
GATGCGCCCCGACAAGGCCGACGACATCAAGCTCGGGCGCGGCGGCATCCGCGAAATCGAATTCAGCGCGCAGGTTTTTCAACTGATTCGCGGCGGCCAGGACGCCGGCTTCCGGGTGCGGCCGACGCTCGCCGTCTTGCGGCATGCGGCGGCGCACGGGCTGATCGACACGTCGGTCTGCGAGAAGCTTTCGCAGGCGTATCGCTTCTCGCGCGAGCTCGAACACCGTCTGCAATATCGCAACGACGCGCAAACGCATGCCATCCCGGTCGATCGCGAGGAACGAGCGGCGCTCGCGCGCGCGATGGGTTGCGACGACTATCCGATGCTGCTCGCGC
>NZ_SADR02000031.1 GCF_004010325.2 Mesorhizobium sp. M00.F.Ca.ET.216.01.1.1
CTCGGGAAGCCGACCGTGTGGTTTGCCTTAGCCAGCCGGGACGGTTCCGCGCGCTGGGTTACCACTATCAAAGTTTCCCCCAACTTTCCGACGGCGAGGTCATCGCTGCGATGGACGAGGCTGCCCAGCGCCCGCAGCACCGAAATCAGAAGCGTTCCCCTGGCCCAGGTTCAGGCGCAGCCAGAGAAACAACGACACGGGATGGTCGCGAAAAATAGGAGATAGCATCGATGCTGATCCGCACGCTTTCTGCGCTGGAATGTACGAAATTGCTGGCCGCCCATCGTATCGGCCACTTGGCATGCGCGAAGGACGGGCAACCCTACGTCGTGTGCCTCAACTACGCCTACGCTGACAATCACCTCTACGCCTTTTCCTTGCTAGGCAAGAAGATCGACTGGATGCGGGCCAATCCGCTGGTGTGTGTCCAGGTCGACGAACACGGCCAGGGGCGGGGCTGGAGGAGCGTGGTTGTCGACGGCCGCTACGAAGAGCTGCCGGACCGGATCGGCCACAAGGTGGAACGCGATCATGCATGGGCGTTGCTGAGCAAACATGTCGACTGGTGGGAACCCGGCGCCCTCAAGCCGGTCATGCCTCCCGTGTCAGACAGCACGCCGCACGTTTTCTTCAGGATTCTCGTCGAGCAGGTGTCTGGCCGCGAAGCAAGTGAGTAAGCTGTTTCAGCAACTCGAGGCGACCGTCCCTGCCCGCAAATTGATCCGGATCAACGTCCCTGCGCGCCGACGCTGTAGGCTCCGGCCATCAATCGGTGGACACGCGGATGAAATTCCTGATCGCGGCAGCTTTCGTAACCATGGTCCTCAATGCGTCAACGGCGCAGGAAATGAGTTATGGACAGGCGGAATATCTGAATTCTTGCGCGGTCTGTCATGGTCCCGAAGGCAAAGGCGACGGCCCCTTGGGCGACGAGCTAGTGAAGCGACCAGCCGACCTGACACACCTCTCCAGACAGAACGGCGGCGAATTCCCTTACTGGCGCGTCTTTGCAGTGATCGACGGCCGCACCATGGTGCCGGCGCATGGCGAGCGCGATATGCCGGTCTGGGGCCGCCAATTCCTCCCCGATGACGCTAAGAAATACGGCCCCAACGCCGGAGAAATCGTCACCACGGAACGGATCCACAATCTGGCTGGTTATGTTCAGACGCTGCAGCGGTAATGTCCGATGGCGGAAAGCTATTCGAATTATCGCCTTTGGTTTCAATCGCCCAGGCGAACGGGAGGCCGATAGTGATCGTTGAAGACCAGAAGGCTGCGGTCGCATTTCTACTCAACCCCGCCGCTTATGGCGAGACCGGCCCGGTTGAGGCGATTGAGACCCACATTTCGCGTCTCTTCCTGGTCGGCCAGCGCGCCTTCAAGATGAAGCGGGCGGTCAAGCTGCCCTATGTCGATTTCTCGACGCCGGCTCTCCGTCTCGCAGCTTGCGAGAAGGAGGTCGAGCTCAATTCCAGGACCGCTCCCGGGCTCTACCTCGGTGTGCGGCGCATAACGCGAGAAGACGGCAGGCTCGCCTTCGACGGAACCGGCGAACTGGTCGATGCGGCGGTCGAGATGATTCGCTTCGACCAGTCGCAGCTCCTCGACCGAATGGCTGTCGGTGGCGAACTGACGCCGGCATTGATGACAGCGGTGGCGCGCATGATCGTGCAATACCATCGCGGCGCACCTGAGATCCACACCGGCAGCGGGTCGGCGAACCTGACGTGCGTGCTCGCCATCAACGAGGCAGGCTTTGCCACCAGCCATGTTTTCGAAAGAGCCGAAATCGACGGATTCACAGAGGCCTTCCGCATCGCCCTCGCCCGTCATTCCGAGCTGCTCGACCGGCGGGAGGCGGCGGGCAAGGTCCGCCGTTGTCACGGCGATCTGCATCTGCGCAACATCTGCCTTTTCGACGGCGAGCCACGCCTCTTCGATTGCATCGAATTCAATGACCAGATCGCCAGCATTGATGTGCTCTACGATCTGTCCTTCCTGCTGATGGACCTTTGGCATCGTGGCTTTCCGGAATTCGCCAATCTGGTGATGAACCGCTACTTCGACGAAGCAGACGACGAGGACGGCTTCATCCTGCTGCCCTTTTTCATGGCAGTGCGGGCCGCAGTGCGCGCCCATGTCACGGCAACGCAGGTCGAGGAAGCAAGCACCGATTCCGACGGACTGATCGCCGAGGCCAGATCCTATTTCGCGCTAGCCCGAACACTGCTCAAGAGTGTCTCTCCTCGCCTGATCGCCATCGGCGGCCTGAGCGGTTCCGGCAAGACGACCGTTGCCGAAGCACTCGCCGCACAGGTCGGCGCCCCACCTGGCGGGCGCATTGTCGAGAGCGACCGCATCCGCAAAGCCATGCATGGGGTGCCCGCCGAGACGAGACTGCCGGACAGGGCCTATCGGCCGGAGGTGTCGGACCGCGTCTATCGTGAAATGGCATGGCGCGCCGGCCTGATCCTTTCCGAAGGCGGCTCGGTGGTCGCCGATGCCGTGTTCGACAGGCCCGCCGACCGCGAGCGGATCGAAAAGGCCGCGCGTGACAGGGGTGTCGTTTTTGCCGGATTTTGGCTGACAGCGGATCCGCTCGTTCTTTGGCAGCGGGTCAATGAGCGCAAGAGTGGCCCCTCCGACGCCACTGTCGACATCCTTTCGCGGCAATTGCAGCGAAATGGCTCCCAATCCAACTGGCGCAAGGTCGATGCCGATCGAAAGCCCGCTGACGTCACCGCCGAGTTGATGCACCTCTCGCAAGCCGCCGCATCAGCAGGCGGCCCCCTCAAGACAGCATCCTGACAGCCGGCTATCGGCTCCACCCGAGGTCCAGCCTCGCCAGCGACAGGCCAGCCTGGCTCGGATGATGCGCAATCGAAAACCCGAATTCACGGCACATCGCCAGCATCCTGATGTTTTCGGTGAGCATTATCCCCTCGATCCGGCTGATCCGATCTGCCTTGGCATAGTCGACGATCTGCCTGAGCAGTTCCCAGCCGAGGCCATGGCCCTGCAGGTCCGTGCGCACCAGCAAAGCATATTCGGCGGTGGTGTGGTCCGGATCGCAGGAAAGCCGGCTCACGCCTGCCAGCGCGCCTGTGCTCTGATCCAACGCGACGAAAGCCATGTCCCGGTCATAGTCGAGCTGTGTGAGCCGTTTCAGCATTTGGTCCGAGAAGTTCTTGCGTGGAGAAAGGAAACGCAGGCGCAGATCGTCCGGCGAAATCCGAGCGAGGAATTCCGGATAAAGCGCAATGTCAGCCGGCTTGATCGGCCGGATGTGAAAACGGGCGCCGTTGGCCGAGAACTTCCTGTCCCAGCCCGACGGGTAAGGCCTGATCGCGAGTGCGGGGTTCGGCCCCGGCTCCTCGACGCGTTCCGGTTCGATCTCGATGCGGGCATCGAGTGCGACCACGCCATCGGCGTCGGCCAGCAACGGGTTGATGTCGATGGAGACGAGGCACGGAAAGTCAACGATCATCTGCGACAACCCATTGAGCGCAGCGACGATTGCCCCACGGTTCGCCGGCTTGCGATCGCGGAATCCGGCAAGCAGGCGGCCGATCCGGGTGTGTTCGATCAGGTCACCGGCAAGCACATCGTCGAGCGGCGGCAACGCCATCGCCGTATCGTCCATCACCTCCACCGCGACCCCGCCGGCGCCAAACAGGATTACCGGACCGAAGATCGGATCACGACTGACGCCGAGGATGACTTCCTGCGCCTGTTTGCGCGCCACCATTGGCTGGACAGCATAGCCTTCGATGGTGGCTGCCGGCGCGTGCTTGCCTACGCGCGCCTCGATTGCTCTGGCCGCCTTGCCGGCCGCCGCGGCGGTTGCGAGGTTGAGCTCTACGCCGCCGATGTCGGACTTGTGCGAGATCGTCCTCGACAGCAGTTTGACGACGACCCGTTCGGAAGTCTTCAAAAGCCGGCCTGCCGCCTGCTCTGCCTCGACGGCGGATTTGGCGACAATAGTTTGGGGTACCGCAATGCCATAGGCGGAGATCGCCGCCTTGGCTTCCGGCTCCATCAGCATTCGTCGACCTTCCTTCGCGACCTGCCTCAGTATGGCAAGCACGGCTGCGCGGTCGCTGGTGGTATCCTCGCTACGGCTCGACGGTGTTCGCATCAGCGACCGCTGGGCTCTGGACCAGTCGCTGAGGTAAGAAACGGCGGTCGCTGCATCCGCAGGTGTTTCGAAGCTGGCGATGCCGGCGTCCTGAAGGATGCGCCGCCCGTCGCGCGCCGTGTGTTCCCCAAGCCAGCAGGTCAGCATGGGTTTGCCGCCGATCTTGCCCTCACTGGTGAGTTCGGCCACCGCCTTTGCCACAGCAAGCGGCGAGCCCAGCCCCGTTGGGCAGTTCATCACCAGGACGACGTCGGTTCCCGGATCGGCTGCGACGGCCTCAACGGCCGCCTTGTAGCGTTCAGGCGGAGCATCCCCAATGATGTCCACCGGGTTGGCGTGCGACCAGGTGGGCGGCAGTGTGGTATTCAGGCGGACGACCGTCGCCGGCGAAAGGGCCGCCAGTTCCCCCTTGCAGTCCATGAGCTGGTCCACAGCCAGCACACCGGCGCCGCCGCCATTGGTGACGATGCCGACACGGGCTCGATCGAGCGGTGCGAAGCGAGCGGTCGTTTCAGCGGCGTCGAACAATTCGGCAAGACCCTTGACGCGCAAAATACCCGCTCGCTGAAGAGCAGCCTCTACCACTCGGTCGGCGCCCGACAGCGCGCCGGTGTGGGTCGCCGCTGCTTTCGCCGCCTGCTCGTGGCGGCCCGACTTGATCGCGATCACCGGCTTTATGCGCGCCGCAGCACGTGCGGCCGACATGAACTTGCGCGGATTGGGAATGGTTTCGAGATACATCACGATTGCGCGTGTCCGCGCATCGCCCGCCAGCATGTCGAGGCAGTCGGCGACATCGACATCCGCCATGTCGCCCAGGGAAACGATCTGCGAGAAGCCGACATTGTTGTCCGCGGCCCAGTCGATCAACGATGTGGCAATGGCGCCGGATTGCGACAGCAGCGCGATGTTGCCGGGCCTGGCTGCCATATGCGCGAATCCTGCGTTCAGCTTCACAGGTGGGATTATCAGCCCGAGCGTATTCGGCCCGATGATCCGGAAAAGAGTAGGCTTCGCAGCGTCGAGCATCGCCTGGCGCAGGCCATTCTCGTGCGTCAGTCCGGCGGTGATGACGACCGCTGCGCGCGTGCCCTTTTCACTGAGGTCACGCACGACGCCGGGAACCGTCTCCGGCGGCGTCACGATGACGCCGAGGTCGGGAACGCCTGGCAGGTCGGCAGCCTTCGCATAGCAGTGTCGACCAGCCAGTCCCGAATATTTCGGGTTGACCGGCCATATCTCGCCCTCGAACCCGCCATTGACGATGTTGTCAAAGACGACACGGCCAACCGAGCCGTCACGCACGGATGCGCCGAAGACGGCAACCGACTTCGGGCTGACTGCATGTTCGAGATTTCGGATCGTCACTGCTTGGTCTCCCGTTCGTGGCGATAATCGGCGGGCGATCTTGCGCGTTCATTGCGTTGGATCAAAGCCTCTCCCGGCGATCGCAATTAGCTGTTGCCAGAAGTCGAGGCGATCGCCGGCGCTCGCGAAATGCCAATTTCAAGCAGTCCTCGACCATGGGACAGATCACGCCCGTGGCGGGAGCATTGCTTCAGGAAGGTATCGACATAGTGGTGATCCTCAACGCGCTACGCACTCTTGGCGATGCGCGTCTCGGGCGCGCATAGTTGACAACAGCAAAGGTGAATGGCCATGGCGCAGGAAAATCTGGTGGTTTGCGGCAAGTGCGGCGGGGTCAATCGCCTGCCGCCAGCGCGCAATGCCAAGGATGCAAAATGCGGAAAGTGCGGCATCAAGCTGTTTTCGGGTCACCCGGAAGATGTCGATGCAGAGACCTTCGATCGCCAGATCACGCGAAGCAGCCTACCTGTTGTCGTCGATATCTGGGCGCCATGGTGCGGCCCCTGCAAGATGATGGCGCCGGCCTACGAAGCGGCAGCGAACGAACTGGAGCCGCATGTTCGGCTCATCAAGCTCAATTCCGACAACGAGCAGGCCGTTTCAGCCAGGCTCGGCATTCGCGGCATCCCGACTATGATCCTCTTCGATGGCGGGCGCGAACTTGCGCGCACCTCCGGCGCCATGACGGCCGGTCAGATCGTCAGGTGGGTTCGCGACCATCTGCCGATGGCCACCGCCTGAAGCCGTCAAAAATGGATCCGCTCATCGCCCGACTCGGACTGGCACTGGCAATAGGCCTTCTCGTCGGATTGGAGCGCGGTTGGCGGGAGCGCGATGCGCCAGATCGCAGCCGGACGGCCGGAATTCGCACGTTTGGCATATCCGGCCTGCTTGGCGGCATCCTCGCGGCACTGGCCACCGCGCTCGGTGCAGTGTCCGTGCTGGTCGGCGGGTTCCTCGCCTTTGCGGCAATTTTCGCTTGGTACAAGGCGCGCGAGGCCGCCCACGACGAGGATTTCAGCGTCACGACAGTAATAGCAGGCCTTGGTGTGTTCGCGCTCGGCGGGCTTTCGGTCGCCGGCGACTACCGGGCCGCTGCTGCCGGAGGGGCGGCACTAGCGGCAATCCTTGCCAGTCGCGAGATCCTGCACGGTCTCTTGAAGCGGCTGACCTGGATCGAACTTCGCTCGGCGCTGATCCTGGCAGTGATGACCGCGATCGTCCTGCCCTTGTTGCCAAACCGGACATTGGACCCGTGGGGCGGTTTCAATCCGTGGGAGGTCTGGTTCCTTACGGTGCTGATGGCGTCGATATCGTTCGCGGGCTATGTCGCCGTTCGCGTCCTGGGAGATACGCGCGGTCTGCTCGTCAGTTCGCTCGCGGGCGCGGTCGTCTCGTCCACCGCCGTGACGATGGCGCTTGCTCGTAGCGCCGTGTCCGCAAACAGTCCGCTGCCGCTCGTCGGCGCGGCTTCGCTGGCGGCTATGGTTTCGGTCCTGCGCGTCTGCACCGTGGTGCTGATCGTCGAGCCAAGCGTATTCGTCGTGGCGGGCATCCCAGCGATTGCAGCGGCGCTCGCCTTCGCATTCTGCGGAGCATTCTTTTTAGTCCGCGCCAGCGGGGATCACAAAAGTGGCGGACCGGCACGTAACCCATTCGAATTGGTTCCGCTGCTGCTCTTTGCGCTGCTCTTTGCGGTTGTCGCCACCGCGAGCGCCGCATTGGCTGCTCAATTCGGTGGAGGCGGCTTGCTGGCGAGTTCGATGCTTGCGGGCACGTTCGATGTTGATGTCTCGGTGCTCAGCGCGCTGCGCCTGGTCAAGCATTCGGTCGCTGTCGAGA
Organism: Mesorhizobium sp. M00.F.Ca.ET.216.01.1.1; assembly: GCF_004010325.2. Classification (GTDB taxonomy): domain Bacteria; phylum Pseudomonadota; class Alphaproteobacteria; order Rhizobiales; family Rhizobiaceae; genus Mesorhizobium. The sequence goes on from NZ_SADR02000031.1 coordinate 7,352, forward strand.
CAGTGGGCCAGGCGGTGCTCGCAGCACTGGCGGCAAACGCCATCGGTCGGCTGTCTCTGGCCGTATTTGCCGGCCCGGTCAGGTTCTGGCTGCCGCTGGCCGGCATAACCCTGGTTGCGGCGGCTGCCGGCTTCGGCGCCATGTTGCTGCCACCGAACTTCTGACAGCGCCAAGACTCCTAAGCCTCCCTTGATGCGGATCAAGGCCGAGCCTGCTCGTCGCATTACAAAACTCGGTCAAAGGAGTTCGCCATGACCAATGTGAAGCACCTCAGCCCGAAATTCCGCCACGTTAGGCTGCTGCTTGCCCGTGAGAAGGCCCATCCGGACGGCGACCGCGAGGAGGGCTATGACGTGCTCGCCCCGCTGGGCAGCGACGGCCGGATCGACGCCAACGAGTGGAAATCTCACCGGGCTTCCTGCCGCGTTCGCCATTTTCGCACCGGTGAAGAGGATCTGATCGGCCGTCTGCGGCGCAAGTCCGGCGGACAATGGTATTTCGACTATGCCGAAGGCGACCGCGACGACGAGATCGGCTTTCATCTCGGTGACGAGCGCTTCGTAACCGGTGAGTATGTCTCGATCGAACGCAACGGCGCCATGCACACCTATCAAGTGGCAAGGGTCGAACGGCCTTAGCTCAAGACAAGGCGCCTCTGGGGCAAACCATGCCGCGACGCACTCTGATTGTGGTCGGCCATCCTGATCCATCTCCGGATCGGCTCTGTAGCGGTCTGGCGCAAGCCTATGCCGAGGGCGCGGAACAGGCGGGGCATGTCGTCCGTCGGGTCGATCTCGCGACGCTCGATTTTCCGATGCTGCGGACGATGCAGGAGTTTGAACACGGCGCGGTGCCCGGCAGCTTGAAGGAGGCCGCCGAAGCGATCGTCTGGGCGGAGCATATCGTCTTTGTCTTTCCGCTTTGGCTCGGAACCATGCCGGCCCTGCTCAAGGCGCTTCTGGAACAGGTTATGCGGCCGGGAACGGCCTTTGCTTACCCGGACAAGGTCGGCGGCTTTACCAGGACACTGCTTCGCGGCCGCTCCGCTCGTATCGTAGTGACGATGGGCATGCCTTCCATTCTTTACCGGCTTTGGTTCCTCGGCCACGGCATCGCCGGCATGCGTCGAAGCATCCTCCATTTTGTCGGCATCCGTCCGGTGCGCGAGACCTTGTTCGGCATGGTCGCGGGCGCCAGCGACTCGACACGGGCGAAGTGGATCGAACAAATGCGCAGGCTGGGGGAGTTCGGCTAAAGCAGTTCACGGCACAAGGACGGCGGCACCACTCAGTCTTCCGGCGCGCAGATCGTCCAACGCCTGGTTTGCCTGTTCCAGCGGATAGACCTTTGTATGCGTGCGAACCTGCGCGCTCTTCACAATGGGAAAGAACTCTTCCGCGTCGCGACGTGTCAGGTTTGCAACCGACACCAATTCTGCGCACTCCCACAGCAATCGGTAAGGCGTAGCCGGAATATCGCTCATGTGGATTCCGCTCACCACTCGCCCGCTTCGCACACGCCGCGCGATCTCAGTAATGGATTCGCCGGACCGAACCTCTTAGCTTAGACGAAAAGGTACCAGAACGGCGGGAAGGTTAGCAGGAATCCTATCCCGAGCAAGACGAGTGCTGCGATATTGACGGTGCGCATGTTCACCGTTTCCCTTCGCCAAATCCGTGACAGCCCGTACCAAGCAACCAGCCAAACGATGATCGCTACGGTCGTCTTGCCGGAGAGCGGGCCGACAGGATTGTAGAAATTCAATAGATCATGCAGTCCGGGCGACAGCTCGGACGCGAAGGCTAGAACGCCGATGGCAGCACAACCGATGCCCGCAGCTAGAATGGCCGCAGCTCCGGGGCCATTCGGGATCGTCTCAGGCGTCTTTCCAAACTCGACTGTATTTCGCAACGTGTTCATGGCGCTTCCCCCTGCATCAGAATGATCACATCGCCACCCCGAATCGGAGCGTATTTGTTCAGGAATGCACCGAACGCTCCGGCGATTCCCGTGGCGACAAAGGCAGCCACGGCGAAGGCCAGTACGGAGATGCGCATGTTTCGGTGTTGAATGATTGCTCGTCCGTATTTCATGGTGACGTAGGCCACCATGGTTATGGCGATCGGCGCCAGCCAGCCTGCATGCTCTTTCCACTCCATGCCGATGTTATGCCACTCGGATGTCTTCCCGCTCGACAGGAGCAATCGCCGCGGATAGTCCGCGAGATCGGTCACGCCTTCTGCCGGAACGGCTCGATACCAAGGATAGATGACGTAGGTGCCAGAGAACACAGTGAGCCACGCAAGTATCACCATCGCCACGAGGTAAAGACCAAGCAGTGTTTGGCCTCCCGCGCTCATCGCCGACGGCGCCCCGGGCGCGGAAATTCGATACAGTTCGACCAGTGCGCCGGAGAACGCCAGCATGAACAGGGCTCCAAACCCCATTCCGTGCAGCACAGTCATGAAGTCGTGCGTTGTAATTTCCATGACACACCCCTTTCATTGCCTGGCTATGTTAGCGATCCCGCATGTTGTGCCATTGATCTATATCAAAATAGCCCACTTACGGGCGTTACGCTACTCACCGCTGGCAACGTTTTACCCTTCTGCCGGGTCAACCTCGCGACGCTCGATTTGCTGATTCTGCGGGCGATGCAAGAGTTCAAACACGGCGCATTTCCTGACAGCCTAAAGGTACCGCCGAAGGATCTGGAGCAGGTCATGCGACCGGGAACGGCTTCGCCTACCGGACAAGCGTGGCGGCTTCACCACGACACTGCTTCGCGGCAGATCTGCTCGCGTGGTCGTGACCATGGGCATGCCCTCCGTTCTTTACCCGCTATGGCTCCTCGGCGACGCGACACGGACGAAGTGGATCGAACAAATGCGCAGGCTGGGGGAGTTCGGCTAGAGCAGTTCACGGCACCAGAACGGCGGCACCACTCAGTCTACCGGCGCGCAGATCGTCCAACGCCTGGTTTGCCTGTTCCAGCGGATAGACCTTTGTATGCGTGCGAACCTGCGCGCTCTTCACAATGGGAAAGAACTCTTCCGCGTCGCGGCGTGTCAGGTTTGCGACTGATACCAATTCACGCTCTTCCCAGAGCAATTCATAAGGCATCGCCGGAATATCGCTCATGTGAATTCCGCCGCATACTACGCGGCCGCCCTTGCGCACAGCTCGCAGCGCGGTCGGCACCAGGCCGCCAATAGGCGCGAAGATGATCGCGGCGTCGAGCGGTTCGGCCGGGCGCTCGTTCGAGCCGCCGGCCCAGGTCGCGCCGAGCGAACGCGCAAAATCCTGCGCGTCTTTGTCGCCCGGCCGCGTGAAAGCGAAAATCTCACGACCCTGCCAGATCGCCACCTGCGCGATGATGTGCGCGGCAGCGCCGAAGCCATAGATCCCGAGCCGCCTGCCGCCGCCAGCCTTCTTCAGGCAACGCCAGCCAATGAGACCGGCACAAAGCAGCGGCGCCAGCGATATTGGATCGCCATCGGCATCCAGATCGAAGGCAAAATGCTCGTCGGCGATGACATGGCTGGCAAAGCCGCCGTCGCGTGTATAGCCGGTGAATTGTGGTTGATCGCAGAGGTTTTCACTCCCAGCGACGCAATAGGGGCAGTGGCCGCAAGTATGCCCGAGCCAAGGTACGCCCACTCTGCTTCCGAGCCGGGACCCGGCGACGCCCTCACCAACCTTATCGATGACGCCGACAATCTCATGACCGGGGACGAGCGGCAGTTTTGGATGAAGCAAATCACCATCCACGACATGCAGATCGGTCCGGCAGACCGCGCATGCCTCAACCTTCAGCCTGATCTCGCCCGCCCCAGGGATGGGATCGGGTCCGTCGACCAGCTTCAAAGGCGTGCCGACGCTTTCGAGCACCATCGCTTTCATGACACCTCCTATGCCTGCCGGAACGACGAAGAAGGTCACGATCCACTTCCCTTTGACGTTCCGACATATCAGGGCGATTGTAATGCGATCTTCGACCATGCGCACTACGGGCACGGCCCAGCATGCCCGGCCCTGCGAAATCCGGAATAGCTTCGAGACAGCAAGCTTTCAGAGCGAAAATGGACTTTGACCAGCATCAAAGCTGCTGGTGCTTTTTCGTGTTCATTGCCTCCCATCAAGGCCTCAAATCTGGGAGAGCATTATGACCACGGCTGGAATCAACATCCCTATCGGCAAAGTCACGACCGCAGCAGCGACGAAGCTTCGATTAGGCTCCCTTACGGCGCTCGTGATCGGCTCGATGGTTGGTTCAGGCGTATTTAGCCTGCCGCAGAACATGGCGGCTGGTGCCGGCCCTCTTGCCATCCTGATTGGCTGGGCCATCACAGCGGTCGGCATGCTGGCGCTCGTCTTCGTCTACCAGTCGCTTGCGACCCGCAAGCCCGAGCTCGACGCAGGCCCTTATGCCTACGCCAAGGCCGGCTTCGGTCCCTTCATCGGCTTCAACAGCGCCTGGGGCTACTGGATCAGCGCATGGCTCGGCAACGTCTCCTATGCCGTGATCGTCTTCAGTGCGCTTTCCTATTTCTTTCCGGCCTTCGGCGACGGAAACACCTGGCAGGCGGTGCTCGGCGCATCGGTCCTGCTGTGGCTGATCCACGCCCTGGTTCTCGCCGGCATCCGGCAGGCCGCCGTCATAAACCTGATCGTCACGGTGGCAAAGATCGCTCCGATCGTCCTGTTTGTCGGGGTCGTGGCGGTTGCCTTCAAGCTGGAGGTCTGGTCGCTCGATTTCAGCGGGCTTGGCAACGCCAGTCTCGGCTCGATCACCGCACAGGTGAAAAGCACCATGCTGGTCACCCTGTGGGTGTTCATTGGCATCGAAGGCGCCAGCGTATTCTCCAGCCGGGCCGAGCGCCGCAAGGACATCGCGATGGCGACCGTTCTCGGCTTCTTCACCTGCCTCGCCCTCTACGCCCTGGTCTCGCTGCTATCGCTCGGCATTATGAGCCAGCCTGAGCTCGCCGCGCTGAAGAACCCCTCCATGGCTGGCGTGCTCGAGGCGGTTGTCGGTCCCTGGGGTGCCATCCTCATCAACATCGCCCTCGTCGTGTCGGTGGTTGGTGCATTCCTGAGCTGGACGCTGCTGGCCGCCGAAATTCCGCATGTCGCCGCCAAGGACGGAACAATGCCGAAATTCTTCGGCCGGGAGAGCGAACGCGGCGTGCCATCGAGTTCGCTGTTGATCACCAACCTGCTCGTCCAGGCATTCCTGGTGATCACGCTTTTCGCGCAAAGCACCTATCAGGCGCTGTTCTACATCGCGTCGGCGGCGATCCTGGTGCCTTACATCTTTTCCGGAGCCTACGCGGCCAAGCTTGCGCTGACCGGAGAGAGTTACGAGAGCGGAGAGCAACGCGCCGGCCCGCTTTTTGCCGGGCTGCTGGCAACGGTCTATGGGCTGTGGCTCGTCTACGCAGCCGGTCCAGCGTATCTGTTCATGTGCGCGATCCTCTATGCGCCCGGCATTCTTTTCTACATCTGGGCCCGTCGCGAAACCAATCAACGAGTGTTCCATCCTGTCGAAGCAGCGCTCGCCGTCGCCCTTGTCGCTGCCGGTGTCGCCGCGGCCTACCTGATCTGGAACGGGAGCATCAGCCCGCTATGAACGCACCTATCACCACGACCAAGCTTGGCGCTTTTTCTGAAACTGGCCGACTCCGTGAGGTGCTGGTGCACCGCCCCGACCTCAGCCTCCAAAGGCTGACACCTGACAATTGCAAGGGGTTGCTCTTCGATGATGTGCTTTGGGTCAAGAAGGCACGTCAGGAGCATGATGTCTTCGTCGATGCGTTGCGTGAGCGCGGCGTGCTGGTGCATTCGTTCGGGAAACTGCTGGCCGAGACCGTGAGCCTGACCGAGGCTCGCGACTGGCTTCTCGACCGCAGGATTCACTCCGGTGTCGTCGGGCTCGACATGGTCAATGAGATGCGGGGATGGCTCAACGAGATGCCGTCCGAGCAGCTGGCAGCCTACCTTGTCGGCGGCATCGCCCGTGCGGAGCTTCCATTCGAACCCAGGGGATTGACCGGACGGACGCTCGCCCCTCAAGACTTCGTGCTGCCGCCGCTGCCGAACCAGCTTTTCACCAGGGACAGCTCCTGCTGGATCTACGGCTCGGTCTCGGTCAACGCCATGTACTGGCCCGCCAGACGCCCGGAAGCGGCCAATATCGAAGCAGTGTACCGTTTCCACCCCCGCTTTCGCGACAGCGGCATCCCCTTCGTTTCGCCGGACCTCGGAACAGGCACCAGTCTGGAGGGCGGTGATGTCATGCCGATCGGCGACGGAACGGTTCTCGTAGGCATGGGAGAACGCACCACGCCGCAAGCGGTGGGCGACCTTGCGCGCAGCCTGTTCGCGGCCGGCGAGGCAACGCGCGTGATCGCGGCGCTGATGCCGCGGGACCGCAGCTTCATGCATCTCGACACTGTTTTCACCTTCTGCGACCGCGACCTGGTCACCATGTACCCGCCCGTGGTCGAGCGGCTGCGTACATTCTCACTGCGGCCAGGCGACGGAGCAGCAACCGTTGAGGTCACGGAAGAAACCAAGCCATTCACAGTGGTGGTTGCTGAAGCTCTCGGATTGAAATCGCTGCGGATCATCGCCACTGGCGGCGACCGCTACGAGGCCGAACGCGAGCAATGGGATGACGGCAACAACGTCGTTGCCGTCGAGCCGGGCGTCGTCATCGGCTACGACCGCAATGTCTACACCAATACGCTTCTCCGCCGGGCAGGCATCGAGGTGATAACGGTCGAAGGCGCCGAACTCAGCCGCGGTCGCGGCGGCGGCCACTGCATGACCTGCCCGATTGCCCGCGATCCAATCTGACCCAAAAGGAAACATACCATGCCGACCAATCTCCATGGCCGCTCCGTCCTCACCCTGGACGATCTCACGGCCGACGAGATCCGCTTTCTTCTGAAGCTGGCTACCGACCTCAAGGCGGCCAAGCTCGCAGGGCACGAAGTGCCGCGTCTCACCCGGAAGAATATCGCGCTGATCTTCGAGAAGGATTCGACACGCACGCGGACGGGGTTCGAGGTGGCAGCCTATGACCAGGGCGCCCATGTCACCTATTTCGGTCCCAGCGGCAGCCATATCGGCCACAAGGAATCCATGAAGGACACCGCCCGTGTGCTCGGCCGGATGTACGACGCGATCGAGTATCGCGGCTTTGCCCAGCACCAGGCTGAACTGCTTGCCCTGCATGCCGGGGTGCCGGTTTATAACGGTCTCACCGACGAGGCGCATCCGACGCAGATCCTTGCCGATTTCATGACCATGCGCGAGTTCACGCACAAGCATCTTTCGGACATGACCGTTAGCTTCGTCGGCGAGGGTCGCGACAATGTCGCGATGTCGCTGGCACTCGGAGCGGCCAAGGTCGGCATCGACATGCGCATCGCCTCGCCCAAGGAGCTTTGGCCGGATGAGGAATTCTGCGCCCATGTCAGGGAACTGGCGGAACGCAGCGGCGGCCGCTTCAGACTCGACGAAGACGTGACGGGCTGCGTCCAGAACGCCGACTTCATCTATACCGATGTGTGGATGTCGATGGGCGAGGACAAATCCGGCTGGGCCGAGCGCATTCGTCTTTTGACGCCTTATCGTGTCACTGGCGAAGTGATGGCTGCCGCCGGCAACCCGCACGTCAAATTCATGCATTGCCTGCCGGCGTTCCACGACACCGAAACCGAGATCGGTGCGCTCATTGCGCGGGAATACGGCATCGACTGCATGGAGGTGACCGACGAGGTGTTCGAATCGGATGCCTCGATCGTCTTCGACCAAGCCGAAAACCGCATGCATACGATCAAGGCCCTGCTCGTCGCCACGATCGGCAACTGAGATGCTCATCGTCGTAGCGCTCGGTGGAAATGCATTGCTGCGCCGTGGAGAACCGATGACGGCCGGGAACCAGCGCGCCAACATCGTGCGCGCCGCTTCCGTATTGGCGGATCTGATCGGCGAAGGACATTCGGTGGTGATCACACATGGCAACGGCCCGCAGGTAGGGCTGCTCGCGCTGCAAGCTGCAGCCAACCCGGGCGACGGGGCATTTCCCCTCGACGTGCTCGGCGCCGAGAGCGCCGGCATGATCGGCTATGTGATCGAGCAGGAGCTCAGCAACCTCCTCAGGCAGAGGCTATTTGCGACGCTGCTGACGGAGGTGAAAGTCGACCCGCACGACCCGGCCTTCGTTCACCCGACAAAGCCGATAGGCCCGGTCTACGATGAAGCAACCGCGCATCGGCTTGCCGCGGAACGCGGCTGGCAGATCGCGCCGGATGGCGATAAATGGCGCCGCGTCGTGGCGTCGCCCAAGCCGCTGGAGATTCTGGAAGCATCTGTGATTTCGTTCCTCGTCGAGCGCGGCGTCATCGTCATTTGCACGGGCGGCGGCGGGGTTCCTGTCATAGCGCGAGATGATGGCAGTCTTTGCGGTGTGGAAGCGGTCATCGACAAGGATCTCGCGAGTTCGCTTCTTGCCCGCCAATTGAATGCCGACATGCTGCTCATGCTGACCGACGTCGATGCCGTGTATGTTGATTATGGCACCGCTACCGCCCGTGCGCTCCGGCGGGTTACCCCGACAGAGGTATCGGGGCGGGACTTTCCAGCCGGCTCCATGGGCCCGAAGATCGGAGCCGCAATCGAGTTCGTTGAAGCAACAGGTAAGCCTGCCGCGATCGGCAAGCTCGATGACGCCGTCGAGATTGTCAGAGGCGAGCGCGGCACATGGTTCGACGCCAGCGCTCCCGATCTCATCCATTGAGTCTCTGCACGGCCGAGCAGTCCTGCAATTGGTTCCAGGTGGTTTCCCGTAGGGAAAACCGAATTTCGCGACACGCAGATTTGCGTCGTTGCTATGCCACGGATCAACCGGAAAACAGCCACCAAGGATTTCCCTGCCGTCGCAATCCGCCCAGACTAGCCTGCCAAAGGCTTTCGACGCCGCACCGCTGCAACCGGCCAGCTTCTCGTCAGCACTGATGATCCGTGCATGGTCAAACGGCCAGGACAGGGGCAAAACCGCCGCCGGCCGTGCGGAAGTTCGTGGTTTGGCCCTGGTAGAGGCGCGCGGCGGCGAGCAACATCCGGCCATCGTAAGTGTAGAGCCGCACGTCCATCTTGCGCGGCGTTGGCGTGCCATCGATCTCGATCATGCGCTGCCCGGGTGCCGCAAATGACTGGGCCACATAGCCGCCGCGAGCGATCTCGGCCCACACGCCTTTGGTCACCTTGTCGCCGCGGTAGACCGCCTTGCTGCCGTGGCCGGAGAGCGACTTGAAAAACATGTCCTTGCGGGATTGCCAAGCGGTATCCGAATTGTCGGGCGTGACCAGCGTGGTCCGCGGAACGCCGGCGAGCCGCGCGCGCAGCTCCCGAGAAAGACCGAATGCTTCGAGCGCCGCCGGATCGGACAGCAATGTCAGATTGCGCTTGCTTGCAAGGAGCGCATGGTGGTGCGGATTGGGCGTGACCACCACCGCGCCGTCCTGATAAGCCGCCCTGAGCGCCGCATGCTCCGGCCCATCGAGCGCAAAATCGACCAAGCGATTGTAGACCAGATCGATCTCGTCGCCGTCGAGCCGGAGCCTCCCGCTATCATATTTCAGCTCGCTTGCGTCCACGATTGCCGCCTCGATGCCGTGCTTCAGCAACAACTGCCTGGCAAGCACGAATTCAGGATAGAGATACTGCTCCTCAGGCCGATCATCGACGATCGCGATCCTTCGCGGCGATCCGGTGCCGCGCTGGCGGCGCCATTCGCCCTTGAACATCGCGATGCCGCTGGTTTCGAAATGATCGTCCCTTGTGCCGATCAACGCCCGGTCGACTTCGGAGCAGCAAGCCTTCTGCGCCCTGGCGAGCAGCGCATTGAGGAAAGCGCCGCCGGCGTTGGTGTTCACCTCGATCAGCTTGGGACCGTCATCGTCGAGATGGAAATCGTAGCCCATGAGAGCGCCTACGGGTCCAAAATCCCGTTGCGCGATTTCCGGAGCCCAGGAAAGGACCGCTTCGCGGTAAGCTGGCAACTTTGCTGTCGCCTCGACGGCGAGGACGATTCTCTGCATCTCGTCGAGAGCGGACGCGGCGAGGAAGACCGGGACATTGGAGAACAAGTGCGGCCGCGACGCCATGAAGGCTTCACAGAAGCCGGGCTCGCCGGCCTCATAATCCAGCGCCGCCCAAAGTTCCGCCCGGTCGAGCGTGATGCAGAAGCATTTGCGGTTGAGCCGCGACGCGCTGGCTTCCGCCACCCCGGGGACTGTGAGCATGTCGCTATCTCCTCATTGCCGCCGGAATGGTACGAATTTCGGATTCGCCCATGCTGGCGGGCATTGATTTGCGTCAAAGTGGCAACGCAAAGTTAGGCTACACTGAACCAATGAAAATCGCTTTGGCTCAGCTTCGGTTGCTGCTGGCCGTGATCCTCCTGATCGCGGGCGGTGCCGTTGCTGGATTTGCCGGTCAGGCTTCTGCAATGGGTACCAGCGTTGACGTTGCGACGCTGTCGACGAGCGCCTCGCACGAGATGATGGGTCACGTCGCGTCCACAGACCAGGACAACCATCGCGCGCCCTGTAACGGTTGCCTGGATTGCGCGCACTCGACCGGCTCCGGCTGTTGTGCTGCAGGCATTTCCGCCAGCGAATGCGGCATTCTTCGTCCCGCGCCGGATGCCGCCCATTTCATGGCGGGCAGGGCGTTCCCGGCAACGGGCATCGACCCCGAGGCCCTCCTGCAACCTCCCCGAATCTTCGCCTGATATCGCGCCGTCGCGACCTTGGGAACTGTTGAATCCAGCAGTGCCCGTCAAGGCCCCATAACGCGCGAACGATCCGCGAGACCATAGCCGGTAGCGGCGATCTGGCTGCATTGCGCACCCATTCCAGAGTTCGCCTGTCGGTTGCACATCAGCGACAAAGGAAACAGTCATGAAAATCCACCTTCGATTGATCACGCTTGCAGTCCTCGCAACTCTGTCCGGCGCGGCTTTTGCCCAGACGGATCCACATCATCCGGCGACCGATGCATCACAAACCAAGACAACGGCTCCTGCCGCGGAGGCGATGCCGGGCGGTTTGCCCGAGCAGTGCACGGCGATGATGTCGACGATGCAGAAGATGATGCCCATGATGGAGCAGATGGCTCCCAGGATGCAGCAGATGATGCAAGGCGGCACAACGCAGGGCGGCGGCGTGATGCAGGGCGGCGGCATGATGAACATGCCGACGGACACCGCCAACATGCCCGAGGCCTCCAGGACTTACATGGATGCCATGAAGCGAATGGACGGGCCGAAGATGCAAGGCATCCAGGCCGGCGATCCCGATGTCGCCTTCGTCCAGGCAATGATTCCGCACCATCAAGGGGCCATCGACATGGCTCGTGCGGTTCTGCAATTCGGCAAGGATGATCAGGCAAGGACTGGGCCAATCAGATCATCACGGCTCAGCAGGCCGAAATCGCCGCCATGCAGGAATGGCTCAAGCAACACGTGAAGTGACAGGAAGTCGTCGCCGCCGGGCGCCGGTAAAGCAAGTCGAGGCTCAGCCCATGAAAGCAGCAGTCAATCCATGGACGGTGTCGTCCGCAACCCTTGCCCTGGCGGGAATGATCATCTCCGGGATCGGATTGTATTTCATCGTTCTCAGGCCGCCACTGCTGCCCGAGGATGTCCGCTATATGCGGCTCTCGGCCGGCGAACTGGAAGCCATTGGTCCGCGTCTTGCGATGTGGCTCACGCAGGTTTTCCGGTGCTCGGCGGCTACGCCCTCGCCACCGGCTTTCTCCTGATTGCGCTGGCAATCACCGCGTTCGGCACGCGCCACCCGGCCGCGGTGGCCGGAGCTCTGATCGGAGGAGCGTCGTCCATCGGCCTGATGTCGATGGTCAACTTCATGATCGGCTCCGACTTCAGGTGGCCATTGTTTGCCTGCGCGCTGGTCTGGGCTCTGAGCCTCATCGCGTACGGCTTCGAAAGCTACGCCTCGGCCGCCGTACCCGGCAGCGGCAACCGCTAACAACCAAAGGAACCCAAACCCATGAACTCCAACACACACCCTATGGCCGGTCCCGCAACCGGCTCCGAACCAGAGCCGGAGGCCGAGGCAGGCGGATTTTGGACTTCGAAAACCGGCATGGTCACCATCGCCTTCCTGCTCATCGCGGCGTTTTTTCTGCTCTCCGAGCACTGGGCGCATACGCTCGGTGCCCTTCCCTTTCTGCTGCTGCTCGCCTGTCCTTTGCTTCACATGTTCATGCATGGCGGCCACAGCAGCCATGGCGGTCACGGCAGTCATGCCAGGCACAAGGCAGCCGAGCCGGGCACGCAAGACCGTACCACACACCATAAAGGAGCATGACGATGGTCGAGCAATCTCCCGCCTACGGCCTCTGGGGCCTGGTCATAATCAATTCGGCAGTTTTCATCCTGTTCGCATTCAGCTTCTTCAAGCCGCGAACCAGCCGCGACTGGCGCTCCTTCGGTGCATTCAGCGCCTTCCTGGTGGCGCTGTTTGCCGAGATGTACGGATTCCCACTGACGATTTACCTGTTCTCGGGCTGGCTGCAGTCACGATTCCCCGGCATCGCCTGGTTCTCGCATGATGCCGGTCACCTCCCGGAGATGATGCTCGGCTGGCGTCTCAATCCGCATTTCGGCCCGTTTCACATTCTCAGCTTCTTCCTGATCGGTGGCGGATTCGTGCTGATCTCGACCGCGTGGCGGGTGCTTTACCAAACGCAGCGTCACAATCGCCTCGCAACGGCCGGTCCATATGCCTTCGTTCGGCACCCGCAATATGTCGGCTTCGTCCTCGTCATGGCGGGATTCCTCGTGCAGTGGCCGACGCTGCTGACGCTGGCGATGTTTCCTATATTGGTCGGCATGTATGTGCGGCTTCCTTCATTGAAGAGCGTGAAGCCAGAAAGGAATTCGGCGACGCATACGACCGTTACGCAGCCCGTGTCCCCGCCTTTTTTCCGCATCTGGTCAGACTGTTCGGTTCCGCCGGCGAGCGCCGTGCGCCCTGAAGGCAGGAACGTTTGAGCCTGGTCCTTGTGTGCTGAACGAAACAACGAAATCCGAACTCGAAAGCGAAGGAAATGACCATGAAACGCCGAGATATCCTGAAGGGCGCAGTGGCAGGCGCCGCAGCTTTTGCGATCCCGTCAAGCTTGCTCGCAGTAGCCCCAACCACTCAGTCAGGCGGCCAGACGCTCGGCATCTCGCGCCGCACGATCGAGGTGAACGGCAAATCTGCAAGCGTCTTCGGCCTGCGAGGGGCCGACGACGCGCCCGGCCTGCGCTTGCGGGCGGGCGAAGCCTTCAACGTGCTGCTTCGAAACGAGACAGCCGAGCCGACGATCATACATTGGCACGGGCTGACGCCGCCCTGGCCGAGCGACGGCGTCGCCGACGCGCCACTGCCGCTCATCGGCGCTCGGGCCGATCGCAGTTTCGATTTTCCGGTCGGCGAGCCCGGCACCTTCTGGATGCACGCCCATACCCTTCAGGAACAATTGCTGCTCGCTGCGCCGCTCATCGTCGCCGATCCCGCCGATGACGCAAAAGACGAGCAGGAGATTGTCATCCTGCTCCACGATTTCTCGTTCTCGTCGCCGGAGGAGCTGCTGGCCGGGCTGCAGAGTAAGAATACCGGCGGCTCCATGGACGGCATGGATATGTCGGGAGCGCAACCCGCCATGGCTGGGATGAACGATGGCGGCATGATGACCGATATCAACGACATCGATTATGACGCCTATCTGGCCAATGACCGGCCCCTGGACGACCCAGAGATCGTCCCGGTCGAACGGGGCGGGCGGGTGCGGATGCGGATCATCAACGGCGCCACGGCGACGGCGTTCACAGTCGACTTCGGCGAGCTTGAAGGCGAATTGATCGCGGTCGACGGCCAGCCTGTCGAGCCGGTCAAGGGCCGGCGGTTTCCAATGACGATGGGCCAGCGCATCGACGTGCGCGCGCAGTTGCCGCGCGACCTCAGTTCCTCCTTTCCGATCCTGGCGCTGCGCGAGGGGAGCAAGGAGCGCACCGGAATTGTCCTGCGTCCGGCCGGGGCGACCGTGGCCAAGCTCGGAACGACGGCCGACGTCGACGCCCCGATTTTGGACCTGACGCTCGAGGCGCAACTTCGAGCAATCGCGCCACTAGCTTCACGCCTGGCGAACAAAACGTTCGAAATGGCACTTACCGGCGACATGGCCACCTATCGCTGGGGCCTCGAAGCCAGCGCGCCCATCCTCGTGGACAAGGGCGATCGCGTCGAGGTCACGCTGCGCAACGACACCATGATGGCGCACCCGATGCATCTTCACGGCCACCATTTCCAGGTGGTCGCGATTGACGGGCAGCGCTTCCAGGGCGCGGTTCGCGACACCGTGCTGGTGCCGCCGATGCGCTCGATCACCATCGCCGTGGATGCCGTCAATCCCGGAAAATGGGCCTTCCATTGTCACCATCTCTACCACATGGCGAGCGGTATGATGTCGACCTTTGCCTACCGTAGCTGAGACACCGCAGGCGGTGCGATTGCTGCCGCGGCACGGAGAACCTCGATGAAGAAGATCAATCTTGAGGTGCGCGACCTTGTCGGCATGATGGATTTCGCGGCGGTCGAAAAACGTCTCGCAGCTCTGCCGGGCGTTGCCAGTGTCGCCATGAACGCGGGATCGACCACCGCAACCGTCGAATTCGATGAAGCGCAGACGAACCCGGAAACCCTTGCCCGCGAAATCGAGGCCTGCGGCTTCCATTGCCGCGGCGAAACCGTGCCGCGGCATCTGTGCATTCCCGACAGCACGACGCTACCGCCAGGGCATCTGCGCGCGGTCTCCAGGCACGGGCATGATCACGCCGAGCGCGGTCATGGGGGGCACGCCGCCGTGATCGAGCCGGCTCCCGCGGGCGAGCGGACGGCTGCAGCCAAGGCGCCGCACGACGCCATAACTCATGAGATGGGACACGGCGCCGGCATGGACATGCAGGGCATGGTCAAGGACATGCGCAACCGTTTCCTCATCAGCCTAGTCTTCGCACTGCCGATTTTCGCCATGGAGCCGATGGGTCTGGGCGAGCCTTGGTTGCGCCCGCCTTTCGGACTGAGCGAAGACGTCGCGATGTTTTTCCTCGCCAGCGCCGCGATCCTTTATCCGGTCTGGCCGTTCCTGGTCGCCGCCTGGCGGGCCCTGCGCAACGGCGTCCTCAACATGGCCGTGCTGGTAGTGCTTAGCGTCGGCACCGGCTACCTGTTCAGCGTCGGCGCGACCTTCTTCTTCGAGGGGCAGCAGTTCTATGAGGCCGCGAGCGTGCTGCTCGTGTTCATCCTGCTCGGTCACTGGCTTGAGATGCGCGCCCGCGCCGGAGCCTCGGCCGCGATCAGGGCCCTGCTCGACCTCGCCCCGCCCATGGCCACCGTCTTGCGCGATGGCAAGGAGGTCGAGGTTGCGACCGCGGACGTCGTGCTCGGCGATGTCGTGGTCCTGCGCCCCGGCAACAAGCTTCCCGTCGACGGCGAGGTGATTGAGGGCACGTCAACGATCGATGAATCGATGCTGACCGGCGAGTCGATGCCGGTTACCAAGAAGGTCGGCGACAAGGTCATCGGGGCGACCATCAACAAGAGCGGCACGCTGCGTTATCGCTCGACCAAGGTGGGCGCCGACACGGCCCTGGCCCAGATCGTCAAGCTGGTCCAGGAAGCCCAGAATTCGAAGGCGCCGGCGCAACTGCTCGCCGATCGTGCCTCGCAATGGCTGGTGCTCGCCGCGATCGTCATCGGGCTTGCGACCTTCGCCGTCTGGTTCTGGTGGTTCGGTCAGCCCCTGCTGTTCGCGATGACCCTGACCATTACTGTCTTCGTCATCGCTTGTCCCGATGCGCTTGGCCTCGCCACCCCGATGGCCGTGATGGTCGGCACCGGCCTTGGCGCCGCAAACGGGATCCTGTTCAAGAATGCCGCCGCTCTCGAGGAGGCGACCAAGCTCGACGTGATCGTGTTCGACAAGACCGGCACGCTCACGATGGGCCAGCCCAAGGTCGTCGAAATCGTCCCTGCTGCCGGCGTTTCACCCGACGACGTCCTGCAAGTCGCGGCTGCCGTGGATCAGGGCTCGGATCACCCGCTCGCCGTCGCCATCGTCGAGCGGGCCAAAGACCTGAAGCTCCCCAAGCTCTCGGACTTCCTCAATATCGAAGGCAAGGGTGCCAGCGCCGCCATCGGCGGCAGTCCGGTTTTCCTCGGCAACCGGCGCCTCATGGACGAGCAGAAGATCGATCTTCTGGCGCTCGGCGAGAAGGCCGAGACGCTCAAGGGCGAAGGCCGCACCGTCATCCATGTCGCACGGTCCGGCAAGTTGCTCGGGCTGATCGCGATCGCCGACACGCCGCGCCCGACGGCCATCGCAACGATTGCCAAATTGCACGACCAGGGCGTTCGCGTGGCGATGCTCACGGGTGACAACGCCGGCACCGCCAAGCGCATCGCGGACGTGCTCGGAATCGACATCGTCCTCGCCGAAGTGCTTCCGGGGCAGAAGGCCGAAAAGATCAGGGAGCTGCAAGGACCGGGCCTGAAGGTCGGCATGGTCGGCGATGGCGTCAACGACGCGCCGGCCCTGACGCAGGCCGATGTCGGGTTCGCGATCGGTGCAGGCACCGATGTCGCCATTGAAAGCGCCGACATCGTGCTGATGAAGAGCGATCCCTACGACGTGGTCGGTGCGATGACACTCTCGCGCGCCACGCTGCGCAAGATGCACCAGAACCTGTGGTGGGCGGTCGGATACAATCTCATCGCCTTCCCGGTCGCGGCGGGCGTTTTCCACCCGTTCCTGCTGAGCCCCGAGATTGCGGCGCTGGCAATGTCGGGCAGTTCGGCTCTCGTCGCCATCAATGCCCTGCTGCTCAAGCGCACCAGGCTCGAAGGCATTCGACCTGCCGCTGCATCGATGACCGAAGGCGTCGCTCATCAGCACCCGAGCGGCGCGCAGGCGTGAGCGTGTCGATGCACGCTCGCCTGCCCACGTCGCGGTTGGCCCTGAGCGCCCTCCTCGCCTCGGCCTTTGTCGTTGCGCTTGGCTACGGAATCGTCTTGCCGGTCCTGCCGATGATGGTCGAGCGGCTTGCCGGTTCCACCGACCCGGCATTCAATGCACGGCAGATTGGCTTTTTGACGCTGCCGCTGCCATGGGGGTCACCGCGGTCGCAAGCCTGAAGCTGCCGCAACGGCCGTCGCTGGAGAGGGCCGAGCCTTTTGTTCCTGCTCCCTAGTGAGCAGACTTCTTCAACTGCCGAATACACTCTGCTTCGGGCAAGCGGATCAAGCAGCCGGCGTCGGTTCCTGATCGAACTCTCTCAACCAGCCGCCTTCAAATCCCGCCCGCTGCAAGCCGCTGCGGATATACCGGCACGAGCGCATCAAGCGCCACAAAAGGTCGCTGCGGTCGTTCTCGATCATCAGCACGACGGGGCCTTCGTTGAGGCCGAAGTGCCAAGGCGAAACCCACCATCCAAAGGCGTTGCCGGAGGCCCCCGGATGCGTCGGATTAAAGGCCGCCTTGAAGCCATAGGCATTGGCGGCCTTGAGCTTGGCCTGATGAATGCAGAAGCTGATCGCTGGCCGGACGATTTCGGGTGCAAACGGCAAAGAGGCGGCGACGGACCACGGCGCGAGCGTGCCATCGTCGGGACCATAGGGCACACCGCGCCCGACGTAGCCCTCGAACCGGCGCTCGATGCCGTTCAACTTGAGCGTGGAAGGGCCAGGACCCTCGCTTGCGGTAATGCCCCAACAGTGTTCGCCATAACCCTCGAATCCACGCGGATTGTCGACAGCGTAACGTTGATGGACGTAGGTAGCGCGTCGGCTGTTCTCGAAATAGTCGCTTCCCTTGCTGCGCATAAAGTCATCCTGCAGGCCGCGAAAATCGATCCACACATGCGAGAGCTGGTGGATGAACAGCGGCCCCGCATAGAGGTAGTCGTAGCCGTAGCAGAGCTCCCATCGAAACGTCGCGGTCCACGCCGTGTAGCTGCTCTTGGGCAAGGGGTGGGTCGGTGAACCGAGTCCCAGGACGTAGAGCAAGAGCGCTTCGTCATAGCCTTCCCAGCGATATTTCAGGAATCCATGCTCCGGTGTCCAACCATGGGTGACGGTTTCTCCCCCGTCCTGCGCCCAGCGCCAGTCGGCTCGGTGATAGAGCACCTCTGCCAAGCTGCGAATCTCGGTTTCCGCTTCGGTATCGGCATCGAAATACTGTCCTGCAGCCAGCACGCCCGCCAGCAGGAACGTACTGTCGATCGTGGACAGCTCGCATTGCCAGGCACGCCGGCCAGTTTGCATGTCCAGGAAGTGATAGTAGAAGCCATGATATCCCGTAGCGTCCGGCTCCGGGCCTTGCGGACTGTTCCAGAAGAAGCGCAGCGTTGCCAAGGTGCGTTCCGCAGCCGCGCTTCGCGTCATGAATCCGCGCTCGACGCCCACCGGATAGCTCGCCAGCGCAAGGCCGGTGGCCGCGATGCTTGCCGGCCAATTCGCCTCGGTCTTGTCCAGAATAAGACCGTTGGCGGGGTTCGCTTCATGAACGAAGTAGTCAAATGTTTCCCGCTGCAATGTCGCTAGATCGTCTTGCATCGCGGAGGTGTTCACCAGATGGTTGGTTTCCGAAGGGTGTGCCCCCATCGCTGTATGCTCCCCCAGATCCGTTGTTCACGGATGCGCCAGGTACAGGTGGTCGTACACACCTTTAACGCCCCTGACGCCCTCGGCAACCACGCGGACGGCATCCCGTTCACTCTGCGATCTGACTGCTCCCGAAAAATGCACCAGACCATCGGTGACCGTAAGGCTTAACGCGTCTCCTTTCACACCTGCGTCCTCTCGCAGCCGGGTGAGAATGCTGCGCCGGATCGCATCGTCGCCTGCCGCCGTGTCGTCGTCGAATTTCGTCGCAACGATGATGCGCAAAAGGTCGGTACGGCTGACGACGCCAACCAGACGCGGCCCCCTCATCACCGGTATGCGCTTGATGCCATGCTCCTGCATCAGCGCAGCAATTCGCGCTATCGGGGTTTCCTCGTCTGCCACGACGACATCCGAAGTCATCAGATCCGCCACTTTCCAGCTGTGGCCCTTCACATAGCCGCGCGCGCCACCTGTCGGAAACGCTGAGGCACCGAGTTCCGACCTGCGCAAGAAATCACCTTCGCTCACAATTCCAGCCAGCCGGCCGTTGTCATCGACGACAGGCATGCCGCTGATGCGATGATCCAGCATGATCTTCGCGGCGTGTCTTACGCTGTGGTCAGGCGACACGGTAACAACCTTTGCAGTCATTACATCTTTTGCTTTCATCTGCCTCATCCTTGGCTCATTGAACAGGCGCCCGAGCACCGATTGACGACATCGTAGCTTGGCCGCCTCCGACCTCCTTGAGGCAAATCAATACCGGCTCAGAATTAGCCGATCCGGCCGACTTGAACGGTCATTCTGGCTTTGCAGCGTGTCTCGCTTGCGAATTTCCGAAAACTGGTTGCCCCGCTGATTACCACCATGGCCAGCATTTACACCGGGCTGGCCGCCGACATCGCATTTGGCATCGTCTACACCAGCGCCCGTATCTCGCTTTCCGAATGTGCGCGGGAGTTGGCCAGCTTGCGCGTCCTCGGCTCCACCCGGGGCGAAGTACTGCGCATCCTCCTGCTCGAACTCGCATGACCATCGACTTCGCTGACCCTCCCGCGAAATGGTCGGCTCTGGGATATGATTATCGGGTGATCGTGCATGTCACGATTTGGCAAGCCGAAGACGTCCTGACCATGCCGGTCGGCGCCCTGTTCCGACAAGGGGACGACTGGACGGTGTTCGCGCTCAAGGATGGCCGCGCACGCGCGACCATCATAAGGATCGGTCAGCGAAACAACCGACAGCGGAAGTTCTGTCGGGCCTTGCCGCAGGCGATAGCGTGGTGCTGCACCCGAGCGACAGGGTAAAGGACGGTGTGGTCGTTGCGGGGCGCGATGTTCGACAAGCCGAAAACGATCCCGACGGCCAGCAGCTTCAGCCCGTTTTTCGCAACCAGTTTAGACTAATACTTCCGCCGAGCGCCGGAACGAAGGCCGTGAGGGATAATCTTCTTTTGCGATTTCTGAACACCCCCGCACGCGCCAGAGGTGTCCGCCGGCTAGTGGGCTGTAGTTCGTCGTTTTGCGAATAACCTCCAGGACCGCGTCGAGTGCCTCGCGATTGGCATGGGTATCACACAGTATCGCGATGGGCATTCTGTTTCATCGTGGCGCTACACCGCGTCCCGCGTCAGCGGTCATGCGAATGAGCTAGTGGTGTCGCAACACTCTGCTAGGTCGCCCACTGCGCGTAGCCAGTCGCAGCCGCCGCGATCCCTTTGACGCAGATCAACGCTCGTTCGCGGCATTCGGGCAAGGGTGGAAACGAGGCAGGGACCGCGTGTTTCCTTCTTGGCAGATCAGGAATTGACAAATGTCCAATACCGAGGCCGTTGACGCCGGCGGCACCGAAATGATGCTCCCCTCGAACGCCCCTTCGGCGGGCCGAATGCTCGTGCCAGGCCCACCTGAGCGCCATCTTCCGGAGCTCGTTCCTGCCTCCGCCGTGAGATCGCGCGCTCGGCTTTGGCTCGGGTTGGCGCTGGTTGTGGTTGCCGGCGTGGCCGCGACAGCGGGATATTGGTGGCAGCATGCCGAGCCTCGACTACCCGTCGGGATCGCGTTTGGCAACGGAAGGGTCGAAGCCGACGAGATCGACATCGCGACCAAGTTCAGCGGCCGCATCGCCGCGCTCCTCGTTGACGAGGGTGATACCGTTCGCGCAGGCCAGGTGGTCGCGAGGATGGACACGCAGGACCTTGAGATGTCGCTCCACAAAGTCGAGGCGCAAGTGCTCGGGGCCAGCCGGATGCTCGACGAAGCGCAGGCCGATGTCCAGCAGCAGAAGGCGCAGGCGAAGCTCGCCGAGCAGCAGCTCACCCGCACGATCGTCCTCGTCGACAGGGGTTACGCAACGGCCGAGGTCCTCGACCAACGCCACCAGCAGATGAGCGCCGCCAGTGCCGCACTCGCAGCAGCCAATGCGCGCGTCGGGCAGGCCGAACAGATGCTGGCGGCCGCCAATCACGATGCCGACCTCTATCGGATCAACATCGCCGACAATTCGCTCGTCGCCCCGCGCGACGGCCGTGTCCAGTATCGCCTTGCCAATATCGGCGAGGTCGTCGGCGCCGGTGGCAAGGTCCTGACCATTCTCGACACCGGCTATGTCTATATGGACATCTTCCTGCCCACGGCGGAGGCCGGTCGCACGACCGTGGGCAGCGACGCGCGCATCGTGCTCGACGCCGCGCCCAAAGCGCCAATCCCGGCCAAGGTGGTCTTCGTCTCCGGAGAGGCGCAGTTCACGCCCAAGGCGGTGGAGACCAAGGCAGAACGCGACAAGTTAATGTTCCGCGTCCGCGTGCGCGTCGACCCGGACCATCTCAGCACTCATGCGGCGGAGATGAGCTCGGGTCTGCCCGGGCTCGCCTATGTTCGGCTCAACGGTGACGTCGAGTGGCCGGCCTCTCTTGCGCTGGGGCGGACGGATGAGCCATCCCGCTAGTCCGGTCATAGCCGTCGACGGGCTCTCGCACCGCTACGGTCGCACGCTCGCGCTCGACAGCGTGACGCTCACGGTCCCGGCTGGTGCGCTCGTCGGACTGATCGGCCCGGACGGCGTCGGCAAGTCGACGCTGCTCGGCTTGGTCGCCGGGGCCAAGCGCATCCAGACGGGCCATGTTGCGGTTCTCGGCGGTGACCAGGCCGACGGACGCCATCGATCGGCTGTGTGCCCGCGCATCGCCTACATGCCGCAGGGGCTCGGCAAGAACCTCTATCCCGATCTAAGCGTCAAGGAGAACATCGACTTCTTCGGGCGCCTGTTCGGCGAGCCGGCGCGCGAGCGCGCCTGGCGCATCGATGCGCTGCTCGAGGCGACCGGCCTTGCTTCCTTCTCTAACCGCCCTGCCAAGAACCTTTCTGGTGGCATGCGGCAGAAGCTCGGCCTGTGCTGCGCACTGGTCCACGACCCCGACCTCCTCATTCTCGACGAGCCGACTACGGGCGTCGACCCACTGTCGCGCCGGCAATTCTGGGAGCTGATCGAGCGCATGCGCGCGGGGCGGCCCGGCATGAGCGTGGTGGTGGCCACCGCCTACATGGAGGAGGCCGAGCGCTTCGATGACCTCATCGCCATGAATGCCGGCCGCATCCTCGCAACTGGCACGCCGGCCGAGCTCAAGCGGCTGACCGGGCAGGAAAGGCTGGAGGAAGGCTTCATCGCGCTGTTGCCGGAGGCTGTTCGCGCCGGGCGCCGCACTCTCTTCGTCCCGCCGCGCCCGCCGGGCGAGCACGAGATGGCCATCGTCGCCAGCGGCCTCACCCGACGCTTCGGCGAATTCGTGGCGGTGGACCGTGCGAGCTTCGCCATCGAGCGCGGCGAGATCTTCGGCTTTCTCGGTTCGAACGGCTGCGGCAAGACAACGACGATGAAGATGTTGACTGGTCTGCTGCCGGCCTCCGAAGGAACGGCAAGGCTGTTCGGGCAACCGATCGACGGCACCGATGTGCGCCTGCGGCGGCGCGTCGGCTACATGTCTCAATCGTTCTCGCTTTATACCGAGCTGACCGTGCGGCAGAATCTCGACCTGCACGCACGCCTCTTCCATATCGCCGCCGATAGGGCAAAATCGCGCATCGCCGGGCTTGTCGAGCGGTTCGGCTTCGGCCCTTATATGGACCAGCGGGCGGCGCAGCTGCCGCTTGGCATCCGCCAACGACTCTCGCTTGCCGTCGCCGTGGTGCATGAGCCGGAGCTCCTCATCCTCGACGAGCCGACCTCAGGGGTCGATCCGCTTGCCCGTGACAGCTTCTGGGAGCTCCTCGTCGAGCTTTCGCGGCAGCAAGACATCACCATCTTCGTCTCGACCCACTTCATGAACGAGGCGGCGCGCTGCGACCGCGTCGCGCTGATGCATGGCGGCAGGGTGCTCGCCACCGGCACGCCCAATGAACTGGTCCAAGCCAGTGGCGCAGCCGATCTCGAGGAAGCATTTGTTGACTATCTCCAGGCCGCAAGCAGCGAGAATGCCAGCTCTGTCAGGCGCCTGCCTGAAGCCGGGACTACCGCGATCCCCTCACCCCGGCCTACGCGGTCGCGCGCCGGCTTCAGCCTGGAACGGCTTCTAGCCTATTCGCGGCGCGAAGCGCTGGAGCTTTGGCGCGATCCGGTGCGGCTCGGCTTCGCCATCCTTGGCACGGCATTCCTTATGGTGGTCTTCGGGCTCGGCATCAACACTGACGTCAACCGTTTGACCTTTGCTGCTCTCGATCGAGACAACACGCCGGAGAGTCGGGCCTATCTGCAGGAGTTCCGCGGATCGCCCTATTTTGCCGAACGCAAAGTGCTGACCAGCTACGAGGAACTCGACGAGGAGCTGCGCAGCGGCACTTTCGCGCTGGCCATTGAGGTCCCGCCAGGCTTCGGCCGCGATATCCGCCGTGGCGCGACGCCCGAGATCGGTGCCTGGGTCGACGGCGCCATGCCCTTCCATGCCGAGACGGCCCGCGGATATCTAGCTGGCGTGCATCAGCAGTATCTCGCAGATCGTGCGGCGGCGGTCGGCAGCCGGCCGGCGCCGCCGGCCGTCGAGACCCGGTTCCTCTACAACCAGGACTTCAAGAGCGTCTTTGCCATGGTGCCCGGGACCATCGCGATGCTGCTCGCATTCATGCCGGCCATGTTGATGGCGGTCGGTGTCGTCAGGGAGAAGGAGCTGGGCTCGATCACCAATCTCTACGTCACTCCCGTGACGCGACTCGAATTTCTCCTGGGCAAGCAACTCCCCTATGTTATCCTCTCCCTGGTTAGCTTTATCATCCTCTTCGCCATGGCCGTTTTTCTGTTCGGCGTGGCACTGAAGGGCAGCTTCTGGGTGCTCCTTCTCGGTGCGCTTCTCTACGTGACGGCGATGACCGGCTACGGTCTGGTGATCTCGACATTCACGCGAACCCAGATCGCCGCGCTCTTCGTTGCGGGAATCACCACCTCACTGCCCGCGGTGCAGTTCTCCGGCATGTTGACGCCCGTCTCCTCTCTGGTGGGTTTCCCGGCCTTCATGGCCCACACTTTCCCGGCGATGTATTTCATGCGCATCTCGGTCGGCACTTTCACCAAGGCACTCGGCTTCCAGGAGCTCGCCGGGAGCCTGCTGGCCCTTACGGCCTTCATCCCTCTCCTCACCTTGGCCAGCCTGGCTTTTCTCCGCCGGCAGGAGCAATGAGGAGCAATGACATGATGCAGCATCTGGCGAACATCTTCTGGCTCGGTACCAAGGAGTTGCGGAGCTTCTCGCGCGATTTCGTACTCTTCGGCTTCGTCGTCTATTCTTTCACGTTGGCGGTCTATGCGCAGGCCGAGAGCCCGGCGCAGGAGGTCCACAACTCTGCCGTCGCTATCGTCGACGAGGACCATTCGGCCCTGTCGCACGCGATTGCCGCGGCTCTGCTGCCGCCCTATTTCAGTCGCCCGACTGAGATCGCGGCCGGTCAGGTTGATCGGCTGATGGACACGGCCCGCAGCACGTTCGTCCTCGATATCCCGCCGCATTTCGAGCGCGACATCAAGGCGGGGCGCCAGCCGGCCATCCAGGCCAATATCGACGCCACCGCCATGATGCAGGCCGGCATCGGCGCCGGCTATCTGCAGCAGATCGTCGCTCTCGAAATCGCTCGCTTTGCCACGCGTGCCGAACCGTCGCGGGCCGAGCCAGTGAATCTCGCCGTCCGCGTCGCCTTCAATCCCAACCTCACCACGCAACTCTTCAACGCGGTCATGGCCATCATCGGCAACGTCAACATGCTGGCCATCATACTTGCGGGCGCAGCCATCATCCGCGAGCGAGAGCACGGCACCATGGACCATCTGCTGATCATGCCGCTTACGCCTTTCGAGATTGCAGCTGCCAAGGTGTGGGCAAATGGCCTGGTGATCACCGTCGCGGTCGGCCTGTCACTGTGGCTGGTGATAGAGACACTGCTTGGAATTCGGATCGTCGGCTCCGTTCCGCTCTTCATGGCGGGCGTTGTGCTTTATTTGTTCTTCGCCACCGCCATCGGCATCTTCCTGGGCACGGTCGCCCGCTCGATGCCTCAGCTTGGGCTCCTCTTCATCCTGATCGCCCTGCCGATGAACATCCTCTCCGGTGGCAACACGCCGCTCGACAGCATGCCGACGTTCCTACGAGGGGTAATGCAATTGTCACCCTCGACTCATTTCGTGAGCTTCGCTCAGGCGATACTTTATCGCGGTGCTGGCATTGAAGTGGTGTGGCCGCAATTCGCCATGGTCGGTCTGGTCGGTGGTGTATTCTTCGTCCTGTCCGTCACGCGTTTCCGCAAGATCAGTGCCACGGCCGCGATGTGAGGTCAGCGCAAGCGCGATTTCGTGCCTGCCGGCAGAAGGCGTCGACGCGCGCGACCGCGGTTAAGATGGACCAGAGGCTTGCCCGATGCTGCCCTTCACCCGTGATCAGTTTCTCGCCAATCTGGTTTCATACAATGAAGCCATCTGGCCGGTGCAACTGGCGGCATTTGCCATTGGCGTCCTCGCCGTGGCCCTGTTGTTTTGGCCACCGCGAATGGCGGATCGCCTGATCGCCAGCATCCTGGCGGTCATGTGGCTGTGGACGGGCGTTGCGTATCACTGGCTCCATTTCACCGAGATCAACAAGGCCGCGCTCATCTTTGGGGCCTCCTTCGTTGTGCAGGGAGCCATGCTGGCCTATGTCGGCGTCGTCAGGGGTCAACTGCGTTTTGGCTCGGGTTCTGGACCTGCCGCAAGCGTGGGAATTGCCTTTGTCGCCTATGCGGCCGTCCTTTACCCACTTCTAGGCATCTGGACGGGTCACGCATACCCCGAAATGCCCGTGTTCGGTGTCACGCCCTGTCCGGTGACGATTTTCACCTTCGGATTCTTCCTCCTTGCAAAGCCGCCCATGTCGCGGTGGCTGCTCGCGATCCCTTTCATCTGGTCGTTGATCGGAGGAAGCGCAGCGTTCCTCCTCGGCGTGCCGCAAGACTGGCTGCTTCTCGTCAGCGGTGTCGTTGCCGTCTTCTTGGTCGTTGCCTACCACAGGGAAGCCGATTGGAAGGCCTGAAATCCTCAGAAGCCGATGTCTTGTCTTACATTCCCTCCTGCTACTCCGGACTGACTGCACTTAACTTAACGACGCTGCCATAAAGCTGATCACGCCGATCGAGGGCCACCAACGCTTGCCATTTTGAACGGCTCCCAGTGATGTCCGCGATTGGCTCTAGGTAGTTTCCCGTAGGGACATAACCGAATTTCGCGACCCACGGATTCGCGCGATTGCTGTGTCACGGAAACCGGGGAAACAGCCATGTACGCCTACACGACCTCCAGCATTTCAGCACCGTCGCAGTCCGCCCAGCCGAGCCTGCCTGCGGCATTCGACGTCGCACCACTGCAACCGGTCAGCTTCTTTCCCGCCGGTGCGGAAATCTACGCCCAGGGCGAAAAGGCTGGAACCTTCTACCAGGTCGAGTTCGGCGCCGTCCGCATCTATCGTCTGCTTGCCGACGGGCGCCGGCAGATAAGTGCCTTCCATCTGGCCGGGGAAACATTCGGCTTCGAAGCAGGCACGACGCATCATTTCTTCGCCGAGGCGATCAACGCCACCGCCATCCGCACCTTCCGCTTCGCCGCCGGAGCCGACATGTCCGATCGGCTGCTGCCCCTTGCTCTCAAAGGGCTGACAAGAGCTCAGGAACACCTATTGGTTCTTGGCCGCCAGAACGCCATCGAACGCATTGCTGCTTTCCTGGTCGACATGGCGGAGCGGCAGGGCGGATTGCGGCAGGTGGAACTTCCAATGTCGCGCATGGACATCGGCGACTATCTCGGCCTCACCATCGAGACCGTATCGCGGGTCTTCACCCGGCTTAAGGACAAGGGCGTCATCCGCCTGCCAAGCCTGCGCAGCATCGAAATCGTCAAGCATGACGCGCTTCATGCGATGAGCGAGTGAATAAGCAAGGCACGATTTCTAGCCGATCGCTGGCCTTTGGCGAGGGCCGCTCCGCCGCCCCGTCGCCGCCAGCCGAGGTTTCAAAACCAATCTCGAGCGTGAGGACCGCAATCGTCGGATAACCTGAGCCGTCGCGCTTTCTCAGGCATCAGGGTCGAAAGCCAGACGATCGCAATTCTTGACGGTCCTCGCCTTGCTGCCGAATGCATACCGCCCCGCTTATCGGTGGGGCGGATGCCGACGACTTCGCGATCTGATTGGCCAGTCGTGACGATAGTCGTTCGCGGTTGATCCAGATCAACGCTTGTCCACCATTCGTGCGGTCTCCTCAAGCAGTGTTGTAAGGGAGAACAAACGTGCCAACGGATAGCTTGCTGATCACTATCGCAGTGGTGGCGGTCTTTGCATTTTTCATGGTTGTGCTCGGCTATGCCTCTTTCGATGAATCGCGTCGTCAACCACGCAAACAGCGCATGGTGCCGGTCAAGACGGATTCGGAAGGAAGATCGCGCCGAGATTCAGTCAAGCCGAAAGCCTGAAGCGCCAAATATGAGATGGCGACCCGTTGTCAGGGGAACCTTGAGGATAGGTCCTTCCTCATCCCGGTCCTGTATCGGCGGTCCTGCAACGTACGAATGGCTCTTCAAGGTGGTCTGCCAGATGGTCGGAAAGTCCACGCCCTCGTTACGCGTCAAATTGCACTCCCTGACAAGCCTGGACACAACATCGGCCATTTGGGGGCGACCTCTTCGATAAACTGCTGGGTTTTCAAAGAACAGTTTGATCTCGGCCGGCCGCATTGATCCAGATCAAATGGGTCGACATTTCTCGCTCGAGCGGGCTACTAAATCCAGTTTCAAACTGGTTCGCGAAGCGTCCTGCTGATCATCCATTAGTCTTAACGCATAAACCAACAATATTTGTTGCAACGTGGCAATAACCCACATCGTAGTTATCCGCTTGGCGCAGAAACTATAGTCTCGGTACCGCTGCATGCCTCGATACAAGACGCAAACCCCCATCGCGCCGGAGCGCCACGGAGCGCGAAGGACCTTGGGTACCAAGGATCCGGCGGCAACACCGCCGGCCTTGGCCGAGCAGTCGGGCATGAGACAATGCTGCCCGGCCGCGATATGCACGACAGACCTGAGAGATTGCCCCGCCAAAATGCTTGGGGCCCACCCAAGGCATAGCCGGGTGAGCCCCTACGAGTCCTACCGGTTGGGGGGAACGCCGGTATCAGTGCTAACCGCGATCGAACGAATTCGTTCCCCAGCGCGGGCCTCTGGTTGTTTTCGTACATATGCCCGCCGCGAGATATCTGCAGAAAGCAGGGAAAGCTTGTGCCTTTTGCAGACGCAGGCCGACCGGATTGCCCCCTATCCAGCAGCAGATACTGAGGCCGCTGTTGTTGTAAACTCGAAGCGCGGGCGCAAAAAAGCCCGCCAGTTGCGATGGCGAGCTCTGTGACTAGCCGAAGGCTCGAAGTTGTTCAAAGGCCGCGCCGCCCGGTTCGGCGCCTTCGTTCGGGCGAACTTGCCTCAGTGGCCTGAGATCCGCAAGCAAAGCTCACGTAAAAAAGTCGCGAACCAAGACACGTCTTTGATGCGCATCAAAGTGGCGACCGCCATCGGCTGCTATCAGGTCGGCGATGAAGCGGAGCTCCATCACGTCGAAAGCACTCGAGATTTGCAGGCAACATATGACTACGGACAGCAACGGCATTCTCACCACACGCACTGGATTTCGCTTCGAAGTGCGCCGCGCACGCCCTGAAGACGAGCCTGCTTTGGCGGAGTTCTTTACCCATGTGACGCCGGATGACCTGCGGTTTCGCTTTCTCGGCGGAGTGAAGGCGGTTTCGCATGAGCGGCTCGTCGCAATGACACGTTCCGATGATGCCGGGATACACAACTTCGTTGCCTTTTCGGTCGACGGAATGCTGATCGCGGTCGCGACGTTGGCATGTGATCAGCTTCGTCGGCACGGAGAGGTCGCGATCTGCACGCGCGAAGATCACAAGCACCTGGGCGTCAGCTGGGAGCTGCTCTCCTACATTGCGAAATACGCTGAGGATCTGGGCCTCGACACAATCGAGTCGATTGAGAACCGCGAAAACCGCGCAGCCATCGAGCTCGAACGCGATATGGGCTTCACCGTGACGACCTACCCCGATGATCCGGCGCTCCTTCTGGTTCGGCGACAGCTGGGTTTCATAGCACCTTCTTGAAACAGCAGTCAGCAGGACACCCAAAGAGTTGCGGATGAACACGCGCCCACTTCCGTAACCGGCGCGATCGGCAGACATCAGAGGCGGCCCACCTGCAAGTATCAAAAAAACGCTGTGTTCTTTGCGCTAGCGCAAAGAAGTGCCTGATCCGGAAAATAAGTAGACAACCATGATCATGTTTGCCGGCTTGCCGGTCCGGGACATGTCGCAAGCCACTTCGTTGCCGATCCGGAAACATCAGCCGAGGGCAAAGATCGTCGCCGTTGATAGCAAGGAAGCCGTCATGTCTCGTCAGTTGATTTTGTTTTCATCCATCGCAGCTTTGCTGGCAGCCGCTTCAGGAGCTTGCGCCCTGGAATATCCCATTGGCGAGCCCAAGCTGATGAACGGCATGGAGGTCGCCGCCGTCTATCTGCAGCCGATCGAGATGGAGCCAGCCCACATCATGAGACCCGCGGCCGATTCCGATATCCATCTGGAGGCCGATATCCATGCCACGCGTGACAATGCCAATGGCTTTGCCGAAGGCGATTGGATCCCCAACCTCAGAATCGAATACGTGCTGACCAAGCTAAATGACAATCAGAAGACGGGTGGCGTTTTCATGCCCATGGTGGCCAGCGACGGTCCGCACTATGGCGACAACGTGAAGCTGATGGGACCAGGCAAATACAGCCTTCAGTTTACTATTGCCTCGGAAGGATCCGACGCGTCCTCGCATTTCGGAAGACATGTCGACAAAGAGACGGGTGTTGGAGCGTGGCCCGAGGCCTTTCGCGTCGAATACGAATTCACCTATGCCGGCGTCGGTAAAAAGGGCGGCTACTAGACAGGTCGGCTGCCTGCTTCGCAATTTGCATCAGCTCATTCCGCATTGCCGCCTTCCGGCTCGTCGAGCGCAACGCTGGGCGGTAAACAGGACAGATAGGCGAGATGACCCTTTCCCTCCATCCGACGCTGGTCTCCATTGGTGTCTGCCTTCTGGCGAGCCTGCATGCGGCCGTCGCCGATGAAGATCCGACTTTCGTCATCGAGTTTAAGGATGGCGCAATAACGCCACCATCTGTCGAGGTTCCGGCCAACGCGCGCTTCAAATTGGAGCTTCACAATACCGGCTCTAGCCCTGTCGAGTTCGAAAGCGTCGAACTGCACAAGGAGAAGGTGCTGGGCCCCGGCGTGACTTCCTTCGTCATTATCCGGCGCCTCGATCCGGGCGATTATCGCTTCTTCGATGATTTTCATCTTGATATGCCGCCCGCCACGCTCACCGCCAAGGAGATTCCGATCCGGTGACCGCTCTCTTCGGACAGGTCGTCTTCGTGGTTTGGCGCGAGAGCGTGGAGGCGCTTCTCGTTGTCGGCATCCTGCAGGGGTGGATAGCGCATCACGGCAACGCAAGAGCCGCAACCGCCCGATATTTCCTTTGGGCCGGCGTCGCCGCAGGTATGGCGGGGGCCGCGCTTCTGGCTGCGGTCATCATGTCCTTGGCGAGCCTGCTCGAAGGAGACCGAGAAGACTATTTTCAGATCACCATGGCCGGACTGGCCGCATTGCTCATACTGCAGATGGTCGTCTGGATGCACAGGCAAGGCAGGGGGCTGAAGCAGGAACTTGAACGCGGCGCAGAGCGCGCCCTGACCGGCCATAACTGGTTGGGTCTTTTCTTCCTGGCTACTATCGCCGTGATGCGAGAAGGCAGTGAAACGGTTGTTTTCCTCTACGGCCTTTTTGCGTCCGCAAGCGATACGAACTTGCCCGGGAGCATCGCGGCTGTCGCGGTGGGATTTGCTTTGGCAGCTGCGTTCTACTGGCTGATTCAAATGGCCGCCAGGCGCTTCCCCTGGTCCATATTCTTCCGCGTCACGGAAGTCCTTTTGCTGGCGCTGGCCGCCTCACTTCTGATGACTGCCCTTGACCGCGCCATTGGGCTGGAGCTCGTATCACCGCTCTCCGGGTCCTTGTGGGACACGTCCTGGCTTCTGGACGATACGGGCAGGCTCGGCGGCTTGGTCGCCGCTATGACAGGCTATCGTGCCCGTCCCGAGTTGACAACGGTCCTGGTCTATACGCTCTATTGGATCGCTGCGGTTGCACTGCTACGATCGGCCCGGCCGCGTGCCGCAGAACGTGCATTATGACGATACGAGCGGCACCGCAACGACACGCTCAGTTCGTGCCGGCTCACGACATATGGCAGAGGCTTGGCGATTGGCTCCGAGATCATCAAGGATCGATCCGGACCGTGCAATGGATCGTCGTGCTGTTTTACGTCGTTCTGCTCATCGTTCCAGTCTTCCTGCCCCTTCCGGATCACACGGCCTATCTGTGGACCAACTTCACGCGCTTTGCGCAATTCGTCTTCTGGGGTGTCTGGTGGCCGCTTGTGCTCTTGAGCACCGCCCTTGTCGGGCGGATGTGGTGCGGCATCCTTTGTCCCGAGGGAGCGATAACCGAATTCGTCAGCGGCCGCGGGCGCGGCAGGGCGACGCCACGCTGGATGACATGGCCGGGCTGGCCGACCATCGCCTTCGCCTGCACGACGCTGTATGGCCAGATGACAAGCATCTACCAGTATCCCCGTCCGACGCTGCTGATCCTCGGCGGCTCGACCCTGGCAGCCGCCGTGATCGGCTATCTCTACGGGCGCAACAAGCGTGTGTGGTGCCGCTATCTTTGTCCGGTCAGCGGTGTCTTTGGCCTGCTGGCCAAGCTGGCTCCACTGCATTTCCGTGTCGATCCGCCGCTCTGGCAACAGTCCCAGCTCTCCGGGATCAAGCCCGGAGCCGTCAACTGCGCTCCGCTGGTGCCGTTCAGGACTATGCGCGGCGCCACTGACTGCCATATGTGCGGACGGTGCAGCGATTTTCGTGGGGCGATCCGCCTGGCTCGCCGTTCGCCGAACCATGAGATCGTTCATGTTGCCGGGAGCGTTGCGAAACCCTGGGAGACGATGCTGATCGTCTTCGGCCTCATGGGTCTGGCCGTTGGCGCATTTCAATGGTCTGTCAGCCCCTGGTTCGTCGCCGCGAAGCTGTGGCTGGCGGAACGGCTGGTCGAAAGCGGGGTGACCTGGCCGCTCGAAGCCACGGCACCTTGGTGGCTGCTCACCAACTATCCCCAGCGGAGCGATGTGATGACGCTCCTCGACGGGGTGCTGCTTGTCGCCTACATGCTCACCATCGCCCTCGCCTGCGGCGCACTGACGGTGTCCATGCTGGCCTTCGCCACGCGCAGCCTTGGTTCCTGGCAGCCGGCGAGATTCCATCATCTTGCTCAGGCGCTGATACCCTTGGCCGGCGCTGGCGTCTTTCTTGGCTTGTTCTCACTCACGATCAGCCAACTTCACTCGGACGGCATCGAACTTCCATTTGTCATCCCGTTGCGCGCCACGATGCTCGTGCTGGCGACTTTCTGGTCGGGGATGCTGTGCTGGCAGGTGACGGGTCTCTACAGCTGGCAACCTGGCCGGCGGGTGCTCGCGGTATTTTTCGTCGGGTTGGCCATGATCGTCACCGATGCCGGCTGGCTGCTGCTTTTCTGGATCTGGTAAGCCCGAGTTACCTCATATCTGCGATATGAGTATTCGACGGAAAGCAACCAGAAACAGGCCGAAGGCGCCAACCCACAATGTGCCCGAAAGACCCGTTAAGGGAGCGACATAGCCAGGCAGCAATTCGACCAGGAGGCGCGACAGGCAGCAAATCGTTATCGCTATGAACGCACTCGTCGCCGGAACCGAGGGCGCAAAGGCGCGACGGCTATGCTTGCGGATCATGCTCGCCATGATGGCGAGGGCCATCGTGCCGATGGCGCCGATCGTCCAGGCATGAACGGCAGCCGCCTGTCCCAGGCTCGCCGGCGCGAAAATGTGGGTCGCCAGAAGTCCGAAACCCACGATGATCCAGCCATATCCGATGTGAAGAGCCAGAACTGTCGACGACGCCACGCTTCGCCAGCCGTTCCATTGGGCGGCTCGCATGGCCTGGCTGCATGCGGCGAGAGCACAGGCAATTCCGGTGAGTTGCGCCTGGGGTGCAACAATCCACATCCCGAAGCCGCATGCGGCCACAACCGCTGCCGTGTATTCCAAAACAGCAGAGCGATCGAGGGTGACCCGACCGCCGGCACTTTCGACGTAGGCCACCGTCAAGGCCGGCACGACCCGCCCTCCGATGATCATGACGAGGCCGATGATCGAAGCCAAGGCCAGCCGCAGTGCAAATTCTACTTGGTAGGACGCTGCTGCGAGCACGTTGCCACCGCAAAAGACAAGCAGCAGAAACAGTATCTTCAGGTTGCGGCGGTCGCGGCTGGCGATCACTTGTCCCGCCGCGATCAAGAGGAGCGTCAGCACCAAAAGCGCCGAGAGGGCAAGCCCGGCCGAATGCGACAGGAACAGGAAAGTCCCGCGGCTGCACAGCCATAGAGCAACCAGCAAACGCGTGGTGATCGGCGACACTGCACGTCGTCCTGTCCATCGGGGCAGCGCCGTCAACAGAAAGCCAGTTAAAATGGCTGGAACCATCCCGAACAGAAGCACGTCGCGATGCCAATCGCCGCGGGAAATCCCGGTCGGGCCGATGCCCTGTATTCGCAACACCGACGGCAGCCAGACCGCCGCGCCTACAATCGCGTCCAACCCGGCGATGAGAAAAAAAGGCCGAAACGGCGCAGGCATCCGCTTCGCATCGAAAGCGGGCACACTTGCGTCAGTAGCCATGCAACAATTCCTCTCCGGAGATGACTGACACCGCATCCTCGTGCTGCTTCGTAACTCGCAAGATCGGCGGTTGGAAAAGGTCAACCCGAAGGCAATACCGTCGACGATCGATCTCCGTGTTTGCTCCAGCGCAAACAGGCTTCAAAATGGTCGATTATAGTCTAACCAATTTTGAGACCGGGTGGGCGGCAAAGGCGAGGCGTCTGTTCGGATCGCGACCGGCCGCGTTTTCCTTGCGCTGCGCCAAAAGCTCGATCGGACGCCGGCAGATGTGATTGGCCTTGCAACAGGAGCGAAGAAGATATGAAGCAGAACGTTCCATTGAGTGGCATTGGCGACGGCACCCGGCGCTTTGCCGACATGGCCATTGTCGGCCGGCTGGCAAATGTGATCAAGGACGCCCGGCTCGATTGTGAGTGCCGTTCCAGGCTCGACGAGACGCTGGCGCGATTTGCGGCTCTGGAAATCCGCCGAGCAGCGCGCGAACATCTTGCCGATGCCCGCAGTCAACGCGAGCGTATCGAAGCCATTCTCTTCTTCCTGCAGGACATCGATGAAATGGGCGCAACCGAACGGGATCGCAGCGTCTACCTGGATGTCGCGCTCCTGTTCGACGACATCGCGAACACTGCGAAGGAAGGCGCGTATTCGATGCGGCAGCTCAGTTTGTCCCCCGTGCAGACCGCGCCATAGGTGCTCGGCCGCATGAGCTGATGAGGGCTGCAGCCATCCCTACCGACCCGGTTCCAGCGATCGTCGATCGCGGTCCGAACACAGCCCGTGGCCACCTCCAGCATGGGTGAAACTCAACACATTTCGCAAAGGAGAAATCGCGTGAAGAAATGCATGATGCCAACAGTCGCTATGGTCCTCTTCGCCGCCCCAGCGCTTGCCACAGGAATGCATTCCGGCATTCATGGCGGTCATGAAATGATGACCATCGGTCAGCCGGGTACGGCGGCCAAAGTAGACCGTACCATCAGGATAGGCATGCTTGAGAACCAAGATGGATCGATGGCGTTCGATCCGGTTTCAGTCACCGTAAAAAGAGGCGAGACGGTGCGTCTCGCCTTCACCAATGAAGGCGAATACGACCACGAATTTGTGATGGATACGCATGAGCAGGTGATGGACCATAAGGCGGGGATGGAGAGGCTTTCCGATATGGAACACGCCGACCTCAATGCAATCCGCATCGGACCCCAGGGAAAAGGCGAGATCGTCTGGACCTTCACCAATCCCGGCCAGTTCGACTTCGCTTGCCTGATACCGGGTCATTACGATCTTGGAATGAGGGGCTCCCTAACGGTCACTGCCAACTGAGCCTCGATGGTGACCCGATTGGGTGATCGGCGTATGCGACCTCTTTTCGTTGAGTTCGACATCACCGCGCCGATTGAGGGCGTGCTATCTCGATCAGCCATTCCGGTGGCCCAGGTTTAAGGCAAACCCAAATGTGTTCGCCAGCGAAGAACGCCTCGAACTGACGCTTGAGTTTATCAGGATCGAAATCGAGAACGACCGTGAATGTTTGGCTGGGCCTGAGCCCGTCGAACATTGACAAGACAGCGGACTGCTTCCTTTCAGAAGGAAGTCTCCGCACGTCATATATCGCGCCTGTCGGCTTCTGGAAATTCATCACAATCCTTGCGTGTTGAGCAAATCCATCAGGACGATCACCCGACGGCGACTTTCTTTTCACCCCACCGCGTCAGTTTGTTGCCTGGGTCCACGCCCGCCCAGCTGACCAGCCGGGCAGCCATCTCGACGACCATTTCCTCAATCGAGGCCGGCTTGACATAAAACGGCGGTACTGGCGGCGCGATGACCGCACCCATCCGTGCCAGCCTGAGCATCGCGTCAAGATGCCCTTCATGCAGCGGCGCCTCGCGTGGCACGATGACCAGACGGCGCTTTTCCTTCAGGATGACATCGGCGGCCCTTGTAAGAAGGTTGTCGCCCAAACCATGCGCCATAGCCGCCAAGGTCCGCATCGAACAAGGAACGACGATCATGCCGTCCGTTCTGAAAGAACCGCTGGCAATGGGCGCGGCCAGGTCCTGGTAGGAATGTGCATGGTTGGCGACGGAGGTCAGTTGAGCAAGGCCGTCGGCGCCGAGCTCATGAGCGATGGTCATGAGCGCGCCTTTGGAGGCGACGAGATGCGTCTCCACCCCGGCCCTGACCAGCTGGCGTAGGGTTTCCAGCGCGAGCACGGAGCCGGATGCACCAGTGACACCGACTATTAGCCGTTTGGTCATTCTTGCCCCCGAACGATCGTTTGCGAAAAGATCTCGTTCCATCGCTGCGACACTTGCTCCTCTATGTGAGCTGACATCTTCAGCTCCTTTCCCCATTCGCGAGAGGTCTCGGATCCGATCTTGCGCGTCGCGTCGAACCCGACCTTTCCTCCAAGTCCTTCGAGCGGCGATGCAAAATCGAGATGGTCGATCGGGGTCCGGTCCACCTGCATCAGATCGCGCGAGGGATCCATGCGCGTGGCGACCGCCCACATGACGTCCGGCCATGAGCGAATGTCGACGCCGTCATCCACCACGACGACCATCTTCGTCATCGAAAACTGCGGCAGCAGGGACCAGAACCCCATCATCACCCGCTTGGCCTGTCCGGGATACTTCTTGGCAATCGAGATGACTGCAATCCTGTAAGAGCAGGCTTCGGGTGGAAGCCACACGTCGATGATTTCCGGTATCTGCTGGCGCAGGAGCGGCTTGTACACGTCGAGCAGCGCTTCCCCGAGTGCGGAGGGCTCGTCGGGCGCGCGCCCGGTGAACGTGGTCAGGTAATTTGCCCCGTCACGGACGCGAACGCGCTTGAGCCTGAACACGGGGTATCGTTCCGGCGCGTTGTAATATCCGGTGTGGTCGCCGAAGGGACCCTCCAGTGCCGTTTCTGTGGGAGAAACGACGCCTTCGAGCACGATTTCCGCACTGGTTGGCACATGGAGCATGATGCTCTTGCACGGCGCCAACCCGACGCGGCGGTTGTTGATCATCCCGGACAGTGCCAGTTCCGACACGCCTTCGGGCGCCGGCATCACAGAGGCGATCAACGTGGCGGGATCTGCCCCGATGACGACCGCCACTGGCATCTCGAGGCCCCTCGCCTGCCATATGCGATGGTGCGCGGCGCCACCTCGCATGGGCAGCCATCGTATGATCGCACGGTCACGGGCCAGCACCTGCATCCGGTATATGCCCAGATTGTACGTGCTCGGATCGTCCTCACCAGGCGGGCGGGTAACAACCACCGGCCATGTAATGAGCGGGCCGGCATCCCCCGGCCAACAAGTCTGGACGGGAAGAAGCGAAAAATCCGGATCGGCGTCTCTCCACTCTCTGGGTGGCGAGACGACCTTCGGCCGCGCAACGAGTGCACCGCGCGCCGCCGGCAGCATCAGTCGAGCCTGACGAAGATTCTGGGGGGCGTGGGGCGATCTCATCCACGCAAGGAGCGCGCCAAGAGTTCCTAGCCCGTGAAGGTCGGTACCCAGACCCCAGGCGACACGCTCCCGGGTGCCGAAAAGATTTGTGACGACCGGAAAGGCCGACCTGACGCCGCGGCCGTCGACCGGCGCGGTCAGGCGCAGCGCCGGGCCTTGCGCGGAGATCACCCGCTTATGGATCTCGGTCAGTTCGAGCCGCGTCGAAACAGGAACTCCAATCTCCTGCAACTGCCCGTTCCGATCCAGATAAGAAAGAAACGAGCCGAGATCCGAAAACGAAGGAAGGCAGCGATGATGCATGGCGAAAATCCGGCTCGACCGGTTCGTCGGCCAAACAATTCTGCCACGGGCACCGCCGAAGAACTTTGAGCTAGCGCAAAGAGCGATCGATCCGACCGTGCTACTTTCAAAATCAGTACTGTGGAAAGCGGTCGGCCTACCGAAGTTGGGGCGGACCATGATTGGCGGCAAAGGGGAAATTCACATGGCCGGCAATCTGATCAGTGAGACCTTCGAAGTTTGCCGGTTCGCAATCGCCGTTCTCAAGGACCATAAACGGAGCAGGGCAGCGCGACGGGATTTTTGGGCGCTCGGGCCGGATGAATGCACGGGCGTCCTGGATGACATCGGTCTATCGCGAAGTGAATTCGACGATGCCATGCGTCTACCTTATGCCTCGGAAGACCTGCTTTCTTCGGCGATGCGCTCGATCGGCATCGACCCGGACGATTTTAACTCGCTGGAAGCCGCGCGGGACCGTTTCATGGCACGCATCTGCATTACCTGCCCGAATCGCCGCCAGTGTCACGGTCATCTGGACGCCTTCGATTTCGAAAGCCATTATCAGGATTTCTGCCCCAACAGCGCGAATTTCGCAGATCTGCTCAGGAACGGATGCAGTACGTAGTCTGCTGCAAAATCCTCTTGAGCGACCTCCATGTGAACAGGATGCACTGAATGGTGACTGGTAGCACAGAACCGACATTGCCAGCGGTCGTTCGCCATCTTTTCCCAACTATCGCCGGGCTGCCCCTTGGGCCGTTGCTGACGCTATCGTTGCGCTCGCTGGCCGGGAGACAGCCTCGATTGTTCGAGCGCTTGGGCGAACACCGCTCAGCTTGCTATTTCATCGATCCGGTCGACCTCGCCTTCGCATTTACCGTGATACCGGACGGAGAGCGTTCCTTAGTCCGTGTGGTGCGGAAAAGTGAGACCGCAACATCGAGTGTCCTGATCAGGGGACCTCTTCTGACATTGTTGGGCCTGCTCGACGGCACGCTTGATGGCGACGCGCTTTTCTTCAGTCGGGTTATTTCGATCAGCGGCCGCACGGAAGCGGTGCTCGCGCTGAGGAACACAATCGAAGACGCCGAGCTTCGCCCGGCGGATCTGCTCGGCCTGCACGGCCACTTGGCTCGTCTTGTCGACAGGGGGATTCTCGGAGCGTTGAACGTCGCTCGGCAGATGACCGATCGAAATCCTGGATGCGAGGCGCCGGAGGCATGACAAACGCACGCATGGAACTCGTCTGCCCGGCTGGAACCCCCGCTACGCTGAGGGCAGCCGTCCAGGCGGGTGCGGACGCAGTCTATTGCGGCTTTCGCGACGAAACGAATGCCCGGAATTTCCCGGGCCTCAACTTCTCCGGGGAAGAACTGGCCGAGGGCGTGCGCTTCGCGCATGACCACGGCAGCAAGGTTCTGGTCGCCATCAACACCTTCGCGCGGGTCAACGATGTCGACCTGTGGAAAAGGGCAGCGGATACCGCGGCCGAATGCGGTGCAAATGCCATCATCGCGGCGGACATCGCCGTCCTCGATCACGTCGCGAAGAACCACAAACAAATTCGTCTTCACCTGTCCGTACAGGCAGCTGCCGCAACGCCGGAAGCGATCGGGTTCTATGCGAATAGCTTCGGCGTCCGCCGCGTCGTGCTGCCGCGGGTTCTCTCGATCCAGGAGATCGCTGCGCTCAATCGTGCGATCGACGTGGAGACGGAAGCATTCGTGTTTGGCGGCCTTTGCGTGATGATCGAAGGCCGATGCTATCTCTCTTCATACGCGACAGGAAAATCGCCAAATCTGAATGGCGTCTGCTCGCCACCCGAAATGGTGAGTTACGACGACGAAGCGACCAGTACGGCAGCACGGCTTTCTGGTTTCACGATCGACCGCTATGAACCAGGTGAACCAGTGGGTTACCCCACCCTGTGCAAGGGCAAATTCAAGGCCGGCGGCAAGACTTCCTATTTGTTCGAAGATCCCGTCAGCCTGAACGCCGGCGGGATGATTGCCGGTCTGAAAGCTGCCGGCGTAACCGCCTTGAAGATCGAAGGACGCCAGCGCGGCAAAGGTTACGTCACCGAGGTCGTGCGCGCCTTCAGGAAGGCCGTCGACGCGGTCGAGGAAGGCGGCGACGCGATCGAGATCGACCGGATCCTCGCTGGCCAATCGGAAGGCGCCCGGCAGACGGCGGGAGCTTACAGCAAGAAGTGGAGATAGGACCGTGCCTGGAATCGCGTTGACACTTGGGCCGGTCTTCTTCCATTGGTCGCCCGAACTCCTCTCGGATTTCTACCGCAGGATAGCAGACGAGGCTCCGATCGACCGGGTCCACGTAGGCGAAGTCGTCTGCGGCAAGCGGATGCCGTTTTCCGACCCCGTATGGCCTGAGATCATCGAACGCCTCGAGCGCGCCGGAAAGGAAGTGGTGCTGTCTACACTGGCGGCACCGGCGACCGTTCGGGAACGCAGGAGCATCGAAGACCTTTGCGCCGACGAGCGGCTGGTCGAAATCAACGACGTCACTGCCCTGCGGCCACGCTCCGGCAGGCCGTTCGTGACCGGTCCGTTCCTGAACGTCTATAATGAGATTTCCGCGCAATTCCTGATCCAGCGCGGCGCCCGAACGATATGCCCGCCAGTGGAATTGTCGCTCGCCGCCATTGGCGATATGGCCCGCGCATGTCCCGAGGCGGAATTCGAGATCTTCGCCTTTGGCCGGCTGCCGCTCGCGCTTTCCGGACGATGTTACCACGCCCGCATTCACGGCCTTCACAAGGATTCCTGCCAGTTTATCTGCGAAAGAGATCCGGATGGCCTGGCGGTCGATACGCTCGACGACCAGCAGTTCCTTGCAATCAACGGCGTGCAGACTCTCTCCAACCAGGTCCAGGCCTTCTGCCCTGTGCCGGCGGATCTCACCTCCAGAGGCGTCCAGCGCATCCGCCTGTCTCCCCACACGTGCGACATGGTCGAGGTGGCGAAGACCTATAAAGCGCTAGTCGATGGAAAAGAGGATCCAAAGGCTGCCCGCTTTGTCCTTTCGTGCCTCGATCTGCCCGGCACACTGGTCGAGGGATACGCCCATGCGAAGCCTGGATGGCAAGCAACCGCTTCGGTCTGAACAGAAAAATGACCCTGATTGCCATCGTCACGGTGTCGGACCGTGCAAGCCGCGGCGACTACGAAGATCTTGGTGGGCCTGCCATCGAGCGTTGGCTTCGCCGTGTCGTGGCGACACCCTGCGCTTTCATCCGTCGTATTGTCCCCGACGGCCTGGAGAGTGTCCGGGACGTGCTTGTCGAACTTTGCGACCGGAGCGGGGTTGATCTGATCCTTACAACGGGAGGAACCGGTCCCTCTCCGAGGGATCTTACACCTGAGGCCATGCAGCAGGTCATCACCAAGGAGCTTCTCGGTTTTGGCGAACTCATGCGACAGGCCAGCTTGGAGCATGTGCGCACGGCAATACTTTCACGTCAGACCGCTGGAGTGCGCGGCCGTTCGCTGATCATAAACCTGCCCGGAAAGCCGGCCTCGATCGACGCGTGCCTGAACGCCGTTTTTCCCGCCGTGCCGTACTGTCTCGAGCTGATCGGCGCCGATCCGATTGTCGCAGACCCGGCGATGTTTGAATGAAGGTGCCGCCGTCGTAGCGGCCCTATGCGGATGTCGTGCACCGTAACGCCGGGACGTTGGCCTAGCAATCAGCTGCCGCAGCAACAGTCGCAGCCAGACGATTGCAGTCTGCTGATTTCGACGCGCCAGATATCCGGCCCCCGCTCGAGATATTCCCAGGAAAACAGGCCGGGATATCTAGCCTCGATCTGGTAGTGCAGGGGCCGCGGATCGTGGTCGTTGACAATGATGAAAGAAGAGCCCTCGGCCAGCGCGGTCGCCACCCCGAAAATTCGCGGATGGCGATCGATCGGCGGGATGGTCCGCACGTCGATTAGGGGTACCGATGCGAGTTCTGAATCTGCCATGTCGGTTGAATTCCTGGCCGCCGGAAATGATGGCGCCGGGAGACGGCGGCGATCGTCGATCCCGGCTCAAAAATCTAGCGCCGCGGGCAGCCGGTCTGTTTGTCGAAACGCAAACAATTCGAGGAAATCTGGTCCCTGGAAATTTGACGTATTTCGCAAAGAGCTGTGTAGCGATGCCGCCTGAATTCAGGGCAAGAAACTGTTCTGCGCCACACTTCCACAGGGACTTAAGATTAGATGTGCGACCATCGAGCGTCCTGCGATAAAACATAGGCCTCGACGCCGTCGAGCTGTCGAATCGCACCGGCAATTTTCTCCACGTCCATCAAGTTGAAGCCGGTAGACAGCGCATCCGCCATAACGGCCTCCCGCGTGACGACGCTCAGGCTCGCATAGCGCTGTGGAGTGGACCCGGTTCGCGGATCGATGAGATGTGTGAATTGCCCGTGCCCGTCGAACCGGAAACCGAACGGGCTCGAGGTGGCGACGGCGCTGTCCGTTACCTGCAACACCTTCAGAATGGAATCGGAATTGGAGGGGTCAGCGATACCGATGCGCCAAGGCTGGTCCTCCGGCGCCGATCCGATCGCACGGCTCTCGCCCATATCGACGAGCGCGTGCTCGACGCCACTGCGACGCAGCAGATCGATGACCCTGTCCGTGACGTAACCTTGCGCGATGCCGTTGAGTGTGAGCGCCGACCCGGCCACCGGCAATTCGATGCGGTCTTCCGAGTAGGCCAACTTGTCGAAGCCGACCCGATCGAGGGCCTCCTGTATGACCTTACGCGACGGCCCGGTCGCAGTGGCTCCGGGATCGGAAAAATGCCGTTGGTAGGCGATCCACAACGGCTGGACCGTGGGATCAAAAGCGCGCTCGGTGATACGCCAGACCTCGTTGCAACGACGGAGGATTTCGACGAATTCCGTCGCTGGCGAGACCAGGAATCCTTGGCGATTCAGCCTCGCAAGGTCCGAATCCTCGCGATAGAGGCTGAATATCCTTTCCAGGCGGCGGACTTCGGCGGCAACTTCGTCAACGAGCCTCAATGCCAGGGCCCGGTCGGGATGATTGATGACGAGTGTTGCCTGGGCGCCCATCGCTTCTCCGCGCCACGAAACGGCCGATGGTGTCGCGAGAGCTTTGCGGCCGAGCGGAAGCAGTGCCATTCCCGCGGCAGCTGCGGTTATGCCAATGACCCGGCGGCGAGATATGTCGGACGTCATAGCACCCTCAATTGGTGTTGTCGGCATCAAGCAATTGCTTGTCCAAGCCGCCATACGAAGCCGTCCCGGAATCTTGTCCCAGGACATAGTCGCGAGGAAGGTCGGCGAAGCTTGTGACTTGGCCGCCATGTTCCCTGGCAAAGGCTCGGGCGGATTCGCCCGAGGAAAAGGGCACGGCTTCCGCTGCTCCCATGCCGCCTTTCCTGTCGCTGCCA
This sequence comes from Mesorhizobium sp. M00.F.Ca.ET.216.01.1.1, assembly GCF_004010325.2. GTDB lineage: Bacteria > Pseudomonadota > Alphaproteobacteria > Rhizobiales > Rhizobiaceae > Mesorhizobium. Next base: position 50,656 of record NZ_SADR02000031.1, read on the forward strand.
ATGACAAAAAACGCATCCTTCGCATTCACCCAATTGTCCACGCCTGGATCATCCCAACTGGGCGCCGTGGCCATGTCTGACACATAGATTGCCCGAATGTCCTTGGGCTCTTCGGGGAGCATCGTGAAGGCGATCGTGTCGCGGGCAGAGGAGAACCAGATAGGCTCGTCATACTTGGCAAGAATGATCTGCCCTTTGGGACCCGGATGCTCGAGAATGTTCATGCCGCAATACCTGCCCATGGCATCTTCGGTCATGGCGAACGGAGCCGGCAGTTCCTCCGGGCTGCGCTGACAGCCGGCGAGGACAACGAGGCTCACGGTGAGGAGGATCATTCGCAAGCGCATCGTCACAGCTCTCTCCTCGAAAATATGAAAGCCGCGGCGGCCATCGGCATTGCCGTCCACGCCGCTAGTGCCGCGACGAGCGAGAACGAGCCGAGTGCGGCATTCTGGATGGTTCCGGACATGCCGGATGCCGAACTGATTTCGGCCGTACCCATAAGGTTGAGCAACCTGTAGGCATCGGTTGGGTTGAGAAGAAGCAGTGGATCCAGCATGCCCGGTGTAACGAACCGCCCCTGATCGGCCACCAGCAGTCCCAGCAGCGCCATGTCGTAGATCAGCACGAACAGCAGCCAGATGCCGATGGCGACGCCGCTGGCGGTTCCGTGGTCGCGTGAGAGCGCGCTGACCAGATAACCGATCGCCACGAAGACAGCTCCGAGCAGCACCGATGTTGCCGTCATTGTCGCAAAGGCGAACCAACTCGCGCCGCCGATCGACTTTCCGGTCGCCGCCAGCGCCGCAGCGGCAACCCCATACCCGATGAGGGTAGCAAACGCCAAAATCGCGAGATGGCCGAGAAACTTGCCGAGAAGCACTTGCCAGCGCCGGATAGGATAGCTCAGCAGCAACGTCATCGTGCCGCGCTCGATCTCGCCGACGATCGCATCATGGGAGATCAGAAGGGCGATGAGCGGAACGATGAATATGGTGAGACTGGCCAGACTGACGACGATCACGTCGAGGGCATCCGCCCCGACATTGCCGGTCGGCGCGCTGCCGAGAAAGGTCAAAGTAAGCGCGAGTGTCGCCAACAGTGCCGTCGACGCGATCACCCAGCGATTTCGCAGGCCTTCGCGGATCTCCTTGACGGCCAAAAGCGCGATCATGTTCATGCCGATGGTCTCCCGCCGAGGAAATGGGCATAAAGTTCATCGAGGCCGGGCGGCACCATGTCGACGTCGTCGAACGGCGCTTCGGCGCCCGCTGCCCGGCGCAGGAACGCGACCTTGCCCTCCGGAGACGCGTCCAGTTCGATAGTGTGGCCGTTCACCTGCCTGAGGTCCGGCCGATTTCCCATCCAGTCCCTGATGCGCTGGACGCCGCCATCGGCAGCCCTCATCCGGATAACCGTCGGCAGGCGAGCGATCCGCCGCAATTCTTCGAGCGACCCGTCCGCGATTTTCTTGCCTTCGTTCAGGATGATGACGCGCGTGGCGTTACCTTCGAGTTCGTTGAGGGCGTGAGACGACAAAATGATCGTTGTCCCCGCATCTCTCATTTCGCGCACGATTCGGTAGAATTGCTGGCGCAGTTCCGGATCGAGGCCGGTGGTTGGCTCGTCCAGCAGAAGCACCCTGGGCGTTCCGATCAGCGCTTGCGCCAATCCCAGCCGCTGCCGCATGCCCTTCGAATAGGTACCGATGCGGCGGTCCGCGGCATGTGTCAAGCCGACGCGATCGAGCAGCCCGTCCACGGAACGGCGGCTCTCGCTCTTCAATCCGACGTAGAAACGAAGCATTTCCCGACCCGTCAGGACCGGATTGAACGAAACATTCTCGGGCAAGTAGCCAAGACGCCTGCGGACGGCGGGATTTCCAGCTGAGGGGTCCTGCCCCAGCACGGCGACGGAACCCGAGGTGGGGCGGCTCAGTCCCAGCATAAGCTTGATGAGGGTCGTCTTGCCTGCCCCGTTGTGTCCAACAAGGGCGACGGTCTCCCCCTCGCCCACCTCGAACGAGACATCATCGAGGGCCTTGACCCTGCCGAAGTGCTTGGCGACGGAATTTAATTGAACATTGCGAATCACGGGCGTTCCACTCCCTCGATTTCGATCGGTGTCATCAGCGGACGGGTGTCGACGACGCCTCCAGGAAAGACCGCTGGAAATCGGGTCTGCGCCCAGCGGATCACCTGCACGGCGGGGCTGTTGACGAGAACCTTCGCCGCTGGCGCTGTCCACAAGACCTTGTCGATCAAGTCGTTCGGCCGGTAGGAATTGTCACCAATGCCGTCCCCGTTCAGATCGAAGGCCGGATTGTCGCTCCAGTAATTACCCCGTCCGCCGCTCGACCAGTCGAGGTAGCGCGTGCCGACATACTTCACCTGGTTGCGATTGCGAATGAAGGCATTGCCGGCCATCTCGTTGCCTTCCGAGCCGGCCGTGAAATGCACGCCGATCTCGCAACCCTCGAAACGGTTGCCGCGGAAGCGGTTCTTGTTGGCATTGTAGATGAAGACGCATTTTTCGGGTCCCAGGCGCGTCGCGGCCGCGGTCGCAGTCACCGCCGCGTTTGCGCCGCCTGCAGGAAGGTCGTCAGGGTCGGCAAAACGCTGTCCGTTGCTCGTCCATCTGCCGATGGGCTGCATCTGGCCGCGGACCACGTTGCCGCTTATTTCGGAGCCATTGGCATAGTTGAACAGCAGTCCGTTGTCGCGGTCGCCGTCGGACAAATTGCCCGTGACCCGCAGCCTGCTGGAATACATGATGGCGTAGCCGACGACGTTACCGACCGAAACGTTGTCGCTGATCACGCTGTCGTTGGTGTACATGTAATGGATGGCAAAACGCACATCGTGGAAGATGTTCGCTCTGAATTCATTGTGTTTGCTGGCGGCCGCAAAGATGCCATCACGGCCGAAGCTGATCTGGTTGCCGACGACCTTGGCGCCAGGTGCGTTCCAGACGGATACGCCATTTCCCGCCTGGTTCGTCCTCCCTCCGCGCATGCCCTCAATGCGGTTACCTCTGGCGACGGCATCCGCGGCACCATGGAGATAAATCCCGTAAAGATTACCGAGAATTGTATTTCCTTCCACAAGTGCGCCCTTGGCAGTCTCTTTCACGAACACGCCGGCGTCCATCGTATCCAGGTTGGAGCCGGAACCAACGATCTGCAGACCGCGAACCGCAGCGTTCGCCGCCTCGACGGTGATGACACTCCCTTGGCCGTCACCGTTGACGATTGCGCCCGTCTCGCCTTGCAGCGTGACCGGCTTGGTGATTGATACCGGACCCCGATGCTCGCCGGTCTCAAGCAACAGCACGTCGCCAGCCGCGGCGGCATCGATGATCGTTTGCAGGCGCGTCTCGTCGGCCGGCACGACGATTTCCGCCGCTCCGGCAGAGAAGCCGGGAATGACGGCAAGAAGCGCCGCCATTCCCAAAGTCGCGATGTTGGCCAAGCGAGCCATGCCGTCACGCAGCCTGCGGCTCGACGAACATCCGGCCCTGCATCTCCATGTGCATGGCGTGACAGAACCAGGAGCAGTAGTACCAGTAGACACCTGCCCGGTTGGCCGTAAACGTCACCGAAGCTGTCGCCTGGGACGCGACCTCCATGTTGATGCCGTAATTGACGATAGCAAAGCCATGGGTGAGGTCTTCCACCTCATCGATGTTGGTGACGTAGACTGTGACCTCGTCGCCTTGCTTGACGGTGAAGCTCTCCAGCCCGAACGCTGGTGCAGCCGATGTCATGTAGACGCGAACCTTGTTCCCGTCGCGGATGACCTGGCTATCCGACAGCAGGTCGATGCCGTCGGCAGTTGCCTGTTTAACCGCATCGGCGAAGAACGGGTCTGCCCGATCCCATGCGCTGACCGGATTTATTTTCGACCTGTGGACCAGGGTCGCGTCATGCGGCTCGGCAAAGCTCGGACCGTCATGGACGAGCGCCATCGTGTCACCGGAAATGTCGATGAGCTGGTCGTTCTCCGGCTTGAGCGGGCCGACATTGAGGAACCGATCCTTGGAGAACTTGTTGAGCGAGATGAGCCATTTGCCGTCTGCCTCCTTTGTCTGCCCCATCGAGGCGTGGTTGTGGCCGGGCTGATAATGGACGTCGAGCTTCTGACGGATCGGGTCGACGGATTCCCCAGCGAAGGAGCGCTTGGCATCGTCGATGTTCCATTTGCAGATCTGGCTGTCGATGAACAGCGTGGTGTAGGCATTGCCCCGACCATCGAAAGCCGTGTGCAACGGTCCAAGGCCGAGCTGGGGCTCCGCCACGACGGTATCGCGCGGCTTGATCTTGTCGTCGAAGAGATCGTCGAACTTGCGCACGTCGAAAACCGTGCAGGTTGGCGACAGCTTGCCGTTCGCCACAACGTGGATGCCGTCCGGCGCGGTATTGATGCCATGGGGGCTGTTCGGAACCGGAACGTAGCGGGTGTAGGGCGACCCGTGGCGTCCGTCGATGACCGGCACGCCGCCGATCTCCTTGAAATCACCCCTGGCGACCGCTTGCTCGATGCGCTTGAGATTGAAGATGACGACCCAGTCCTGCTCTTTCGCCATCGTCTCCGCGAGGTTGACGCCCTCTTCGGAATTGTAGGAGGTGGCGTAGCAATATTTGCCTTGGTAGTCGGCATCCACATTGTCGAGGTTGCCATCCACCATAACCTGCCAGGCAACGTTCATCGTCTCCCCGTCCACGGCGGTGAAGATGGCGTGGTACTTCGTCTTGTCGTCGAGGACCTTGCCGTCGTTCGGGATCGGGACCCTGTCCTCGCCATTGCAGAATACGTAGCCTGTCTTCGGATATTTCTGTACGCGCAGACCATGCACGGTGTGCTGGTTCGGCAGCTGGATGATCTTGTCGCACTTCATCACGTCGAGGCGGATACGGGCTACACGCGTGTTGGCCTTGTCGTTCGCGAACAGGTAGCGGCCGTCATAGGTGCCGTCGGTAAACGAGAGGTGCGGGTGATGGAGATCGCCGTTGAGATAGATGCCGCCCTTGTCCTTCAGGAATTCCTTGGTTTCCGGCAGCAGCCCTTCGGTCAGCACCTTGCGGCTTTCGTTGGTCAGGCCCCATCCGGTCGCGCTGCAGCGGTTAAAAACAGGGATCCGCATAAGTTCGCGCATCGAAGGCGCGCCGACAATGCGGATCTCGCCGGTCTGGCCCGAGGAGAAAAACACGTAATATTCGTCGAGTTCGCCAGGCATGATCTCGAACTTCTGCCCTCCCGACGCTGCGCTCTGTGCCGCCGCCGGCGACACCATGCTTCCGCCCAATGTCAGGGTGCCGCCAATGCCCGTCGCGCCAGCGGCCGCCACGATTGCTGACGTACCCAGCAGCTGGCGCCTGCTCAGGGTTGTCTTATGTTCTTCTTCCGACATATTCCGTCTCCTTCTGGTTGGCTTTCAGGTCGTTGAACTGGGGACCGGGCTGCTCTGCTCGATAGGCTTGCCCTTGAAGGCAATCACCGGCTTGACCGGGCCCTTGCCCCGGCTCGACGGTGATGAGAGTGCTTCGAATTTCTCGCGTTTCAGGCGTACCTGGATCATGTGCGGGCAGCGGTGGTCGTCGTGGTAGAGTTCCTGGCAATGCATGCAGTAGATGCATTCATTGACGTTGATCTGCCCCTCGGGATGGATCGCCTGGACAGGGCATTCCTTGGCGCAACGCTGGCAGGGCGAACCGCAGTCGGGATAGCGTTTCAGCCACTCGAACATGCGGATGCGCCCCGGGATGGCGAGCGCGGCGCCGAGCGGGCAGAGATAACGGCAGTAAAAGCGTTCGATGAACAGGCCGGCGACGAGAATCGCCAGCGCAAAGATCACGAACGGCCATTCGCGGGCGAACTTCAGGGTGATCGCGGTTTTGAACGGCTCGACCTCGGCGTAGGTCTCGGCCAACCCCACCGAGTAGAGCGAAAGGCCGAAGAGGCCGAGAAAGATGACGTACTTGATTGGCCATAGCCGCTCGTGCAGGCCGAAAGGCAACGTGATCTGGGGTACTTTCAGCCACTGCGCCAGATTATTGGTCAGTTCCTGAAGCGCACCGAAGGGGCAGAGCCAGCCGCAAAACGGTCCTCGGCCCCAGAAAAGCAGCCCCGCGGCAACCGCGGCCCAAAGCAGAAAGATAAGCGGCGCCGAGAGGAAGAATTCCCAGCTGAAGCCGGTGATCAACGAGTTGATAAAGGTCAGTACGTTGACCACGGACAACTGCGCGTTGGCATACCATCCGAGCCACACCAGGGTGAAAACGAGAAAGCCGCGTCGCACCCAAGCGAACAGGCGCGGACGCCGCAGCAGCCAGTTCTGGAAGAAGAAGATCGCGGTAAGGACAACGAGCGCGGCCGCGGTTATGACGACCGAAACCGTGTCCAGCCTCCAGATTTTCATCCAGAGCGGTTCTTCGTCCGGGACGGCTGCGGCCGATGCTTCAGCCGACGTGGATATCGTCGGTGCCGTCCTGTGTAAACTCGGTTTGAGGGCTTCCTGTATGGGTTGTTCGACCGACAGGTAACGGTCGGGAAGCGTGTAGCCGACATTGAACGGAAGGACTGCCTTGTCCCGCGCACCATAGCTGCGCTGGACGAGCAACTGTAGCTCCCAAGGCTCCGTCAGATCGAGCGAGAATTCGTCCGGTACGGAAAGCAGTGCTATTTCGCGCAGGCTCGGTGCGCCTTTCGCCGCCAGGTCGCCGAGCCTGGTGTGATTTCGGTCGCGGAACCGGACGCCTTGACCATCTTGCAGCAATTCGATCCGGTCAAAAATCCCGCCCCGTACATAGCCTGACCCTTTGAAGGAATAGGCGCCGTCACCGGCAACGACGATCGCCTGCTGCCCAGGTTTGAGCTTCTTTTGCAGCCGCTCGTAACCGGCATCTCCTAGAAGGCTGCGACCGATGGTCGGCACACTGACCGGTGCCACATACAATTCGATGAAGCGATCGCCTGGATTGGTTGTTTCGGCTTTGGCGGAAGCTTCTGGACGGCCGGCTTGAGCGAAAGCGTCGGAGACCTCGCCGACGGTGAGGCGCAGGCTGCGAATGGAGCCATCGCCGAGGAGTGAAGTCCAATCGCGAATTTCGGACTTGGACAGATCCGGTTTCTTGACCAGGGTTTGGGCGACTGGCGTCGCAGTCGAGCTGGTTGCACCAAGGCGGTTGCTTCGGATTAGTTTGACGGCGGAGCGGACGACACTGTCGCTCATCACCAGAACTGTCACGGTGGCACCACTGACGATGTCGACCTGCGGGAGTTGTTCTGCCCCGGCAGCCACGCGGCTGAGGTCCTTGCCGATCAGCGAATTGAGCGCGGCGACGACCTTTGCCTGCGGTATGCCTATGAGGACGATTGGTTCCTTGTGCTCGACCAGCTTGATCCCGCGGATAATCCCCGCGGGATCAATGCCGACAAGGATCCTGATCGGTTTTCCCGAATATCCAACCGCGTTCGAAAAGTCTGTATTGAGGTAGGCATATCCGATTTTTCGGCTTCCCGAATAGATTGGCGCCAGCGGCGGGACGCCCTCGATTTCCCCGTAGCGATCGCCGCCCTGGATAAGCTCACCAGGCTTGGTGCCCGCCAAGTAGTCCTTGAGACTGCCCGCGGCATGAGTGGGAGCGGACCAGATAACGAGGAGCGCCAGGACTGCGATTGTCCACGAAGCAAGACGGCGCGCGCTCCTTGAGCAGGCTCGGAAAGAAGCCGTCGACGCGGATAGCGGTGTGGGAATGCTCCCCGGCATCGGCTTCCTTCGTGTGCGCAAGCACTTTCAGACGCTGGCTGCCAGCGGCCTTTGGCGCGTATGTCGGAGGTTTTGAGCGAAAGTTCTTTGACGCAACGCAAATAACTTCGAGGGAGTTCGCCTACTGTTGAAAATGACATCGGAGGAGAGTCATGTCTCGTTTGGAAGCAGAGCCGGCGGCGCCCGTCCGGTCGATGGCAGAACTTCTGGCGATCGCATTCGCGATGGAGAAGGAATCTGCGGAACGGTACGCAGAACTGGCAGAGCGAATGCGCGGTAGCGGTCAGGCGAGATTGGTCGAGGTGTTCGAGCGCCTGGTCAAGGAGGAAACGGGCCACATCGAAAACGTCGTTCGCTGGTCCCGACAATCCAGCGGTAATGATCCGGATCTGAGGCAGCTCCAATGGACGCCGAAAGGTGTTTTCGACGACGAGAATGCGGCCGTGGTCTCGCCGGAACTTATGGATGCTTATCACTCGTTTGCGATGGCAGTGAGAAACGAAGAGCGCGCTTTTGCTTTTTGGTCCTACGTCGCTGCGAACGCGCCCTCGACGGAGGTCCGATCCGCTGCTGAGCAGATGGCGAGGGAGGAGTTGGAACATGCCCGCATTCTGCGAATTGAACGCCGACGAGCATTCTTTTCCCGTCGTGACGGCAGAGCGGCGCTTACCAGTTCTCGGGATTTTGCAACCATGGAAGAACAGGTCGCGATCCGACTTGAAGCGTATGCGGCGTTTCGAGGGGAACGCGACAAGGCCGTGCTTAGCGATCTGGCGGCAGAGGCACGAGATCTTGCGCAGCTTCTTACTGCCAGTCCGCTCGGTACGAACAATTCAATCAGCGACCGATCGCTGGAATCCTTGGATGCACTTTGCGAACTCCTGGCCGAATCTTACCTCAATGCGGGCGACTGCCTGCCTTCACAGGCCGGCCGCGACCGAGCCCAAGTCCTGGCAACGACGGCCATCAAGCGTTTGGCTGCTTTGAGATATCTTGAGGAACAGCCGATATAATTGTCGGCACGACCTGGTGTGGCTTCGAGTCCGAAATTCACCCATTGCACTTCTCCAACATGATACGAATTTCGTATTCGCCACACTAGCCGTTGCCGACGGCATTCCGTTTCCTTTGGATACGATTCGGTCCCGGTCCGCGCGTCAAGCAGCCGCTTTGTTCGGCTGCCGCGCCCGCAATCGTGGTTGAACGAGCATGCCGCCAAACAGAGTGGCGTAGCCGAGGAAAGCGACAACCCACAACGTCGCCGATAAGTGAAGAAGCGTTGCTTGCGCAGGCACGAACGCAGCGCAGATACGCAGGACGGCCGCAACCACGATCGCGACAAAGACCACGCATGTGCCAATGCTTGCGCGCAATTCGCGGCCTGTATGCCCAAGCGTGGCTCGGGTCATGACGGCGAGCGTCATGCAGGCCACCGCTCCTACGCTGAACGCGTGAATGCCCGCCGCGGAAGGGATAATCTCCGGCAGGACGACGGCAAGTCCGGCGAGCAGAAGACCAATCGGCACAAAGACGAACGCGACGTGCAGGATCAGCACCAGCGGATCACGCAGCGTGCGATCACCAGCCCAGCGCACAAGCCGGATAGCGTTGAGAACCGCCCCGGCGAGCAGCATTGCGCCCGTCGCGCTGCTTTCAGGAAAGAAGGCCCAGGCTGCCAATGCGGTCGCGGACAGTGCGATTGTTGCTATATCAAAATGGCTGAACGGGGCCGGCAGGCGTCCCTGATTCTCGCGAACCAACCAGTTGCGGGTGAAACTGGGAACGATGCGTCCGCCTATGATCATGATGAGAACGACCGCAGCACCGAGCCCGAGCCGGCGGCTTACATCCGAGACGCCTTGGTAGTGCGCTTCGACATGAAACATCATATTGGCCGCCAAAAGTACGGCCACCGGCAGCAGCACCTTGAGGTTCCGCCAATTCCGGCCCGCGATGATTTCGGTGGCTGCGGCGGCGGCAACGGCCAAAAGGAAGGCGCAGTCGACTGCGGCTCCGACAAGCCAGCCGGTCTGCGCCGAAAAGAATACGGCGAGCCGCCCCGAAAGCCACAAGAGGACGAGCACCAGCAGGGGCAGGCCTTGCACCGGCAGACGTCCGGTCCAGTTCGGGATGGCCGTCAGCAGGAATCCCGTCACAATCGCTGCGAGATAGCCAAACAGCATCTCGTGGACATGCCAGTCTACGGGCAGGAAGACGCTTGAGGTTTCGAGCCGGCCGTAAAACAACGGCAGCCAGAACAGGATCGCCCCTCCGGCATACAGCGAGCCGAGCAAGAAGAACGGCCTGAAACCGTAAGAGAGAACCGCAGGATAAGCGCCCGGTCGTGTGCGAGGAATTGCCATGGGATGCATTTCAAAAGGGCGGACGCCAGGCGGACTGATGTCTGCCTGGAAGGCTCCCGTTGATTTTCAGAGCGAGATTTGCTCCGCCTTCAGTTGCCCGCCGGAACTTCAGCCAAAAGGGCCTCGAACGCTTTCTTCGCCTTCCCCGACTGTTTGACGGCCGCTGCCTGCGCCAGATTGACTGGCTTGCCGACCACGATCAGCGCCACCATGCCCATCCCGTAGTGGGGCGTGCACTTCACGCCATAGACACCCTTCTTGTCGAGCGTGACGGTGATTTGTTCGCCCGGCTTGCCCTTGAAGGGCTCTGCGCCGTCCGGGATCATCCCCTTGATGCTTTCGGCATCGTGGCCCTTGTCGGTCGGCACGAATGTGACCGTGTCTCCAAGCGCTGCCTGGACGAAGTCGGGCTGGAAGACCATTACGCCTTTCTCGCCCTTGTTGAGCATCTGGACCTGATGGTCGGCAGCCTGCGCCGCTCCGGCCAACACCGATGCCGCGAGCGCGGCGGCGATTGCGATTGAATAGTTCATGATCTTACCTTTCTGGTCAGTTATCCTCGACGGCGTTTACCGTTGCGGCTCTTCTAGGCCGACTTGGACATGCGGACTTTGCTGCAGCGCAAACAGGATTGGGAATCGAGGGAAAAAAGCCGCGGCGCACGCCACTTGCCGCCCGTCGGTTAGCCATGACATTGTTGCGGCAGACGCGGATTGCTATTTATGGCTACAGTCAAATTTCATAAGGGAGAGCGCAGTTGAGCCGCCTCGATCGTTCGTTGATTGCCGGGCTGCCTGCCTTTCAGGGCATGGCTCCGACGGACCTCGACTACATGGTCGGCCAAGCTCGCTCGCTGCGGATTGCCAAGGACCAACCTGTTTTCGAGCAGGAGCAGGAAGCGCATTCCTTTTTCTTGCTGCTCGACGGACATGTCCGCGTCGTCAAAACAACGCCTGATGGCCAAGAGGTGACGGTGCGATATATCAGTCCCGGCGAACTGCTGGGCATCGCCCACGCGATAGGCCGCACCACCTATCCAGCCAGCGCAATCGCCGCCGCCGACTGCGTGGCCCTTGCATGGCCAAGCCACCTTTGGCCAAAATTCGCAGACGCTTTCCCCAATTTTGGCGCCAACACCTATAAGACCGTAGGCAACAGGCTGCAGGACGCTCACACGCGCGTCGTTGAAATGTCCACCGAGCAGGTGGATCAGCGCGTCGCCCATGCGCTGCTCAAGCTGATCAAGCAGACCGGCAGGAAGACCGATGAAGGAATCCTGATCGACTTCCCGATCTCACGCCAGGACATCGCCGAAATGACAGGAACGACGCTTCACACCGTGAGCCGGCTGCTGTCATCCTGGGAGGACAAGGGACTGGTCAAAAGTGGACGCCAGAAAGTGACCGTAGTCGAACCTCATCGCCTGCTCGTACTCGCTGAAGGGCGTGCGGAGAAAAGCTAGTGGTGAAAGCCTGATAGTGGATGCCCCTTTCTATCTTGGTCGATTCTGGCAATCACCAAACTGGCACATCACGATGCCGTCGGGAGGGGGCATCCACTCCATCAGGCTTTCACCACTAGATCTTTTTAGACTATATCAAAAGATATACACCAATAGATATATAGACCAAATCAAAAGATAAATTGAATGATATCTGCCTTTGTGAGAAGTTATGAGAGAGGCGGGGCAAATGCCCAGGGAGGCTTCACATGAAAAAGCTAGTGGCAGTAGCAGCAATAGTGGGAGCGTTCGCTATTGCGCCTTTCGGCGCGGCGCTCGCGGACGGCAACAATTCGAATAACTCAAATAACGCCCCCACGACCGCAAGTGGCGGCGGCGGTGGTAATGGCTATCCGGGCGGGTCCGGACCCGGCAATTCGTAGTCCCGCTGACATTCACGCGGTCTAGAAAGCGGGAGGGGGCTACGGCTCCCTTCCTCTTGCGCGGATGGCCCTTTTGCGCGGGTGGCCCTCGTGGTGGAGACGCTTCGTTCGCCGGAAGTCTCGCGGCGAGCGCAGTCCCGTCACGCTTTGGACTCCGCAGGTCCAAATAGCAAAAGGTCAGCTTTGGGTGTCGGAAGCGGTATTCCGCATCGGGGTACCCAGCGTTAGGTTTTGACCATTAGTCTGCGTCGGCTCGTTCGATTGCGGCCCGCAGATCGCGATGGAGCCGTTCCTCGTTCACGCCGTGCTCCCGTGCCGCGTCGGAAACAGTATGGAACGGAGCAATCGGACAGCCGACGCAAAGCATGCCGTGCTGAAGGATGACACGGATGGTCGCCGGCCATCCGCGCATGATTGCGTCCATCGTTGTGTCGTCGTTGAATCGAGCTTTCATGCCAGTTGTCCGGGCTTCGAATGCAGACATCTTGCGGCTGCCGTTCGAGGTAATCGTTGCGCTGGGACAAAGAGGAGCGGCCTTACCCCGCGGCCTGTCCTGCAACTGACGGGCCGGACGGTGGGTGTCCGCCAATGAAGTCCGCCGGCATCAGCGCGATATCGGCAAGTGTGTAGCGGTCGAGTGTGCTGTGGAAAGATGCCACCGCTTCACCCAGCATGCCGGAAAGCTTGCACGAGCGAGTAAGGACGCACTGATTTCCGGTGGCGAAGCACTCTACCAGCGCGAAATCCGGTTCGGTCAAGCGGACGACGTCGCCGATGCGGATCGCCTCGGGCCGGCGGCCGAGCACGAGCCCGCCGGAGCGGCCGCGGATCGCCCTGAGATAGCCGCTGCGCGTCAGCGTGTTAGCGACCTTGTTGAGATGGGTCTTGGATACGCCGAAGGTGCGCGCAACTTCCTCGATCGTGATGAGGCGTTCGCCTGCCGAAGCGGCATACATCAACATTCTCAAGGCATAGTCGGAGAAGCTCGTCAGCCGCATGAAGGCTCCCTCCCCGTCGGATGGCGATCAGAGTTGCTCCGGGACTTGATCCGCGTCACAGGCTCTCCTCGAGGATCGGTACAACGTGAACCGTGTCCTCGCCCCGATTGAAAGCGAGTGCAAGACGGAAGCTGTGAGCGATGCGCAGCGCCCGAGCTATGAACAGCGCTGCGGCTTCGGGCGGGCAAACGCGCTTCACTGTGGCTCGAAACAGCGTCAGCCAGCGGCGGAAATGCGCCTCGCCAAGTCCCGGTATCGTCAGATGCGGCGGCAGCGGCCGGCCGTCGTAACGGGAGGTCCGCAGCAGCGTCGCGGACCAGAAGGCGCACATCTTCGCCAAATGGCGGGGCCATGCCTCAGGTGGGATCGCTGCGTTGAAGATCGGGCCGAGAAGTTGATCGCGACGGATTTCTTCGTAAAAACCGTGCACGACCCGGTGGATCATCGTCTCGTCGAGCACGCTCGACAGCGGCATGCCGTCGACCACGATTGTTGGCTTGTTTCGTTGCTTCCCGTTCATGCATTGCGTCCTGTTTCGACTAAGCCAAGACGGTGCCTGGCGTCGGCATTCATCATCTTGGGCGTCCATAGCGGCTCGTAGGTGAGCCGGACCTCGACGCTGTGGATTCCGGGCACGATCCAAGCGGCCGACTGCACCGCATCCTTGAGATAGCCCGTAGCCGGACATGCACGGGTCGTTGTCGTCATTTCGATCTGCGCCGTCCCATCGTGTTCCACCAAAACCTGGTAGATCAATCCGAGATCGACGACATTTTCTCCAAGCTCGGGATCAATGACCATGCGTAGAGATTCGCGCACCTCGGCAGCCAGAGTCTCGACCTCTTCGTCGCTCATGCCCTCCCCCGTCCCGGTCCACCGGAGCGTATAACGATACGATAGTGTCCTTGCCGTTCGAAGGCGCCACGCCAGCGATGGCCCCGCGCCTGCAGTTCTTGGAACAGAAATACCGGTTCACGCGGCAGCAGCACGGCTATCGTTTGGCCGAGCGCCAAGGATTCGACCTCTTGCAAAGCCCTGACCATCGGCTCCGGTGGCTCGAGATCGCGGTTGTCGAGTTCCTTGACCGGCTCCGGCCAGTCGTCTCCAGCGCCGGCGGTTCGTTCCGACTGTTCCACTGGCTCCGGGGGTGCGTCGGCCGGGGTGAAGATCACTTCCCAATCGCCATTGCCGATTTCACGGGCCGAGGGCTCGAACCCTCGTGCGCCAAGCACCTGGAACAGAGGAATCGGCTTGAAGGAAGCGAGCAAGCGCAGGCTCTGACCGGGGGCGAGCGCGGCCACGGCTTCCATGATGGCGCTGAAGGGCTCACCGCCTTCGCGAAGGATCGGCCGAACGTCGAGGTCGAAATGCGGGAAACTCATTTGGATCTCCTTTGTGCCTTGGCGTCAGGATGGCAGGAAAAGGCGTGGGCGCGATGCGCCCTCGGGCAGGCGCAAGGCGGTAGCAACGTTGACAAGGCGGCGCGCCAGAACGAGTTCCACGACGATTGCGGCGGTGGCGGTCAACGTCACTGCTGCCGTCAAACGGAACAGGACAGGCGCTGCGCCCAGAAGCGCGCCGGTTCCGGCCAGTACGCCGGCGTAATAGAGTGCGAACCAGAATCTGTCGCGCGTTTCGACGACAAGATCCTGGACCCGCGGCGTCGGCTTCCTGCCCATCACCGGTCCGTAGCATTCGAGCCAGGTCAGGAACGGCACGATCTTGTAGAGCTGCGAGAGCCCAAGCCCCGTTAGCCAGCCAAAAGCGACAAGATAGACCAGCGCGCCGACATGCTGCGCAAGCGTTCCGGTTGCCAGCAGCGCAAGAAGAAGCAGAACCGAAAGATAGAGAGCGGTGAATGCGCCGAACGCCGACCAGCTGTTCAGCTCGATCTTGCGTCGCTTGCGATTGCGGTAAAAGAAAACGAGATCGACTCCGTAGAGGACCGTCGCGGCGAAACCCAGGAAGCCGGCGAGAACGGTGGACAAGATGCTTCCCGAAAAACCTTCCAAGGGTTCTGCCAGGACGATCAGAAGCAAGGCAATCGCGCCACTCCAGAAGACCAAGTGGCCCGTGGAGCGTTCGCTGTCCGGGGAAAGCATGAACATCGGCAGCAAGCGGTAGCTGACACCGACCGCCGTGAAGCCGAGCCAGCCGCCCAGACCGATCGCCACGTGGGTGGGAAGAGCCACCGTTCGCAGGTCGATTTCCGCCCATCCTGGCGCCTGGCCCGAAAGCACGAACGCAAATGAAGCACCCAACGCGGCGGTGATAACGATGCTGGCGAGTCCTCCAGCCACGAAACGCGCCGGCAGCGGCAGACCAGACGGACGGATGCTCCATAGCGTGCGCGCGAGCACCCAGACGATCAGCGCGAAACCCGCCGGCAGAAGGACGCCAGCGAACGCAAGAACGGGGATAACGGTATCGATTGCGCCCGAGAGCTGCAGGAATCCGGTGAGCAGACAGGTAAGACCAGCAAGCAGGCACAGCAGCGCGGGCAAAGCCAGATGCTCGTCGCGAAGGGGCTGCGCGACGAGCACCGGAACGAACTGGAACAACGCTCCGCACATCAGCAGACTGAGCCAGCCGATTGTGACCATATGGACGATCACAAGCGTTTCTGGAGCCTCCACGGCAACGGCCGGAAAGCCGTAGCCGGCCGTGATCAGTGCCTGTGCTGCGATTAGAAAAGCTAACGCGGCGGCAAAGTACGCCATCGTCCAGCGAGAGAGTGCCGAGCCGATCATGGCTTGGCATCTTGATGATGAAAATCCAACATGTCGGAACTCATCGCGCAATCACTGCACTCGCAGAACGCCAGCATCTCGGAACCGGCAGGCATAAGGAGGTTCCCCGTGCTCAATTCAGCAAAAAGGGCAAAAAGGCGCGGGCGGCCACTACCCATGCCTGGCTGCGAATCGTCGCAAGTGATCGTCGCCTTCGCACTGATTGATTTGAAAACGCTCATTGAGCTTGACGCCTCGTCTTGGTCGAAGTCCAACATTCCTGCCAAAAGATATATTGTCAATCTATGTTAATCAGCCTGACGTTCCCTGAGATGGAATAGTGCGGCGTCTGCTCAGTGAAATCAGTCCTCTTGGGGCGAAATGACAATCGTTCGGTATGGTGAGGCCACGCGATCGCCTTTTTTTGGGCACCGAGCCATCTTCCGTCTAAGAGCGGAAACTGAGGCGTAGAAACTACACGAATGCCATCACGGCTATCCCGCCCGCGACGATTAGAACGAGTCCGGCAATGAGCATGGGCAGCAGTGTATTGCCTGCTTCTGCACCGCTTGCTGCTTCCGTGCTGAATGTGATGCTTCGCCGGTTGCCGTCGTCAGCCACTTTTGTCTCCTTTCGCGTCTCGACATATGCGAGCATCTACGACCTGCTCGACCGGATCGTCTTTGCGCTGAAGCAAAAAGCCAGCCGAATGTGCTGGCTCCCCGGTAAACGAAAACGCGGCCTCGCAGACCAAGGCAGAGGTGTTGACGACGGCTTGGCATGTGGAAACGGTGCTTCGACTTCTCTGGCCGGGAGCGTATTACGTCCTCAGCACCCGATAGATCGCCGGAATGACCAGCACCGTCAGCAGCGTCGAGGAGGCAAGGCCGAACAGCAGCGAGATCGCCAGCCCCTGGAAGATCGGATCGGTCAGGATCACCGCCGCGCCGATCATGGCGGCGAGCGCGGTGAGCAGGATCGGCTTGAACCTTATCGCGCCGGCCTTGATCAGCACCTCGCTCAGCGGTCTGTCTGGCGAGGCCTCATGCCGGATGAAGTCGACCAGCAGGATCGAATTGCGCACGATAATACCCGCCAGCGCGATGAAGCCTATCATCGAGGTGGCCGTGAATGGCGCGCCGAACAGCCAGTGTCCGCCGAGGATGCCGATGAAGGTCAGCGGGATCGGCGTCAGGATCACCAGCGGCACCTTGAACGAGCCGAACTGGGCGACGACCAGGATGTAGATGCCAAGCAGCGCGACGCCGAATGCCGCCCCCATGTCGCGGAAGGTCACCCAGGTGACTTCCCACTCGCCGTCCCACAGCAGCGTCGGCTTGCTTTCATCCTCCGGCTGGCCATGTAGCGAGACCGAAGGTTTTTGCAGCCCCGTCCAGTCCTGAGCGTCGATTGCCTGGCTGACAGCGAGCATCCCGTAGAGCGGCGCCTCGAAGCTGCCGGCAAGTTCGGCCGTCACCATTTCGGCGGCGCGGCCATTGTGCCTGAACACCGGAAAGGAGGCACGCTCTTGCGCAACCTGCACGACGTCGCCCAGTTCGACCACGCCGCGGTCGCCGGGGAGCACATTTGCCGGAATGGGCGTGGTCAGGAACCGCTCGTCCAGCGTCCTTTCGCCCTTCGGCCGCTCGATGCGGATCGGTATCGGCTGACGACCGCCGCCGCGATGCGAATAGCCGACGGTTTCGCCGCCGTTGAGGATGGCAAGCGTATCGAACACGTCGCTCTCCTCGACATGGAAGAACTCGGCTTCGTCGGCGGAAATCCTGGTGCGCAGCCTGCGTGCGGGTTGTCCGTAGGAATTGTCGACATCGACGATGAACGGAACTGAGCGGAACGCTGCCTCGACCTTAGCGGCGACATTGCGGCGCGTTTCGCCGTCGGGCCCGTAGATCTCGGCCAGCAATGTCGCCATGACGGGTGGCCCCGGGGGCGGCTCGACCACCTTCAGGCTGGTGCCGGCGGGAACGGCGATTGATGCGATACGGCGGCGAATATCCAGCGCGATGTCGTGGCTCGAACGGGTGCGTTCCGATTTCGGCGAAAGGTTGAGCGCAACGTCGCCCTGCTGCGGCTCGCTGCGCAGGAACGAGTGCCGCACAAGGCCGTTGAAGTTGAAAGGTGCCGCAGTTCCGGCATGCGTCTGGACCGATCGCACCTCGCTCAGTTCGAGAACCTTGCCGGCGACCGTCTGCGCCACCGCGTCGGTTGCCTCGACGGAGGACCCTTCCGGCAGATCGATGGTCACCGAGAGTTCGGACTTGTTGTCGAAGGGCAACAGCTTGACCGTGACATTCTCGGTATAGAACAGGGCGAGCGAGCCAAGCGTCAGCACGCCGACCGCCAGCAGAAATGCCCAACTGACCGTCTTTGACGACAGTATGGGCCGGGCAACGGTCATGTAGACGCGGCCAAGCAACCCGCCGCCGGCGTGATACGCATGCAAGCGCACCGGCGCCCGTCCGGCAAACTTCAGCATCAGCCACGGCGTCACCATCACCGCGACGAAAAACGAGAAGATCATCGCCGCCGACGCATTGGCCGGAATCGGGCTCATATAGGGACCCATCATACCCGACACGAACAGCATCGGCAGCAGCGCGGCGACCACAGTCAAAGTGGCGACGATCGTCGGGTTGCCGACCTCCGCCACTGCCTCGATCGCCGCTCGCCGCTGATCGCGTCCGTCATCCATTGCCCAGTGCCGGGAGATGTTTTCAATCACCACGATCGCATCGTCGACAAGGATGCCGATGGAAAAGATCAGCGCGAACAGCGAGACACGGTTGAGCGTGTAGCCCATGATGCGCGAGGCAAACAGCGTGAGCAGAATGGTGACCGGAATGACGATGGCCACGACCATGGCTTCGCGTCGGCCGATGGCGATCCAGACCAGCACAATGATCGAGATCGTCGCCAGTCCGAGATGATAGAGCAGTTCGTTGGCCTTCTCGTTCGCAGTCTCGCCATAGTCGCGCGTGACCTCGATCGACAGTTCAGTCGGGATCAGCCTGCCTTTCAGCATCTGGACCCGATGCAGGATAGCCTCGGCGACCGAAACCGCGTTCGAGCCGGCGCGCTTGGCAACCGCAACGGTCACCGACGGCACGCGCTTCACGCCGGTTGCGGACTTCGTCAGCGTCGAGACAAGAACGTCGCCGGTATCGGTCGCGAAGGCGACATCGGCCACATCGCGGACATAGACAGGGCGGTTGTCGCGCGAAGTCAGAAGCAGATTGCCGATCTGGTCTGGCGAGCCCAGGGTCTCGCCGGCCACGATGTCGATCTGTTCGCCCGCATTGCGCACGCGTCCCGCGGGGAACGCCTTGTTCGCGCCGGAAACCTTTGCCGCAAGCTGTTGCAGCGTCACGCCGTAGAGAGCGAGCTTTTCCGGGTTCGGCGCGACGCGGATGATCTCTCCGGTGTCGCCGACCAAATAGGTGAGCCCGACATTGTCAATCTTGGCGATCTCAGTGCGCAACTCGCGCGCGATGCGGGTAAGGTCGTTTGCCGTCAGACGGTCGGCTGCTTCCGGTTTCGGCGATAGCGTCAGCGTGACGATCGCGACATCGTCGATGCCTCGGCCGATGATAAGCGGCTCTGGCACGCCGACGGGGATGCGGTCCATATTGGCGCGGATCTTATCGTGTACGCGCAGCACGGCGGCATCCGATGACGTACCGACGACGAAGCGCGCAGTGACCATCACCTGGTCGTCGCGGCTTTGCGAATAGACATGCTCGACGCCACCTATGCCCTTGACGATCGTCTCCAGTGGTTCGGTGATCAGCTTGACGGCATCGTCGGCCTTCAAGCCGTCTGCGCGGACGAAGATATCGACCATCGGAACAGAGATCTGCGGTTCCTCCTCGCGCGGCAGTGTGAGCAGGGCCACCAGCCCGAAGGCGAAGGCGGCAATCAGGAACAGCGGCGTGAGCGGCGAGCCGATGAAAGCCCGGGTCAGCCCGCCCGCAATGCCGAAGCTAAAAGGACCTTTCATGGCGTGATCACGACATCGCCAGGCGCAAGGCCGGTCAGGATCTCGACATAGTCGCCGTCGGTACGCGTCATCCGTTCGCCAAGCACTACCGCCCGCTCGGCTTCCACGCCGGCGGCGACCGTGCGGATGAAATCAATCCCCGAACGGGTCACGACCGCCGATGATGGGACCAGAAGCGCGGAGCGTTCGGCGACCGGCAGCTCGACCAGAACCCGGGCATCGATGAAGTCCGTATCGAGATCGTCGACCTCGACATCGGCGATGACGCGGCCGTTGTCGATTTGCGGATAGATCTTGGCGAGACGGCCGGCGGCGTCCTTGCCACTGGCATTGATGCGGATGGCCGCGCCCTCCTCCAGCATCACCGCGAGCCGCTCAGGCACCGCCAGCCGCAGGAACACGCCGCCACTGCCTATGCTTGCCACCACCTCGCCCGCCATGATCACGGCTCCGCGCGTGACCGGCACGGTCAGCACGCGTCCGTCGCCCGGCGCAAAGACGTCTCCTTCGGCGCCCTGCTGCACGACCACCGAACGCTGAGCCTCGGTCGCGGCAAGCTGATTGCGCGCGACGTCGACTTCGGTCCTCAGCTGATCGAGACGCTGCACGGTTATGACGCCCTTGTCGACCAGCGTCTGGCCACGGGCCAGTTCCGACCCTGCGGTTTCCAGCTGTGCCTGAAGAGCGCGAAGCTGGGCATTCAGTGCTGCGATCTGAAAGGCGATCTTGTCGTCCTGAACGGTTGCGATCTTCTGCCCCGCCTTGACCATCTCGCCCTCGGTGACAACCAGATCGACGATGACGCCGCCGATGCGAGCGCGTGCCGGAATTGTGTTACGCGCCTCGACCCGGCCATAGACCGCCTTCCATTCGGTTATCGTCGCCGGCGCCAGCGTCAGTGTTCCGGCCAACGCCGGAGATGATGCTGCCAGCGCAGCGAACAAAAGCAGCGTGCGCATTTCTGATGTGTCCTAGAACGCACATCCCGGCTTGACGCCGAGCTTCTTGAAAACGACCGCCGCCGGGCAGAAGCCGGTGAACGCCGATTGCAACAGATTGAGCCCGATGAAGACCGAGAACCAGACAAACAGGGGCGAGACCCAGACGGTGAGCGCGACCGACAGCAACATCATGGTGCCCGCGAATGCGAGAACCGAACGATCAAGTGACATCATCATCTCCATTTGTATATGATCATATCTAAATATAGGAACGTTATCATTCGCTGCAAGAGGCAGCAACGAATTTGCCGCCGGCGGCTGCAGGTCGGCCAGTTGCCCGCCAACCTCCGTCCGGAGATAGGCCGACCGCGCCGGCTCGTCCCGGTCAGGCAGCCGGCGCATCCGCGGACGCCTCGATCTTGATCTCCTTGAGCTTGTCGATGCCCAGGACCTGCAGCGCGAGGCGCTCATAGAAGGGCTCGGACTTTCCTGACCTGATCTTGTGCAAGAAATACTTCTCGAAACCGACCTTGGCAGTGTGAACCCATTTGCCTGAGGACGACCAGTTGACGTTGCGCGGTGGAATTTGCGGCTGCGCCACGAAGGCGACGCCGGAATCGCCGAAATCGGCGAGGCAGACCGCGTTCCATGTGCCCTGGGCGTCGGGTTCAGCGCCTTTCACCAGCCGGCTGATGTTGCGAGCCGTCGCCGTGACCATGGATTCGATCATGAAACCGGTCTTCGGGACGCCCACCGGAACCGGGGTCTTGCCGACCGGCGGGATGGCGACGCAGACGCCAACTGCGAAGATCTCGGGGAAGGCAAGATTGCGCTGGTGCTTGTCGACGAGGATGAAGCCGCGCGGGTTGGTGAGGCCTTCGATGCCACGCACCGCCGCCACGCCCCGGAACGCCGGCAGCAGCATCGCGTAGACATGCGGCAGTTCATGCGCCTGCTTGACCGAACCGTCGTCGGCGATCTCCGATACAAGCATCTTGCCCGGCTCGACCTTGTCTACCTTGGCGTTGCAGATCCACTTGATGTGGTGCTGGCGCATCTCGCTCTCGAGCAGACCCTTGGTGTCACCGACGCCGTCGAGGCCAAGATGGCCGACATAGGGCTCCGAGGTAACGAAGGTCATGGGAACGCGATCGCGCACCTTGGCGTCACGCAGCGCCTTGTCGAGGATGAAAGTGAATTCATAGGCAGGGCCGAAGCAGGACGCGCCCTGCACCGCGCCGATGACAACGGGACCAGGACTGGCGACGAGCGCGTCGAATGCTGCCTTGGCCTTGAGGGCGTGATCGATGTGGCAGACCGATTGCGTGTTGTGCTCCGGCCCAAAGCCTTCGATCTCGTCGAAGGCGAGTTCCGGACCTGTCGCGATCACCAGATAATCGTATGTGACCGTGGCTCCATCGTTGAGTTCGACGGTGCGTTCGCCGGGATGAACGCGCTTGGCCCCTTGCGGATGAAACGCAATGCCGCGGCGCGCCAGCACCGGCGCGAGATCGACTTCGACCGCTTGCTTGTCGCGCCAGCCGACAGCAACCCACGGATTGGACGGCACAAATGAATAATGGCTGCCGTTGTTGACGACCGAAACCTGGTGTTCCTTGGCCAGCTCATCCCGAAGCTCGTAGGCCATGATGGCGCCCCCCAGTCCGGCACCCAAGACGACAACATGCGCCATGCTCTTTCCTCCTTGTGCAGTGTGCTTGAAGCGCCACGCCAGCGGTTACCTATTTCCAATGGCGGCCAGTCGACATCGTCTCATCCTGCGCTGTTTCTGCCGGCCCCGATTTGATGCGGGTCAATTGACCGGCCGGCGCACGATCCCGATTTGCGGCAGCTTTGGTCCGTCGGCTTGACAACCGTCGGCTCCGGAATAATATTATTTGTAGGTATTAATATGACAATGTGTTCATATGCGCAATAAGAAAATCATCGAACTGGACAAGATGGCGCGGGAAGCCTCCGAACTGCTTGCGGCGATGGCCAACGAGAAGCGCCTGATGATCCTGTGCCACCTGCTGGAGGGCGAGACGAGCGTCAACGAATTGGCTCAACTGGTAGAGATGAACCAGTCGGCGCTCTCGCAGCAGCTTGCAAAGCTACGCGCACTCAAGCTGGTCGATACGCGACGCGACGCCCAGCAGGTCTATTATCGGCTGGCTTCGGCCGAGGTCGAGCGCATCCTGCAAACGCTCTATGGCATCTATTGCGATCCGCAGACGAGGACGGCGAAGACTAGGTCTCTTTAGCTGCGTCCATCCTCCGATGAAATCAGCAGAGTCGATGCCGAGTTCGCATGCACGTCAACAGTTCTCACTGAGTACTTTCCCGTAGGGACATGCCGAACGACCAGGCGCTCGCCGTCGCGGTGATGACCGCGAGCGTCGCCGTGGTTCCGTCCGCCTCGCTTTTTCAAAGTCCCCTTGAGCCTGCGCCATGGCATTCGTCACATGCGCAAAGCATATGACGGAGCCGCGCTTCGCAGCGGCAAACGCATACAAAGCCGCGGCCTCCATCTCCACGGCGAGCCCGCCCAGATCCCGCGCAGTCGTGTGGCCTTCCGCCTACGCGGGACGATCGAGATGAGTGGACTCCTTCGCAAGCTGCAGCGATTGATTCAGCGCAACCCCACAGCATCGACTTTCGCCTAGGGTGGGAATTGACCGACGGTGATGCTGGCGGCGGCGGTTGGAGCCGAGCGTTTTCCACACCGAGCCGCACATTAGCGGGTTCGGGCGGGCTCCGGAGCCCTTAGGTAAGGAGGATCTTACGATGTTAACTGTACTGCTACGCACGGCTGCTCTCGCTGCCATTGTCGCCGTAGGCGTAATGACCGGCGCCACCGCGCAAACAAACGCGGCCGATCCGCACCATCCGGATACGACGTCTGCGCAAGCGACGCCGCCAGCCGAGCCTGGAGACACGGCGGGACAGGGCCAGCCCGGCATGATGCCTCCTGGAATGATAGGCCAAGGCATGGGTCAGGGCATGATGGGCGGCATGATGCAGCCTGGCATGATGGCCGGTATGCCAATGATGCGCATGCGCGGGCACATGATGAAGATCATGTTCGCCATTGCCGATACGGATGGCGATGGCGGGCTCACCTTCGAGGAGATTACGACCATCCAAAAGCGAATCTTCGACAAAGTCGACGCCGACAAAGACGGCAAAGTGACGCCCGAGGAGGTTCAGGAATTCATGCGCGAGTAACGGAAATCACGCAGGCTGGAACGCCGAAGTTGAACTTCCTGCCACCGAGGAAGTTTCAGGTCAGCAAATGTAGCGAAGGGAACGGCCATTCGTCCTCCAACCGACGACGAGCGCTCAGCCCCCGGCGAGCAACAGCCTCTCGGATTCTGAAGCTGTGGGGTTCGTTGGATTATTCGGCATCTGATTAGTCTTACTGCGTCATAAACTGCGGGTCTGACGCGGGCTGTCCATGGCCCTTGTGCAGCACGGACATCGTTGCAGGCGGTTGGCCAGGGCCACCGTCAGGCGTCGCCGGATGGTCGGGATCGAGGTCGGGACGTGCCGCTCTGGTCTGATCGGAGGATCCGCGGGGTCGATAACCGTCGGGAAGACCAGATGTTTGGCGGCCCTGGGCGCGAGCTGGAGTTGAGGGGGGAATCGTCTCCCTCAGAGAGACCAGGAAGCCATAGGCGGCGATACAGAGACTGGCGTGGTGGTGGAAGCCCCGCCACCCTCGGCCTTCGTAGTGGCCCAGTCCCAGCTCCTGCTTGAGTTCCTGATAGTCTCGCTCGATCCGCCAA
>NZ_SADR02000318.1 GCF_004010325.2 Mesorhizobium sp. M00.F.Ca.ET.216.01.1.1
CGTTCCTTGCATAGGCACTTTATCGCCTTGCGAACAAGCGCCCTCCTGGCAGACAACTCGTTCGCCCGTATCCGTGGCAGTTTCTCCCGCCCGTGTGCTCGCTCGCCACGACTCGAGGTCTTCTTGGAAGCGTCCCTGGTCAATGACGACGTCAAGCTATGGCTACCCGGCTTTCGCGCGTCGCGCATCCGCATCGCAACAGGAAAGGACCCAAGCGCGCCGACTTCGCAGACGCGAACTCTGTGCTCATCTGGGAACGTCGAAAAAGTTCGCAAACGCTCGCTAGCCATCGCGACAGGTGACTGAACCGCATGGCAT
>NZ_SADR02000319.1 GCF_004010325.2 Mesorhizobium sp. M00.F.Ca.ET.216.01.1.1
CGCAGACGCTCGGCAAGGAGGAGCGCTTCCACCGAACGCTCAAGGCCGAGGCGCTGCAGGGACCACCCTTCGCCGATCTCACCAAGGCCCAGGATGCATTCGACCGGTGGCGAAATGTCTACAACGCAGAGCGTCCCCACGACGCGCTTGCCGGCGCCGTACCGCTCGGTCGCTACCGCATCTCGAAGCGCCAGTATCGCGAAACCGTCGAGCCGTTCGAATACGCCAAGGACGTCTCATCCGCCGCGTTCAGCAGCATGGCTTCGTCTCTGTCCTCGGCCGCTCCATACGCCTGTGCAGAGCCTTCGCCGGCAAGTCCGTCGCCTTCCGGCGGCAA
>NZ_SADR02000320.1 GCF_004010325.2 Mesorhizobium sp. M00.F.Ca.ET.216.01.1.1
CACCGAAAGCGGTCGGTCCGCTGGTGAACGTCATTGGCCGCGTGCCCCGCCAATCGATCGAGGCGGCGCTGGCCGAAATAGGGCCGCCTTCGTCGTGGCCCCCCGCGAAGCGAGACAAGCATCGAAAGCTCAAGCAAGGCCGTTCGCTGATTTTGCGCAATTACACGCACCGGGATACCGAGATGCGCGCGCGCATGCCGGCTGTCGAGGCGCTCGTCCAGCAGGTGCTCTCGCGGGGCTATGGTTCGGTACCGGGCAAGATCGTGGTGGCGTGCTTGCCACCGGGTGAAGAGATCAAACCGCACTACGACGCGGGCGGCTACTACAAGTTTCACAA
>NZ_SADR02000321.1 GCF_004010325.2 Mesorhizobium sp. M00.F.Ca.ET.216.01.1.1
CTGTCCGCTTGCCCGTCTGCACGGCGCTCTGATCGCGCACAGACACGCGTAGGCAAGCAGGCCCGCCCCTACTGTACCGACGACCACGGGAATGCGTCGCCCGATCCTGTCTGACAGCTTTCCGACGAATGGGATCACGATTACCGCGACGATGTTGCCGACGAACGGAATCACCAGATACGTGTTCGCGTGAAAGCCGATTCCGTAGGATGGTTGCACTGCGTAGGCTGCGCCGAAGATGGTGGCGACCATCGCAATGACCGCGGCAAGCGCCATTATTGCGATGCGGACGATATCGCGCCAGTTCTCGCGCAGTGCAATGGTGACAGGTGATGAC
>NZ_SADR02000322.1 GCF_004010325.2 Mesorhizobium sp. M00.F.Ca.ET.216.01.1.1
GTACGAGGGCACGGCGGACGCCGTCTACCAGAACATCGACATCATCGAGGCCTACGGCCCCGAATACATGGTGATCCTCGCCGGCGACCACATCTACAAGATGGACTACGAGCTGATGCTACGCCAGCACGTCGACGCCAATGCCGACGTCACCGTCGGCTGTCTCGAAGTGCCGCGCATGGAGGCAACCAGCTTCGGCGTCATGCATGTCGATGGCAAGGACAACATCATCGCCTTCGTCGAAAAACCCGCCGATCCGCCCGGCATCCCCGACAAGCCGGATTTCGCGCTGGCCTCGATGGGCATCTATGTCTTCAGGACCAAGTTCCTGATGGAC
>NZ_SADR02000323.1 GCF_004010325.2 Mesorhizobium sp. M00.F.Ca.ET.216.01.1.1
GCCGGCTCGCCGCTCTTGCCCACCGCTGAATCGCTGAAAGGCAAGCGCGTCGGCGTCGAACAGGGCACGACCCAGGAAGCGTACGCCAAGGCGTACTGGGAGCCGAAGGGCGTGACGGTGGTGCCCTATCAGAACCAGGATCAGGTCTACGCCGACCTCACGTCCGGCCGGCTCGACGCCGCGCTGCAAGACGAGATCCAGGCCGACGCCGGGTTCCTGAAAACGCCGCGCGGCAAGGGCTTCGCGTGGGCCGGTCCGGAAGTGAAAGACGCGAAAACCATCGGCGAAGGCACGGCCATCGGTCTGCGCAAGGAAGATGCCGACCTGAAGACGAT
>NZ_SADR02000324.1 GCF_004010325.2 Mesorhizobium sp. M00.F.Ca.ET.216.01.1.1
GGCGAGCCGGTATAGTGCTCGACCATCAGGCGGACCGATCCCGAGATGGCCTTCAGCTGCAGCGCCATGTAGGGCACGGCGCCGATCGTCGCGATCAGCGTCGCGATCGCCGCCACGATGAAGCTCTTGCCGTAGCGGGCGCCGAGAAAGTCGGCGATCGAGGTGATCTTCTCGGTCTTGGCCAGCCGGACGATACGATTGAGCAGGGGAAAGCCGAACACGAACACCAGCGCCGGCCCGGTATAGATGCCGAGGAATTCGAGGCCGCGCTCGGAGGACAGCCCGACCGAGCCGAAAAACGTCCAGGAGGTGCAGTAGATGGCGAGGCTGAGCGC
>NZ_SADR02000325.1 GCF_004010325.2 Mesorhizobium sp. M00.F.Ca.ET.216.01.1.1
CTGACACTGCCTGTGGTCGCGTGGGTCGAGGCGAGCGGCCTACCGATGCCTGACGCAGCCGACGACACCACCACGCTCGCCGCCGCCTTTCTCATCGGCGTCTCCGCCATGTGGATTTCCGACATCGTTTTCGAGGTGGTGGTGCGCAGGTTTCGCACGCAGCGCGACGAATGATCGGCGAGTCATCGCAGTAGCGTCAGCAAGATCCTGAAACATCGAAACCGGCGCGACGACATTTTTTCGAAACCTCAGTGAACCATTTCATGTTTCCAGGCGACACATCGCTGCAAATAGACGCCATTCAACGTGGAGATTCAAAAATCACCGCAATCAT
>NZ_SADR02000326.1 GCF_004010325.2 Mesorhizobium sp. M00.F.Ca.ET.216.01.1.1
CTGGCGCGAGCAGGCCGACGGCACGGTGGCTTTCAGCGAGAACGGCATCGACCCGATCGTCACTTTCAGCGTCGCCGATGGCGACGGCTACGAATCCTACGCGCCTGTCGCGCCGCTGCTGGCCTTGAACAACGAATAACGGTGGAATAGGCCAGGCCGGCCTATTCCGCCGCGGCGCGGGCTCCATTTTTCGCCGCGGCATGCAGGCGCACGGCATCGCCGAAGGCCTTGCCATTGGCCATCGCATCGGGATGGCGATAGCTGTCGGGGGCCGGCACCAGCCTGACATGGTGGGCGCGGCCGCCGACCGGCGGCATGCGGGTTGAGAGTTGCG
>NZ_SADR02000327.1 GCF_004010325.2 Mesorhizobium sp. M00.F.Ca.ET.216.01.1.1
GATAATTTAGACGCACTCGCGAGCCTCGCAGCCGCTGGCAGTGCAAAAAAAATCGAAAAGATCATCAGCATCGTAAAGTCCACGCAGGGCTGGCCACTATCCATAATTCTTAAAACCGGGGAAGTCAACGGGACCAAGCTCGACGCCAGCGAACTCGCTTTGCTTCAGAGTCTTGTCGCAGATGGAATTCTCAAACCGCCGACGATAAAGAATGTTGCAACGGGAACGATCGAACATTTTATTTTTACACCGAAGCCCGGGAAGGCACGCCTCGATGGCGCTAACCGTATTATTTTTGAGCGTTCAATGGCCTTGGCGGCGGCCGTCAGAAAG
>NZ_SADR02000032.1 GCF_004010325.2 Mesorhizobium sp. M00.F.Ca.ET.216.01.1.1
TGAGCACCACATCGGGGGGATCGCCGTCCACGATCGCGGCAACGGCCAGTTCTGGATTGCCCGGAGCGCCGACCTTGCGGACGATGAGCAGGTCGAGAGGCGCCCCAAGGGCCTTGGCCACCTCCACGGCGACAGGAACGCCGCCGCGCGGCAGCGCCAGCACAACAGGCTGGCGCAATTGAAGCTTGCCCAGTTCGATGCCGAGCTTCTCTCCAGCTTCCTGCCTGTCGCGGAACATCGGTCAATCCGCCGGCCAGAGTTGACGAAGCGACTTCTTCATAGAATTTCTTACCTGCACGATCTCGCCATGCGATATATGGCGCTCGAGGAGCTTGAACACTGCATTGATCGCGGTGTTGAAATCGACTTCGTCATCGTAACCGAAGCTCGTTCTGACGCTGATGACGAAGTCGTGCTTCTTTCGCTCACAAACGGTTGTTGCCGAAGGGTTCCAACCTTCGAAATAGATGCCGCGAACCAGAACAGGCAATTGCGCCGAAAGGTCGGCCATTTCCGCTGGCGACAACCAATCTCGTAGCGTGTGCAGAACGGATTTCAGGAGGCGGAATGCGCTGGGCTCGCTCCAGCAGAGATCTTTGGCAAGCTCGTTTACCCAATGCTGTGCCTGCTGAGCAGCGTGAGTGAAGCCGGCAAAGGAGGTATGAGACATGTGGGTCATGACGTGCTCCTGAAGATTTCGGCTTCATTTTCGATCGTCGAGAGCGTTTGAGCATTGAGCCGGATCAATTTGTTTCCTCAGCGGGCCGATTGGCCGAGGGGTACGATCGAGCTGCTTTCCTGACCAGTGGATTGTGATCAGTGAATTGATTGCAGGTACCGTCGCCTCAGCTCCGCCACCTTGGTCACCCAGACGTTAGCGGAGGACGACGGCCCCTCTTGCCAGGTGTCGTCGGTGTGGTGGTCTATCGCTTCGCGAATCCGCGTTTGTCGCGGTTCATCGCGCCCGCTTCACCAAAGTTCGGCTCAACCTGCCAAGAACTGCATCTATGCGCGTGTAAGCAAGATCCACTTTGATCCACGTCAACAGGCGTGCGTGCGATCGCGTGTTTCACTCAGTTCGAGATAAGCCGATGGAACGATCCGGCCCGGAGAACCGAGCGTGTCACGCCGCCGAAGGCCAGTTCCCGCATACGGCTGTGGCCATAGCCGCCCAAGACAATGAGATCGGCCACCATCTGTTGCCCCATCTGAAGAAGAATTTCTGCCGGATCGTCATGACGCGCGTCCATAACCTCGGCTCGCGCAACGACGCCATGCATTGCCAGAAACTGCGTCACGTCGGCCGCGCTCTCCCTGGCGCATCCCAATTTGCCCCCGTCAGCGATGGCGACGACAACGTCCCTTGCATTGACGAGGAACGGCATAGCGTCAATTACGGCGCGCCGCACCTCGCGAGTGTCATTCCACGCAATCAGAACGCTTTCGGCCCTGATCGGAGCGAGCGTTTCCGATGCGACAAGAATCGGACGGCCAGCTGAAAGGATCAGGCTGCCTAGGTCTACGGCGCGGTGACGGTCGACTATGAAATCCGACTTTGGAGACCCCGTAACAATCAGGTCCGCGGCGCGTGCGTTGAGCGTAAGTTGCTGGGTCGGATTGCCGATTTCGCACCGCCACGAGACGCGATTGCTGCCGTTGACGGTACTTAGGAATTCTTCTTTCAAGCAATTCAGGCGGCCCTCTATTTCTTCCACCTGACACCATATCGCCTGCGCGGCAGCTCCATCGTCGGTGCCCGTCGGCATGACGAAATGCGCCTCGGCCGCACAGAAGCCGATCAGATCGGCTTCATGCCGTTGAGCAAGATCCCATGCGAACGAAATACGTGGAGCAGCGATGGCGTCCACGTCGAGCTGAACCATGATCGTCTTGAAAGCCATCGCTCCAGTTCCTTCTCGACTGGCGCGAGAACACCACGAGAAAGGATCAAGGGCCTTGATGCACGTCAAAAGCGGAAAAGTCGGACGGCGCTGATCGTTGCCATGCTTTCGTCAAAGGACACGCGCGTCGTTGATCTCGATCAACGACGCGTCGAAGACGGTGGTTAGTATTGTTCGGCTTACCTCCCGAGCAGCAGTTCACAGTGGAGCAACATTCATGCAGATCCAATCTGAGCCGTCACAATTCGCCTTAAAGCCTTTGCCGATGGCAACAAACGGCCACAAGCTGATCCTTGCGGCGGCGGGCTTTCAGGCTCATGCTTTCAAGGCAATGGTGCGCTTCCAAATCGAGACGCTTTCCTTCCTGAAACATCGCTGCGAGCAGGACGTCAAACTCGTCGATGATCTCGTTGCCGGCAACGAATTCAACGACGCCTTTGATGTGCTCAGCAACTTCTTTCAGAACGCGACCTCAGACTACGCGATCGAAGCCGGCAAGGTCGCCTCGATCGGCTCTAATCTTGCTTCGGAAACCGCGAGGCGCATTCGCAGGGAAGCTGAGACCACGATCGAGGATATGGCAGCAAGCACGGCAGCCTGACCGACCTTGATGGAAATCAAAGCGATGGACACCCGGCCGCAAAGGCATTCTCGATGAGCTTGAGGTTCGTCACTTGTCTTTCGGCGTATTCTGCGCGTGCGACAATTTTCGCTGTGGCGCTTGGCCTGTCCACCGTGCTGGCGAGCGCCGATCCGATATCGCACGGAAAAGCGCTGGTCGAACTCAATTGCGCGCGATGCCATGCGGTTGGGAAAACAGACAGGAGCAGCCATCCCGACGCACCCGCATTCCGCATTCTTTCACAGCGCTATCCGCTCACCGATCTGGAAGAGGCACTCGCCGAAGGCATTTCGACCGGCCATCCGGACATGCCTGAGTGGGTTGCGAGCCCCGATCAGATCGAGGCAATCATCGCTTATATCGGGAGCTTGCAGCAACCATGACCGGTGCCATGGATAACGCAGGCAGTCGGCGCAACCCCTAGGCGCTAAGGGCGCGCCTGGAATTGATCTCACGCAATCAGACCAATGACACCGTGTGCGAGTGCTATGGATCGTAGGATTCAAGCAATGTTTGACGCGCATCAAGGCGTCGGGCGATGGCAAATGCAATTCATCACGCATTCCATCGTTCCAGCGAAAGGCCTTGCATGTCCTACAAGTCAATTATCGTGAACCTCGCCGTGGATGCACATCCTGCAGCCATAGTGAAGGTCGGGGTCGAGCTTGCGGAAAGGTTTGGAGCCCATCTTATCGGCCTGGCGGCTGCGGATGTCCCGCCGCTGGTCGCGACAGGCGACGGCATGGTCTACGAAGGCGAGATCATGCAAATCCAGCGCACGGAAATCGAAAAGCGGCTTGCCGAACTGCGCGCCGAATTCGAACGGCTGGTTCCGGCTTCGATCGGGAGCGCATGGGGGCAGGACGTGTGCAGTCCGACCCGCTTCCTGAGCGTTTCCGCGCGTGCGGCCGACCTTATCGTTATCGGCAGCGAGAAAGGAGAAAATGTCTTTCGCGCGGTGGATGTCGGCAGCCTTGCACTCGGTGCCGGCCGGCCGGTCCTGGTGGTGGCAAACAATGTCGAACACGTCATGGCAAAAACCGTGCTGATTGCCTGGAAGGACACCAGGGAGGCGCGGCGGGCGGTAGCAGATGCATTGCCTTTTTTAGCCAAGGCCAACGAAGTCGTCGTCGCCACAGTCGGTACTGACCGCCACGAAAGCATTCGTGTCAGCCTCGCCGATATCGCAGTCTTTCTCGAACACCATGGCATCATGGCGCGCACCGAACTGATTACCGGCGAGGCTGACGGCGATCATCTGTTGACATTCGCGCGCTCGATCCATGCAGACCTGATCGTTTCCGGAGCATATGGCCACAGCCGACTCCGGGAATGGGCGTTCGGCGGTATCACGCGTACGCTGATCGAGGAGGACAGCATCAATCGCTTCATGTCGTATTGATGCGCTGTCGTATCGTGGGCGGCGTAATTGACCAGTCTGTGCAGCGGGCCCGGACGACGGTCAAAGGGACCACAATGCAACCCAGTCCGGCACCAATAGGCGCTGTCAGCGAAAGCGCCTACTGGTCAGTTGAGACCGGCGAACTCTTGCGGCGCCTGGAGACATCGTCCTCGGGGCTTGCCGCCTCCGAGGCGGCATCGAGGCTTGCAAAATTCGGCCGAAATATGCCGGCGTCGCGGTCCGGCACGTCGGCTTTTGCCGTGTTTGTCAGACAGTTCCGCAGTCCACTGGTCCTCATCCTCATTTTCGCTGCCATCGTGTCGGTTTTTGTCGGCGAGGGCCAGGAGGCCGCCATCATAGGCGCGATCGTGCTGGCAAGTTGCGTCCTGACCTTCACTCAGGAATACGGCGCTTCGCGTGCGATGGAAGCGCTCAAGCAGCGCACATCCCGCAAGGCTATCGTCCTGCGCGATGGTGTCGAATGCTCGATCGATGCTGAAGACATCGTGCCTGGCGACGTCATCCGGCTTTCGGCTGGAAACCTCATTCCCGCGGATGGTGTCATACTGGATGCGCGCGATTTCAATGTCAGCGAGGCCGTGCTGACCGGTGAGACTTTCCCTGTCGTGAAGTCACCGGGCCGATCAGCGCCTGAGGCTTCGGTAGCCCAGCGCCCCAACGCGGTCTTTACCGGCACCTCGGTCCGCAGCGGCACCGCGAGCATGCTCGCGGCAGAGACCGGTACCCGCACCGAATTCGCTTCCATCGCCGCGGCCCTGGAGCGACGCATCCCCGAAACGGGATTTGCTCGCGGCATCAGACTGTTCGGCTATCTGATGAGTGAGATCATGCTGGCGATTGTCATCCTGGTGTTCTTCGCCAATCTGATGCTGCATCGACCGCTGATCGAGTCGCTGCTGTTTTCACTGGCGCTCGCGGTTGGCCTTACGCCGGAACTTCTTCCGGCCATCATCAGTGTGACCTTGTCTAGTGGCGCCCGGACAATGGCGGCCAACGGGGTCATCGTGCGCCGTCTTGATGCCATCGAGAATCTGGGCAGCATGGACCTGCTCTGCACCGACAAGACCGGAACCCTGACGGAAGGCGTCATCCACCTTGACGGATGGTTCGACGTCGACGGCAATCCGTCGACGGACGTTTTGCACTGGGCACGTCTCAATGCAACGCTGCAGACGGGGCTGAAGAACCCTTTGGACGAGGCAATAGCGGGTGCTCAAGGCGAGGGCGCCACGTCGAACCTATTCACGAAGGTCGACGAGATTCCCTACGATTTTGTCCGTAAGCGGCTATCCGTTGCTGTAAGAACCAAGGAAGCCGAAGACCTTCTGATCACCAAGGGTGCTGTCCAGAACGTCCTCGAAGTCTGCGGGTTCGTGCGAACGGCAAATAGGCTGGAACCCCTGGATGACGCGCATCGCGCCGCGATCGACGACAAATTCCGGCGCTGGAGTGCTGATGGCTATCGTGTCCTGGGTTTGGCAATCCGGCGTTTCGAAAGCCGCAACGCCTTTGTCAGGGAGGACGAGACGGATCTCGCCTTCGCCGGCTTCCTGCTTTTCCTCGACCCGCCGAAGCAGGGCGTCAGGGAGACGCTGGCGGCGCTCGCCCACCGCGGCATCGCCGTGAAGGTCATTTCTGGCGACAATCGCTACGTTGCCGCCCATCTAGCCGAGGCGGTGGGTCTTCGCGCCGACAGGATCATGACCGGCGAGGACCTGTCGAAGCTGACGAAGAGCGCACTCTTTGCACGTGCCGGCCACACCGATCTCTTCGTCGAGATCGATCCAAACCAGAAAGAGCGCATCGTTCAGGCCTTGCGAAGCCGCGGCCATGTCGTCGGTTATCTTGGCGACGGCATCAATGATGCGCCCGCCCTCCACGAAGCCGACATCGGGATCTCCGTCGACACCGCCGTCGACGTCGCCCGCGAGGCCGCCGACATCATCCTTCTCAAACGGGATCTGGGCGTCCTGGTGCGCGGCGTCGACGACGGCCGCAAGACATTCGCCAACACGATGAAATACATCTCCATCACCACAAGCGCCAATTTCGGCAACATGATCAGCATGGCCGTCGCCTCGCTGTTCCTGCCTTTCCTGCCGCTCTTGGCAAAGCAGATCCTGCTCAACAATTTCCTTTCCGACGTTCCCTCGCTCGCCATCGCAAGCGACAATGTCGACCCAGACCAACTACGCCGGCCGCGTCGCTGGGACATCCGTTTCGTGCGGCGGTTCATGGTCAGCTTTGGCCTGGTCAGCTCGCTGTTCGATTTCGCGACCTTCGCCTTCCTGCTGCTCTTCGCGCACGCCACCGCCGCCACGTTCCAAACTGCGTGGTTTACCGAATCGCTGCTGACCGAACTCGCCATCGTGCTCATCGTGCGCACGCACAAAGCCTTCTGGATGAGCCACCCAAGCCGGCTGCTTGCCTGGCTTACGTTGGCCGTCGCGGTTGTCGCAATCGTCATTCCCTACATGCCCTTCGCCGCGTGGTTCGGCTTTGTGCCGCTGCCCCTCCCGATACTTGCCGGGCTCCTCGCAATCACCGCGCTCTACCTAATGGCTTCAGAGGCAACCAAGCGCTGGTTCTTCGGACATGAAAGCCACCAGTCGCATCGACGGCGGGCGGGGTGGATCATCGACAGAGGAAACGCGTCTCATTCAGCCTACCTGCAATAATTGCTGCATGATGGTGGCTTGCGCGACGAGAGAATTGCGGGCCTCTGCGAGGCCGCGGCGCGCCTCAGCTACGAGCGAGCCGCGCTGAATGATCGGAAACGAAGCCTATCTTCCACATGGCCGATAGCCTCGCGATAGCCGCATCAATCGCTATGAAACCAAAATAACGGACAGCGGCCCGACGCAGAAGAGGTTATCCTTCACGGCTTTGACGCCGGCGACGTTTTCGGCTGCGACAACAGCTGCCTGGCGCTCGCGTTCGTCGAAGATGGCGCCGCTCAATTCTGCGACGCCTTTGTCCACTGTGACGTTGATCGTCTCGGTGCCGGCCCATTTTTGAGCCGCAAGTTCGGCAGCGATGTTCTGGCGGATCTTTTCGTCGCTGACGGTTGGCGCGCCTGATACCGGGAAGATGCGAAGCAATGCACGGACAAGATCGGAGCGGGTGATGATGCCGACAACCTTCCCGCCGTCAACGACCGGGATGCGCTTGACGTGGTGTCGTGCCATCAGTTCGACGACCTCGGCGAGCGACGCGTTGCCAGATACTGTGACGACCTCGTCCGACATCACTTCCTCGACCCGCCGTCCGTTGGCGTGGACATATTCATCGGCGGCTCTTCCAGGGCTGACAAGGAACTCTAGCCAGCGCGAGCGCTTGCGTTGCGTGCCCAGTTCTCCTCGGCGCAGAAAATCGCCCTCGCTGATGATACCCACCAGCGTCCCGTCGTTGCGAATGACGGGCAGGCCACTGATTTTCTTGGAGAGCATCAACCCTGCCGCATCGGCGATCGACGCCGTCGGCTCTATACCGATAACCGGTGCGGTCATTATGGCTTCGGCTTGCATGCCTACCTCCTCTTAGTATCCGGCTGGTTATCGAGGTCTTGTCCGCGCCGTGCCTTGATCTGAATCATTTTCCGGGGATCAGCAACGTCGACGCTGCGAGAGGCGCATTGCCGCCGGCCAAGATTGATTTGTCATAGATCAAGACGCTCGGGTTAACGCCGAGATAGAGCGGGCCATCAAAACGAGGTAGCTCTCATGACTGATGTTGCCAACGAGCCGGCAGGATACACCAGAACGCAGATCCTGCTGCATTGGGCGATCGCTGCGCTGGTTGTCCTGCAGCTCGTAATCGGTGAGGACATCAAGCCGGCCTATCGGGCGCTCTCGCGCGGCACCGAGCCGGCAGCCGCTGACATGTTCAATGCAAATGTTCACGTGTATGCCGGCTTGGCCGTTCTGGTGCTGGCGATCTGGCGCCTTGCCCTCCGGCTGCAACGCGGCATCCCGGTTGCGCCGTCGGAAGAACGCGTGCTGTTGAAGCGGATCGCTGCCGCGACCCACTCCCTGCTTTATCTCTTCATTTTCGGTATGCCTATTACAGGAGCGTTAGCCTGGTTCCTCAACCTGGACGCCATGGGCGAGATACATGAACTCGCCAAGCCGGTTATCATCGTCGTCGTCACCCTCCATGCCGCGGCCGCCCTTTGGCAGCATTTCTACCTGAAATCGGACGTGCTCGTCAGGATGTTGCGGCCGGCCGCACGGCGTATGTCGTGACGCGATGAGCCCGCCTACGTCGTGAAAACCATCTCGTATCACGCGTTGGCTGGTTGCGAGCCGCCGTGCTCGAGCGGCGGCAGGCCAGGCGACTGAGGGAGCTGCGCAAGCTCAGGCAATCTTTGTCCCGGAAAGCAATATTCCGAACTCCTGGGGAGGACGGGTTGGGAGAGCGATCCTCTCGTCATTGGGACCGCAGGAAATCGCAGATTCAGCGGAGTCTGGCGCGCCCGATTGCTCCTGGCGATGCGAGGCTCGTTTCCGTCTTATCTTCGCAGACTGGGTTCGAAGTCAGCGGCGGCGAGCGGCAACGAGCCACGCACGCGAGTCGAACCAAACGCCGCGACCGGTCTCGTGCGCCATGAGAGTTTCGCGCAAAGCAGCGAGCGAGCGCTCCCGATCGGCCGGTGCCATTTGCCGCAATGCCTCGTTCGTGGACGAAAACCTGCACACCCAATCGAGCGCCGCTGCGACGTGTGCTCCGTAGTAGACCGGCTCCCGCACGTCGGTGAGAGTGATGTCGGCCAAGCCTGAGGCATTGAGGATTCGCTCAATGGTGCTCGGATTGGCAAGCGAGAACGCATCTGGCACTGCCGGCGACGCAGCAGGCACAGCCACGTCTATCGCTAGTGCCCGCTGGATCGACACTTCCCACTCGTTCCGGTCGGCCTCTTGCCACACCATCATCACTAGACGCCCGCTGTGCCGCAATGAGCGCACGAGATTGGCAAACGCAGCCAGGATCGGCGAAGAACATGGTCCCGAATCGGCTGTTCACCAAGTCGAATTCCTCTGGCTGGAACTGGTGAACTGAGGCGTCAGCGCGCACGAAAGCTACGTTGCGGAGTCCTTCCGCTTCGGCGAGTTCCTGCGCTCGCCCGATCATCGACGCGGAGATGTCTACGCCCAGCGCGCTACCAGCCTCTGCCAAGCGTGCGGCGTCGCGCGTAGTCTGTCCGGCTCCGCACCCAACATCAAGGACGTGGTCGCGAGGACGAATGTCCCAGGCGCGATGCAGCACCTCATTGTGGCGCTGAAGTTCGCTGTCGTAATCAACGCGGGCTAGGGTCGCCATGCTTTCAGTCGTTAACTCAGAAATGAGAGATCAGCAAAGCCGTAGCACATCGCGAGCTTGTTTCGATCATCTCGGCCTCGACCATCCCGTGGTGCGCAAACGATCTCATTCATGGTGCCATTATAGCAATTTTCCCCAAGCCCTGGACACCGCAACGCTGCAAGTTGTGGCGACAATGTTCCGGCGCCGACACGGGCTTCCGTCGCAAAATTCCACAAGGCAGCGCCTTCGGCCGGCGGGGCTGCGCTGGCAGTTTAGTTCGTCTACTTGGAAACGAAAGGCAGGATGACGATGACGATTTCTCCGTTTCTCACCGCTCTCGGATCCGAAGGTCCCCCAGCCGACCGAGCGAAAGACATGGACCTGTATGGATGGTTAATTGGAAGCTGGGAAATGGATTCCGTCCACTACCTCGACGGCGGCACAATCCAGAAATGGGATGGAGAATGCCATTTCGGCTGGGTGCTCGAAGGCCGCGCGATTCAGGACGTTTGGATCAGGCCCAAGCGCCCTGCACCGTCGAAGATGTATGGCACGACTTTGCGCATCTTCGATCCTGGGATCGATGGCTGGCACATCATATGGAATGATCCGCTCAACCGAGATCACTCGCGCCAGATCGGGCGGGCCGAGGGTAAGGACATTGTCCAGCTCGGCAATGACTCGCGCGGTCTGCAAACTCGATGGCGTTTCACTGAGATCACTGCCAACAGCTTCCATTGGATCGGCGAGGAAAGATCTGCCGAGAGCGACCCTTGGCAAGTGACGTATGAACATTTAGCCCGCCGAACAAAACCCTGAAGCTAGGTCAAGAGCTAACTAATTTTCGGTTTTTTGCCAGGTGGTCCGAACCAAGTGTGCATCACGTCTCCGAGGAGCGTGAGGCGTTGTTACCATTGCCATGTGTATGCGGCACATGCCAGTTACACCGTAGTGACAAGTTCTGCCCGTTTTAAGGGCAACCATGCTACAGAAAACATCACAAAAGCACATATCGCCACATTCCTGATCAGCCCGAGTCAAGGGCGGTGGCGCCTGATCTGGCGCACACCGACTGCGATCAGGGGACTGTGACTAACAACCGCTGAACTTATTGGCGTTGCCGGCAAACTGCTCAAAACCACAGAATCGAGGAACTCGACATGACACCCAGCCAGATCGACCTCGTGCAGTCCTCCTTTGTCAAGGTCGCCCCGATCGCCGAGACAGCTGCCAGCCTGTTCTACGAAAGGCTTTTCGAGATCGCGCCCGAAGTGAAACCTCTGTTCAATCGCGATATGAAGGAACAAGGTCGTAAGTTGATGGCCACCCTGGGCTTGGTCATCAACGGGTTGAAGAACCTTGACGCGATCTTGCCCGCTGCCAAGTCGCTCGCCGCCAAGCATGTATCGTACGGAGTGAGGGCGGAGCACTATCAGCCCGTTGGCGATGCGCTGATCTGGACGCTGGAAAAGGGTCTCGGCTCAGCTTTCACGTCCGAGGTTCGCGATGCCTGGCTTGCCGCCTACGCGACACTGTCGGGCGCCATGATTGCCGAAGCTTATGGCAAGGCGGCAGCTTGAGCCGGTCCTTGGGCGACGCCCAGCGAGCCTAGGAGAGATACGAACAATCACAGATCCGCCGTTGCCTCGGCGGGCAGCGAGGGGTGAGATGTCCTTAACCAGCATTTTCCGCGGCTACGGCGGGGTACTCTCCGACCATATCGGCGCGCGCACCGTGCCCTGCTGGACGTTTGCGGTCTCGGCAGTCGCGACCGCCATCCTGCATCTGCCTGCGGCCGACTACGTCGTGCACGGCTTTTCTGGGCCAATCGCCTTCCATTTCGCCATCGGGCCCGTCGCCTTCAGCGCCGTTGTCTCGGTGCTCGGCTTCTTCATGAGCCTCGATAAGGCGGCGGTCTATGAGCACATCCCTGCATATTACCCGGCCAATGTCGGCGCGGTCGGTGGGCTGGTCGGCATGATCGGCGGCTTCATCCTGCCGATTGCATTCGGCGCACTCAACGACCTCACCGGCCTATGGTCGAGCTGCTTCATGGGGCTCTTCGCCATCGTAGGCGTCGCCTTCCAGTGGATGCGCCTTGCCATCCGCCGGATGGGGCGCGCCGCTCGAGGCGACGCCAAAGCCCTCTCCCACGCCGCACAATGAGCCACGGAGCGCGCGAGCACATGAGCGAGAAACTCGTCATCATCGGCAACGGCATGGCGCCGGGCCGAATGCTCGAGCACCTGTTCGAGCAAGCGCCCGGCCGCTACCAGGTCACCATCTTCAACGCCGAGCCCAGAGTGAACTACGACCGCATCATGCTGTCGCCCGTGCTCTCCGGCGAGAAGAGCTTTGAGGAAATCGTCATCCACTGCGACGGCTGGTACACCAAGAACGGCGTCACGCTCTACAAGGGCCACAGGATCGTCGCCATCGACCGGGCAGCGAAGACGGTGACCTCTGACCGCTGCGTGACCGAACCCTATGACAGGCTGGTCATCGCCACCGGGTCGGTGCCGTTTATCATTCCGGTGCCCGGCAGCAGCCTGCCCGGCGTGTTCACCTACCGCGATCTCGATGACGTCAATGCCATGCTGCTCGCCGCGCAGTCGCGGGCGAAGGCGGTGGTGATCGGCGGCGGCCTGCTCGGCCTCGAAGCTGCCGCCGGGCTCAACGCGCGGGGGATGGACGTAACAGTCCTTCATGTCATGCCGACCCTGATGGAGCGGCAGCTCGATCCGGCCGCCGGCTACCTCCTGCAGACGGCTGTGGAGGAGCGCGGCATCAAGGTTATGACCCAGGCCAACACAATGGCCATTGTCGGCGACGGCCAGGTCGAAGGGGTCGAGCTCGCCGACGGCACAGTGGTCCCGGCTACGCTGGTGGTCATGGCCGTCGGCATCAGGCCAAGTGCAGGGCTCGCCAAGGAGGCGGGCATCGCCGTCAACCGCGGCATCGTCGTCGATGCCGGCATGCGCACATCGGACGCCAGCATCTTTGCTCTCGGCGAATGCGCCGAAGTGAACGGCCAGGTCTACGGGCTGGTGGCGCCGCTCTACGAGATGGCGCGGGTCGCCGCACGCCAACTGTCTGGCGACGAGAGCGCCGCCTTCGTCCACAGTGATACGCCGACCAAGCTCAAGGTCACGGGCATCGAGCTGTTTTCTCTCGGCGACTTCGCCGACGGGCAGGACCGCCAGGAGCTCGTGCTGCGCGATGCCGCGGGCGGCGTCTACAAGCGGCTGGTGCTGAAGGACGACCGCATCATCGGCACCGTGTTGTTCGGCGAGACCGCCGATGGCGCCTGGTTCAACGATCTGAAGAAACGACGGGTCGACATCTCGGAGCTGCGCGACAACCTGATCTTCGGCCAGGCCTATCAGGGAGCCTTGCCGGATGATGCGCAGATCTGCGGCTGCAACGGCCTGTTCATAGCACTCGATGCACTGGCGGCAAGGGCTGCGTGAGAGATGAACGAAGCGCGCATGGTGAAGACTACCTGCCCCTATTGCGGGGTGGGTTGCGGCGTGCTGGCCGAGGTCGGCGCGGACGGCAGCGTCAGCGTCCGCGGCGACCCGAACCACCCCGCAAACTTCGGCCGGCTGTG
This sequence comes from Mesorhizobium sp. M00.F.Ca.ET.216.01.1.1, assembly GCF_004010325.2. Taxonomy (GTDB): domain Bacteria; phylum Pseudomonadota; class Alphaproteobacteria; order Rhizobiales; family Rhizobiaceae; genus Mesorhizobium. The sequence goes on from NZ_SADR02000032.1 coordinate 12,858, forward strand.
TTCCAAGGGATCGGCGCTCGCCGAGACCATCGGCCTCGAAGGCCGGCTGCTCCATCCCGAGATCGGCGCACGCGGAGCCAGCTGGGACGAGGCGCTCGACCTTGTCGCCCAAAGATTCTCGACGGTGCTCGCCGAGCACGGGCCGGAGTCGGTCGCGTTCTACGTGTCGGGTCAGCTGCTCACGGAGGACTATTACCTCGCCAACAAGCTGATGAAGGGCTTCATCGGGACGGCCAATATCGACACCAATTCGCGGCTCTGCATGGCATCTTCGGTCGCCGGGCATCGCCGTGCCTTCGGCGCCGACATCGTGCCAGGCACTTATGAAGATCTTGAGCTTGCCGATCTCGTGGTCCTGGTCGGGTCAAACCTCGCCTGGTGCCATCCCGTTCTCTACCAGCGCATCGTCGCCGCCAAGGAAAAGCGGCCCGAAATGAAGCTCGTGGTGATCGATCCGCGCCGTACGATGACGTCGGACATCGCCGACCTGCACCTGGCAATCCGGCCGGACGGAGACGTCGCGCTGTTCGCCGGCCTGCTCGCCTGGCTGGCTCGGAGCGGGTTGCTGGATCGAGACTTCATCGCCGCGCACACCAGCGGGCTCGAGGACGCGCGGGCTGCCGCGGAAGAGCTGTCGCCGGCCGACACTGCGGCTGTCACCGGGCTGACCGAGGCCGAGTTGCGGGCGTTCTACGAACTGTTCGCGCACACCGAGAGAACGGTCACCGTCTTCAGCCAGGGCGTGAACCAATCGATCTCGGGCACCGACAAGGTCAACGCCATCATCAACTGCCACCTTGCGACGGGGCGGATCGGCAGGCCGGGCATGGGACCGTTCTCGGTGACAGGCCAGCCCAACGCCATGGGCGGGCGCGAGGTCGGCGGTCTCGCCAATATGCTCGCAGCCCACATGGAGATCGGGAATGGAGCGCATCGCGAGCGGGTCCAGCGCTTCTGGAACGCGCCGACGATTGCGGCACGGCCGGGGCTGAAGGCCGTTGACATGTTCCGCGCCGTGGCTGACGGGCGCATCAAGGCGCTGTGGATCATGGCGACCAACCCGGTCGATTCCATGCCCGATGCGGACCGGGTTCGGGAGGCGATTGCGGCGTGCCCGTTCGTCGTCGTTTCAGACATTTCGGCCGAGACCGACACGATCCGCCATGCGCATGTGAAACTGCCGGCCGCCGGCTGGGGCGAGAAGGACGGCACGGTGACCAACTCTGAGAGGCGGATCTCCCGCCAGCGCCCTTTTCTCGACGCCCCTGGCGAAGCGCGGCCGGACTGGTGGATCATCTGCGAGGTCGCCAAGCGCATGGGTTTTCGCGCGGCGTTCGCCTACGCTTCCGCGGCCGAGATATTCGCGGAACACGCGGCGCTGTCCGGGTTCGAGAATGACGGCGAGCGCGGATTTGATATCGGTGCCTATGGCGGGATCAACGAAGCTTCCTACGAAGAGATGGAACCGTTCCAGTGGCCGGTGCGGGCGGATGAGATCGAAGTGGCGCTCTCACCCGACACCCCCTTTTCGGCTGCCGCCCGTCGCGGCGAAATGTCCGGCAGGACAAAGGGGGGTGCCTTACGCTTCTTCGCCGACGGCAGGTTCTTCACGGCAGACCACAAGGCGCGGTTTATTGCCGTGCGTCCAACCCCGCAGCGCGAGACAGACGCCGAGTTTCCGCTCATCCTCAACACCGGGCGCGTGCGCGATCACTGGCACACCATGACCCGCACGGGAAAGAGCCCGCGCCTGTCGCAGCATAGCGCCGAGCCCTTCGTCGAGCTCAATCCGGAAGACGCGGCGAGGTTCGGCATTGGCGATGCCGACATCGTCAGGCTGGCCAGCCGTCACGGGGAGATGCTGGCGAGGGCGCTGCTGACGGAGCGCCAGCGGCGAGGGTCGGCGTTCGTACCAATGCACTGGACGGACGAGTTTTCGGCCAGGGCGCGCGTCGATGCCCTCGTGGCACCGGTCACGGACCCCATCTCGGGTCAGCCCGCTTCGAAGACCATGCCGGTGCGGGCGGAGCGCTTCGCGGCAAGGATGTTTGGCTTCGCAGTGCTACGCGCGAAGCCAGGCTTGATCGATGCCGATTACTGGGGTCTCGCGCGATGCCGAGGCGGCTGGCGCCTGGAGCTCGCGTGGGCGGCCGAGCACGAGGACTGGCAGGTCTTTGCGCGGTCGCTGCTCGGCAATGAGCCGACAGCCGACTTGCTTGCCTACCATGACGCCGCGAACGGTCGACACCGCTTCGTCTCGATCACCTGCGGCAGACTCGCGGGCGCACTCTACTTGGCGCGCGCACCCCTCGCAGTCTTTCGTAACTGGCTGGTGGAGCAACTCGCGGACGACCAAGCGCACTCCCGCCTCGCCTTGCTCGCGGGCCGCCCCGGCAAGGGCCAGGCGGACCACGGCGCCATCGTGTGCTCCTGCTTCGGCGTGGGCGCCAGCCAGATCGCCGCTGCCGTCGGCGACGGCTGCGCGACCGTCGAGGCGATCGGCGCAACACTGCAGGCCGGCACCAATTGCGGCTCCTGCTGCGCCGAGATCAACACGATCATCGCGGCCAACCGGCTCGCGGCGGCGGAGTAGCCCAACCTTCGCATGGATGATCGAATGTGATGAGTCTCGCGGCGGCCGCTGCGCTGCCGCCGCATGACAGCGGCCGCGACGACTTCATCCCGACTATCAAGAGCGAGATGCTCCTCTTCGCCTCCACGACACACGGCACACGGCCAGCGCGCGACTCGTGCGAGCAACTGGTAACTTGAAGGCGGATCAGCAACTGCTGGGTCACACGGACATCGCCACGACAGCGCGGTACGCATATGTAACAAAGAAGGACCTGCGCGCTGGAATGGAAGCAGCAAGTCCCACAAGAAATCCCACATGACGAGAGCCGCAGTGCTGGAAGGGCCGAGAAATACAACGAAAACCGGCCCTTGGAACCGGTGCTGTGTCTTAACGCTCTGGCTCCCAAACCAGATGCGCTACCAGGCTGCGCTACACTCCGAGCCTTGCGGCGTATCAGGTTCCGGGCCTTGCCGCGCAACCCCTTAACGAGGAAAACGCAACAAACCGCTGCGGCGGGCGCGCGGCGGCGGTTGGCACGGCGCGGCCGTGCAGGTCGAACCGTCGGCCTTGCCGCCAGCGCCATTGCACAGTAATGACGGGTTAGTGCACGGCCCCGAAAGCTGGTAACAGGGTTTCGGAGCCGATTTACAAGTGCCTGGAATGCGCATCCCTAGGGATGGTGCGCCAGGGGCAGCAACGAGGTGGTCATGTCCGCGCGTATTTTCAGCCCAGCCAAAACCGCGATGCAATCCGGCACCGCCAAGACCGGCTATTGGGTGCTGGAATTTGATCCCGAGCAGCGCAAGAAGATCGACCCGCTGATGGGCTATACCACATCCGGCGATATGCGCAGCCAGATCAGGCTGACCTTCGACACCCGCGAAGAGGCGGTGGCCTATGCCGAGAGGGAAGGGCTCGCCTACCGCGTCGAGGAGCCGAAGGAACCCAAGCGCCGGCAGATTTCCTATGCGGAGAATTTCCGCTATGACCGCAGGACGCCCTGGACGCATTGACCGGCAAGACCGGGCAAGCGGCCGGTGCCGACAATCACCGGTCCTTGGTGTCCGGCCCAGCGGTCCCGTAGCTCAGCTGGATAGAGCACCGGCCTTCTAAGCCGATGGTCGCAGGTTCGAATCCTGCCGGGATCGCCAGTCTTTTCAATGACATAGCTCCTGCATGGGAGAGGCGTCGGATGATCTCATGGGCGACGGTCTCATGGGCAACGGGAGCTCGAACAAAGGAGGCAGGCATGGGTGCTATCCCTCCGGCCTATCAACCCAGTAGCAGTTGCGTCCTTACGCGTACTGTCGAAAATGTCTGGCTGGTCTCTGCAGTCTGGCTGAAAAAGGATGCTAGAGAGAAGTTGCGTCCTTACGCGTACTGTCGAAAATGTCTGGCTGGTCTCTGCAGTCTGGCTGAAAAAGGATGCTAGAGAGAAAACCATGCTCAAGTTGAATCAAGACCTCTAGCGGCGCATGAACGACTTCCTCCGGGGATTGCTGTGGGTCGTTCTGGGCAGCGCCATCGGCGGCCCAGCCCGCTACTTCATATCCGGCCTCATCGGCCGGCATATTGGCGAGACGTTTCCCTGGGGCACGGTAGCGGTCAATGTCAGCGGCGCCTTTGTCATTGGGCTGCTCGCCGCCTCCGCAGTAGTCGGAGCGATTTCGCCGATGCCTGCCGCCTGGCAATTCGCCGTCACCGGTTTTCTCGGCAGCTACACCACCGTTTCCTCGTTCAGCCTGCAGACGCTGGCGCTCGTCCGCGACGGCCAGTTTTTGAGCGCCAGCGGCAATGTCGTCCTGTCGCTGCTTTTGTGCCTGTCGGCGGTGGCGCTCGGCTATGCGGCCGGTTCGGCCATGCTGGGTGGAAGCGCATGAAGCAAATGCAGCAAGCGGAACGAACTCGGGCCGACGGACAATCTCTGCCGCCACCGCAAACCAAAGGCCGAAGCAAGGCCTGGTGGTGGGCGATGCCCGAGACCGTGCGGCTCTATCTCCTGGTTTCCGCCGGCTCCGTCATCGGCAGCGTCTTGCGCGCCGTTGCCTCGATCGGCGCGCTTGCCTGGTTCGGCACGGCCTTTCCCTGGGGCACCTTGCTGGTGAATGTCATCGGCTCGTTCGTCATCGGCTTTTATGCGACGCTCACCGGTCCCGACGGGCGCGTCTTTGCCGGAACGCACCAGCGCCAGTTCGTCATGACCGGCATTTGCGGCGGCTTCACCACTTTTTCGATGTTCAGCTTTGAAACGTTCAGCCTCGTCCAGAAAGGCAATTGGCCGATGGCAGGGCTGAACGTCGGCGTCTCGATCACGACCTGGCTCGCTGCGGTGTGGCTCGGCCACATCGTCGCATCGCGTCTCAACCGGTTGGGAGGAACTTGAACCATGCAGATACCAAAACAGGCGGTGCTGCTGCGTATTTTCATCGGCGAGGACGACCGGGACAACGGCCGCCCACTCTATGAATCGATCGTACTCAAGGCCCGCGAAATGCATCTGGCCGGCGCGACGGTGGTGCGTGGCGGCATGGGCTTCGGCCATTCGAGCCGGCTGCACACGACGAAGATCCTGCGGCTTTCGGAGGACCTGCCGCTGGTCGTCGAGATCGTCGACAGCGAAGACAAGATCAATGGCTTTCTGCCGGTGCTCGAAACGATCATGGGCAGCGGCCTGGTGACGCTGGAGAAGGTCCAGGTGCTGCAATATGGGGCCAATCAGAATTGAAGCTGAAGTGGCCGGATTGGAGAAGCCGGGCACTGCGGCCTGGATCGGCCAGTGTGAGGGCGGCATTGCTGCGAACCTCGCGATGCAGTTTTGAGGCCGCTTCGGCTTGTTCCGGCCTTATTTGACAATCAGTATCCCTCTTGCCTTCAAGGCGCCCGCCCGCTTCGCGATCCGAAAGGCGGCGCCATTTCCGTCCGGTTGTGGCAGCATCGCCGCGCTGACCTGTCGGAGCCTTTGCTGTCCCCGGCCACACTGTTGAGACCGGCGCAGCCCTCGAAGGCGATAGCGGCCGCTCGCATGAAGTCGCAAAGAGAGACGTGACCCGTCTCCTGACGGAAAGCGCAGGCTTTTCGTTGGGAAACTCGTAGGCGCTTGAAAAAAGGGCAGGCCCGCGACCAGGGTTCGCCGAAACCAAAGCAAGATGCGAGGTTAAATGCGATGCATTCTGTCCCGAATGGAATTCCGGTATCGATCGTCATCCCGAATTACAACTACGCACGTTTCCTCAAACGTTGCATCGACAGCGCACTCGGCCAAGACTACGCTGATGTCGAAGTCATCGTCGTCGACGATGCATCGCAAGATGGTTCCGCGGCAATCATAAAATCGTACGGCGACAGGATCCTCGCATGCCTGCGGCGCGGCAATGGCGGCCATGCCGCCGCGTTCAACACCGGCTTTGCGGCAAGCTCGGGCAAGATCGTCCTCTTCCTTGACGCCGACGACTATCTCTATCCGGACGCCGTCTCCAGGATCGTCGACACATGGGACGCGGCAACAGCCCAGGTGCAGTCCAGGCTGCACATCGTCGACGAAGGGCAACGCATCAAGGACGTCTTTCCTCCGCCCGAACTGCCCTTCGACAGCGGCGACGTCATGCCGAAGCTGCTGCACAAGGGCCGCTACCAGACGACCGTTACGAGCGGGCTGGCGTTTGACCGCGCAACCCTGGAATCGATTATGCCGATTCCGGAGAAGGAGTTCCGCCAGGGCGCCGATGGCTATCTTGTAACGCTGGCGCCATTGTACGGGCACGTCCAGTCCATCGACGAATGCGTCGGCGCCTACCGTATCCACGGCGCCAACCATTCGGTCTTCGGCGAAAAGCTCGCCGAGCGGGCGCGTTGGCGGGTGAGCCACGATTTCCGCCGCATGGAGGCCCTCTCGGACCAGGCGTCGGAGGTCGGCATGGCGGTCGTGCCGTCGGAGGCTTTCCGCCATGATCCTGTCCACCTGGAAGAGCGGCTGGCGTCGCTCTGCGCCGACAGGCGCCGGCATCCGGTGGCTGATGATTCCAGGCTGGCGCTGGCGGCGGCGGGCGCCGTCGCCAGCTTCGAGATGACGGCGTCGCTGCGCCGGCGCGCCGTGCTTGCCGCCTGGTTCCTGTCGGTCGGCATGCTGCCGCGGCAGATGGCGATGGCGGTGCTGTCGTGGAAGCTGGAAGCATCGTCGAGACCAGCGTTCCTTGCGCGCATGTCCAAGACCATCCGCCACGCCATGGGATAGAACGATGCCTGATCTCAGCGTTTCAAGATCCGCTCTGGATCGCTGCGATTATCGCCTATGATAGGCGCCGGCCCGCGTCGATCTCGATCATTGAGGCGGCCAGATTGGAGAAGTCGATTTATGAGCATGCATAAGCCACCGATGGAGCGCTGCCCATCCCACCCTGGAGCGCTGCTTGACGACATCATCCCGGCAACCGGAAAGACCAAGGTGGAAATCGCCCAGCTGCTAGGCATCTCGCGCCAGCAGCTTTACGACGTCATCCGCGAAAAGAAGCCGGTGTCGCCGGCTGTGGCCGCCCGCCTTGGAAAGATGTTCGGCGATGGCGCCGCGGTCTGGCTGAGGATGCAGACCGGTTATGATGCCTGGCATGCGGAGCGCGAAATGGACGTCAGTGCCATCCCGATGCTGCACGCAGCTTGAAACGCATCAGGCTTGCCGGCCCTGCAGCGCCGCCCGCCGGGCCAGGTCTTCTCCCTCGGCGGCTCGCTCGACCAGGACATGCGCCTCCCGCGCGGCCTCGACAAACGCATCCCGGGCGACTTCCGCCGGAACATCGCCGGTCATGGCCCGGCGGCATGCGCGCAACGCCGAACCATGTTTCGCGCTGCCGGCGTCGCGCCAATGGCCTTTCAGCAACTCGACCGCCTGCTGCGCGTTGGAAATGTTGCGGATATCACCCGCGATGCCGACCGAAACCGCAACCGGCCTGGAAAACCATCCTTGGTTCATGGCGGAACCTTTGGTGTGTTGAACACCACTTAACGCATGTCGTGGCGCAAGGTTTCATTCGCGCCATCACCACAGCGTGAGGGCGGCGTTGCCGTTGATTTTCCGCCCTGCGGAGTCGTCACGCAATCGTCAAGGTATGTGAACGCACCATTAGCATATTCCGTTATAGTCTTGTGGGAAGAACGATACGCTGTTAGTCCTTGGCAAGGTCGGTTCAGTTGCGAAACGCAACGGCTGTCTTAGATGATGGTGCCGGACTAACGGCGCTTAGGAAATCCGGTGCTATTTGCCCCCATGGCGCCGGGATGAAGCCAAACCCATGGGGAAGATCGATGGTCTCGAAAAAACTGTTCGCCAACGCTGAAACTGCGACCGCATTCCTGACTGTGATGGGAAACGAGAAGCGTCTGCTGATCATGAACTATCTGGCCGACGGTGAACTGTCGGTCGGTGTGCTTGCGGAGAAGGTCGAGCTGAGCCAGTCGGCCCTGTCGCAGCACCTTGCCAAGCTGCGGGGCTTCGGCCTTGTCGACACCCGCCGCGACCGCCAGATGATCTACTATTCCTGCAAGTCCGCCGCCGCGCGCGAGCTCCTCAGCCTGCTCGACGGCTTGCTGCTGGAGGACTTGCTGGCGACCGGGCCAAGATGGCGGTCCGACCGCGACGTCGCCGAAGGGCAGCGCCGGCCGCAAGCGGCCTGAGGGCTGGCTTTCGCCGAGTCTTGATCACCGCGCGGCGAGGCGTTGCCGCACGGACCCAGCTGACAGAGCACCGGCCTTCTAAGCCGATGACAGCAGGCTCGCCAAGCTCGTACTGTCGAGCTGGGATTGGACGCTTCCTGACGACAATCGGAGTTGCCAAATAGCCGCAATACGACCCGGCCTACCTTACCTTGGCTCACTGCGCCCCGCGCAGCCTGACCACGACGCTGCGTACGGCAAGCACCAGCACCGTGATGATGATCAGGATCACCGACAGCGCGGCGATCGCCGGGTCGATGTTGTCGCGCAGGCCCATCCACATCAGTCTGGGCAACGTGATCGCGTTGACCGAGGTGATGAACAGGGTGACGCCGATCTCTTCCCAGGACAGCACGAACGACAGAAGTGCTGCGGTGACGATGCCGAATTTGATGTTGGGCATGATGATACGGGTGGCGCGCTCCCACACCGTGGCGCCGAGGCCGCGCGCGGCAAGATCGATGCGCCGGTCGAGCTGGCTGAGCGAGACCAGCATCAGCACCGTGGCGAAGGGCACCGTCATTACTGCGTGTGCCATGGCGACACCAAGCCAGGTGTCGTAGCCGAAGAACGAGCTGAAGCCCGAGATCGAGGTCAAAAGGAAGTAGAGCGTAATTGCCGAGACCACCGGCGGCACCACCATCGGCAACAGCACAAAGCCGACGAGAGCTGCGGTGAAGCGCGGCTGGAACATCCAGACGCCGAGGCTGAAGCACAGCGCCAGCACCGTGGAGAAGGCGCTGCTGACGGCGCCGATCCTGATGCTGAGCAGGATCGAGGAGATCCAGCGCGGATCCTCGACCAGCGCCCGGTAGTGGCGCAGCGACAGTTCGCCCGACGGCATCGCCAGCATTCGGCTCGGCGTCAGCGACACCGGAATGACGGCAAGCAGCGGCAACAGCAGGAACAGCGCAACGATGGCGGCGATGACCAGCGAGACGGGACCGGGGCGGTAGGTCGGCATCAGACCAACTGCCTCGGCCTGACATAGCGGAACAGCAGCGCCATCAGTGCGCCGACGAATAGCACCAGCACGACGCTGATCGCGGCGCCCAGCCCCCAGTCCGGGCTCTGGAAGATCCTGAGATAGATCAGCTCGGCGACCATCACGCTGCGGCCGCCGCCGAGGATCGCCGGCGTGACGAAGAAGCCCAGCGAAAATACGAAGACGATGGTCGCCGAGCCGATAATGCCGGAGCGCGTCATCGGCACGAACACCGACCAGAAGGTGCGCATGCGGCTGGAGCCGAGCCCTCGTGCCGCCAAGAGCACGCGGTCATCGAGGCTGCGCATCGCCGACGCCAGCGGAAACACGGCGAAGGGAATGAGGAAATGCGTCATGCCGACGATGACGCCGAACTCGTTGCGCACCAGCGCCAGCGGCTCGGAAATGAAGCCTATTCCCTGCAGCCAGGTGTTGATCAGGCCGCGATTGGACAAAAGCGCCACCCAGCCGAAGGCGCGCGTCAGCACCGAGATCCAGAACGGCACCAGGATGCAGAATTCGGCTACAACGCGCTGCACCGGACTGCCGCGCACCCAGACAACGGTGATGGCATAGGCAGCCGCGACCGAAACGATGGTGACGATTGCCGCGATGCGCAGCGTACGGATGAACACCGACTGCACAAGAGCGTCGGTCAGCAGCGCGTCATACTGCCCAACTCCCGGCGTGGGCAGCGTAAAACTCCATTTGACGACACCCAGGAACGGCCAGGCGTAGGCCAGCACAAGGAAGAGGAGCAGCGGCGCCATCAGCAGCGCCGCGCCCGTCCTGTCGGAAAGGTATGCTTTCATCTCGGCCGGTTGTCTCGCCCCGGCTCAGGCGGAGATGATCTTGGTGTACTCGTCGAGCGCCGCCCCGTAATTCTTGGCGTACCAATCCATGTCGAGCGGAATCTGCTTTTTCATGTTCTCCGGATCGACCGGGTTGATGCGCTTCTTGTCGGCAGGGATCAGCGCATCGGTAGCCGGGTTGGCTGGGCCCTGGCCGAGCTTGTCAAACATGACGAGCTGCTTTTGCGGGTCCTGGGCGCTGGCGATGAACTTCATCGCCGCGTCTTTACCGCCGGGATTGCCCTTGAGCACGGCGAGCGCGCCGGGCGAGATCAGGCCCTGGTCCCAGATGAACTTGATCTGGCCGCCGGAATCCTGCTCGATCAGCGAGGCCCGCGTCGACCAGACGATCGCCATCGAGGCTTCGCCGTTGAGCAGCACGCTCTGGCTTTCGGCGCCTCCGCCCCAATAGGCGACAACGTTTTCCTTGAAGGCGGCGATCTTGTCATGCGCGCGCTTGAGGTCGAGCGGGTAGAGCGAGGCCGGCGCGATGCCGTCGGCAAGCAGTGCCGCTTCCCAGCTCGACACGCCCCATTTGTAGAGCGAGCGCTTGCCCGGGAATTTCTTCACATCGAAGAAGTCGGCCATGCCGGCCGGCGCCTCGCTGCCGTATTTCGCGGAATCATAGGCGATGACGTAGGAGAAGAAGTAGGTCGAGGCGGCGTAGTCCCAGCCGAAGCCGGGCCGCATCTTCTTCTTGTCGACGACCGAATAGTCGATCGGCTCCAGCATGCCCTGCGCGCCGAGCGTGATCGCCGAGAACGGATCGACGTCGACCAGGTCCCAGGTCGGCGCGCCGCTCTTGAACTGCGCCGCGATCGCCCCTTCGGTAGGACCCGAGCCGTCCATCTTTACAGTGATGCCGGTCTCCTTGGTGAAGGCTTGGCCATAGGCCGCATCATAGGCGGTGATGGCGTCGCCGCCCCAGTTCACCAGCACCAGTTCTTTCGCCGCGGCAAAGGCACCGGACGAGCGCAGCAGCATCGGCGTGCCGGCCAGCACCAGTGCCGCCAGCTGCGTGAACTGCCGGCGCGAGATCTCGCCGCGCACCGCCCTTGCGGACAGGCTCTCGATGGAATGTTTCTTGGTCTTGCTTGTCATGTCAGTTCCCCTTTTTGTCGTTGATCGTTCCGGTAGTCGGTGCGAATCCTGGATTCGTCACCTTGGTCGTCATCCTCCGTCCGGAAGGAGGAAACCCTTTTCCGCCGGCCAGGTCAGCCAGACGGAGTTGCCCTTGCTGAGTGCCGCGGCAGCGACCTCGTTCGGCACCGAGACCGTCACCCTGGCGCCTTGCCGCGTCGTCAGGTCGAGCCGCGTCGCAGCACCGAGATAGGTCGAGGCGATCGCGGTGGCGGCGATGCCGTTCTCGCCCGCTGCCGCTTCGCGCGCGATCGACATGTACTCGGGCCGGATCGCCAGGATGGCGTTGCTGCCGACGGTATCGGCATTGCCGCGCAGGCTGACGGCACGGTCCTCGCAAAGGCCGATGGCGCCATTGTCGGCGTTGCGCACGCCCTTCAGCGGCAGCATGTTGATCTCGCCCAGGAACTCGGCGACGAAACGGTTGGCCGGCCGGTCATAGACCTCGTCCGGCGCGCCGACCTGCAGCAATCTGCCATGGTCGAAGATGGCGACGCGCGACGACAGCGCCAGCGCCTCGCTCTGGTCGTGGGTGACGAAGACAAAGGTGGTGCCGGTCTCCTGGTGCAGCCGCTTCATCTCGGCCTGCATCTGGCCGCGCAGCCCCTTGTCGAGCGCCGAGAATGGCTCGTCGAGCAAAAGCACGCCCGGCTCGAACACCAGCGCGCGGGCCAGCGCCACGCGCTGCTGCTGGCCGCCGGAAAGCTGCGCCGGCAATTTCTTCTCGTGGCCCTGCAACCCGACGCGCTCGATCATCTCGCCGACCCGGCGCTTGATCTCGGCCGCCGATTTCTTGCGCACCTTGAGCGGGAAGGCGATGTTGGCCTCGACGCTCATATGCGGGAACAGCGCATAGCCCTGGAAGACCATGCCGGCGGCGCGCTGCTCGGCCGGCCGGTCGGTGATGTCGACGCCGTCGCTGTAGAGCCGTCCGTCGGTGGGCTGTACGAAGCCGGCAAGAATCATCAGGAAGGTGGTCTTGCCGGAACCGGACGGCCCGAGCAGGGTCAGGAATTCGCCGCGGCCGATATCGAGCGTCAGGTTGTCCAGCGCACGGAACGAGCCGAAGCTCTTGCCGATCCCGATTGCCTTGATCTCTGCGGCCCGGCCGGGTTGCTGCATCCTGCCTTTTTCCTCAGTCCTGGGGGAAATCGTAGGCACGGCGCCGGCTCACCGCAACCGAATAGTTTTCGCCTGATCGGCAAATTTGATTCATCTATCACATCCCTCGGCGTTCCTTCGCGCCCCCTCTGTCCTGCCGGACATCTGCCCCTCAAGGGCGGAGCTTGGCGGGTTCGACGTCTCGCCCGTTTCCTGACATTGGAGATTGGCGAAAGCCGACGTGCTATCCGATCTCCCCCTCGAGGGGGAGATGGCCGGCAGGCCAGAGGGGGGCGCTGTCCCGCCAGCCTTCCCTCAATAAGGCCTGACCGGGTTCTCCGAAAGCTTCGACCTCAGCCATCCGCCGAACGCCTCCAGCACCGGATGCGCTGCCTTGGCATGCTCGGAAACCAGGAAATACGAACGTGGCGATTTGATCGCGATGTCGAACGGACGCACCAGCCGGCCCTCGCTCAGCGCCCGCCGGCTGGTCAATTCATCGCCCATGGCAATGCCCTGCCCGGCGATCGCGGCCGAAAAGACCAGGTTCATGTCGGAAAAGAAGATGCCGCCCTCGGTGTCGGGGTTCTCGACCTTCGACAGCGCCAGCCAGCGCGCCCAGTCCTCGGTGTCGCCAAGATGCAGCAGATTGGCGCGCAGCACGTCGGCCGGCCTGGAAAAGCCGCCGACCTTGTTGAGCAGCGTCGGGCTGCACAGCGGCGTGAAAGAGATCTCGCACAGCAGCTCGACCGCGCGGTTCGGCCAGTTGCCGACGCCGAAGGCGATGAAGGCGTCGGCCTCCGCATTGCTGACATCGTCGAGGCGCCGCGGCGTCAGGATGCGCAGCGCCACATCGGGATACATCTGCCGGAACTCGCCGATATGGGTGCACAGGAACAGCGAGGCGAAGCCCGGCGTACAACTGACACTAAACGAACCGCCGACGCCGGTGCCGGCATGACGGCTCACCGCGTCGCCCAGCACCGTCAGCGCCTTGCGCACGTCGGCGGCATAGCGCTGGCCGCGCGGCGTCAGCGCCACGCCCTTGCCGATGCGTTCCAGCAGGTCGAAGCCGAGGTCGCGCTCGAGCAGGCGAAGCTGGTGGCTGACCGCGCTGCGGGTCAAATGCAGTTCGTCGGCGGCACGCCACACGCTGCCGTGGCGGGCGAAGCTGTCGAGGGCGCGCAGTGCTTGAGTGGAGGGTATTCGCAAGAGGCCTCAGGTGAACCGAATTTGCATGAGCCGGGAAAACATATCACTTTTTGGCAGAGCGCTTCACTGCTTTCTTCTGGTCATGGAGGAACCGGTGACGACCTCGGCCCAAGCAACCGCGCTTGCCTGTCTCGACGACATCCGGCCCTCGCTGTCGGCGTGGACGCGGACTATCTTCGATTTCGGCGAAACCGCCTGGCGCGAATACCAGTCGGCCGCCTGGTATGTCGAACTGCTGAAGCACGAGGGCTTTTCCGTCGAGGAAGGTTCCGGCGGCATGCCTACCGCCTTTTGCGCCCACTGGACCAACGGCGCCGGCCCGACCATCGGCATGTATGCCGAGTATGACGCGGTGCCCGGCAACTGCCAGGACGCGGCGACGGTGAAGCGTCCGCGCCCGGGCCTTGGCGGCGAGGCCGGCGGCCACACCGATCCGCATTCCGGCCTCGGCATTGCCAGCCTTGGCGGCCTGCTGGCGACCAAGGCGGCGATGCAGCGCCATGGCATATCGGGCACGCTGCGCTTCACCGGCGAGCCGGCGGAGAAGGTGCGGGGGTCGAAGCCGATCCACGCCGCCAGGGGCTATTATGACGGCCTCGCCGGCATGATCTCCTTCCATCCTTTCTACATGCTGCCGCTCTGCAACACGGCGCGCTGGGACACGCATTGCGGCGCTGCCTACGCGATGATCTACCGCTTCATCTGCGACGAGCCCGAAAACTGGGCGAAGGCGGCCGGCGATGGTGTGCCCATCCCCCAGGCGCATTCGGCGGTTCGCGCGCCCGGCGCCAACGACGCGCTTGTCATGATGTACATGGCCTCCAAGGCGCTGCGCGATTCCATGTTGCCGCATCAGGGCGGCTGGTCGATCAGCGAGGCGATCCTGACGGCAGGGCAGGCGACCGCCGACAATCTGCCGGCGGCGATGGCCGAGATCCAGTACATGATCCGTGTGCCGACGCTTGATATGGCTGAGCAGGTGACCGCCGTGCTCGACCGCAATGCCGAAGCCGCGGCAAAGATGAGCGGCTGCCGCCATGAGCGGCACTGGGTATCTAAGTCGCGGCCGGGGCTGGCCAATCATGCGATGGCAGCGATTGTCTATGACGCACTGTCGACGATCGGGCCGCCGCGCTGGGACGAGACGGCCAAGGCGATCGCGCGCGAGATCCAGGTCAATGCCGGCGGCACGGCGACCGAAGAGCCGTTCATCGCCGAACTGGAGCGGCTGATCGCGCCACGGGAGGCGGAGGCGATGCTGCGCCGCGAGCTGCCGCCCTCGCAGCTCAACTCGACCTCCGACGATTACACCGATATGTCGTGGCACGCGCCGACGGCGCGGTTCTACGTCGCCCGGCCGGCTTTGCGTTCGCAGAGCGGTCATGCCTGGCCTTCCTGGGCGATGAATGCGCTGGGCGGCATTCCTGCAACCATCGATCCGATGGTCATCTGTGCGTCGAAGACGATCGCGCTTGCAGCACTTCGCCTGTTGGAAGACAAGGCCACTCGCGATGCCGCAATGGACGAATTCATCTCTCGAACCGGCGGCGGCATCGGCGGCGCGAACTGGATTGCGCCGCTCTGCGACTACGAACCGCCGATTGGATTTCGCTGGCCGGAATATGTCACCACCCCGCGCGGACGGGATTGGTGGATACCGAGCAATCCCCAAGCCGCATGATCAACCAAGCCGCCCTATCACGAGGAGAACCCCATGAGCGTTCATGACCGCATCGTCACTGAGCCGTTTTCGCTGCAGCGCCGCAACCCGGCCGGCGGCACCAAGCCGCTGACCGCCTGGGGCTTTGCCAACGAGACCGATGTGCTGACCGACGTGCTGCTCGGCTCGTCCAATTTCCTGCGTCATCTCTCGACCAGCTCGCTATCGCGCAAACATCTGCGCGAGGCGCCCTGCAACGTCCAGATCGCACAGGCGCAGCACAAGGACCTGGTCGCTGCCTACGAGCATTTCGGTGTCAACATCCACTGGCACCAGCCGACGCCGGAACTGCCGATGCAGGTCTACTCCCGCGATTCCAGCGTCATGACGCCTTATGGCGCCATCATCACCGCCATGGCCAACTGGTGGCGGCGTGGCGAGAACTACGCGGCGATCCGCACCTATGAGAAGCTCGGCATCCCGATCTACGACATGGTCACCGCAGGCACCTTCGAGGGCGGCGACTTCAATGTCATCGAGGACGGTGTGGTGCTGATCGGCTGCGGCGGCGCCCGCACGCAGGAGGAGGGCGCCCGCCAAGTGCAGGCCTGGTTCGACAAGGAAGGCTGGGAGACCCGCATCGCCTTCATCGATGAATATTATGTCCATATCGACCTGATGGTGGTGCCGATCGCCGAGAAGCTGACCGCTGTCTGCCTCGCCTGCACCGAGCCGGGCATCGTCGACTGGTTGAAGGGCAAGGGCCACGAGATCATCGACGTGCCGTTCCAGGACACGATGGCGCTCGGCTGCAACTTCATGTCGCTCGGCAACGACAGGGTGATCGCGCCGACCTCGAGCCAGACGCTGATCGGCCAGCTCAAGGCGCGCGGTTTCGAGGTCGCAGCCGTCGACATGAGCGAGATCTCCAAGACCGGTGGCGGCATCCACTGCATGGCGCAGGCGCTGAAGCGCCAGCCGGCCTGAGGGAGCGGGCGGCGGGCCGGATTGCGGAGGAACTAGCTTCGCGCGGTCAGCAGGTTTGCATCGCGCGCGAGCCGCCATTGGCCGTCTGCCTGCTTGCGCAGGATCGTTAGCGAATACCCCGAACGGCGAACCGGCTCGCCGTTTGGCGGGGTCGCGGTCATGTCGATGTGGCTACGCATGAAGGCCCAGTCGCCGAGAAGCTGGAGTTCGACGATGTCGCTCGTGCCTTCGATCCGAACGCCGGCCATGCCTTCCGCGGCAGCCGCGAAGGCCTTCTTGCCGAACGGTTCCTGGCCGGGAACCATGAACACCACATCGTCTGTCATCAAGCTGAGGACGGTTGCGGTGTCGCCACGCATGCTCGCCCTCATCCAGGTCTCGACCAGCCACCGGATTGCTCTTTCGTCGTCCGTCATCTCTTGCCTCCGTTGGCCCCGTGGCGCCGGTAGGTTGCTGCTTGCGCTAACATGGACAGGTGCCAGTTTGTTCCGGCATGCCGGAAAGCGCATGAGCCAGTCACCCTTTCGGGATGCCGAGGCGTCTCCGCCTGAAAGCCGCGATATATTAGTAAGTTGTGGAACTTTCTCCGTCGACGAAAATTGAAGCTGTGGTCGTCCTTACTCCAACGACCAGGAAGCCGTTCGCGTCGGCTTCGGATTTTTTGCCCCGCCGCTAACGGCGGGGTTTTTTCGGAGCTGGTGCCGCAATTTCGATTTTTGGCCCTGCCGGCGAAAACTTTGTATTTCAGGCGGAACTTTCCAGCCGGTGATCCATTTCCGCTTCGATCCTCCCCCGCGGATCCCTTGGACAAGCTCCTCCTCATGTCCGGGAAGACCCCGCCGGCTCGGCCGGCGTGGTTTTCTGCGCCGGCGAACTTGTTTGGTAAAAAACGTACAAACGTTTTCGAATGACACCACGAGGCCAGCGGATTTATGGAATCAGCTTGCGATCTGCGCACCAGGCACGCCCACCTCCATCCATCGCATGGTGTTCACGCTTGATCGTCCGCCGCGCCGCGGTGCGGCGGTTTTTTCGGTGCGGCGGGGAGAGCGCCATGCGGGAATTGCCTAAAAACGTCGATGCGGACGTCGTCATCGCAATCGACAGATTGCTTGATGAACGGGCGAGGTCTGCCCCGGTGCCGGTGCACGAACTTGCCGGTACGTTACGGCAGAAGATCGAGACCAGCCTTTCGGATTTGTCCATCGAGGAACTGATCGTGGAGATGGCTGCGACGCGCGGTCTGCCCATGCTGTTCGATCTGCCCACGACAGATACAGACAACGTCGTGCCGTTTCCACCGCAGCCACGCAAGGTCTGAACCTGCCGGCGAATGGATGGAGCCGCTTCAGGCCCGCGGCGACATCCGCACCGGCATGATCGGCGGCCCGGCGGCTAAGGGTGTGACACAGAAGTCAGCCACCGAGCCTCACCGGCTGAGGTCGCCGGCTGACAAGAGCATGCGCTCAAGCTAATGTAAGCGCAATATACCGTGGGTGGCATGACTATACGCCAACACGCGCCACAGTTTCGGGCGGCGCCAAACTTGCGTTACATCTAATATAAGTGCAAAGTTCGAAGCGAGGGGGAGAACGGCTCATAACCAAATTGGGAGGAAACCATGAACAGCATGAGCCTCACCACGCTTGAACTCGGTACAATCACCGTCGACGGCGCAGCCATAGAGGCGCTTTCGGCACAATTGCGCGGCACGGTCCTGACGGAAGGCGACGCAGCCTACGACGAGGCACGCAGCATCTGGAACGCTATGATCGACCGGCGGCCTGGACTGATCGTGCGCTGCACCGGCGCCTCGGATGTCATCGATGCCGTGAACTTCGCCAGGGAAAACAGGCTGCTCGTCGCGGTGCGCGGCGGCGGCCACAACATCGCGGGCAGTGCCGTCTGCGATGGCGGCCTGGTGATCGATCTGTCGCCAATGAAATCAGTGCGGGTCGATGCGGCTGTGCAGCGGGCATGGGTCGAGCCCGGCGCCACGCTTGCCGATGTCGACAAGGAAACGCAGGCTTTCGGGCTGGTCGTGCCGACAGGCATCAACTCGACCACCGGCATAGCAGGCCTGACACTGGGCGGCGGCTTCGGCTGGATCACCCGCAAATTCGGCCTGACCCTCGACAATCTTCTCTCGGCCGACGTGGTCACCGCCGACGGTAAGCTGCTGCGTGCCAGCCTGACCGAAAATCCGGATCTGTTCTGGGGTTTGCGCGGCGGCGGCGGCAATTTCGGCGTCGTCACGGCGTTCGAGTTCCAGCTCCACCAATTCGGCCCGCAGGTTCTGTCGGGGCTCGTCGTCCATCCGTTCGCCGATGCCGAGAATGTGCTGCGGGAGTACCGGGCAGCACTCGAGGAGGCGCCCGACGAACTGACCTGCTGGGTGGTCATGCGGCAGGCGCCGCCATTGCCGTTCCTTCCGGCCGAATGGCATGGCAAGGAAGTGCTGGTTCTGGCCATGTGCTACTGCGGCGACCTCCAGGAGGGCGAGAAGGCGACACAGAGGCTTCGCGCCATCGGCACGCCGATTGCAGACGTGGTCGGTCCCAACCCGTTCACCGGCTGGCAGCAGGGATTCGATCCGTTGCTGACGCCCGGCGCCCGCAACTACTGGAAGAGCCATGACTTTACCGAGCTTTCCGACAGCGCGGTCGCAGTGGTGACGGAAGCGATATCCAGGCTTCCCGGCCCCGAATGCGAGATATTCATCGGCCACGTCGGCGGCGTGGCGGGCCATGTGGCGGCGGACGCGACGGCGTTTCCGCAGCGCAGTTCGCACTACGTCATGAATGTCCACGCTCGCTGGCGCGAACCGGCAATAGACCAGGCCTGCATCGACTGGGCGCGCGGCCTCTATGAAGCGGCCAGACCCTATGCCGCCGGCACGGCTTACGTGAACTTCATGCCGGAGGACGAGGTCGACCGCGTCGAGGCGGCCTATGGCGGCAACTACCAGCGGCTTCTGGAAATCAAGCTGCGTTACGACCCGCTGAACCTGTTCCGCATGAACCAGAATTTGCGGCTGGTGGAAACGCAGCGGGCCGCTTGAGGCACGCTTCCGATGGCGGGCCCCACTGACCCGCCATCGGAGTTCAGCATTTGGCAGCGATATCTCCCGGATGTCGCTGTCGGATCGGGTACCCGTATACCCGATCGGCCCGCGTCCTCGGTCAGAGGCGCGGGCTAATCGGCTTGCTACCGCTGGTCGACCTCAGAGCAACGAAAACCTCTCCACCGGTCAGCGCGTTTCGACGCGGAGCGCCGACAGGAACAGCAGCAGCAGCGCCAGTGCATTGAGGCACGTGGCGACGGCATGCGAATATTCCCATTGACGCCGCAGCATTTCCCAGTTTTCGGGCAGCACGGTCCAGTTGCGGGTCGCCTGGTTTGCCGGGAAGGTCCGGGTCCAGAAGGCAAGCTGCGTGGCGCCGATGCAGATGAAAGCGAGGACGACGAGGCCGAAAGCTCCACCGGATCGATAAAGCAGCACGGCCAGGGCGGCCGTCGACAGCAGCGCCCCCAGCACCACAATGCCGAACAGGCTCCAGCCGTCATAGGCGCGTTGCGCGGCCAGATAGCTCGAACCGTCGAGCTTCAACTTGTTGAACATCGAAAAGAAATGCGCCCCGGCCGGAACGAACGCCAGCGCCGCAAAGATGAAACTGATCACTCGCAAACCATAGATGGCCATATCCAGTCTCCTGCGGGGAGAGAGCTAGGGCGAACGGCCAGGGGTGGGAAGAAGAGCCGGGGCAGGGAACTTCCCGCTCGTCACCGTCGTTATGCCGTATCGAACAGGAGATGCGTCATGGGCAACGACAAGGTCCCTGAGGACAACATCCCAAGAGACGATCAGACCCTCGATCCGGACAATGTGCTGGATGTCGAAGCGTTCGCCCTTCGAACCGGCATCACCGGCGACCAGGCGCGGGCGCTGATCGATCGCATCGGCAACGACCGCCTGGCCCTGGAGCAGGCGGCAAGGGAGCTGAAGAAATCATGACCGCCAGGAAGACGACCGCCAGGAAGCAGAAGACCGAGAACGAGGACAAGAAAGCCATGCATCTGGCCGAGACGACCGATATCTCGCCGAAGCAGGCGAAGGACCTGATGCGTGAGCACGGCAAGGACAGCGCCGAGGTGGAGAAGGAAGCCAGGAATTTCAAGGCAGAAGGCTAGACCGGGCTTGGCGCTCCTCGTTCGAGCATGATCTTTCCCGAAAACCGGTTTCCACTTTTTGCTTCGCTGACCTTCGGTTCGGGATCGTGCTCAGAAACCGAAGAACTGCCGGCCGATCAGATAGCAGAGCACCGCGATCACGAGGGGAAACAGGGCAGGCGCCAGCCTGCCGAGCTTGGACGGCTTCAGCTCTTTTGCCGGAGAGTTGCGGGTGGCGTTGCCGAGGTTCTTGGTCATCGTCCGCTGGCCGGTTGATCCGCTTTATTAGCTCGTGCTGATTAATTTTCTGCGAATGACGGCGGTGCGACCGAGCGTTGCCCGCTCCGGCCGGTGCGCCTTCCAATTGGCTTGACCATATCCTCCCGGGGAGGATATGAAGTTAGCATGTCAGAAGGTATTCACACGTCGCACCCCACCATCGTGAAACGCTTGAAGCGTGCGCAGGGCCACCTCGCGGCAGTGCTGTCCATGTTCGAGGCGCACCGTCCCTGTGTTGACCTGGCGCAGCAGCTCCATGCCGTGGAAAGCGCCATCAGCAGTGCAAAGCGCGAGCTGATCCACGATCACATCGAGCATTGCCTGACCGACACCGCCGAACCGGGTGGTCGCCGCGATTCCCTGGCAGAACTCAAGCAGCTGGCGAAATACCTATGAGCAGTCTTGGGTTGCGCGTTCTCGACTGGTTTGGCTTCGGCTTGCACGATCATGGCGCGCACGGTCATCACCATCACCATAGCAGCGGGCCGCATGGCCATACCCACGGCGTCATCGATGCGACCATAGCGACGACCGACCGCGGCATTTGGGCCATCAAATGGTCATTCGTCATCCTGGCGATCACGGCGGCACTGCAAATGGTCGTGGTCTTTCTCTCGGGCAGCGTGGCGCTACTCGCCGACACGATCCACAACATCGGCGATGCTACCACCGCCATTCCGCTGTGGATCGCGTTCATGCTGGCCCGGCGCAAGCCGTCGCCGACCTTCACCTACGGCCTCGGCCGGGTCGAGGACCTGGCCGGCATGGTGATCGTTCTGATCATCCTGTTCAGCGCCGTCGTCGCCGGCTATCAGGCCATCGATCGTTTGATGAATCACCAGACGGTGACGCATCTTGGCTGGCTCACGGCGGCAGGCATTATCGGCTTTCTCGGCAATGAGGCGGTCGCGGTATTCCGCATCCGTGTCGGCCGCGAAATCAACAGTGCGGCGCTGATCGCCGATGGCTACCACGCCCGCACCGACGGCCTCACCAGCCTTGCCGTGGTCATCGGCGCTGCCGGCGTCTGGCTGGGTTTTCCGTTGGCTGACCCGATCGTCGGTCTGCTGATCACGATCGCCATCTTCGGCATCGTCTGGCAGTCGGCGCGCTCGGTGCTCACCCGCATGCTGGACGGGATAGAACCCGGCGTGATCGCCGAAATCGAGCATGCCGCCGCGCATGTGCCGGGAGCCCATATTGTCGACGCCAGGGCGCGCTGGATCGGTCACCAGTTGCACGCCGACATTGCCATTGCCGCAGACGAAACCTTGCCGCTCTCCGAGGCGAACAAGATCATGGCGGCAATCGAAGACGAGCTGTTCGAACACCTGCCGGCCTTGGCGGCGGCAAACGTGCGGTTTTCGACTGAGCGTGACGGGCACGATCATCCTCATGACCACGGCCACGGAGAGTTTCACGATCAGCGTCACCAGCGCGATGAGCCGGGCAATCCTTGACAGAGACCGGAGATCAAACCAGCATGAGAGCAGGGGTTTAATCGCGACGACCCCGTGAGGCGTCAGCCCAATGTTCGCGTCCAAGCTCTCTTTTTGAGGCGGACGCCATGCCGTCACCCGTCACAGCCCAAAGACCGATGGATGCTTTGCACGATCCGAAGCGGAGATTTGCGCTTCTGCCTCCCGGGGCCGGCCCGGCTGCTGGTTATCTGCTGGCTTCCAGAGGATTGCGGGCGTTTGGCGACGGCCTCGTCAGTCTTCTGCTTCCCGCCTATTTGGCAGCACTCGGCTTCAGCGCTTTTGAGATCGGAAGCGTCGCCACCGCAACGCTCGCGGGTTCGGCGGCGCTCACCTTGGCAGTCGGGTTTGTCGCGCACCATTTCTCCCGCCGCTCTCTGCTGATCGCAGCCGCCGTGCTGATGGTCGCCACGGGAGTCGCCTTCGCGCTGGCCACGGATTTCTGGCCGCTGCTCCTGATTGCATTCGTCGGAACGTTGAACCCATCCTCTGGCGACGTAAGTGTGTTTCTGCCGTTGGAGCACGCGCAACTGGCCCATAGCGTCACGGATCGCGACCGCACTGCACTCTTTGCCCGCTACAGCCTCGTTGGTTCACTCGTTGGGGCTGTCGGGGCTTTGGCGGCCGGCGCACCCGACTTCCTCCGACAGGTTGTCGGCCTGGAGATCAAGCAGGCTCTCCAGACTGCCTTTCTGCTCTATGCTTTCCTGGGAGTGGGAGCGTTGCTCCTGTATCGGCGGCTGCCGGACGAGTCTGTTGGGGCGAGCGCAGCGCCAGCAGAGCCATTGCGCAAGTCTCGAACTATCGTACTCACACTGGCCGCACTTTTCAGCCTTGACGCTTTTGCCGGTGGCTTCGTAGTCCAGTCGTTGTTGGCTCTGTGGCTGTACCAACGCTTTGGCCTGTCCCTTGCTACGACGGGCGCGATTTTCTTCTGCACGGGCGTACTTTCAGCCCTGTCATATTTGGTGGCTGTTCAAGTTTCAAAGCGGATCGGGTTGGTGAACACCATGGTGTTCACTCACCTCCCGTCGAGCCTTTGCTTGCTGCTCATTCCCTTTATGACGAGCCTCGGTCCAGTCATTGTACTTCTGCTGATCAGGAGCGCGTTGTCGCAGATGGACGTACCGACCCGCACCTCATACGTAATGGCGGTCGTGACGCCTGGTGAGCGCGCCGCAGCTGCGAGCGTTACCGCAGTCCCGCGAAGCCTCGCGTCGGCGGCTAGTCCAATGCTTGCCGGCTCGTTGCTTGCTGTTTCCGGTTTTGGCTGGCCGCTGCTCATCGCCGGCGCCTTGAAGATCGTCTACGATATCCTCCTGCTTGCAATGTTTCATAAGGTGCGTCCGCCCGAGGAACGTCGGGATGAGCGCGGCTTGACTTGATTGTCCGTTCCGAAGCCGAGCAGGGTCGCCATCATGTTTCAAACGCTTATCGAGTTTCAACGCACGATCTACCTCGCGCTCGCCGAGCAGATCAAACTGCTTTCGGACGGGGGCGGCTGGCTGGCGTTCACGGCCTTCCTGCCCATGGGCGTCGTCTTTGGTGCTGCCCACGCATTGACGCCAGGACACAGCAAGGCCGTCCTGGCGACGTATCTAGCGGGTTCGGAGGTAGAGGTTTCGCGCGGCCTCCTCTTCTCTATCACACTGTCCATAACCCATGTGACGATGGCGGTGCTGATTGCCGCCCTGTCCTTGCCGCTCGTATCGCTTGCCTTGGGCAGCGTCGGACGCGCGCCGCTGCTGGAGGATATCAGCCGCGCGCTTCTCGGCCTCATCGGCCTGTGGATGGTATGGCGCGCGCTAGGCCACGGCCATCACCACAGGCACGAGGGCGAGGCCGTCGGCGTCATGGCCGGCTTGATCCCATGCCCGCTGACGCTGTTCGCGATGACTTTCGCGATATCCAGAGGCGTGCCGGCCGCGGGCATTCTGTTTGCCATCACCATGATGGTCGGCGTGGCGCTGACGCTGTCCTGCGTCGCGGTGTTGTCGATCCTGTTTCGCGAACGGCTGGTGCATTTTTTCGACAGCCGGCCAAAGCTGTTCGAAACCGCTTCCCGAACCATCGAGGGCGCCGCCGGGCTGGTGCTTGCCTGCGTTGCTGTTTTGCAGATTGCATCGGCCTGAAGGTCGTGCGCCGCCGCAAGCCGGCATGTCGTCCCATCACTCGACCTTTTGCCGGAACTTCGAATGACAGCTCGAGCAATCCTGCAGGATGAGATGCAGCAGGTGCTCCGCCGGTAGCTTGGCGGGATCGGCTTCCGCCGCCCCCGATCGCTTGCCGAGCAGGCTGCCGCCGCCCATCATCAGGCCGGATCCCATCCTCATGTCGTCGGTGATGCCGGCCGGCGCCCGCTCGGCCTTGGCGGCCAGAACGCCGGACAGCGTGCCGATGTGGCGGGCGAGAGCCTCGAATTCCGGGCGGGCGTACTCGATCTCTGGCTTGGCGCCTGAAGGCGCGCCCAATGTCGTGCTAGGAAATTCGGCGATCAGGGCAGGGCCGGTGCGAGCGCGCAGGGTCTTGGCCGCCGCCTTGAAGGCAACGACGTCATAGGCCAGCTTGCCGTCGAACATGCCGGCGATGATTTTCGCGGCTGCCGCCATTTCCTTCATCGAGGCCTGGCGTGTGGTGACGATGGCATCGCCGGCAGCTGCGGCCAACGCGGAGGTACAGGCAAGCGCCAGCATCGCGCTAGTGGCGGCTCGCTTCACTGCACCATGCCTTCTCCCGCCAGTTCGTCGATGATCGGGCAGGCCGGCCTGTCGTCGCCGTGGCAGTGCTCGACCAGATGATGCAGCAGATGACGCAATCCCATAAGTTCGGCGACCTTGCGGTCAATCTCTGCCAGCTTGGCTTCGGCAATGGCCTTGACGTCGGCGCTCTCACGCTCCTTGTCGTGATAGAGCGACAGCAGCTGGCGGCATTCGTCGACCGAAAATCCCAGGCTGCGCGAGCGCTGCAGGAAGCGCAGCCGATGGATATCGGCGACCGAATAATCGCGATAGCCATTGTGCGTCCGCGCCGGACGCACGAGGCCGATGTCCTCGTAATAGCGGATGGTCTTGGACGGCAGGCCGGATTTCTCGGATGCGATGCCGATGTTCATGATCGAAATCTCCTTGGTCAGAAGGGGAAGTAAACCTTCCTGTCGCTGGAAGGTCAACCTGATATGGCAATTCTGGATATCCGCCGCAAGCGTCCGACGGGTTCGGCGCGGTTAGTGAATCCGGCAGCTATGCCTGTACGTCGACGATGCCCATCATGCCGAGTTGCTCGTGCTCCAGGATGTGGCAGTGATACATGCGTGGCCCCGGCCGCTCCTGCCGCAGCAACAGCCGCACCGTCTCGCCGCGCGCCACGTTGACGGTGTCCTTCCAGGCCAGATAGGGCGCTTTCGAGACCTGGCCGTCGCGTTCGCGCTCGACCACCTGGAACTGCGTGCCATGCACGTGGAACGGATGGTCCATGTCCGCCTTGTTGACGATCTCCCACAGCTCGATCTCGCCTGCTTTCGCGACGATATCGACGCGGTTCATGTCGAAGGCGGCGCCGTTGATCAGGAAGCCCATTTCCATGTCGGTCGCGCCCATCGTCATCGTCTCGGTGAACACGAAGCGCCGGTTGACGCTCGGGCTGTCGAGTTGCGCGATCGACCTGAGCTTTTCCGGCAGTGGCGGGACCAGCTCGGCGGGCGTCTCGGAGACATTGACCGTCAGCAGTGTCAGACCTGTATCGGCAGGGCGGCCTGCGCCCATCCAGCCGCGGTCGTAATCGAGCGTGTAAAGTGTGGCGGGGCCGGGTTTGTCGAATGACACGACCAGTTCCAGGCGCTCCGCCGGGCTGAGCAGGATGTCGTCGGCCGCCACCGGCGCCTCCAGCAGGCCGCCGTCGGTACCGATGATCGTCATCGGCGCGCCGTCGAAAGAGAGCCGCAAAAAACGTGCGTTGGTGGCATTGTAGAGCCGGAAGCGCCGCCTCGTACCAAAGGGGACCGTGAGCGCTGGATTCTTCTGTCCGTTGACCAGCACATGGTCGCCGACGCGCCCGTTCATCAGGTCGACCATAGTACTGTCGGGCATGGTGCCGTCTGCGGCGAGCCGAAGGTCGGTGAACACCAGCACGGTATCGCCATACTCGGCCGGAATGGGATCGGCCTTCGGCTTAACCAGGAACGCGCCGGCGAGGCCGCGATAAACCTGCTCGGCCGTCTTGCCGTGCGGATGCGGATGGTACCAGTAGGAGCCGGCGCTGCCTTCGGGCAGCTCGAAGCTGTAGCTGCGCTCGCTGCCCGCCGCCACCGGGTCCATCGGATTGCCGTCCTGGTCGGCCGGCACCGGCATGCCGTGCCAGTGGATGGTGCTCGCCTCGTGGGGAATCCGGTTGGCGAAAGTGATCTCGACGCGGTCGCCCTCGGTCGCCTCGATCAGCGGACCTGGGCTCATGCCGTTATAGCCGAGGATCGGCGTGTCGATCCCTTCCGCAAAGCGCGCTGTGGCAGGCTCGGCCGTTAGCTTCGCCTTGAGCAGACCGGGAGTGTTGGCTTCGTTGGCCAGCAACGGCAGCTCGCGCAGCGCCTCGCCTTCGGGCAGCGTGGCCGCACCCTGCGGCGCTGCGCCCATGTCATGGCCTGCGTGACCGCCCATGCCGGGCATGTTGTCCATCTTCATCTGAGCGGCGGCGCGCCGGTTCACAAGAACGGTGGCAAGGCCAGCAGCCAGAAAACCACGTCGATGCATCTGTTGTCTCCTGCGCCACGGTCGCACCGGCCGGAGGTGCGCCATGACGCTAGCTAAGGCTTCTAGTAACTGGAAGGTCAAGTGCTGTCCAAAATATTGGCGCAGAGTCCGGCGGCGGATCATTGCTGCGCCGGCCGCGTTCATCGGCGGCGGTTTGGTATAACCTGCCATCTGATTGAATAGCGCAAGAGACCGCATCATGCTCGTGCAGCGCTTGGACTGCTGCTTTACGTTTCCGCACGCCGCCGTCCATCGGTATTGATGGATAGGTTAGACTTCCCGCGCGCTTGCGTGCGACCTGGTGGCTCGATCGGGGCGCGAGGCCGCCGCCTGCGCAGGCTGATGCGATGTTCATGCGCCTGGCGACCAATGGAATAGCCGCATCCTGGATCTCGGGAAGAAATCAGTTTTCAGAAGCGTTTACTGAACTGACACGCTCAAAACCTGGTGTCCGACACCCACAGAGCAAAGCCCTCCGGCGGTGGCCTCACGGTACACCGTGCACGACGCCGAGGAGACAGAAATATGCCCGCCAAAGCCTACATCAACCGGATCGCGACAGCGGTTCCGGACCACGAGGTTCATCAATTCTACCTGCGTTTTGCCGCCTCCATGCTCGCCGCTGATCGTCGAAGGATTTTCGAACGCATGGCCGATCTTGCCGGCATAGAGCACCGCTATTCCTGCTTTGCACCCGCCCTCGACCCCGAAGGACCGTCTGCCGATCTTGCCGGGACCTTCGTCCGCGGCGCGTTTCCCGGAACCGCTGTGAGAATGGCGATGTTCGGCGATGCCGCACCTGTCCTGGCGCAAAAAGGCGTCGATGGACTGCAGCTCGGCGATGACGTCTCCCGCATCACCCATCTCATCGTCACCACCTGCACCGGCTTTTCAGCGCCGGGCATCGATTTCGACCTGATTGCACGCTGCGGCCTGCCCGACAGGGTCGAACGCACGATGATCGGCTTCATGGGTTGCTACGCCGCGATCAACGGACTCAAGCTTGCCCACCACATCGTCCGCTCCGACCCGAAGGCCAGGGTGCTCCTGGTCAATATCGAGCTTTGCACGATGCATCTGCGGGAAACCAGCGAGCTGGAAAAGCTGCTGTCGTTCTGCCTCTGGGGCGATGGCTGTGCGGCCGCGCTGATCACCGCCGAGCCGTCCGGCATCGAGCTCGATAGCTTTCACTGTATCGTTGCACAGGAGCGGCGGGATCTGATGAGCTGGAGCATTCGCGACCACGGTTTCGAAATGGTCCTTTCCGGCCAGGTCCCGGCGGCGATTTCCGAGGCGTTGCGGAAAAACCAGGACGCCATCCTCGGCGGCCGGCCGGCGGAAGCGATCGACCTTTGGGCCGTGCACCCGGGTGGACGTTCGGTGCTCGACGCCGTCGAACGTACGCTGGGACTCGCGCCCACGGCGCTGGCGCCATCGCGCGAGGTATTGCGCCGATACGGAAACATGTCGTCCGCGACCGTCATGTTCGTGATGAAAGAAATGCTGAAGGCGCCTCCAGGCCTGCTTGGCTGCGGCATGTCGTTCGGACCCGGATTGACGGCCGAAACCATGCTGTTTCGAACCGTGTCATGAGCGGCCTGGAGCACCGCCAGCTGGTGCCCGAAATCCTCGACGGACTTGCCGCCGGCGATCCGCGAGCGCTTGCCTCGCGCCGCGACCTCCGCCGCATCAATGCGCTGATGTTTCAGGCGAATGTCATGGCTTCGCTGCTCAGGAAATTCGTGCCAAAGCCGCCGCGCCGCATCCTGGAGATCGGCGCCGGCGACGGCTCCTTCATGCTCGCGGTGGCCCGGCGCATGGCCGGACAGTGGTCTGAGGTCGAGCTGGTGATGCTCGACCGGGTCGACCTCGTCACCGCGGAGTTGCGCAGTGATTTTGACAGGCTGGGGTGGACGATCGAAGGCATCACCGCCGATGTCTTCGATTGGGCGGAGGCGGCCGAGGACGAGCGCTTCGACGCGATCACCGTCAATCTGTTCCTGCATCATTTCGATGATGCGCAGCTCGTGCGGCTGTTTACGCTGATGATGCCGAAGGCCCCGTTGCTCTTGGCGACAGAGCCACTGCGGGCGAAGCTGGCGCTGACTGCTGCCCGTCTGCTGCCGGCAATCGGCGCCAACGACGTTACGCGCAACGATGCCGCCCAGAGCGTGCGCGCCGGCTTTCGCGGCAGCGAGCTTTCCGATCTCTGGCGGGCAGTGAACGGCAAGCCGATCGAGGAGCGGCGCGCCGGCCTTTTCTGCCACGTCTTCGTCGGCGCCAGCGCCAGCGCCGATACTGGTTTGATATCCCCATGACGCGACTATCGACCCATGACGCGATCATCATAGGCGCCGGCCCTGCCGGCACATCCGTCGCACTGACGCTGGCCCGGCGCGGATGGGCGGTGGCGATTGTCGAAAAGAGCGAATTCCCGCGCCGCAAGGTCTGCGGTGAATACATCTCGGCAAGCAATCTTGCGCTTCTCGACCGGCTGGAGATCGGCGATGCCTGGCGCGCCAGTGCCGGCCCCGAAATCCGCCGTGTCGGCTTCTTTTCCGGCGAGGCCTGCGTCGAGGCGCCAATGCCTCACGCAAAAGAAGGGCCGAGCAGAAAGGACGGCTTCGGCCGGGCACTGGGCCGCGACATTCTCGACCTTCTGCTTTTGCAGGCGGCGAGATCGGCGGGCGCCGAAATCTTCCAGCCCTGCCGCGCCGTCGCCATCGAGCCGGATGGCGACATGCAAATGGTGGAAATTCAGGCCAAGGACGAACAGGAAACGACGATGTTGCGCGCGCCGGTGATCGTTGCCGCACACGGCTCCTGGGAGCCGGGAGCGCTGCCCAGCCAGCTCGCAAAGACCAACCGCCCGTCGGACCTGCTCGGCTTCAAGGCGCATTTCATCGGGTCATCGCTGGCGCCCGATCTGATGCCTCTGCTGGCGTTTCCCGGCGGCTATGGCGGCATGGTCTGGGCGGATCACGGCCGGTTGTCGGTCTCGTGCTGCATCCGGCGCGATATGCTGGCGCGGCTGCGCAAGCACTACGGCCACGATGGCCACATACACAATAGCCCCGAACACCATAGTTATGTGTCGGCCGCAGATGCGGTCGTTCGCCAACTCATGGAATCGTGCCGGGGCGTCAGCGATGCCCTGGAAGCAGCCCAGCTCAAAGGTTCATGGCTTGCCGCCGGTCCGATCCGGCCGGGAATCCGCTCCTGCTACCAACGGGATATCTTCCGCGTCGGCAATGCAGCCGGAGAGTCACATCCGGTCATTGCCGAGGGCATCTCGATGGCGCTTCAGTCCGGCTGGCTGCTGGCTTGCGAACTGGCAGATGCGCCACGCGGCCGGGCAGGGCGCGAGGCTGCCGCCAGACGCTACGAGGCGGCCTGGAGGCATCTGTTTTCAACGCGGGTCCACGCCGCTGCAGTCATCGCCAAAATTGCCCTTCGCCCCGGCAGCGCAGCCTTGATGCGCGCGACGGTCCGGAACTTCCCGCAGGTGCTGACACTGGGCGCGCAACTGAGCGGCAAGACAAAGCCGGTTCCTGGTTTCGCCTGACGGGGCGGGATCGGCGCATCGCCTTCAATCCAGCCAGCTTCGCCTGCATTTGCCGTTCGAATTATATATAGCCATTTGGCTATGCAAAATGCATCCAGTCTCGACCGAACCTTTCACGCTTTGGCCGACGCGACCCGCCGTTCGATGATTCAGGCGCTTGCTCGAGGCGAGGCCAGAAGTGCTGGCGAACTCGGCCGCCAATTTCGCTCCGCCCAGCCGACGATCTCGAAGCATCTGAAAGTGCTGGAAAAGGCCGGGCTTGTCGAGCGCGCCATTGACGGGCGCGTCCATCAGTTCAGGCTGCGCCGGGAGCCTCTGCAGGATGCGCAAGGATGGATCGCGCGTCATCAAGCGTTCTGGACGGGTGCGGTCGAGCTGCTCGATCGCCTTTTATCGGAGGCAGCAGGCGATGACCGCCGGTAAAACCGTTGCCGAAGTGCGCAGGCGTTTCAGCGCCGCGCCCGAGAAAGTGTTCGCCGCCTTTGCCGACGCCTACCTGGTCGGAAGGTGGCTGAAGCCGGCACCGGAAATCACGCTTACCGTCTTGCAGTTCGACTTTCACATCGGCGGTGCCTATCGCTTCGCCTACCAGCCTCCGCTAGGAGAAGCTGTCATCGTCGGTGGCGCTTTTCTATCGATCGAGCAACCTGCGAAGATCGTCTTTTCGTGGGTCATCGAGCCGCCAGACGAGCATGCAGGCATCGCATCCGAGGTGACGGCGATCATCACACCGGATGGCGCAGGTAGTGAACTCGTCATCCGCCATGAGAAGCTCATGCGCAGCGACGCAATCGCGCGTCACGCCCAGGGCTGGCGTGGTGCTCTGGACCATCTGGCCGCGTTGCTCGAAGCACAGGGAGTTACGGCATGACCGCTGACGAGCTTGCCACAAGCGTGCGTGCCGCCCTCGCGGGCGCCGGTGATATCCGCGAAGTCAAGATGTTCGGCGGGACAGGTTTCATGCTGAACGGCAACATGGTCGCGGGTGCGTCCCGGCGCGGTCTGTTGGTTCGCGTCGGCAAGGACCGCCAGCACGGAGCGCTTGCTTGGCCCGGGGCGCATCCGATGGAGATGAGGGGCAGGATGATGGACGGCTACATCTACGTCGATCCTCCGGCGCTAACCGATGAAGCAGTAGGCAGGTGGCTGCAGACGGCGATCGCCTTCGTGCAAACCCTGCCGCCAAAGCTGCCCGGCGAGAAGCCGGCGCAGACGAAAGGAAAACGCAAATGACACGATTTTTCCTTGCTGTTCTTGCCTATGTCGTGCCGACGTTCGCGCTCGGCTTTGTCTGGCATCTGGTCCTTTTCGAGCGCTACTACGCCGAGCTTGCGATCTATCGCAGCGACATCATCATCCCGTTTGGTTTCCTGTCGATGCTGATCCAAGCGGTCCTCTTCGCCTGGATCTACGAACAGGCATTTGCGCGGCGGAGCGGTACATTGCTGTCGCGCGGACTGACCTACGTAGCCTTCGGCGCCGTTCTGTCGTGGAGCTTCACCACGCTCGCCGTCGCCGCAAAGAACGTGATGGCATCGGTTCCGGACTACCTTGCGATCGAGACGGCATTCACGGTCGTGCAATGGTTGCTCGTCGGGCCGCTCACCGCCTATGCCTTCGGTCGACCGTCTCAGCGGGACGAGCAAGCCGGGGAGTTCAAGGCCTGACCGTGTCTGCCCCTTCAGGTTCGCAGGTATTTGACCAGCGCTGCAATCGCGAGCCAAAAGGGTCGCATTCGTCAGCCATGGCAAGCGCCGTCGCAGCAGGACGCGACCTGTCCTGCCGCACGCGCCTCCTGGACCGGCGGACACGGCACATCGCCGTAGGAGCAGAAGACGCAACAGTCCCCTGCCTTCGGCCGAAGCAATGTCCCGCAGCCCTTGCAATCGTAGAAGAACCGGCAGGCATCGGTAGGCATCACTTCGGAAACCCGATGTCCGCAGTGGGGACAGGTAAGGATGGACGTGAGTTGCGTCGCGCCGATCATGATGTGTCTGAAATCCAGGCGGCGCGCTTTTCGTAAAGACCGCGCTTGCCCGACTTGAGCTCGGCGAGCGACTGTCGCAGGACGACGATCGCGCCCTGGAGGGCCAAGCCAGCCATGATGGCTGCCACGATGATGTCCGGCCAGCCGGCGCCGGTACCGAAAACACCCAGCGCGGCCAACAGCACCGCCAGATTGCCGAGCACGTCGTTGCGGGTGCAAATCCATGCCGAGCGCATGTTGGCGTCACCGCCCCTGTAGGCCCACAGTAGCCCGAACGAGGTCGCGTTGGCCAGCAGCGCTGCAAGCCCGACCGCGCCCATGGTAGAAGCTTCCGGCAGCGTTGCATGCATTGCCTGCCAGATGGTGACAGCGATCACCCAGAGGCCGAAGATGCCCATGGTTGCGCCTTTGGCAAACGCCGCCACGGCGCAATGCCGCAAAGCCATGCCAACTACGAACAGGCTGATGGCATAATTGCCGGCGTCGCCCAGGAAGTCGAGAGCGTCAGCCTGGAGCGAGGCGGATCCCGCCGCGACGCCGGCGCCGATCTCGACCGCAAACATTGCCGCGTTGATACCCAGTACCGTCCAGAGAACGCGCCGATATGATGCGTCTTCCTGCGACGGCTCGTGCTCCAGTCTGCAACATTCCGCGCCCATTGCGACCTCCGTGCTTCCACAAGCATACAGGAGTTCCAGATCGGATGCGAACGGGGCGAGCAGCGCGCATCATCCCGCAACATGGGCATAAGCCCATTTCCCCGGGGCTGCCCTTTGGTCAAAATTACGGGGCAGGACATCACCTCGCCCGACTTACGGACTTGCTCTGCCCTGATACAGGTAGCCCATCATCCGCGGTGCTTTCGGCACATAGCTGTTTTCAAGCGCCGTGATCGAAAATCCCGCTGTCTCGATCAGGTTGCTGATCGGCCGGTTGAGGCGACAGCCACCGGCAATCGGCCTCCAGAAGGGTGTCAGCCGGTTCTGCCATTTGCGTACGCTTTCTTCGGGCGCCAGGCCGTGCTCGACGAACAGAAGCTGCCCGCCGGGCCTTAGCACTCGACGCATCTCCTCAAGTGCGGGGATCGCATGCGGAATGGTGCAGAGCGTCCAGGTCGTCACCACGGTGTCGATGCTTCCTCGCTCAAGCGGGATCGCCTCGGCCGAGCCCTCGATGAAAGTCACCGGCGAGGGTGACTCCCTTGCCACGCCTCGCGCCATCTCGATCAGCCGCGATGATGGCTCGAGGCCCATGACCTCTCGCACCTGCGGGCCGTAGAAGGGCAGATTGAGGCCCGAGCCGATGCCGATCTCCAGCACGCGGCCCTCGGCCGCGGCAGCAGTGCGTTCCCGGTACGGCACAAGCTGCGCGTTGCGCATCGCCAGATTGATAAGATGCGGCAGGATGTAGTCCTGATAGAAGCTCATGGCGTGGCTCCCTTCGGTTCATCGGGGGAGGCAGCGGGTCGTGCATCAGTTGCGTTACCACTGGTCATGATCCGGCAGCATCTCAATGACACGGGGTATTCGCAGACTTTCCCTGCTGGCAGCCTAAGACCATGTAGGGCTTCGTATCCGCTGGACCACGCCGGCCGCATCGCTGGATGCGCTATTTCTTCGGCGCTTCAAACAATTCGATCGGGTTTCCTGCCGGATCATCGAGCAGGATCTGCTTGCCGCCCACACCCTGCACGATGTCGTTGCGGAAATGCGCTCCGGCTTTGCGCAAGGCGGCGACTTCCGCCTCGAGATCGGCGACCTCGACCTGGATCCGGTTCCAGCCGCCGGGCTCGGGCTTGCGGCCGTCCGGCATCGGCTGCGATGCTCCGCCAGGCCCGGTCGTTGCGTTCATGAGCAGACGGAGATCGCCCTTGGATAAAATCACGAAACTCGCCGCGGGATGTGCGGCGACGGAAAAGCCGAGATGCTTCGTATAGAAGCTGATCGCCGCATCCACGTCGTCGACGATGTAACGCACGCTGACAGTCATGACATTCCTCCATGCGGGCCTGGCCGGACGGATCTGCTGATGTTCCTTTGCCCCCGGCGCAGGCTTCCGTATTCGATTATCGTCATCGGGAACCGATTCTGTTCGGGGAACGTTCGTTCGTCAATTATGGCCGATGTGGCCAGTTCCCTTCCGCGTCTAGAGAGCCAAAGGTACCGCCATGGCCGTATCGCGAGGATGGCGAGGATGGCTTGGACCGGCATCGCCGGCGCTCACCTTCGTGCTGACGATGGGCGTCGTCAACCTGTTCGGCGACATCACCTATGAAGGCGGCGCCAGCATCAATGGTCCGTTCATGGGTGCCTTGGGGGCGAGTGCCGCAATCATCAGCATAACCGCCGGCGCCGGGGAGTTCCTCGGCTACGCACTGCGCTCCGTTGCCGGCTACGTCGCCGACCGCAGCGGAAAGTACTGGCTCGTCACCTTCATCGGCTACGCCATCAACCTCCTGGCCGTGCCGGCCATGGCCCTGGCCGGCAGCTGGCAAGCGGCGGCGGCTTTGATCCTTGCCGAGCGTATCGGCCGCGCGATGCGCAAGCCGACGGTCGAGGCGATGCTGTCCTACACCACCGGCGAACTCGGCAGAGGCTGGGCCTATGCGGTCAACACCGCGCTCGACGAGATCGGCGCGACGGTCGGGCCGCTCGTCATTGCACTGGTCCTTCTGTTGAACGGCGACTACCGCACGGGCTATGCCCTGCTGTCGATCTCGGCCGTGCTGGCGCTCGCCTCGCTCACTGTCGCCCGGATCAGGTACCCGCTTCCGTCTCGCCTCGAACAGGGTCGCACCGCCGAGGCAAAAGGGTTCACGGCAGCCTACTGGTTCTACATGCTCGCCGGTGCCTGTTTTGCGGCCGGCTTGATGAGCTTCGAGCTGATCTCGTACCACCTCTCCGTCAGCAAGACGGTGCCCGACCACTGGATCCCGGTTTTCCTAGCCATCGCCACCGGCTTCGGCGTGATCGTGAGCCTCGTCCTTGGCCGGCTGTACGACCGTGTTGGGCTGCCTGTCGTGCTGGTCGCGGTCGTTCTGTCGTCCGGCTTCTCGCCGCTCGTCTTCCTCGGCGGCTTCCAAGTCGCTCTCGCGGGCATGCTGCTGTGGGGAATTGGCTACGCGACGCAGGATACGCTGCTAAAGGCCGTGGTCGCCGGCGAACTGCCTGAGGGGCAGAGAAACCTCGCTTTCGGCCTGTTTTATGCCGGCTACGGCGTCGGCTGGCTGATCGGCAGCATAGCGACAGGGCTGCTCTATGAGCGCTCGTTAGTTGGGCTCATTGTCTTTGCGGTCGCCGCGCAGCTCGCCTCGCTGCCGGCCTTCGTCTTGGCGGGGCGGCAAGGCAGAGCGACTGCGCGATCCTGACGCCATCGCTCAACCCGCGAGCGACGGAGCCCGGCAACCGAGGGCGGAATGCCCGCAGATATCGAGGGCTACTCGCCGGAATGGTCGGCTACGAAACGAAAACCCCGGCGCGAGGCCGGGGCTGTTGGCGCCGATAAAGGCGATGATACCGGTGCGTCTCAGTCGATGAAGGTTATCAGCGTATTGGGCCGGTAGGTGTCCATGGTCGCTCCGTTACGATCCTCATCGAACAACGACATGCTGCCGAAGCTGGCGCGCAGGCCGATCACGAATTTCTGGGTGTCGCGGTCTTCGAATGCGTCGATCTTTGTCCGCTCGAATTGATAGCGTCCAAAAACAGACCACGGCGTATCATCGAACCGGTACATGGCCTGAACGGCGGCGCCGTATATGTCCACGGTGTTCCCGAACGGGAGGTCCGTTCGGTCGAAGATGAGCTCGGCATCCAGGCGAAGATTTTTCTGGACGAAAAAGCGCGCGATACCGCGGACACCCCATTCGTCGAGACGAAAGGTATTGATGTGGAACTTGCCGTAATAGGCTTGGCCGTAAAGAGTCAAATTGCCGAAATAGACCTGGGCTTCCGGACCGACCGTATAGTCGTACATGGTCGGGCCGTTGCTGCCGCTGCCGTAGGACTTGTAGGTGGCGAAAGCGCCGGCCGCAAAGCTGTCGGGATCGCGATAATAGCCATGGATCGCGGTGCCGATGCCATCCAGATAAAGGCTGTCGTCCCAGACGCGGTCGTAAGTGAGGTCGCCTTGCAGGTTCCAGCGCCCGGCAACCGGAATGTTGACGCGGCCGGCGCCACCGGCAGCCCAGAACGTGTCGTCCTCATCGGAAAAGCTAAGTCCGCCAAGGTAGAGTTCGCCGTAGCCGGAGATGTGCGGCGTGGCCACTGTCTCTTCTGCGATCGGCTGCAAGATATCCGCCGCGTAGGCAGACGTCGCCACGATCAATGACGCGACGACAATTGGAAAACGCTGCATGTGACCCCAAGCATTTCGGATATCGATGCAGCTAACACGCGGCGGGTAATAAAAGTAAAAAGAAATGAGCGTGGCCGGTCGGCTTGCCCGATTGCAGCCGTGGTGAAGCATTTCTGCAACGAAATCCTGTCTTTGGCTGTGTAAAATCAAAGTGCTACAGCGTCCTTACGCGCGCCCAAAAGCACGCGCGGCGCTGTAGTACAGAAAGCATCACGCCCCGTTGAACTTGTTCCGCACGGACCAGAATTTGCGGCCGAAAGAAAATCGGCGCGCCGTATATGGAGCGCGGGCACAGGATGTCGGGCTTTTCCCCTTTTGTAGCCCTCGGTAGACCCTTGCCTTACAAAAGCCCAAAGCGTCATTTGATTGACTCAGCAGCCAAAAAGGCAGCAAAGTCGTAGTCGGAGAGCAAATTTTGCCAAATTGATAGTCGGGGAGGGTGCTTTTTTCGGAATGACCGTCGCCAAATCGGCGACCGGTAGAGGGATTGGTTAACCAACTTTGTCCATCTTTTGAATCAATCGGCAACAGACGCGAAGTGTGCTGGGGGCACGGCGAACTGTGATCGTAACGGATGCGAGCACCGCACGCCGGCAAGCCGATTGAGAGTGGTTGAATGGCGTTTGTGAGTGCGAAATTCCGGGGGGACAGTCCTGCTGTTGGATTGACTTCGATGAGACCCGGCCTGCGCTGGGTCGCGGTTCCCGTTGTCGGCGTTGCGATCGCCCTGTGGTCGGTGGCGACCATGGCCGGGCTTCATTCGGTGGGAACATCGCTCACCGCTGCGTCCAACGGTCTGCCGCAAGGCCTGCTCGCGCCGCGCACTATCGCGCTTGCCGATCCCCAACGCACACTGGCGAGATCGCCGTTGGCGCCGTCGCTGATGGCCGGAAGCCGGCCGCACCAGGCCGCGTTGCTGCTCAATCGGTGTGATGCCGGCTGCCAGCGCGCGGCATCGAGCTTCGCCCGTGACGGCAAGATGGCGCGGCTCAAGCCGGCGCTGCACCCGGACAGTGTAGCACTTGTGACTTCGCGCCAGTCGCGCTTCGACGGCGTGGTGGCGAAAGCAGAACTGTCGCCGCAAAAGCTGGCCGCCGCCTTTGCCAACGCCTCTTCCCACCCCTTTGGCCATGCTTCTGGCGCTCCCTTCATGCTTGCCAGTCTTCCGGCGGCCGCCCGCTTTGCCGAACCGGTGCGCCTGCCCGACCGGAACGGCCCGGCCTCGGTGCGCTTCGGGCCGGAGGTCGCGGAGATCGAACGCTCGTCGCGCTTGGCGCTGGCGCTGGCGAATGCATTGCCTGAAGAAACCGTCGACATGCTGTCGCCGCCGCCCTCGGTTGCACTGGCGACGGCCGACCCTCAGCAAGAGCCGCAACAGGCTGAGATTCAGATGGCCTCACTGCCGCAGCAGGACGACATGCCAGACAGCGCCCCGGTGCCGAACTGGCGTCCGCAGGCGGAAGTCGACCAGCCAGCGGAGGCCCCACAGGTCGAGGCGCCAAAGGTCCAGGCACCCCAGGTCCAGGTGCCCAAGTCGCAGGCGGCCAGGGCGAAGGCAAGTCAGACCCAGTCGGGCCAGACCCAGTCAGGCCAAACCCAGCCAGGCCAGACCCAGTCAGGCAAGCCCGCTGATGCCCCGTCGGCCGAGGCGCCCCAAGGGACTTTGTCGCTTCGCAGCGCCTCGCAAGCGGCTATGCCTGGCAAACCGGGCAAGCGGCCGAAGGCGCAGGCCGAAGAGGTGCTGGCCTATGCCAAGCCCGACATGCCTGAGCGCGGGCTTGGCGGCGCCTTCAAGAACCTGTTCAACAGGCCCTCCCTGGGTAATGGCGTCGCCGTCTACGACATCTCGGCAAAGACCGTCTATTTGCCTGACGGCTCGCGCCTGGAGGCGCATTCAGGATACGGTTCGATGGTCGACCAGCCGCGCTACGTCGACCGCAAGAACGTCGGCCCGACGCCGCCCAACACTTACGACCTGAGGCTGCGCGAATCGCGCTTCCACGGCGTCGAGGCGATCCGGCTCACCCCTGTCGACGGCAAAAACAAATATGGCCGCGACGGCCTGCTTGCGCACACCTACATGCTGCGCGGCGGCCGTGCCGAGTCCAATGGTTGCCTCGTCTTCAAGGACTATGCCCGCTTTCTCGCCGCCTACAAGAAGGGCAAGATCAAGCGCCTGGTCGTGGTGCCGCGCCTGTCGAAGCCGCTGACGCGGGTCGCCCAGGAAGGGCGCGGCGCCTAGGTCGTTTCGAGGCGACGGCAGAAAGAACCCGTTCTGTAGCGATCATTCGCGCCCCCTCTGTCCTGCCGGACATCTCCCCCACTTGGGGGGAGATTGGCCGTCACCGCCGCTTTCGCCAATCGCAAAGCTTGCAAGAGGAGCGCTGCCGCCCCAGCTGCCAATCTCCCCCCAAAGTGGGGGAGATGTCCGGCAGGACAGAGGGGGGCGCTGTCCCGCCGACATCGGAATTTGACCGGAACAACGTTGAGCTCTGCCCCAATGCCTTTCCAACAGATTATCGGCCTCGAAAACGTTTCCATTCGCGGCCGGGCGGATTATGACTGACCCGATCGGGGCGGCTTCAAGCAAATACGAGGATGTCATGACAATACGCGCTGTCGTTTGGGGCGAGAATATCCATGAGCGGACCAACGAGGTGGTCGCCGGCATCTATCCCGAGGGCATGCATGCGACGATCGCCAATGCGCTGAAGGCCGATCCCGGCATTTCCGCAACCTGGGCAACGCTGGAGCAGCCGGAGCATGGCCTGCCGGCCGACCGTCTGGCCGAGACCGATGTCTTGCTGTGGTGGGGACACAAGGACCATGGCGCCGTCGCCGATGAGGTCGTCGAGCGCTTGGCGCGCCGCGTCTGGGAAGGCATGGGGCTGATCGTCCTCCATTCCGGCCATTTCTCGAAGATATTCAAAAAGCTGATGGGCACGCCCTGCACGCTGAAATGGCGTGAGGCCGGCGAGCGCGAGCGGCTGTGGGTGACCAGCCCCAACCACCCGATCGCCGAGGGGATCGGCGAGTATTTCGAGATCGAGTACGAAGAAATGTACGGCGAGCAATTCGCGGTGCCGGAGCCGCTGGAAACGGTGTTCATCTCCTGGTTCCAGGGCGGCGAAGTGTTCAGGTCGGGGCTGACCTATCGTCGCGGCGCCGGCAACATCTTCTATTTCAGGCCAGGCCACGAGACCTACCCGACCTACCACGACGCCACCGTGCAGAAGGTGCTGCGCAACGCCGTGAAATGGGCGCACAACCCGCAAGGTTCCCGTCCAGCCATCCTCGATGCACCGAACGTGCCGGTGGAAAAGGCGCTGGAGCCGATCGTCGAGCGCGGCGGAAAACTTCATGCCGCCGGCGAAGCCGGTTACCGCTAACCGCTTTCCCTGAAGCGACGAACATCGGCAGCAGCGCGGCTCTATCCGAAGTTTCACAACAGGCCCTAAGGAACAGATATCATGCGGCTTTTGATACTCGGCACCGGCTGGATGGCGCAGGAGCACGCCAGGCAGTTCGGCAGGATGGAAGGCGTCGAACTGGTCGGCGCCGTCGATCTCGACCGCAAGCGTGTCGACGAATTTTCAGACACCTACGGCATCCCCAATCGGTTCACGTCGCTGCAGGAAGCCCTTGCGTGGGACAAGTTCGACGTGGCGGCGAACGTAACGCCGGACCGCATCCATCATCCGACCACCATGGCGCTGATTGCAGCGGGCAAGCCTGTGCTGTGCGAGAAGCCGCTGGCCGAAAACTTTGAGAAAGCCAACGAGATGGCGGATGCCGCCGAGCGGGCCGGCATCATCAACATGGTCAACCTGACCTATCGCAACATCGCCGCACTGCAGAAGGCGCGCGCCATAGTGCTGGCCGGCGAGATCGGCCAGATCCGGCATATCGAGGCGTCCTATCTGCAGAGCTGGCTGGTTTCCAAATTCTGGGGCGACTGGCGCACCGATCCGAAATGGCTCTGGCGCCTGTCGCGCGGCCACGGCTCCAATGGCGTGCTTGGTGACGTCGGCATCCACATCCTCGATTTCGCCAGCTATGGCGCGGGGCTCGGCATCGACCATGTGTTCTGCCGGCTGGGAACCTTCGACAAGGCGCCGGGAAACCGGATCGGCGAATACGAGCTCGACGCCAATGACAGCTTCACCATGGCGCTGGATTTCGACAACGGCGCCTTCGGCGTCGTCCATGCCAGCCGCTGGGCGACCGGCCATCTCAACGAATTGCGGTTGCGCATGTATGGCGAGAAGGGCGGCATCGAGGTCGTGCACAATTTGAACGGCTCGGAGCTGAAAGCGTGCATGGGCGAGAACATCGAGAACGCCAGATGGCAGGTCCTCGATGCCGGCTCGGTGCCGACCAACTACCAGCGTTTTGTCGATGCGGTGCGCAACGGCGTTCAGGCCGAGCCATCGTTCCGCCACGCGGCCGAGCTGCAGAAGGTGCTCGACCTTGCGGTGGTCGCCGACGAGAAAAGGACTCAGCTGAGCACCCATGCCGGCACGTAGTGATGCCATTTCAGGAGTCTGAAAAGGAGCCAGCCATGGTCACGCGCCGCGCAGAATGTTGCTGCGGTCAGCTTTCAGCCACCTGTTCGGGCGAGCCCGTACGCGTCTCCGTCTGCCATTGCCTGGCCTGCAAACGGCGCACGGGCAGCGCGTTCAGCTTCAACGCCCGGTTTGCGGAGAACGACGTGTCCATCCAGGGACGCGCGGCGGAGTTCACGCGCATTGGCGACGAGGGCAGCCGCGTCATCTACAGCTTCTGCCGGGATTGCGGCACCACCGTCCATTGTCGGATCGATGTCCAGCCCGGTCTGGTCGCCATTCCGGTGGGTGCCTTCGCCGATCCATCGTTCCCGCCACCGTTCCTGTCGTTCTATCACGACAGCCGGCGCTGTCAGTGGGTTGAGGTCCGCACCGAGCCTCCCGCGACGTTCGGCTGAAGACGCCGGCAGCCTCCGGCTGACGTTTAGGGTCAAAACCCAATCACCATGAATAACCGAGTTCGCCCCTGAGCGGACGCTCGTTCGCGCTCGGCCGAATTCACGCCCATGACCCGTAGCCGACACTCCGCAGCGAGCTGAGAATGCCTGCAACAGGGTCGAAGGCTGTCATTCGAGAACGACCCTAGGCGAGACTGTTGCGGACACTGGAACACCAGAAGAGCCTTGGTGTGCTGCCGGCTGCTGGCATCTCGAGCGGACATCATGAAACCTTTTGATTTTTAAGCCGTTATCGCCGTTATGTCCGAGGCTAAATTCAAGCCGAAATCGGTCGACGGCGCCAAACCGAGCGGCGCTGAAAAGTCGCGTCAGGAAAAGGCATCGACTGTCGAAGCCGCGCCTGAGGTCGACGGCCAGGCCGCGCCACCGCCGGATGTCATCGAACCCGATCCAGAACTGACGCCTGAGGAGGCCGAGCAGGCGCGCAAGAGATACTTGTTGAGGCGTTTCTGGATCAGCGCGCGCGGTTACTGGGGCCGCGGCGGCGATCGGCTCGCTTGGCCGTTCTCAATCGGGCTATTGATCCTGATATGCATCAATGTCGGCTTCCAGTATGGGATCAATGTCTGGAATCGCGCGATTTTCGACGCCATCGAGCAACGCAATGCCCGCACCGTTTATTTCCTGAGCGCCGTATTCCTGCCGCTCGTGCTCGGAAGCGGAAGCCTTGTCGTTGCACAAGTCTACCTTCGTATGACGATTCAGCGCCGCTGGCGTTCCTGGCTCACCACCGCGGCCATCGCGCGCTGGCTCGCAAACGGCCGTTACTATCAGTTGAACCTCGTCGGCGGCGACCACACGAACCCCGAAGCCCGCATTGCGGAGGATCTGCGGATTGCCACCGAATCGCCGGTCGATTTCATCGCCGGTGTCATTAACGCGTTTCTGTCGGCCTCGACCTTTATCCTTGTGCTCTGGACGATCGGTGGGGCTTTGACCCTGACGATCGCAGGTTCGAGCGTCACTGTTCCCGGCTTCCTCGTCATCACTGCGGTCATCTATGCCGCAATCACGTCCACCTCGATGGCGGTCATCGGCCGCCATTTCGTCCGCCTCTCCGAGGAGAAAAATCAGGCGGAAGCCGAATTCCGCTACACGCTGACGCGCGTGCGGGAAAACGGCGAGAGCATCGCATTGCTCGGCGGCGAGGAGGAGGAGCGTAGCGGCATCGACAGGACGTTCGCCGATGTGCTCAGGCAATGGGCGCTCCTTACAGGCCAGCACATGCGCACAGCGCTGGTGTCGCAGGGATCGAGCCTGTTTGCGCCGGTCGTGCCGATTTTGCTTTGCGCTCCAAAATTTCTCGAAGGCAGCATGACGCTTGGACAGGTCATGCAGGCTGCCTCTGCCTTTGCCATCGTACAGGGCGCGTTCGGATGGCTGGTCGACAACTACCCCCGTCTCGCCGACTGGAACGCCTCTGCACGGCGCATCGCCTCGCTGATGATGTCGCTCGACGGGCTCGAGCGCGCGGAACAGAGCGACACCCAGGGTCGCATCACACGCGGCGAAACGAAAGGCGGTGCGATGCTCAGCCTGAACAATCTTTCGGTGTCGCTTGACGACGGCACGGGCGTGGTCAAGGAAACCGAGGTCGTGATCGAGCAGGGCGAGCGGGTGCTCGTGGCCGGCGAATCCGGTTCAGGCAAGAGCACGCTGGTGCGCGCCGTCGCGG
Organism: Mesorhizobium sp. M00.F.Ca.ET.216.01.1.1; assembly: GCF_004010325.2. Taxonomy (GTDB): domain Bacteria; phylum Pseudomonadota; class Alphaproteobacteria; order Rhizobiales; family Rhizobiaceae; genus Mesorhizobium. Next base: position 56,347 of record NZ_SADR02000032.1, read on the forward strand.
GTCTGTGGCCGTGGGGCGGCGGCAGCGTCGATTTCCACGCCGGCAGGCGAATGTTCATGTTGCCGCAACGGCCTTACGTCCCCACAGGGACGCTTCGCCGCGCGGTCGCCTATCCCGCCGCCGCCGATAACTGGACACTGGACAGGATCAATGCTGCCCTCGACAAGGTGGGGCTCGATTATCTCGCCGACAAGATCGAGGAGGACGCGCCCTGGGACCAGACCTTGTCGGGTGGCGAAAAGCAGCGCCTCGCCTTCGCGCGTCTCCTGCTGCACCGTCCCGATATCATCGTGCTGGATGAGGCAACATCGGCGCTCGATGAGACGAGCCAGGACAAGATGATGGAGATGATCATCCACGAACTGCCGAAGGTCACGATCATAAGCGTGGCGCATCGAGCCGAGCTGGAAGCCTTCCATAGCCGCAAGATCACATTGGAGCGGCGCGAGGGCGGCGCAATACTAGTCAGCGATATCGATCTTGTCCCGCGCAAGAGCAGACGGAACTTGCTTGTGCGCTTTCTGGGCACCGGCGCGCCCTACCGAAAGGCAGCATGACCTGAAGTAAAACGACGCTGTGCCAGACAAAAAATTGAAGTCCGCCCGGTCGGCGAGCCGGGGGTACTTGGGCAAGCATGCGCTGTGGAAGGAGGGTCGTGCCGCAAGCCCAAGAAAGGTTTTCCCGGGCGAAACTGGTCATCCATCCCGAGCAGAAAGTCCAACGATCGCTTCTGGCGCTACTTGCTCGTTCCCATCGAAGAGACGAAGGGCAACGTTCAACCCATCTCGGCCATTGGCGGCAGCCAGTTGATTGAATTTGACCCTAGTGCCGCAGGATCTTGCTCAGGAAGGCGCGGCTGCGATCGGTCTTCGGGTGCGAGAAGAACTCATCCGGCGTGCCGCTCTCGACGATGGCGCCGGCGTCCATGAACACCACGCGCTGCGCGACCTTGCGGGCAAAGCCCATTTCGTGCGTCACCACCATCATGGTCATGCCTTCCTCGGCCACCGCGACCATGACGTCGAGCACTTCCGAGATCATCTCGGGATCGAGCGCCGAGGTCGGTTCGTCGAACAGCATGATCTTGGGGCGCATGCCGAGGCAGCGGGCGATCGCTACGCGCTGCTGCTGGCCGCCCGACAGCTGTGACGGATAGGCATTGACCTTGTCGGCCAGGCCGACCTTGGCGAGCAGCTCACGCCCAGCCTTCTCGGCCTCGCTGCGGGGGGTCTTGCGCACATGGATCGGCGCCAGCGTGACGTTCTCGAGCGCCGTCTTGTGCGGGTAGAGGTTGAACGACTGGAAGACGAAGCCGATCTCGGTGCGCAGCCGTGTCATGTTGGTGGTGGGGTCACCGAGGCGCTGGCCGTCGACTGTCAGGTCGCCGTCGCGGATCATCTCCAGTCCGTTGATGCAGCGGATCAAGGTGCTCTTGCCCGAGCCACTCGGGCCGCAGACGACGACCACCTCGCGCGGCTGGACGCTGAGCGTGATGTCCTTGAGCACATTGAGCGAGCCGAACCATTTGTTGACGCCGCGGAACTCGATCATGCCGGCGGAACCTTTGCTGGAGTTCGTCATATCTGCACCTCGCCATGCGCCGCACCCATGCGGCGCTCCAGCCGGCGGGCAAGCATGATCAGCGGATAGCAGACGATGAAATAGCCGAGGCCGACTAGGAAGAAGACCAGCAGGCCGTTCGGCACGCGCTGCACCACCAGCCAGCCGACGCGGGTGAGGTCGGTGAGCCCGATGGCCGAAACGACCGAGGAATCCTTGATCAGCAGCACATATTGGCCGACCAGCGGCGGCAGCACGATGCGCATCGCCTGCGGCAGCACCACCTGGCGCATCCGCTGCCAGCGCGACAGGCCGGACGCCAGCGCCGCCTCGACCTGACCGGTCGGCACGGAGCGGATGCCGGCGACGACGATCTCGCAGATGAAGCAGGCCGCCAGATTGGTCAGCGCGATGATGCCGGCGGTGAAGGCGTCGAGCTCGATGCCGAATTCCGGCAGGATGAAGAAGATCAGGAAGATCTGCACCAGGAACGGCGTGCCGCGGATCAGGTCGACCCAGGTGCCGATCGCGCCGCTGACCACCCAGTTGCCGCCGTTTCTGAGGATCCCGAGGCCAAAGCCGATCAGCGTGCCCAGCACCAGGCTGATCAGCGACAGCATGACGGTCATGCCGAGGCCGCGCAAGGCGAGGGGATAGCTGCCGGCGAGGCTTTGCAGCTGTTGCCAGATCATGCGCGGCTCCTTGCCGGCTGCGAGCCCAGCCAGCGCCCGGACAGCGCCGCCAGTCCCTTGAGGCCGTAGTAGAGCAGGAGGTAGAAGGCGGCGATGGTGACAAACCCTTCCGCCGGCATGAAGCGGTCGGAGGCGAGCAGTTGGCCGGCGCGCGTCAGCTCGGCGACCGAGATCAGCGACAGCAGCGCCGAATCCTTGACCAGCACGATCGCCTGGCCGAGCAGCGGCGGGATTACCACCTTGAACGCCTGCGGCAGGATCACCAGGCGCATGCGCTGGACATAGGTCATCCCCGAGGCGACGCCGGCCTCCACCTGGCCACGCGGAATCGACAGTATGCCGGCGCGGATGATCTCGGCGACATAGGCGCCGCTGTTCAGCGACAGGGCGAGGATACCAACGACGAGCTCCGGCAGGATGAAGCCGAGCCGGGGCAGGCCGAAATAGAGGAAATAGAGCTGCGCCAGCAACGGCGTGGCGCGTACGGCGTCGATGTAGGCCTTGGCCGGCACGCGCAACAGCCGGCCGCGCTGCAGGTTCATGGCGCTGAGCACGATGCCGACGGCAAGCGCGCCGGCAAAGGAGAGGGCAGACAGCCACACGGTCGTGACGAGGCCCTGCCCGAACAGGGGCAGATATTCGACGATGGTGCGGAAGCTGAAGTTTTCGAGCATTGCGGACGGAATGTCTCGGACGGGGTCTATGGGCGACAGCAACGTGCCGGATGGAACCGCGCCGATCCAATCGAGCGCGGTTCCGTCCGGGCGAACCGTTGCTTAGTGGTCCTTCTTCCAGTCGTCGGAATTGACCCAGTAGTCGAGGTTCTTCTGCAGGCGGCCGTCGAGGCTGACCTGGTCGAGGAACAGGTTCATCCAGGTCAGCAGGTCCTGCTCGTCATAGCGCGTGGCGAAGGCCAGCGGCTCTTTCGACAGCATCTCCGGCATGATGGTGAAGCTGCCGGCCGGATAGGCGGTCGACTGGCCCTTGACCGCCGAAACGTCGTTGACGCCGCAATCGGCCTGGCCGTTGCTGACGGCATCGAGCAGCAGCGGGCCGCCGCCCTTGTAGCTCTTGATGTCGGCATCGGGGAAGGCGGCCTTGGCCTCCTTCTCGCCGGTGGCGCCGAGCAGCACAGCGATCTTGGTGCCCTTGGCCTTGCAGTCCTCGGTGGTCTTGAATTTGCTGTCGGCCTTGGTGAAGACGGTGCTGCCCGTATACATATAAGGTTTGGTGAAGGCGACCTTCATTCCCCGCGCCAGCGTCGGTGTCATGTCGGCGACCAGCAGATCGGCCTTGCCGGACAGTAGCGCCGGGATCAAGCCGTCCCAGTCGAAGTCGAGGAAGGTGATCTTGACGCCCATTTCCTTGGCCATCAGTTCGGCAAGCTCGACCGAGCTGCCGGTGCGTTCGCCGGCCGCACCGACCAGCGAGAAGGGCGGTCCTTGTGTCTGCACGGCGACGCGCAGCTCACCGCGCTTGGTGATGTCGTCGAGCGTTCCGGCGCTTGCCGCGGCAGTGAGGCCGGCCAGCGCAAGGCCTGCGATGAAAAGCTTGGCAATCTTCATTGGGTATTCCTCCTTGTTGTCGTGTTCCACGTTGTTGTTCCACCCTTTGGGGTGCTTTTTGAGCGGCAGCGCCGTTGCCGGCGGCGGCCACCGTTCGAAAATCCTTCAGTCCCAGCTGACCGTTTCGGAGACCCGGATGCCGCGCCTGGCCAGTTCATCGAAGAAACGGCCGTCCGGCACATGCAGCAGCGGGTTGAGCAGGCCTGGCGTGACGATCTCGCGTCGCGCCAGCATCTGCGCCACGATGCTTGCGGGATAGCCGACGCCGAGGCTCATGCCGAACAGTCCGGATGCGAGGTCGCGCTCGACGATCAGGTCCGACGTCACCGTCTTGCGGCGGCCGCCCTCGCTGCCGCTGAAGACATTGCGCATCACGCACAGGTCCTTCTCGTCGGCGCCATATTGCAGTTGCGGGCCGAGCAGCCGGCCGAGAAATTCGCGTGGGCTGGTGCCAACGCCGGGCACCTTGTCCTCGGAGAGGAAACCGAGTTCCTTCAGCGGCGCCCAGAACGCCGACCAGCCTGGCCAGCGCAGCGTGTAGCGGCCGCTGCGCTGCAACCCCTTGGTGACGCCAAGCATCTCAATATACCTGGCGGCGTCGCCATTCGGGAAAGCTTCCAGCCTGCCGAGCCCAGCGACCTCGATCTCGTGGATGAAGCGATTGTCGTGCTGGCGGCCGGCCGGCACTTCGATGCGTTGGCCGTCCTCGACCATCACACAGTCGCGGTTTTGGCTCACCAGAACCATGTCGAAATTCCAGCTCACCTTGTAGCACAGCGGCTTGGCCATCGCCTTCGGTTCGGGGATGCCGCCGCAATAGGAATCGATTGTGGTGATGGTGTCGAACTGCCTCGCGGCGCGCGCGTAGAGCGCGAGGTCGATGCCGGGATCGAGCCCGCATTCGGTCATGATCGAAACGCCGGCCGCTTCTGCCGCGGGAGCAAGATCGGCGATGGCCTTGCCGTAATTGGTGGTGACCAGCGGCGTTGCCGTCGTGATCGCCGCCTGCACCGCCTCGCGCATCAGCGGCTGCGGCAGCAGGTCGATGACGGCGTCGACATCCTTCATCACGTCCGCCAGCACTGGACCGATCGCGCCTTCCGGCACGACGAAGCGCACGCGGGCGAGGTTGGTCAGGCCGCCAAGCCGGGCGACACCGTCAGGTGCGGTATCGACGCAGACCACCTGCTCGACGCCGTCGCTGGCGACGAGATCGGCGATCGCCGCCCGGCCTTGCAGGCCGAGGCCGCCGAGAACCGCGATTTTCATGGCATTTCCTTGCGTGCCGGTGTTTCGTCCGACCAGCAGCCTTCCGGCAGGCTGACCCATTTGTTGCAGGAGGCCATGACGACGAAGGTTTCGCTGCGCACGACTTCACCCGGCTCGCCCGCGCCGGGGATCAGTTCGCTGGTGACGCGATAGAGATCTGCGACATCGCCAGCCACCGTCACGTCGACGATGATGTCGAAGCGTCCGGTGACCACGGAGGCCGAGTTCACGAACGGCAGTTCGGCGATACGCTGCGCCAGTTCCCGCGCCCGGCCGCGGCCCTGCGCGTTGATGCCGACGATGGCCGAGATCAGTTCGGGGCGCTCGGTCAGGTTGAGCAGCCCGACGATCTTGAGCAGGTTGCGGTCGAGCAAGTTGCGCAAGCGCATGCGCACCGTCGGCACCGAGACCGCCATCTTTTCGGCGAGGCGGTTGACGCCAAGCTGCGCGTCCTGCGACAGCAGCTTGACCAGTCGCCGGTCGGTCTGATCGAGATGTTCCCGCAAGCGCTCAGGCTTTCATAAAAGGAAAGAATTGGTGGGATTTTCTTTCTGATATGAAAACAGCTTAGGGTGTATCTTTTGAAATCGCAAGAGCGTTCGGCCGCCTGTCAACAAGGCCGGATGGCCGGAAGGCGGGAGGGGTTTGCCAGTGTGGTGGCCGGCCGAGGGCAAGCCGACTAACGCGGCTTCTCGATCCCCGGAATGCCGCCGATCCGTTCGACGAGAAAATCGACTAGCAGGCGGATCCGGGCGATGCCCACGCGCTCCGGGACGATCAGCATACTCAACGGCACGGGAGGCGGGGAATAGCCCGGCAGGATCACTTCCAGCCGGCCGGCTGCGAGGAGATCATCGACAAGCCAGTGATGGGCGGGTGCGATACCGCGCCCGGCGACAAGGGCTTCGCGCGCGGCAAGCCCATGGTCGACCCGAAATCGGCCGCCAAAGGGCACGCCAAGGCGTTCGCCGCCCGGCCCCTGCAGGGCGAGCGTGTCGCTTCCCGCGATGTTCGACATCCGGATGCCTTCATGGCCAGGCAGATCCTGCGGGACAGCCGGTCTGCCCCGCGCTGCCAGATAGGCCGGCGCCGCCACAAGCAGACGCCGGGACTGGCCGAGCGCCCGTAGTTTCATGGAGCTGTCGGTGAGCGGACCGAGGCGAAGCGCGATGTCGACGCCCTCCCGCACGAGGTCAATGCGCTCGTCGGTGAGGCTGAGATCGATCCCGATGCCGGAATAGCGATCCTGAAAGGCGAAGATCAGGTGGCTGACGTGCAAGACCCCGAGCGCCGCCGTGCAGGATATCCGGATCGTGCCGGCCGACGCGCCGCGCGTGCCCCGCGCCTCATCGCCGGCCTGCTCGACGAGGCGCAGGATCTGGACGCTGTCGGCATAGTAACGGCTGCCTTCATCGGTCATCGTCACACGCCGCGTGGTCCTGCTGAGCAAGGGCACGCCGACGGCCTCCTCGAGTTCCCGCAAATGCCGTGTGATCGTCGACTGCCCAACTCCGAGCTCGCGCGCCACCGCCGACAGGCTGCCGCGCTCGGCGACGCGAACGAAGGTGCGCATGCGCTCGAGTGTGATGTCAGACTTATCCATTAATCGGCATAATCTTATGCATTGCACAGATATAGCGGATGATCCCGGGGCTGGCTACCTTTGGCATCCATCATCCTTCTTCGGAGTTGACCCATGAAAGTCCTGCTTGTTTTTGCTCATCCTGAACCGCGTTCGCTCAACGGTGCGCTCTGTAACGTCGCCATCAGGGAACTCGAGGCCCAGGGCCATGAAGTGCGGGTGTCGGACCTCTATGCCGATGGCTGGAAATCCGAGGTGGACCGTGCCGACTTCCCCTCGCTGGCGCCGGACGGGCGGTTCATACCGGTTGCAGCCTCAAAAAAGGCCTTCGACGCCAACGCGCTGACGGAAGATGTCAAAGCCGAGATCGAGAATCTTCTGTGGGCCGATACCCTCATCCTTCAGTTCCCCCTCTGGTGGTTCGCCATGCCGGCGATCCTCAAAGGCTGGGTAGACCGTGTGTTCGCGTACGGGTTCGCCTACGGCGTCGGCGAGCACAGCGATCGGCGATGGGGTGACCGCTACGGTGAGGGGACCCTCGCTGGGAAGCGCGCAATGTTGATCGTGACTGCCGGTGGCTGGGAGGAGCATTACGCCCCTCGCGGGGTCAACGGACCGATCGACGACCTGCTGTTCCCGATCAATCACGGGATCCTTCACTACCCGGGCTACGACGTGCTTCCGCCGTTCGTGGTCTACAGAGTGGACCGTTTCGGGGAGGCCGATTTCGAGCCTGTCGCGGAGCGGCTGCGCGAAAGGATGCGGACGCTCGAGACAATCCGGCCGATTCCTTATCGGCGGCAGAACGGCGGTGACTACCACATCCCGAGCATGCAGCTCCGCCCCGAGCTGGGCGATCCGGGTGCGACGGGCTTCGCGCTTCACGAGGATCGCGCCGGCACAACCGTCAAGCCGGCGACGCCGCGTTCGACTTTGCGGGACGTGGCCTGACGCAGGATCCCGAAAAGATCATGGTCAGGCAAGGCGCCCGAAACCTATGGCCCGAACCTATATGATGAATCAACGACCGGCCCGGAAGATCGCCACCGCCGCGGCCGTGAGCGCGTCATTGCCTGATGCCGTAGTGCCGTCCGGAAGCTCCTTGCCGTCTTCCAGCCCGACGCGTGTCGACCAGTTGCGCTCCGCCGCCCTGTGCACGAACGGCCACACCGTGGCGTCGGAACCATGCAGCAGGATAGCCCGACGCATTCCGGCGCGCTCGAGCACTGCCGCGATACCGTTGCTGACCTCCAGCGCCGCGTCCGGCTCCTGTTCGCCGATCTCGATCAGGATGCGCAGCACCTGGCGGCCATGGTCGAGGCGCACCAGGCGCTCGGCATCGGCGACGGAGGCGAGCCCGGCCTCGATCCCGATGCCGCGCTGCCGCAGGCTTTGCATGACCTCGGGCGCGGCTTCCTCGCTCAGATTGACTGACGCGTAGTCGGGCAGCTCGCTCCAGCCGGCGATCGCGGCCAGCGTGCGCCCGTCGTCGTTCTCGATCCAGGCGCCTGTCGACACGCCGATCAGCGTTCCCGGGCAGGCGCGGCGCAGCGCAAATACAGTCCGGTCCATTGCCTCAGGCGCGAGGCTTTCCCTGCCGTCGAGCCCGCGCGCATGGACATGCAGCTCGGCAGCACCGGCGGCGACGCAGGCCGTGCCGTCGTGCGCCATGGCGTCCGCATCAAGCGGCAGGCGCGGGTGGAAATCGGCGCTGCGCGCGCCATTGATGCAGGTCTGGACAATCATTCTGAAGGACAGCCCGGTTGCGGTTGCAGCCAGTCTAGCGCATGCCCCTGAAAACCGGAATCGGTCCGGCGCGCATTGCTGACAGGCATCCCTGCTAGGATAATGCGTTGCGCCTTCTAAGGACGCGCGGCGCTGTAGTATGGCTTTGAATGCGAAATTCGCTCATTGCGCTGCACCAAAGTGATACGATTTTGGATTCGCCATGCCGGCCGAAAGGATATTTGCATATGAGCGAACTCAAGGTCAGGACCCGCACCACCGGCGCGCTTGCGGTGCTGCATCCGGGCGGCTTGCCTGTCGTCACCACGCCGACCGGCGGTTCGGTCGATGTCGTGACCGGGGCCAGCGCGCCGGGCTTCAACCCGCTCGACCTGCTCTATGCCTCGCTCGCCGCCTGCATGGTGCTGAGCGCGCGCATCGCAGCCACGCGGATGGGTATCGCCGCCAGCCTCGGCGAGGTCCGCGCCGAGGTGAGCGGCGAAAAGGCTGATGGCGACGTCTCCCGCATCGGAAAATTCACGATCACGCTCGACATCTCAGGCGATCTCGACGAAGCGACGAAACAGCGGATCGTCGCGGACGCCGAAACGATCTGCACGGTCAGCAACACGCTGCGAGCGACGCCCGAGCTTCACACGACTCTTGCTGGGTGACCGCTGCCCGTCGTCCGCCTTCCACGCATCGTCTGAGGCCGCCCATGGCACACATCTCCCAGATCGACTACGACACGGCCTCGCCTGAAATCCGCGCGGCGCACGACGAGGAACTGCGCTTGCGCAGCCGGATGACGAACATGAAGCGCATCCTGCTGCAGCGTCTCAGCGAGGCGGCCAGTCGTAGGCGATATAGTCCCTCGCATCCTCCGCGGCCTTGGCGCCGAAAACCTCGCCCGCCAGCCACAACGCCATTTCGATGCCCGATATGACGCCCGCTGCGGTGACGACCTTGCCGTCGCGCACGAAGCGCTGCCCTGCAATCACCTCCGAGGTGCCCAGCGCACGAAGCTCGTCGAGAAAGCGGTGGTGCGTGGTGATCTTGCTGCCGGTCACCAGCCCGCAATTGGCAAGCAGGAAAGATCCCGTGCAGACACTGGTCAGCCACCGGCACTGGCTGGCGGCCTGTTTCATCCATGCCGCTGTCGGCTCGTCGGGAATGCGCCGGGCGCCGCTGCCGCCTGGCACCAGCACGACATCGAGCACCGGCGCCGTTTCAAACGTCGCATCGGGCAGCACCCGCATGCCTTTCTCGCACAGAATCGGCTGCAGCGATGCCGCCACGGTCAGCACCCTGTCGGCGGGCGAAGCGGCCGCCGTCAGCACTTCCCAGGGGCCGACGAAGTCGAGTTCCTCGGCGGCATTGAAAAGCAGAATTCCTATCGTTGCGGGCATCGGCTCAGGTTCCGTTTCGAAGGCGATGTTCGATGTCGGCCATAACGTCTTGCCTTTTGTAAGCCTTGCAGCCGGTCACCGCCATCCAAAGCATGCGAAACGTCGATGAACAGTGCTGGCGAGGCGATCACTTCGCAGGAAACGGGTGGTCCGCGGGCGCTGCTTCACCCATCTCTGATGGCAGGCACGCTATTGGAGGCAAAGCCATGACCATCCATTCGATAGGCTCGAAAGCGGCGGTGAAATCGGCTGAGGCGCGCCTCGCCGGCCACGACTGGCAGGCCCTGGCCGGTGAGTTGAGCGGCTATGGCTGCGCGGCGATGGAAAAGCTGCTGACGCCTGAGGAGTGCCGGCAGATCGCGGCGCTTTACCCGCAGGAAGAGCATTTCCGCAGCCATGTCCACATGGCGCGGCACGGTTTCGGCAAGGGCGAGTATCGCTATTTCCGCTATCCCTTGCCCGACCTGATCGGCGGCTTGCGCACCGCGCTCTATCCGCGGCTGGCCGAAGTCGCCAATGACTGGAACCAGCGCCTAGGGCTTGCCCAGCGCTACCCGGCCGAGCACGCCGCCTTCCTCAGGCAATGTCACGAGCAGGGCCAGACGCGGCCGACGCCGCTGCTGCTGCAATATGTCCCCGGCGACTTCAACTGCCTGCACCAGGATCTTTACGGCGATCTCGCCTTTCCGCTGCAGGTGGCGATCCTGCTCTCCGAACCAGGCAAGGATTTCACCGGCGGCGAGTTCGTGCTGACCGAGCAGCGGCCGCGCATGCAAAGCCGCGCCGAGGTGGTGCCGCTCAGCCAGGGCGACGCTGTCGCCTTCGCCGTCCACAACCGCCCGGTGCAAGGCACGAAAGGCAATTACCGGGTCAATTTGCGCCACGGCGTCAGCCGCCTGCGCTCCGGCCTGCGCCATACGGTGGGGATTATTTTTCACGATGCGAAGTAGAGGTACGGCGCCGAAGCTGCCAATCTCCCCCCTCGAGGGGGGAGATTGGCCGTCACCCGCCGCTTCGCCATCTTCATCATTGCATGCGGCGCTTCCGCCTCTTCCACCAATGCTGCCGATCGCGTAAAGGCCCCGGGCAAATCCCTCACTCCCGCATCAACCTCCCCGGAAAACCATGATTCGTCTCGAAAGCATCGGCAAGCAGAACGGCCGCCAGCTCGTCTTTATCGAGGCCTCCGCCGCCCTGCAGAAGGGCGAGAAGGTCGGGCTCGTTGGCCCCAACGGCGCCGGCAAGACGACGCTGTTTCGCATGATCACCGGGGAGGAGCAGCCCGACGAGGGCCAGGTCTCGGTCGATCGCGGCGTAACCATCGGCTATTTCAGCCAGGATGTCGGCGACATGGCCGGGCGCAGTGCCGTCGCCGAAGTCATGGATGGCGCCGGGCCGGTGAGCGAAGTGGCAGCCGAAATGCGCGAGCTCGAGGCCGCCATGGCCGACCCCGCGCGATCAGGCGAGATGGACGAGATCATCGCCCGCTACGGCGATCTGCAGGCGCGTTTCGAGGAGCTCGATGGCTATGCGCTGGATGGCCGGGCGCGTGAGGTGCTTGACGGCCTCGGCTTCAGCCAGGAGATGATGGACGGCGACGTCGCAAAACTCTCCGGCGGCTGGAAGATGCGTGTCGCACTTGCCAGGATCCTGTTGATGCGCCCCGACGCCATGCTGCTCGACGAGCCGAGCAACCATCTCGATCTCGAAAGCCTGATCTGGCTGGAAGAGTTCCTGAAGAACTACGACGGCGCGTTGCTGATGACCTCGCACGACCGCGAGTTCATGAACCGCATCGTCAACAAGGTGGTGGAGATCGACGGCGGCTCGCTGACCGCTTACTCCGGCAACTATGAGTTCTACCAGCAGCAGCGGGCGATTGCCGACCGGCAGCAGCAGGCGCAGTTCGAGCGCCAGCAGGCGATGCTGGCCAAGGAGATCGCCTTCATCGAGCGCTTCAAGGCGCGCGCCTCGCATGCCGCACAAGTGCAGAGCCGGGTGAAGAAGCTGGACAAGATCGACCGCGTCGAACCGCCCAAGCGCCGCCAGACCGTGTCGTTCGATTTCCAGCCGGCGCCGCGCTGCGGCGAGGACGTGGTGACGCTGAAGAACATCCACAAGCGCTACGGCAGCCGCTCGATCTATGCGGGGCTGGATTTCCAGGTACGCCGCCGCGAGCGCTGGTGCGTCATGGGCATCAACGGCGCCGGCAAGTCGACGCTGCTGAAGCTGGTCGCCGGCGCCTCAGAGCCCGACGACGGCACAGTGGCTCGCGGCCCTAGCGTCAAGATGGGCTATTTCGCCCAGCACGCCATGGAGCTGCTGGAGGGCGAGCGCACCGTGTTCAAGACGCTGGAGGATGCATTTCCGCAGGCCGGCCAGGCGCCGCTCAGGGCGCTCGCCGGCTGCTTCGGTTTTTCCGGCGATGAGATCGACAAGAAATGCCGGGTGCTGTCGGGCGGCGAGAAGGCGCGGCTGGTGATGGCGCTGATGCTGTTCGACCCGCCCAACCTTCTGGTGCTGGACGAGCCGACCAACCACCTCGATATCGCCACCAAGGAGATGCTGATCACAGCGCTCTCGCAATATGAAGGCACCATGCTGTTCGTCTCGCACGACCGCCATTTCCTGGCGGCGCTCTCGAACCGGGTGCTGGAACTGACACCCGACGGCATCCACACCTATGGCGGCGGCTATACGGAGTATGTCGAGAGGACGGGGCAGGAGGCGCCTGGGTTAAGGGGGTAGGGGCCGGCAGCGCTCATCTTGCGACGTTGCGATTGGCGAAATCCGTGGTGACAGCCGATCTCCCCCGTTTTGGGGAGATTGGCAGCTCCGGCGCTGCGCCCGTGCGTCTAGCAGGGGTTCAAGCCCTGGCTCCAATGCGGTATCCAGCGAATTCAAGGAGCCCTTCGATGACCTCAGACGTTCAGGATACAGCCGGCATGACCGCCGATGACGAGCGCGCCCGTGAGGCCGACGCCACCTGGCAAGACGATGTCCGCGAGGGCGTGCGGCATGTGCGCGATCTCGATTCGCTACCACTTTCGCCAGCCGAGCGCGCTGCTGCTCAAGCCGCGGCCACGCACCACAAGGTTCGCATCCCCAAAACCTATCTCGACCTGATCGATTGGAGCGATCCCGCCGACCCCATACGGGCGCAGGTCATTCCTTCGCCCGACGAACTGGCCGAGCAGGAAGGCGAGCTCGACGATCCGATCGCCGATCATGCCTTCAGCCCCGTGCCGAGGTTGACGCATCGCCATGCCGACCGGGTTCTGTTGTTCCCGACCTATCAATGCGCGGTCTATTGCCGGTTCTGCTTTCGCAAGGAGTCCCTGACCTCGATCGGCCGCGGCTATTCGCGCGAAGCCCTTGACGAGGCCTTCGCCTATATCGAGGCCCATCCCGAGATCCGCGAGGTGATCCTGACTGGTGGCGACCCGCTGTCCCTGCCGGACAAGGCGCTGGCGGAAATCCGCGCCCGCATCGAGGCGGTTCCGCATGTGCGGCTCTTGCGCATCCACACGCGCGTGCCTGTCGCTCTGCCCTCCCGCATTACATCAGGGCTGGTTGCGGCCTTGCAGGGCCGGCTGATGGTGACGGTGGTCACCCATTTCAACCATCCGCGCGAAATCACTTCACGTGCCGAGCAGGCCTGCCGCACCCTGAGGCAAGGCGGCTTCGTGCTGCTGAACCAGAGCGTTCTCCTGAAAGGCGTGAACGACACCGTCGAGGTGCTGGAAGAGCTGTGCCGGGAGCTGATGTACCGCCTCGGCGTCAAGCCCTATTACCTGCACCACGGCGATCTCGCGCGCGGCATGGCGCACCGGCGCACCACGATCGCCGAGGGACAGGCGCTGGTCAGCGCCTTGCGCGCGCGCCTGTCGGGCATATGCAACCCCGGCTATGTGCTGGACCTTCCTCAGGGCGGAGGGAAGGTGCTGCTGGGCCCATGCTGTGTTGAGGCGCGGGAGGGGGAGACGTGGCGGATTCGTGGGCTTGATGGCGAGGTGAGGGCGTATAGGGAGGTTGTGGAGGAGTAGGGCGTCTTCGAAGAGGCTCCTCGCCCCACGGGGCGCTGCAAAGCGGCCGGAGAGGGGGCCTTCGACATTCTCGACAAGGCCAGCAACGAGGTTAGCCGGCACGATTGTGGCGGGCTGTTCGTTTTCATAGGCGCCAACGCTGAGACCGAGTGGCTGCCGGCCGATGTCGTGCGCGATGCACGGGGATATGTGCTGACCGGGGACGATGTGAAGAAGGCCCGGCGCTGGTCGCACGGCCGCGACCCTTACCTGCTCGAGACCAGCGCGCCCGGCGTTTTTGCATGCGGCGACGTACACCTGAGCCCGGTCAAGCGGGTTGCGTCGGCTGTCGGAGAAGGGAGCACGGCGATCGCGTTCGTCCACCAATTCTGGCGAATGACGAGAAGGCCCGCCGTAGCCGAAGCTAGACAGGCCGGCCGCTCATGCAGTTGAAAAACGCGCTGGTCGAATAGCTTTGGACGCCAGCGGCGCGCATATCGACTTCTCCGTCTCGGCTTCGCCGCGCGACCCCTCTCCCACGGGGGCGAGGAACCCAGGTTCTGCGATGCCAGCCCGGCCGCACCAGCCGCCCGCGCGCGCCTGCTTGGAACCGGACTACGCGCCCCGCATTTTATGAGCAGGGGCGAAGGAGCGCGGCGTGAAGGCTTTGTTGGGAATAGCTGGCGGCTTCGTCCTGACCCTTGCGATATTCGGCAGCGGACTGGCCTTCGCCATCTGGCTTCTTACCGCCGAGCCCCCGCACCGGGTCACGGCTACAGTCAGCGTGCCGGAACTGTGGACCAGGAATGCGCGGCCGGTGAACAAGGCGGCCCAGAACTTCGAGCGCGTACCCGCCCAGCAGGAACCGACCGCGAAAGCGGCCGATGCCTCGGCCGGCACCGCGCCTGCGGCGCCGCCCGACCCTACCACTACGGCAGCCGTCCAGCCTGCCTTGCCAAAGGAGCAGCAACAGGCCGAACTGCCGGCCATCCATGTCGAGTGGTGCGCGAGCCGCTACCGCAGCTATCGTCCGGACGACAACAGCTACATGTCCTACAGCGGAGAGCAGCGCCCCTGCATCTCGCCCTATCTCGATGCCGGCGCGGCCGAGCCCGCCGCGCAGCCTGACGAGACAGTAGGCTACGCCGAGGCGAACGACGCCTGGATGGACGGCTACGCCACGACGGACGAGGGGGACGGCGCCCAGCTTTCATCCGACCACGTGGACTATTGCTTCAGCCGCTATCGCTCCTACCGGCCGGAAGACAATAGCTACCAGCCCTACTCCGGCGGCCCGCGCAGGCAGTGCGAGTAGGCGAGGGCTAAGCGGCGTCTTTTCGTCGGGAGAGACAGATGATCAGAAAACTCAAATCCGGAAAATACCGGCTCTACTCGCGCAAGAAGGATGAAAAGACCGGCCGCCGCCGCAATCTCGGCACCTTCGACACCCGCGAAGCGGCCGAGAAGCACGAACGCGAGGTGCAGCATTTTAAGAGGCATTGAGCGGGGAAGCGCCGGGAAGCACGACAGCACTGTTGGCTAGGCCGGTGAGCCGTGATCCGCCGCTGTAGCCCTTAGGAAGCCTGCTGCGCGCGCGCCCTGGGTCGAGGTTCAAGCCCGCGTCGCACAGAATTTCACCAGTGCAGCCACACCTTCAGCGTGGCCGAGCCAATGCCGAGGCGCTGAAATTGCGGCCGCCGATCGTGGGAGGCGAGCTCTGCGCTGTCCCATACCACGGTATTGGGGCAGGCGGCGCGCAGCTCGGCGATGAGTGAGGCGGTCATGGGGGATCTCCAAGCATCATAGAGGCGCTGGCACGCCTGAGTCACGTGGAGCCAAGGGTTTGGGGTTCCGCTCGAGACGTGAGTCGTTGCCAACAGGTTCCTCTGGCTTCAGCCAATTCGGCCGAATAAGTCATTGCTGTGATCTGAACCGCCGCGACCATCTTCTTCATCCGCGTACTGGCCGAGCAATGCACCCAAGGCATTATCATCCAGCGGCGCTGCCAAAACAGTTTCATTGTATTCGAGGACCCGCATAATCCTTGTATCTTTTGGCTTCCTTCCCTCAGTACGAAAGGCCCACTGTACCTTCATCGTATCGAAAATGTGCGGACGCAGGCTATCATTCGCGACCAGTTGCCAGAACTGTTCATCCTCGATCTTGAAAAGCCGCTCTCGGCCTGAGCCATCTTTGCCCTTCCATTGCCGTTGCCTATCGCCACGCCCAGTTTGGAGACGTGACCGTGACAGAATCAGTTGCGACACGCCATGGCCCGTCATCGGAATCTTTTTCTTTCGGCGGAAGCGCCACGTGTAATCTTCCAAAGTCACTACGCTTGATAGGAAACACGTCTGTGTCAGCGAACCCGATACCTTCACATTAGAGTCAGCAGCGCATGCGTCATAAAATTTGTTTCGAGTCTCGTATTCCTCACGAAACTGCCGTGGGCGAACGCCTATTTTTTTTGAGTTCTGAGACGTCTTTTTGCAGAAATGATTTAGTCGCCTCGCTTATGATCAGCGCGTTTGTTTGGCATTTCACACGATCGTCGATTGCAGCCTGCGTAAGAGTTTTGGCTTGCTCAGCAACCAACTGGCCCACATAGGCGCCTGCAAGCTCGGACCAATAGGCCGGCTCATGTCCGGTGAGCCCCTTGATGAACCCTGTCCCGATGTCACTTTCAAGCGCGCTCCAAAGTATACCGCCGGCTGCCACCGCTACTCCCAATTTGGTCTTGAACGATCCAACCTCAGGCGGCAGTACCAGAATTTGATATTCGAGTTGTCCTTCAAATAAGTGCTGGTTGAACGCGGCGATGATCGCCTTTGCCTGTGCGGCAGTCTCAATGAAAGTTTGGAGTAGGATGTGGTGTTCGGGTACATCGAAGTGGATCGGAATAATCTCTATCGCACTTTCCCCGCCGATCAAAAAATCTGCCACCCCATTTGCCCTTTTGCTGTGCCCATGAACAATATTCCAGCGGTACAGCGCAAGCTTGTGTTTGCGAAGTTGAAGCCCCCGCCTCAACCACCATTATATAGCTTTTCCTTGAATGCGTGCAAAGCACGCCTCGCCCCGCCCACGGCATTGAACTCGGGTTAACGGCGGTTTCGGGATTGCGACGGTTCTGATTCTGTTGGTGGCGTTGATTCGGAGAGCACCGCCATGCCTGAGACTGCCGAGAAGCCGCGTCTGCGGCTGTTGCTGGACCATTTCGCCCTGATCGAGGATGACCGGGAGGGGTGGCGGGTGGCGCATCCGCTGTCTG
>NZ_SADR02000328.1 GCF_004010325.2 Mesorhizobium sp. M00.F.Ca.ET.216.01.1.1
AGAAGATCGTCGGACTGCGGCGTGATAACGGCATCGATCAGATCGTACCGCGCGCCTTGGTCGCGAAGATAAACCTTCAGGCGGTCGTGGAAGAATGCGAGCAGATCCGACGTCTGGCCGGCGCCGCCGGGGAAGTTTGCGAAGGCCTTGGCGAAGATCGACGTCAGCCCCAGGCGAATGCGGTTCTCGACCAAAATCCTGACCACGCCAAGCGCCGCGCGCCGCAGCGCGAACGGGTCCTTGCTGCCGGTCGGCTTTTCATCGATCGCCCAGAAGCCGGTCAGCGTGTCGAGCTTGTCGGCAAGCCCAACGGCAACCGACACCGGGTCGGTG
>NZ_SADR02000329.1 GCF_004010325.2 Mesorhizobium sp. M00.F.Ca.ET.216.01.1.1
CAGCAGCGCCGCCGCGGCAACGCTCGCCGTCGTCGCCGGCATCGAGGACGCCGGCCTGAAACTCGGCCGCGATGTCGACGTGGTGTCGAAACAGTCGTCGGAACTGCTGCACCTGTTCCGGCCGGAACTGCTGGTCGTCAACGAGAATTTCCGCCTGGCTGGCTCCGAACTCGCCCGCGCCGTGCTCGGCTGGATCGGTGGCGCCGATCCAGGCTCCCTACAGTCGCTCAGCACGCCTGGCGAGGTTCTGCCCTATCGGCATTCGCAAGATCAGTGACCCCTGCGTCCGTCGCGACGGCGATCATCATGCAAAGGGGTTCAGTTCAGCCTTCG
>NZ_SADR02000330.1 GCF_004010325.2 Mesorhizobium sp. M00.F.Ca.ET.216.01.1.1
GCAATTCCGCCTCGATCCCTTGCGCGTCAGCAAAGCGTCGCGCAGCGTCAATTCGTTTGCGCGCGGGGTGAGCTTCAGGAGCAGGACCGGAAGCGCGGCCGCAGCGCGCAGCGTAAGGCGGACAAACCTTCTGGAGGCGGGTTCGCGCATGCTATCCTTGGTTCATGCCGATTCCGCCTCGGCCCTGCCGAAGTTCCGCTCTCAGCCGGGCCAAGGCGAAACCGTTTTACTAACCGGAAAAAGATTCACGGTTTGGTAAGCCTACGGAAGCGGCCCACGACCCATGCCATGCCCGGTCGGACCTTTTTTGCAACCACCTGGGGACCATCGTCG
>NZ_SADR02000331.1 GCF_004010325.2 Mesorhizobium sp. M00.F.Ca.ET.216.01.1.1
CGTGACTGCGGCCGGAAAGCCGGCCTCGGGGCCCGTGCGCTTCGCCGAACTTACGCGACGGCGTCCGCCGGCTGGTGGCTCAGGAGCGCCATCAGTTGTGCGAGCTCTTCGCGCAGCTTGCGACGGTCCACGATCATGTCGATCGCGCCCTTCGTCAGCAGGAACTCGGCGCGCTGGAAGCCTTCCGGCAGCTTTTCACGCACGGTCTGTTCGATCACGCGCGGGCCGGCAAAGCCGATCAGCGCCTTGGGTTCCGCGATGACCACGTCGCCGAGGAACGCGAAACTCGCCGACACGCCGCCCATGGTCGGATCGGTCAGCACGGAGATGAA
>NZ_SADR02000332.1 GCF_004010325.2 Mesorhizobium sp. M00.F.Ca.ET.216.01.1.1
TGGAGTTCCACCCCTGGGGCAGCCACGCCGAGGCGCCCGACAGGGCCGACCGGGTCGTGTTCGATCTGGATCCCGGGCCGGATGTTCCCTTTGCCGAAGTCAAGAAAGCGGCAACCGACATCCGAGAACTGCTGGCGCAGCTGGAGCTGGAATCGTTCCTGCGCGTCTCCGGCGGCAAGGGCCTGCACGTGGTCGTGCCGCTCAACCCAGGGTGCGATTGGGACCTGACCAAGCGTTTTGCGAAGGGTTTCGCCGATGCATTGGCACAGTCCGAACCGCAGCGGTTCCTGGCAACCGCCACCAAGAGCCTGCGCAACAAGCGGATCTTCGTC
>NZ_SADR02000333.1 GCF_004010325.2 Mesorhizobium sp. M00.F.Ca.ET.216.01.1.1
GGCCAATGGACGTAGACGCCGAAGCCGGGGCCACGGTCGAGCGGCATGGTCTGGCCGGTCGCGATCATTTTGAGCCAAGCCGCGCCAAATCCAATCGGGCCAAATCCAATCGGGCCTGCGCGAATTTCTGGAAGGCGCGAGCACGATGCGACAGCGCCGTCGCCTGGCCGGGCTTCCAGCCGTGCTTTTGCTCGGCGCTCATCTCGCCGAACGTCTTGTCGAAGCCGTTGGGCAGGAAAACCGGATCGTAGCCGAAACCGAGCGTGCCGCGCGGCGGCCACACCAGCGTGCCTTCGGCTTCGCCACGGTAATATTCGGCCTCACCGTCAGGG
>NZ_SADR02000334.1 GCF_004010325.2 Mesorhizobium sp. M00.F.Ca.ET.216.01.1.1
GCGGGCGTGACGCCAGGCGCGCTGGCAGGCGTCGACGGCTGCAAGGCCGGCTGGATCGCCGTTCATCGCGAATTGGACAAGCCGCCGTCGGTCTCGGTCTTCCCGAGTTTTCACGAGTTGCTCGCCGCGCTGCCGGAGAGCACGATCGCCGTCGACATGCCGATCGGCCTGCCGGACTTCTCGAGCAAGGGCGGCCGCGGGCCGGAAGCGCTGGTGCGGCCGCTGCTCGGGGCGCGGCAATCAAGCGTGTTCGCCATCCCGTCACGCGCGGCGCTCTACGCCGATACCAGCGACTTCACCACGATCGAGGCCTGGTATGCAGCGCACCGGCG
>NZ_SADR02000335.1 GCF_004010325.2 Mesorhizobium sp. M00.F.Ca.ET.216.01.1.1
GCCGATGCGCGATAGGAGAATCCCTTCGTCGCGGCAGAGCGAAATCAACCGCGAAAGGCGCTGTCTCTGCTGCCACGCATGATAGGCGCTTGCGTAGTCCTTGACTTCTTCGTCGCCAATGAACACGCAAAAAAGGGAGGCGGCGCCGGTGACATGCCCTCCTAAATCTGAGGCAGCCAGTGTTGCGCCAAGTTCCGATCGAACTTGCGCTCCAAGGGCGGTGAGCCGCTCGATCTCCAGCTCGGTCAGGGCGCGCATGGCGGCAGCGCCTGCAACCATGCTCAGTGGATTGGCGGTGAAGGTCCCGGCCTGGGAGACGGGCGGTTTGCCG
>NZ_SADR02000336.1 GCF_004010325.2 Mesorhizobium sp. M00.F.Ca.ET.216.01.1.1
ATCTCGACAAGCTCGAAGAGAGCAAACGGTATCCGAGAGGCGAATGATGGCAGACATTCTCGTCCCGACGCTCGATCATCTGAAGCACGCCTATGCCGGCACCGCGACGGCCACGCAGGTGACGCCGCTGCTGGAGTCGGCCGCCCTCGCCCGGGAAACCGGCGCGGCGCGCGTCTTCGTCAAGCCGGAGTCGTTGCAATGGGCGGGCTCCTTCAAGGTGCGCGGCGCCTACTGGCGGCTGAAACGGCTTTCGCCGGACGCGGCGAAGAAGGGTGTCGTCGCCTATTCCTCCGGCAATTTCGCGCAAGGGCTGGCGGCGGCCGGCCAGG
>NZ_SADR02000337.1 GCF_004010325.2 Mesorhizobium sp. M00.F.Ca.ET.216.01.1.1
GGGCGGAAAGGTGCATTGATATTCAGGTGATGCCGGCCCGGCTAGAGCGGTTCAGCTTTTCACAGAATCGCTGATCCGCTCTAAGCGTTTGTTTTTGCGCAATTCCGAACGGAAAACCGCTACGCACTTTTCCTGGAATTGCGCTAGTGCAGGCTATTTTGCGCTCTTTGCTTGTTGCCAGAGCGCTTCCATCTCGTCCAATGTCGCCTTCTCAAGCGTGCTGCCGGATTTTTCCACGGCCTGCTCGACATAATGGAAGCGTGAGCGGAATTTCTCGTTGGTGCCGCTGAGGGCTGCTTCGGAATCCAGCTTCAGGTGGCGTCCGAGAT
>NZ_SADR02000033.1 GCF_004010325.2 Mesorhizobium sp. M00.F.Ca.ET.216.01.1.1
ATGCCGAACAAGACGATCGCGTATGATCTGGGGATCAGTCCGCGCACGGTCGAGATCCACCGCGCCAATGTCATGAGTAAGATGGGCGCGAGCAGCCTGTCGCACCTCGTGCGTATGGCGTTGATCGTGGAATCCAACCCCAGCGCATGACCCGGAATCGGTTTTCGGAAGGGATCATGCGCAGATTCGGCCGCGCGGCGGCTCTAACCAGAGTCACGGAGGGGCGTACCGTTGTTTGCCGGCATCCTCTCCGACTTCCAGTCGCGCCAGTGGGTCGGGCGGATGTCGACGCGCGCGCCGGTCGCGGCATTCTTCCAGCCTTCCTTGCCCCTGGTGCAGGGAAATACAAGCGCATGTTCGCCGTCCTCGTCAAAGACGGCCAGTTCGAGGTCGCGACCAAACGGGGCGCTTGAGATTGGCTTCCACATCGTCTCATGATCGGCGGGATGGCCGGATCGCGCCTTGATTTGAATCATTTCCTAGATCGTTCTGCGCCATCGACCTGACCGGCGCGCACGTTGCCGCCTGCGACTGCCGAACCAAAACCCGCAGCTTTTAGTCGGTTTGGTTGCCGGTCGTACGACCGGCTCCTTGATCGTGATCAATGACCTTCCGGGCGGGAGGACTATGATCGCGGTCCGTGGACGAAGCTGTGAAGAGCGATCCTCTCCTACCCCCGCGCGGTCTCTCTCGCGAGGAAGCGGCCCGGTACGTTGGCGTGGGGATCACCAAGTTCGACCAAATCGTTGCGGACCGTTGCATGCCGAAGCCAAAGAAGGTCGACGGTCGAGTGATTTGGGATCGTATCAAACTTGAGGCTGCGTTTGCCGATCTGCCAGGCGACGATGAAGAGAATATCATCGACTTCCTGTTGCAGGGGAATCATAGAAAGGAATAGATTCGTTTCGCGATGACGGACAAATATCCCGGCCTCTCCTCCTATACCGATCGCCATGGCAAAGTTCGCTGGCGCTATCGAAACAAGGAGCGCGTGGTCAGCCTGCCTGCACCTGATCAGCCTGGATTCAAGGAGGCTTATCAAGCTGCTGTCGAAGGCCGAAAAGTCCCTAAGGCGCCCGTCGTCAGGATGCCGGGCGCTGCCTTGCCTGGCACGTTCGGCGCGGCAACCCAGAGGCTACAGGTATCGGTCAAATGGCTTGCCCACGCCGAAGCGACAAGGCGAAAGAACACTCGTCTGATCGATGAGTTCCTGGACCTGCGGGTTGTTCCTGACCATCCGCTTACCTGGCGCGACGTGCCGGTAAGAATCTTAGGCGTGCCCACATCGAAGAACTTCTGGGTCGATTCATCGCCACGCCTCACAAGGCCAAGCACCTGTTGGTCGCAATTCGCAAATTGGTCTATGTAGGGCTGCGCCAGGACTGGATCGAGATAGACCCTACAGCCTCGGTCGAATGGCGGCCTGCCTACACCGGCTGGAAGGCGTGGCCTAGCGAGGCAATGGAACAATTCGAACGGCACTGGCCCGTCGGCACTTCCGCGCGTACCTGTTATGGGCTTGCCCTTTGGCTAGGCAATCGTCGAGGTGACGTCGCAGGCCTGCGATGGGACCAGCGGGTAACCCATCGCGTCCTTATCGACGGTGTCGAGCGCCAATTCGACGGATTTGATATTGTCCAGGCCAAGAACAAGGAAAGGACCGGCGGAAAGCGGCTTTTCGTTCCGATAACTCCCATGCTCGCTGAGATCCTCGATGCCGCAGACCGGCGCGGCGAAACCGTCCTTGTAACCGGATATGGTCAGCCTTTCTCGGCGAAATCCCTGACCGGTGCCATGGCGCACTGGTGCAAGCTCGCCGGATTGCCGAAGGGCCTCACGCTTCACGGGCTGAGGAAGTCGCTTGGCGTCTATCCCGCCGAAGCGGAGGCATCCACCAGGCAGCTGATGGATGTCCTTGGCCACCACGCCGAGCTCAACTCCCGTGAAGCATCGCAGCTACGTTTGGCCGTGCAGGGCATGGACCGAGTGGTGCGGTTGGTAACGCGGAAGCCGCTGCTTGCGAACCGGTCAATAAATCATTGATAAATAACGACAATGGTGGCCCGGAGGATATCCCATAGATATTGATTTTATTGACTTTTTCGTGGCCAAAATCGTCAGTATTCCCGAATCGTTCCGTATGGTCCCGTGCCCACAACAACCGCGAAGCTGTTAGCGCAGTGGTCGCAGGTCCATGAGGCCCGCCTGACCAACTCAGGCCGGCTAACCTAGCGAAATGAACCAGCGTCGATTCCACTATCGCAGGCTGTTGGGCGTGTGATCTGATCCGGGTCATGACGCTGACGATGGGCCGACTCCCCCACGACGGACGATCCCGTCGTCTTTTCAACAAAAGATCACCCAAAGGCCTGGCTGGCCAATGCGTAGGTGACTGGCAGCTTGCCGGCATCCTGTTCGCCTGTGACAGCCCACGGCTGGCCAAGCCACATGCTGGTCACCGTATCATAGACCGGAAGGCCTGACCGCGCCACGAACGCCGGGAATGGGCCCGTCTCCTGCCGCGTGTCGAGGCGCAGAAACTGCCCGGCGTGCTCCGCGACATGCGGCGACGTGACGGCAATCGCATCGTCGTCCTTCCCAGCCACTACTGGCCCGACAACATGCCCGCGTCCGAAAGGACGGCAGAGGGCGAAAGCCTGGATACGGTCTTCGCGCAAGAGCGCTACCCCCTTCGAAACGTCCAGCAGCCGCGCCAGCAGCGCGGAACGGTCGACGCCGTAGGCGTTGCGGTCCAACTCCACAAGCCGGGCCAGATCGGCAGGCCCGATGTCGCGCAGGCTCGCTCCGGCCGGGAGCAATGTGGATGCGGGCATCGCCGCTTCGCCCTGGCATTGGTAAACGACCCGCGCGGGAGAAAAACCAAGGGACAGGTAGAGCCGGTGCGCGGCTCGGGTGGCGCTCAGCCCCAGGTTGCGCGAACCGACCCTCGCCAAGACATTGTTCATGATCCAGCGGCCAGCACCATGCGCCTGCAAGCGGGGCGAGGTGATGACCATGCCAACCGTGGCGAAGCTCGCTCCGAAGGGAAACCACATGGCGGTGACCAAGACCCGCCCGATTTCGTCCTGGGCCACAATTCCCTCGCCCATTTCCAACAGCAGCTGCCAGTCCTCGGCCCGATGCGGCCAGCCGACGCTGATCGAAAGCGCATGCAGCTTTTCAAGCTCAACGCCGGCGATGTCGCCGACCTTCAACTCGAAAGAACTGAGCCGAATGGATTTCGCTGCCTTCAACGACGCCTCTCGGGGCAAATTTGATGGACCTGACTTCATCTAGTCAAGCATAGCCATCTAAATCACAGAATCCGCTTCAGATGAGGCTGTAGTCGAAACTTTCCACTGTAGATCAACGGCTTTCCGCATCCCGAGTTTGGAATGCGCCCTATGCTGTTGCAGAAGGCTCCGAGAGATGTCGATGTCGCGTCGACCGGATTGCCGGCAGAGGATCCGCAATGTCCCCTCCAGTCCGAACTGCCGGCCGCCCCCTTTGCCGCCGCCGTGAGCAAGCAACATGACGGCCGAGCAAATCCTGGCCCAGCTTGTTGCCTTTGCCTCGGTCGTCGGCCAGCCGAACAAGGCGATCGTCGATTGGATCGCGAGGCATGCCGAAGGTTGCGGCGCCAAAATCACGATCCTCCCCGGACCGGAGGGCGACCGGGCGAACCTGTTCGCCACTTTAGGACCGTCAGACGTGCCGGGATTCATCCTGTCCGGCCACATGGATGTGGTCCCTGCTAGCGAGCCGGGCTGGACAACCGATCCGTTCACGCTGCGCGCCCGCGGCGAGCGGCTCTTTGGACGCGGCACCAGCGACATGAAAAGCTTTCTTGCCTGCGTCCTGGCCGCCCTGCCCGCGCTGGCTGCCCGACCTCTTGCCCGCCCCGTCCACCTCGCTTTTTCCTATGATGAGGAAGCAGGCTGTCGCGGCGTGCGCCATCTGATCGACCATCTGCCCCAGCTCTGCGCGAAGCCGCAAGGCTGCATCGTCGGCGAGCCGAGTGGGATGCGCGCAGTCCGCGCCCACAAAGGCAAAGCTGCCGCCCGGATCGAAATCCGCGGCCGCTCAGGCCACTCCTCGCGGCCCGACCAGGGGCTGAACGCGATCCATGCCATGGCCACGGTGCTGACCGAGGCGGTGCGGAGCGCGGAGGCGCTCAAGGCCGGACCTCTGGACGCGAGTTTCGCGCCGCCCTATTCCTCGCTCCAGATCGGTTTGATTGGCGGCGGTCAGGCGCTCAACATCATTCCGGATTTCTGCGGCGCCGAAATCGAGGCGCGTGCCATTGCCGGTGTTTCGCCCGCCGCATTGCTGGCTCCGGTGCAAGCCACAGCTGCAAGGCTGGGTGCACAGGGGTTCGACGTCGGCTGGGACCTTTTGAGCGAATATCCAGCGCTCTCGCTCGCCGCTGAGGCACCGCTCGCCAGCCTGCTACGCGACCTGACCGGGCAAGAGCCGCTTGCCGCGGTGAGTTACGGCACCGAGGCAGGGCTCTACCAGGCAGCCGGGATCGAGGCGATCATCTGCGGGCCGGGCGACATCGCGCGCGCACACCGGCCGGACGAATACATAGAGATCAGCGAGGTGGCCGCTTGCCAGCGGATGATCGAGGATTTGGGCGAGCGGCTCCGCTCCTGACACCTGCTGCTCGGCCGGCTTTGAATTTCGGCGTGATCTGCCGTCGGGCTCGGCCGCTTCAACGCATCCTGCGGCGGACCACCGGCCAAGCTCGACCATTCCTCGCCGAGGAGACCCCGATGGCCTTCCTGATCAATTCCGATCCCGAGCGGGTTCGGGTTTTTGCCGACGAATTCGCCCGCGAATTGCCGGACCTGCGCTTTGCCTCCGACCCCGCCGTAATCGACAGGGCTGAGGTGCGCTATCTCCTGACCTGGTCGGCACCCGAAGATCTCAGCAGTTTTTCCAATCTGGAAGTGCTGTTTTCGATCGGTGCCGGCGTCGACCAGTTCCGCACAGACCTGCTGCCCGAGAAGGTCAAGCTGGTGCGCATGGTCGAGGAGGGCATCATCCGCATGATGCAGGAGTACGCCACGCTCGCCGTGCTGGCGCTGCACCGCGACCTGCCGGGCTATCTTGCCCAGCAGGCACGCGGCGACTGGCGGGCCCGTCCGGTGCTGCAAGCGCCGGAGCGGCGTGTGGGCGTCCTCGGCCTTGGCATGCTGGGATCGGCGGTGCTCGATCGGCTGCGGCCGTTCGGTTTCGCCCTCTCGGGCTGGAGCCGGTCGGCACGTGACATCCCCGACGTCCGCTGCCACAGCGGCGAGGCGGGGCTGAAGGCCTTCCTCTCGCAGACAGACATACTGATCTGCCTCCTGCCGCTGACCGCAGAAACGCGCGGATTCCTCAATGCCGATGTGTTCGCAAGCCTGCCTGCCGGGGCGAGCCTGGTGCATGTCGGGCGCGCGCCTCAGCTCGACCACGCAGCGTTGCTTGCCGCGCTGGACAGTGATCACCTAGCCGGGGCGGTGATCGACGTGACCGATCCGGAGCCGCTGTCGGCGGACCATCCATTTTGGCGTCACCCCAAGATCCTGCTGACACCGCACGTAGCCAGCGTCACGCAGCCGGAGACGGGGGCTAAAGCCGTTGTCGCCAACATTCGCCGGCATGAAGCCGGACTCGATCCCGTCGGTCTCGTCGACCGCAACCGGGGTTATTGACCCTCGCTCCAGAAAGGAAATCCATGTCCCTGCTCAAGACAATCGATCCGAAGCCTCTCGACGCCCCCCGGGAATCGAAAGCACTGCCGGATCGCCTGGTCGCTGGCGATCCCAACTTCAAGACCTGGGCGCAGGATATGGCGCGCGGCGGCACGGTCCATACCGGCGTATGGGAGGCGACTCCGGGCGAGACCCGATCAATCAAGGGAACAACCTTCGAATTTTGCCATATCCTCGAAGGCGTAATCGAGCTGACGGAAGACGGCGGCAAGACCGCCACCTACCGTGGCGGCGACAGCTTCGTCATGAAACCGGGCTTCACCGGGACATGGCGAACGATCGAGACCGTGCGCAAGATCTACGTCACCGTCACGGACTGAATCTTTCGGATCGTCCTACGCCCTATCTGAAGAGCGGACCAAACCTCCGAAGATTGCGCTGAAAATCTGCATCAAACGGGATATTCCATTGCCGGCTTTGTTGCAGTCGATGCAAACTGCGGGTCGATGATGGCTAGAGTTGCCCCTGTCCTCAAGACAAGGCGCTACCATGTCCCTCAGCTTCGATCCCGACAGGCTTGCCCTCCCTCAGGGCCACTTCATCGGCGGACGGCTCATCCCCGCCGCCGGCGTGCTGCCGATGCATCGGCCGTCGGACGGCGCGCCCTATGCGGATTGTCCGGTGGCAGATGCCGGGTTGGTGGACCAGGCCGTCAGCGCGGCGAAGCAGGCCCTCAAGGACAGCGGCTGGGCAGGCCTGCGCCCGCGCGAACGCACACGTGTCCTGCAGTGCTGGGCCGACCTCATCGAGGCCGAGGCCGAGACGATGGCCCGGCTCGAGGCCGTCGCCTCCACCCGGCCCGTCGGCCAGCTGGTCGAAGGCGATATCGCGATCACGGCCGAGCAGATCCGTTTCTTTGCCGAGTTCGCCGACAAGGAAGGCGGCGATCTGGTGCCAACCGCCGACGCCAGCCTGGGAATGATCCTCAGCGAGCCCTACGGCATCGTCGGCGCGATCACACCGTGGAACTTCCCGCTCTCCATGGCTGGGTGGAAGCTGGGGCCGGCGCTGGCCGCGGGCAATGCCGTGGTGCTCAAGCCCTCGGAAATGACCCCCTTCTCGGCGCTCTACATAGCCGAGCTCTCGGTCCGGGCCGGCCTGCCCGCCGGGCTGATCAACATCGTTCTGGGTGACGGCCCGACCACCGGCAATGCGATCACCGGCCATCCGGAGATCGGCAAGATCAGCTTTACCGGATCGACCGCCGCCGGTGCTGCGATCATGCAGAACATCGCCCGCACCGGGATCAAGCCGATGACCCTGGAGCTGGGCGGCAAGAGCCCGCAGCTCGTCTTCGCCGATGCCGATCTTGATCTCGCGGCCAGGGCCATCGCGCAAGGCATTCTGTCGAATGCGGGCCAAGCCTGTGTCGCCGGCTCGCGGCTGATCGTGGCCGAAGCGATCGCGGAGCCGCTGGCCAAGGCCATTGCCGCTCATATGGCGGCAATCCGCCCCGGCCCAACCTGGGACGAGGCGACGCGCTATTCGGCCATCATCTCGGAACGCCAGCTCGGCCGGATCGACGCCATCGTCCGGTCGGCCGTCGATGCCGGCGCAGAATGCCTCGTCGGCGGCAAACGGCTCGACCGGGAGGGCTATTTCTACGCGCCGACGCTGATCAAGGGCGTCAGCCAGTCCTCGCCCGCGGTAACCGAAGAGATCTTCGGACCCGTCTTGACCCTGCAGACATTTGTTGAGGAGGAAGAGGCGCTGATGCTTGCCGATCATCCGACCTATGGGCTCGCCGCCGGTGTCTTTACCCGCGATCTTTCCCGCGCCATCCGGGTGACCAAGCGCCTCCAGGCAGGCACGGTCTGGGTCAACCGCTACAACCGCTCGCGTGACCACATCCTGCCGACAGGCGGCTACAAGCGCTCCGGCATCGGCAAGGATCTTGGCCGCGAGGCCTATCTGGCCAACCGCAAGAGCAAAAGTGTGCTGATCGATCTCTAGGCCGAGGACCGAACATGAAGAGCTATTCGATTGCATTGATCCCCGGCGACGGCATCGGCGAGAGCGTCACCGAAGCGGCCTGGCAGGTGCTGGAAGCCGTCGCGAAAGGCTCCGGCTTCGCGCTGCAGGGCCAGCGCTTTCCGTGGTCCTGCACTTACTACAAGCAGACCGGCAGGATGATGCCCGAAGACGCGATCGACACCTTGCGCGGCTTCGACGCGATCCTGCTCGGCGCCGTCGGCTGGCCGGCGGAAGTTCCGGACTCGGTGTCTCTGCATGGACTGCTTCTGCCGATCCGCAAGGCGTTCGTGCAATATGCCAACATCCGGCCGCACCGGCTGCTGGCCGGGGTCGAGGGCCCGCTGAAGGCCGCCAATTTCGACATCCTCTGCATCCGCGAAAATACCGAGGGCGAATATTCCGGCGCCGGTGGCCGCGTGCACCAGGGCACCGGTGACGAGGTGGCCGTGGAGGCCTCGATCTTCACCCGCAGGGGCGTCGAGCGGATCCTGCGCTTTGGCTTCGAACGGGCGCGGTCGAGGAAGCTAAAACTCGCTTCGGTCACCAAGTCGAATGCGCAGAAATATTCGATGGTGTTCTGGGACGAGGTCACGGCGCGCCTCGCCCCCGAATATCCGGATGTCCAGGTCACCAGCTACCACATCGACGCCATGGCGGCGCGGATGGTGATGGCGCCGGAAAGCCTCGATGTCGTCGTTGCCTCCAACCTGTTCGGCGACATCCTCACCGATCTGGGCGCGGCGATCCAGGGTGGCCTCGGCTTCGCCGCCTCCGCCAACATCAACCCGGATCGCAGCGCGCCTTCGATGTTCGAACCGGTGCACGGCTCTGCCCCCGACATCGCTCATCTCGGCATCGCCAACCCGATCGCCGCCATCTGGTCCGGGGCGATGATGCTCAGCCATTTGGGTGAGGAGGCCGCGGCGGCAAAGGTAATCGCGGCAATCGAAGCCGCGACCGCGCGCGGCATCGGCACGCAGCCCAGAAAGGACCGGACGGAGACGATTACCGCGGCCGTGCTGGAAACGCTTGCCTGAACCTTGGGGGATGAGATGAAGGATTTGAAGGATAGAGACCTGTTCCGGCAGCAATGCCTTATCGGCGGCCGATGGCAGGACGCGGTTTCCGGCGCCACTGTCGAGGTGATCGATCCCGCCACACAGGCGGCGATCGGCACCGTTCCGGACGCCGGCGGCGCCGAGACCCGTTTTGCGATCGAGGCGGCCGAAGCGGCCTTCCGGCCGTGGCGGGCGAAAACGCATGCCGAGCGCGCTGCGCTGCTCGCAGCATGGCACGGTCTGATGATCGAGCATCAGCAGGATCTGGCCCGCATCCTGACACTGGAGCAAGGCAAGCCGCTGGCCGAGGCGCTTGGCGAAATCCGCTACGGCGCCTCCTTCGTTAAATGGTTCGCGGAGGAGGCGCGGCGGATCGGCGGCACCACCATCCCCTCGCCGACGCCGGACCGGCGCATCGTGGTGCTGAAGGAGCCTGTCGGCGTCTGCGCCATTATCACGCCGTGGAACTTTCCCAATGCGATGATCACTAGGAAGGTGGCGCCGGCACTCGCGGCTGGCTGCACCGTGGTGGTGAAACCCTCGGAGCTCACCCCGTTCTCGGCGCTGGCGCTCGGCGTCCTGGCGGAGCGCGCCGGCATTCCCGCCGGGGTCATCAATATCCTCACCGGCATGCCCAGAGACATCGGCACCGAACTGATGGTCAACGAGACGGTGCGCAAGATCTCCTTCACCGGCTCGACGCGGGTGGGTGCGCTGCTGATGCGCGGCGCCGCCGACAGCATCAAGCGGCTCAGCCTAGAACTCGGCGGCAACGCGCCGTTCATCGTCTTCGACGACGCCGACCTCGACCTTGCCGTGGACGGCGCCATTGCCTCGAAGTTCCGCAATGGCGGGCAGACCTGCGTCTGCTCGAACCGTATCCTGGTGCAGGCGGGCGTCTACGACGCCTTCGCCGAAAAACTTTCGGCCCGGGTATCGGCGATGACGGTGGGGCGCGGCACCGACCCAGGCGTGGAGATCGGTCCGATGATCAACGCCGCCGCCATCGACAAGATCGACAGGCACGTCCAGGACGCGCTGGCCAAGGGCGCTCGCCTGCTGTCGAAAAGCCCGGCAATGCCGGAGGGCAAGCAATATGCGACGCCCATGGTTTTGGGCGACGCAACGCCTGATATGCTCTTGGCCGGCGAGGAGACCTTCGGTCCGGTCGCGCCGCTGTTCCGCTTCGAAACCGAGGCGGAGGCCGTCACGCTGGCCAACGCGACCCCCTATGGTCTGGCCGCCTATTTCTACACCGAGAGCCTGAAGCGCTCATGGCGGGTGGCGGAAGCGCTGGAATTCGGAATGGTAGGGTTGAACACAGGCGCGATTTCAACCGAGGTCGCACCCTTTGGCGGCGTCAAGCAATCAGGCCTCGGGCGCGAAGGCGCGCAATGCGGCATCGAGGAATATCTGGAGATGAAGAGCTTCCACATTGGCGGGCTGAGCTAGCCAGTCCGCCGATGGCGCTACTGAAAGCGGTCGAGCGTCTTGT
Source organism: Mesorhizobium sp. M00.F.Ca.ET.216.01.1.1 (assembly GCF_004010325.2). Lineage (GTDB taxonomy): Bacteria > Pseudomonadota > Alphaproteobacteria > Rhizobiales > Rhizobiaceae > Mesorhizobium. Next base: position 10,287 of record NZ_SADR02000033.1, read on the forward strand.
AGTAGAGACCGACCATCGGCAGGAACCAGGGCTTGCCGAAGTGACCCGGCACAGCAGGCCAGCCAAGACCGGCGACCGGGTTGCGGTCGGGCTTGCCCAAAATGGCGTCGGCGATGATCATCCCCATATGGGTGGACATCTGCGCGCCGTGGCCGGAATAGCCCATGGCGAACCAGAGACCATCGGCAAATCCCGCGCGCGGGAACCGGTCCTTGGTCATGTCGACCAGCCCGCCCCAGCAATAGTCGATCTCGACCCCGGCCAGATGCGGGAAGATCTGCGCCAGGCTTGCGCGCAGGATCGCGCCGCTCTTTCCGTCCGAGCGTTGGTCGGAAGTTGCTGAAAATCGCGCCCTGCCGCCAAAGATCAGCCGGTTGTCCGGCGACAGGCGAAAGTAGTTGCCGACGTTCATCGAGGTAACAAAGGTCCTGTTGCCCGGCGCCGTTGCCGCGATCTCGACCGAGGAAAGCGGCCTCGTGGCGATGATGAAACTGCCGACCGGCACGATGCGGCGGCGGAAATAGCCAAAGGCACTGGTGGTGTAGGCGCCCGTCGCCAGCAGGACATTGTCGGCGGCAACAGTGCCTCTGGGCGTCGTCAGCTCGTGGCGCCCCGCGGCCGAGCGGCGCGCGGTCACCGGCGTGTCCTCGAAAATCGTTGCACCGTGCCGTACGGCGGCATCGGCGATGCCCGAGACGAACCGCCCCATATGCATCATCGCGCTCTTCTTCGAAAGCATCGCGCCGTGGAAAACGGACGAGCCGATCTCACTCTTCAGGTCGGCCGCCGTCAGCAGTTCGGTGTCGGAATCGACCTCTCGATTCACGGCCGCGAAATTGCGGGCGATCGCCTCGAAATGCGCCGGCTTGGAGGCAAGCTTCAGCTTGCCCGCACGGCGGAAGTCGCAATCGATCCCCTCCTCCGCCACGATGCGTTCGATCGTGTCGACGGAATCGTCGAAGGCGCGATAGAGCGCCACGGCGCGCTCGGTGCCTAGTTCAGACTTGGCGGCAAGGAAGCTATGGGCGAGGCCGTTGTTGAGGTGACCGCCATTGCGGCCCGAGGCGCCGCAGCCGACGCGGCCTGCCTCCATCACGACCACCTTGGCGCCGGCTGTAGCGAGATGCCGCGCCGCCGCCAGCCCGGTAAAGCCGCCGCCGATCACGGCCACGTCATAGCGGCTCTCGACCGGCCCTTTCGCCGCTCCCGCGAAGACCGGAGCTGTATCGTGCCAGTAGGACTCGAACTTCATCATGGAAACTCCGTCAGAGTCCGACAACCCCGGGCAAGCCCGAGATGTCCTTGATCTCGGTGTACTCATAGTAAGGGTTGGCGGGCTCGTGGCCGCGATTGACCCAGACCTTGTGCTTGATGCCAAGGTCATAGGCGGACATCAGATCGTAACGGAACGAAGACGAGCAGTGCAGCACGTCCTGCGGACCGCAGCCCAGCATGTCGAACATGTATTCGAAGGCCTTGAAGCGCGGCTTGTAGGCATTGGCCTGCTGGGCGGTGTAGACGGCGTGGAAGGGCGCGCCAAGCTTCTCAACATTCGACAGGATCTGCTCGTTCATGGCGTTGGAGAGGATGACCAGCGGGATCTCCCTGGCCACCTTTGCCAGACCGGCCGGCACGTCCGGATGCGGGCCCCAGCTCGGCACCGTGTCGTAGATGGTGCGTGCGTCCTCAGCGCGGAAGGTCACGCCATTCTTGCGGCAGGTGCGTTCGACGGCGTTGTGAATGACTTCGTTATAGGGCTTCCAGTCTCCCAGGATTTCGTCCAGCCGGTAGGCCGCGAAATTCTTGATGAACTGCGCCATGCCGGGCCCGTCGATCTGGGCCCCGTATAACTTCTGCGCGGCCTCGGCCATCTGGAAGTTGGTGAGCGTGCCGTAGCAGTCGAAGGTGATGTATTTGGGCCGGAACTGTGCCATGTCGCGAAAGTCCTCCAGGTTGCCGTGCGGGCCTGGGCTGCATCATAGGCAGACAGACCTCCGTTCGATCACCGCAATTGCGACGATTGAAAGCAGATTGTTTCGTATGATTGTCGTCGCGCCAGAGAGATGTGCCGTCTCCGCCCGCTTGCGTCGAGCGGACATTCGCCGCGATCACCAGCCGGCGGCAGAAGATGCGGCAAGCGCGGCGAGGGACGGCGGAAGATACCGCATCGCGCACGTCCTCGGGACGATCTTCTTTGTCTCCGGGTCTATCACAGGGTCGAGCAACCGCCGGACATAGGCCATGCATACAACCGAGATCACACTTGTGGATTTTGCCCCGGAGCACCTCGACGGCGCAGTGGCTCTGTCGTCGCAGGCCGGATGGCCGCACAGGCGGGAGGACTGGGCGATGATGCTGGCGCTCAGCACCGGCACCGTCGCGCTGGAGGGCGACCGCGTCGTCGGAACCACGTTGGTCACGCGCTACGGCAAAGCTGCCGCCACCATCAACATGGTGATCGTCGATGCCGTGATGCGGGGCCGCGGCATCGGCCGCAAGCTCATGGATCTGGCCTTGCAGGCGACCGAAGGCCGCGAATGCCGGCTTGTGGCGACAGGCGAAGGCCTGCCGCTTTATGAGAAGCTCGGCTTCCGGGCGACAGGCGAGATTTCGCAGCATCAGGGCATGCCCGTTGAGACTGGCTCCAGCGCGGATGTCGCGTGGGCTACCTCCGACGATATCGGCAGGCTCGTGGAGCTGGATCGTTCGGCCTGCGGCATGGACCGCTCCGGCTTGATCGGGCTGCTTTCCGAGCAGGCACGAATAGCGGTTCTGCGCCGACCGGAAGGACCGGCCGGCTTTGCCGCATTGCGCGTCTTCGGTCGGGGTAAGGTCGCGGGACCCGTCGTGGCAGAGACGGCAGACGACGCCCGCAACCTGCTCTCGTTCCTGTTTGCCGCCGGCCACGGCGGCCTTGTGCGCGTCGACACGCCGAACGGTTCGGGGCTGTCGCCATGGCTTGCCGAACTGGGTCTGGCCAAGGTCGGAGGCGGTATCGCCATGCGCCGGGACGGCGCCGCATCGCCCGCCACGTCTCGCGCCCAGACCTATGCCCTGGCCAGTCAGGCCCTTGGCTGAACCCGGAGGAAGACATGCTTAGCAATTCCCTGATCGAACTCGACCGCGCCCATCTGGTGCATCCGGTCGCCTCCTATCGCGGCCATGAAAGGACCGGAGTGCGTGTCATGAAATCCGCCACCGGCGCCACCGTCACCGATGCGACCGGCCATCAAATGATCGACGGTTTTGCCGGCCTGTGGTGCGTAAACGCCGGCTATGGCCAGGAAAGCATCGTCGAAGCCGCGACCCGGCAGCTGCGCGAACTGCCCTATGCCACCGGCTATTTCGGCCTCGGCTCCGAACCCGCCATCCGGCTCGCGGCCGAGCTCGCCGAACGCGCGCCCGGTGACCTCAACCACGTCTACTTCACGCTTGGCGGCTCCGATGCCGTCGATAGCACGGTCCGTTTCATCCACTACTACCAGAATGCCAGAGGCAGGCCGCAGAAGAACCAGTTCATATCGATCGAACAGGGCTATCACGGCTCCTCGACGGTGGGGGCCGGTCTCACCGCCCTGCCAGCCTTCCACGCCGGCTTCGACGTGCCGCTGCATTGGCAGCACAAGATTCCGTCGCACTACGCCTACCGCAACCCGGCGGGGAGCGATCCGCAGGCGATCATCGAGGCCTCGCTCGCGGCTCTGCGCCGCAAGGTGGAAGAACTCGGCCAGCATCGCGTGGCGGCCTTCTATGTCGAACCGATCCAGGGCTCCGGCGGCGTGCTGGTGCCGCCGTCGGGCTGGATGAAGTCCATGCGCGACCTGTGCACGGAGCTGGACATCCTCTTCGTCGCCGACGAGGTCATCACCGGCTTCGGACGCACCGGGCCGCTGTTTGCCTGTTCCGAAGACGATATCGTTCCGGATCTGATGACCACCGCCAAAGGCCTGACCTCAGGCTATGTGCCGATGGGGGCGGTTTTCATGTCCGACCATGTCTACGACACGATCGCCGATGGCGCGGGTGAAACAGCCGTCGGCCATGGCTATACCTATTCTGCCCATCCCGTCAGCGCCGCAGTCGGCCTCGAGGTCTTGCGGCTCTATGAAACCGGCCTTCTGGACAATGGCCGCAAGGCCGGGGCCCGGCTGATAGCTGGCCTCGAACGCCTCAGTGACCACCCGCTGGTGGGTGACGTGCGCGGCCGCGGCATGCTGGCCGCGATCGAGCTCGTCGTTGACAAGCAGCGCAAGACCCCGCTTCCGGCAGTGGCCAATCCGTCGCGGCGCATTTTCGACCGCGCCTGGGACAACGGCCTCATTATCCGGGCCTTCGGCAACGGCGTGCTGGGCTACGCGCCGCCGCTCTGCTGCACCGAGACCGAGATCGACGCCATCGTCGAGCGCACGCGCATGACCCTCGACCAGACTTTGGAAGACCCGGACGTCCGCGCCGCCCTTGCGTGAGTGCGCGAGCCGCTACAGCGGGAACAGGCTCTTCAGCGGCATGTAATTTTTTACGATCGGTGACTTCAGCACAACGAAGCTGAAATACTTGTCGATGCCGATGTCCATGTCGGTAAGCCGCTCCATGATCGCCTGGTATTCGGCGATCCCGGCCGTGACGAATTTCAGCAGATAGTCGTAGCCGCCGGAAACCAGGTGGCACTCCACGACCGAATCGACCTTTTCTACAGCAGCGAGGAAGCGCGCGAAGTCGATCTGTCGGTGGTTCTTCAGCGTGACCTCGGTAAAGACCGTGAGCGTCTGCCCCAGCTTGGCGATGTCGATCTGCGCCGAATAGCGGACGATATAGCCTTCAGCCTGCAGCTTCTTCACCCGCATCAGGCAGGGACTTGGCGACAGATTGACCAGCTCCGCCAGTTCCACATTGGTGATGCGGCCGTTCTTCTGCAGTTCGTAGAGGATCTTGATGTCGATCCGGTCGAGTTTCATGCACGGTCCAAGGCAACGGCTCGGCACAGCGCCGGCGGATCTGATCAAAGCATATTATGCTGAACCCGCGCGGGAGCAAGGACAAACACTCGCCGCCGGCTTTCGGCAATTCCGGGAAACCTGCATCCAAGCGCACGTTTGAACGGACTTATGCGGCGTCCCAGAGGTTTTCGTTCTATGCATTTCGTCGGCCCGCCGCGCGCTTTTGCGCGACATGCATCAGCAGAATCCCCCGCCGACCGTACGCTTGGCCAAAGAAAATGCTGCAGCCTGCCGATCTGTGGCAATCGTCCCCACGCCCGGAGCAGTAGAGTGGTCTCCGCTCCCGGAGATTTCGCATGTCCGCCCCGCTTTTGCATATCGAAACCACGCCCGCCTTGCCTGCGACGGCCGATGTGGTGGTGATCGGCGGTGGGATCGTCGGCACCTTCGCAGCATATTATCTCGCCCGCCGCGGCCTGCGGGTGGCCCTGCTGGAAAAGGGCCGGATCGGCGCCGAACAGTCCAGCCGCAACTGGGGCTGGTGCCGGCAGCAGAACCGCGATGCCCGGGAACTGCCGATTGCCACGGCAAGCCTCGATCTCTGGCAGCAGCTTGCCGGCGAGATCGGCCAGGATCCGGGCTTCCGGCGCTGCGGCCTGCTTTATCTCAGCAACAACGAGGCCGAGATTGCGGGCTGGGCCCGCTGGCGCGATTTCGCGCGCAGCGTCGGCGTGACCACGCATATGCTCAGCGCCGGCGAGGCGAGCGAGCATGGCAAGGCCACCGGCCAGCGCTGGAAGGGCGGTGTCTTTTCACCCTCCGACGGCACCGCCGACCCGTCCCGCGCGGCTCCCGTGGTGGCGCTGGGCATCCTGAAGGCCGGCGGAAGCGTCCATCAGATGTGCGCCGCGCGCGGCATCGAGACCGAAGCCGGCCGCGTCAGTGCCGTAGTCACCGAGGCAGGCACGATCCGTACCAGGACCGTGGTGCTGTCGGCGGGCGCTTGGGCTTCGTCCTTCTGTCGCCAGCTCGGCATACGCTTTCCGCAAGCCTCCGTGCGCTCTTCGATCCTTTCGCTGGCACCTGGACCTTCAGGGCTGCCGGATGCGCTGCACACCGGCGATGTCTCGGTCACCCGTCGCGGCGACGGCGGCCACACGCTGGCCATCAGCGGCCGTGCCAGCATCGATCCGACGCCGCAGCAGCTTCGTTTCGCCCGTGAATTTGTGCCGATGTTCGCCCGACGCTGGCGCAGCCTCGCGCCCGGTACCTTGCAAGGGTGGCAGTCGGGACACGAGACACTGACGCGCTGGCGACTCGATGCGCCAACGCCTATGGAGCGCAACCGCATTCTCGACCCGCGCCCGAACCAGCGGCTGATCCGAGAAACGCACCGACGCGCCTGCCAGCTGCTGCCGGCGCTGCAAAATGTGGCTATCGCGGCCAGTTGGGCAGGCTATATCGACAGCACGCCGGACGGCGTTCCCGCCATCGGCGAGGTAGAGGGGCTGCCAGGCTTCATCCTGGCAGCAGGCTTCAGCGGCCATGGCTTCGGCATTGGCCCCGGCGCCGGCCACATGATCGCCGATCTTGCAACCGGAGCTCCGCCTCTGGTCGATCCCATACCCTATCGCCCGGAACGTCTCGCCTCATCTGCCTGGGGCAAGGTGGCGGAGTTCTGAAACCTCTTCAGTCTTGATTGAAGTGTTCTGCCGGGGCGAGTTTTTGGGCTTTGGTGCAAGCTCCTAAATTAGGCACCCACGCCCAGCGCCAGCAATTCCCGCTCCTCCAGATGGCACAGGATGTCGCTTCCCTTCGACAAGTGGCGCACCGGGGGCTCCAGGACATCGCAGACGCCGGGCTTCCGCACCGGGCAGCGTGACACGAAGGGGCAACGGTCGGCGCGCGCCAGCACGGCAGCGATGCCGCCATCCGCCTCGGCGGCCTTCTTGTCTAGCCCATCCAGCCAGCCTGTCCGCAATTCGGGGATCGAGGACACCAGCAGGTCCGAATAGGGGTGCAACGGAGCGGCGCGCATTGAAGCGCCGCTGCCGGCTTCGACCTTGCGTCCGGCGTAGAGCACCATGACATCGTCGCAGATCGCGCGCACCGTCGACAGGTCATGGCTGATGAACAGATAGGAAAGCTTCAATTCCCTGCGTAACTCGGCCAGCAGGTCGAGGATCGCCGCGGCGACCACGGTGTCGAGGGCCGACGTCACCTCATCGCACAGAATCAGCGCCGGCTCGGCTGCTAGTGCGCGAGCAAGATTGACGCGCTGTTTCTGGCCACCGGAAAGCTCGCCCGGAAGGCGCTCGGCCATGTTGGCCGGTAGATGCACGAGATCGAGCAGCTGGCGCACCCTTCTGGTCCGCTCGGCACCCTTCACGTCATGATAGAAGGTCAGCGGCCGTCCCAGGATCTGCGCGACCGAGCGGGTCGGGTTGAGGGCCGTGTCGGCCATCTGGAAAACGATCTGGATGTTGCGCAGCTGATCCTTGGAGCGATCTGCCACCGATCCGGCCAGAGTTTCGCCGCGGAACTTCACCCTGCCGCCCGCCGCGGGAAGCAGCCCGGCGATGACGCGGGCCAGAGTGCTCTTGCCGCAGCCGGACTCGCCAATGACGCCGAGATTCGTCCCCGGCTGCAGGCTGAGGCCGACGTCGTTGAGCACGGTCACATTCGGCAAGCCGTCCGGGCCGGGCTTGCCGTAGCCCGCGACAAGGCCTTCGACCTCGAGCAAGGGCACGTCCTCAGCCTTTTCGGCAGGCGGAGCGGCCTGAGCATGCACGGCGGGATTGGCCGCGGCCAGCAGACTGCGGGTATAGGGGCTATGCGCATTCGCGAGGATCTGTTCGGTCGGAGCGCTTTCCTGAATGGAGCCGTTGCGCAGCACGATGATGTGGTCGGCGATCTGTGCGACGACCGCAAGATCGTGGGAGACATAGACGCCCGTGGTGTTGCGCTCACGGATCACCGACTTGAACGAGCGCAAAACCTCGATCTGGGTGGTAACGTCGAGCGCCGTCGTCGGTTCGTCGAAGATCACCAGCTCCGGTTCAGAGATCAGCGCCATTGCCGCAGCCAGGCGCTGCAGCTGGCCGCCCGATACCTGGTGCGGATAGCGCGATCCGACCCCTTCGGGATCGGGCAGCGCCAACGCGCGAAACAGCTCCACTGCCTTCGCTTCGGCCTCGGCCTTGGGCATCAGCTTGTGGATCATCGCGCTTTCAACAACCTGCGACATGATCGTCCTGGCCGGGTTGAAGGCGGCAGCCGCGCTTTGTGCGATGTAGCTGACATTGCGGCCGCGGATTTTGGCCTTTTCCGCTTCCGACAGCGACAGGATTTCACGCTCGCCGATCCTGACCGAGCCACTGGTGATGCGGCAGCCGCTGCGGGCATAGCCCATCAGCGAAAGCGCGATCGTGGTTTTGCCCGAACCGGATTCGCCGATCAGCGCGACGACTTTTCCTCGAGGGACGGTAAAGCGGATATCATGGACGATCGGCGTCTCGCGGCCACTGTCGCTGCGGGCGATGACGCGTAGGTTCTTGACTTCGACGAGCTCGGTCATGGCAGGCGATCCCGCAAACGACGCGGAAGATTGTCAATCGCCAGATTAACGCTGATCGTCAGCGAGGCGATGGCGAGCGACGGCATGATCACGGCGGGAGCGCCATAGGCCAGGCCGGACACGTTCTCGCGCACCAGCGCGCCCCAGTCGGCGTTGGGCGGCTGCACGCCCAGACCTAGGAAGCTGAGGCCGCTCAGCAGAAGCACGATGAACACGAAGCGCAGGCCGAAATCCGCCAGAACCGGCCCGATCATGTTGGGCAGGATCTCCTCACGAACCGTATAGAAGAAGCCTTCGCCGCGGGCCTTGGCGACCTGCACGAAATCGAGTTCGTTGATATTGACGGCGAGCGCACGCGCGATGCGGAAAGAGCCAGGGAAATAAAGAAAAGCGAGCGTCCCCACCAGCACCGGGAGCGAACTGCCGATCGCCGCGATGATGACGAGACCGAACATCAGATGCGGGATCGCAATCAGCGCATCAATGCCACGGCTGACGATGGTATCGAACCAGCCCCCCAGCACCGCGCTGATCATGCCGAGTGCGACGCCGATGGTGCAGGCGATGAAGGCGGCCGCGATCGAGACGCCGACCGTGTATCGCGCGCCGAGAATGATGCGGCTCAGCATGTCGCGACCCAGATAGTCGGTGCCGAGCAGATAGTCGCGGCTCGGCGAGGTGAACACGTCCATGCTGACGATCTTGCCGATCGGGTACGGCGCAAGCCAGGGACCGACGAGTGCAATGACGACCCAAAACAGTATGATGCAGAAGCAGATCGCACCGACCATGGAGATGGTCAGGCTGCCTGCGCCAAGCATCCTTCGTCGGGTCTCGGGAATGGTATCCGTGTGCTTGGTCATTTGTATCGCAGACGCGGGTTGGCGAGTATCGCGCATATGTCGGCTACCGTTACGAGCGCGAGATAGCCGAAGCAGAAGATCATCGCGCAGGTTTGAATGAGGGGCATGTCGCGGGTGGCAACCCCGTCCACCATGAGCTTGGCAATGCCCGGGTAGTTGAAGATGGTTTCGATGATGATGACGCCGCCAAGCAGGTAGGACAGGCTGAGCGCCACCGCATTGGCGATCGGTCCGATCGCGTTGGGCAGAGCGTGGGTCAGCACCGAACGAACCCGGCCGGCGCCCTTGAGCCTGGCCATCTCGACGAATGGCTGGCCGAGCGTGTCGATCAATGCAGCGCGGGTCATGCGGATCATCTGGGCCGATACGACGAAACTCAGACTGATGACCGGCATGGCGAAGACGCGCAACAATTCGCCCAGCGAGTGAACGTCGTTGGCGAAGGAAAGTGCCGGGAACCAGTGCAGGTGCACGGCAAAGATCAATACCGCAATGGTTGCGACCATGAATTCCGGCACCGACACCACCGCGATCGTGGCAAAACTGACGAGGCGGTCATAGAGCGTATTTCGCCACATTGCCGCGGTGATCCCCAAAGTAAGGGCAATCGGAACGGAAAAGGCGGCGGTGACGGCGGCAAGCAGCAGGGTATTGTGCAGGCGGCCGCCGATCAGCGTGACGATGGGAACATCGTTGACCAGGGAGGTGCCGGGATTGCCCGTCATCATCCCGCCCAGCCAGAAAATGTAGCGAAGCACCGCAGGCTGATCGAGATGCATGGCCTTGCGCAGGCCGGCCACCGCTTCAGGCGTGGCGGCTTGACCCAGGACGATCTGGGCCACATCGCCCGGCAGCATATTGGTTGCCACGAAGACAACCACCGAAACGATCAGCAGCGTCAGAACGGCCACGCCGAGACGGGCCATGATCATGCGCGTTATCATGCCATGCGACTCCAGCGGAATGCGGGCGAAGCGCGGGTGGCAATCCACCCGCGCCGGATCGGTTGCGTCAAGCTTCGAGCCAGACGTTTTCCGAGAACGCAAAGCCCATCATACCACCGGTGGCCATCGGCTTCAGCCCCTTGAGCTTGGAGCTATGAGCGTCAATGTTGCTGATGAAGACCGGGATCGCGACGCCGCTCTCCTCGTGCGCCATCTTCTGCAGCTCGCCGTACATCTCCTTGCGCTTGGCGTCGTCGCGTTCCTTTCGCGCCTCGACGAGGATCTTGTCGAAACGCTCGCTCTTCCAGTGAGATTCGTTCCAGGGCGCGCTCGACGTGTAGAGCAGCGAGAACAGGATATCGGCGGTCGGGCGAGGATTGATGTTGCCGAAACAGATGGGCGCCTTCAGCCAATAGTTCGACCAGTAGCCGTCCGCCGGGACCTTCTGGACGTCGATGTTCAAGCCGATTTCGCTGGCTGCTTGCTGGATGAGGACAGCCATGTCTACCGACTGCGACGCTGCGGTTGACGCGACGATCGGGATTTTGGCGCCGATGAGACCTGACTTGGCAAGCAGTGATTTTGCTTTGTCTGGATCGTATGGCCGTTGTGGCAATTCGGCGTTGTAGAAACGGTTGCTGGGAGGGACGGGCTGGTCGTTTGCCACCTCAGCATATCCGCGGAACACAGCCGTCTTGATCTGCTCGCGGTCGAGCAGCAACTTCATCGCCTCCACGAAATTCGGATCGCTGCCGGGCGCTGTGTCCAGCCGCATGTTCAAGTCGGTATAGTTGCCGGCCGTTGTCGTCAGGAGGTCGAAACTGCCGGCCTGCTTGACCAGTTGCGACGAGCGCGGATCGATCGAGCCGATGAGCGCGACATCCCCCGACAGCAAGGCATTCACGCGGGCGTTTTCGTCGGCGATGGCGAAGAATTCGACCTGGTCGAGATAGGGCCCGGTGCCTTTCCAGTAGTTCTCGTTGCGCACAGCGACCGAATGCACGCCCGGCTGAAACTCCTTGCACTTGAAGGCGCCGGTGCCGTTTGCCGTGGTGAAGTCGGTTGTGCCGGCCTTGACGATCAGGAAATGGAAGGTGCCGAGGATGACGGGAAGATCCGAATTCGGCCCGGTCAGAACGATGGTGACCTCATTGTCTGAGGTCTTCTTGACCTCGGCGATCTGGTCGGCAAGCGACTTGGCCTTCGAACCGATCGCGGGATCCTTGTGTCGGTTGAGCGAGTAGACAACGTCGTCCGGACCGAACGTAGAGCCATCGTGGAACGTCACGCCCTTGCGCAGCTTTACAGTCCACGTGACCGCATCATTCGTGTCGAAGCTCTCCGCCAGTTCCATTTGCGCCGAGAGCTTGTCGTCGAGGCTGGTGAGTCCGTTGTAGAAGCTGGTGCAGCGCACATAGTCGGTGGACAGCGACTGTTTGGCCGGGTCGAGCGTGTCGGTGGTGCCGCTGGAGTAGCCGGCAGCGCGGATGCTGCCGCCTTTCTTCGGCGTGTCGGCGTAGGCCTTGGTGGCGTGGCCAAGGACCGAGCCAGCCAACGCCGCTCCCATGCCGCCAGCCAAAAGCATGCCGAGAAGCTCGCGCCGCGTGGCGCCGCGGCGGATGGCGTTTTCAATGCGGTCGGTGTCGGTCGGACGCAGGATCTTGTCAAAGTCGGGTTTCATCGTGTCAGCCTTTCGTTGATCCGGCCGGCCAAAATTTGGCACGCGTACCGGAGGACCATTCTGGTTCATTTTTAAGCGCCGCAAGACGACGCAGGCGATGACATTCAGTGTGGCCGTGTTCCCATCATTCCCATTCCTTCTTTCCCCTGTTGGTTTTGTTCGGCGCTGTTGTTTTTATTGTTGCAGCGGCGGCAATTGTCCGCCCGCTGGGTAGGCTAGCATGCTGGGCGGACGACCTCAGGCGACCTGGGTCAGGTGCCTTCCGTCGACCGCATCGGCCAGTTCGGCAAGTGTCGAGTAATGGAAGTCGGGTGTGGTGAGCCTGGCAGGTTCGAGTGTGCCGCCAGACCCCTTCCGCCCCTTTCGCCGTTCGATCCAGCACACGGTGTAGCCGAGTTCGCGCGCCACGCCGATGTCGTGATACTGGCTCTGCGCCACATGCAGGATGTCCTTCAGGCCAAAGCCCCATGCGCTGATGCGGCCGCGGGCAAACGCGAAGAATTGCGGGTTCGGCTTTTCCAGGCCGACATCGTCGACGGTGACGGTGAGATCGAACGGGTTGCCGAGCGTTCGCGAAAAATGCGCCAGCGCCCAGTTCTGCGCGTTGGTCATGGCGACCAGCTTGTACCGCTTGCGCAGGCGGGCAAGCGCCTCGACCGAATCCGCAAAGGCTGGCCAATCCTTGACGGATTGGCGCAGGCCTTGCGCTGCCTCATCCGTTGCCGGCAAACCAAGCGCCCGAGCGATTTCGAGGTAGCAGCGGACGAGATCGTCCGGAAACAGGCCAGCTCCAGGCATGGCGCGCGCCTTGCGATAGGCGGTCAGCACCGTTTCACCGTCGACCGACAGACCTGCCCTTTCCACGACACCCTGCACGTAGCTGGCAATGCCCGTCTCGAAATCGATCAAGGTTCCAACGACGTCGAAGGTCAGCACTTTGAAGTCAGTTTTCACGTGCATGCGCCTTTCTTCCGAGGGGCTGCTATCTTTCGAGCTTATGGCATCCGGACGGCTTGAAAGGCTGAAGAGATGGCGTTTCACGGCAGAGAATTCTGAACTGACGGCGAAGTCGCAATATTGAGCGGCGCCTGCGTCCCCGGTTGTCGTCCAGCGATCTCGTGCGGAAGCCGCGGGACGATTTCGACCAAATGTCGCGGCCGATCGAGGTAGGATCGTTGGGATAACCCGATGATTTCGACACCCGTTTCTCCAATTTCACAGGCTGGTCAAAGAAATGTTGGAAGCGCGCAGGTGTCAAAGCCGCGAACACAATCGATATGCTTCATAAATCGACGAATATATATCTCTGCTGGAAACTGCATCACCGATACGGTGCAAACTGAATTTTCCAGAATTAGGACTCCCCACCGACAAGCTGTCGTGGCTACTATCTTGGAAAAATACGCCCGATAGCCCGCCGTTTGCCGAGCCGGCTCTCAAGTCCTGGAAAACTTCTTCTACGGGAATGGTTCCATTTTCGATGACCACCTGCGAGGTGACTAAGCTCGTTTCCGCGCCGGTCAGTTCGTTGCGGAAGATGGCTGTCAAGCCATTGCCCCGACGGGCAACCTTGGTCAGCTTGACATCAACCATGGTCCGAATGCCTAGCTCCGAGAGGAGCTTGCGGAAGCTCGCCCTTTCTGGATACGGCATCTCCACCGCCAGGGCGTCATCAGGGGTCACGATACAGACCCCCTTCCCTTGCCGTGCAAGGTGGAGCGCGCAGGATGGTGCCGCCTGGCGCCCGGTCCCATCATAGATGAGGATATCGTCCTTGCCGGGTAGCGCACCGGTCAGCAGATCCCAAACACTGTCGCAGAGTTCAGACCCCTCCAGCCAATCCATATCGGGAATGCCGCCAGTTGCGACCACAACGACGTCTGGGTCTTCAGCAAGCACTGTGTCAGCGTCGGCATAAGTGTTCAGGCGAACATCGACGCCGAGGCGCTCGAGCTCGTTCACCCGCCAGTCCACGATACCAAGCAGATCCCTTCGCTCCGCCGCGGACGCAGCGACCAGGATCTGCCCTCCAAGTTTCGCGCCCGCCTCGAACATGATGACAAAATGTCCCCGCTCGGCAGATACTCTGGCTGCTTCCAGACCTGCCGGCCCGCCGCCCACGACAACGACCCTTTTGGGGCTGGCGGCACGATCGATGGTGGAGCTCAGCGTCGTCTCTCGACCGCTCACCGGATTGTGGATGCAATTCACCTTCTTATAGAGACAGTAGGTAGCGCCAACGCATGGACGGATCCGCTCCTCCTCGCCTCGCAGGATCTTGTTGACGATCTCCGGGTCGGCGATGTGCGCCCGCGTCATGCCTATCAGGTCGACAATATTCTCCCGGATCGCATGGCGAGCGGTCGCCACATCCCTGATGCCTGCCGCATGAAGCAGGGGAAGTCTCGTCTCCTTCCTGAACTGTGCGACTTGCGGCAGGAACGGGGCACTGCGCTGAAACATGCCGGGCATGTTGTGCTCGGCCAGCACAAGGTCCGTATCCATGCGCCCGTAGATGCAGTTGAAGAAATCTACGTGCCCCTCCCTCTCGAACAGGCGGGCAAGCGCGAGACAGTCGTCAAAGTCCGAACCTTCGTCAGTGCCCTCGTCGATCGCGAAACGAATGCCGACAATCATGTCGTCACCGACAGCCTTGCGGATCGCCTCGTGAACCATCAGGCCAAACCGCGCCCTGTTTTCCACGGAGCCGCCATAGGAGTCGGAGCGCTTGTTGGTCCTCGGCGAGAGAAACTGACCGATCAGATGGCCACCCGTTACGGTTTCGACACCATCGAGGCCGCCTTCACGGCACCGGACAGCGGCAGAGGCGTAGTCCCTGGTGATGCGCCTGATATCCGCCTCATCCATTTCCTTCGGAAAGTTTCGGTTGCGCGTCTCGCGGATCCGTGACGGCGCAATCGCCGGCAACCAGTTCCCTGCATATGCCGTTGCCCGCCTGCCCAAATGTGAGACCTGGGACATCACGGCCACGCCATGTTGATGGATGCGTCGCGCCAAGGACTGCAGATGCGGGATGATCTCGTCGGTGGACAGGTTGAGCTGCCCGCCGCCCCAGCTAGAGTCGGGAGAGGTCATTGCCGAGCCGCCGATCATCGTCATGGCGAGGCCGCCACGCGCTTTCTCTTCGTGGTAGCGTTGATATCGCTCCAGCGGCATCCCGCTCTCATCCAGCATCGAGGCGTGGCTGGTGCTGATCACGCGGTTGCGGAACTCCAGCTTCTTAAGCCGGAACGGACTGAGAAGTGGGTCGACGCTTGTCCCCGAGGTCTGGCCTGCCGAGAGGTGGTTCATTGGCGTCTTCCTGCATTCAGGGCAACCCCGGGCCATCAGGGGGCACATCGCGCTTCGGGCTGTTCGAGCGCGCCCTGCGGGCCGCTCGAACAGCACCACTTCGGTCATGGTTGTACATTTCGGAGCAGTTCAGAAGCTTGAAAAAGCTCATGACGGTATATGCTGTGGTTATGACCACAGTTCTCCGGTCGCCTCTTGTGCGTCATGGTGTTTCGCAAACAGTGTCAGATTTCTGGGCCCAAAGCGCCGGGCTTGCCCTGTTCTGTTTCGCTTTTCGGTTATATGATTTTCGTCAGGGTGGATGAAAAACGTATGCCATCTGAAGAATGATGACGCGACGCGGGACGTGGTGGTCGAATGGTGGCATTGTCCAAGCTCATCCCCTCAGCGAGAGGCCTGTTTGTTTTCGAGGCCGCGGCACGAACCGGCAGCTTCACCGCCGCTGCCGGCGAGTTCAATGTGACCCAGCCTTCCATCAGCCGAACGATTGCCCAGTTCGAAGCCGAACTGGGGATGCGACTGTTCGATCGCGGCCCGACCGGGCTTGCTCTTACAGATGACGGCAGGGTCCTCTACGCGGCCGTCCGCGAGGGGCTCAGCCAGGTTCGCGACACCATTTTGATAATCCAAGACCAGAAGAAAGCCAGCAAACCACTGGTAACTTTGTCTCTCTCAAGTTCATTCGTCACGCATTGGCTGGTGTCGAGGTTGGGGGATTTCAACGCCACCTTTCGGAACGTTGATCTGCGCTTTGATTTGATAGCCGGCGTCATGCACGGGATGCCGGACAATGTCGACCTGGGAACGCGGATCGTTCCCGAGGACGATATTCAGTATCACCGGTGGGACTTTTCGCCGGAAATCATACTTCCAGTATGCAGTCCCTCCTACCTTCGCGCCCATGGCAAGCTTGATCATGATGGTGACGGTGACGGCCACATCTTCCTGCACCTTACCGATCATCGTTTGCGGCAATGGGCCGACGTTTGGGGAAACGTGGCGAACCGCAAGACTGCCAAGGGAACGTGGCTGGAGTTCTCCGACTACGCGGTCATCCTTCAGGCAGCTCTAAACGGCGAAGGTGTTGCGCTCGGTTGGCTCAGTGTCACCTCAACTGCGCTGCTGAAGGGGATATTGGTTCCGGCATCGGATCGCCTGATCGATACGGGGCGCCATCACCGTCTGATCGCTCCCCGTTCGAGGGCCCTTCGACCTGTTGTGGCGGAAATCGCCAACTGGTTGAGAACGCAAATGATGGACGATGTTCACGCGCTCCAACCCCTGCTTCAGTCGGCGGTCACGCGCAACTGACATTGCTCGCCGCTGCATCATGGCCGCCCGCGCAGGGAGGGTTGTCGATCATCCGCAGAAGTGGCGGAAGGTCTTCAGCCAGTTGCCGCCCATGATCGCCGCCGTCTGCTCGCGATCGTAGCCGCGGTCGAGAAGGCCCTGTGTCAGGTTCGGCAATTTGGTGACCGTCTCGATGCCGACGGGATAGGACTGCCGGCCAAAGCTCGACAGCGAGCCGAAAATGTCGGGACGGCGGGTGCGCCATATGACGACGCTCGGAGGTGCTACGACCGAGGCCTGCTCCTGATATTTCTCGACGTAGTCGACTCCGATGCCGACATGATCGGGACCGACCAGCCGCACCAGGTAATCGACGTGATCGAGGAAGTCGTCCAGCGTCGGGGTTCCGTCGGCCAGCGACTGCGGCAAGCCACAGACACCGATCATGCCGCCTTTCTCGGCCATCGCCTTGACGGTCGCGTCCTCAGTGTTGCGGCCGTTCGACCGCAACCCGTCGGCATTGGAATGGGTGCAGACCGGCGCGCGGGCCAATGCGGTGGTCTCGGCGCGCGTGCGATGGCCGCAATGCGACAGGTCGATCATCAGCGGCAGAGTGTTTGCCAACGCCACCAGTTCCTCGCCAAGATAGCTAAGGCCGGCATCGCGCCTTTCCCCGCATCCGTCGCCGAAGATATTGGCGGTCGTGTAGGCAAGGCCGAGCACGCGAAGCCCCATCCTGGTCAGCAGTTCCAGCCGCCAAAGCTGGTCATCCAGCATGGTCGCGCCCTGGGTGCCGAAAACGACGCCAAGCTTGCCGGTCTGCTTCGCCGCCAGCATATCGTCGGCCGTCAGACAGAGTTTCAGGTAAGCGCTCTTCTCGATCATCGAGAGATAGCGCTCCGAGTTGCGCATCACGACATCCCAATTCTCCTCCAAAGCGAAGGTGACATTGGTCGCATTGACCCCGCCGGCCAGGGTCCGTTCGGCATATTTGTCCTCGAGCACATAGGCGATGGACAGCGCATCGAAGACGAATATCTCGTCATGCAAGCGTCGCGTCTCTTCACTGGCTTGCCCTGTGGCCGGACGGACGGCGGGTACAACTGACATCTCTATCTTCTCCTTGGTCAATTCAGGCTGAAACCAGGCGCGCGGCCTCGGCCGTCGCGAACCGCTTGATGTGGAATGGTTCGATCAGCGTCGTCGTGGAACCACGGTCGATCAGTTCGGCCATCACGTCACCGACCCCCGGTCCGAGCTGGAAGCCGTGGCCGCAAAAACCGAAGGCGTAATAAAGGCCGGACAGACGCGCGCTCGGACCCATGATCGGAATATCGTCAGGCAGGTAGCTCTCGATGCCGCTCCAGGTGCGGATGACTCGCATGTTGGCGAGCGCCGGCACCAGACGGCGGATCTGCCGAACCTGGCCGGTGAGATTCCCAGGCACTGCATAGGCGCGCCTTGTGTCGGCAAATGCCGGCCCCCGCGCGCCGCCACCGAAAACGACATTGCCGCGCTCGACCTGACGTAGATACACGACTTCGGCCGGGATCACGGTCGACACGCCGATGACCGGCCGGATGCGGTAAGGCAAAGGTTCCGTCACTGCCATTTGCGGTCCGTGCACGGCAAGCGGAACTGGCTCCTCGAACTGCTGCGACAAGGCCCCACCCCAGGCTCCGGCTGTGACCAGCGCGATCGGCGCGCTGAACACGCTCCCATCGGCTGCGGTCGCCTGGAAATCATCGCCTGGCTTGGCGATCGAAACGATCTCGGTGTTCTCGAACACCTCGACGCCAGCCCGCGCCGCCGCGCGCGCGAAAGCGGGCGCCGCAAGCCTTGGATTGGCATGACCGTCATTCGGCGAATAGGAGCCGGCGATCGCCTCCGGCCCGAAGAAACCAAAACGCGCCTTCAGCGCATTTGCACTCAGCAATTCCAGGTCAAGGCCATAGTCGCGCGCCTTTTGCGCATAGGCCTCGATCACTCCGATCTGACTGGGGTCGTAGCAGACGCGGATATGGCCGGTTGCCAGGAACTCCGCGTCCTCACCAAGCAATTCCCTCAGCCTGCCCCAGATTTCACGCGAGCGGTTGGCCAGCGGCAGTTGCGGGAGGAAACGCCCTTGCCGGCGCACATTGCCGAAATTGACGCCGCTCGCCTGCTGGCCAACCAGCCCGCGTTCGAGCAGGATGACCGAACGCCCGCGCCGGCGCAGGAAAAACGCCGCGGCGGTTCCCATCAGGCCGCCGCCAATGACGATCACGTCGGCTTGCAGCGGTTTCACGCTCCCTCCTTCGCATCGCTCTCTGCACCGATGACGAACGGCTTGACCGGCGGCTGGCCACGGATGCGGCCCACCGTTTCAATCGAAACACCGGCACTAGCGGCGATTACCTCGGCCGCGGCATGTCCGCAATAGCGGCCCTGGCATCGGCCCATGCCGACACGGCTGAAGGCCTTGGCGTGGTTCAGTTCGACAGATCCCGTGGTGACGGCGGCACGCAGCTCACCCGCCGTGATGTTCTCGCAGCGGCACACCACCGTATCCTCGCTGAAAGCAGCGGCAGCGCTTGCCGGCCACGGAAAAGCATCGGCGATGCCGCGCCGAAACCGCTCGAAGGCACGCAGGCGGCGGCGGAGGCGACCGACGTCGCGTGTCGCGACCTGGCGCCCGAGATCGGTCAGCACCGCAAGCGCAGCCAAATGCCCTGAAGCCTCGGCAGCGTCGGCGCCGAGCGTCAGGGCGCCGTCGCCAGCCAGATAGATTCCGGCAACGCTGCTGCGGCCGTCCGTATCCTTTACCGGAAAGAATTGCCGGGTTTGCACATCGAAACGAAACTCGCAGCGCGCAAGGTCCGCCAGTTGAGCCTCCGGACGAAGATGATAGCCGAGCGCAACCGCGTCGCAGGCGACCGTCCTTTCTTGCCCTTTGTTGGTGCGGAAGCGGATGGTCTCGACACCGGTTTCCGGCTGGCCTTCGATCTCGACCGGCGTGATCCCGGTTTCGATCTCGGTTCGTGCGCGACGCAGTTTCCAGGTCAGCGCCAGCCCCTTCAGCAACACGTCCGGGCGGGCTATCAACCTGGGCAGAGCCTTGACCCGCAGCCAGAAGGAGGAGGTATCAAGCACCGCCGCAACCTTGGCGCCCGCCTTCGAATATTGCGCCGCCACGAGATAGAGCAGCGGGCCGCTTCCCATGAAGACGACGCGGCTGCCGATCGCGCTGGCCTGCGACTTCAACGCGAGCTGCGCGGCGCCGAGACTGTAGACACCGGCCCGGTTCCAGCCCCGAACCGGCATCAGGCGATCAGTCGCCCCCGAAGCGATGATCAATGCATCGAAATCGACCTCGCTGGTTCGAGACCCCTGAAGGAGATGCAACTGCTTTTCCCAAATCCCCCAGGCGAGGGTCTCGGGCCGATAATCGATGCGATCGCGCAGAGCCTCGAAACTGCGATGCAGATCCTCGGCACGGCCGGCTTCCGATCCGTAGAGCGAGGCGTAGGAGCGGCGAAAGCCTTCGGGCTGACGGCGGTAGATCTGGCCGCCGTCACGGCCGCCTTCGTCGATCACGATCGGCCGAACGCCTGCTGCAACCAGCGTCTCGGCGGCACGCACACCGGCCGGACCGGCGCCGACGATTACTATGCGGGGATCGGGCACTATGCGAGGGTCGGCCATGCCTGCTCCGGAGCTTTGGTGGCAATGCACATGCCCGCGGCAAGCGGCGTGGTGCAGGCGCGCAAGCGCTCGCCTGTGTCGGTCCACACCCAGCAATCCTGGCAGGCTCCCATCAGACAGAAGCCGGCACGATCGCCGTCGCCGAATTCGGAGCTCCTGAGATGACGGATTTGCGTGAGCATCGCCACCAGCAGCGTGTCGCCCTTGCAGCCTTCAGCCGGCTGGCCGTCGATCGAAAAGACGAGCCTCGGCCTGTCTTGCTCACCAACGCGCCGGAAACGGCCGCTTTCGCTTGAGGTCATGGGCGATCCTCCTTCGGATCTGGCTGTCTGCCACCCCACGATCTTTCCAGTCCGCCGCGCCTATCGCCAATACTAAGTGTTTTGCCATCCAGAACCTTAGGTTATGATTGGTCATGAACGCCAGGCATCTTGAAGTCTTCCGCGCCATCATGCGCCACAGTTCACTCACTGCGGCGGCGGAAGCCTTGCATGTTTCCCAGCCTGCGGTGAGCAAGGTGCTTAGGCACTTCGAAACCCTGATCGGCTACAAGCTGTTCGAACGCATAGGCGGCCGCCTCGTGGCCACGCCCGAGGCGCATCTGCTGTTTCGCGACGCCGACCGGATTTTCCGCGAGATCGAAGTGCTGAGGATCTATTCGAACCGGATCCGCGACAAGCAGCTGAGCCTGCTTCGCGTCGCAGCCAGCGCACCGCCTACCTTCGCACTGCTGCCGGCCGCCACCCGACGCTTCCGTCGGCGCAACCCTGGTGCTCGCCTGGTCCTTCAGACGCTCCCTGCGGAGGAGATTGCCGAGCGTGTCCTGATCGGCGACATCGACCTTGGTCTGACCATGACCACCCTGGCCGAGCCCCAGATCCGCAATGAGGTTATTGGCGCGGCGGACATCGTCGCACTGGTCCTGCCGGAATCGCCGCTGGCGATACTCAAGACCGTTACGCCAGCCGATCTGACGGAACAGGCTTTGATCAGCTACGGCACCAATACACCAGCCGGTCAGATGCTTGCGCGGGTGTTCCAGGAGCAGGGGGCATTCTACGATCCGCAGATCGAGATAAGCCTGTCGATCGCGGCCGCACCCCTGGTCTCGGCTGGACTGGGCATCGCACTGGTCGACGGACTGGTTCCCTGGGCCAACCTCGGCAACCTGAAAATGCTGCCGTTCCAGCCCCGCTCGGCGCTCGATATCGTGCTCGTGACCAGCACCTCCTTGCCGCAGTCGCGCTTCGGACGCGAATTCGCTCGCGACATACAGGCTGCGATTCATGACCTTGGCAGCGCCAAGCCCTCGCAGGGCAACTCTAACCCTTGAGCAAAGGCCGCAGTCGATGATCGTGCCAAGAGCGGACATCCGCGCCGCGGATACACCAAAGCTCAGCCTTCGGAGATTGCCAGCCCGTCGTCGAGGCCGAGCCATCGTGCAATACTCTCTCAGCCCTAGCCTCGACAGGTCCTCGCCTAAGCCAGGTTGATGGCGACGTTGCGCAGCAGCGCGACGGATTTGCGCATGCCTTCCATCGGCGACAGCATCAAGTCCTCGTGCTCGATGGATAGCACGTCATCGTAGCCGACCTGCTTCAGTGCGGTGCAGAACTGCCGCCACCAGGTCTCACCGTGGCCGTAGCCCAGCGTGATGTAATTCCAGGCGCGTTCCGCATAGTGGTTCGGCGGACGCGCATCGAGCACGCCGTCAATACCTGCGGGGATTGGTTCGACGCGAGTGTCCTTGGCGTGGACATAGTAGATCGCGGAGCCCAGCTTGCGCACGGCGGCGATGGGGTCGGCGCCCATCCAGAGCGGGTGGCTCGGGTCATAGTTGGCGCCGACCGTTTCGCCGACAGCGTCGCGCAGCCGGAACAGCGTCTGGACGTTGTACACGGCCTGATGGCCGTGCAGTTCCAGGCAGAGTTTATGGATGCCGAGATTGCTCGAGAATTTTACAAGATCGCGCCAGTAGGGAATGATGCAATCGTCCCACTGGTAGCGCTGGATATCGGCGCATTCGGGTGGCCAGTCGGTGATGATCCAGTTGGGGTTGGCATCGCCCGGCCCGCCAGGCAGGCCCGACATCATGACCACGCGTTCGATGCCCATCAGGCTCGCCAGCCGGATCGTATCCTGCGTCACCTCATGGTGCTTCTTGCCCTGCGGCCCCGGATGCAGCGGATTGCCCGAGCAGTTGAGCGCCGCGATCGTCAGCCCGTGATCCCTCACCTTGGCAACGAATTCGGTGCGGGTGGCCGCGCTGTCCAGCATCGCCCCGAGATCGATGTGCGGCGCCGACGACCAGTTGCCGCAGGCGAACTCCAGCGTCTCCAGCCCGAGTTCGGCCGAGGTGCGCAGCATCTCGTCGAAAGAGAGGTTGCCCAGGCTGTCGGTGATCATGCCAATCTTCATTTGGAGACTCCTGGCTTTGAATAGAAACTGTTCAGTCAGAGCTCGACAGGCTCGAACCTGCCGGATCTGGCGGAGGCAAGGGCTGCTTCGCAAAGGATCATCGCCTTGCGGCCATCGCTGGCCGTGACAGCGGGCCTCTTTCCCGTCTCCACGCATGTTATGAAGTGGTCTATCTCGGCGGCGTAGGACTCGGCGTAGCGCTCGACGAAGAAGTAATAGGGCTTGTCGCGCGAGATGCCGCTGCCGCCGGACATCTCGACCGAGGTCGGCAGCCGGTTGCCGGCCTGCAGCATGCCGTCGGCGCCATGCACCTCGATGCGCTGGTCGTAGCCATAGGCGGCCCTGACGCTGTTGTTGATGTGGCACTGCTGGCCCGATGCGGTGCGCAGGATGAACATCGCGGTGTCGTAGTCGCCGAGCTTCTTGTATTGCGGCGCCACCAGGGACGACCCGGTCGCGAAGAGCTCGACAGGTTCCTCGCCCAGCATGTTCCGCGCCATGTCGAAGTCGTGGATGGTCATTTCGCGAAAAACGCCCCCGCCCCCGGCCAGCGCCTCCTCGGTTTCGGGTTCGGGATCGCGGCTGGTGATGATAACCTGTTCGACGGCACCAATCTCGCCGGCGACAAGACGCTCCTTCAGCGCCCGGAAGCTCGGGTCGAAACGGCGGTTGAAGCCGATTTGGAACGGCACGCCGGCTTTCTCGACCGCGGCCAGGCACTGGTCGGTGCGCTTGATGTCGAGATCGATCGGCTTCTCGCAGAAGATCGCCTTGCCTTTCGCCGCCGCGGCAATGGCAAGCTCGGCATGCGTTCGCGTTGCCGAAGCGATGAACACCATCTTGACCGCTGGATCGTTCATCACGGTTTCGGTGTCGGCGATTTCGGCGCCGGTCATGGCGGCGATTTTCTCGGCAGCCTCGCGATTGGGATCGACGATGTAGCGCAACCGCACTCTTGGATGGCGCGCGAGGTTGCCCGCATGCACCCGGCCGATCAGCCCCACTCCGAACAGACAGACATCCATCATGCGTTCGACTTTCCTGTCAGGCCTTCGCTTTCGCGAGACGGCCGATTCATGTTCACTTGACGGCGCCCATGGTAAGCCCGCGAACCAGGTGGCGCTGCACCAGCAGCGCAAATAAGACGATCGGCAGTGCGCCGATGACGCCGGCGGCGGCCATCGAGGCCCAGTCGGTGTCGATGCGCCCGATCAGTGTGGCGGTGCCCCGCGGCATGGTCATCGCTCGGGGCGTCGCCGTCAGCGCTAGCGCGAAGAGAAATTCGTTGAAGGTGACCAGCACCGCGAAGATCGCGGTCGCCGCAAGCCCGGGTGCGGCAAGCGGCAGCGTGATGCGGCGGAAGGCGCCGAAGCGGGAATCGCCGTCGACCATTGCGGCTTCCTCGAGCTCGACCGGGATTTCGCGAAAGAAGCTCTCCATCATCCAGACGCAGAAGGTGACGTTGAAGGCTGTGTAGGTGGCGATCAGCCCGAGCCAGCTGTCGAGCAGGCCGAGGCTGAGCATCAAGAGATAGACCGGGATCAGGATGACGACCGGCGGGATGATGCGCAGCGTCAAAAGGAACAGGCCGACCTTGCGCTCCATGGCGAAAGGCAGGCGAAAGCGTGCGATCGCATAGGCGCCCATCGCGCCGACCACGAGCGCGATGGCTACGGAGAAGAACGTCACGACCAGCGAATTGGTGAGGTAGGAGCCGAACTGCTTTTCGGTGAACAGCCTGACGTAATTGTCGAGCGTCGGCACATGCGGGTAGAGCGTGCCTTCCTGCGTGATCTCGCGGTTGGACTTGAGCGACGTCGAGACCAACCAGTAGATCGGCAACAGCACGACGGCCAGCACGAAGCTCGTTGTCAGGATGCGCGCCAGACGGGTCCTCATGACGCGTCGATCCTGCGCAACAACCTGATGGCGCTGAAGGCGAGCGCCAGCACGACCAAGCCGATGGTCACGAACAGAGCGGCCGCATAGCCGGTCTGCTGGAACTTGAAGGCGGTGTCGTAGCCGTAAATCGAAACCAGCCTCGTCGCCTCGCCCGGTCCGCCGCGTGTCAGCACGAAGACCTGGTCGAAGGTTCCGAAGGCGTCGATGGTCCTGAGCACGATGGCCACCGCCAGCACCGGCCGCATCATTGGGAAGGTGAGATCGGCAAACACCCGCCAGGCGCCGGCGCCGTCGACGCGCGCCGCCTCGAATGGCTCGTGCGGCAGCGATTGCAGGCCGGCGAGCAGGATCAGGAACATCAGCGGCGTCCATTCCCAGACGTCGAGGACGACGAGACCGATGAAGGCGTTGAGCCGGTTGCCGAGGATCTGCACCGCGCCGCCGCCCATGGCTTCCGACAGCGCCGTCAGCATGCCGGCGTCGCTGGCGTAGATCAGCCTGAAGACGATAGCGACAACGACCGGTGTGATCACCATCGGAATGATCAGCACCGTCCGCAACAGGCGGATGCCGCGAAACTCGCGCAGGCAGAATAGCGCCAGCGCAAAGCCCAGAACCGCTTCCAACGACACCGACAGCGCGACGAACTTCACCGTGACCCAGAGCGCGTTCAGGAACTGTGCGTCGCTCCACAGATGCACATAGTTCTGCAGGCCGACATCGGAGATCGGCGAGCCGTAGCGATAGGCCCTGGTGCTGGCCCTGAGACCATCCCAGAGCGGATAGACCAGCACGCCGAGCACGATCATCAGGCCCGGCGCCAGCATGAGATATGGGAGGGCCAGGTCGAGCCCCGCCCCCTGCAGGCGATATTTGCGCGCCTGCGTGCCAATTTGCATCAGTAGTAGCCGGCTGTGGTCAGGTAGTCCTTGACCTGCTTTGCGGCAGTGTCCAGGGCCACACCGCCGCCGGACCCGGCTTGGAGTGCCTTGTTGAGCTCGATGCCGAGCAGTTCCTCGACCTTCGCCCAGTCCGGCGTGCGCGGCCGGGGCAGCGCGCCGGCGTCGAGCTGCTGCAGGGCGACCGGGATCAGCCGGTTGCCGGGCTTGGCGATGCCGAAGGCGCTGCGCTTAACCGGGATCGAGCCCGCTTCCGAGAGCTTGGCCTGGGTCTCGGCGCTGGTGTACCACTTCAGGAACTCGATCGCGTTCGCCTTGTTGGGCGCCGATTTCGGAACGCCGGCGATGAAGATGCCCATCTGCGCGATCGCCGACTGCTGCTTCGGCACCACGCCGAAATCAAGCTTGCCGGCGACCTTGGTCTGTGCGGGATCGTCGGCTTTCAGCGCATTGCCGGAATACTGGATGATCGCGCCGGCATCGCCGCCGAGTATCGCCGCCCCTTCCTGGTCGGAGTCGAACTCGACCACGCCGCTCGGCGCGTTCTGCTTCATCGTGCCAACGAAGAAATCGGCCGATGCCTTGCCTTCCGCCGAATTGAAGATCGGGTTCCATTTGTCGTCGAAGAAGGCGCCGCCGAATGACAGGAAGACCGGATACCAGCTGGTGACGATCGGATTGCCGGAGACGCCACGGAAGACGACCGGGTATTTGATCTTGCCGGCCGCGACCCCTTCCTTGCCCTTGGCGATCACCTCGTCCCAGGTCTTCGGCGCGCCACCGGTGAAGACATCGTTGCGGTAGGTCAGCGTCTGCAAATCGCCGACGAACGGCACGCAGATCAGCGTCGGCTTGGCGTCCTCGAAGCCCTTGACGCGCGGCCCCTTCTGCGGCGGCCAGTAGCCCATGTCCATCATCGGGCCGATCCAGTCCTTGTCGGCGCCGTCGATGCCGCCTGCGCCGAGATCCTCGAGCACATTGGCGGCGCCGAACTGCGGCACCCAGGGATCATCGAGTAGATAGAGGTCGTACTGGCCGGCGCCGCTTTGGGCGTCGGCGAACCACTTCTCCAGGGTCACGCCGTATTCGTCCTCGAGGAACTCGATGTCGAAGCCGGCCTCCTTCGCCTGCGGAACGATCTTCTGCTTGAACGGCGTCAGGCCACCATCGGCGAAAGCGCCGATGATGACCTTCTTGCCGGCGGCTCTCGCCGGCATTGGCAGGCCGAGCGTGGCGAGGGCCGTGGTGGCCAAAGCCAGGCCAAGGCCGCCCTTGATGACGGAGCGGCGAGTAAGTCTGCTTCTACTAGAATGCGTCATTTCTCTCTCCCGTTACTGTTGACCCTATGGACGGCGGTGATGCCGACCGAATTGAAGAAACAAGCGTTCGCCGCGTCGAAGGCGACGCCGATGTTTTCGCCCACCGCACCCCTGAAATCGCGGCCGGCCCGCACTTGGACGTTGCCGCCATCGACGCGGACATTGACCAGCGTCTCGTTGCCCATCGGCTCGACGACGTAGATTTCGCCGGGCAGCGCACATGGCGCGCCGGGTTGGGCGACGCTGCAGTCTTCCGGGCGCAGCCCGATCTCGACGATTTCGGCGAGGCGGCATGCGGTGAGCCGCGTTCGCTCCAGCGGCACGAGCTTTCCGCCGGCGATCACGCCTTGCTCGGCCAGCGCGACCGGCAGGATGTTCATCGGCGGATTGCCGACGAAGGTGGCGACGAAGCGGTTTGCCGGGCGGTCGTAAATGTCGATGGGCGGCGCCATCTGCTGCAGATCGCCACCATGCATGACGGCGACCAGATCGGCCATGGTCAAGGCCTCGACCTGGTCGTGGGTGACGTAGATGGTGGTGGCGCTGAGGCGCTGGCAGAGGCGCTTGATCTCGCCGCGCATCGTCAGCCGCAGCCGCGCGTCGAGATTGGACAGTGGCTCATCCATGAGAAAGGCCGCCGGATCCCTGACGATTGCCCGCGCCAGCGCCACGCGCTGTCGCTGCCCGCCCGAGAGCTGGCGCGGCCGGCGGTCGAGCAGATGGCCGATCTCGAGGATGGCGGCGACATCGCCGATCTTGGCCTTGCGCTCGGCGTCCGACGTACCGCGGATCCACAGCGGATAGCCGATGTTTTCGGCAATCGTCATCTGCGGATAGAGCGCGTAGCTCTGGAATACCATGGCGATGTCGCGGTCGCGCGGCTGCAGCCGCGTGACGTCGCGCTCGCCAATGAACACCTTGCCGGCGCTCGGCATGTCGAGGCCGGCCAGGATGCGGAGCGCCGTCGTCTTGCCACAGCCCGACGGGCCGAGGAGAGCGAGGAATTTGTGGTCCGGCACAGCGAGGTCGAGCGATCTCAGCACGTTTAGTGCGCCGAAATTCTTGACCACGCTCTTGTACAGGACCGAACTCATCGCCCTCCCTGGCGCCCCCTTGTGCCTCAGGCCGGCCGCTCGTCGACCGTAAACCCGGCCTTGCGCGCGAGATAGCATAGATTGCGATAGCCCATCGTCGCATAGGTGAGCGGATGCGCCTTGCTAGGATCCTGCTCGGCCTCGACGATCAGCCAGCCGGCATAGCCATGGTCGGCGAGCACTTTCAGCAAGGTCGGATAGTCGATCGCGCCATCGCCGGGCACGGTGAAGATGCCATCCATCACCGCCCCCATGAAGCTCATGTCGGCGGCCCGCGCCCGCTTCAGCACCTCAGGCCGCACATCCTTGCAATGCACGTGGACGACGCGACGGATGTGCCGCCTCAAGAGGCTTTCGGGATCGCCGCCGGAAAAGGCGCAATGGCCGGTGTCGTAGAGTAGGCCGACGGCCTCGCCCGAGCCCGCCATCAGCCTGCCGATCTCCTCGTCGGTCTCGATGATGGTGCCCATATGATGATGGAAGGCCATGCCGACGCCGAAATCGGCGAAGCGTTCGGCGAGCCGTGTGATCTTGGCGCCATAGGCCTTCCATTCATCGTCGGCCAGCTTCGGCCGCTGCGAGATCGGATCATGGATGGCGCCGTGGCGGCCGCGCGAGGTGTCGGCATAGACGACGTGTTTCGCGCCGAGGTCGCGCAAAAGTGTCAGATGCGGCAGGATCGCGTCGAATTCTTCCTCGACTTCCTTCTCGCAGATGCGGCCATCGTACCAGCCGGAGACGAGCGCCAGATTGTAAGGCTGAAGAACAGCCGCCAGCGCCTTGCTTTCCCTCGGGAATTTGCCACCGAGCTCGGTGCCGGCATAGCCGGCCTGGCGGGTCTCGGACAGGCAGGTTTCGAGTGGCGTGTCGCCGCCCAGCTCGGGCACGTCGTCATTCGTCCACGTGATCGGGTTGATGCCTATCCTGACAGCCATCCTGGCTCCCGCCTGCGCAGGCTTCCGTGGCGATGGCGCTCCACCCGCTCAGTGCGGGCAGTGGACGCTCTGCCTACGGCATGTCTGTCGCGCTGTTCCCATTTTTCTTTCAATCTAAGCGCCAATCTGTATCCATCGCGAGGGCCAGTTCGGGCCGAAGTGAAGGTGCCAGTTTCGCTTTCCGTCGAGGTCGGCTAAGTTTGCCCTTCCCTCTTGCCGCAGGGGTGTTCGATGCAGATTTCGAAGCGCAGGCGCCAAGCCTTTCCGATGGAAGCGCTGGCCATCGAGCGGACGGTGGCCGAGCCGATCCAGCGCCAGCTCTACCGGCAGATCGCCGCGATGATCCGCGACAAGCGGCTGGCGCCGGGCTTGGAGCTGCCCTCCACCCGCGCGCTGGCCGAGGATCTCGGCCTTGCCCGCAACACCATCGTCGGCGCCTACGACCAGCTGACGACCGAGGGCTATCTCACCAGCCGGCGGGGCGCGCGCGCCGTCGTCGTCGACCTGCCGGCCAATTCGCCCGGCAAGGACAAGCGCAGCGCTTCCGCGACCGCCATCCGCCATCCGTTGTCAAAGCGCGGCGAAAGCCTGATGCGGCAGCCCTTCCACCACGGCGCGCCCGGCCGCTTCGCCTTCCACCCCGGCATGCCCGACGCGCAGAATTTTCCGTTCGGGGTGTGGGGGCGGCTGCTCGCCCGCCGCGCCACGTTCGGCGCCGATATGCTGTTCGGCACCTATCACGTCACCGGCCTGCCGGCGCTGAAGGAGGCGATCGCAAGCTATCTGATGTCGGCGCGCGGCGTACGCTGTTCGCCGGAGCAGATCGTGGTGACGACGGGCGCCCAGGCCGCGTTCGACTTGCTGGCCCGCCTGCTGCTCGACCCCGGCGACCCGGTGTGGCTGGAGGAACCGGGCTACTACGCTGCGAGGGCGACCTTCACCGTGGCGGGCGCCACCATATTGCCGCTTGCCGTCGACCGCGACGGCTGGCAGATGAATCCGCCCGAGATCGCGCCGCGGCTGATCTATGTGACGCCGGCCTGCCAGCATCCGCTCGGCATCACCATGCGCATGGACCAGCGGCTGCGCCTGTTCGAGATCGCCGAGCGCCACAATTCCTGGATCATCGAGGACGATTTCGACGGCGAGTACCGCTTCCAGGGACGGCCTGTGCCGGCGATCCAGAGCATGGATTACGCCGACTGCGTCATCTATGTCGGCACCTTCGCCAAGCTCTTGTTCCCGGCGCTCAGGCTCGGCTTCATGGTGCTGCCGCCGGCGCTGTGCGAGGGCATCCCGCATGCGCTGAGCACCACCGGGCAGTTCGCGCCGCTGGTGCTTCAGGCCGCACTCGCCGACTTCATCGACGAAGGCCACATGAGCCGCCACCTGAAGCGCATGCGCCGCATCTATGCCGAGCGGCGCAAGCTGTTCCACGACCTTTTCGCCGCCGAATTGCCCGTCGACGTGACCCTTTCGCCGGCCGAAGCCGGTATCCAGCTCGTCGCGCATCTTCCCGACGATTGTGACGATCGCGCGGTGGTCGAAACCGCCGACAGGCTCGGCGTCAACACCTCGCCGCTGTCGAAATACCACTGGTCGACCTCCGGCAACGGCCTAGTGCTCGGCTACGCCGCCTGCAACAAGGCGCAGACGGAGGCAGGGATGCGACGGTTGCGGCAGGCGATCGAGCAGGCTCGGACACTGTGCTGACGCCCGGCCGCCCTAGCACGCTGCTGCGAACTCCGTTGCCGTGTATCCACCCGAAAATCGTTCTGGCGAAGGGTTCGGGGGGCTTGGCACGTCTCCTCTCTCATTCGCGAGATCTCCCATGATCAGGAGCGCGTAAGATTGATGGACACAACAGGCGGATACATGCTGACTTCGATTGTCAGGGCGGCCGAACAACCGGGTTGGATCGTGTCCCGTGGCGCGCTGATCAGCCCGGCCCATGCCGGAGAGCACGGCGACCAATGCCGCCAGCTACACCTGTATGGGGCGATGAGAGTCAAGCCTGCTCCTGCATTTCTCCATCTCCTAGTTCGGCCGATTGGCGACCATCTCCTCGTCCCGACCTAACTTCGCTCTGGCCGCCGCGCGCAGTGACGGTCAAGGCTGGGCCGCAGGCCCGATCGCGCAGCGACTTGCCCTTGACGGTCACGAGCACGGCGGCAGGCTTGCTCGGTCGGCTGGGGACCCGGCGAGGTGCCGACAATGGATTCCGAGGCGGAGTTCGCCATGAGCAGGCGCGGGCGGCCGCGCGGCAGACTTGTATTCGGTCGATCTCAGGGGATCTGAACCATGATGCAGCATGCGCATCGGTAGGCGAAGCTCCGGGGCGGCGGGCCCATTCTACGTCCGCGGTCTGAGGACCATGTGTAGCTTCGGGTTGCCGCCACCTCGGATCATCATCGGCAGACCCTCTGCGGGCCAGCCAATTGGGTGTGTGTTGCTCTCCTCTTCCCACGTGTCCCCATCACGCCGCACGCAAGCTGACGCCCGGTGGCGCCTCGCCCGTGGTGACGAGGCGCCACAGCGCAATCAGAAGCTTGCGCGCCAGCGCCACGATCATCGTCTTGCGCGTGGCCTTGCGGCCGTCGGCCGTGCGCGCCTGGAACCATCGGGCCAGCGCACTGTCCTTCTGGAAGAGGAGAAAGCGCCAGCCAGTTGGATCATGCCATGCCGCACGCGGGCACTGCCGGCGCGTGCCAGCCCCTTCTCGCGCCGGCGTTTGCCGCTCTCGTCGGGCGAACCCGTGAGCCCGGCATAGCGCGCCACCGCGCGGCGATCACGCAATCCGCGCGACAGGATCTCGTGGACCAGCATGTCCGCCGTCTCGACACCGACGCCGATGACCCGTGCGATGAGGCGCACCATCGCATGCGGGCCTTCTGGTGCAGCCGGAGCCGCGGCGAGCCTACGCAGGCGGTCGCCCTCGATGGTGCGGATCTGCGCACGCAGGAGGTCGAGCGCTCAAGCAAGCGGTGCAACTCGGGCGCGGGTGTTGTCCGGCAGCGGCGTTCCCTCCGCTATGCGGATGGCCATGAGCCAGTCGGCCGCATTGCGCAGGCTCAAGCGGAAGCTGCAAATGCCGAAGCGGGCGAGAATCGCCTTGATGCGGTTGACGAGCCGCGTCTGCTCACCGACCAAGGTCTGTCGCTCGCGGTTCGGCCGCCGCGCGTCCTCTTCTTCGAGCGTCGGAATCGCCGCCATACTGCAATGGCGCTTCTCGCCACGCAGCCAGCCGAGAAAGGCGCGCATCAAAAGCTCCGTGTCGAGCCGATCTGTCTTGGCACGCCGGTGCTCACGCGACACCGCAACGCTGGCAGGGTGGATGGCATAGGCCTCGATGTCGCGCGCCCGCAGCCAGCGCGCCAGCCAAAAGCCGTCGCCGGCCGCCTCATAGGCGACGGCGATCCGCTTGATCGTATGCCCGGCCTGGCCGGCTTCGTCGCGCCAGCGCTGCAGCAGCTTCAACCATGATGGCGCGTCGGCATCAATCTTCTTCAGCGGCTGGCGCTTGAATCCCGGAACAAGCGCGGCAATCAGCCACTTCGCGCCTTGCTCATTTCGATGACGGCGACGATCGTGTTATCCTGTTCGAGAGCGGTAAGGGACCGGCTTGCGTCAAAAGACTGCGGCATGGGGCGCCTCCTTCTGAAGAGTTGGTTCTAACAGCGCCGAAAGATGCCACACCCTCGCCGCTCGCCCCATAGCATCTACGCCGTGGGACACGATCTTCGCGACGACTGAAGAAGTGGCAAACATGGTCGTCTATGTCTGTTCGGAGCAAGCTTCAGCGACAAGCGGCGCTGGTCTGCGCGTCGACGGCGGCGTCCTTCGGTCGATCGTCTAAGCGGCGCTGTCGTCACACGCATTGGGCCGCCACGCGCTTCAACAATCTTCCTGCGCGGCGGCACTCGGCTCGGGTGGCATCGTCGCCGCCCTCCTGCGATCACCGCTCGTTGGAGAGGACCTCGACCTGACACGTGATCGTGCCCCTCCGCGCGATCTGGACCTGTAGATCCTGGCTGATCAGGCAGCCTTGCGATCTGCGGCGCGATAGACGCCATAGCCGACTTTTACCAGCAGCCCCTCTTCGCACATCCGGGCCAGATAGTGTCTTGGGATACCGATGGCGGTGAAATCGTAGGTCCTCACCGTGGCCCGTTCGCGGGCAAAAGCGTATGCTTTTTCTCGCAGTGAGGCCTTCGGGCCGCCGGTCAGCCGAATGCGCTCTCTTCACGGTCGCGGTCGCGTTTCCGTCGCTTTGGAAGCCGTAGCGAACGT
Organism: Mesorhizobium sp. M00.F.Ca.ET.216.01.1.1; assembly: GCF_004010325.2. GTDB lineage: Bacteria > Pseudomonadota > Alphaproteobacteria > Rhizobiales > Rhizobiaceae > Mesorhizobium. The sequence continues at coordinate 43,432 of NZ_SADR02000033.1, forward strand.
TCGACGGTAATCGGCAGCACATATTTCGCGTTTTCGCGGCTTCTTCGGTCCCGGCGAGCAAAGATGTCGCATGACGGTGCTGCCGGCAGCAGCAAGAGTGCCCGATCGGGCGACAGCGGGTCGGGGTTGCGCAGCCCGATCGGGTGCGGCTTAGTAAAACGCCTCGGCTTTAGCTAGCGCCCGCACATAAACGTCAACCTGCTGATACCATTGAATTAATCTTGATTTTTGACGGGCGATCGAGAAAGCATATGCCGGCGTTAATTTGAAATCCGCTTTGCGCGCCCTGCACTCGGAAAACTTCGAGGTGAGGTAGAGATGCGGCACCTTCGCAATGCCGCATCTCGTTTTTCTCGTCAGGCGGGAACAGCCACGCGTTCAGATATCGGCTTCTGAACCGGCTCGGAAAAGTCGAGCACCATCCGTCCCTGAATTCTGCCGGCCTTGAGGTCGGCAAATATCGTATTGATGTCTTCGAGACGTGCCTTGGTGATTTCGGCCTTTACCTTGCCGTCCGCGGCGAAGGCGATGGCTTCGTCGAGATCGCGCCTCGTTCCCACGATCGAGCCACGCACCGTAATACGCTTCAACACGACGTCGAAGATCGGTGTCGGAAATTCCCCGGGCGGCAAGCCGACAAGACTGATCGTGCCCTTGCGGCGAACCATATGGAGCGCCTGGCTGAAGGCCGGCGTCGACACCGCCGTAACGAGGATGCCATGTGCGCCGCCGTCGGTGCCCTTGATGACCCTGGCCACCGCATCGGCCGAGCGCGCGTCGACGGCAAGATCCGCCCCGGCGGCTTTGGCCAGGGCGAGCTTTTCGGGCGCAACGTCCAAGGCAACCACCTTCAGTCCCATCGCCTTAGCATACTGGATTGCCACATGGCCGAGACCGCCGACGCCGGATATGGCCACCCATTCGCCGGGCCGCGCCTCCGTTTCCTTCAGGCCCTTGTATGTGGTCACGCCGGCGCACAGGATCGGCGCCATCTGCGCGAAATCGACGCCGGCCGGCAGCCGGGCGGCAAAGGGCGCCGACGCGATGACATATTCGGCGAAGCCGCCGTCGCAGCTGTAACCGGTATCGTGCTGGTGTTCGCACAGGGTCTCCCAACCGGTCTCGCAGTATTCGCAACGCATGCAGGCATCGTGCAGCCAGGCGACGCCGACTGGATCGCCCTTCTTGAAGTCCGTCACGCCGGGGCCGAGGGCCGCGACGACGCCCGCAACCTCATGTCCGGGAATGAACGGGGGTAAAGGCTTCACCGGCCAGTCGCCATCGGCGGCATGCAGATCGGTATGGCAGACGCCGCACGCGATCACCTTGACGAGGATTTCGCCCGGTCCAGGAACGGGAACCGCCACCTGTTCGATCGATAGTGGCCTGCCAAATTCACGGACCACGGCAGCCTTCATCAGCTTCACCACTGCGCATTCTCCTTACTTCTAGCGGCATCAGTTCTGGTTGCGTCGACCGACAATCTGCGGCTCGCCGGCCCCTTTCATTGATCCAGCGCAAATGGGGAAACCTTTCACGGTTGACCGAAATCAAAGCCTGCAAGATCGGGAAGCATAGGGTCATCGGAAGCAGCTACGAACCACGTACTGCTGAAAGGATGAGGTCATGTCACATCACGCGTTGGAACTTGTGCGCTCGAAGGGGAACCTTCCCGCACGCTACGGCAATTTCATCGGCGGTAAATGGCTCGCCCCGACTGACGGCCATTACTTCACCGACTACAGCCCCATTAATGGCCAGAGACTGGTGGAGGTCGCCAAATCGACTGAACGTGATGTCGAACTTGCACTCGACGCCGCCTACAAGGCCAAAGATTCCTGGGCGCGTATATCGCCGGCCGAACGGGCGAAGCTGCTCAATAAGGTCGCCGACCGCATGGAGGAGAATCTCGAACTGCTGGCGCTGGCCGAGACGCTCGACAACGGCAAGCCCATTCGCGAAACGCGCGGCGCTGACATACCGCTCGCCATCGACCACTTCCGCTATTTCGCCGGCTGCGTCCGCGCCGAGGAAGGAGGGATCTCGACGATCGACGCGGAGACGGTCGCATACCATTTCAAGGAGCCGCTGGGTGTCGTCGGTCAGATCATCCCATGGAACTTTCCGCTGCTGATGGCGGCGTGGAAGATCGCCCCGGCCCTTGCGGCAGGCAACTGCACGGTCATCAAGCCTGCCTCCAACACGCCGCTTACACTGCTGATGTTTGCCGGCCTCACGGCGGACATTCTCCCGGCAGGCGTTCTCAACGTGGTCACTGGGCCAGGCGGCAGCGTCGGCAAGGCCATCGCCGCCAACCCCCGCATCTCCAAAGTGTCCTTCACCGGTGAGACGACCACGGGAAGACAGATCATGGGATATGCGGCCGAGCACCTCATTCCCCAGACCATGGAGTTGGGTGGCAAGTCGCCGAACATCTTCATGGCCGACGTCATGGATGCCGACGACGAGTTCTTCGACAAGGCTCTCGAAGGCTTCGCTCTCTTCGCTTTCAACAAGGGCGAGGTCTGCACGTGCCCGTCCCGTGCTCTCGTTCAGGAATCGATCTTCGATAAATTCATGGAACGCGCCGTGGCCCGCGTCGCCAGGATCACGGTCGGCGATCCGCTCGATCCAACGACGCAGATGGGCGCGCAGGCTTCGCAGGATCAACTCGACAAGATCCTGGGTTACATCGAGATCGGCAAGCAAGAAGGCGCCCGATGTGTCGCTGGTGGCGAACGTGCCCATCTCGGCGGTGAGTTTGAGAAGGGCTACTTCGTCAAGCCAACCGTGTTCACCGGTGACAACTCGATGCGCATCTTTCAGGAAGAGATTTTCGGGCCGGTGCTGTCGGTCACCTCTTTCAAGACCATCGACGATGCGATCCGGATCGGGAACGATACAATCTACGGTCTGGGCGCTGGCGTGTGGTCGCGCAACGGCAACGACTGCTACCGCGTCGGGCGCTCGATCCGGGCCGGGCGGGTGTGGACCAACTGCTATCACGCCTATCCGGCCCATGCCGCTTTCGGCGGATACAAGGCCTCCGGTTTCGGCCGCGAGAACCACAAGATGATGCTCGATCACTACCAACAGACGAAGAATCTTCTCGTCAGCTACGGCACCAAGACTCTCGGCCTATTCTGACTTGCAGCTGAGGGATCTGGGAACAGGGCGACCGATCATGAACAGGCGATGGCATGCGGCAAACCCCATGCCTTCGAACCCAACCATGGACGATCGGATCGCATGGCACCTTAAACACGCCGTTCATTGCGGATGCCGGAATATTCCTTTGGGCATCCACAGTGAATTGGCACGGCGTGGGATATTCGCGACCGCAATCTCCTCACAGCTTCGTCCACAACGGCTGGCGCCAGGCTGCACAGGCGGAAAGGACAGGAATCGATGCTCGCGCCAAATCCCGGAGTACCAAATCCTGAGGGGACGGTTTTCCAGGCTGCGCCTCGCGCGAACCTCCTCGGGCGTCAGCCCGAGAAAATCGCGGAAAGCGCGGGTGAACGCTTCGTGCGAGCCGTGGCCGGCGCCAAGCGCCACCGACAGCGTATCGGGTGCGTCATCGACCAGCTCGCGGGCCGCTTGGTTGAGATGCCTGCCGCGCAAAACATACGAACACCGAATGGTCGGTCACTTCGCGAAACACGCGCGACATAGAAGCGCGACAGACCGCTTGCCTAGGCGACATTGCCGAGTGTGATCGGATCGGCCGAATGGCTACCAGAGCGCCCTTTTGCACTGCGTCCATGTGCGGCGAGTTGACGTTATTGCTTTGGAGCGTAACGTTCCTCCTCCGGCAACGAGTGCCAACGAAGAAAAAATCGATAGGTCGAGGGAATAGACCTGTCGCCGGCAAGGAGGAGTTGGTCGTGGCGAAGCATGTGCTCATTCTCATCGGCACCCGCAAAGGTGCTTTCATCCTGGAAACCGATTCCAAGCGCAAATCCTGGGGCCTCAAAGGTCCGTTCTGCGCGACATGGCCGATGAACCATGTTGTCGGCGACCCAGCGACGGGCGCGATCTATGGCGGCGGCGGCAATGAATGGTTCGGCCCCGCGGTCTGGAAATCGACCGATCTCGGCGAGAGCTGGACCCATTCGAGCGAGGGGCTCGCCTATGGGTCGGGCGCCGAGCCGATCACGGCCGTGTGGAGCGTCGCGCCGAAGAACGGCAGCCTTTATGCCGGCGTGCAGCCTGCCGGTCTGTTCCGTTCCGACGATCGCGGTGAGACCTGGCAGCATGTTGAAGGGCTGCAGCAACACCCGTCACGCCCGAAGTGGAGCCCCGGCGGCGCTGGCCTGATCCTTCATTCGCTCGTGCCTCACCCGAACGACGAGAACCAGCTGTGGATCGGCATCTCGGCGGCCGGCGTGTTCTATACGTCGGACCGCGGCAGGACATGGGAGCCCCGCAACAAAGGAACCCGCGCCGATTTCCTGCCGGAGGGTGAGAATTATCCAGAGTTCGGCCAGTGCGTGCACAACCTCGTCGTAGCTGCAGGGAAGCCTGACCGGCTCTACCAGCAGAACCATTGCGGCATGTACCGCTCGGACGACGGCGGCAAGAGCTGGCAGAGCATAGAGAAGGGCCTGCCGTCGAGCTTCGGCTTCCCGGTGGCGGCCCACTCGAGCGACCCCGACACGGCCTTCATGATCCCACTCAACGGCGACACCGCGGGCCGCTATGTGCCCGATGCGAAAGCCGCGGTGTGGCGCACGCGCGACGCGGGCGAGACCTGGCAGGCCTTACGCGAAGGCCTGCCGCAGCAAAACGCCTATTTCGGTGTGCTGAGGCAAGCGATGGCGACGGACCGGCTGGAGCCGGTCGGCGTCTATTTCGGCACATCGAGCGGTACGCTATTTGCCAGCGCCGACGAGGGCGACAGCTTTGCACCTATCGCCGAGCACCTGCCCGTCATCACCTCGGTCGAGACAATCGTGGTCGAGAGGTAAGGGCCGTGTCGAACGACACGCGTCACGCCCGACCCGCTCAGGCCGTTGCGATCACTGTGACGCTGCCCGGCGTGCTGGTCGACCTGTTCCCGGGCTCGACACGCTCGGTGGAGATGTCGGCATCAACAGTGGACGAGATGATCGACGAGCTCGACCGGCGCTGGCCGGGCATGCGCGACCGGCTATGCGACTCGACGCCGGCGATCAGGAAGCACATCAACGTCTTCATGGACGGCGAGCGCGCCAAGCTTGACACGCCGATCGAACCAGGGACGAAGGTGTTTGTCATCACCGCGATCAGCGGAGGGTAAATCCGCCACAGTCTACTTTTCGTCGCTTACGCCCCGCCCGAACGCAGCCTTTCTGCCGCAAAGCAGCAAAACGTTCGCAGCGCTCAGCCGCAGCAGCGAAGTCTAAACTGGCAGTTGGAAGAGTGTGGGGAAAAGGCGGTAGCGCTCTCCCGCTACCACTTAGTCAAGAAAATCAATCTGTTACGTAAGAAGCCGCTACCGTCAACCACACTGGGCACGCTCGCAGACGTCGACGTCGGGCCAGAAAGCAGACTTTACGTGCAGCAAGCTCAGCCTTGCTCATTAGCCGTTTGAAGTTCAGAAAGGCAGAAGCCGCACAGCTGGACGACACGGGCGAGGCGCCAGAGATGCGGGTCCCCGGCGCCTGCGTACAACCGACGATATCAGTTCGATCTGCGAAGAGTTTCGAACAGGAACCAGACCCGGTGCTCGGTCTCGTCGATCCAGTTCTCGAGGAGGCTCGCGGTGGCGACGTCGCCGTGCTCGTCGCAAAGGTCATGCAGGGCGCGCATGCGGGCGGCCAGCGTGCCGTTGTCCTCGCGCAGCTCCGCCAGCATCTCGTGCGGTTGGACGAAAGTGGCGTCGTTGTCCAAGAGGCGCTGGCGGCGGGAAATGTCGCCGATCGACCGAATGGCGGCGCCGCCTAGCTTGCGCACCCGTTCGGCCAGCGGATCGGTCATGGCAGGATCTGGTCTCCCTGGTCGTCGAGCAGCAGGTGATAGTCGCGGAAATGCGGTCCCGACATGTGCCAGTGGAAATTCTTGGTCTTAAGATAAAGGGCAAAGACGTCGGCCAGCAGAACCGTCGCTGCGGCAGAAATGTCGTGCACTGCTTCGTCGGAAAGACCTGACCTGGTGTGCAGGGCCGCACTCATGCGGGATTTGGCACTGTCTTCCATGATCCATACTCCTCGGTTGGGACCAAGCCGAAAGGAGGCTCCGCGGATTGGGATTGGTTTCGGGCCTACTCGAACTGGCCAGAACTCAGCGGATCGCTGGCGGAAAGGTCTCGCGAAGCGCCTCGTCCAGATTTTCATCGTTATGCTGTTTCCAGTCGGCACCAGGCTGATCGCATTCCAGAGGATCAGGCGGGGTCTCCTGTTCGGCCGCGAAGGCTCTGGACCTCTGCGGTTCGTTCGGTCGCATCATTTTCTCCTTCACTGGTTCCGCTCTGTCATTCCGGGTGGGCGACGTGCGCGGGCGTCGCTGGGCCAGCCTCTTCGGGCTGGCCGACAGGTGCAAAGAAACTGAATGCGACCAGAACGGCTGGGACGGCGAAGCACACATCGATCACCTCATCCCTTCAGTCTCGCGAATAGCATTGGCGGGTTAAAAAAATTTGGTTAACAGCGCAAGCGCGTCAATGTCGTGTCGGTCGATCCGCCAGAGGCATTCTTGAGCGTCGAGAAGACAAACCATCTTCGACGGCGACTTCCCCGAAAAGCGGTTGGTTAGCCAGACGGTGTTATTTTAATTAAATACACTTTTTTACAATAATGAGCATTAGGAACCGTTAATATACTGAGCTCCTTGCGATCATTTTCTGATTAGGAGGGCTTAACTGTGCGCTCCTGCAAAGGAGAGGCCGCACTGAATCTTTTTACTTCCACTTCGTCACAAAAGCGGACAAAATCGACGATCGCAAAGGCGTTGATCTGGAAGAACCTCATGCGGCGCATAGGCACGCGTTGGAGCTCATCAGGAAAACGGTCCTGTCTATCGGCGGGAGCCTTAGCGGGACTGGGTCATCGAAATCACCGACGCTGATGCGCAAAGCGTCATCACGGTCACTTTTCACCCAGACATCGCACCTCGCGATGTTTTCAAAAGCAGAACGCATGATGGTTTTTGCTGCGAGAAGAGGCAACGGCTGATGGGTGATGTGCCAATGTTCCGGGAGGAGAATGGTGATGAACAAGATCTCTCGTGTTGCTCTGATTGCCGATGACGACGAGTTTTTCCGGATTGCACTGCGCACGATCTTGGCAACCGAGCTTGAATTCTCGGTAGTGATCGAGACGGCGTCTCTTGACGACGCAATCGAACAGCTCTCCGAGCGGAGCGACATTTCCCTGGCCTTGTTCGATCTGGCCATGCCCGGCATGGAAAGCCCAGCAAGCCTCAAGGCGGTGCGCGATTTTCACAATGAGATGAAGATTGCGGTCGTGTCCGCCTCGGCGAGCCGGTTCGACATTCTGTCGGCGCTCGAGGCGGGCGTGCATGGTTATGTGCCGAAGGGTTTGGGCGCTGCGGAACTTACGGCAGCGCTTCGGCTGATCATAGCTGGCGTGATCTATGTGCCTCCCGCAATCGCTGACCGAACCATGCTTTCGGACGAACCCGTTACAGCGCAAGCCAGTGCTGCCCGTCTCCAGAAACCAGTCATCGATGCCCTGACGCCTCGGCAGCGGAACGTTCTTGAACTTATCGTCGAGGGCCATTCCAACAAGCAAATCGCCCGGAAGCTCGGCCTTGGCGAGGGAACGATAAAGATCCACTTGGCTGCTCTATTCAGAAATCTTGGCGTTAGAAATCGTGCCGCGGCGGCAGTGGCCGGATCGCGAATGATGTCAGGCGATGGACATGGAGCAAATCCAAATTGACATCGCTGGAGCTTGTCCCGGCAAGAAAAGTCGGGGAGCCACGAGCAGCCGCCCACAGAGTCGGTTCAGATGGTCGGGCCTGCGAGGACCACGACCAAGAGGATTAAGCCATTCCACAGCTGCACGGCCGCCGGCCTAGCCCATCCGACCGGATAGCCTAAATGGATCAAAGGGTCGAAAAGCGGATGTGTACCAAGGAAACCATACAAAGATGAGGCCGGCGGAAATTCAGGAGAATGGCGATATCCTTGCATTTGAGGTGGCGGGGCAGCGCTATGGAGTGCTGCTGGCGCAGGTTGTAGAAGTGCTCCGGGCCGTGACTGTCGCAAAGCTCCTGAAGGCGCCGCCTGCCATCGAGGGCATCGTAAACCTCAGAGGCACGATAGTTCCCGTGCTAGACATCCGGACGCGATTCGGCTTGCCCCGAAAGGATGTGGAACCAGCCGATCGAATGATAGTGGTCCGAGCCGGTCGGCGTCACGCCATCCTCCGGGTTGATCGAACGGTCAGCATCATCGCGGTTGGAGCGGACATTTTCGATAACGGCAAGGCTGCTTCGTCCAGGTCTGGCCATATCAAAGGTACGATGAAGCTGCCCGACGGGCTCCTCGTTGTCTACGACCTCGACACCTTCTTGTCCGTGATCGACGCCGAAATGTTCGATTGGGCTTCGGCGGAGGCGAAAGCATGACAGATTGCCGCCAAGCCCCTCCGGACATTAAACCGCTGCTCGCGCATATCGGCAGGAAAGCAGGGCTAAGTTTTCCAGCGATCAGACGCCACGAGATTGCTGCTGGCATCTGCCGTCTGATGCAAAAGCACGCCATCGGCGGCGTCGGTGAGCTGATCGAGCGGCTGGACACTGACGTTGATATCTTCGACGCCGTCATAGCTGAGACCACCACAGGTGAGACCTATTTTTTTCGCGATCCCGCTCAGCTTGAGGCTATTCGCACAATCGTGCTGCCGTCGCTGCTTAGCAACCGGCCTTCCTTTTCTCCTCTACGGATTTGGAGCGCCGGCTGCTCGACTGGCGAGGAAGCCTATTCGCTCTCAATTCTAATGGAAGAAGAAGGACTTGGCGAGCGAGCTCACATTTTGGCCACCGACATCTCCCGGTCGGCGCTGAGAAAAGCGCGGAAGGCAAAGTTCGGCCCGCGGTCGCTGCGCAACGATGACCTCAAAATTCCTGAGCGGTTTCTTTACCATCATGGCGAGCGATTTCAATTGGTCGAGCGTATTCGCAAGCGTGTCCGTTTCGAATTCCTCAATCTCGCCTCAGATTCCTATCCCTCCGTTGCAAACGGCACCGCTGGCGTGGATCTAATTGTTTGCCGAAATGTCCTTATCTACTTTGACGGCACCTCAATAGAGCGCGTTGCGAATCGTTTCTTTGAGAGCCTCGGCGTTGGCGGCTGGCTTGTCATCGGGCCATCCGATCCGCCTTTGTGGGACTACGCCCCCTTCAAAACCGTGATCACCCCCGGTGGCGTGCTGTATCGGCGTGAGGATAGCCCCGCTATTTCAGAACGGCAGAATAGCACAGAGCGCAAACCTCAAGTTGTGCAATCGCCTACGCGGTTGCGCCCGAAGCTCCGTTCGCAAATTGGCGCTGAGTTTGCACGAGACCCGCTTGCCGAAGCTGAAGCAGCCTACGCAGCTGGAAATCACTCTCGCGTTATCCAACTAACCAAGCACATCGATGAAACCCGCGGATATGCTCCCCGAATTCGTTCATTGTACGATACCGGCAATCTCGCCGATGCAGAGGGAGCCGCGGAGGAGGCAGCTGCAAAGCAGGCGGACTCGCCTGACTTCATCGCCAATTGGGAGGATGAGGCAATCGACGTATTGCGGCGGGCGGTCTATCTCGACCTAACCCTTGCTGCCGCCTTTCTTGCGTTAGGCTCAATTTTGCAACGCACCAACAAGCCCGCAGCCAAGCGGGCCCTCGCCCATGCCCGCGCACTCTGCGTCGCCCGTCCGGTCGATGATGCCATGCCCTTGACGGGGGGCGACACGGCTGAACGCCTCGCAGAAAGTGCGCAGGAACATATCGACGGCTTGTCTGCGTTATCGTCGGGGGGATCCTGATGGCGAGCTCTACGAAAATCCTCGAGCCGATCGACTGGGTGTCCGTCAGGGAAAGGATGGCAAGAGCCATACGATCTACGGAGGCGGCAATGACGCTGTCACCAGAGCGTGCCCGGCAGGTGCTGGACGACCGCGCCCGCGCCTTGGCTGTCCCTGTCCAGCGCGAATCGCCAGCCGGTGAACGTGTCGACGCGCTGACATTCCAGCTGTCCTGCGAGAGGTTCGCCATCGAAACCCGCTGCGTGCGCGAGGTGGTTCCGCTGCAGAAGATCACGCCGCTTCCGCGGACGGCCGATTTCGTGGCTGGTATCATCAATCTGCGGGGGGATCTGATTCCGGTTTTCGATCTCCGGAGACTTCTCGGTCTCGCCGCCGATGCTTCGGGAATACCTTCGCACATCATCGTAGTGGGCGAGGGTCAGGCGGAGTTCGGCATGACCGTCGACGAGCTACCACGGGTGGGTGGCATCTCCATTGGGACCCTAACGGCTGTTGCCGATCCGGGAACGGGTGACAGCCGACCTTGGCTCCGAGGTGTGACGGGAGACGCGGTGATGGTCATTGAAGGTTCCGCGTTGATCGCCGATCACAGGCTTTTTCTTGAATGAAAGATGAAAGGCCATCCGACCATGAATTATTCGCCCCACAAAAGCCTATACGGAAAGCTCGGCGGCAGCATGGTGCTCCTCTTTCTTGCCTCAGCCGTACTTGTCGGATCGAATATTGTCGCCTTCAACAGGATCCGATCGGATGTTGTTTCGACCAGTTATGTCGGACAGAACCGTTTGGGATACGAAATTTTATATTTGATCGGACGTCTGCTCGACGAGACGACCCAGAACCGAGCGCAAGTTGCTTCCCAACTGCGTGAACTCATGGAGCAAAGCGAAACGATGCTGGCTACGCTGAAGGATGGAGATCCAGTGCGAGGCATAGCGGCTGAGACTGATGCGCGGTTGGTGACCCATCTCACCGAAGACCGGCAGTTCTGGGTCGCTGAAATAAGGCCAATTCTTCAGCGGGTAACGGAGATGGCCCCCGCTGGCACCTCCCCCGCCGCACTCGGCGAACTCGAGGCTCCGATACGAAGCTACGCAGACAAGCTCGACGCAACCATCGAGCTTAAGGAACGCGCCGCGGGCGAAAGGCTTGAATGGTCCTATTTGCTGCAGCTTGTCTTCTCCGTTGTCTTGCTAATCATCCTGCTCCTGGTCCTGTGGCTCGCCAGGGACATCGCGCGCCGTACGCGTGCTCTGGCCGCGACGGCAGAGCAAATCAGCGCCGGTGACCTATCGCAAACCGCCCCGGTGCGCGGCGGCGACGAACTGGCCCGCCTCGGTAATTCGTTCAATGCGATGACGGCAAAATTGACAGGCATGATTGAAGGCGAGCGCGAGGGGCGGACGAAGTTGGAAGAGCTTCTTACGACGATCGCGGATACAGCCCAGCACCTATCATCGTCTGCTGCCGAGATCCTTGCCGCCACGACGCAGCAGGCGGCGGGGATGCGCGAGCAATCGTCCGCCGTAGCAGACACGGTGACCAGCGTGGACGAGGTCCTGCAGACCGCTGACCAGGCGGCCCAGCGAGCCGCGGCGGTGGCGGAGTCGTCCGAGAATGCGGTTGAGGTGAGCCGGGCCGGCCGACAGGCGGTCGATGAGACGGTTACCGTCATGAACAAAGTCAAGGAAAAGAGCGAGACGATTGCCGGGGGCATACTTTTGTTGGCCGAACATGGCCAGGCGATCGGCGAGATCGTAACGGCAGTAACCGAGATCGCCGACCAGACCAACCTCCTTGCCCTGAACGCAGCAATCGAGGCGTCGCGGGCAGGCGAGCACGGGAGGGGCTTCACTGTTGTCTCAAATGAGATCAGGACACTCGCTGACCAGTCGAAAAAGGCGACGGCGCAAGTGCGCACGATTCTCGGCGAGATACAGAAGGCGACGAACTCGGCGGTTATGGTGACAGAGGAAGGCACCAGGAGCGTCAACCGGGCTCTCGAAGCGGTGAACGAAGCAGGCGAGACTATCAGAATGCTTGAGGAGGTCATCGCCGACGCCGCGCGGTCGGCCGCGCAAATTGCCGCCTCGGCCGGGCAGCAAACGACCGGCATGACACAGATCCAGCAGGCGATGAACCACATCAACCAAGCAAGCAACCAGAATCTCTCTGCGACGAGGCAATCGGAGCAAGCGGCCCAAAACCTCCACGAGTGGGGTACCAGACTGAAGGATCTGCTGGCTGGGTATGGACGCTGATATGCACGCTGAAGATAGCAAGCGGCAGTTGATGGGTTTGTTCCTCGGCGAGATTCAGGAGCGCACTCGCGATCTGGAACGAAATCTCCTCGCGATAGAACCTACGACCAACGCAGCGGCCAGACTCGAGCTGCTGAAAGCGCTCCTAAGGACGACCCACAGTCTGAAGGGAGCGGCGGGTCTCATGGAGGTCCGCCCGATTGAGACGGCCTGCCACTGGATGGAAGAGTTGTTTTCCTCCGCACTGCGCGATGGCCGACGCCTCGATCGAAGACAAATTGGAATGCTCCTAGAGACAATCGATGCGTTGGCAGAATACGGCCGCGTGTTGGACCGGGGCGAGAAGGATTCGTGCGATGCCCCTGAAGAGCGATTGCACCGTCTGGCGGAATCAATCAGGACCAATGTGGACGTTGCTTTCAAATCGCGAAAAGACGGCTCGACAGGGCATCCGCCTGCGCTACGGGCCGGCGACGATGCGGGTCCTTCTCCCCCGGGGTACAATGTTGCCGACGCGACGACCCAGAGGCGGGTTGTGCGCTCTACCGATCTTGACGGCTCGGTCCAGGTGGCTGCCGAAAAGCTCGATTCGCTCCTTTTCCGAAGCGGGGAACTTTTGATTTCGCGTTCCCTCGGCCGCACAAGGGTTGATCAGACCGCGTCGCTCCAGGAACTGACCAAATCCCTTCGCCGGCAGGCATCCAATGCATTCGGCAATCGACCTCCCGTTCTTCCTCGAACGCAGCTGCCGAACCTGCGGCAAAAGGACGAAATACTGGTCGATCTGGAGAACGGGCTTCGAAAGCTTAAGCAGGACCTGGCTGATGACAGCCGCATTCTCGAACGCGCAGCCGCGTCGCTGGCCGATGGACTTCACCGGGCACGGATGCAACCGTTTGCGCAGGCGTGTCGGGGATTGGCCCGGATTGTACGCGATATGAGCGCCGACCAGGGGAAATTGGCTGAGCTCGCGGTCGAAGGGGGCGGAATTGAGATCGACCGTTCCATACTGGGTGGATTGCAGGACTCACTTCGTCACCTGGTGCGCAATGCCGTGGACCATGGTCTCGAAACGCCGGAGGATCGTGCGGCGCGCAACAAGCCGGCTGCCGGTCGGATCGTCATTGCGGCGGTGCTGCGGGGCGACCAGTTACAGGTCCGGGTAGAGGATGATGGCGGTGGAATAGATGTCGTCTCGCTTCGCGAACACGCACCGGACAAGGACGGTCCCGGTGCGCAGGACGAGGAAGAACTTCTCCGCCGGGTTTTTCTGCCCGGGGTTTCGACGTCGCCCACCGTCACGCGCCTGTCCGGTCGCGGAATGGGTTTGGACATCGTAAAGAACGCGGTCGAAAAGCTGCGAGGCACCGTCCAGGTGGCCCACACACCGGGCAAAGGCACAGCGTTCACCTTGACGCTGCCTCTGACCGTGACGACGATCCGCGCCTTGTTGATAGTCGCCGGAGATCAGATTTTCGCCCTTGATCCCATAAGTAGCAAAAAACTTCTGCGGGTTTCCCGGGAAGAACTTCGATCGGTGAGTGGTCGAGCTTTCATTCCATACGACGGTAGGACCATACCCGTGCTTGATCTGGCGGGTTGGCTTGGCATGTCGACGCGGAAGCGCATGCCCAGTGCAGGTTCTATTGTCGTTATCGTGATCGGAACGGCAGGTAGAGAGGCGGCCCTGCTTGTGGATGAAGTGGCAGGAGAGCAGGAACTCCTGATACGTGTGCTCGGCCCACGTCTGGAAAAACTGCGAATCTTCAGCGGGGGTGCAATCCTTCCTGACGGTCAGATTGCCTTGGTGCTGAACGCCGCAGCACTGCTGGAAAACGCGACGGGACGGAACCTTGGTCGCGACCTGCCGCCGTTTGAGCAGGCTGAACGCCCCCAAGCGAGGAAGCGAATCCTGATCGTCGATGATTCTCCGACGGTACGAGCTCTCGAAAAGATCATGCTTGAGGCCGCCGGATATCAGGTCTCGACGGCCTCCGATGGATCGGAAGCCTGGGATGTGTTGCAGACAGAGGGCGCGGATGCCGTTATTGCCGACGTGGACATGCCCCGCATGGACGGTTTCATGTTTGCGCAGGCTATCCGTCAGTCGCAACACTTCAGCAATTTGCCGATTATACTGGTTACGGCACGAGAGGAGCCGCAGGATAAAACGCGCGGGCTCGAGGTGGGCGCCAACGCCTACCTTTTGAAGAGCACATCCGACCAGCGGCAGCTGCTGGAACTCATACGGCAGGTACTTTGAGGACGTCGAATGCTCCGAGTCATTCTTGCGACGAGCCGGCTGGACATCCGGGATTCCATTCTGAAGGCAATAGCAACGGACAAGCAGATCGAAATAGTCGCGACCGCCTTTAACGGTGCCGAGGCTGTCGAGAAGACCAAAGAACTGCGGCCGGATCTCGTTTTGCTGGGGGTCTCGCTACAGACGCTGGATAGCCTGGAGGCGACCAAGGAAATCATGATCGAGGCGCCAACCCCGATCGTGTTGGTGTTCAGCGTGCCGGATCCGCGTGCAGTCGAATTGTCGGTACGCGCGCTTGAGGCTGGAGCCCTCGCCGTCACCCCGGCACCACCTCAAAAAAGTGGGAGCGCAGATGGAACAGCCGTCAGAAAGTTCCTGTCGACGCTCAGGGCGATGTCTCAGGTAAAGGTCGTCCGCCGATGGCGCGACAGGCCAAATCTGAAAACCGGTTCCAAGCGGCTACCCACTGGAAACAAATCGTCGCCGCGGATTGTCGGTATTGCCGCCTCTACTGGCGGACCCGCAGCCGTGCAATCCATCTTGGCCAAGCTGCCGGGAGATTTTCCGGCTCCGATTCTGATCGTGCAGCATATCGCTTCCGGATTCATAGAGGGAGTGGCTTCCTGGCTCGATGCCGCGATCGCGCTCAAGGTTAAAGTCGCGGAGGACGGCGAGCTCTTGGCGCCGCATGTCGTCTATCTGGCACCTGACGGACACCACCTGGGCGTCGCCAGTCGGTCACGCATTGTCGTTGCCGACGACCCTCCAATCAACGGTTTCCGGCCCTCCGGCACATATCTCTTCGCATCTATGGCACGAGTGTTCGGCTCCGAAGCCGTGGGTATCATTCTCACGGGCATGGGGAACGACGGGGCGGATGGGCTTCGCGCGGTTTACGAGGTAGACGGCACTGTGCTCGCGCAGGACGAGACAAGTTCCGTGGTCTTCGGCATGCCCAAGGCTGCGATCGACGCGGGCATTGCACACCGGGTTCTGCCGCTGGACGAAATAGCCCGGACAATGATTTCGTTGGTTATGAACGGCTGTTAGGCTGGTTGAACAGACGTTCGGGAAACCGAGTGACAAAATAATCTATCCATCGCCTACGGGACAGCAGAGATTTGAATCACCGCCGGCGTTATGATGACGGCGAAGAGGACCGGCAGGAAAAACAGGATCATGGGCACGGTCAGTTTCGGCGGAAGGGCCGCGGCTTTCTTCTCCGCTTCACTCATTCGGATGTCACGATTTTCCTGGGCCATCACGCGAAGCGACTGGGCGACCGGAGTGCCGTACTTCTCTGCCTGGATCAGGCTGGTAACGACTGCACGGACCCCCTCGACACCCGTCCTCTCTCCGAGATTCTCGAAAGCTTGACGGCGGTCCTGGAGGTAGGAGAGTTCTGCGGTTGTAAGGCTGAGTTCTTCCGCCAGCGCACCTGACTGAGCCCCGATTTCCTCTGCGACTTTGCGGAACGCGCTCTCGATGCCCATGCCGGATTCCACCGAGATCAGCAGGAGATCAAGTGCATCCGGCCACCCACGACGGATGTCCTTTTGCCGCTTCGTGATCTTGTTTTGCAGAACAAGCGCAGGTGCGAAATAGCCCAGCGCCCCGATGGCGCCTGCGATGGCCGATGTTGCAATAACCGGTATGGAAGGATTGAGAACGAGCAAAATGTAAGAGGCAGAAACAGCAAATAGGACAAAAGGGGATATGAGCCGCACCGCAAGGAAGGCGACCACAGGGGCATATCCGCGATAGCCGGCCATTTTCAACTTGAGGGCCAACCCACCGTCTTCGGCCTGTTTGGTAAGGTTGAAACGGTCGACTATGGCTTGAAAGAGCTTCTTTGGCTTAGTTCTAAGTGAGACAGGGCTTTCGTCCGCTGCCAGCCGGGCGCGCTCCCTCCTGCGGATGCGCTCGCGCTCCCCTTGTACCTGACGCATGCGGGCAGCTAGATTGTCGCGGACGAGGTAAGGCCAGCTCACAACGATAACGGCCAAAAAGACCGAGACGGCAGCGAGAGGGGCGCCAAGGTGTGCGGGATCAAGAATAAATGAACCGATATCCACGACCAGTCCTCAGAAATCGAAATTAATCATTTTGCGCATGACGAGAATGCCGATCGTCATCCATAGGCCACAGGCGGCGAGAACGATGTTTCCGGTCAGGGCCGTGAACAGGAGCGAGATGTATTCGGGGCTGGTCAAGTATACGAGACCGGCGACAATGACCGGCAGGACCCCGATGATCCCGCCGGACGCCTTGGCTTCAGCGCTCATGGCCCTGATTTTGGCCTGCATTTTCTTTCGCTCGCGCAGCACTCTCGAGAGGTTGCTCAAGGCCTCCGCCAAGCTCCCGCCCGTCCGGCTCTGGATCGCGATGACGATGGCGAAGAAGTTGGCCTCGGAAATAGGAACCCGCTCCGACAAACGTTGCACCGCTTCATCCATCGGAAGCCCGAGCGTCTGATCGGCGACAACTGTCCTGAATTCGCTCTTTACAGGTTCTTGCGCTTCCGACGCGATGATTTTCATGCAGTCTGCCATTGGCAACCCCGCCTTTAGCCCTCTTACGATCACGTCGACAGCATTGGGAAATTCGGCGGTAAAGCGCTTGAAGCGTCCCTTGCGCCTCGCACTGACGTAAATGTGCGGCAGCAGCAATCCTGCGGCAACTCCGAAGCCGAGAGCGGTGCTATTGCCCAGCCCGAAGACAAGCGGAACGGCATAAGAAGCAAGTCCGGTGGCGACGCAGACCAGGTAATACGTCCTCTTTGTCCAATTCAGGCCGCCTTGCCGCATTCGTCCCACGAGCGTGGGCCGGCGGCCTTTCTTCGCCCTTGCTTTCTGCCGTTCCTCAAGCTCCCGCAGTGTCGCCTCGACCGATTGCTTTCGGCTATTGTTATCGATACTCGCGCTTTGTTCCCGCACCTTCAAGGCGGCTATGCCGGCGAATCTCTGCTCGAATAGCCCTGCCTTGGAAATGCGCGGATAAAAAGCCGCCATCATAAGCCCGCCAACGCTCAGTGATGTCAGCATAAATGCCGCGATGACGGTGAGACTGGGCGACAGCATTTTTTCCTCTTTGACGTCCGCATTCAAGCGAGTGATTAAAGCCGTATTTACCTTCAGGCTGCGGCTGCCATCTCCGCGGCGTCCAGAGCCGCGGCAAGTCGCTTCTCCTCGCCATAGTAGCGGGCCCGATCCCAGAATGCGGGGCGACCGATGCCCGTGGAACGATGACGGCCGATGACCCGGCCGTTCGCATCCTCGCCGAGAATCTCGTAAACAAAGAGATCTTGAGTAATCACGACATCCCCTTCCAGGCCGAGAACTTCGGTGATGTGCGTGATGCGGCGCGAACCATCGCGTAGTCGGGCGGCCTGCACGATAACGTCAACGGACGAGACCAGCATCTCGCGGATGGTCTTGGACGGCAGGGTGTATCCGCCCATGGTGATCATGGATTCGATGCGCGAGATTGCTTCGCGCGGAGAGTTGGCATGCAGCGTTCCCATAGATCCGTCATGCCCGGTATTCATCGCCTGCAGGAGGTCGAATGCCTCGGGACCACGAACTTCGCCGACAATGATCCGTTCGGGCCGCATCCGAAGGCAGTTCTTGACCAGAGCTCGCATGGTGATCTCGCCCGATCCCTCAATGTTAGGCGGACGCGTCTCGAGGCGAACGACGTGCGGTTGCTGCAGCTGCAGTTCCGCCGCATCCTCGCAGGTGATGATGCGTTCTTCGGGATCGATATAGCGGGTCAGCGTATTGAGCAGCGTCGTTTTGCCCGAACCAGTGCCTCCGGACACCAGCACGTTGCAGCGAACACGGCCGATGATCTGGAGGATTTCTGCTCCCTCCGGCGTGATCGAACCGAATTTCATCAGCTGGTCGAGGGTGAGCTTGTCCTTCTTGAACTTGCGGATCGTCAGGGTCGGTCCGTCGATGGCGAGCGGCGGCGCGATCACGTTGACGCGTGAACCATCGGCAAGACGCGCGTCACAAATGGGACTAGCCTCGTCGACGCGTCGGCCAACTTGGCTGACGATCCTCTGGCATACATTAAGCAGCTGTTCGTTATCGCGAAAGCGGATGTCCGTTTCCTGGATTTTGCCGTCGACCTCGATGAAGATGCGGTTGCTGCCGTTGACCATGATGTCGGCTATGTCGTCGCGCGCCAAAAGCGGCTCCAAAGGCCCATAGCCAAGGATATCATTACAGATGTCCTGAAGCAGCTCTTCTTGTTCGGCCTGTGAAATGCCAATCTTTTTGGCGACGACGATGTGGTTGACGATTTCGCTGATTTCGTTCCGCGCTTGGCTCGCCTCCATCTTCGACAATTGAGCGACGTCGATTTCCTCAATCAATGCGTTAAAAATTTGCCTTTTCAGATCGTAATATTCGGCAGTTTTGTCCCCTTTCACCAGTTGGGGACGGCTGGCTGGGGGGCGCGGTTGAGCGGCGGGCTTGACGGAAGGTACTTTTTTCATGGACGCCTGAGGCATTTGAGGCTTCGTGAGAGCCTCGTGTTGCACGATTTTCCTGCCAAACATGTTTCTCACCTTTTGTGGACCAGGCTGACTGCGAACAAACAGCTGGCTGTCGGTTTCTGCGACAAAGCTCCCGCCCAAATGAAAAAGCGGAGGGACTACACCCCTCCGCTCTGATGTTTCGTCTGCCGCGCAGGACCTGCTTAGGTGATGTTGATGCTGTCTGCGACCTTCTGGAACACGGCGCTCACGTCGGAGCCAACCAGAGTGACGGTCGTGATGATTGCAACAGAAATCAGGCCGGCAATGAGGCCGTATTCGATCGCGGTTGCGCCGGATTCATTCTTAGTAAAGCGGGTGATTATGTTCTTCATGGCTTCGATCCTTCATGGTTTCGATGTTTGGCCGACACCAACAGCAGGATCGGCCTCACAGGGATGGGTTTTGGCGGTGCTTGGTGCCCTTCTGTGTGACGAACATATGCACTCGTTTGCATTTCCGATCCATTCAGCCTGATAGCCGATGGCGTAGCGAGGCCGGTTCGGACGAACGGCCTAGACCATCCCAGGCGGCCTTTCACCGGCACCCGCGTCCAAGGCGGAAAGGTCCACCGAAACGGGCATACAGGCACAGCTAGTCACACGAGCCGATTTTTATCGGGAGCAATGCTGATGCAATGCGCAGCACATTTTCTGGTCTCCGTGATGCTGGCATGTTCGGCATCGGACGCGCCCGACTGAGTGGGCGGAGATGTCTTCGCATTGTGGAAAGCGGCCTCGCAGACCCCGTCCGCCGAGATCGTGAGGGTTATGATCGACATTGCAACAATGCTGACCCTGGACAGGACCCCAGGCACGATTGTTTATGGGGGAAATACGGGGACTGCCGGGGCCAAGCTGAGCGACGAGAGGACGATCGTCCCAGCTCGCACGACAGTGCGCACGACCAATCTCATTGTGTTTGACAGGAGCTACACTGAAATTTCAAATCCGAGTGCTGGTGGTCGCCGGAGGTACCACACCTCGTCATCATGCACACCGGAGGACGACGGCCCCAGGTCAGATCAGCGCATGGCATGGTTTTGCAGATGTCAGCGCCAGCCAGCAAGCTCGGCGGCGCGTCTATTCTCGGCGTTTACTGGACAGGAATACGGCGCGATACACTAAGGCCGATCCGCCCGTCATGGAGGCTGGGAATCAGCAAGGTGAATGGGTAGCGGATCGCCAAGGTTCGGAACTCGATCCCGTCTACGGTCTCCGTTCCGACCGAAACTTGCAGGAGTTCGGGCTCTCCCCCGGTGAACGCAGCACGTACCGCGGTCTCAAGAATGCTGACAGAGGACTCCCCGATCAGCACCTTACGCGCTGCAAAATCGGCCGCAAACGAAAGATCGTTGCGAGTGTTCAGGGCGCGTCCGAACTCGACGATCCCTAGCGACAGGAGAAGGAGCGGCAGGCAAATGGTAGCGAACTCGATCGCAGTCGTGCCGGACTGGCATCGGCAGGCGCGCCAGGCCGCCTTCATTGCTCCAGTCATCGAATTTGTACCTGCATGGTAGAACTTAGCGGGAACTCCGGAATGAACATGCTGTCATAGGTCTTTTGAGCCGCCATACGATAATAAATGAAGGTAGGTGCGGAATTCGCGCAAGTCGTGGAACAGAGCGGCGCGGCCGCGGGATCTACATTTGCATTTTCCGGGCAGGCGCAATACCGGACGGGCGGAGGGTCGAACGTAAGTGCGGACGGTTCCGCTCCGACCGGTGGAAAATTCTTTGAAGCAGTCGATTGGAGCACTTTCAGCACCTGGTCTGCGCCTGGATCGGACATCGCGGCCTGCGCACCCGCACGAAGCACATGATCAATCGTCATCCGCTGATAAAGCGCCAGACCGACATCGACCGCGGCGATCAAAGCTGCGCCCAGGACCGGCGCAATGAGCGCGAACTCGACGGCGGAAACGCCTTCCTCCGACCGGCGCCAGTCCCTGAACTTCTGGCGGAGGAGGTCGAGCCCGACGCCGGTCCAGGATCGCGGCGCCAAACCTCTGAGTGGACCGTGTCGTTTCAAGGTCATCGTCGCGCCCATTACCGTCTGCCCATCAGGCGTCCGAAGAGGGAGCGAGCGCTCTTCCGACTGTTTTGCAAATCCCTTTGACCGGCAATTGTCCTGCCAAGGTTCTCGAAAGCCCGAGCGACTTGCATCTTGCCCGCTGTTTCCACGATCATCCGGCCGTCGTTAGATGCAGTGCCGAAAAGCTGCGCATCGAACGGAATGCAGATATTTGGTTCAAGCCCTACGGCTGCAGCAAAATCGGCAGGTTTTATCTCAGGGCGCTTCGGCACACCGACTTGGTTCAGGACAAGGCGCGGAGGGACATCGTTCGGCCGGGAGTGCCTCAGGAACTCGGCGAGGTGCTTGGCATTGCGCATGCTGCCGAGATCGGGCGTTGCCGTAATTACGATCTCGTCTGCGCTTTGAAGCGTCTTCTTCACCCAAGACGTCCATGTCTGCGGCAGATCCAGAACAAGATGCCGCGCGGCCGTTTGGGCAATCTCCAACAGCCGCTCAAGGTCGCTCTCCTTCAGATCGTAAGCTTTTTCCAATGCAGACGTAGCAGCCAGGATCTGCAGACCTTTCGTGGGCTTGGCAGCCAGACGGTCGAGGAGAACCTCATCGACGCGGTCCGCTCCGTGCAGGATGTCGACCATGCCGTGCACCGGATCCAGATTGAAATCCAGGCCAACAGTGCCGAACGGGAGATCCAGATCGGCCAGAAGGACATCGGTATCGAATAGTGAGGCCATGGATGATGCGACATTGTGGGCCACTGTGGACGAACCGGCCCCGCCCCTTGCACCAATAAAGGCGGTGACGCGCCCCAGCCTTTGTTCGGCCGTATGCCGATAAATGCGCGAGACGGCTGCAATCAGCGACAGGGGAGCGAGGGGAGCGACCAGGTAGTCGCTCACTCCATGCTGTAGCAGTTCCCGAAAAAGCGCAACGTCGTTGGCATGTCCGATCACGATGACTTTCGTGTCCGGCAGGCACTCTTCCGCTAATGCTTCCAGTTCGGCAAAAAGAGCGCGCTGCTCCGCTCGGCTCTCGACAATGATGAGGCTCGGGGGCGGCGTTTCGTGGTAAAGCGCGGTGGCCGCGGCGATGCCGCCGGGCTTCACGGAGACATGTGCGCGAGACATGCGGCGGTCGCCGGCGGCATCCTCAATGACGGCGGCTATTTCCGGACTTGTGAAGAAGGCGCCTATTGCAACCCGCGGGACGAAGATCCCTGCGGCTGGCGTACCGGCTTCCGCTGAAGCGTGTGCTTCGTCATTTTGAGGATTTGTCATCGCTATAACCGCTCCTGTGCTGTAGCGGGCTCCTTAACTCTATGTGATTCCGTGAAGCGGATCTCATCAGCCAGAGAACTTCGGAACTTGAACAAGCTCCGTGTGCCCTGCGCGAAACACGCGCACGGTTCTGTTATTTTCTTGTACGACCGCAGGCTTTTCGTCATCGTCGGCTGCAGCCCTCAGCGCGAGGGAGAGTATTCCTGAATGCTCGGACGCTGTGACGATTTCTACCTGATGAGGGTCCACCTCTAGTGTGGCAGTCTTGCCAACAACCGTGGTCCCCGTATCGCTCTCGCTGGCAGTTTGATCGACCGCCAGCACACGAACATTTGTCAGTATAGTACGGCTTACGCTCTCCATGTCACCTTCTCCCGCCCCCGGCTTTGAGGTGGTGTGGACGACGTCCACCCGGTCGTTCGGCAGGATGAAACCTCCCGCGGTGTTCTCAGCTGTTATCCTCACAGCGACTGCGCGCTTGCCAGAAGGAAGCAGGACAGCCAGATAGCCCGACCCCGGCTTCCCCAGTTTTTCGTCCCTAATCGGCTCGCCTGCTACGAACCCGCTGCTCACCACGGAACCTGCCAAGTCCTTCAATGCATCAGGACGGGAGGATCGGCTGATCAGCACGGCTGTCATCGCGTCTTCGGGCCAGGACTGCCAACGGATATTGGTCTCGTCCAAGGAAGACCCCCTCGCTATATCCCGGTCTGCCACAAGCACTTCCTGAAATGAGACCTGTTGCACCGGCTTTGATATAATCGCCGCGGGGGCGTCAGAAGCCTGCCCAGCAATTGCCAGCCATGCAGCGAGGCCGCCGGAAGCTAAGGCGAACAGAAGAATGACAACTCGGACCATCATCTTTTATCTTCTAGTGAGGTGAATCGGTTGATTGCGTTTCTATTGTCGCGGAGTTTGGTGCTGACTGGCTATTCAAGCCAAGGTCGCCCAATGAGTCTGCGGAAGGATTAGCAAGGTCGCAAAGGCCATCGGCACACCAAACGGAATCCCGGCCTCTGCCGTGTGCAGCCGGACCGACCACTCTTTGTTTTCCAGGAACCAGGGGAGCGGTAGTCTCCTGAACAACAAAACGACGAGGGCAAACAAAGCCCCGAATATGGCGGTATAGAAAAGATAGCCCAGTGTCACTTCTGGACCAATCCAAAGCACCGTGACCGCAATGAGCTTGGCGTCACCGCCCCCGATGTAGCCAAACGCGAACAGCATGAATGCGCCCCCAAGCACCGCCAAGGCGGTCAATGTATTCCAGGCAATCAATTGTACCCCGTAGCCGGCTAGCGGAAGAAACACCACATAAGCTACCAGAAGAGACAGGACCAGAACGTTGCTTATCCTCATTGTGATCAAGTCCTTGGCGCCGGCGAAGACGGAGGCGCCCGCGAAGAACCAGAGGGCGGTCGAAGCTGCAAAGTTGGCGGTCGTCATTGTTGTGTCCTGAAAGGGCGCGTGGGCTGCGACGGGTAAATTTCTGTTGGTTCAGCTCGCCCTTTATATGCAGGTTCATTCAAGCCGGAGCCATTCGACTTGATGGTCTATGCCGCATGTCCGAACCGGACGAACGGATTGTCGGCACCGCGATGGATTCCAGGGCATGGGCTGGCGGATGGTGAACCCGTCATCCAGACTAGGCCATCAAGTCGAATGGCTCGCGCCGGGAGAAGCGAATACAGGACTGCTTAGGCACGAGAAACTCTCGGATGAGTGGTGAAACGGTACCGGTGATGACTAAAAAAATGCTCGGCAAAACGGCAGATACTGTGCCACGACCCCGCTCGGGCAAGAACGGGCGGCACGGCGCGCACAGGCTGCTCGCGAACGAAAGCGGGGCGACTGCCGTGATCGCCGCGATCCTCTTTCCCGTGGTAATTGGCGGAATGGGTCTCGGCGTTGAGACAGGATACTGGTATCTTACTCAGCGGAAATTGCAGCATTCCGCCGATGTTGCTGTTCATGCCGCCGCCGTTCGCAAACGTGCCGGCGATCAGAACACCGCGATCGAAACCGCTGCCCTCCACATTGCCAGCAAAACTGGCTATTCGCCTGTCGTGGGCACGCTCCTGGTCAACACGCCTCCGGCAACCGGCACGAACGCGGGAAACCGCGACAGCGTCGAGGTTGTGATCGCGGAAACGCATCCACGGCTGTTTTCATCTGTCTTCTCAAGCAAACCGGTGAAGATAAGGGCTCGTGCAGTCGCACAGGTGCATGGCGGTTCCAAAGCCTGTGTCCTGGCTCTCTCGAAAACAAAGTCCGGCGCCGTGACAGTCTCCGGGTCGACCTCGGTTGACCTTACAAATTGCAACGTCGCGTCCAATTCGAATGCAGCGGATTCGTTCCTCATGTCGGGTAGCACAGCCGCCATCGCCACCGACTGCGTCTACACCGTGGGTGAAGCGGTCACCACTGCGGGACTAACGTTGAAGCAATGCGCTGAGGTCCGCGACTATGCTCCGACTGCCATCGATCCTTACGCAAGCATCGCCGAGCCTGCGAACGTAGGTACCTGCCGCAACAAGAACGTCGGCAGCCCAGGAAACTCAACCACGTTGACTCCGTCTGAAAATCACCCGAGCGGCGTCAAGGCGATGCGATTTTGTGGCGGCCTGGACCTCAAAGGAAAGGTCACCTTTGCGCCAGGCCTCTACATCATAGATGGTGGAACATTTACCGCGAACGGGGGCGACATCGGTTCAACCGCAGGGGTTCAGATCGTTGGTTCTGGCGTCACCTTCTATTTCGCCAACAATGCGACAGCCAAGCTGACTGGCAATTTGGCGATTAGCCTTTCTGCCCCGACAAGCGGCCCATTTTCCGGCCTTCTTTTTTTCGGCAGCCGCACAGCGACAAACGTCAGCCATCAGGTGAGCGGAACTTCTGGATCAGTCCTCCAGGGCGCGCTTTACACGCCTGCTTCGGCGATTGAGTACAAGGGAAATTCGGCTGCCACGGATGGATGCACGCAGGTGATCGCCGACACGGTTACCTTGACGGGGAACTCCACCGTCCAGTCTACCTGTGAAAATGCTGGCACCAGGGACGTTATGGTCGGACAAGTCGTCACGATCGTGGAATAAATGGTGAACCTGCTCGGTGCCAATTGCGCGTGCGGGAGTGCGACTTGTCTCGCTCGAGGCTGACGATCAGGCGTTCCACCTGATCGGGCAGTTGGTTGGCATAGCGCACCGGTCGGCGCGAGCGGTCGCTTAGAGCTTCAAGCCCGTTCTCCCTGTAGCGGTTGAAGATCTTATAGCCGGTCTTGCGGGAAACCCGAATTCCCGGCACACATCGCTCATGCCTTCCCCATCCAGAAGGTGCAGTGCGCCATTGGACTTCCCGGTTTCCGCGCGGCAGCGCCAGCGGGCGTCTACGCGTCTGCAGATGATTTCGGGCGAATAGTCGGCGACGAAGTCGTCCAGAGCCGACGCGTTGCAGGGCGGGATCAATGCGACGGCGTGCTTGCCGTGCACGGCTGCCAGGTAAGAGATGACCGCGTGTTCCGTCGGTTCGGCTGCTACCGCGACCAGCTTTTTCTCGGTCGCCAACGCTGCGACACGCCGTGCAAGATCTGATCGGCGTGCGGCCGGGAAAGATCAGTGCCGGATGATCGCCGTGTTCTTCCAAGCGTCGGGTTAATCCCATTCCCCTGATCTCCGTCAATCTGAAGAGGCTTATTGCTGCCACCAGTGCAGTCGGGGACCGCGGCAACCACGTTTCTTGAGTGTTTTCATCACCTTTTAGGGGAGATGTGTTTGTACCTCGAGCGGAGGGCATCGGTTTCGACTGCGCCCATCTCATCGCACGGCTTTGAATCCGGGTTAACGGATTGAAGGTTGGAGGATTTGTTCGAGGTATTTGTTGTTTCTTGCAGCGCGCTTTCGGCGCAGCTTGATGCTTCGCTTGTCGTCGATTGATCGCACGAGGT
>NZ_SADR02000338.1 GCF_004010325.2 Mesorhizobium sp. M00.F.Ca.ET.216.01.1.1
TCGTGCGCTCGGCCGTCAAGTACGGCAAACACCTCGTGTTTCCGTCCACCTCCGAGGTCTACGGCATGTGCACGGACGAGCAGTTCGATCCGGAAGAATCGCAACTGTCGTATGGCCCGATCAACAAGCCGCGCTGGATCTATGCGTGCTCGAAGCAGTTGATGGACCGCGTGATCTGGGGCTACGGCATGGAGGGCCTGAACTTCACGCTGTTCCGTCCGTTCAACTGGATCGGCCCGGGCCTCGACTCGATCTACACGCCGAAGGAAGGCAGCTCGCGCGTGGTCACGCAGTTCCTCGGCCATATCGTGCGCGGCGAGAACATCAG
>NZ_SADR02000339.1 GCF_004010325.2 Mesorhizobium sp. M00.F.Ca.ET.216.01.1.1
AGCAGATCATCGAAACCACGCCCGATATCGTGGTGGCGGGGGAAGCAGCGCAAGGCTCCGAAGTCATCGAGAAACTGCGCACCTGTCAGGTGGATCTGCTGTTGCTCGACATGACAATGCCGGGCATTAGCGGCGTGGACCTGATCCGGCGCGTGCGCGCCGAGCGTCCGTCGCTGCCGCTGCTCGTGCTGAGCATCCATAACGAGGCACAGGTCGTCTCGCGCGCGTTGCGTGCGGGCGCAACGGGTTATGTCACGAAAGACAGCAACCCGGACGTACTGCTTGCGGCAATTCGGAGGCTGGCGGAGGGCGGCCGCTTCATCGACCC
>NZ_SADR02000340.1 GCF_004010325.2 Mesorhizobium sp. M00.F.Ca.ET.216.01.1.1
CAAGGGCCAGGATCTGGTGGCGCTCAAGATCCGCGAGATCGCAACCGAACACAACATTCCGATCTTCGAGGACGTCGCGCTCGCCCGCTCCATGTACAAGCAAGTTTCGGTTGATAGCATGATCCCGTCGCAATTCTACCAGGCCGTGGCCGAGCTGGTGCGGATCGTCTACTCGAAAAAGGCCGAGCGCAGAGTAACCTCATGAACGGAAGCTGCTTCTATCCATGAACCGGCAACCACACGCCAATTCACGCGAGCTCATCGTCGCCAAGGCCATCGAAGGCGTGGTGGGCGAACTCAGGCTGATCGAGGTCGCCGACTACATCGC
>NZ_SADR02000341.1 GCF_004010325.2 Mesorhizobium sp. M00.F.Ca.ET.216.01.1.1
AGAAGGTCTCGCGGTCAGCTCGTGGGACGTGCTCTCCGGCAAGGTCGAACCCGGCAAGAACGTGCTCGTCTATGACGGCGTCAGCACGCACGCGGGTGCGGGCGTAGCGGACTTCATCTCGAGCCGCGGCTCGAATGTGGAGATCGTCACGCCCGACGTGAAAGTTGCCGACGACGTCGGCGGCACGACGTTCCCGATCTTCTACCGGCGTCTCTATGCGCAGGGCGTCATACACACGCCGAATTACTGGCTCGACAAGGTGTACGAAGAAGACGGCAAGAAAATCGCCGTGATTCGCAACGAGTACACCGAGGAGCAGGAAGAGCGC
>NZ_SADR02000342.1 GCF_004010325.2 Mesorhizobium sp. M00.F.Ca.ET.216.01.1.1
GCCTCGCCAGCACTGCCAGCGTCCATACGCGCGGCAATGTCATCGAGCAGCTTCGCCGCCGTGGCCGGTCCGACGCCCGGCAGCAACTGCAACTGGAACCGCCGCTGGAACCCGAGCCGGAACTGCTGCCGGAACGCCCACCGGAGCTACCGCCGGCACCACCACGGGTACCGCCACCGATACAACCACCGGCATCGGCACCACCGGCTCGGCCTCAGCCGCTAGCAAGGCCGCCCGGGCACTCGCAGCCTTCACACCGCCGCCGCGCGCCCAGGAGGACTGGCATCCGTTCGTCAAGCTGATGTCGAGCGTGTACGGGCGCGAAACT
>NZ_SADR02000343.1 GCF_004010325.2 Mesorhizobium sp. M00.F.Ca.ET.216.01.1.1
TCGGCAACGCCCTGATCGGCGCACTGATGATCGGTGTCATCCGCAACTCGCTGAACCTGCTCAACGTCAACATCTTCTTCCAGCTGATCGTCATTGGCGTGGTCATCGTGATCGCTGTCGAAGGCGACGTCCTTCGAAATTACCTCGAAGGGCGAGTTCGCGTGATGCAGGCGGGGAAGCACTCATGAACGATAAGTCCGCTAGCGCTCCCGCACACGCAGGCGATCTGGGCACCCCGGTCCTTTCAGTGCAAGGGGCAACCAAGCGGTTCGGGTCTGTCCTGGCGCTCAGCGGGATCGACATCTCGGTGCGGCGCGGAGAAATCCTC
>NZ_SADR02000344.1 GCF_004010325.2 Mesorhizobium sp. M00.F.Ca.ET.216.01.1.1
GAAAAGCACCTGCGCAGCAGCACATCGTATTCCGTGCGGGTGCTTTTCCACTGAATTGCCGGCAAGGCCGCCGCCTAGCGCGCCAAGCAGGGTCATTGCGGTGCGGCCGTTGCCGCTGCCAAACTGATTGCCGACCACGCCGCCCGCCACCGCGCCGCCTACCGCACCAATGCCGGTACCGTGACCTTCCTGGCGCGCCGCCGAGATCGCGACCACGGTGCCGCACGTCGAGCAATGCGCCGTCTGTGCGGGCTGCCGTTGAGCATATTGCGGCTGCTGCGCCGCCGGCGCCTGCGCGACAGGTTCCTGCTGAGCGTACTGCTGCGGG
>NZ_SADR02000345.1 GCF_004010325.2 Mesorhizobium sp. M00.F.Ca.ET.216.01.1.1
GGTCGGAAATGCGGTGACTGCCGCCAAGCATGGGCGAGCAATCCAGCTCGTTATTCCCAGCGCCTTGGCGACCGCAGCACCAGCAGCGGGCAGCGTTCGGCGAGGCCGTATGTACCGGTCGAGGCCAGCCGGACATCATCGAAGAAGGTCTTGGCTTCCTCGATGAGCGCTGCCGCGGGGGCAAAACTGTAGATCGCCGGCGAGTTCCGGTAGACGTCGACGGTGCCGATGACCGGCAGGTCCCACCCGGTACGCGCCGAACGCTCCTCACGGTCGGGAAATATTCTGTCGAATTGTTCGAGGATGCTCGTAACCGGTATCACGTGG
>NZ_SADR02000346.1 GCF_004010325.2 Mesorhizobium sp. M00.F.Ca.ET.216.01.1.1
TACAAGGAGCCTGAAGTGGCGCTCTGCACCGCCGGCATCGGACTGGACGTCATCGGTTGGCGCCATCACGTCATACCCGCAACCGAGAAAGCGAGGATCGTCTCTGAATTCCCGAGGCTGGGAATGAAGCAGAAGATGACGAAGTGCTTTTGCCGCATCGTCGAGAAGAATCCGGAGACGACCTACGACAACTTCACACGGGATTTCGGTGAGCGGTTCGTTCCGGGTTATAAAGCGCCCTCGGTAGTTGATCTCGTCCTGTGTGCGCCCTTCGACGAATGATAGTGGGCGTGCGACTCCAATCCGGCGTGCTGGGTCCAAGGCAAG
>NZ_SADR02000347.1 GCF_004010325.2 Mesorhizobium sp. M00.F.Ca.ET.216.01.1.1
GCCGCCGTCGATCAGAACATCGTTTCCCACGCCGCCGTCCAGCGTCTGGTGGTCGGCCTTGGCGGTGATGATGTTGTCCAGCGCATTTCCGAACGCATAGCGACCGGCGGTGGTGACGATGAGGTTCTCGACGTTGTTCGGGAGCGTATAGCTCATCCATGTGCTGATCGTGTCGACGCCTGCACCAGCCGCCTCGGCCACTTTGTTGCCCGCCGCATAGAGGTAATAGATGTCGTCACCAGTGCCGCCGTGCATGGTGACGTTGACATTGCCTGCGCCATAGAAGGAGTCATTTCCGGTGCTTCCGTACAAGTCCGGCCGGGATCC
>NZ_SADR02000034.1 GCF_004010325.2 Mesorhizobium sp. M00.F.Ca.ET.216.01.1.1
GGCAGATCGAGAACGGCCTGCATTGGATGCTCGATGTCCATCTCGATGAGGACCTCAGCCGTGCCCGCAAGGACAATGCTCCCGCCAACACAGCCCTTCTCAATCGCCTCGCCAGAAACATCCTCCAAGCCGCCGATACCGCCAAAGTTCCCATCAGCCATCGCATCAAGAAATGCGCCTGGAATGACGACTATCTCATCAATGCGATCACTCATATGCGATAGCCCTGTCCCACCAGGGGGAGAAGGAAGAGCGCAATGCTGCTGGAACGGCGTTCAGCCGGATTTACGTCCCGTGACAAGCAGTCCGGCCGTGCGGGCCGCCTTGACGAAGGCCTTGCGCGCCTCGCGGGCCGTGCGCCAACCGTCGAGCGCGTCGCGGCAGGCGCGATAGGCTGCGCGCCAGCTTCGGCCGCGGGCCCGGTCCGGCCATTGCTGATGCATGCATTCGATAGCTTCCCAGCTGCTTGCGACCTTGCGCTCTCCGATGGATTGGAACTTGAGCGTGATCGGGTCGGGAAACGGGACGTCGTTCATTACTTCCTCCTTCTTCTTTTTTGAGAGCAAGCAGGACGGCGGCCGATGTCCATTCGGCGCCGGTCGAGAAGATGGTTCGCCTGCTCGCGCACTTCAAGGCCTCAGGAGCCGAGGCAACGGCCGGCTATATGTCGTCGTCCGGCGGCTCGAGAAGCCCGATCAGCGTCGCCACCCTTGCAGACGGCAGAGGACGGCCCTCGTTCACCAGCGCCTCATCGGCTCCGACCCAGGCAAAAGCCTCGCGCAACTCCTCGATCGTCGCCCCGGTCGAGGCGATGTCGGCGATGATGGCGTTGTCCACCGGGCCTAGCACCGAAATGATGTCGTCGCGGGTCAGGGTCATGATGTCCTCCATGCGGGGTGCCGGCGCGGCTGAAGCCGGCATCACCAGACAGAATCTGGCAACGGGACAGAATCTGGGTCTTGATTTCAGGCTGACAATAACCAAATTAATGGTGTCGGTCGTCGAATGGTCCGGCGGAACCAAGGAGCGCCGGCTTCTTGGCGTTCCTTGTATCTATGTCGCTCGATGGAGGACGTAGCTATGAGAACCGCATTCGACTTTTCCCCGCTCTATCGGTCGAGCATCGGTTTCGATCGTGTCTTCAACCTGCTGGAAAACGCGCCTCAGGCAGTCGATAGCTGGCCGCCGTATGACATCGAGCGGTGCGGCGAGAACGTCTATCGCGTGACGATCGCCGTTGCCGGCTTTTCCGCAGAAGACCTCGACGTCAGCCACGAGCCTAACCTTCTGATCGCCTCGGGCGACCGCAAGGAACAGGACAAGGTGGAATATATGCACCGTGGCCTGCCGGCGCGACTATTCACGCGCCGCTTCGAGCTTGCCGATCACATGAAGGTCATCGGCGCCTCGCTTAACCACGGCCTGCTCGTCATCGACCTTGTGCGCGAAGTGCCCGAGGAGATGAAGCCGCGTCGCATTACGATCGCCAAGGAAGACGGCGCGCCCAAGGCCGGGCCGGTCGAAGCACCAAAGCAGGTCGCCTGAGCGAAGGTGAGCGCCACAACCAGTCGAGAAAGGAGAACACCAATGGCTATTCGTGATCTCATCCCCTGGAGCCGGGAGAACAGTCCCAGCTTCTATCGTGACGATGACAGAGACCCGTTCATGGCGTTGCATCGCGAGATGAACCGCCTGATCGACGACACATTCCGCGGTTTCGAAACGCGCATGCCGTCGCTCAGCGGATTTTCCTCGGCGCGCGGCAGCTGGCCGAGCGTGGAAATCTCCGACGGCGAGAAGGAGATCCGCGTGACCGCCGAAATTCCCGGAATGGATCAGAAGGACATCGAAGTGCTGCTCGATGACGGCGTGCTGATGCTGCGCGGCGAGAAGCGCTCCGAAACCGAGGACAAGGACAGGCAGTTCTCCGAGCGGTTCTACGGCCGCTTCGAGCGCCGCATCCCGATCGGCTACGAAGTCGAGGAGGACAAGGTGAACGCTGCCTTCCATAACGGCGTGCTGACCGTGACGCTGCCCAAGACCCAGCGTGCGCTGGCGAAGGCCAAGCGCATCGCGATCAGCAGCAGTGCCGTCAGTTCCGGCAAGAGCAAGCACTGATGACATTGGTAGCCGGGCGCACATGGCGCCTGGCTACGCTGCCGACCAGCCATCAGCCACCGGCGGCGGGCTTTGCCTTGACGTTCCTCATCGCGGTCAAGAGGTAGTCCTGCATGGTCGCCTGAAGGTTTGTGGTGGCGGTGCGCACAGCCGCCATCGCGTCCTTCACCGCTGCTTCGTCGAAGGGCGAAGCCTTTTCAGCCGCCGCCAGCCTGGCGCGCGCCGCGCGCACCTCGGCCAGTGCCGAGAGCGTGCGTGGACGGTTTTCACGCAGGATGCCGCGGAACTCCTTTCTCACCTCGGGCGGGTAGGCACCGGCCATCTCGGCGATCAGCATACGCCCTGCCGCGCCCTGCCGCAGGCCATGCGCCGCATAGCCGATCAGAAAGAAATTGAGGGCGAGCGAAAGGCCGAGCAGCACCAGCGTCGTTGTCCATATCCAGGAGCGCTTCATCAGAGCGAACCCTCCCCTGCCGCCGGATCGGCCCCGATGCCGGAGACGCCGTCGTCGGCCAGCCGCGCCCCGGAGGCGAGCGCCAGAAGCTCCGAATCCGGCAGGTCGTCCTGCAGCCGCGCCAGCTGGTAGCCGGCCAGCGTCACGGCCACGAGAAGAGCCGCCGCGCACACCGCCAGCCCGGCCGGTGCAAGCAGGAACCGCGGCAGGAACGACGGTCGCGCCCGGCCGGCATCGATGCGGGCCAGGACCTTGCGTGCCAGCGCCTGTTCGTCGCTGTCGACCAGCGCCGCCTCGAGCACCAGGCGGTCGAGCGCGCGGTCTGCATCGTCTTGCGGCGATGCGTCCGCCGCCGATTCACTGGCCCCCGTTTCGCCCGCCATAAAGGCCAGCGCTTGCTGCCGGAAGGGAGCCGGCCAGACATCGACATCGTCGCCGAAGCGACGCTTGTTTCGTTCGAACTCGTCCCGTGTCATGAGGACTTCCTTTCACGGCCCGTGGCCGCCATTGCCAGATGATCCCTCAAGTGGTCACGTAGGGCGCGCCGCCCGCGCACCAGCAGTTGCTCCGCCGAGCCGGCGCTGCCGCCCATCACCTCGGCGATGGCCGCGATGTCGAGGTCGGCGACCGCCCGCAGCAGCACGGCCGTGCGCTGCCGCTCCGGCAGCCGC
This sequence comes from Mesorhizobium sp. M00.F.Ca.ET.216.01.1.1, assembly GCF_004010325.2. Lineage (GTDB taxonomy): Bacteria > Pseudomonadota > Alphaproteobacteria > Rhizobiales > Rhizobiaceae > Mesorhizobium. Next base: position 3,244 of record NZ_SADR02000034.1, read on the forward strand.
GACAGGCCGTCGCGGACGATCGCAAGCTCCTGGCGCGCGGCGGTCGCCGTTTCGGCATCGGCCTCCTCGGAAGGCACCGAATCCCCGACATCGTCGAGGCCGATGAAGGCCCGCAGCGCGCGGCGCCGGCGCTGGTCGATGCAGCGATTGGCGGTGATCCTGTACAGCCAGGTCGAGGCACGGCCCCTGGCGGGATCGAACCGGGCGGCCTGTTTCCAGACGGTCACGAACACCTCCTGCACGACATCCTCGGCGTCGCCGGTATTGCCGAGGTAGCGCGCGGCAAAGATCCGCAAGCCGCGGCCGTGGCGGGCGATGAGCTGCGACAGCGCGCCCTGGTTGCCCGCGGCTACGCGCGCCAGCAGTTCGTCGTCCTCACGCGGCTCCTCATGCTGCACCGAGGCGGGCTCCTGACTATCAACGGCGCCAGCGGCGGAACCCGTAGACCGTGTTGCCGTTCGGGCCGGTGAAGCTGCCGGCCGAGCGGCCACGGAACGGCCCACGCGCCGACACCCGTTTCCCGGAAAAGGACTGCCCGTCCGGCCCGGCGCCAGAATAGCTTCTGGCGCAGCGGTCAACAACGCCCGCCACGCATTTGGCGCTCGACGTGTAGGTGCCGCCATTGGGACCGGTGCGCGTGGTCGAGCCGGTATAGGTGTTGCCGTCCCTGCTGACGCTGCGGCTGATCTCGCCGCCATGTCCAGTCGGCCTTAACCATTCCTCTGCGGCGGCCGGCGTCGCAGCCGACGCCACAAGAATGGCGCCGAGGCAAAACAATTTCGCTGAAGAGAGCATGTCGTGCTCCAGATGGGAAGAACGCGGCGTCAGCCGGCGCGGCCGGCGAAGTGCTTGCGGATGACGGCGATCTCGTCGGCCGAGAGCTTGCCGTCGCCATTGCGGTCGGCGAGGTCGAACAGCGGCATGCGGCTGCGGAACTCGTCCTCGAAGACCTTGCCGTCGCCATTGGCGTCCATGCGCCGCCCGCGATTGCCGAGCCTGGCCTGCGCGGCTTCGGCGCGGTCCATAACGGCGTCGCGAGCGCCTTCGATCTCGTTCTCGTCTACGGCGCCGTCGCCGTTGCGGTCGAGCTTTTTGAACTGGCGCTCGCGGGCGGCAAGCATCTCGTCCTTTGAGATCGAGCCGTCACCATTGATGTCGAGACGTTGCAGGATGCGCTGGCCCGGCATGTTCTTGCCCGGAATTTCCTTGCCCGGCATGTCCTGGGCATGCGCGGCTGAGAGCGGTGTGAGCCCGAGAAGCAGGGCCGCAGAGAGTGCAAAGCGTTTCATGATGATTGTCCTTTCGCTGTCGTTGGTCGCGCTGTCGTTGGTTTGGGGGGCGACTGCTGACCGATACGCAGCCCGGGTCCTGCCCCTACGCTTTCCGGCAAGAAAATTTCACGCCACGGCGATGCCGAAGCCGCCGCAAGGCAGCGTCGTTCGCCCATGCAAAAAATCGGCGCGCGCAGCGTAGGACGTGACGAGACGCTGCGTAGAAGGCTGCGCAAGGGACGCTTTAGCTCCTGGAACTGCGGATGCTCAGACGTCAGTGACCGGCAGCCATTCGACCAGCGATTCGAGAGGACAAACTTTGATGAAACGGACAATCACAGCGTTTTGCGGACTGATGCTCGGCGCTTCGGTGCTTGCCTCACCTGCCAATGCCTTGCCGGGCGTGCCCGCTTCGGGCCTGACATCGGCTTCGACCGCGCCTGAGCCGATCCGCTACCGGCGCGGCTTTTACGTCGTCGGCGGCGCCTATTACTACAATGGCTACCGGGGCTATGTGCGCATCAGGCCCGGCTATCGCTACTACAATGGCTACTGGTTCCCCGCCACCGCCTTCGCCGCGGGCGTTGCGGTGGCAGTGCCGCCGCGATCAGCCGCACTGCTGGCCGCGGCCCACATTCGCTGGTGCCACGAACGCTATGTCTCCTACCGCGCCTGGGACAACAGCTACCAGCCCTATGCCGGACCTCGCCAGCAGTGCTGGTCGCCCTACAGCTGAGACCGACGGGAGGCGCCCCGCCGCGCGATGTCGGCGGCGACGGCGAGCGCCTCGATGCCGATTTCCCTGAGCAGGCCGGTGACCGGATTGTGGAAGCCGACGAGATAGAGACCAAGCTCGGAGGCCCGGCGAGTGACGCCGCTCTTGCTAGGCCGCAATTCCGCCGGCAGGAATTTCTCGTAGGCCGGTCGATAGCCGGTGGCGAGGATGACGCTGTCGAACTCGGCCTGCCTGCCGTCGACGAAGATGGCGCCGTGCTCGGTGAAGCGCTTGATGTCGGGCGCCACCTTGATGGCGCCGGACTTGATCGCCGCCACCGTCCCGACATCGATGACCGGGATGCGCCCGGCGTCGATCTGCTTGAGGATACCCTCTCTCGGCCTGACGATGCCGTATTTCCGGAGCTTGCCCAGCGCCAGGTCGAGTATGATCGGGAACAGCTTGTCATTCACCGCTTGCGGCATCGGCCGGCTGGCGATGCCGACCATCTGGATCGGCACGCCGAACAGCTCTCGCGGCACGATGTGCACGCCGTTGCGCACCGACAGCGTCGGGCGGGCGCCTGTCTCGGCAAGGTCGAGCGCGATCTCGGCGCCGGTGTTGCCCATGCCAACGATCAGCACCGACTGGCCGGCAAAGGGCGCGGCCTCGGTATAGTCGGCGCTGTGCAGCCGCCTGCCCTTGAAAGCCTCGATCCCGCGAAGGCTGGGAACGATCGGCTCGGCATTGTTGCCGGTGGCGATGACGACATGGCGCGCCGAAAGCGTGTGCGCCGCGGTCTCGACCACAAAGCGCCCGTCCTCGCGGCGGATGGATTTGACGGTCTCGCCGAAGCGTGGCCTGAGCTCGAAACGCTCGGCATAGGCATCGAGATAGGCGACCACCTTCTCGCGCGGCACGTAGCGCGGATACGCTTTAGGAAACGGCATATAGGGCAGCGAGGAGAACGACTTCACAGTATGCAGATGCAGCCGCCGGTAATGCCGCCGCCATGCCGGCGCGACCTCATGGGCCTTTTCGAGGATGACGAAATCGAGCCCCGCCTTTTTCAGGCAAGCGCCGATGGCAAGCCCCGCCGGTCCGGCGCCGACGATGACGACATTGGTATCCAAGCGATGGTCCCTCCCCTGATGGAAGCTTGGCGCAAAGCGGCCGAGCGCGCAATCTCCCTCCTTGCGGGGAGATCGGCAGCATCGACGCCGCCCTCCCTTCTCCCCTTGTTGTGGAGAAGGTGGCCGAGCGAAGCTCGGTCGGATGAGGGTGTTGGCAGGATCGCCGCCTTGAAGATGTAAACGCTTAAAATCCGCGTTTCTTCCAGCACCGCTCATTCGTCGCCTTCGGCGACACCTTCCACAAGGGGAGAAGGGGCGCTCGACCCTTCCTTGCCATCCCCGCCTCGGCCGGCGTTTCCATGCCTTCGCCGACATGCTTTTTCAGCACACCAACGGCAGCCTCGGCATCGCGCCGGCGGCCGGAACCCGACCGAAGGTTGAGAACGCATTGATAATCACGGGCGCCGGCCACCAGCCTTGAAACCGGGTCCGGCTCCTCCATCTAGTTCGCCATAGTGCACAACGTGCCGAACGAGGAAGCGCCAGGAGTTGCTGACCTGCTGGCCTCGGACACCTCGGAATACCCGCCCGTTGTCGTTTTGGCGGGCGTCAACAACCGACGTCTTCCTCTTCGTTGCCAAACGAAGGGAGATAGAAATGGCAAAGGTCGTTTGCGTCCTCTATGACGATCCGGTCGACGGTTACCCGTCAAACTACGCGCTGGACGGGCTGCCCAGGCTCGACCGCTATCCCGGCGGCCAGACACTTCCCACGCCAAAGGCGATCGACTTCGAGCCGGGGGTTCTTCTCGGCAGCGTTTCCGGCGAACTTGGGCTGAGGAAATTTCTCGAAGGCGCCGGCCACAGCCTGGTCGTGACGTCGGACAAGGACGGTCCCGACAGCGTTTTCGAACGCGAGCTCGCCGACACCGAAATCGTCATCTCGCAGCCGTTCTGGCCGGCGTATCTGACCAAGGAACGAATAGCCAAAGCGAACAAATTGAAGCTTGCGATCACTGCCGGCATCGGATCCGACCATGTCGATCTCCAGGCCGCGATGGAGCGTGGCATCACCGTCGCCGAGGTGACCTACTGCAACTCGATCAGCGTCTCCGAGCATGTGGTGATGATGATCCTGGCGCTGGTGCGAAACTACATCCCCTCCTACCAGTGGGTCACCAAGGGCGGCTGGAACATCGCCGACTGTGTGGCGCGCTCCTACGACGTCGAGGGCATGCAGATAGGCACTGTCGGCGCCGGCCGGATCGGCAGCGCGGTGTTGCGCCGGCTGAGGCCGTTCGACGTCAAGCTGCACTACACCGACCGCCACCGCCTGCCCGAGGCGGTCGAGAAGGACCTTGGCGTCACATTCCACAAGGATGCGGCATCGATGGTCGGCATCTGCGATGTGGTGACGATCAATGCGCCTCTGCATCCGGAGACCGAGAACCTCTTCGACGAGGCGATGATCGCCAGGATGAAACGCGGCGCCTATCTGGTGAACACGGCGCGCGGCAAGATCTGCAATCGCGACGCCGTCGCCCGCGCGCTGGAAAGCGGGCAGCTCGCGGGCTATGCCGGCGATGTCTGGTTCCCGCAGCCGGCGCCCAAGGACCATCCGTGGCGATCGATGCCGCATCACGGCATGACGCCGCACATCTCGGGATCGTCGCTCTCCGCCCAGGCGCGCTACGCCGCAGGCACCCGCGAAATCCTGGAGTGCTGGTTCGAAGGCCGGCCGATCCGCGAGGAATATCTGATCGTCGACGGCGGCAAGCTCGCCGGCGCCGGCGCGCATTCCTACAGCGCGGGCGACGCCACAAGCGGTTCGGAAGAGGCAGCGCGCTTCAGGGCCAAGGCGTGAAGGGGACGTAGCAGTTCCGCAGCGGATTTGGCAGGCGATCGAGAGGGGCCGCTGCGGCTCCGCATTGGAATTCAGAACAATATCAGCATCCGTTCAGGACGCGGAGGCCAAGCCTCTGCGATGCTCTCGGGAGACAAACCCGATGAGCGGCCATGAACATCGCCCTTACAGAAGACCTCCTCGCCAGGACCGAACGCAAGATCGAGGACGCCGGCCCGGCGCCCGGGCTGCGGAGCCTGGAGGATCGCGACTACTTCGAAATTCGCAGGCAGCTGCTAGCCGGCCGGTCCCGCGACGGCGGCGTGTGGGTGTTCGCTTATGGCTCGCTGCTGTGGAACCCGTGCTTCGAATTCGTCGAGGAAACACCAGCGACCGTTCATGGTTGGCATCGGCGATTTTCACTGTGGCTGACCCGGTGGCGCGGCACGCGCGAACGGCCCGGACTGATGCTTGCACTCGACCGCGGCGGCAGCTGCCGCGGTGCCATCTACCGTATCCCCGACCGTGACGTCGATGCGGCGATCGACCGGCTGCTGCGCCGGGAGATGTCAGCCAACCCGCCGACCAACATTCCGCGCTGGGTTTCGGTTCGAAGTGCGGGCAGAAATTTGCGGGCCATCGCCTTCGTCGTCGACCGGACAGGCCCCGCCTATGCGGCTGCCCTGCCCGAGCAGATCACCGTCGAAATCCTGTCGCTTGCCGCCGGCCACATCGGCAGCTGCGCCGACTATCTGCGCCGCACCGTCGTTCAGCTCGAAGCCCGCAACATCCGCGACGCGACGCTATGGCGGCTGCAGGGCAAAGTCGCCGCCTACCTGGCGTCATTGCAATCCAGCACGCCCTTGCCACCACCAGCCCTGGAGATCGATCATGCATGCGAAGGCTGAAGGACCTTTTCCCCCGTCGATCATGGCACAGGAAGCCGTGCATCGGATCTTGTCGACGGGCAGTGTTGAATATTGTGGCGGCGAAACGGTGCAGATGCTGCACTATCTCGACGCTCTGACGCCCCGCGACCCGACAATGCTCCCTGGCGAAGCACAGCCGGGCCTCAGGCAGCGCCTTACCAGGCTCTTTCAGGCGAGCGTCTTTCGGGCCGGCGTTTTGCGGGCCAGGGTCTTCCGGGCTTGACCTTTACCGGCTTCTGCGGCTCCGATGATCGCTGCGCAATTGGGCGCAGCGATGGTGTAGGGGTTTGGCACAACAGATCGGCAGCTCGGTTCTCGATCTCGAACGCGGCACATTGCAGCGCGATGGCGAGATCGTGCCGGTCAGGCCAAAGACCTTCGACCTGCTTGCCTTCCTGGTGCGCAACCGCGGCCGTGTGCTGAGCAAGGACGAACTGTTCGAAGCGGTCTGGCCGGGCATCATCGTCACCGAGGATTCGCTCACCCAATGCATCCGCGACGCACGCAAATGCATAGGCGACGAGACGCAGTCCCTGGTCCGAACCGTGCCTCGGCGCGGCTATATGTTCCAACCTGGCGACGACACCGCGGCCGTTTCGCTTGCGCCGGCCGCCCCCGCTGCGGTTCCAGCCGGACGCCCTCCCGAACCGATGGTTGCCATCCTGCCGTTTCGCGTCAACACTGACGATGCGGCGGCAAAGCCGCTCTTCGATGGCGCGGTCGAGGAGATCATCAACGCGCTTTCCTACTTCAAGACCATCGCGGTGCTGGCGCGCCATTCGGCCTTCGCGCTTGCCCAATACTCCGACCAGGACATCTGGGCGACCGCCGAGCGTCTCGGAGCCGACTATGTTGCGGAAGGCGCTGTCGAAAGCGCTGACGATGGCTATAACGTGCGCGTCGTGCTGTCCAAAACAGCGTCCGGCCGACGCGTGTGGGCGCAGACGTTTTCATTCAGGACCAGTGAGATCTTCGCTTTTCAAAGAACGGTGGCGCAACGGATCGCGACGGCGCTGGTCGCCAATATAGAGAGTGCGGCGATGCGGCGTGTATCTCCCGCAGCCGCCGCCAATGTCGAGGCGTATGTCCATATTTTGCGCGGCATTGCGCTGCTGCGCAGTTATGGCGAGGGGGTGAACCAGCAAGCGCGCGCGCATCTGCTGAAGGCGCTGGAACTCGATCCGGAGTCGGGCCTCGCCCACGCCTACCTCGCTCTGGCGGACACGATCATCGGTGGGTATACCGGCGCGCCGCGGTCCGTGCTCGATCAGGCGCGCGACCGGGCTCTCCACGCGATGGCCCTCAGTCCCGACGAGGCACGATGCCACCGGATCCTTGCATTGATCCTGCTCTACCGGCACGATTTCGAGGCCGCAGCGCAGCATTTGGCTCGGGCGCTGGACCTCAACCCCTACGATGCCGATACATTGGCACAGACGGGCTTTTTCCACACGCTGCGCGGAAATGCCGAGACGGGCCTGGCGCTCCTCGATCAGGCCATTGATCTCAATCCGATGCACCCGCCCTGGTACTATTACGACCGGGGCGAAGCCCTGCTTCATGTGGGTCGGTATCGAGAAGCCGCTGTTTCGTTCTCCTGCCTGCCACGCAAGAGTGCCTGGCAATTGGCCCGGCTGGCGGCATGTTACGGCCTCGACGGCGACCTCGACAAGGCGCGCTTTTGCGCAAGGGAGGGACGGCGGCTCGAACCTGGCTTGACTGTCCAGGCGATTATTGCAGACCTTCGCCTGCAGAGTCTCGAAAATCGGGACCGAATACGGACAGGCCTCGAACTTGCCGGCTGGGGCGAAGAGGAAACGTCATTGCCCGCGACACCACTGAAGGGGTGATACCTGCTTTTTGAACCCGGCAACCGACTGGAGCCGCTCGAACGAAGGTCTCTTTTCTCGCCAGCAGCCAGCGCCTTTGATGTGTGCATGAAAATACTGATTCGCCTGTGCCTGCTGGCGGCCTGTCTCCTTTCGTCGCCGGCGTATGCGGACTGGCAGCACGTCGAGAAGGTCGAGACCTACGCCATATCAGGGAAAACCGGCCTCGAACTCTATGCTTCGATCGGCAAGCGCGGGCCAAAGCTCGGCATCGCCCGCGCCATCGCGCACACCAATTTCAAGCTGACCTGGGAGCGGGACTACCAGCCGCAAGGCGATGCCTGCGTACTGGTGACGGCGCGGCCAAAGCTCATCATCACCTACACCTTGCCGAAGCCGGCCGGGCCGCTGCCGGCCGCCATCAGCAAGAACTGGGAGGTGTTCATCGCCGGCCTGAGCGCCCACGAAAAGGTGCATGGCAACAGCATCGTCGACATGGTGCGCAAGATCGAGGCCGTTAGCGTCGGCCTGATCGTTGCCGGCGACCCCGGCTGCAGCAAGATCAGGACCGAGCTGACCAGGCGGCTTGCCGAACTGTCGCTGGCGCAGCGGCAGGCGAGCCGCGATTTCGACCGCATAGAATTCGGCCCTGGCGGCAACCTGCAGAAGCTGGTGCTGGCGTTGGTGACTGGAGGATAGGCATTTGTGGCATAGCCGCAAGGCCGGCAGGACAGAGGGGCGCGGCGTGGAGTGTCAACCTCAGCGATGGAACCCGATCGGCTCTGGATGATTTCTCTGCCAGCATGATCCGAAAAGGGGAGAAAGCGTTGTCCGCACCGGAGGAAATGGACGTTGTCCTCGAAAAGCTGCCTTTGCGGATCGGCGCATACATCCCCGACGACCTGCTGGAAGACTGGTTCGCGCCGGGAACGGGCATGAACCCGGTCAGCAGGGAAGCGCTCGCCGCGGCCAGCACTTACGGGCGGCGCTTCGAGTGTGAGTTCAAATATTACCCCGAACGCATGGAAGGCGTGTTCTGGAAATGGGTACCGGCGATCTGATCCACGGGATCGAGCGCACCGAAGCGTGCGCGGCCTGTTCGGTGCAGATCGCATTTACCATGAGCGACGAAGTAGAGCGCATGTCTCACCACGGCTTTACAGGCCGGTTTGGTACCGCTACCGTTTCCCCATCGCGTAACCAGGGGGGAGCTTGGGACAGCGGTTTCCTTCGCAGGAACCAGTCGGGAGGAGATCGATGGCGTCTGTCGCAATTGGCGATGTCTACAAATCATTCGGAACCGTCGAGATTCTGCACGGCGTCAGCGTCGATATAGACGACGGCGAGTTCGTCACGCTGGTCGGGCCGTCGGGCTGCGGAAAATCGACACTGCTCAGGATGATCGCCGGCCTGGAAAAGATTTCGCGCGGCCAGATCGCGATCGGCGAGCGTGTCGTCAACAACGTCGCGCCAAAGGAACGCGACGTCGCCATGGTGTTCCAGAACTATGCGCTCTACCCTCACATGACCGTCGCCGAGAACATGGCGTTCTCGCTGATGCTCAAGGGTGTTGCGAAAGCCGAGAGCACCGTCAGCGTCAAGCGAGCCGCCGAAATCCTCGGGCTGGTGCCGTTGCTGTCGCGCTATCCTCGCCAGCTATCCGGCGGCCAGCGCCAGCGCGTCGCCATGGGCCGGGCGATCGTGCGCGATCCCGCGGTCTTCCTGTTCGACGAGCCGCTGTCCAATCTCGACGCCAAGCTCAGGGTGCAGATGCGCGCCGAGATCAAGGAGCTGCACCAGCGGCTGAAGACCACGACCGTCTATGTCACCCACGACCAGATCGAGGCGATGACCATGGCCGACAAGATCGTCGTCATGCATGATGGCCTCGTCGAGCAGATCGGGCCGCCGCTGGAGCTTTACGACAGACCGAACAACCTCTTCGTCGCCAGCTTTATCGGCTCGCCCGCCATGAACATGCTCAGGGGCGAAATCGTAACCGACGGCTCACCCTCATTCCGGGGCTCCGGCGGAATTTCGCTGCCGCTGGCTACGGTACCTTCCGCCCACAGCGGCGAGCCGGTGGTGCTGGGAGTACGGCCGGAGCATCTGCGGCTGTCCGACCAGGGCATTCCGGTCACCGTCGTGGTGGTCGAGCCGACCGGGTCGGAGGTGCAGCTCATCGGTCGGACCGCCGGCGGCGAAGAGATCGTCGCCAATTTCCGCGAACGTCATTCCTTCACGCCGGGCGAAACCGTGCGGCTCTCCGCCGAGCCCGGCCTCATCCATCTGTTTCACGGCGAGACCGGGCAACGATTGGAAACGCGCATCAAGCAGTAGACGAGGAAAACAGAGGAGGAAACGAGCATGAAATTCACCAGACGCGACGTAATCCGCACCACCGCCGGCGTGGCGGCGGCGGGAGCCTTGGGAAGCCGGTTCGGCTCTTCCGCCTTTGCCCAGGAGGGATTGAAGTACAAGCCCGAGGACGGCGCCAAGCTGCGGCTGCTGCGCTGGTCGCCCTTCGTGCAGGGCGACGAGGATCAATGGCTGGCCAACACCAAGCGGTTCACCGAAGCGACCGGCGTCGAGGTCCGCATCGATAAGGAAAGCTGGGAAGACATCCGCCCCAAGGCGGCGGTCGCCGCCAATGTCGGCTCCGGCCCGGACCTGATGTTCGTCTGGTTCGACGACCCGCACCAGTATCCCGACAAGCTGCATGACGTGACGGAACTGGGTGAGTATCTCGGCTCGAAATACGGTGGCTGGTACGACGGACCGCACCAATATGCGACGCGCGAGGGCAAATTCCTCGGCCTGCCACTGGCCACCATCGGCAATGCCATCGTCTATCGCGAAAGCTGGGTGAAGGAGGCCGGCTTCTCCGAATTTCCGAAGGACACGGCAGGCTTGCTCGAGCTTTGCAAGGCATTGCAGGCGAAGGGCCATCCGGCCGGCTTCACGCACGGCCATGGCGTCGGCGACGGCAACAACTATGCGCACTGGCTGCTGTGGAGCCACGGCGGCAAGATGGTCGACGAGAGCGGCAAGGTGACGATCAACAGCCCCGAGACGCTGAAGGCGATCGAATACGCGCAGGCGCTCTACAAGACCTTCATCCCCGGCACCGAAAGCTGGCTCGACGTCAACAACAACCGCGCCTTCCTGGCCGGCGAGCTGAGCGTCATCGCCAACGGCATTTCCGCCTACAACACCGCCAAGATCAACAAGGACAAGGACCCGAAACTGGCCGAGATCGCCAAGGACATCCGCACCACCAACCTGCCGATCGGTCCGGTCGGAAAATCCGTCGAGCTGTTCCAGGTGACCACGGCGGTCATCTTCGACTACACGCCCTACCCCAACGCGGCCAAGGCCTATCTGCAGTTCATGTTCGAGGAGCCGCAGATGTCGGACTGGATCACCTCGTCGGCCGGTTACTGCTGCCAGACGCTCAAGGCCTTCGACGACAATCCGGTGTGGAAGGCCGATCCGAACAATGCCGCTTACGCCAAGGCCTCGGCGACGCTGCGTCCCAACGGCTATGCCGGGCCGCTCGGCTATGCCTCGGCGGCGACCATGGCCGACTATGTGCTGGTCGACATGTTCGCCAAGGCGGTGACGGGTCAGGCCACGCCGCAGGAGGCGATGGAAGAGGCGGAGAAGCGCGCCAACCGCTACTACCGCGTTTGAGCACGTTTGATCACAGCTGAGCCGGGCAGCCGCGCCCGCGCCGCCCGGCCTGGTCCGGAAGCGTGTCGCGGCCGTTCGGGCCGATCAACGAGACCTCGTAAGGAGCCGTCCCATGGCCGTGTCATCCATCGCCGTTCAGCCACGCCCGTCGATCCTGTCCCGCCTGGCCGAAAGCAGGAACGCGCTTGGCTTCGGCTTCATGCTGCCGGCGGCGGCGCTGCTGCTGGTCTTCCTGACCTATCCGCTCGGGCTCGGCGTCTGGCTCGGCTTCACCGATGCCCGCATCGGCCGTCCCGGCATCTTCATAGGCATCGAGAATTATGAATATCTGTGGAGTGACGCCGTCTTCTGGCTCTCCGTCTTCAACACCCTGCTCTATACGATAAGCGCTTCGATCCTGAAGTTCGTGCTCGGCCTCTGGCTGGCGCTCATCCTCAATCAGAACCTGCCGTTCAAGTCGTTCTTTCGCGCGATCGTGCTGCTGCCGTGGGTGGTGCCGACGGTGCTGTCGGCCATCGCCTTCTGGTGGATCTACGATTCGCAGTTCTCGATCCTGTCCTGGGCGCTGCAGCAGATGGGCCTGATCGACCATCGCATCAATTTCCTCGGCGATCCGGAAAACGCGCGCGCCTCGGTGATCGCCGCCAATGTCTGGCGCGGCATTCCTTTCGTGGCGATCACGCTGCTGGCCGGCCTGCAGACGATCCCGCAGTCGCTTTACGAGGCTGCCACGCTCGACGGCGCCAGCCGCTGGCAATTGTTCCGTTTCGTGACGCTGCCGCTGCTGACGCCGATCATCGCCATCACCATGACATTCTCGGTGCTGTTCACCTTCACCGATTTCCAGCTGATCTATGTTTTGACCCGCGGCGGCCCGGTGAATGCCACGCATCTGATGGCGACGCTGTCGTTCCAGCGCGGCATTTCCGGCGGCCAGCTTGGCGAGGGTGCCGCGATCGCGGTCGCCATGATCCCGTTCCTGCTGGCGGCGATCCTGTTCAGCTACTTCGGCCTGCAACGCCGCAAATGGCAGCAGGGCGGCGGAGACTGACATGGCCGTGATCAAGAGGGAAAAACGTCCGGAACTCGACGAAGGCGGCATGGGCTACCTGCAGAGCCTGCCGCGCCGCGTGGTGACGGTCTATCTGCCGTTGCTGGTGTTCGTCATCGTGCTGCTGTTCCCGTTCTATTGGATGACGATCACGGCGGTTAAGCCCAATCTCGAGATGACCGACTATGTGAATTTCAATCCGTTCTGGGTCGTGCATCCGACATTGCAGCACATCCGCTATCTTCTTTTCGAGACGTCCTATCCGGGCTGGTTGCTCAACACGATCATCATCTCGACCGCCGCCACGTTCCTGTCGCTGCTGGCGTCGGTGTTCGCCGCCTACGCGATCGAACGGCTCAGGTTTTCCGGGGCGCGGCAGGTCGGCCTCGCGATCTTCCTCGCCTATCTCGTGCCGCCCTCGATCCTGTTCATTCCGCTGTCGGTGATGGTGTTCAACCTCGGGCTTTACGACACACCGTTCGCGCTGATCCTCACCTATCCGACCTTCCTGATCCCGTTCTGCACCTGGCTGTTGATGGGTTACTTCCGTTCGATCCCGTTCGAACTGGAGGAATGCGCGCTGATCGACGGAGCGAGCCGCTGGCAGATCCTGACCAAGATCGTGCTGCCGCTGTCGGTACCGGGGCTGATTTCCGCCGGCATATTCGCCTTCACCCTGTCATGGAACGAGTTCATCTATGCCTTGACGTTCATCCAGTCGTCCGAAACCAAGACCGTGCCGGTCGGGGTGCTGACCGAGCTTGTGCGCTCCGACGTCTATGAATGGGGGGCGCTGATGGCGGGAGCGCTGATCGGCTCGCTGCCGGTGGTCGTGCTCTATTCGTTCTTCGTCGAGCACTACGTCTCCTCGATGACCGGCGCGGTGAAGGAGTGATGAGCCTGCGCGGCATCACGGAAGGACAGAGGGGGGTGACGTAGAGCATTGACCTCAATGGTCCCCACGCACCCTAAAACGTGATCGTCACCGACGCAGCACTGCGCGCGGCCGGTCCGTGAAACACCGCCTCGATATTGTTGCCGTCAGGGTCGAGCAGGAACGCGGCGTAGTAGCCGGGATGGTAGGGCCGCTCGCCCGGCGCGCCATTGTCCTTGCCGCCGGCCTCGAGGCCTGCCTTGTAGAACGCATCGACCATGGCGCGGTCCCTGGCCTGGAAGGCGAGATGGTGGCGGCCTGTCAGCTCTCCGCTCGCCGTTCGGCTGTCGAGGCTTGAGAAGAACAGCTCGTCGGCCCAGAAATAATCCTCAGCCTCGCCGCCGATCGGAATACCGAGCACGTTGAAAACAGCCTCGTAGAAACGGCGGCTGGCCGCGAGATCCCTGACCACCAGTTGAAGGTGGTCGATGAGACGGCCGCGATGAAGTTCCATGCTAAATGCCTCCTGATCGCAATCGATCTAATCTAGGCTTCGACGGTGCCCGGTCAACTCGGCCAGTCAACCAAGTGGCGCCTCAATCAAGTGGCGCCGCCGTCCTGACTGGATAACAAATGCAACCGGATTGTAGGATTGAAAACGGCGCCAGCGTCCTTCGGACGCAAGCGGCGCTGCAAAGCTCGAAATGGCACGCCGTCCGATCAATGCCTCCGGCATGGGAGAAAACCGAACATGAGCCTTTCCTATCGTTGGGTCATCGTCGCTGCTGGCGCCCTGATGACCTGTGTCGCCCTCGGGGCGATGTTCTCGCTGGCGATCTTCCTCGAACCGATGACGCTCGACACAAACTGGTCGCGCGCCGGCGTGTCGAGCGCGATGACGCTGAACTTCCTGGTGATGGGCCTGGGCGGCTTCGCCTGGGGCGCCATCTACGACCGCTTCGGCGCCCGCATCGTCGTCATGACCGGCGCGGTGCTGCTCGGGCTGGCGCTGGTGCTGGCCAGCCGCACCGGCTCGCTGCTAGTCTTCCAGATCACCTATGGCGTGCTCGTCGGCCTCGCAGCCAGCGCCTTCTTCGCGCCGATGATCGCGCTGACCACCGCCTGGTTCGACAGGAACCGCAGCCTTGCCGTCTCGCTGGTCTCGGCCGGCATGGGTGTGGCGCCGATGACCATCTCGCCCTTCGCACGCTGGCTGATCTCGGCCTATGACTGGCGCACGGCGATGTTCGACATCGGCGTCATGGCGTGGGTGCTGCTTCTGCCGGCCGCCCTTTTGGTGCGCCAGCCGCCCAAGCCTGCCGCCGACGACGCCGCCTCAAACCTTGCCGCCAACGGTCACGGCATGTCGGTCGGCCAAGCGCTGCGCTCGCCGCAATTCATCGTCCTGGGGCTGACCTTCTTTGCCTGCTGCGCAGCGCATTCGGGACCGATCTTCCACATGGTGAGCTACGCGATGCTGTGCGGCGTGGCGCCCATGGCGGCGGTCAGCATCTACAGCGTCGAGGGCCTGGCCGGCCTGGGCGGCAGGCTGCTCTACGGCGTGCTTGCCGACCGGCTGGGGGTCAAGCCGGTACTGATCGCCGGGCTGGCGATCCAGGCGGTGGTGATTTCGGCCTATCTCGCCGTCAGCCAACTCGGTGAGTTCTACACGCTCGCCGTCATCTTCGGCGCCACCTATGGCGGCGTGATGCCGCTCTATGCGGTGCTGGCGCGCGAATATTTCGGCCCGCGCATCATCGGCACGGTGTTCGGCGCCGCGACCATGCTGTCGAGCATAGGCATGGCCTTCGGCCCGCTCGCCGGCGGCATGGTGTTCGATGCCTACGCCAACTATTCCTGGCTGTTCATCGGCTCGGCCCTCGTCGGGCTCGGTGCGGTGGCGGTGGCGATCGCCTTCCCGCCGCTGCCACGCAAGGAGTTGCAGCCGGCATAGCGGTTATCAAGCGGCGGCCGCTTCGGTGGGAGCGGCCGTCACCGACTATTTGTGATTGCCCGTGGCAGACCTTCTCAACCAGTCGGCGCGACGTAAATTGAACCGGTCGCTGTCACTTCATTGCATGTGTCGCAGAAATTGGTCCGCCGTCCGAGCACAATTTGATTGCTTTTGTGCACTGCAGCATTTTACAATTTGTCAGATGCGGCGTCATTTCGGTCTCGAAAGTGACGCTTAATGGCTCGAATCGGCACAGTTGAAGGTCTCCGCGGCCTTTTTTCAGCGCGGACGAGTTTCCTTCTCCGGCCACGGCCGGATGACGGCACAGCTGTCGTTGCGCGAAAAATCCCCGCCACAGCACGGCGCGACGACATTCAGGGTCTGCGGGCGATCGGCGTATTCCTGGTCGCGGTATATCACATATGGGTCGGCCGGGTTTCCGGTGGCGTCGATGTGTTCTTCATCGTATCCGGCTATCTGCTCATCGGGTCGCTGGGGCGGCAGGCGGAATCGAGGCACCGCGTCGATCTCGTCGACTTTGCCACCAGACTGGCCCGCAGGCTTCTGCCCGCTTCCATATCGGTGATCGCGATCGTTGCGATATCGGCGCCGTTCTGGCTGCCCAAGATGCGATGGGAGACAGTCATCCACCAGCTTGCCGCCAGCGCCGTCTATCTGGAGAACTGGTATCTGGCGGAGGCGGCGATCGACTATCTCGCACGCGACCAGGTGGGGAGTCCGCTGCAGCATTATTGGGCGCTCTCCGCCCAGGTTCAGTCGCTGCTGATCCTGGCTGCGGGACTTGCCGCTTTCACCTTGATAAGGCGCCGGCCATCGCGGACCGACATATTGGCGTTCCTGATGAGCGTGTTCGCGCTGTCGCTCGCCTATTCGATCTACAGCACGGCGACAAATCAGACATTCGCGTATTTCGACACCTTTGCGCGCATCTGGGAGTTCGCGCTCGGCGGCATCACCGCACTGCTGCTACCCAAGATAAAACTCACGCCGATGCAGCGGACGATCGGCGGGTGGGTCGGTCTGGCGGCGATCCTGAGCTGCGGCATCCTGCTCGAAGTATCGACGGTCTTTCCTGGCTACGCAGCGCTCTGGCCGACACTTGCCGCGGCAGCGATCCTCGTTTGCGGCGACGGTCCGCCACTGCGTTTCGGCGTTGCGAGATTGCTGGGCGCACGTCCGCTGAGCTGGCTCGGCAACATCTCCTACAGCCTGTATCTATGGCACTGGCCGATCCTGGTCTTCTATCTCACGCTCTCTTACCAGACATCGGCCGGGGTGGTCGGCGGCATTGTCGTGATGCTCGTCTCAGTCCTGCTTTCTTATCTGACGACGCAATTCGTCGAGGCACGCTTTTCGACGCCGAGGCAGGAAGAGCGCAAGTTGCGGACTGTGTTCGGAACAGCCGGCGCTCTTGCCGCGATCGGCGCCGTTCTGTCGATCTGGAACACGCAGGCCGGTCGGCTCATGGCCGAGGAACGGCTTCGCATTGCGGATGTCGAGCATTATCCCGGTGCGGCGGCTATCAAAGCATCTGTCGTTTTCTCCAGCGATATTCCCGTCAACCCCGGTCCGATGACCGCCAGGTGGGACGATGCGGACGTGTATCGCCAGGGTTGCCATCAATCCCTGCCGGGCGACACCTTGCTGAGTTGCAGTTTCGGGCCGAAGGATGCGACCCACGTTCTCGCACTCGTGGGCGGATCACACAGCGTGCATTGGCTGCCGGCCCTGCAGAGCGCCTTGGGCAGATATCCGGATTGGAGAATTGTCACTTACACAAAAAGCAGCTGCGTATTGAGTTCGCGGCCGACGTCCGAGGCGCCGGAATACCAGCGGGCCTGCACTAGGTGGAATGAACGGCTGATGGCAAGGTTGGTGACGGACAAGCCGGATCTGGTCTTTACCACATCGACACGCGTGGTCGACGGGATCGAAGAGACACCGGTCGGCTATCGTGAGCAGTGGCAGACGCTCGCCGCGGCCGGGCTCCACATAATAGCGGTGCGCGACACGCCCTGGTTCGGCTTCGATATACCAGAGTGCGTCGAAATCAACGGGCGCTTCTCGCCAAAGTGCGCAGTGCAGCGGGATCGGGTGCTGTCACCGGTTAGCCCGACGTCGGCGGTCCCTCCCGACGATCATCTGCACTTTCTGGATTTCACGGATTTCTTCTGCACCGGCCAAACCTGCCCTCCCGTCATTGGCAATGTGCTGGTCTACTACGACAAGCATCATGTGACAGCGACCTACATGCGCACGTTGAGCACTGAGCTTCGAACTCAGCTCGCCCCGTTCATCGACGGGGCGAGCCTGGCGCAGAAATGACGCGTTTAGGTTTTTTGGTCATCCTCCAATACTCAATACCACTTTGCGCCCATCGGAAAGGGTTCCCGTTCCTGTGCCGACTGGGGGTTGTCTGCTGGTCAGCGAGAACACGAACCGGGTTGAGAGTTGCCCGCAAGCCATCGTTCCTTCTCCATGCGAGAAGGTAAGGTTGGCAGTGGTCGTGCCTCGGCATTCGACCCCGGTATTGGTCTGTCCGCGAATTGTACCGCGCCGTGTAATGCTGTTGACGGAAGCCGTCCCGGAAAAGGAGAGCGTCCCATCAACGGTCTGACCGGAGACTGGTGCGGTGATGATCAGCGGATTTTGCGCCTGCGCGTAGCCGACAGCGTCTGCGACACCACAGGCAATCAACATTGCCGGCAAGATTCCCCGGAAAGTACGGTGCATTTGGACGGTTCCTTTGAGACCGCTGCAACAACCTGCGCTATTTGCGTGCGAGCAGGACGTGAGCCTCTTGGGGGAACATCAGCTCCCCTCCAGTTGAATAGGCTGCGAGCGACGACCTTAGATCACTCGTGATCGCTGTGGTCATTGCGTCGCGATGTCCGGCATCCATTCCACTCACCAGTCCGGCCTGGGGAGTCGCTGCTAGCTGTAGCCGCACATATTCCTTTGGCGAGGGGAAGCGGATGTTCTGGGTCGTGGTGTGAATGGTCACATGACGAAAGCCCGCCCCAGCCACCAATCGGTAAAGCTCGTCCGCATCGGCGAGTGAATGCTCGGAACGTTTCGTTGCCGAAGCGCCAGGCCCGACATGTCGATCCAAGGCATCCGCCAGCGCTTTCGCCGCAGGGGTATGCTCAATAGCGCTAAAAACGCTTAACGCCAGTCGGCCGTTAGGCACCAGCACCCGGAACATCTCACGTAGCGCACTCGATCGGTCGGGGAAAAACTGCAGTCCGAGCTGGCAAAGAACCAGATCGAATGTGGCGTCGGGGAACGGCATTTCGAGTGCGCTTCCCTCGTACCAGTCGATATTCGGTCCAGCGCTTCTCGGGATTGATCGAGCAACGGCAAGCATGCCCGTGTTAATGTCGAGGCCGACGACCTGCCCATCGCCCATACGTTCGGCCGCCGAGCGCGCCACCACGCCGGTGCCGCAGGCTACGTCCAGAACCCGCTCACCAGATTGAGGCGCAGCACGATCCACCAGGTCGGCAGCCCACAGGGCGGTAATTGCCGGGACTAGGTAGCGCTCGTAGAGTTCCGCGGCGCTCCCCTCCAACTGCCACTGCTCCTGCTGGGCCATAGAGCCTCTCCCGCACAACGAGCCGGCCCGATCAGAGCTCGGAGCAACGATCATAGAGCGCGTGCATGTCACCAGCAACCAGCCACCAAAACAAGGTAGATCGCTAGCTCGTCTGCGCCAGCGCAGCAGCCCGGTTCACATTCTATATCGCGGCATCACTCAAAAGTTACGGGATTGGCGTCAGTGTCTCCGCGCAAGTCGCTTCGCTCCCCGCTCGGCCAGAGATGACGAAACCGTTGCGAAACGCGGCCAACCGCGGCTGTTGGCCCCGATCCGAAGCTGCCGTTCAAACGAAAAACCCGCCCCGGGGACCGGGGCGGGTTGCTGCCTGAGGCGGAACTCAACACATGGCCGCGACAGCAAGGTGGCCCCGACATCGTGAAGATTGGGTTAACCGAACAATTCGATTCAAATCCGGCTGTGGATATTTGCCTTGGAGTAAATCGAAACGGCCATCCTTGCCGAACGGCGGGCAAAAAGGAGAAGCTTATGAATAGCGACTTTGCCGCCGCACACCTGCATCTCGAACGAGCCTGTCATTACCTGCGCGGTGATGACGAAACGAGCTGCCAGTCTCGTGCGGCCCTGGACCTTCTGATCGAGGCAATTGTCGCAGCCCAATACAAACGGCCGGCCGCGGACGTGGTCGAATTCCCGAGGTCCGCAAGGCAGCAATAGCCCACGACCTGACGCAGCCCGAAAAGGCACGCTTCAGCACCATGTGACGATCCATACACTCGGGCCGCCAAACGCTCAGGGCGTTGGCGGCCTGAGAAAACCGTCAGTGAGCCGCGACAACGCCTTGGCGGCTGCGTGCAGCCGCAGGTCGGAATGGCGGCGACCGACGATCTGGACGCCGATCGGCAGGCCTTCGCGATCGAGGCCGATCGGGATGACGGCCGCCGGATGGCCGGTGAGATTGAACCGGCAGACATGGCTGAGCGCCGTCCAGTACGGGACATCGACGCCGTCGACGGGTATAGACGTTCCTGTCTCGCGGTGATGGAAGGCAGTGCACATCATCACCGGGCAGATGAGCACATCCCAGTCGTCGAAGAACCGTTCCCACGAGACGATGAACTACTGGAACGCGACGCCGGAAGAGAATGCGAGCGTGGGTCTTTCACTGACGCTCCCATGATCTTCTCGCGAAAAGTTCGGGTTGACCGCTCCTGGACGCGAAGCGACTATCCACCTGCGACGGTCAAGGTCGTGATGCCGGCGCAGGGTGCAGGAGGAAATGCGATGGACGAACCCGATCGGTGGTGCCACATGTCGAGTGCGCCAAGGGACGGCAGCAGGATCCTTGTCACGGTTCGGCCGTCCGAACAGGGGCCCGCGGAAGTCGACATGGCTTATTGGGCGCGAGCCGACCAGTTCGGCAGCGAAGGCTGGCGCGCCTCCGACTCTTCTCCTGGACGCGTGGTCGAATATGCCGAACCGGAGCTGAAGTGCTGGATGCCGCTTCCATCAGCCAATCTGAGCAAGGGTTCGTTGCCCGACCCCTGGGAGGGGGACGATGTGCCTCTGCTGGATGGTTCGGGGATTTGAGGGGGCGAAGTTGCCACCCCTGTTGGCGACTGGCGAAATCGGCGAAGCTGCCGATCTCCCCCCAAGTGGGGGAGATCGGCAGCTTCAATGCCCCACTCCTCAGAACAGGAACGCCGCCGTCGCGGGGTTCGGACCGTTCCGGCCGTCGGGCGAATCCATGCCTCGGATGGTCTTGATATCCTCCGCTTCCAGCTCGAAATCGAAGACATCGAAGTTGGCGGCGATGCGGTCCTGGTGGATCGACTTCGGAATGACGATCAGGCCCTGCTGAAGGTGCCATCTGATCATCACCTGCGCCACGGATTTGCGATGCTTCCTGGCGATGCCTTCAAGGGTTGGGTCCTTCAACAGCCGGCCGCTGCCCAGCGGGCTCCAGCTTTCGATGCGGATGTTGTGCCTCATGTGAAATTCTCTGATGTCGCGCTGCTGGAACCGGGGATGGAGCTCGATCTGGTTGACCGCGGGCATGACTCCGGTCTCGCCGATGATCCGCTCCAGATGATCCAGGTTGAAATTCGAGACGCCGATCGACTTGATCCGGCCGGCCTGCCTGAGTTCGACCAGCGCCTTCCATGCCTCGACGTATTTGCCCTGGCTGGGCACCGGCCAGTGGATGAGGAACAGGTCGAGTTGTTCGATCCCGAGCTTGCTCATCGTCTCGTCGAAAGCCCGCAGCGCGGCGTCGCGCTGATGGCCGCCGTTGCGCAGCTTCGAGGTGATGAACAACTCGCCTTTCGGCACACCGGCCGTGCGGATCGCCTGCCCGACCCCCTCCTCGTTCTGGTAGCCCTCGGCGGTGTCGATCAACCGGTAGCCGGCCTGGATCCCCCAACCCACCACCTGGGCGGTAATGGCTGGATCGACCTGCCACACGCCAAGGCCGAGCTGGGGAATGGCGGAGCCGTCGTTCAATGCGATCTGTTCAGGCTTATTCAGGGTCATCTGTTCAGGCATATTCAGGTCCTTCTGCATCGCTCCGCCGCCCCGGCGCACGCCTTATCTAGGCTCGATGTTTGCCAAGGCGAGTCGACATTAACAGAAAGTGCGAAGGCTGGACGCTGACGCTGCCAATCTCCCTTCGCGCGGCGGGAGATTCTCGGCTTTAATAATTATTCAACCAAACGGTTGACTATCTGAAACGCACCTCTATATTCAACTACATGGTTGAATTAGAGACGCCCCAGATGGACTCGGTCTTTCACGCCCTTGGCGATGCCACACGCCGGCGGATGCTTCGCGATCTCGTCGGCGGCGAGAAAACGGTGAGCCAGTTGGCAGAACCCTTCACTATGTCGCTGGCGGCCGCCTCCAAGCACATCAAGGCGCTGGAGCATGCCGGGCTGATCCGGCGCGAGGTGCGCGGCCGCACGCATTTTTGCCGCCTCGACCCCGGACCGCTGGCCAGCGCCCACCAGTGGCTCTCCTTCTACGAGCGCTTCTGGACCGGCCGCCTCGATATTCTTGAACGCCTCCTTCGCGAGGAGGACGCACGCAAATCCACTTCAGCGCCGACAACGCCAACACCACCAAAGGGAGACGACCAATGAACCAGATGAAAAACCTCGAAGCCTATGGCGAGCTGACCGAACCCGCGACATTCACCATCCAGCGCCTTTTGCCTGGCCCCATCGAGCGCGTCTGGGCCTATCTCACCGAGAGTGACCTGCGCCGGCAGTGGATGGCTGCGGGCCAGATGGAAATGAAGGCCGGCACGTCATTCGAGTTCGTCTGGCGTAACGACGAGCTGACCGACCCGCCTGGCCAGCGCCCCGCCGGCTTCCCCGAAGAGCATCGGATGGAGGGCCGGATTACAGAGCTCGATCCGCCGCGCAAGCTCGCCATCACCTGGGGAAACACCGGCGGCGTTTCCTTCTTGCTGGAGCCGAAGGGCAACGATGTGCTGCTCACCATCGTCCATCGCCGGCTGCCGGAACGCGCGATCCAGCTCAACATCACCGCCGGCTGGCACATACACCTCGACCTGCTTGCCGCCCGCCTCGCGGGCAAGACGCCGACCTCGTTCTGGGATGGCTGGAGCCGCCTGCGGGAAGAATACGACCGCCGCCTGCCGGCCTGACACACAGTTCAAGGCTCGCACACTCAACGATGAACGATGAACCGGGCTTGCCTCGCGCGAGCCGGAAGGAGGAAGTCATGCGCAAATTGATCACTGGAATGAAGATTTCTGTCGACGGCAAGATGGAAGGTCCCGAGGGTTACGCGGATTGGGTGGACGCGTGGTCGGATGAATATGGCCTGACGCCGCAAATCGATGCCTGCCTGCTCGGGAGCGCCATGTACGCCGGCTATGAGCGCTATTGGAGCGCGATCCAGAACGAGCCGGACAAGCCGCTGCCGATGACCGGCAAATTGCCGACCCCGGCCGAGCTCGAATGGGCCCGTTTCGCCGCGCAGACCCCGCATTATGTGCTGTCGAACACCATGACCTCGGCTGTCTGGCCCAAGACGCGCTTCGTGCGGAACCTGGAAGACATCGCCGCCCTCAAGCAGCAGCCCGGCAAGGACATCTATCTCATGGGAGGCGCGCGGATTACGGCCAGCCTCATCGATGCTGGGCTGGTGGATGAGCTCCGGCTTATCCTCTATCCGCTGCTCGTCGGTGAAGGGAAGGCGCTGTTTGCGACGACGCAAAATCGCCGCGGGCTCGAACTGCGGAAGGTTCAGCAGCTTCCGGACGGGCGCGTGAGCCTGATCTACGGGATTGGCTGAGGGAGGAAGCCGTCGAGGCGTCAGCCGCCCTTCGCGGATTTGGCTCCGTCGATCGCCCCGGCGAACCAGCAGCGTGGCACGATCACCCACGCGCGGCGCGACGAACCGCTGCCAATTGATTGCCCTTGATCGTTTGAAACGTCGGGAGCACACTGCGGGCTCGCGCGGGGCGATAGAATTGATCTCGGCAGGCTCGGATTCCGGCCTCCAAATGTTGGTTGCGGTGCTGAACGGGGACATTGCCAGTCCGCGTCAGTGGAGCGCCGTCATCCAGGAGGCGAACCGGCACCTCGTCGCCCCGGCCCTGTATGCCTGCCTGCGGGACTACCCTTTCCCTAGTCTCATTCCGGCTGAGGTTGACGAGTACCTGCGTTTTCTTCACGACCTGAATGAGATGCGAAACCGGCGGCTGCGGCAGCAGGCCATCGAAACAATCGGTGCTCTGAACGAAGCGGGCATCGAACCCCTCCTCATCAAGGGGTCGGCGCTCTTGATGATCCTGCCGGAGCGTCGTCTCGGCACCCGCATGATCAGCGATCTCGACCTCGTGGTCGACAAGGGTGCTGTCGAAGCCTGCGTCGCGCGGCTTCTCGGCATCGGCTACCAGCCGCTGGCAGACGATCCCGGCGCGCATGCGCGCGGGAAATTCTACCGGCCCTCCGATGTCGGTTCCGTCGACCTGCATTGGCGACCACCGGGACCCGCACATCTTTTCGCGGCAAATGAAACTCTGCGCAGCGTGAGCGTCGAGGTGCAGGGGGTTCGGCTGAAACTCCCGACGCCTGCCGAATGGGTGACGCACCTGATCGTGCACGACATGATCCAGGATCGCAGACTGCGCACCGGCGATGTCAGTCTAAGGCGCCTCCTCGACTGCCGCGAGATCCTCCGCCTGGGGTACGATATCGACTGGGGTGCGATCCGCGACAGGCTGCCGTCGGGCCGGATGGCGCTGGCGCGCAACCTGTTTTTCCTGAACCTGCAGCGCTTTGCCGGTGTGAAGGTCGATGGCGGCGCCGGCGGATTGCTGCCGAGGCTCCTCTACAGCCGTCAGATCGCGTTACGGCGCAACGCCACATACAGAAGTCTGGACAGCTTCGGATTGTCCATGCTGGGCGGGAGCTGGAAGTTCCTGAAGCTCTCCAGAGCAGAACGGCAATGAGCCGGGGCCTGCTTCCGGACTTGCCAGCAGCAAGACGGCCGGCGGCGCTTCGGCCGGCTTGCGGCATTATCGCCTGCAGGCTCGACAGGGATGTCGTGCTGTTTTCGGAGCCGCAGCAACGCGTCTATCAGTTCGACGCGACGTCGGGGTCGGTTTGGTTCGGCGTCACAGCCGGTGAGACGCTAGGCAGGATCGCGCGACGCCTCGCCGCTGAGACGCGATGCACATTGGACGAGGCGCGCGATTGCGTCTTGAACTGTCTGGCGGAATGGCAGGAGCTGGGTTTCCTAAGCCGGATGCCGCAGGAACCGGCTCAACCGATACCGGGGCGCGACCAACCAGCCTCCATTCCGGCTACTGGCCCCGTCTACCAGATGGCGGGGATTCGGATCGCCATTGCCTTTCCCGACGTCGCCTCCAGGCAGGCCTGGGATGCCATTGCCGGTCACTTGCGACATGACGTAACCGCAGAGCCGACCGGCGTGGCGGAAGCCGGCTTCGCGATAGAGCCGTTCGAGGGCGGTTACCGGATGCTCGGCCAGGCGGGAGACCAGCCGGATTTCGCAGATCCGGCGGCAGTGGCCGTCGGCCTGAAGGAAGCCGTCCTGCATGCGGTGCTCGAGCGCCGGCCAGACTGGATTGCACTTCATGCAGCGATGCTTTCCTGCGGATCGAGCGCGGTCCTGCTTGCAGGCTCGTCGGGCCATGGCAAGACCACGCTGGCGGCTGTGCTGAACGCATCGGGAATGCCTGCCATCGCCGACGATGTGGCCCTTGTGTCGGTCAGGCCTGCGGCAATCTCGGGGTTGCCCTTCGCCTTTGCCGCCAAGCCAGGCAGCTTGGCCGTGCTTCGGACCTGGTTTCCGGCCCTCGACCGGCTTGCCGAATTTCAGCGTCCAGACGGGCGCAAGGTGAAATACATCGAACCGGTTCGCGTCTGCGAGCAGGCCAGCAGCGTTTGCGCCGTCATCTTCCCGCGATTTTCGGCCTTGGCGGCGCTGCAAATCACTCAACTGCGCAAGGTAGCCGGGCTCACGTCGCTGCTCGAGGAGGCGATCAATGCCAGCCATTGGTTGACTGCCGACGGTTTTGTCGCGCTGTGCACGCTGCTCGATGGCGCGGTGGTGATCCAGATCGACTACGGCGACGCCAGCACAGCAGCGGAATGGATAAGGATGAACCTGGCGCCGGCGTAAGCCGGGACCGATGTTTGCCGGGACGAATGCGGCGCTACGCGGCCCGACGTACAGCGAAGAAGTGCCGCTTCGAAGATTTTTGAACAGCACGTTTGGACTTCAACAGGGGAAAGCCTGACTGTCCGCCGGTGTCCGTTCCAAGCTAATAAACGCAAAGTTGTGTTCCAGACGAATAAATTGAAGAGATGGAGCAAACCTATGCGGGGAGTTGAAGGTGAAGAAAATGCAGGCACCGGCTCTGAGCTGGGGCGGCGCGACTTCGTAAAAGGGGTAGGAAAATTCGCGGTCCTTACGCCAGCGACGGTGACGATGCTGCTCGATGTCAGCATGAACTCGCCGGCTGTGGCGGCGTCAGGCGGTCGCCCCGGTTGGGGGTTTGGCGATACCAACCATACGCACAGTGAGCCTCCTGGGCTGGCGAAAAAAGGGTAGTCGTCGCGGCTCCGAAGGCTAAAGAATGTCGGCTCTTGGCGGCAGGGGTCGATATTCGTGGTGCTTGTCCGAAGTCGGCCTCAGGGCTGCGCTCGAGTCGACCCGTTGCGGAAATTCCCGGTCGAATTCACCCACGACCTGAGGCGGGAGTTGAACCTCGCCATCAAGCGGCTGTCGTGACGATGCGAATGCTCGCCCGCCTTGGCAACCACCCTGCCGAGGTCTAGCATACGCCAGCGCATGGGGGCTCCGATGACATCGACCTTCAACATTCACGATGCGGCCGGCTACGAGCAGCTCATGGGCCGCTGGAGCCAGAAACTCGCGCCCCCATTCATCGACTTCGCTGGGCTTGCCGACGGCGAAAAGATACTCGATGTCGGCTGCGGCACCGGTAGCTTGACCTTCGCGCTCGCCGGGTCCGCCGATCTCGGCGAGATCGCCGCGATCGACTTTTCGCCGATCTTCGTCGAGGCGGCGATCCGGCGCAACACCGATCCGCGGATAAAAATCCGGCAGGCGGATGCCTGCGCCTTGCCCTTCGAGGACGGCACGTTCGACCGCGCCCTGGCGCTGCTCGTGCTCCACTTCGTGCCCGAAGCCGGCAAGGCAGTCGCCGAGATGCGTCGCGTCGTGCGGCCGGGCGGCGTGGTCGCGGCGGCCGTGTGGGACCATCTCGGCGGCATGCCCGGAATGCGCATGATGGTCGACACGGTGGCCGTGCTCAGCGAAGGTGGGCGCCAGTTGCGCAGCCGCTATTGCTTCCAGCCGATGATGCAGCCGGGCGAAATGCAACGGACTTTTGTCGAGCAGGGCCTCGCGGACGTTACGGAAACGCAGCTGATGATCCGCATGGACTACCAAAGCTTCGACGACTACTGGGCGCCGATTGCCGCGGGCGAAGGGCCGCTCGGCAAATATGTGGCCACGCTCGACACCGCGGAGCGGGCGCGCACCGACGCCGCCGTGCGCGACGCCTACGAGGCCGGCCGGCCCGACGGCCCGAGATCTTTTGCGAACGTCGCCTGGGCCTGCCGGGGTATCGTTCCCTGACCCGACGGCCAGTGAACCCAAGGCTTTGCAAGGTTCTGGCGCCGGAACATTTCGCTCGGCCGTGCCGTCCTTTTGAAATGGCCGCGTTCCTTCCGCGGCTTTCGGCTGTCGGGACATTGGCGCCCGCCCGCTTCCCACTCGCCCCGGTCTTTTGACGCTCTTCTCGGGAGATGATTGGCTCACGCGCCCGTCGCGAAGACGGTGATCGCTACCCTTCAATCTCTGCCCTTCGCGGATTTGGCGGCGCCGAAGCGCAGGCCGCCCATGATTGGTCAGACTGCCCTTGCCTGATCGGCCGTGAGCGCCTGCTCCCGCGTGCCGGAGACGATGATCTCCAGGACCTCATGCTCGTCGGTGTTCTTGACGTGGCGGTCGCCGACGTTCTCGCCGCGCTTAAGCACCATGACACGGTCGCCCACTGCGAAAATGTCGACGAGCCGGTGCGAGATGATGATCTGGGCAACGCCCTGCTTTTTCAGTTCCAGCATGGTCTCGAGCAGCCGCTCGGTCGCCATCACCGAGAGATTAGCGGTCGGTTCGTCAAGAATCACGACGCGTGGCTCGAACGAGATCGCGCGGGCAATCGCCACGGATTGCTGGCGGCCGCCCGACAGGCTCTCGACCTTCTGGTAGACGGAGTTCACGTCGACCTTGAGCCGCTTCAGCACGCTGTCGGCTTCCGCGTACATTTTCCGGCGATTGACAAAAGGGCCTTTGCGCGGCCAGCGGCCAAGAAAGATGTTCTGGCCGACATCCATGTTCCCGCAAAGAGCGAAATCCTGGTAGATCATCTCGATACCGGCATCGCGGCTTTCATGCGGACTCTTGAAGTGCACTGGTTGTTTGGCAACGAAGATTTCGCCGGCATCGCGTTGATAAGCGCCGGTCAGGATCTTCATGAGAGTCGACTTGCCGGCCGAGTTGTCGCCGACCAGGCCAAGGATCTCGCCCGGATAAAGCACGAGATCGACATTGCGGAGTGCCTGCACCGCACCGAAGGCCTTTTCGATGCCACGCATTTCCACGATCGGCTCGGATGGTTTTCCATCACGCATGAGTGGTTTCCGGTGTTCGTACGCCTCTTGCGCGGCGCGCCCGCAGGCGGCCGAAAATGTTGGCCTGGCGCACCCAGATGTCAATCAGCACCGCAATGATGAGGATCCCGCCAATGAAGACGTTGATCCAGTGCTGCGGCATGCTGAAGCCCTGGACATTGAGCTGCAGGAGCGCCCGGACCAGGGTGATCACCGCCGCGCCAGCCAGCGCGCCGATGATGGTGCCGTGGCCGCCAAAAATCGACCCGCCGCCGATGATCACGGAGGCGATGGCGTCGAGTTCGCGGAACTGGCCGGCGACCGGATTGAAGCTGCGGAAATAGGCGACGTTGATGATTCCGGCCATGGTTGCGCAGAGCGCCGCCAGCATAAGCGCGACGAAGCGGACCCGGTTGGTGTTGATGCCGGCATAGGCGGCAGCGCGGACATTGCCGCCGGTCGCGTACACCTTCTGCCCGAACGGCGTATAGGCCAGGACGATGCCGGCGAGGAGCGCGACGAGCAGCATCCAGATGGTCTGGATGCTGACCACCTCGGCGACCGTGCGGAAGATGCCGTCGGGAAGAAAAATGCGGTAATGAAGGAGAATGTCGTTCACCTTGCGCCCGAGCAGGCTGTAACCCTCGGGCCAGCCGGTTAGTTGCTGGCCGGCGACGAACCAGGCGGCGAGGCCGCGGGCGATGTAGAACATGCCAAGCGTGACGATGAAGGCCGGCAACTTGAATCCAACCGTGACGACGGCGTTGACGAAGCCGGCGGCCATCCCCGCGAGCAGTCCCATCGCAACGGCGGTGAGGGGGTCGGCGCCGAGGACTTTCAGGAAATAGGCCGCAGTACTGCCGGCGAGTGCAAGCACCGCCCCGACAGAGAGATCGATATCGCCTGCGGCGATGACATAGGTGAGCCCGATCGTGATCAGCGCCAGTTCCGTATAGTTGAGCAGGATCGCGAAGCTGTTGGACAGGTTCCACCAATAGTCCGGCCGGAGGGCGAAGCCTGTCAGCCACAGCACCACAGTCAGGATGATGGCGAGCGCATCGCGCCGGGCGAGAAACTTGCCGAGCCCGGCCGCCGACAGCGCCATGTCGGTCGCCATTGCCCCCTTGGTCTGAACACCCTCGAGCGCGACGCCGCCGATCTCGTAGGCTGGGGGTGGCGACCCGCCGCGGAGCCATGCCCAGAGACGCGCCGCGACCTGGCGGCGAATGAGATAGGGCTCGATAAGCACTGCGATGACGAGAAGCAGCCCAAGGAAGACCGGCACAGCGCCGACCGGCAGCGAGTAGACGGCGTTGACGGTTATTTCCTCGTCGCCGATCTTGATGATGCGCGTGATCGGCCAGCCCTCGCGCAGCACCTTGTCGAGCAGCACCACCAGCAGGGCGCCAAGACAGGAGCCGGCGACCCGGCCGCGGCCGCCGAGGATCGAGGCGCCGCCGATGATCACGGCGGCAATGACGGTCAGCTCGCCGCTGACGCCGTAGAGCGGGGTCACGCCCTTGTCCTGGGCAGCCGACAGCAATCCGGCAAGGGTCGCGCACAGCGAGGAGATCAGGTAAGCCCGGACACGCACCCAGTTCGTCGGTATGCCAGCATAGACCGCCGCCTGCTCGTTGCCTCCGGTAGCGAAGGTCTCGTAACCCCAGCGTGTCTTGGCGAGCACATAGGCGCCGATCACGGCGACTATGGCGAAGATTACAATCTGGTTGTTGAAGCCGAAGACATTGGTCTCGCCAAGGTGGAAGAACATCGGATAATCTCTCGCCTTGGCGGGATAGTAGATTGCCTGGCCGTGCGTGAGCGCGAGCACGAAGCCGCGGCCGATGAAAAGCATCGTCAGCGTGGCGATGAACGCCGGCACTTTCAGGATGGTGACGAGCACGCCGTTGACGAGGCCAATCATCGTGCCCAGGAGCGCGCAAAGGATCACCGACGTGATGACGTCGAGATCGAGAAAGCCTGGCGCAAACAGCCTGGCGAAAACCACCGCTACCAGGCCGTAGGTGGAACCGACCGAGAGATCGAGGTCCTTGTTGACGATGACGAAGGTCATTCCGACCGCGATGATGGCAACGCGCGAGGTGTCGCGAAGCAGCGCGTGGAACGCCTCCGTCGACCCGAAGAACGCGGGATTGACGAAAGCGCCGCCGATATATAGCAGCAAGAGCAGGGCGAGCAGCCCCGCCTCCCAGCCGCCGACAATCTGGGACGGAGCACGGCCGAGCGAGGTGGTCGCGATAAACACCATTGGTCTCTTCTGGTCGATTTTCCTGCTGCCGCGCTGCGGGGAAGCCTGCGCCCTCCCGCAGCGATTTCAGATGTCCGAGCGGGGCTCAGTTCTCGAAGCGCTTGCCGACGTTTCCTACAGTCTCCTGCGTCACGAGTTGGGCGCGCGTGTCGAGATTGGCGGCCGCAATGCCGCGGTCGATCTGCAGATAGAGCTGCATGACCGGATAGAAGCCCTGCAAGAAGGGCTGCTGACCGAGCGCGCCGGTCAGGTCGCCGCTCTTCAACGCATCCTGCTGGGCCGGACCGAGGTCGAAGCCATAGGCGCAGATTTTGCCGGTCTTTCCGGTCTGGGCGACGGCCTTGGCGAGCGCCGGCGTGAACACGTTGTTGCCGGCGAACGCGCCGACGACGTCACCGCGCGATTCGAACAGCGTCACGATGCCGTTCACCGGATCGTTCGGATTGGTGTCGATGCCGGTGTTCTCGGGACCTGCGTCGACCTTGAAGGCATCAAGCTTGCCGGCGTCTTTCAGGCCTTTGACGATCGCGTTGAAGGCCGAGGTGACGCGATTGTTTACCTCGATGTTGCCCATTGCGGTCGACGACGGCAGGACAATCGAGCCCTTCTCGATACCCTTGTCCGCCAGGCACTTGACGAGCGCCTCGCCGGCGATCGCCGCAGCGGAGGCGTCCTGGCCAGTGTGGCTGAGGCTGCTGCGGTCGAGGATCGTGCCGTCGAAGGAATTGGTCGTGGCTACCGGTATGCCCTTGGCCTCGGCGGCCTTGACGATGTCGTTATAGGCGCCAACCTGTGGCGTGGTCATGATCAGCCCGTCGATCGTCGGATCCTGCACGATCTGGTTCAGGATTTCGATCTCGCGGGCCGGGTCGTCGGTCGGCGATTCCGAGCCGAGCAGCAGTATCTTGGCGCCGATCAGATTGCCGGCGACGGTCGCGCCGACATAGACCGGATCGAAGAAGCCGTTGCCGGCCGTGTGTGTCACGATCGCGAAAGTGAGGTGACCATCGGCCGAATGGAAGTCCTTGGTGGTGGCGGCCTCCGTTGCGGCTTCTTCGAAGTTGTAGCCGCCGACTGCTTTCTCGACGCTGCCGGATTGTGCGAATGCGGACGGAACGCCGAGCAACAACGCCGCGGCGCATGCCGCGAGCGGGAAAGTACGTCTCATGATTTTCCTCCCTTGCATTCAACGGGCGGAAGCCGTTCGAGCGCAACTATTCAGGAGATATCCGACTGCTTCCTCCCAATTTGCGATTTTCTGCCCAAAGTGTGTGCAAGTAAATAGCCTCCCAATTTTCACGGCCGATTTGTTTCGGAGCGCGAGGCATCCGCGCCGTCGATGTCTTTGTAATCGAGCCGACGGTGTTGTGGGTGCGTCTTCAGCGCGGCGGCATCTTTTTCAAACGTCGGCAAGCTTGGATCGACATGATCCCATGCGTGGCCAGGGGATCTTAAAGTTCGAGGCAAACCTTGCCAAAGTGCTTTTGGGATTCGTAGTACTTGAAGGCAGCACCGATTTCCTGCAGCGGAAAACTGCTGTCGATAACGGGCTTCAAACGATTCGCCGTTATCGCCCGAATCATGTCCTCTTGATCGTCTCTGCTGCCAATGGAGATCCCGCTGATACGAATTTGATTCGAAAACAGAGCCGGGATCGACACTTCTCCCGCGAAACCAGTCAAGACGCCGATCAGAGCGATATGCCCGCCCGCCCTGCAGGCTGTAATTGACTGCGTCAAGGTGCCGGGTCCGCCGACCTCAATCACCTGGTCGACACCGCGTCCGTCCGTCAAATCCTTTGCCTTCTGACCCCAGTCCGGCACGGCCTTGTAATTAATGACGGTGTCGGCCCCGAGTCGCCTAAGCTGTCCCAACTTCTCCTCTAGGGAAGACGTAGCGATTACTCGGGCGCCCGCAGCTTTCGCGAATTGCAGCGCGAACAACGATACACTACCGGTGCCGAGGATCAGCACCGTATCACCGGGCTTCACCTTGCCGCACACCACCAGGCCTCTCCAGGCGGTGACTCGCGTGCAGGTGAGCGTTGCCGCCTCTAGATGCGTATAGCCTGCCGGTGCCTTCGTGAAGGCGTGCGCCGGCATGCACACGTACTCGCTGGCATAGCCGTCAAAACTTTCTCCCGGTATGTCCCGCTTGGTAGCCGGCGTCATTTCGCCTCCCAGCCAATAGGGGTAAAACGTGCTGACGACGCTATCTGCGACCTTGAACTCGTCGACATCGTCCCCGAGCGCAACCACCTCTCCAGCGCCGTCGGACAGCGGAACGCGCCCGTCGGCGCATGGTGTTTTCCCCTGCGCCACGAAATCGTCACGGAAATTCAACGAGCAGGCCCGGATCCTGACCAGCAATTCACCCGGCCTTGGTTGGGGATGATCTTCCTCGACCAATTCGAGATTCTCCAAACCTCCGGGCACTCTCAGCCTAACCAGCCTCATGGATATCTCCTTTGACCGTCCATCCGGCAGGCGCCTGCGCGCTTTCCGTGATGGCCTCGCCGGTGTTGCGCTTTTCCTTCGGCCGCCGCCCGTGATTGCTCAGCGGTGCTTGATTGCCGCGGCGGACAGTCCTGTCGCGACGAAGGTGATGCCTGCGCCGATATTGATCCCAGCCACCATGCGCGGGCGGCGAAGCAGCCAACCGCTGAGCACCGAAGCGAAGCTGCCGATGAGCGAGAGACCGACGACCGCGATCACTGCAAGCCACGCACCATAGGTCATCATCTGCATTGTCACCGGGCCGCGGTCGGCACTGACGAACTGGGGAATGAACGCAAGGACGAACAATCCGATCTTCGGGTTGAGCACATTGGACATCAGGCCGGCCAGGTAGATCGCATGCAGCGGCCGCCTGGCGGTCGGCGCGAAGGTGACGAGGTTGCGGTAGAGCAGTGCCCTGGCGCCCAGCCATACGAGATATGCCGCGCCGATCAGCTTGACCGCCAGGAAGGCGATCGTGGACGCCTGGATGATCAAGGCGAGGCCGTAGGCGGCGGCGACCGAGTGGACCAGGATGCCGGTACCGGCTCCCAGAGCCGAAAGCGTTGCCGCAAGGCGACCCTGGCTCAGCCCGCGCGCGATGGAAAGGATGATGTCGGGGCCTGGCGCCAGTACGATCAGGACGCTTGCAAGCGTGTAGGCCAGCCAGATTTGGATCGGAAACATGGTCTTGTCCTCTCTGCCTTAGGGCCAGCGGTCGACCGCCGCGCCTTGGGGCGCGTCCGATCCATTCCCGAAGGCAGGTTCCGGGATTGTGATGGTTCGCTTTCCTCTAGGGTGGCGCCGGGCGGTACTTAGCCGGGCGGCATTCGCTCGAATGTCTGCAGCGCGCTATCCATCGTGTCCCAGGCGAGACCGCGGACGCCGTAGGTCACAACAGTCGGATTGAACCGGCTTGGGTCATCAAGGCTCGAGGCATGGACCGCGATCAGATCCGGCTTGGTAGCGAAGCCCAGGTAGACAGGTGTTCCGCAGATCGGGCAAAAGGAATGGATGTTCTCGTTCCCGCTGTCCCCGGCGACGTGCCAGTCTGTCGCCTTGCCGGTGATCTTCATGTCTGCCCGCGACGCAAACGTCAGATAGGATGTGTGACCGGTGCCGCTTCTCTTCTGGCAATCGCGGCACTGGCAGTGGTTCTCGAAGATGGGGGCTGCCTTTGCCTCGTAGCGGACGGCGCCGCACGCGCATCCGCCGGTATAAGAAGTGCTCATGTGCTCGGCTCCATGATCCGGGGTTCAGGCTGCCAGTTCGGACGCGCGCGGCTTCGCGAAGACATCGAGCGCCTGACCCGTTTCGAGGAAGGATTTCAGGCTGGAGAGGACGATCGGCCAACCGCGCTTGACGCCGTTCGCCATGCCGCTGTCGGCTTCGAGTTCGTCATGGGTGACAGTCAGCCGGACCATGGCCTCGTATTCCTCGAGCTCGAAAGTCACCCGGCTGTAGCTCGCCGGATCCGACGCCTGCGAAGCGTTTGCCCAGGTGATGACGAGACGGGTCGGCGGGGAGACCTCGATGACCTTGCCGACGAGCTCGACGGTCCGTTCATCATTGGCGCGGATATGCTCCCATCTCGAACCGGGCTTCCAGTCAGAGACGTTCTCGTGGCCCCAGTAGCGCCGTGCGAGGTCTGGTTTCGTTATGGCCTCGAACACCTTTACCGGTGTGGAGACGATATAGGTCGTATAAGTAAAGCTGGTCGTTTCCTTGGTCATTGTTGCGCTCCTTTTTGTTTCACGAGTGTAGGTAGATGGGGAAACCGTACTCGCGTGAGTGACAATCGTGTCGCGATTGATCGCGTCGATCGCAACGCTCGGCTGCTTGCCGGACATGGATGAACGATAAATCCCCACCCGTGGCGCGGACAGTCACAGTGACCAGGCATCTGATATGGTACAGCGTTGTGTTTGGGCGAACTGTACCATCCAAGAAGACGGCCATCTGTACCAGTCGGCGTCGGAGGATTCGCGGTAGGTAAGGAGCATGCAAGATCAAGAACCCGTCGAGATTCTGTATCTGCAGGTAGCAGAATCGCTCGCAACACCGATCCGCGCCGGAACGCTCATTCGCGGCGAACGCATCCCCTCGGTGCGCGAACTGGCGCGCAGCCGCGACGTCTCTATTGGCACTGTCCTGCAGGCATACCGGATACTGGAGGACGCACACCTGATCGAGGCGCGGCCGCGTTCGGGCTATTTCGTCGCCGCGCGGCCGCCGAGCCTCCCCGAACCCGAGACCTCAAACCCTCCGGCGGACTCGATGGCAGTGGACGTCAGTTCACTCGCGGTGCGCGTGATGCACCTCGCGCACGATCCCGGTTACGCATCGTTCGGCGCTGCCTGTCCGGGCGCGGACCTGTTCGCCGAGGAGCGGGTGCGCCGTGCGGTCAGCCGCGCCGTGCAACGCCATCGCGCGACATTGTGTCGGTACACGACCGGTTACGGCGACGAGAGCCTGCGCCGGGCAATTGCACGGCATGCGCTGCGCATGGGGTGCCAGATCGACCCGCGCGACGTCGTGGTGACAAACAGCTGCCTCGAGTCGATTACGCTGTGCCTGCGCGCGGTGACGCGACCCGGCGACATCGTCGCGCTCGAATCGCCGACCCTCTTCGCTTTTCTGGAAATCCTCGAGAACCTGCATCTGCGCGCGCTCGAGATTCCGACGCATCCGCGCACCGGGTTCTCGCTCGACGCCCTACAACTCGCCTTTGACACGCAGCCGATCAAGGCTGTGCTTGCGGTGCCCACGCTCTCCAATCCGATCGGATCGAGCATACCACTGGCCGATCGGCGCCGCCTCGCGCAAATGATCGCCGAACGCGGCATCCCGCTGATCGAAGATGTTCTCTACAACGATCTTGCCGAACACGAAGACCAGCGCCAGGCGGTGCGCTCGTTCGACACGTCGGGCCACGTGATGATATGCGGCTCGTTCTCCAAGACGGTCGCGCCTGGGCTTCGTCTTGGCTGGGTCGACGCCGGACGCTGGGGCGCCAAGCTTGTGCGCATGAAGGAATCGACCAGCGGCAGCCAGACGGCGATAATTGAGCGCGCGTTGGCCGATCTGCTGGCGCAACCCGGCATCGAAGCCGGGTACCGTCAGATCCGCGCAACGATCGCAGCGCGGGTCGACGAAGCGCGTGGGCTGATCGCGCAACACTTTCCGGAAGGCACGCGTGTCACCGATCCGCAGGGAGGTTTCATTCTGTGGGTCGAGCTACCGCATGGAATCGATACCCTCGAACTGTTTCAGACCTGCCTGGCGGAGAGCATCGTGATCGCCCCGGGCAAGATGTTCAGTGCCACCGACCACTTCCGCCACTGCATTCGCCTTGGGCTTGGCGGCCGCTGGGACGATGCGCATCGTCACGCGCTGCGGCGCGTGGGAGAGTTGGCGAAAGCCATGGTACCGAGCAGCTCTGCTTGAAGGATCCATGTCAATTGAGGACCGTCGCGAATGCCGGCTGCCCCTTCAATCGCTGCCCTTGGCGCGCTTGCCAGCTCCAAACCTCAAACCGTCCATCAGCAGCGACACCAGCCGGCGCGAGCGGTCGCGCCAGTCCTTGGTGTCGGGCGCCGAATAGATGCCGCCCAGCGCATGCAGCACGTCGGAGCTGTCGATGTCGCTGCGGATCGAGCCTGATACAACCGCCGCCTCGACCAGCCGCCGCAAGGCGAGCGACACCCTGCCCGAGGTGTCGGAGAACAGGGTTGAGTTGGTGTTGAGCAGGATGCGCAGGCTGGTCGCCAGGCCGCGCTTGGTGGCGATGTAGTCGACGAAGCGCTGCATCCATTGTTCCAGCGCAACGTCGGGCGGGTGGTGCAAAGCGAGTTCGTCGGCGGCCGCGCACAGCCCCTCCACTTCGCGCCTATAGACGACCTCGACTAGGTGCTCGCGCGTCGGAAAGTGCCGGTAGAGCGTGCCGATGCCGACGCCGGCCTGGCGCGCGATCTCCTCCAGCGAGGCATCGACACCATGCGCAGCAAAGGCCGTCGCCGCGACCTCGACCAGCGCGTCGCGGTTGCGCTGGGCGTCGGCGCGCAGCGGTTTTGACGCGGCGGCTTCGGCCTTGTCGGCGGACATTGCGGGCGGCTGCGAGGTCAATTTTTTTTCCAATATCGATCCGGGGCTTGAAGCGGATACGGCAAGCTCCTAGGTAAGTAAGCGGAGGCTCCTCCGATTTCATCAGCGCCTTCGACAAATATAGTCACGGGATCGAGTATGTCACGTCCTGAGAGCTTGCAAGCCTACAGCCTCCCCTGCCCGCTGGAGATTGGCGAAGACAGACGAGCGCGTAATCTCCCCCCAAGTGGGGAAGATGTCCGGCAGGACAGAGGGGGGCGCCGTCCCGCCAGCCTGTCAGCTAATCGCAGTCGTTTCGTCGGACCGGTTTCCATCTGGGCTAAACTGCAAAGTCGGCGACCCTTCGCGCCCCCCTCTGCCCTGCCGGGCATCTCTCCCACGAGGGGGGAGATTGGCCGTCACCAACGCCTTCGCATTTCACACCTAGCCATCCGGTGATCTTGCCCTCCCCGCCGGGTGCCAGATCATTCCCCTTCCGACTTCGCGTCAAGCAACTGGAGCCAGACGCCCATGACCAGCCGAACTTCCATCCATCTCACCATCAACGGCCACGACCACGAACTGGAGGTCGAGCCACGTGTCACGCTGCTCGACGCGCTGCGCGACCATCTCGGGCTGACCGGCACCAAGAAGGGCTGCGACCAGGGCCAATGCGGCGCCTGCACCGTGCATGTCGACGGCCAGCGCGTGCTGGCCTGCCTGACGCTCGCGGCTCAAGCTCAGGGCCGCAGCATTACCACCATCGAGGGGCTTGCCGAACAGGACGGCACGCTTCACGCGGTGCAGGCCGCCTTCCTCGAACAAGACGCCTTCCAGTGCGGTTACTGCACGCCGGGACAGATCATGTCGGCGGTGGCTTGCATCCGCGAGGGCCATGCCGGCTCGGATGACGAGATCCGCGAATACATGGCCGGCAATCTCTGCCGCTGCGGTGCCTATCCGCACATCGTCGCCGCCGTGCGCCAGGCCGCCATGGAGGCCGCATCATGAGGGACTTTTCCTATCTCCGTGCCGATACCGCCGATGCCGCACGCCAGGCGGGGGCGCTGCCGGGCGCCATGCTGCTCGCCGGCGGCACCACGCTCATCGATCTCGCCAAATGCGGCGTCGCCGAGCCCGAGACCGTGGTCGACATCAGCCATCTCAAGGGACTGGACGGGATCTCGGTCGATGGGGCGGGTGCCACCATCGGCGCGCTGGCAAAGATGAGCCACGTCGCCGATCATGCCGACATCAAGAGCCGATTCCCCGCCGTCTCGGAAGCGCTGTGGCAGGCTGCCTCGGCGCAGCTGCGCAACATGGCAACCATCGGCGGCAATCTGATGCAGCGCACCCGCTGCCCCTATTTCCGCGACCCGGCGAATTTCCCCGCCTGCAACAAGCGTTCGCCCGGCAGCGGCTGCTCGGCGATCGGCGGCGTCACCCGCGGCCATGCCGTGCTCGGCACCAGCGAGGCCTGCATCGCCACCTATCCCGGCGATCTGACGGTCGCACTCGTCGCCTTCGACGCCACAGTCCATCTCGGTGAGCGCCAGCTTGCGGTCGACGACTTCTTTCTCCTGCCGGGCGCCACGCCCGAGCGCGAACATGCGATCGAGCCAGGCGAGATGATCACCGCGATCAGCATTCCGGCTTCGGCCGCAGCAAGGCGCTCGACCTATCTGAAAGTCCGCGACCGGCAGTCCTACGAGTTCGCTGCCGCAAGTGCCGCCGTCGGCATCGAGTTCGAGGCCGACGGCCGCACGATCCGCGACCTGCGCGTGGCACTCGGCGGCGTCGCCACCAAGCCATGGCGTGCGCGGGCCGTGGAAGAAGCCCTGAAGGGCAAGCTGCTGGAACCGGACGCCGTCCGGCGCGCCAGCCTGCTTGCTGTCGAGGGCGCCGTCGACCATGGCGCCAACCATTACAAGATCGAACTGGCGCCGCGCGTCGTCGCCCGCGCCATCCTCAAGATTGGAGAAACGGCATGACCGTTCACGAGTTGAGAACCCGACCTGCTGATTCCAAACGTGGCGACGCTTCCGACGGCGGCGCCCTCGCAGGCCAGGTTGGCGGGCGGCTATCGCGCGTCGACGGCCCGGCCAAGATCACCGGCGCTGCAAAATACGCGGTCGAGCAGCAGCTCGACGGGCTCAGCCATGCCGTGCTCGTCGAGAGCACGATTGCCGCCGGCCGGGTGCGTTCGATCGATACGGCGGCAGCACAAGCCGCACCCGGCGTGCTCAAGGTGCTGACGCCGGACAATGCCTTGCGCCTCAACACCGCGACGGACTGGCTGGGCACGCCGCCGCCGGATGTCCCCTATTGCCCGCTGGCGCGCGACATCACCTTCAGCGGCCAGCATGTCGCGGCAGTGGTCGCCGAGAGCTTCGAACAGGCGGTCGCGGCGGCGGCGCTGGTCAAGGTCAGCTATGACGAGGCGCCTGTTATCGCCGACCTCAGCGATGCCAAGGCCGGCGACGGCATTCCGGTCGACGCGATGACCAAAGAGTGGGGCGACGCGGAAGCCGCTTTTGCCGCCGCCCCGGTGCGGATCTGCGCCGCCTACAACACGCCGCGCGAATACCAGGCGCCGATGGAACCGCACGGACTGATCGCGCAATGGCAGGGCGACCAGCTGACGGTGTGGGAGCCCAGCCAATGGCTCGACGGCATGGCGCGAACCTATGCCGAATGGTTCGGCGTGCCGTTCGAAAATGTGCGCCTGGTCTCGCCCTATATTGGCGGCGGCTTCGGCTCCAAGGCGTTCGCCTACGGCTACGGCGCGGTGGCGGCCATGGCCGCGAAAATGCTGGGACGGCCGGTGAAGCTGGCGGTCACCAGGCCGCAGACCTTCACCGCCTATGGCGGCCGGGCGGCGACCCGCCAGACGGTGGCGCTCGGCGCCAACGCAGAGGGACAGATCCAGTCGATCGTGCATCGCGGCGTCAACGAAACCTCCGTCGACGGCATGTGGGTCGAGCCGCTGGGCTCGGTCACCTCGATCATGTATGCGACGCCGAATTTCTCGTCGCGACAGAATGTCGTGCGGGTCAATTCGGTGGTGCCGGGGGCCTTGCGGGCGCCGGGCGAGAACCCGAGCGCGTTCGGCATCGAATGCGCGATCGACGAGCTCGCCTACGAGGTCGGCATCGACCCGCTGGAGATCCGGCTCCGGAACTATGCCGAACAGGATCCGGAGGCGAAGAAGCCGTGGTCGACACGGCAGCTGCGCGAGGCTTTCGCCGCCGGCGCCGAAGCCTTCGGCTGGTCGAAGCGCAGCCCAGAGCCGCGCTCGATGCGTGACGGCAACCAGCTGATCGGCTGGGGCGTTGCCGCCGGCACCTATCCGGTGCGGCGCGCCTATGGCGAGGCGGTCGTGCGCATCCTCGCAGACGGCTCGGTCGAGGTCGAAAGCTCGAGCATCGACATGGGTCAGGGCACCTATACGATCCTGGCGCAGACCGCCGCCGAAACGCTGGGCGTGCCGGCCGACAATGTCGTCGTCAAGCTTGGCGATTCGCGCTATGCCCGCGCCGGCGTCACCGGCGGCTCGCGGCTTGCCGGGGTGATGACCGGCGCCGTGCACAAGGCGGCGACCGCCGCGCTCGACCAGCTGGTCGGGCTGGCCATCAGCGATCCGCGCTCGCCGTTCCATGCGCTGCAGCCCAACACGCTGGTCGTCACCGAGGGCCGCATCTCATCGCCGCGCGGCGACGGACCGGATGTCCCAATCGCCGAGCTGCTCGGCAGCGTCGGACGCGACCGCATCGAGGCGAAGGGCGATACCATGCCCGCCAACTCCACCCCGGAGGAGCGCTACAAGAACTACACCACCATCGCCATGGCGCTACCGCACACCGAGGGCGATTATTCCCGCCACAGCTGGTGCGCGCATTTCATCGAGGTGCGCGTTGACGAGGATTTTGGCACGGTTCGCGTGTCGCGCGTGGTGTCGGCGCTGGATTCGGGCCGGCTCTACAATCCCAAGCTCGCCGAAAGCCAGTGGAAGGGCGGCATCATCATGGGCATCGGCCAGGCGCTGCTGGAGGAAGGCATCGTCGACCGCCGCCATGGCCGCATCGTCAACAACAACCTGGCCGACTATCTCATCGCCACCAATGCCGACATTCCCGACATCGAGGTGATCTCGGTCGGCATCCCCGACCCGCACTCCTCGGCGCTCGGCGGCAAGGGGGTGGGTGAACTCGGCATCGTTGGCGTAGCGCCTGCGATCGCCAACGCGGTGTTCCACGCCACCGGCATGAGGGTGCGGGATTTGCCGATCACGCTGGAGAAGCTGATCTAGGGCGACAGGCGGGCTGCGGCACCCCGGCACGAGCCCGGGGTCGGTATTAGATGCGCCCGCACACACAAAACCCCGGCGGGAAACGCCGGGGTTTTGTTCCGTCTGGCAGATCAGAACTTGTGGCTAAGGCCAGCCCGGACGTCGTGCGTCTTGAGGTCGACGGTCGCCACCGTGCCAAGACCGACCGAGAGATCTTGGCTGCCGAAGTCGGAGTAGCGATACTCGACCCGAGCGATCCACTTGTCGGTGAAGGCGTGCTCGACGCCGGCTCCAACCGTCCAGCCAATATGGGTCTCGTCGTGGAGTGGAATTTCACTGCTGCCGCTGCCGGTGATCCCAGTCACTTCATACTTGGCGGCGGCCACGCCTGCAGTGATGTAAGGCAACGTCCGATCGAAAGCATAGCCGGCCCGCAGCCGCGCCGACCCCGACCACTTCAGTTCGCTCTTAAGCAGCGCGCTGCCATCGGGGAAGACCGATAGTCCATCTACATCATTGTACGCAATGTCAGCCTCGGCACCGAGCACGAAGCGGTTCGCCATTTCTTGATTGAACCCGATGTGGATGCCGCCAATAAAACCGTCCGGATCTAGAGAACTATCGCCTGTGCCGGCGAGGAAAAAATTGGATTTTCCGGCGGCGTAACCGAAGTGAACGCCGGCATAGAGTCCGGACCAGTCATAGGCGGCGGCAACAGGCAGAGTTTCGTTGATGTCCGCCGCGCATGCCACTCCGACAGGCACGAGAATGAAGGCTGTAGCGAGAAGAATTTTCATTGTTCGTTTGCTGCCCCAAAAGGTGTTGCGTTCCCCACCGCGGAAATGCTCCGTGGAGATCCAGCTGTTGTGGAGACCCGGTGTGGCATTGTCCGCCACCCGCGTCTTCGGCAGCACCGCACCCGAATTGTCCTGGAACGCGCCGCGGAAATTTCCCGGCCGGTGTGGCCTTGCGGCCTCAGTCGACCGGTTCATTCCGCACGTCACCGGCAAAAGGCTGCGCGGCCTGCCGATGACACTGGCGGAGCTGATTCAGGGGGAGCGAGAGGCTGGAACTGCTAGGCGTTGGAGATTGGCGAAAGCCAAGGTGACGGCCGATCTCCCCCCATGTGGGGGAGATGCCCGGCAGGGCAGAGGGGGCGCGAATGATCGCCAGCCCTTGGTCAACCGATGACCAGCTGAGACCGGCGTAGGACGCAAAATTGGGATTCGCTGACAGGCCGGAGGGACAGCGCCCAGGACAGCGCCCCCTCTGTCCTGCTGGACATCTCCCCCACTTGGGGGAGATCGGCCGTCGTCGATATTTTCGCCAATCTCCAACGTTGCCGGAAGGGCGCGACCAATGAAGCTGCTGATCGGCCTCCGGGCCCACCATTATGATCCGCCAGGTGCGAGGGGCGTGCCGATGTCCGAAATGAGTTTGACGAGATCGGCTTGGCGCCTCGTGCCGGTTTTGGCGAAGATACGGTTGAGGTGGGTCTTCAAAGTGTTTTCGCCGATACCGAGCGACAACGCGCTTTTGGACGCAGTCAATCCGCCACCGATCCGCAGGAGGACACGCGCCTCTGCAGGAGTGAGGTCGAATAGCGTTGTGAGAACGGCCTCCGGGAGCGGAGAAGACGACGTCGTGGTCGACACGAAGACAGCCGCACAGGCGGGCCGGAAAGCCGCGCGCGCTGTTCCTTCGGTCAACGGCAATACATAGGCGACGGCGGGCGGTTGACCGGGGGCTGAAATGGGCAACCCTATGCCGCGGGAGCCAAGCGAGGCATCTGCGCCCGC
The DNA here is from genome assembly GCF_004010325.2 of Mesorhizobium sp. M00.F.Ca.ET.216.01.1.1. Lineage (GTDB taxonomy): Bacteria > Pseudomonadota > Alphaproteobacteria > Rhizobiales > Rhizobiaceae > Mesorhizobium. The sequence continues at coordinate 46,183 of NZ_SADR02000034.1, forward strand.
GGCACTGGCAATTGCTTCCAGCAGAGCGCGTGCCACGGCCGGGTTCTGCGCCTGGAGCAGGCCCTTCCTGGAAAGAATAGGACCTTGCATGGAGAACATCTGACCGGCAGCCCCATTCGCATGCAGGATTGCTCCATTGGCGCCAGTAAGAACGACAGGCACAGCGAGGTGGTCGAGGGCCTCGCGATAAAGATTGGCGGTAACGCGGGCCTGATCGAGCAGATCTCCAATCAGAGAGGCACGGCGCAGATGCGGCGAGAGCAATGCCAGGAAACGCTGCTCTTCAACTGATATGATCCCCCTGCTGGCCCGGGTGGTGCAGCCCATGAGCCCGATCCGGTCTGGTGTGTGGACGAATTTGGTGATGCAAGCCTCGCGCAATCCCTGCGGTTTGGCCCAATTCTGATAAAATGGCGTTTGCTGGAGTTCGGCTTCACTCATGTGCGACAGGGTCGCAACGGGCGTGTCGATGTCGCCGACGACCGCTGCCTTCAGCCCAGGAATTCCATCAAAGTCATAGTCCTCCTGGAGCGCGCGCATTTGCATCGGATCCCACGGCGATTGAGCCGTGAACCGGCCATGATTGTCGGCGGTGCTGGCAAGCGCGATGGTGGTATAGGCCGCGTCGACGGCCGTTGTGACCCGGGTCATTACCCCGGCCCAGCCTTCCGGATTCAACACGCAATCATAGATATCACCGATAATCGAACCAAGTACTTCGCTGCTCAGTCTCTCCACCACGCCTCCTATTCCTTACAGCCCCGCTTCGGAGGATTTCGCGGCGTCACACTTTTGGGTGACGCCACGTGTGGTTGAGCTCGATTAAGGATTGAATTCGGTCAGTTGAACGCCGCGATCAATGTCGCCGGTTATTCCTGGAATGGAAAGCATCGCGTTCGATATTTTTTTGAAGCCGCAGGGGTACGCCATTGTCACAAAAGACGGTGTTTTCATCTGCTCAATTGCCCCCGCATCTTAACGAACGCGATCGATTTTCCCTCTGGCAAGACATCCATGTCTCGGAGATATGGTCCGTCGAATACGGAATTTCCGACAATCTGCCTTTCGAGGCGACGATCGAAGCCTCAGCGATCGGGCCGGTGGTTCTTGGCCAGATGTCGGGAACGATCAAGCATGCGACGCGGAAGGCGAACAACATCGCCGATGACGATAATGACGGCTACCTTCTGCTGATCAACAAGGCCGACACCATACTGACCGGAGCCCAGGTCGGCCGTGACTACGGTGTCGGACAGGGTGAAGCGGCCCTGGTCACGGCGGCAGAGCCTCTGAAAATGATCGGCAGCGACAAGAACGTGTGGATGAACGTGGTGATCCCGCGTGCCATCCTCACACATGCCTTCCCGCACATCGATGACAGGCTGGCGCTGAAGATCGACAGTCAAAACGAGGCCCTGGCGCTGCTCAAGCGCTACTGCCAGTTTCTCGAAGCCGGCGATCCTCTCGTCGCCCCGGAACTGATAACCCATGCCACGGAAACGATCGTCGATCTGATCGGCCTGGCGACCGGGGCAAAAGGCGAGGCGGCGGAATTGGCCGGCCTGCGCGGTGTGCGAGCGGCCAGGTTGCAGGCTGTTCTGGCGAAGATCGCGGACAATTTTGCCAACCCTGGCATCTCGGCGCAACGCGTGGCGGAAGAACTCGGCCTGTCGGCGCGCTATGTCCATGATCTCCTTCAGGAAACCGGCATCAGCTTTGCCGAGCGCGTGCTCGAACTGCGCTTGCAGCAAGCACACAAGATGCTCTCGCAGCGACGCAACGTCGGCATGCGGGTCAGCGAAATTGCCCTGATATGTGGATTCAGCGACGTGTCGTATTTCAATCGCTGCTTCCGTCGTCGCTTCGGCTATACGCCGACCGGCGCCAGGTAGAAGCCGGCCGGTTTTTTTCGACACCGCAATCGACTGTCCTGCTGCGAGGCCGATACCGCACCGCTCCCTAAAGCGCGTCGCGTCGGAAGGCGTTCATGTGACGTGCGTTAAGCCTTTGTTTTTATGTCATTGTCGCAAAGCCGCTTTTTTGGGCGACATGTATCAAAGCGATCGATGGTGCCAAATCACCACAGTGCGCGGAAAAGGCACGGCAGTTCTCTCCAGTCCAATTCCGGTGCGGTCCTGCCCAAGACAGCAGCCGGTTCCGATGACATGTCAGCCTCAGGGCGAAACGACAGTCATGTCAGGGGATTAGATGCCGCAGAATACATTTGCAGGCCGCAAGGCGACGGGATTGAAGTATCTGTTGCTGACGTCGACCGCGCTAGTCGGTCTTGGCCAGCCGATCGCCGCAGCGGCTGCCGAGATCTGGACCGGTGCTGCCTCCACGGATTGGTTTGCCGCCGGAAACTGGAACCCCGCATCGGTTCCGTCAGCGGCCGATAATGTCACCATCGACACAATCGCCATCAACCCGACCGTCATCAACGCCGGAAATGCTTTTGCCGCCGGTCTCACCATAGCCGATGGCTTTTCTTCAACCGGCAATCTAACCATTTCGAATGGCGGCACTCTCACCAGCCAAGATGGCACCTTGGCGTATTCAGCAACCGCCAATGCGTCGGCAACGGTCACGGGTGCCGGCTCCTCGTGGAGTACTTTCGCCAATTTCGCAGTTGGATATGGCGGCACCGGTACACTGGACGTTGCCAGCGGCGGTGTTGTGAATGATCTCAATAGTTTTGTCGGCTACGTTTCCGGCTCCTCCGGTACGGCCACGGTTGATGGAGCCGGGTCGCAATGGAACAGCACGGGCAATCTCTATGTCGGTCTGGGCGGCATCGGCTCGGTGACCGTTTCAAATGGCGGCCTGTTGACGGATGATCTTGCAAATATCGGCGGGGGTTCCTCAGCATTAGGCGCCGTTGTGGTTACAGGTGCGGGATCGACGTGGACGAACGCTTCCCAGGTGACCGTCGGCGATCAGGGCACCGGGTTTCTGGACGTCTTCAGCGGCGCAACCGTAACGGATGTGACCGGCATCGTCGCTGCGAATGCCGGCTCCCACGGCACGGCGATGGTCGACGGTGCAGGGTCGACATGGACGAACACGGGCGATTTGACGGTCGGAAAGAGCGGCACGGGCGCGATGATCGTTTCCAATGGCGGTGTGGTCACCAATCACGATGCCTTTCTCGGCGAGAATGCAGGCTCCACTGGCACCGCAACGGTCGATGGAGCGGGCTCGAAGTGGACAACCAACAACCTGTTCGTCGGCAACTACGGCACCGGCACGCTGAGCATCCTAAACGGCGGCGCGGTCAGCTATGGCACCGGCTTTCTCGGCTATGTCGGAGGCTCAATAGGCACCGCGATGGTTGACGGTGCAGGGTCGAACTGGACCGGCAACTCCAGCCTGTACGTCGGCTTTAACGGCATCGGGACAATGAACATTTCGAACGGCGGCACGGTCAGCAATGCTGACGGGACCGTGGGCACGTACGCCAGTTCCAACGGCACAGTGTTCGTCGATGGTGCGGGCTCGACCTGGACAAACAGCTCCAACGTGCTTGTCGGCGATTTCGGGGCCGGTAGTCTGGCGATAACCCAGGGCGGCGCTGTCAGCGACAGCTGGGCGACTATCGGCGCGAAAGCAGGCTCGACCGGCATTGTATTCGTCGACGGTGCCGGCTCGACCTGGACCAACAGTTCCAATCTGGGTGTCGGCGATCTCGGCACCGGCACTTTATCGATTACCAACGGCGGTGTTGTCAGCAATGACTCGGGCTATGTCAGCAATACGGCGGGCTCGACCGGCATGGTGGCGGTCGACGGCGCGGGATCGAAGTGGACGAATAACGGCAATCTCTACGTCGGCCGTGCCAGCACGGGCACGCTGACAGTCTCGAACGGCGGCACGGTCAGCAATATCTCGGGCTACCTTGGCCTCGAAGTCGGCTCTGCCGGCACGGCGACGGTCGACGGCGCCGGCTCGACCTGGGCCAGTAGCGGCGATCTGCATGTTGGTGAGGGCGGCGCCGGCACGCTCCATGTCTCAAACGGCGGTGCTGTGTCTGACGTCAATGGACTTGTTGCGTTTGATATCAATTCCTCAGGCGTGGTAACCGTGGATGGCCCGGGATCGACCTGGACCAACAGCGGCTATCTTGGGGTAGACGGCAACGGCACCCTCGCCATTACCCAGGGCGGCACGGTCACCAGCAGCAGCGGCAGTGTAGGCAGCAATCCGGGAACGACCGGCACGGCCGCCATCGATGGCGTCGGCTCGAATTGGACCATCACCAACAGTTTGATCTTGGGAGTGGCCGGGGACGGTGTCCTTGCCATCAGCAATGGCGGCCTGGTGTCCGATGTCGATGGATTTGTCGGATACTACGGTGGTTCCAGCGCCTCGGCAACAGTCGACGGTTCTGGGTCCAAGTGGCTAAACAGCGGCGATTTATCGGTTTTAAGCGTCGGCACGGTGTCCGTCACCAATGGCGGCGAGATCACCGATACCAATGGCAAGGTTGGGACAAATGGCGGTGAGATCGGCACTGTCATGGTTGATGGCAGTGGGTCGAAATGGACGAACGGTGCGGACCTTTACGTCGGCATCGCCGGCACTGGCACCCTGACCGTCGCCAATGATGGTGCGGTTACGGTTGCCGGAAACCTGTTTATCGCTGATCAGGCCGGGTCCACCGGCACAGTGAACATCGGCGGCGCGGCCGGATCGGCGGCTGCGGCAGCCGGAACGGTAATGACTTCGGCAATACAGTTCGGCCCAGGTACGGGGACGCTCAACTTCAACCACTCCGAAACGAACTACGGTTTTGCCTCGGACATCAGCGGTGCAGGCGCGATCAATCAGCTCGCCGGCGTGACCAAGCTGACCGGCAATTCCTCCGGCTTCACCGGCACGACGAACGTTTCCGGCGGCGGGCTTTATGTCAACGGATCGCTCGGCGGTGCGATCGATGTCACCGGTGGCCTGCTTGGCGGGTCGGGCACGGTAGGCGACGTCACCCTTGCTTCTGGCGGGACCTTTGCGCCGGGCAATTCCATCGGCACGATCAATGTCGCCAACGCGAGCTTTTCGGCGGGTTCGGTCTATGCCGTCGAAGTGGAAAGCGGCGGTACGTCGGATCTGATCAATGCCAGCGGCGCAGTCACCATCGATGGCGGTTCGGTCAACGTCATTGCCTACCCCGACTACGCGCTCGGCACCACCTATACGATCGTGACGGCGGCAGGCGGTGTCACCGGCAGCTTCGACAGCGCTGCCTTTGCCGGCGGCACGATATTTATCGCACCGACGCTCACTTACGACGCCAACAACGTCTATCTCGATTTGGCCAAATTGAACTTCGCCGATCTCGGGCTGACGGCGAACCAGAAGGCCGCCGCGGCAGGCGCGGAATCGCTCGGCGCCGGCAATGCGCTTTATGATGCAATCTATGCACTTGGCACCGTGGCCGAAGCACAGGCCGCCTACGACGCGGTCTCTGGCGAAATCCATGCCTCGGCCAAGGGCATGTTGATCGAGGACAGCCGCTTCATCCGCGACGCCGCCACCAGCCGCATCAGCGCCGCCTTCGGCGATGTAAGCACTGCCGCCTTGCCGGTCATGGCCTATGGCGAGGGCGGGCCGGAAATGGCCGCCGCCGACACCGACCGTTTCGCCGTCTGGGGCCAGGCCTTCGGCTCGCGAGCAAAAACCGACAGCGACGGCAACGCCGCCGCCTTCGACCGCTCGACCGGCGGCCTGTTGGTGGGCGCCGACAGCCTGGTCGGCGACTGGCGCGTCGGCCTGCTCGGCGGCTACAGCCATTCGTCCTTCGACGCCGACGCACGCCGGTCCAGCGGCGCCAGCGACAACTACCATCTTGGCCTCTATGGCGGCACCAATTGGCGGGCGATCGCCTTCCGCACCGGCGCTGCCTATAGCTGGAGCAGCATGTCGACGAAACGCTCCGTCGCCTTCAACGATTTTGCCGACGCCCTGTCGGCCGATTACGACGCCGCCACGGCGCAGGTCTTCGGCGAACTTGCCTACAAGATGGATGCCGACCGGTTCCACTTCGAGCCGTTCGCCAATCTCACCTATGTCGACGTGAAGACCGACGGCTTCACCGAACAGGGCGGCGCCGCGGCGCTGACCAGCCAGAGCAGCAACACCGACGTCACCTTCACCACGCTCGGCCTGCGTGCCTCCACTGATCTGGGGCTCGGCGAGATCAAGGCGACGGCGCGCGGCACTCTCGGCTGGCGCCACGCCTTCGGTGATGTCACGCCGACCTCGACATTCGCCTTCGCCGGCGGCGATGCCTTCACCATCGGCGGCGTGCCTGTCGCAAGGGACAGCGCGGTGATCGAGGCCGGCTTCGACCTGCAGATGTCGGCCAATGCCACACTCGGCCTGTACTATGCCGGCCAGTTCGGCTCCCACGCCACCGACAACGGCGCCAAGGCCAACCTCAACGTCAGGTTCTGATAGGGACAGATTTGACAAGCTGGAGGGACAGCGCCCCATAGGCGCTAACTTAAGGCATGACGGCTATCCTTGCTGCAGCGGATTGGCTTTTGCGCCGTCTTGGCGGATCGCAGAGTGACGAATGATTTCGGTGAAGCGCGCAGAGATACTTGCCGGTCGCAGCATCATCAGTATGGCGTTGAGGATGGCAGGACGCAGGAGGCTATGCAGCCTCCAAAGAGACAGCGATTGCGCCATCCGTGGTTTCGTCTTCACAGGGGGAGAGTCGAGAACGTCGTTGACGGCCTCGTCGATCATCGCGCCAGGATCAGATGGGCCATGAGCCAGCTTCGGGCGAGCCGCTCATCGCGTGCGGGAATATTATGGATGCCCATTCCGCTCTTGAGCCGCTTGAAGGCGAGTTCGACCTGCCAGCGCAGCCGATAGGTTTGCAGAACCTTGTCGGCCGTCATCTCGTCGGCCGAGATTGACGTCAGCAGCATGACGAAGCCTGCCGCGGTGACGGTCATCGGCTGCAGTGTGTTGTTACAGCGGCGTCGCTGATGCCCCGCCTTGCCACTTTCTGTGCTTTCTCCGTGGCCTTCGCATCCTTGCGCTTGAGGATGAGCCTTGCCCGCAAGAGCGGCTTGCCTCGGCCCTTGCGGCGGCGGCCCGAATGCTCCACGAGCACGTCCATCTCGCAAACCTCACCGGGCTGCATGGGCTCATAGATGGCGTTCCAGTCCACCGGTTGCCCGTCGAGTGTAGTCAGCCGAACACTGGTCCAGCCCGTGCGTACAATGAAGTCGGCGCCCACCGACGCCACCTTTTCAAGGGACGGAGCGCGGGCGTAGGCGCGATCACCAACACAACGATGTCGCCTTGGCGAAGCGGAACACAGAAGCTTTCACCACCGTGGACGTCGCTAATCTCCAGATGCGTGAAGCGCGCAAGCGCAGGTTCGTAGGTGGCATGCAGCCGCCAGTCTGTGCCGGCCCTGCCGGGACGCGAGATCGAACTGCCGTCGGCAATGCGCAGCCGACGCCTGTCGGCGCGGCGCTTTTGGCGCAAGCGTTTTCGAGCAAGGCGCCTGCAATGCCGCCGAGCCAATCGGCCGCTCCGCGCAAGCGCTTCAAAAGCGCAACATCCGAAAGGCTCGCAACGTCGTTCACTCCGGCCCATGCGGCAGCCGAGCGCAGGCGCATCCCGCCGGGGCCATAAGCCAACGCCAGGCGCAGCAATGTCGCTGCGTCCGCAACATTGCGATGGCGCAGGAGCGCTCCCGTCGCCCGCGCCGTCGCGTCAAGATCAACGGATTGCGACAGCCTCGATATCAGAGCCTGCCAGTCGGCTTCGATGGAATCATTCGTTCGCATCTAGCCCGCTTTTCTCACCGCATCTGGCGTTAGGCGGTGTTTTGGCCTGGCCAGGTGCTGGCATGGTGCCCCGATCCCGAAGACGAGCGCAATCGGCGCCGCGTGCGTGCGGCGATTTGAGCTTGTGCAATGTATCCTCTGTTGTTGGCGGGAAGGGTTCGCGTCCTGCGGCGTCATCGGGCCGCGGCGCGTATTCGGGCGTGTGCCAGTGCGAATTCGTCGGCATAGGGACACGCCGAGGCCATCGCCACCTTGATGCGGCGCACCGAGACGCGGACCTGTGCGCCGATCTTCAGCAGCTTAAGCCTGATCGTGCCGCAGGTGGCCTCGGCGAGCCGGGTGTGGGCGAGACCGAGGCGACGCAAGGCGCAGATCAGGACATAGGCAAACGAGGCAAACCAAAGCCGCAACTGATTGGCGCGCATGGTGTGGGCGCTGGTGCGGTCAGCGTAAAGGTCGAGCTGGCATTCTTTGATGCGGTTCTCCATGTCGCCGCGGGCACAGTAGAGATCCTCGTAAAGCCCCCGTGCCGCCCAACGCTTTGGCTTGAGCGAGGTCACGACAAAGCGCGGATTGGCGCCTTGCGTCGTCCACTCGGCCTTGGCGACGATCCGCCGTCGGCGTGACCAGCTGTCTTTCGTCGACCACATGAAGTCGCGGAACACGCGCGCGGCCTGGTCGCTTTTCCTGGATGCCAGGCGAGCTTCCTGCAAGGCTGGAGCGATCTTCTTCTCCAGCCGCTCGTTGCGGGCAAGGCCAAAGACATAGTCGACGCCGTTGGCCTCGCACCAGGCCATCAGCTCTTCCCGGGCAAAGCCAGAATCGGCGCGCAGGATGATGCGCACTGCGCGCCACTTCTTGCGGATCTGGGTCACGATCCGCTCAACCTGCTCGACCGCGCCCTTGCTGGCGTCGATGTTGGAGCGTCGCAGCTTGGCCGCCAAAAGGTGCCGGCCGCAGAAGACGTAGAGTGGCAGGTAGCAGTAGCAGTTGGGTAGAGTAGGCGACGAGCGCCACACCGCCTTTCAGCGGTCGGTTTCTCGTCGCCCCTCCCCGAACCGGACGTGCGCCTTTCGTTACGCATCCGGCTCTCCAGAAGACATGGCAAAATCAGGCTTCCCCATCCATGCGAGGCGGTATCGGCAGACCGGGGTCCACGCGAGCAGATACTGCTCGACCGACCCTTCCCGCCAGACCCGCCATGTCGGGCGCACGCGACTGGGCAAAAACGCATCCCGCATGTCGCGCAGTCCCGCCTTCGGGCGTTTCATCCGCAGCCAACGCCACATACGATCCCGGACGTACCAGTCGAGACCGGTGAACACCCAGCCCGCATAGGCGCAGTAGCGGTAGTAATTCGCCCATCCGCGCAGGATGGGATTGAGCTCCCGGAGCTTTGTGCCAAGACCGACCATCACCGAGTTGCGCTTGGTGAGTTGCTTGACCTTGCGACGCAGATCGACGGCTTTCGCTTTGGGGATTTCTACGCGCGGGTCGTAGCCGTAGCGCTTGTCCCATCGCATGGCGACATGGAATCCGAGGAACTCGAATCCATCTGTCATGGCCGTGACCTTTGTCTTTTCGGGTGACAATTCGAGGCCCGTGATCGCCCGCAGATACTCGGCCAGCGCGGCTTTTTCCGCGATGGCATCCTTCTGCGTACCGGAGACCAGAACCACGAAGTCGTCCGCATAGCGGATCGGCAGGAACACGCAGCGACCAGCGTCACGGTCCCGGCTCCGCGCTTTGCGTGCCGCGATCACCCCGAGTTCGGGATTATCGGGCCGGGCCTTAGAGCGTTGACATGTCCACCGCTCGTAACGCTCCTCGATCGCACTGAGTGCGATGTTGGCGAGCAATGGCGACACAATCCCGCCCTGAGGGGTTCCGCTGTTCGTGCGGAGGAACTGATCTTCCGCCAGAACGCCGGCTTTGAGGAACTGCCCCACCAACCCCGTCACCCGCCGGTCGGCGATGCGTGCGCGCAGCCGGTTCATCAGGTGATGATGGTTGATATTGTCGAAGCAGCCCTTGATGTCCCCTTCGATGACCCAGTTGTACGGCATGCCCTCCCGGCGACCGTCCTTGCCGATCTTTTGCGGCAAGAGGGCACGCCGGATATGCTCCAAGGCGGCTTGCGTGCTCCTCCCGGGTCGGAACCCGTAGGAGACATGCCAGAACTGCGCCTCGAAGATTGGCTCCAGAAGCGTTTTGACCGCACACTGTACGACGCGGTCCTTGACTGTCGGAATGCCCAGAGGTCGGAATTGCCCCGGTTTACCGGCCTTGGGGATGAGCTTGCGCCGCGACGGACTGGGCCGATACCCGCCGGAGCGCAGTTCGGCCTGTAGCCGTTCGAGGAAGCGTTGCTCCTTGCCCTTCTTCCGGATGCTATCCGCAGTCACCCCATCGATTCCAGCGGCGCGTGCACCTCGGTTCGAGGCGACATGCCGCCATGCGTGACGAAGCATGCGGGTGTCGGTAAGCCATCCCCACATGTCCCGCCAAGCATCGTTGGGATATGCCTGACTCCACTGATAGAGTTTGCGTTGAACGCCGAGTATCCAAGCATCGTCGGCTTGGCGATCCGTGTCCACAGATCGTTCCTCCGTCTCGCGTGTCTATCGTCTTCCTGCTTCCCTTCGCCGTGTGCGTGGCTTTCCCACGCCCGGACTACTACGGAAGCTCCGCCCTCGGTGTCGTCCTTCTCCGGCCGCTGCGGCTAGCCCAGTTCCGTACTGGGCGGACAATCCGAGTTCCCGTGTTCCGATCTTCAACCTTCGTGTCGTTAGGTGGTGGGCTATACCCGTGGCGATACGGGAGATGGGCCAAGGAGAAGGCGTCCCATCTTGAGCACGCTATGCGCGCCCGGCAGTGGAAAGCGACTAGCCCCACCGCCTCGGATCGCTTGACCTCCGCCGCCATCACGGCCTGGGAGGCAGTCTTCCATGATACACGGGTTTCAAGCACCCACTTCGTTACCTCACCATGAACACTGTGGTAGCCCGGCGTACAGTTGATGGTCCGTACCCGGTTCAGTTAAGGCCGATCTGCTGATGACACCCCACCGGCAGCACCCGGTCGAGCTTCTCGGCCCCCTTCCGCCTGCTGTTCTCCCAGCAAGGGGGCGGCATTGCAGCCGCCGGTCAAAGATCAGCAAGTTTGGGAGATGTGTTCTAAATCATGTTCACCTCCCGCGCCGTCACGGCGCACAGTAGCCGTGGAAGAAGCGGCCTTCCTGCTGGCCGTGCAGCGGATCATCGGTGGCGTCGAGATCGAGCACGATCTCGCCTGGCGGCTTATCATGGGCTTCCAGGAACAGACCCACGAACAGGGCTTCCATCGCCTCCTTGTCGTAACG
>NZ_SADR02000348.1 GCF_004010325.2 Mesorhizobium sp. M00.F.Ca.ET.216.01.1.1
CGACTACATCGCCGCGCGCGACGAGGCGATATCGGCCATCGCCACGATGGAAAGCGCCAACGCTCCCGTGGAAACGCTCGATACGGCCAATGACAAGGCCCGCGCCGATCTCGAACAGCGCCTTGGCATCGCCGCCGGCGGCTGCGTCGCGCAGCGCCACCGGGCCGATGTCGGTCGGGATATCGATCTTGGCGACCGAATTCGCGGGCTGGCCACCTGCCGGCGGGACGGTGCCCGTGGTGTCGGCGGACGTGGCAGCCGGCGTGCTGGCCGAAGAAGCGCCGGCGGCCGGAGTGCTGGCCGCTGGTGCGCTGGTCATGGGCTGCA
>NZ_SADR02000349.1 GCF_004010325.2 Mesorhizobium sp. M00.F.Ca.ET.216.01.1.1
GCAGGCTGCAGGAGCAGGAGCATGTGCTGCTGCTGACGTTGCACCACATTGTGTCGGACGGCTGGTCGCTGGGTGTGATGGCGCGCGAGCTGTCGGCGCTGTATGGGGCAGAAGTGTCGGGACGCGAGGCGGGGCTTGGGCCGCTGGCGATCCAGTATGCAGACTTTGCCCATTGGCAACGCGGGCGAGCGGGGGGCGAGGCGCTGGAGCGGCAGATAGGGTATTGGAAGGCGCAGCTGGCAGGGGCGCCGCAGTCGCTGAACTTGCCGGTGGACTTCGCGCGTCCGGCGGTGGCGACGCAGCGCGGAGCGCTGCACGGATTCGAG
>NZ_SADR02000350.1 GCF_004010325.2 Mesorhizobium sp. M00.F.Ca.ET.216.01.1.1
GGCTGGCCAAGACCGGCGACGAGGCGGCGGTCGAGCGCGACATCCTGCACGATCACGGTTCGGCGCACCCGATCTATCCGGCGGCCACGCTGCAGTCGTGGCGAACCCCCATCGTGCTGTTCGAGCCGCTCGACACGTCCAACCAGTCGATCATCGGCTTCGACATGTTCAGCGAGCCGGTGCGGCGGGCGGCGATCGAGAAGGCGATGGCCGACGACCGGCAGCATGCCAGCGGCCTTGTCCAACTCGGCCAGGGACAAGGGCAGGAGCAAACCTACCCCGGATTTCTGGTTTTCGTTCGGCTGAACGTGGAAACGGCTCCGGAC
>NZ_SADR02000351.1 GCF_004010325.2 Mesorhizobium sp. M00.F.Ca.ET.216.01.1.1
GTCAATGTCGGTTCGCTTGCCGCCGGCACCGTCTTTGCCGAAACCAAGACCAGCCAGCGCAAGCAGGCGCCGGGCAATGGGGATCCGCAACTGGCATCCGCAGCGGCGCGGCCGGACAATTGCGCTACCGAGCGCAAGGGCCCCTATCAGTATTCGGACGCCGGTCCCGATGTCAGCATGGTCAACCGCGACTATTTCCTGTCGCCCTTCGCCCAGCAGACCGGAACTGCCGCCTGCCCGGCGGCGGCGCTGATGCCGCTGACGGCGGATGCGGCGTCGTTGAAGACGGTCATCAAGGGCTTTGTCGCGTCCGGCGGGACGGCCGG
>NZ_SADR02000352.1 GCF_004010325.2 Mesorhizobium sp. M00.F.Ca.ET.216.01.1.1
TTTGCGTGCACTACGGGCATCCTGCCAGTCAGCAGCCCGTGCGAGCTTTACCGACACATTTGAGCGCGCTACACCGAGAACGTCACAGACCTGCTTCACTGGCCGTCCCCCGGCAATGAGGGTGAGCGCGCAATCCATTTTCGCGACTTCATCACCTCCACTGCTTCCCGGAGAATTTCATTCTCCATTGTCTTCTTGCCGAGCAGGCGCTGCAGTTCCTTTATCTGCTTCAGCGCATCGCTCAGCTCAGATGCCGGAACAACTTCTTCACCAGCGCTCACCGCCGACAGGCTGCCGTCCTGATGCAGCTTGCGCCACTGAAACAG
>NZ_SADR02000353.1 GCF_004010325.2 Mesorhizobium sp. M00.F.Ca.ET.216.01.1.1
CTGACAGATAGTGCGTTTCACCTTTTCACGGAAACGGTGAAACGCACTATCTCCTTGTTTTTACGCAATTCCGGACGGAAAACCGCTCACACTTTTCCTGGAATTGCTCTAGTTGAACTTGTACTTGGCGCCAATCTGGACGGTGTGGAAGGACGGCGTCGTGGTCGCAAGCCCGCTCGGGATCGGGAATTCGTCCGAGAAGTCTTCCTTGGCGAACTGCGAATAGCGGTATTCGATGCCGACGGTCATCTTGTCCGACAGGGCCGTTTCCAGGCCCGCGCCCACCGAGAAGCCGCTGGAGCCCCAATCGACGTCGAGCGGCGCCG
>NZ_SADR02000354.1 GCF_004010325.2 Mesorhizobium sp. M00.F.Ca.ET.216.01.1.1
GCACGGTGTGCCGCCTTTTTTATGTGTGCCGGAAACGATGGCGAGGGCAATCACAATGGCAATGGCAATGCAGATGCCGTTTCCGACGCGCCCTTGCTTTCCGCGCTACCCGTTCGCCATCTCCACGAGTTTCGCGACCGTGTTCATGTTGCGCGCGGTTCCCGTTTTCGCGGCCGGAATCTTGAGTTTGGTGTCCGCCATGCCGTCGTTGTAGAGCACATATATCTCGCGCGTACCGAGCGCCATTTCTTCATTGCGCTGGCCGCTTGCGTGGGCGAGGGCATCAGCAGGTGGAGGCGCGTCGAGAAAAATAGATCGGAAGAGC
>NZ_SADR02000355.1 GCF_004010325.2 Mesorhizobium sp. M00.F.Ca.ET.216.01.1.1
GTTCAGGCTCGGTGACGCTGAGCCGAAGCACCGGACTGCGCGACACCCGGGCGTTGATGGCGTCCCGATTGGCTGTTGAGCGTCGATCGAGATCCTCCACCGACCCGAGCGGCCTCTCGGAGCGCACTAGGCCGAAAGTCGTCTCTGCGAATGCGAGCGCGGAGTAGGTATTGATAACGCCGCCCAGCATCTTGTCGCCTTGCGGATCGTAAAGCGGTCCGACCGCGACCGAGCGATCGCCGCTCAAAGGCCGTTTGGGGTCCGCTGGCACCGCGATTTTGAGCTCGCGAGGAATTGCCCAGGAAGGATCCCGCTGGTTGCGCTC
>NZ_SADR02000356.1 GCF_004010325.2 Mesorhizobium sp. M00.F.Ca.ET.216.01.1.1
CGGCACCGGCAATTTCACGCTTCAGCTCAACAAGGTTTCGGCGATCGGCGTCGGCGCCAAATTACAGGTCGGCTTCGAAACCGGCGACGCCTACCTCTTCGGACCCGATGGCCGCACGCTTACGCCAAGAAAACCCGTCGCCTCAACCTGAACCCCTAATTTCGAAAGTCCCATACGCATGCAACGCAAGAAGCCCGCCCCGCTATCCGTATGGCGGCCCCTTAATCTCGACCGCTTTCTGCTCGGAGCGCCGCACTACCCCGAACATGTCGACGAGGGCAGCTGGCAGCGTGACTCCGGCGGCAGCCATGCGCTCGGCGTCACG
>NZ_SADR02000357.1 GCF_004010325.2 Mesorhizobium sp. M00.F.Ca.ET.216.01.1.1
GTGATTTTCGTCCATTCCCAGCTCCTTCCCATGTCGCCCGATTCGGTCACTGTCGGACAGAATTCCATTTTGCGCTCGTCGGGGCATAGGCAAATGCGACACCGGATTGGCGCTATTCGAAGGCCGTCCGCACCGGATTGCATCCTGTGGTAGCAGAGACGATGAGGAAATTCCGGCCATTAAGGAAACTTTAGCGCGGCTGCACATATGATTTATGCAAGCGAAGGTCGCGTTGGGGACGCGCCGCCGCATCGCATTTCTCAATCAAATCCCCGTATGCGCGACGTCTGGCGGTGGCAGATTCCCGAGATCGGAAGAGCACA
>NZ_SADR02000035.1 GCF_004010325.2 Mesorhizobium sp. M00.F.Ca.ET.216.01.1.1
CATCGCCGCTCAGAAGGACAATACGCGCCCGCCAGACATGCTTCTGCGGGCTTCCAGGGGCCGCGACGATCGCTTGCAAGCGCTGACGGTCGCTGGCCGAAATGGTGAAGGAGATGCCATTGCGCATCCATCAAACTCGCACGCCACACCGCAAAACGGAATCCCAAAATCGGACTCTTTTGATCCGATCAATCCACTAGCAACAGTGGTGGAGGCATGCGGCGGGATTTCCAAATCTTGGCAAGGGCGCGGGACAGCGCCCCCCTCTGGCCTGCCCCCCTACCGCGACAGCGCGATCTCCGAATCCCGCTGGCTGAAGTTGCATTTGCCGGTCACGGTGTAGAAGAAGTCGGCGTTCGCGACAGGTGCCGGCGTTGCCGAGCCGCCGTCTTCCCAGGCCTGCATGCTCGTCTGGCCGCAGGGCACTGCGGTGAAGATGTCGACCGTTTTGCCGTTCGCAACCTCGACACCGTCGAGATAGAGCCGGTTAGATGTAGTCGGATCGTTCGACTTGAGCAGGGTTGGCTGAGGCGGCTTGGCCGTGGCGGCCGAGGGCACATCCATCTGCAGATAGAGCGTGTCCATCAGGCTGACATCGACCACCGCACCGGCCGCGCTTGCCGGTGTGGTGGTGCAGGTGGTGACGTATTTCTTGCCGCCGCCGGTCTGCGTGATCGCCCCAGCGGCCACATTGTTGAAGTTGTTGACGGTTTCGGTCTTGCATACCTGCTGCTGGACCTGGGTGACCGTCGACCCGTTGATCGTCGAAACCGTCGTCGTTCCGTAGCCTTTCGGATCACCATAATTGTTGTAGACGTAGCTGATTTCCATCAGCTTTTGCGGCGTCGTCTGGCCGAACGCCGTGCCGTAGAGCGTCATTTTCTCGTCCCACCATCCCGACGCCTTGTCGATCTTGAACGTGGTCTGCACGAGCGCCGGCCTCTTGCGCACAGCCGACGCGACGCCGATCGGCACCGTATTGATCCTGGCGATCTGCATGAAGTTGGTCGGCATGGCAAAGCTTGCCGACGCCGTGACGCGGGCGGTGCCGTCGGCGCCGACTTCGAAGCCGTCGAGCTTGGCCGTGCCTTGCCCGCCATTAGCCAGGAAGGTTTGCTGCAGCTTGGTTTGGCGGTCGGCAAATGCCGTGTCCGTCGGCAGCGTCGTCACCGACAGGATCGCGGCGTCCAGCGCGTTCTGCATGTTGCCCCTGGTGTTGACGGCCGACGTGTAGTCGACCGAAAAGCCGACGGCGGCAATCAGCGGGATCATCGCAATGACGAATATCGGCACGAACGAGCCGCTCTCGCAGTGGAGAAAATTTCTTGCAGATCTGAACATTTTGGAGCCCCCGAAACCGCGGCAGCATGCTGGGCTGCCGCGCAGGGGCCGGACTATGCCGTAAAGCGATGGATTAATGTTTAAGGACCTTTGCAAGTTCGCTGCCGGCGGCAGTGCCGGCAGCGGCCAGCTCTCTTTCCCTTCTCCCCTTGTTGTGTGAGAAGGTGGATCGGCGCGCAGCGCCGAGGCGATGGGGGGTGTCGGAAGAAACTCTACGCCTCATTCTGTCCAGCACCCCTCATCCGACCACAAGGGGAGAAGGAAAGGTCGCGCCTCCCCACCACGCTTGCCCCTGCACCGTGCCCCTGCTAAAGCCGCCCCATCATGGCCACCCCGCTCGACCACATCCGCAATTTCTCCATCGTCGCCCATATCGACCATGGCAAATCCACCCTTGCCGACCGGCTGATCCAGCTGACCGGCGGGCTGGAGGCGCGCGACATGAAGGAGCAGGTGCTGGACTCGATGGACATCGAGCGCGAGCGCGGCATCACCATCAAGGCGCAGACAGTGCGGCTGAAGTATCGCGCCAACAATGGCGAGGACTATATCCTCAACCTGATCGACACCCCCGGCCACGTCGACTTCGCCTACGAAGTGTCGCGATCGCTCGCCGCCTGCGAGGGCTCGCTGCTGGTCGTCGATGCCTCGCAGGGCGTCGAGGCGCAGACGCTCGCCAATGTCTACCAGGCCATCGACAACAACCACGAGATCGTCGTGGTGCTGAACAAGGTCGACCTGCCGGCCGCCGAGCCCGAGCGCATCCGCGAGCAGGTCGAGGAGGTGATCGGCATCGACGCCTCCAACGCCGTGCTGATCTCGGCCAAGACCGGCCTTGGCATTCCCGACGTGCTGGAGGCAATCGTCCATCAACTGCCGCCGCCGCGCGAGGGCGATGCCTCGGCGCCGCTGAAGGCGATGCTGGTCGACAGCTGGTACGACGCCTATCTCGGCGTCATCGTGCTGGTCCGCATCATCGACGGCGTTTTGAAGAAGGGCCAGACCATCCGCATGATGGGCACCGGCGCAAAATATCTGGTCGAGCGCACCGGCGTCTTCACCCCGGCGCGCATCAATGTCGACGAGCTCGGCCCCGGCGAGTTCGGCTTCTTCACCGGCTCGATCAAGGAAGTGGCCGATACCCGCGTCGGCGACACCATCACTGAGGATCGCCGCCAGACGGCAAAGGCACTGCCCGGCTTCAAGCCGGCGCAGCCGGTAGTGTTCTGCGGCCTGTTCCCGGTCGACGCCGCCGATTTCGAGGATCTGCGCGCCGCGGTCGGCAAGTTGCGCCTCAACGACGCCAGCTTTTCCTATGAAATGGAGACCAGCGCAGCGCTGGGCTTCGGCTATCGCTGCGGCTTCCTTGGCCTGCTGCATCTCGAAATCATCCAGGAGCGGCTGGAACGCGAGTTCAACCTCGACCTCATCGCCACCGCACCTTCAGTCGTCTACCGCCTGGCTTTGACCGACGGCGCGGTCAAGGAACTGCACAATCCCGCCGACATGCCCGACGTGGTCAAGATCGCCGCGATCGAAGAGCCGTGGATCCGCGCCACCATCCTGACGCCCGACGACTATCTCGGCGGCATTCTAAAGCTCTGCCAGGACCGGCGCGGCATCCAATCTGATCTTTCTTACGTAGGAAAGCGCGCCATGCTGATCTACGACCTGCCGCTCAACGAGGTCGTCTTCGACTTCTACGACCGGCTGAAGTCGATCTCCAAGGGCTACGCCTCCTTCGACTATCACCTCACCGACTACCGCGAGGGCGATTTGGTGAAGATGTCGATCCTGGTCAACGAGGAGCCGGTCGACGCGCTGTCGATGCTGGTCCATCGCACGGCGGCGGAAAAGCGCGGCCGGCAGATGTGCGAGAAGCTGAAGGAGCTAATCCCGCACCATCTGTTCAAGATCCCGATCCAGGCGGCGATCGGCGGCAAGGTCATCGCCCGCGAGACGATCTCGGCGCTGCGCAAGGATGTCACCGCCAAGTGCTACGGCGGCGACGTCTCGCGCAAGCGCAAGCTGCTCGACAAGCAGAAAGAGGGCAAGAAGCGCATGCGCCAGTTCGGCAAGGTGGATATCCCGCAGGAAGCGTTCATCCAGGCGCTGAAGATGGGGGACTGAGAAGCCGGTTGGCGCGCGCAGCGCGCCAAGCCATCGATCCAGTAAATCGATGGCAGGCTTCGAAAGCCGGGGGAAATGGCGTCTGGCATGATTTATCGACTCTACCGGCGAGACCCTGTCACGCTCAGCGATACCCCCAACTATGCAGTCAACCTCATATTCCGCAGGCCCTTGATACGCTCCGAACTGCGCGCCGGGTGAAGCTTCCCTGACCGAACCGAGTCGTAGCCGACTTCCACCACCTCTCGACACCTCCTTCCCTTTCCGCTTGACTCCGGCGCATGCCCGCGCCCGTCGAAATCCGCAACAGCCCTACCGGAAAAATCTTTCCGGCGATCGGGCCGTTCCTGATCGCGGTGATCTTCGGCTTCTTCGCGCTGAAGGGTCTTGGCAGTGGCGCTCCAGGCGGGCGGCTGTTTCTTGTGGCGGCGCTGGCGCTTGGCTGCCTGGGACTTGGCCTGTTTCTCGCCCGCGGCGCGTTCGACACCAGCGTCCAGGTGGTGCTCGACGCCAGCGGCTTTCGCGACCGGCGCGGTGGCGACGTGCTGGTGCCGTGGGAGAAGGTGCGCGGCGTGCGCCTCACTTCCGGCCAAGGCTCGGCGATGCTCAATTTCGAGCTGACCAAGCCGCCGCCCGGTGCCATCCGATACGCGCCGGCCAACACGCTCAACCTGATACTGCCGTTTGGCAAGAACATCGTCCACATGGAGGTCTCCTCGCTCGACACGTCAGGCCCCGACATGATTGCAGCGATCCGGCGGTTCGCGCCGCATGTGGCGGTCGGCAGCTAATCATGCGAGTCATCGATTTTGGATCGACGCCATGATTCGCCTCGCTTTCGCCGGCCTTCTCCTCGCCACGTCAGCCCACGCTGCCGACATGGCGTTCTTCGTCAAGAACCAGCGGCAGCAGGCGGTGGCGGTCGAGCTGTTCAGCCATGATCGCGAGACGGTCTGGCCGGGCGGCGACCAGGTTTTCCTGATCGAGCCGGGCTCGCAGAAGTCGGTGCCGATCTCCTGCAATCAAGGCGAAAACATCTGCTACGGCGCCTGGGTCAACGGCAATGATGCGATCTCCGCCGGCGTCGGGCCGGACAATGACCAGCCCTGCGACACCTGCTGTTTCATCTGCGTGGAGAAGACCACCGAGACCATCGATCTGGTGGAGTGAGCGGCCAATCTCCCCCACAAGGGGGGAGATTGGCCGTCATCTCGGCCTTCGCCAATCTCGAACGTTTCAGGAGCGAGCGGAACGCAGGCTGCCAATCTTCCCGCAAGGGAGAGCACAGAGGGCCTCGCCCCGCGCGCTTCGAAATCAGGCCGGGAGATTTTCCCAAACCCTCTTCCGCGCTTCCACCTGTCATGCAAATGTCTATCCTCGCGGCCCGGGCGGGCTGATTCTTATCCAGGGGGTTTTCATGTCTTTCGCTTCCACGCGCCGCTTCGTCGTTGCGCTTTCTCTTGCCGCGCTGTTCGCGCCGGCGGCGCACGCCGCCGATATCACCTTCGCCGTCAAGAATAGTCATCCCAACGCCATGCGCCTCGAGCTCTACAGCCAGGATCGCGACTATGTCTGGCCGGGCGACGGCAAGGATTTTTACCTCGATGACGGCGAGACCAAGCAGATCCCGCTCTCCTGCGACGAGGGCGAATCGATCTGCTACGGCGCCTGGGTCGATGGCGACGAGGAAACCTATTGGGGCGTCGGCCCCGGCAACACGGAAAAATGCGACGATTGCTGCTATACCTGCAGCGGCGGCGAGACCGAGGAGATTGAGCTGGTTCCGTAACGCCGGCGGCCCGGGCCCTCTCCCACAAAGGGAGGAGGAGGCGCCTGCCCTTCTAACTTGACGCCGTCCGGGCCGCCGCCATAGCGTGACGCCTTCAGCGAAGGAGCACAGCGATGGCAGGCATGGTTGAAAGCGACAAGATCGACGTCGGCTTTTCGGGCCGGCTCTGCATCCATTCGCGCAACTGCGTGCTCGGCGATCCGCATGTCTTCGTGCCCAACGCCAAGGGCGAGTGGATCCACCCCGAGGCGGCCAGCGTCGAAAAGATCGTCGCGATCGCCGAAAGCTGCCCCTCGGGCGCCATCACCTATGTCAGAAAGGATGGCGGGCCGCAGGAAAAGCCGCCGGTGGTCAACACCGTGCGCATCAGGGAAAACGGCCCATTGGCGCTGCATGCCGAGATCGTGCTCGACAGCGAGACGTTTTTTCGCGCCACGCTGTGCCGCTGCGGCGCTTCGCAAAACAAGCCGTTCTGCGACGGCAGCCACAACAAATCAGGCTTCACCGCCACCGGCGAGCCGCCGCTGAAGGACACGCCGGCGCTGGAGGCGCGGGATGGTCCGCTCAATGTCACGCCGACCAGGAACGGCCCGCTCAAGCTCGAAGGCAATGTCGAGATCGTCACCGGCACCGGCCACACGGTCGATCGTACGCAACGCACCTTCCTCTGCCGCTGTGGCCATTCCGCCAACAAGCCGTTCTGCGACGGCACGCATAAGAAGGTCGGGTTCGTCGGCTAAGGCGTTGATATTCGGCTGACCTGCAAACGGGCCTTCCTGCACTTCCGGTGTCACATATCGCCAGCGAAGCGGGCCTCGTGGCGTGAATGACGATGCGCCAGCGTTGGTGTAGCATGAGGGGTTCTCGCGCCCAGGAGGAAATCCATCATGCGCACCATGCTTGCCCTTGCTTTGCTCGTCTTCGCAATACCCGCGTTCGCCGCCAACCATGCGGTCCAGATCAAGGGCATGAAATTCAGCCCGGCGAAAATCCGTGTCGCCGTCGGCGACACCGTCACCTTCACCAATGCCGATCCCATGGCGCACACCGCCACCGCGCTGGATGGTTCCTTCGACACCGGCCAACTCGCCAAGGGCAAGAGCGCCAAGGTCAAGATATCAGCTGCTGGCGCTCACGCCTTCAAATGCGCAATCCACGCGTCGATGAAGGGCACTGTCACGGCGAAATAGCGCGGCTGGCCGGTTTTCCTTTCGGCGGCTGATCGGCTAAGGGCGGGGAAGCAAAAAATCCTCGCCTCCGGACCGCCGCCAGAAAATGACCGCCAAGACCAAATCACTACCGCTGTTCCTCGGCATAGACACCGGCGGCACCTACACCGACGCCGTGCTGTGGTCCGAGGCCGGCGGCCCGCAAGAGGGACCCAACAAGGGCAGGGTGCTGGCCAAGGCCAAGGCGCTGACCACGCGCCACGATCTCGCGGTCGGCATATCGGGCGCGGTCGATGCGGTGCTGCAAAAGGCCGGCACCGACCCGGCTGACATAAAGCTGGTATCGATGTCGACGACGCTCGCCACCAACGCGCTGGTCGAGGGCCAGGGCGGCCGCGTGGCGCTGGTGATGATCGGCTTTTCCGCGGCCGACCTCGCCCGCGACGGGCTGAAGGTAGCGCTCGGCACCGATCCGGTGGTGTTCTGCCCCGGCGGCCATGATGTGCACGGCAATGCGGCAAAGCTCGATCTGTCCGGGCTGGAGGCCGCACTGCCGGAACTCGGCGCCTCGGTGTCCGGCTTTGCGGTCTGCGCCTATTTCGCCACCCGCAATCCAGCGCACGAACTCGCCGCCCGCGACCTGATCCGCGAGAGGACCGGCCTGCCGGTCACCGCCAGCCACGAGCTTTCGGCCAGGCTCGGCGGCCCGCGCCGGGCGCTGACCACGCTGCTCAACGCCAGGCTGATATCGATGATCGACCGGCTGGTGGTGGCGACCGAAGGTTTTCTGCAGGCGCGCAAGATTGTGGCACCCCTAATGGTGGTGCGCGGCGACGGCGCCCTTGTTTCGGCCGCCTTCGCCCGCCAGCGGCCGATCGAGACCATCCTGTCCGGCCCGGCCGCCAGCCTTGTCGGCGCCCGCCACATGACCGGCCTCGACGATGCGGTCGTCTCCGACATTGGCGGCACTACCACCGACGTCGCCGTGCTTGACAATGGCCGGCCGCGGCTCGACCCGGAAGGCGCCACCGTCGGCGGCTTCCGCACCATGGTCGAGGCCGTCGCCATGCGCACCTTCGGCCTCGGCGGCGATTCCGAAGTGGCGCTGGAGGACGGCGCTCTCAATCCGAAAATCCTGCTCGGACCGCGCCGCCTGGTGCCGCTGGCGCTGGCCGGCATGGTGCATGGCGAAGCCGTCACGTCAGAACTCGAACGCCAGCTGCGCGCGCCCAATCCCGGCCGCATGGATGGCCGCCTGGCGGTCCGCACCGGCGTGCCGGAGCGGCTCGCCGCCGGCCTGACCGGCGCCGAAGCGCGGCTTTATGAGACGATCGGGGCGACGCCGCTCGCCCTCGACAGGCTTTTGACCTCGAATGCCCAGAACGCCACCTTGAACCGACTGGTGTCGCGCGGGCTGGTGCATGTCGCTGGTTTCACGCCGTCGGACGCCGCCCATGTGCTGGGCAAGCAAGCGAACTGGGACGCCGCCGCGGCCCGTCTCGGCGCCGAGCTGTTCGCCCGCAAGCGCGACGGTCGCGGCCAGGCGATCGCCGCGACACCAGAGGCGATCTCGGAACGCGTGCTTGTGACGCTGACGCGCTGGTCCGCCGAATATATCCTCGAGACCGCCTTTGCCGAGGATGGGCTCGATGGCGCGGCGACCGTTGCCCATGCGCTGGTCCAGCGCGCCGTCGATGCGCATCCCGGTATTGCACGGCTGAGTGTGGCGCTCGACCGTCCGGTGATCGGCCTCGGCGCTTCGGCGCCACTGCACTATGCCGGCCTGCCGCCGCTCGTTGGCAATGGCTGCGTGGTGCCGGAGGATACCGATGTCGCCAACGCGCTCGGCGCCGTCGTCGGCCAGGTCAGGGTTTCGGCCGAGGCGCGGGTCAGCCAGCCCAAGGAAGGGTTGTTTCGTGTCTCGTCAGGCGAAAGCGTGCGCGATTTTCTCGACGAGGCGGCGGCGATCGCGGCGGCGAAAGAGGATGTGCGGGCGATTGCCGCCGGCAGGGCGAAAGACGCCGGCACCGACAACGCCGAGATCGAGATCGCCAGCGAATTCCGCGTCTCGACCGTCGAGGGCCAGCGCATGTTCATCGAGGCGCATGTGGTGGCGGTGGCGTCCGGCAGGCCGCGGATTGCGGTATGAGCACGGCGACTATGAGAGCGATCTCCCCCCTTGTGGGGGAGATGGCCGGCAGGCCAGAGGGGCGCTGTCCCGCCGATCTCTCGATAGGTCGCAATCGCGCCCTCAGGCTTGGGTCCCGCCTGGCCGCAGGTAAAGTGAGGTTGGCGATCCTTCACGCCCCCCTCTGCCCTTCCGGGCATCTCCCCCACAAGGGGGAGATCGGCAGCTTGGCCGGGCGGCGCAAATCTCCGAAGTTCTGCGCAAGCCTAAAACCTGAAGCGATTTGCCCTACCTAGATCTTAAGCTGAATTGACCCTGCGACCCTGGCATGCCAAAGGCCCGTGTCGGCAAGCCCGGCCGAAAGCCCTTCATCTGGAGATACCCTGATGACCGATCGCGTCGAGATCGCCGGATTGCAGATTGCCCGCGAGCTTCATGATTTCATCGCTGATGAGGCGCTGCCGGGCACCGGCGTTGCGGCAGATGCATTTTGGGACCGTCTTTCGGCCATCGTCGACGAATTGGCGCCGAAGAACCTGGCGCTGCTCGAAAAGCGCGGCGCCATGCAAGAGAAGCTCGACCGCTGGTATCGCGACAATGGCGCGCCCGTCGACATGGATGCCTACAAGAATTTCCTCAAGGAGATCGGCTATCTCGTCCCGGAAGGGCCTGCCTTCAGCGTGACCACGGAAAATGTCGACCCGGAGATTTCGGTGGTGGCCGGGCCGCAGCTGGTGGTGCCGGTGATGAATGCGCGCTACGCGCTGAACGCCGCCAATGCGCGCTGGGGTTCGCTCTACGATGCGCTCTACGGCACCGATGCCATTCCGGAGACCGGCGGCGCCGAAAGGGGCGGAGGATACAACCCCGTGCGCGGCGCCAGGGTGATTGCCTGGGCCAAGAACTTTCTCGACGAGTCGGTGCCGCTGACGACAGGCAAATGGGCGGGGGTGAACGGGTTTTCGTTTGCAAACGGCATGCTGCGGCTGGGCGAGGGCGGCGGCGCCACCACGCTCGCCGATCCCAAACAGTTTGCCGGCTATCGCGGCGACGCCGCCGATCCCGAAGCGGTGCTGCTGGTGAAGAACGGGCTGCACATCGAGATATCAATCGACCACAACAACCCGATCGGCAGCACCGATCCCGCCGGCATCGCCGACGTCATACTGGAATCGGCGCTGACCACCATCCAGGACTGCGAGGATTCGGTTGCGGCGGTCGATGCCGAGGACAAGGTCGTCGTCTACCGCAACTGGCTCGGCCTGATGAAAGGCGACCTTGCCGAGGAGATCACCAAGGGCGGCAAGACCTTTACCCGCAAGCTCAATCCGGATCGCAGCTACACGTCTCGCGGCGGCGGCACGCTGACGCTGCCCGGCCGCTCGCTGATGCTGGTCAGGAATGTCGGCCACCTGATGACCAATCCGGCGATAACAGACCGCGACGGCAACGAGGTGCCGGAAGGCATCATGGATGCGGCGATGACGGCGCTGATCGCGCTGCACGATGTCGGGCCGAACGGCCGCCGGATGAACTCCCGCGCCGGTTCGGTCTATGTGGTCAAGCCCAAGATGCACGGGCCGGAGGAAGTCGCCTTCGCTGTCGAGATCTTCGGCCGTGTCGAAGCGCTGCTCGGCATGGCGAAAAACACCATCAAGATGGGCATCATGGACGAGGAGCGGCGCACCACCGTCAACCTCAAGGAGGCGATCCGCGCTGCGAAAGAGCGCGTCGTCTTCATCAACACCGGTTTCCTCGACCGCACCGGCGACGAGATCCACACCTCGATGGAAGCCGGCCCGATGATCCGCAAGGGCGACATGAAGCAGGCCGCCTGGATCTCCGCCTACGAAGCCTGGAACGTCGACACCGGGCTGGAATGCGGGCTGGCCGGCCACGCCCAGATCGGCAAGGGCATGTGGGCGATGCCCGACCTGATGGCAGCGATGCTCGACGAGAAGATCGCCCATCCCAAAGCCGGCGCCAACACCGCCTGGGTGCCGTCGCCGACGGCGGCGACTCTGCACGCCACGCATTACCACAAGGTCGATGTGCAAGCCGTGCAGCGGGCGCTGAAGAGCCGGCCCAAGGCGAAGCTCGACGACATCCTGTCGGTACCGGTCGCAAGGCGGCCGAACTGGTCGCAGGCCGATATCCAGAAGGAACTCGACAACAACGCGCAAGGCATCCTGGGCTATGTGGTGCGCTGGATCGACCAGGGCGTCGGCTGCTCGAAGGTGCCAGACATCAACGATGTCGCGCTGATGGAGGACCGCGCCACGCTGCGCATCTCCTCGCAGCATATCGCCAACTGGCTGCATCATGGGGTCTGCACCCGCGAGCAGGTGATGGACACGATGAAGCGCATGGCCGGCGTCGTCGACCGCCAGAACGAAGGCGATCCGCTCTACCGGCCGATGGCGCCCGACTTCGACAACTCCATAGCCTTCCTCGCCGCCTGCGATCTAGTGTTCAAGGGCAGCAATCAGCCCAATGGCTACACCGAGCCGGTGCTGCACGCGCGGCGGCTGGAACTGAAGGCGCGGGAACGGGCGGGATAAGCGTCGGCGCACTGGTCGACCACAGGCGGGCGCCCGCAGGGGAGTTCGATCTCCCAACAACAAGGGGGGAGATCGGTAACTTTGACCCACTGTCCCTCTTCACGTCTGCCTGGCGCGGGCCAGAGCCTCTACGCCGCCTGCGCCACCCGCTCCGAGCTCATGCGATAGGAAATCGCTTCGGCCAGATGGATGCGGCCAATGCGCGTTGGTGGTGGCGCTGGTGACGCCGAGCCGTTCGAAACGCTCGCGCTGGATCGTCCGCGCCCGCGCCACGCGCAGCGCCACGGCCGCACTCTTCTCCGACCGGTCCGGCCGGATCAGGTCGCCGGCCGAGACCGCCGGCACCTCGATCCTGAGGTCGATACGGTCGAGCAGCGGACCGGAAATGCGCGCCTGGTAGTCGGTGCGGCAGCGTTCTCCGCGCAGGCAGCGATAGCCCGGCTCCCCGGCCATGCCGCAGCGGCACGGGTTCATCGCCGCAATCAGCTGGATGCGTGCCGGATAGGTGACGCGATGGTTGGCACGCGCAATCATGCAGTCGCCGGTCTCCAGCGGCTGGCGCAGCGCATCGAGCGTCTGCGGTGTGAATTCCGGGAATTCATCGAGGAACAGCACGCCGTGATGGGCGAGCGACACTTCGCCCGGCCGCGCCCGCATGCCGCCACCGACCATTGCCGCCATCGACGCCGAATGGTGCGGGGCGCGGAACGGCCGCCGGTCGGTCAGCTTGCCTTCGCCGAGCTCGCCGGCCACGGAAGCGATCATCGAGACTTCCAGCAATTCCTTGGGCGCCAGCGGCGGCAGGATCGACGGCAGCCGCTGCGCCAGCATCGACTCTTTCCGGACCCTGGCGGCCCGACCATCAGCGAGTACAGCCCGCCGGACATTAGAGAATTCTAAAGGGCTTCAATGGGTGGAACTTTACCCTTCGCTCCCGTCTCCCGGAACAGCGCCGTCGCGCCATTTGCTGACATTCATGGCGCTTCTCCATTGCGGTCGTTCGCGCTACGACCTGATGCGGACCCGAAGCGGAAGTTCGTTTGATCCGGTCAAACTCAACGCGCCAACCGACCACGTGCGCCGTTTGCTGACATTGCCGCCGCTTCCCGGAAGAATAATCGCGGTGCTCAATCTCGTCCTGGTCGGACCTGCCTATTTCGGCGCGGCGGCTGCGGTTTCGCCCGGCGGCATGATCCGGAACATGAAGCTCGACACTTTTTCCCCGGGTTTGAACGGCTCGGGAACCTCGTTATCGACCGACTTCACACTTTGAAGGAATGCCGCGATCGCCATGGCGTCGTCTGCGGTGAGATGCGCAAAGGCGTGCCAAGGCATGATCGGCGCAAGGATACGGCCGTCCGGCCGCTCGCCGGTCTGAATCGTGGTGACGATCTGCTCCGGGGTCCAGCTACCGATGCCGGTCTTCTTGTCCGGCGTGATGTTGCGGCCGACAAAGACACCGAGACCCGGAATCTCGAAGCCAACATCCGAGCCACCAAGAAAGCGCGACATGTCGGGCTTGCCGAAGAAATAACCCGGCGTGTGGCAGTCATTGCACCCGCCGATCGTGACGAGGTATTCGCCGCGCTTAATCTGTGCGCCGTCGGCCTTGGCCGAGACCGATGCGAACGCAACGACCGACGCGGTCAAGAATGCAAGACGAACTTGTGTCCGAAACATCGACTCCTCCCTTTTCATTATCGGAACGCGGGCAGGCTTTGTGGCGTGATCACTGCACCAGACCCGCTTTGCGAAGGCCAACGGTGAACTTCTCGGCATCCGAGGAATCCCTGAACGGCAAACGGCCAATATGTTCGACAGGCGAGTACCTCGGATTGATTTCCTTGAGTTCGCGCCAAACTTCGCCGGCCTCGTCCAATTTGCCCAGATGGCCCAACGCTGAGGCGAGGAATGCGCGTGACAAATCCGTGGTCGGATTGATCGCGATCCGATCCCTGAACAGAGCTACCGCGGTCTCGTAATCGCCAGCTACGAAATACGCCGTGCCCAGGAAATGCACGTACTGCTGCTGCACGGCAGGATCGAGGCGCATGGCCCGTTCAATGTAGGGGACCGCCATTTCCGGCTGCCCCGTATAGATGTGCACCACGCCGCGGGCGTTGAGGGCGGGAGCGAAGTTCGGGTTAAGCGATAAGGCCCGATCGGCCTCATCGGCCCAGCGCTGATAATCCATCCTGAACATAGCAACGAGGGAAGCCACGAGATGGGCGTAAGGGTCCTGGTCGTCCCTGGCGATCGCCCAGCTAGAGAAGCGCTCGGCTTGGTCGAGGGATGTCTCGGGCGTCTCGCTCCAGCGGTTCTGGTGATCCAGGACATACGCCATGCCCAAGCCCGCATATGGCGCGGCATAGTTCGGATCGAGCTCGATCGCCCGCCGGAAGCATGCGGTTGCCTGATCGAACATCTCGCGATCTTTTTTAACCCCGCGGATCAGTTCGCGCCCTCTCAAGAAGAGATCATGGGCGTTCACGTCGTTCGTGCCGCCATCTACGATGCGCGATTTTTCCGCTTCGCTCAGCGTCACCTTCAAAGCGGTGACAATCTGTTGCGTGATATCGTCCTGCACCGCGAAAATGTCGGTGAGCTCGCGGTCGTAGCGCTCGGCCCAGAGATGTCCGCCGCTCGAGCCGTCGATCAGCTGGGCGGTGACGCGAACCCGGTTTCCGACCTTTCGAATACTGCCTTCGAGAGCGAACTTGACGCCGAGTTCGCGGCACACGTGGGGGACACTGAATGTCTTGTCCTTGTAGACGAAAGCCGAGTTGCGCGCGATGACGAACAGACCAGATGCCTTGCTGAGGTCCGTGATGACATCCTCAGTGATGCCGTCACTGAAGTACTCCTGCTCGGCATCGCGGCTCATGTTGTTGAAGGGAAGGACCACGATCGATGGTCTTTCCGGGAGCGGCATATTCGTCTGATCAACCTTGGGCAACGACGCAACGGTGTCACGAACCCAGCGCCAGACGCGCACCGGGCGGTCGATATTCTTGACCCGCTGTTCCCCCAAGTCCTCGAACGGCAACTCGATGCGATCGCGCACCTGGTCATAGACTGCCGCCGATACGCAAACTCCGCCCGGTTCGGCCAATCCCTCCAGCCGGGCCGCCACGTTGACACCGTCTCCGTGGATGTCGTCGCCATCGATGACCACGTCGCCCAAATTGACGCCGACGCGGAACGCGATACGTTGCCCTTTCGGTAAGACTTCATTGCGTTCAGCTAGCGCCTGCTGCATCTCGGCGGCGGCCCGCACCGCCTCCACGACGCTCGCGAACTCTGCCAACACCCCATCACCCATGAATTTGACGACGCGCCCATGATGTTCCGCGATTTTCGGCCCAATGAGGTCAGTAAGCACAGATTTGAGCGCCGCGAGCGTGCCATCCTCATCGGACCGAATCAGACGCGAATAGCCGACCACGTCAGCGTCCATAATGGCGGCGAGGCGGCGTTCCATGCCCCGATTTCCTCCCGTCAGAGAGAGTAGAGGATTCCTGCCCAACAATCCATGACGGTGTTGGGCCTGGAATTTCCGAATGTCGCACAATGCGCCCGTCGGCGCATTGCAGCCGAAGGTTCGAATCCCACCCGATCCGCTCCTTTGACGCTCCTCGGCATACTGAACGGCTGATGCGCGCGGTTGCCTCGATTGCGCCAGGAGCGGAAGCTTAGCAGAGGTCACGCCAACGCCCGGTTAGCGTCACGAAGCAGGGCTTCAGCCTGCGCCCGAAGCGGGCGTCCCGGCTTACCAAGCGGCATTGATACCCAAGGAGCGTTTTCCGGATCCTCCTCAGATTTTGACCAAGCTAGCCGCAGTTTTCGGCTCTACACCATACCCGCGCGACGAGCGCCTTCCTTGATCGCAACGAGGGCCGGCGGATTGGAGACGGGATAGGTTCGAATGAAGTTCTCGACGGTGAACCTTGGAAACTCGACGGCAATCCGCCTGGCGATCGACTGCGCCTGCGCCGGCTCTTCGAGCAGCGCGTTGCACAGGACGCGGAACATCAGAGTGACGGGACTGTCCGGCGGACTCTTGCGCAGCGACGATAGACTGTCGGCATATCGACCGGCCACGAAACGGGCCCGGGCGAGCTGCGCGTAGTACCAACTCGGAGCCTGCGGATTGAGGCGAAGCGCCCGTTCGGCAAGAGCACAGCCTTCTTCCGGATTTCCACACACGAGAGCCCGGCTTGAGGCAAGCATCGACAGCACATCGGCGTCATTGGGTGCCAGGGCCAGCGCCCGGTCGTATTCCTCTGCGGCCCCGCTGATATCACCGTCAAAGGCGCGAAGAGCGCCCATGTAAAGGCGCGTCATCGGATCGGTAGGGTCGAGCGCCAGAGCCTTTTCCACGCATTCTCGCCAGCGCCCGACCGAAGCGGCTGAATCTGGCGTGAAGGCATTGAAGGCATCGACCGTATGTGCCAATCCCAACGTCATCCAGGCCCGCGCGAAGCCGGGGTCGAGTTCCACGGCGCGGGACAGCATGCGTATGGCTTCTGCCCTCGCATCGGTCGTGAATCTGTCGTGCAGTTCCGCCCCGAGTAGATAGCAGTCATAAGCACCCAGGCTCGAGGGAGGCTTCCGCCGAGCCACCTCACGCCCGAGATTGGCGAGCTTGCCGAAAGTGCCTGCCAGGGCATTGATGACGTTCTGTGTGACGCTGTCCTGCATGACAAAAAAATCGTCGATCGACTCCTCGAACCGCGCGGACCAGAGGTTGGCTCCGGTCAGGGCGTCGACCAGCTGCACCGCGACGCGGACACGCTGGCCGATCGCCTGGAGGGTACCTTCCAGCAGATAATCGGCGTTCTGTTCCAGTCCAACCGAGCGTGAGTCGCTCGCCCGTCCCCGATAGGACTGCATGGTCTGGCGCGAAATGACCGCAAGGTCGGGATAGCGCGCCAGATCGCCGATCATGTCGGCCGACAGGCCGTCTACCAGTCGCGTCCAGCCGTCGTCGGCGCTCAGGTTTTCGAACGGCAGAACCGCAATTACCGGCGGCTTGCTGTCATCGCCGGCAGAAAGGCCCGGTTTGGCACCGACGATCTTCGCAGTAGCGGGGTCGATCAAGACACGGTACACGCGAACCGGTTCGGCGATACTTTTCATTTTCTGCTCGCCGAGTGAGGCAAAGCCGATCGGCAACTTTCCCTTCACATGGTCGCAGGCGGTGGCGGAAATCGCGATTCCTCCAGGTTCCGCCAGCACTTGCAGCCGATCGGCGATGTTCACCGCATCGCCGTGGATGTCGTCACCCTCAACGATGACATCGCCCAGATTGATGCCGATGCGGAAATCAAGCCGCCGTTCTGGCTGCGTGAGAACGTTCACCTCCGCCTTCTGTTGCTGGATTTCGACCGCGCAGCGTAGGGCGTCGACCACACTGTGGAACTCGACCAGTATCCCATCTCCCATGGTTTTCACGAGCCGACCATGGTGCGCGGCGATCCTTGGCTCGAATACTTCATTCAGGTCGGTTCGGAAAAGCGCACGCGTACCCTCCTTGTCCGTCTGGCTCAAACGGCCATAGCCGACGACATCGGCAATCAGGACGGCCGCGAGGTGACGTTCCATCTGCCAATCCTTCGCGGATTGTTACCCGCTTTCCAAGCTTACAGCAGGTCGCAGGTTGATGCCATTGCCGCCGCCCCTGAAAGACGGCTTTTCGGGTCTGTGTACCTTGCTGCATGAGAGCCCGAATGTCGGAAGGGTCATCAGTACTGGTTGCGCTTAACGTCTGGTTCCGGGAAGGAAAATCGGCCTCGGAAGGTCTCGAAAGGGTCATCGGCGTGAATTCGACCGAGGCCGAACGAGCTTCCGCTTAGGGTCGAGAGTTGCCGTTCCGGCCAGAAGCTCGCCCGTTCAATGGATGGGCAAACGCGCCGATGTCCTGCATGGATTAATGTAGCACAACGTCAGCAGATTGTGGCCGCCGGCCGCCGCCACTTCCAGCGCCCGCTTGGCGGTCTCCTGGCCCTTGATGTCGGCAAGGTCGGGCAAGTCGCGCGCCGAGGCATGGATGCCGGCTTCCGGCCGTGCCAGCACCTGCGTGCCACGGAAATGGTTGGCGATGGCGATCAGGCTGCGCGGCGCCAGAATGTCGAAATCCTTGCCGGCCCAGGCCGCCCCCGGCCCGCAGGCGAAGGGGCAGATCAGGCCCTTGCCTTCGGCATTGGCGCCGATCGCGGCCGGCAGCGCGCCAGCGACCGCGGCGATGGTGCCGTCGAGCGACAGTTCGCCCAGCCACGTAGCTCGCCAGCATGTCGCCCGGAATGGCGCCAAGTGCCGCCATCAGGCCGAGCGCGATCGGCAAATCGTAATGGCTGCCTTCCTTAGGCAGGTCGGCAGGCGCGAGGTTGACCGTCACCTTCTTCGACGGCATCGACAGGCCGGAGGCATGCAGTGCCGCCTGCACCCGCTCGCGGCTTTCGGCCACCGCCTTGTCGGCCAGGCCGACGATAGCATGTTGACCTTGCCCGGCGCGATCATCACCTGCACGTCGACCGGTACGGCCTCGATGCCCTGGAAAGCGACCGTGCGAACCCGCGCTACCATTTTGCTGCCCCCGATACCGGTTCGCCAAAAGCCCCTGCTTCAGGCCGTGAGCGCCGTCAGGCAAGACAACCACAGATTTTCAGCTCAGGCAAGAACATTACAGGAACATTTACGCGCAGCAATGTTCCTTCGGCAACGGCCCCCGAAAGCGAAGGGCTACTTCCTCTTGTCTTCGACGGCGTCCCAGAACAGGCTGGCGATGTCGGCGCCGCCGAACCGCTGCACCTCGCGAATGCCGGTCGGCGAGGTGACGTTGATCTCGGTCATGTAGTCGCCGATAACGTCGATGCCGACCAGGATAAACCCACGCTCTTTCAGCGACGGGCCGATGCGGGCGCAGATTTCGCGCTCGCGCGCGCTCAGCTCGGTTTTTTCGGCGCGGCCGCCGACATGCATGTTGGAGCGCGAATCATGCTCAGCCGGCACCCGGTTGATGGCACCGGCCGGCTCACCGTCGATCAGGATGATGCGCTTGTCGCCAGCACGCACCTCCTTGAGATAGCGCTGCACGATGTACGGCTCGCGGAACAACTGCCCGAACATCTCGAGCAATGAGGCAAGGTTGCGGTCGGCCTCGTGCAGGTGGAAGATGCCGGCGCCGCCGTTGCCGTAGAGCGGCTTGACGATGATGTCGCCGAACTCCTTGCGGAAGGCGGCAATCTCGAGCGGGTCCTTGGTGATCAGCGTTTCCGGCATCAGGTCGGGAAATTCGGTGACGAAGATCTTTTCCGGGCTGTTGCGCACCCAGGCCGGGTCGTTGACCACCAGCGTCTTCGGATGGATGCGTTCGAGGATATGCGTGGAGGTGATGTAGTTCATATCGAAGGGCGGATCCTGCCTGAGCAAGATGACATCCATTTCCGACAGATCGGTGCGCACCTCCTCGCCCAGCGAATAATGATTGCCCTTCACATCGCGGACCTGCATCTCCTCGATGCGGGCAAACACCTTGCCGCCGCGCATCGACAGCCGGTCGGGCGTGTAGTGGAACAGTTGGTGGCCGCGCCGCTGTGCTTCCAGCGACAACGCGAAAGACGTGTCGCCGGCGATCGAGACGGCGGAAATGTGGTCCATCTGGACGGCGATTTTCAATTTCATGGCGGCTCTCCGGCGCGATCGACCACAGCGATATATGGAACTCGGCGCCTTCTGCCAATCGGTAGAGTTCGCTGCAGGGCTACGCTTCGCTTGATGCAGCGCTTTAGCGGTCGAAGACCAGCCGCGAATAACCGAGGAAGGAAAGCGCCATGGCGACCAACGAGGCGACGGCTAGCGCCGCGAGCGGTGGCATCGTCGGCAGGGCAAGGAGGATGGCGCAGTAGACGAGGTAGTTGACGATGCTGGTGGCGATGCCGACGCCGCCGTAGCGCACGCCTTCCTGTGCGATGCCGCGGCTCGACGGCGAGAAGGTCAGATGACGGTTGATCAACCAGGTGACGGACAGCGCAAAGCCGATCGAGATCGTGCGGGCGGCGAAGGGTCCAAGCGGGGTGATGGCCAGCAGCAGCCAAAGCACCACTGCGTCGGCGACGAAACCGACGCCGCCGGCAAAGATGAAGCGGACGAGGCGCTTCACAACAGAGCCTAGGCCGCCCGTGGGGTCTTGCCTGGTTCGGGCTTCAAGGCGCCGTGCCCGCTTGCGCGCTCGCGCCGTTCGATGCGGCCCGAAGGCATCGACAGATAGAAGATGCGCTTCTGCTCGGCCCGGCCGCGCGATACGGAATCGAGGATCAGCCCCGTCACCGCCGCCAGCATCGACAGCAACAGCAGGCCGACCGACAGCACCCAGGTCGGGATGCGCGGAACAAGCCCGGTTTCGGCAAATTCGATCAGAACCGGCGTCATCAGAAACAGGCTCGATGCCAGGAAGAATGCCGAAAAGGCGCCGAAGAAGCGCAGCGGCTGCGTCTCCTTCATCAGCATGGCGAACATCCACAGGATCTTGGCGCCGTCGCGATAGGTCGACAGCTTCGACGACGAGCCTTCCGGCCGGCGGCCATAGTCGAGCCCGATCTCGCTGACCGGCAATTTGAGCTGCGAGGCGTGCACCGACATTTCGGTCTCGATCTCGAACCCGCCTGAAACGGCGGGAAAGCTTTTGACGAAGCGCCGGGTGAATGCGCGGTAACCGGAGAAGATGTCGGTGAAGTCGGAACCGAACAACCGCTTGTAGAGGCTGTTGAAGACACGGTTGCCGAAGGCATGGCCTGACCTGCCGGCATCGTCGGTGACGCCGCGCCTGGTTCCGACCACCATGTCGGAGCGTTCCGTCAGCAGCGTATTGATCAGCTGCGGTGCATCCTCCGGCGCATAGGTGCCGTCGCCGTCGGCCATCAGGTAGATGTCGGCTTCGATGTCGGCAAACATGCGGCGCACCACATTTCCTTTGCCCTGGCGTGTCTCGCGGATGACAGTAGCGCCGGCGGCGCGCGCCTTCAGCGCGGTCAGGTCCCTGGAATTGTTGTCGTAGACATAGATCGTGGCCGAAGGCAGCGTCTCGCGGAAACGCCGCACCACCTCGGCGATCGTCGGCTCCTCATTGTAGCAGGGCAGGAGCACGGCAATGACAGGCTCGTAGCGAACTTCTTGCGGCATTTTCGTCTCCGGATGCCCTGGCCTGGCCACATGGCCGCGCTGCACGCAAGCTCGCTCAGGCGGCTTTACTATTTATTGAAGCTGTTAAGGCTAGGTTTAAGCCGCCTCGCATTCCTCCAAAGGTCATGAAGATGAGCACAGCCAAGGATGGCGCTTCAACCTGGAGGTTCGATGTCGTGCTGGCGCTGCTCGCCACGCTGGCGGCGTTTGCCATCAATGTCTGCGCCGGCTTTCCGGGGTTGACCAATGCCGGCGGCGACAATGACAGCCTGCTGCGCCTGGTCGAGGTTCGCGACATGCTGGCCGGCCAGGGCTGGTTCGATCTGCACCAGTACAGGATGGGGCCGGAAGGCGGCTTCGTCATGCACTGGTCGCGGCTGGTCGATGCGCCGATCGCCGCCATCATCCTCGTCGTGTCGGCCCTGACCGGCAGCATGGCCGTTGCCGAGAGCGTCGCGCAAGTGCTCTGGCCGGCGCTGTTCTTCTGCCTGACCGTGTTCTTCACCGTCCGCGCGGCGCGCAGCTTCGCCGGTGAGGGCGCCGTGCTGCCTGCTGTCGTCGTCAGTGCGACGGCGCTGCATTTCATCGGCATCTTTTCGCCCGGCGCGCTCGATCATCACAACGTCCAGATCGCGTTGACGATGGCCAGCCTGAGCTTGCTGCTCGAAGCGCCCCTACGCCGTCCGGCGGCATTGTTTGCAGGCTTGTGCGCCGCGCTGACGCTGGCCGTCGGCATGGAGACCGCCCCCTATGTCGCCGCCATCGGTGCCTGCGTCGCGTTGCTGTTTGTCGTCGATACCAGCGGCGAAAGGCTGATCGCCAGGAATTTCGGCCTCGGCTTTGCCGGTGTTTCGGCAGCTGCCTTCGTCACCACCATCCCGATATCGGCGTGGGGCCAGGCGCAGTGTGACACATTTTCGACCGTGCAGTTCGTCGTGGCGGCGCTCGCCGGCATCGGCCTTGCGGCAATAGCCTCGGTCGAGGCAGCCGGCCGCACACAGCTTCGGCGCCTGGTGTCGCTTGCTGTCCTTGCCCTGGCGCTGGGTGCTGTCGTGATGTTGCTGTTCCCGCAATGCCTGGCGTCCCCTTACGCGAACCTT
Organism: Mesorhizobium sp. M00.F.Ca.ET.216.01.1.1; assembly: GCF_004010325.2. Taxonomy (GTDB): domain Bacteria; phylum Pseudomonadota; class Alphaproteobacteria; order Rhizobiales; family Rhizobiaceae; genus Mesorhizobium. The sequence continues at coordinate 21,399 of NZ_SADR02000035.1, forward strand.
GACCCTCGTCTGAAGGAACTGTGGCTCGATCACATCGACGAGGCGCAGTCGTTGCTGCAGCTCATCGCGGAAGATCCGGCCTCGGTGGTGGCACGCTATGTCACGCCGCTGGTGGCAATCATCCTGATGGCGCTTCGTCTTCGGCGCGGACCCTGGCGCCGGCAGGACAGCCTTGTCGGCATGCTGCTCATGGTGGCATTCATCGTCAGCGCCTGGCAGGTGCGCGGCTCGACATTCTCGATCGCCTTGGCGGTGATTCCGCTTTCAGCCTGGATTGCAAAATGGCGTGAGCGGGCCCAGGCCAGTCCCTCACGCAGCGTGTCATTGCGCATGGCCGCGGTCTGGCTGGTGTCGGTGAACGTCGTCTGGACCGGCGCCGCGGCAGCGACTTCGACGGTCTTCGAAGCCAACAAGGTGGCGCCCAACGACAGCGATGCCGATACATCCTGTCAGCGCAAGGCCTCCTTTGCCCAGCTTGCCCAGCTGCCGGACACCACCGTGCTGGCGATTTCCAACCTCGGATCGCCGATCCTGGCGTATTCCGGACATCGCGTCTTTGCCGGACCTTATCATCGCAACACGGCGGGCGACCTGCTTGCGCTCGATGCCTTCCTCGGATCGGCCGCCGATGCCAAGGCAATCCTTGCAACGCATCATGCCGGCTTGGTGGCGCTGTGCCGCGGCAGCGCCGAAAGCAAGCTTCTCGTCGCCAAGGCGCCGCAAGGCTTTCTTGCCGGGTTGACGCGCGGTGATGTGCCGGAATGGCTCGAACCGATCGCCGAAACTCGGGAGAATCCCGTCGAACTGTATCGCGTCCGGTTTGATGGCTGAATTGATTGCTCGCCTGTGAAAAATCGGCTTTGCGAATACTTTTCCTAAAGGGTTTGCTGCCAGTCTCAGGATAAATTCCGACATCAGAACAGGGACACCGATGCAAACGACGTTTGGCACCGGGCAGGCAGGCAGGGAAAGGACGGATCTGGCCTTCACGGATCCGTTGACCGGACTTGGCAACCACCGCCGCTTCTTCGACAAGGTCGACCGCCTGATCAGCGATCGTTCCGAGGATCCGGCGCCGTTCACCGTCGGCATCCTCGACCTCGACGGCTTCAAGCCGATCAACGACCTGTTCGGGCATAAGGCCGGCGACGATATCCTGATCCAGGTGGCGATGCGGCTGCGGGCGTCGATGGACAGTTATTCCATCGTCTGCCGCATCGGCGCCGACGAGTTCGCCTTTCTCTATCCCATGGTGTTCAGTGAGGAGGCCGCGGCCGAGAAGTCGCGCATGCTGATCGAGATCCTTTCGGCGCCCTACGATGTCGGCGAACGCACCGCCAGGCTTTCGGCCTCGGTCGGCTGCTCGCTGTTCTATTCGGGCGATGAGACCACCGAGATCCTGCTCAACAAGGCAGAGACGGCACTCTACCATGCCAAGCGTTCGGGCCGCGGCCGGGTGGTCGTCTATACCCGCGAAATGGAGGAAGCGGCCAAGCGCGTCACCCGCATCGAACAGGCGCTGCGCCGCGCCGTCTCGGCCGGCGAGGTGGAGCCGCATTTCCAGCCCATCGTCGATCTCAACACGCGCCGCACCATCGGCTTCGAGACGCTGGCGCGATGGACCGATCGCGACCTCGGCTCGGTCCCGCCAACGGTCTTCATCCCCATCGCCGAAGAGCGCGGCATCATTGGCCCGCTGTCGCAGCTGGTTTTGCGCAAGGCCACCGAGGCTGCCAGAAGCTGGCCGAAGGATCTGTTCCTGTCCTTCAACCTGTCGCCGTCGCAGCTCGTCGACCAGAACACCGGCCTGCACATTTTGGCGATCCTCGACCGCACCGGTTTCGATCCGCGCCGGCTGGAGATCGAAATTACCGAAACCGGCCTAATGAACGATCCGGCCTCGGCAGCGCAGATCGTCGAGGATTTGCGCCGCGTCGGCATCCGTGTCTCGCTCGACGACTTCGGCACCGGCCAGTCGTCGCTCGGGCGCTTGCGCGAATTCCACTTCGACAAGCTCAAGATCGATCGCGCCTTCGTCTCCTCCATCCTCGACGACCGTCCGTCCGAGCACATCATCCGGGCCATTCTCGCCATGTGCGAAGGGCTCGGCATGGAAGTAGTCGCCGAAGGCATCGAGGAGGAGGCACAAGCCGACCGCCTCGTCCAGTTCGGCTGCGCCGGCGGGCAGGGCTATCTGTTCGGCAAGCCGGTCGATGCCGACGCCACGCTCGGCTACCTCCGCGATTCACACCGCGGCGCCGTGCACGCCAAGGCGCTTTAAGCGGCTGCTTTGCAATCTCCCGATTGAAGCCTGTCTGCACGTCCGCCGGGCCGGCGCCGTTTTTGTCTGACATAAGCCCCGAGAATCTGCTTTTCGGCCTTGCTCCTCCGACTTGGCTGGATAGGATGCGCGCCGACCAGGCTAGAGCATCGAACCCAAAAGTGGGAACCGGTTTTGGGAAAATCCGATGCTCAAACAAAAAGATAGAGCGGCGTCGCGGTTCAAGTTGAACGTCCGCCGCTCTGCGGAGAAAAAATCATGATGCCATCGGCGCGCTTTGCCGACCTTGAAGGAGCTTCGGTGCTGATCACCGGCGGCGGGTCCGGTATCGGCGCGGCGTTGACCGAGGGGTTTGCCCGCCAGGGGGCGAAGGTCGCCTTCATCGACATCGCCGATCGCGTCAGCCTGGCGCTTGCCGATCGCCTGGAAAAAGAGCTCGGCCGGCGGCCGCTCTACCTCAAGACCGACATTCGTGACATTGAAGCGCTGCGTGCTTCGGCCGCCAGGGCCGCCGAGCTGCATGGCGACGTCACAGTGCTGATCAACAATGCCGCGCTGGACGATCGCCATGCGGTGGAAGATGTCACGGTGGAGTTCTGGGACAACAACCATGCCGTCAATCTGCGCCCGCATTTCTTTACCGCGCAAGCGGTGGCGCCGGGCATGAAGCGGGCCGGCGGTGGCTCGATCATCAACTTCACCTCCACGTCCTATCTCATGAACCACCCCGATATGCCGGCCTACACCGCCGCCAAGGCCGGGATTGTCGGCTTGACCAAGGGCCTCGCCGGCAGGCTGGGCGTCGACGGCATTCGCGTCAACGCGATCGCGCCCGGCTGGGTTATCACCGAGCGGCAGAAGCAGCTCTGGGTGACCGAGCAGGCGCTCGCCGCGCACGTCGCCAAGCAGTGCATCAAGGAGGTGATGCAGCCGGAGGATATCGTCGGAACGGTGCTGTTCCTGGCGTCCGACGCTTCACGCATGCTGACGGCACAGTTGATCATTGTCGACGGAGGGTTCCTGTGAGCAAGGCGCCTTCTGTCGCCGCCGTCGACTGGGGCACCACCCGTATGCGGGTCTGGCTGCTCGACGAGACGGGCGGGGTTGTTGCCGAACGTCGTGGCGACGACGGGCTGATCACCGCCCAGGCCATCGGGTTTTCGACCATCCTCGAAGGGCATCTGGCGGCAATGGGCGCGCCGGAGGCACTGCCGGTCATCATCTGCGGCATGGCGGGCTCCCGCCAGGGCTGGCTGGAGGCGCCCTATGTCACGGTGCCGGCGCCGATCGGCGCCATCCTTGCCGGCGCCGCTCGCATCCAGGGCCAACGCCGCGACATCCGCATCGTGCCGGGCCTTGCCCAGCGCCAGGCCGATGCGCCGGATGTGATGCGCGGCGAGGAAACCCAGCTCGCCGGCGCTGGTTTGCCGGCAAAGGGCCGCCATCTCGTCTGCATGCCCGGCACCCATTCGAAATGGGTTCTGGTCGAGGACGGCGCCGTTGCCGGTTTCGGCACCTGGCCGACCGGCGAGCTGTTTTCGGTGCTGGCCATGCACTCGATCCTGCGCCATTCGCTGGGTGAGCAGCCCAAGCCGGTCACATCGCATAATCCGTTTTTCCAGGACTGGTGTCGCAGAGCGCTGGCCGAGGGCGGCGATGTCACATCAAAACTGTTTTCGATCCGCGCCGCCGGCTTGCTGCAGGACCTCAAGCCCGACGATGCGGCGGCTTGCCTGTCCGGCCTGCTGATCGGCGGCGAGATCGCCTCGGCAAGCCGCCGCTATGGAGCAAGTGCTGCGCCGGTCGTGCTGGTCGCCTCGGGCGCGCTAGGCGCGCTCTATGGCCAGGCGCTCGCCCTTGCCGGCCTTGCGGTCAGGACTGTCGACGCCGACGAGGCGGTGCGTGCCGGCCTGGTCGAGGCGGCGCGTGAGAATGGCATGATCGCCAAGAGTGGAGTTGCCGCGTGACCCAGACCGCACCCTTTCCGAAGCTCAAGCGCGGCCTGGTCGCCATTCTGCGCGGCCTCAAGCCGGAGGAGGCGGTAGCCATTGGCCAGGCGATCTTCGAGGCTGGCATCGAAGCCATCGAAGTGCCGCTCAATTCGCCGGAGCCGTTTGTGTCGATCGCCAGGATCGTCGAAGCGCTTCCGCGCACGGCGCTGGTCGGCGCTGGAACTGTGCTGACATCAGCCGATGTCGACGGCCTGCACAAAGCCGGCGGGCGCTTGCTGGTCAGCCCCAACATCGATGCCGAGGTCATGGGCCGCGCGATGAAGTACGGCATGGTGACGATGTCGGGCGTGTTCACGCCCACGGAGGCCTTCCAAGCCATCCGGCTCGGCGCTTCGGCGCTGAAATTCTTCCCGGCGAGCGTGCTTGGCGCCGGCGGCATTTCGGCAATGCGCGCGGTGCTTCCGGCCGAGACGCTGGTCGGCGCTGTCGGCGGCGTTTCGGAAAAGGACTTTGCCGGCTATAAGGCGGCGGGCGTTACCGTCTTCGGCCTCGGCTCCAGCCTGTTCAAGCCGGGCATGAGCGTCGACGAGGTTGCGGCGCGTGCGGGCGCCGCCGTGGCGGCCTGGGACATGGCTTTCGGAGGCGCATGATGAGCGAAGAGATCGTTTCGGTTTTTTCCGACCACATCTGCCAGCTTGGCGAGGGGCCGAGCTATGATCCCGGCACCGATACGCTCTTCTGGTTCGACATCGTCAATTGCCGGCTTCTGGAAAAGAGCTTTGCCGGCGGCGTGTTGAAAATCCACGAGCTGGGCCAGATGGCGAGCGCCATCGCCATCATCGACGGCCAACGCCAGCTGATCGCCACCGAGACCGGCCTGCATGTCCGTGACGTGGCCACCGGCAAGATGACGCTGCACACGCCGATCGAGGCCGACAATCCAGTCACGCGCTCGAACGATTCGCGCGTTCATCCTTGCGGTGCCTTCTGGGTCGGCACCATGGGCAAGAAGGAGGAAAGGGCCGCCGGCTCGATCTACTGGTTCTTCAAGGGCGAATTGCGCCGGCTGTTTGCCGACATCACCGTATCGAACTCGATCTGCTTTTCCGAGGATGGAACGGTCGCCTACTACACCGATACCAGCACCGGCCTGTTAATGCGCGTCGCCTGCGATCCGGTGACCGGACTGCCCGCCGGCGAGCCGAAGATCTTCGTCGATCACAGCTCGGCCAAGGGCTATGTCGACGGTTCCGTGCTCGACCGCGACGGCATCCTGTGGAACGCCTGCTGGGGCGGCAAAGTCGTCAAAGCCTATGGACCTGACGGCAAGCTGGTCCGTTCGGTCGAAATGCCGGTGACGCAGCCTTCCTGCCCGGCTTTTGTCGGCAAGAATGCCGACCGGCTGGCGGTGACCTCCGCGTGGTCGGGCAAGGACGACAAACAGCGCCAGCTCGATCCGCAGGCCGGCATGACTTTTCTGCTCGACATTCCCGTCAATGGCCGCTTCGAGGCGCGCGTCGTGATCTGATATTTCTGTCGTGCCGACGTCTAGCCCATGTCGGATTTTGGAAAAGCAGGGCCGACAGGCGGTGCGATGGTGCGCCGACATTCACAGGAATTTCGTCGCTATGCCGCGTCCCAAGCTTGTGCTGGTCTATGAGCCGGAAAAGGCCTGCCTCGACCGGCTGGTTGCTGACGGCCACGCGCCGGAGCGCGCTGCCGAAATCGCCTCCTATCTGGCGCAGTCGACCGATCTCGCGCCCGAGTTCGATGCGCTTGCCGCTGCCTGCCAAAAGCGCGGCCTGTGCTTCGCGCCGCTGGCGCTCGATGATGCCGCCGGCGGGCTGGCCGACGAGCACGCGGACACCACGCTGGTGTGGACGCTGACCGACGGCATCGCCTATTTCCGCGGCGGCGCAGCACCGGCCCTGGCAAGGCTGAACGGCCTGAAAACAATCGGTGCCGACGATTCCCTGTTCGCGCTCTGCCAGGACAAGTTCCGTTCCGGCGCCGTGCTTGGTGCGCTGGGCCTGCCGGCGCCGCAGGCGGGCCTCGCCCGCGACGGCCACTGGCTGGTCGAGCCGCCGGCTTCGCCAGCCGGCTGGTTCGTCAAGCCGAACCGGCTGGGTGCCAAGATCGGCATCTGGCCGGATTCGCGCAGCAGCGACCTCAGCCACGCGCTGGAGCTTAGCCGGCGTGTGTTCTCCGCTTATCGCGACGATGTCGTCGTCCAGCCTTATGTCGCCGGCCGCAATGTGCGCGCCAGTTTCTTGGCCCTGAAGCCGGACACCGGCGTCGAGGCGCTCGGCATCGCCTTTGTCGATTCAGGCGGCGACTTCCAAACCATGGCAGACAGTCTGGCGCTCTACGGCGACACCGGTGAGGCCGCGAAGGAGGCGGGACAATACGCCGAGCCCGCGCTGCTGCCGGTTGCCGCGAGTCAGCCGGGAGCCGCCGCAACAATCCGCCGCATCGCCGCGAGGCTGATGGCCGGGCTCGGTTTGCGCGATGTGTTCTCCATCGATCTCCGGGTGGAGCCAAACGACAACGTTCACCTCATCGAGTTCGAAGTCTGCCCTGGCCTGCCCTGCTTCGATTTTCGTGCCTATTGCCACTCGCAATGGGGCATGGACTTGGCCGACGCAATGGCTGAAACCGCCGCGAGCCGGTTCTTTTCCTAAAGCGCGTCGCGTTTAAAGAGATTCATGCGACGCGCTTTAGATCTTTGTTTTTGTGCATGTCGTTGTCCCAACACCGCTGCGCACTTTTGGGCGACATGCATTAGTCAAGCCCTTCGACCAGCACGATCTCGCCGTCGGCCACCTTCTGGCGGATCGCGACGGCGCGCTGATATTCCGGCGAGTGGTAGCAGTCACGTGCCGCGGCGAGCGACGGAAACTCGATAATGACGTTGCGATCGCGACCGGGGCCTTCGACTTTTTCATGCGCGCCGCCGCGTGCCAGGAATTTTACGTCGAAACGGTCGAAGGCCAATTTGGCGGCGGCGACATAGTCCTTGTAGCCTTCCGCATCGCGCACATCAACGCGGGCGATCCAGTATCCCTTGGGCATGCTTTTTTCTCCGAAGCTGGGCCGTTATGCCGAGCGCATTTCATCAAGAATGGCTTCCGCAACCGCTCGCCTGTCGGCCGCGCCGACGATCGGCCGGCCAACAACGAGGTGGCTTGAGCCGTTGCGGATTGCTTGCGCAGGCGTCACCACGCGTTTCTGGTCGCCGTGGTCACTACCTTGGGGCCGTATTCCCGGCGTGACGACAGCCATATCGGGTCCGACGATGCGACGCACCGCTTCCGCTTCCTCGGCCGAGCAGACGATGCCGCCCATGCCGGCATGCAGCGCCTGTTCGGAGCGCCTCAGCACCAGCGTGTGTGGGTCGTACTCATAGCCGGCGTCGATCACGTCCTGCTCGTCCATCGAGGTCAGCACGGTAACCCCGAGCAGGCAAAGATCACTGCCCTTGGCGGCCTCGACCGCCGCCTTCATCGTCTTCGGATAGGCATGCAGCGTCAGCATGCTCATGCCCATTTTGACGATGTTCTCGACGCCTTTGGCCACCGTGTTGTCGATGTCGAGCAGTTTCATGTCGAGGAAGATCTTTGTCCCACCGCTGGCAAGCTCGCGCGCGAAGTCCAGCCCGCCGGCGAAGGCGAGCTGATAGCCGATCTTGTAGAAGGAGACGACGCCGTCGAGCTCGCGCACTGCCTTCTCGGCTTCCCTCACCGTCGGCACGTCGAGGCCGACGATCAGCCTTTCCTGCATGCTATCGTCCGAGTGGGTCATGCCCCGATCCGGGTCGACAGCATACGCGAGGTTTCGATCAGCGTGCGGCATAGATGCTCCATCGATTTGTGCAGTCTTTCGTCCCTGAAATTCCCATCCTCGTCGAAGGCGTTGCCGCCCTCCGGTACCGAGCATTCTGGCGTCACCACCTCCATCCGGCAACGCACCAGCACCGCGCGCAGATGGTTGATGCAGCGTACGCCGGCGAAGTGTCCCATGGAAGACGAACAGAGGCCGGCAACTTTGCCGACAAGCGGCCTGAAGGTCCTGCTGCCATCCTTGCGCGTCAGGCTCACCCAGTCGATGGTGTTCTTGAGCAGCGGAGGAAGCGAGCCGTTATATTCGGGCGTCGCGATCAGCAGCCCGTCATGGGCGGCGATCAGCCGGCCGAGCTTGATGGCGTTTTCGGGAACGCCGTCTTCCTTTTCCAGATCCTCGTCCAGGATCGGCAGCGGATAGTCGGCGAGCGAGATGCGGGTCACCTCGGCTCCCTGCAGGGCAAGCTCCTTCTGCGCCACATCGGCGGTCCTGCCGCTATAGGCGCCGGTGCGGAGCGAACCAGCAAAGACGAGAATTTTCGGGATTACCGCCATTGGCCCACCCTCTCTACGAGCGGTATAGCCAGGCATCGCTCAAATCCCAAGTGTTGATCAATCAGTGCGCCTCGCGCCGGTAGATCCAGAGCTGCGTCGGCGGGATGTTGCGGATGATGAAATCGAAATGCTTGACCGTATAATCACCGCGGCCGGGAGGGATCGGCGACAGCGGGCCGTAGGTCAGTTGCACGATCGGCCTGCCTGCCGGGATGCGGTCGAGCAGGCTCTCGATATAAGCGATGCGCTGGGCGACCGGAAAGTTGAGCAACGGCACACCGGAGACGACCGAATCGAAGACCAGGTCCCGCTTGTCGCCGAGCGTGGCGTTAAGGTTGAAGGCGTCGCCTTCGATAACGTTGACGCCCGGATAGAGCCGGCGCAGATGGCGCACGAAATCGGTGGAATATTCGACCGCGTAGAGATTTTCAGGCCTTATGCCCTGGGCGAGGATGGCTCGGGTGATGACGCCGGTGCCGGGGCCAACCTCGAGCACCGGCAGGCCCGACTTCGGATTGACGATCGAGGCCATCTTGCGGGCCGTGATGGAGCTGGTGGGAACGATGGAACCGACCGCCTTCGGCTTGTCGATCCAGCCCTTGAAGAACTTCAGCTCGTCGTCGAACTTTTCCGCCAGCGCCTTGCGCAATCCGGGACCATGTGCCATGCGAGCTCTCCTCAACGGCTCCCCCCGGAACGCTACTTAGCAGCTACCGGGTTCAAGGCAAGGCTCAAGTCGGCATAAGGTGTTGATGACGCTTGGGAAGCGGCAGCGGTCCAAAGCGATCAGTGCTCGCCGAAGGAGTCGAAAAAGTCCTTCATGCGGGTGAAGAAGCCGTTCGACTGAGGCGAATTGTCTTGCGAGGAAAGCTGCTCGAACTCTTCCAGCAGCTCACGTTGGCGGCGTGAAAGGTTCTGCGGCGTCTCGACCGCGGTCTGGATATAGAGATCGCCGACAGTAGGCTGGCGCAGCACCGGCATACCCTTGACCTTGAGCCGGAACTGACGGCCGTTCTGCGTGCCCTCCGGCACCTTCACTTTCGTCTGCGTACCGTCCAGCGTCGTCACTTCGAACGAGCCGCCAAGCGCGGCCGTCGTCATCGAGATCGGCACCTTGCAGTAGAGATCGGCGCCGTCGCGCTGGAAGAATTCGTGCGGCTTGACCGCAAGGAAAATATAGAGATCGCCCGACGGGCCGCCGCGCAGGCCGGCCTCGCCTTCATTGGCAAGCCGGATGCGGGTGCCGTCCTCGATGCCGGCCGGGATGTTGACCGACAGCGAGCGCTCCTCGGTGACGCGGCCCTGGCCGGCGCATTTCGGGCATGGCTCCTTGATCGTCTGGCCGCGGCCCTGGCATTGCGGACAGGTGCGCTCGATCGAGAAGAACCCTTGCGTCGCTCGCACCTTGCCGTGGCCGTTGCACATCGAGCAGGTCACCGGCTGGGTGCCCGGCTTGGCGCCGCTGCCCGAGCATTCTGTACAAGAGATCGAGGCTGGCACGCGAATCTGCGCGGTCTTGCCGGTAAACGCCTCTTCCAGCGAGATTTCCATATTGTAGCGCAGATCGGCGCCGCGCTCGCGGCCGCCCGACGAGCGGCGCTGGCGCCCGCCCATCATGTCGCCGAAAATATCTTCGAAGATGTCGGCGAAGCCGCCGGCGCCGAAGCCGTGTGCGCCGCCGTTCATGCCGCCTTGCTCGAAGGCGGCGTGGCCGAAGCGATCGTAGGCCGCTCGCTTCTGCGGATCCTTCAGCGTCTCGTAGGCTTCGTTGATTTCCTTGAACTTGTGCTCGCAGGCGTGATCGCCGGGGTTGCGATCGGGGTGGAACTGCATGGCAAGCTTGCGGAAAGCGCTCTTGAGCTCCTTCTCGTCGGCGCCCTTATGCACGCCCAGAGTTTCGTAGAAATCAGCTTTCATCTTTTCCCGCAGTCCGGATACTCAACGTCTTGAAGCATTGTTGCGTCGTTTGCCGGCACGCAGTTCCGATTTAGGTGCGATGGAGCCGGGATGCCAGTGTCGACGCGGGTTTGCCCGCATTTTTTCGGCGCGGCCCGCACTTTTTCAGAAAGGGTTGCAAAAAAGCCCGGCTTTGCGCCGGGCTCTTCTCCTTGCCTGCCATCAGGCCGGTTCAGGCCGACTTCTTTTTCTCGTCGTCCTCGTCGATTTCCTCGAAATCGGCATCGACCACATCGCTGTCCTTGGCGGCGTCCGCCTTGGCGTCGGCTTCTGCGGCTTCCTTCTGCGAAGCCTCGTACATGGCCTGGCCGAGCTTCATCGAGACTTGCGCAAGCGTCTGCGATTTGGCCTCGATCTCGGCCGTATCGTCGCCTTCGGCAGCCGTCTTCAGCGCCGCGATCGCATCGGAAATCGCCGTGCGGTCGGCCTCCGAGACCTTGTCGCCATATTCCTTCAGCGACTTCTCCGAAGAATGAACCAGCGCCTCGGCCTGGTTGCGGGCCTCGACCAGTGCGCGCCGCTTCTTGTCGGCCTCGGCATTGGCTTCGGCGTCCTTCACCATCTTCTCGATGTCGGCGTCCGAAAGACCGCCCGACGCCTGGATGCGGATCTGGTGCTCCTTACCGGTGCCCTTGTCCTTGGCGGAGACGTTGACGATGCCGTTGGCGTCGATGTCGAAGGTGACCTCGATCTGCGGCACGCCACGCGGTGCCGGCGGGATGCCAACCAGGTCGAACTGGCCAAGCGCCTTGTTGTCGGCGGCCATTTCACGCTCGCCCTGGAAGACGCGGATGGTCACCGCCGACTGGCTGTCCTCGGCCGTCGAGAACACCTGGCTCTTCTTGGTCGGGATCGTCGTGTTGCGTTCGATCAGGCGTGTGAACACGCCGCCCAGCGTCTCGATGCCGAGCGACAGCGGCGTCACGTCGAGCAGCAGCACGTCCTTGACGTCACCCTGCAGCACGCCGGCCTGGATGGCGGCGCCAAGTGCGACGACCTCATCCGGGTTGACGCCCTTGTGCGGCTCCTTGCCGAAGAACTGCTTCACGATCTCCTGGATCTTGGGCATGCGAGTCATGCCGCCGACCAGAACCACTTCGTCGATCTCGCCGGCTTTCAGGCCGGCATCCTTGAGCGCCGCCTTGCAGGGGTCGATCGTGCGCTGGACGAGATCCTCGACCAGGCTCTCGAACTTCGCCCGCGTCAGCTTCAGCGTCAGGTGCTTCGGACCCGTCGCATCGGCGGTGATGAAAGGCAGGTTGATCTCGGTCTGGGTGGTGGACGACAGCTCGATCTTGGCCTTTTCAGCCGCCTCCTTGAGGCGCTGCAGCGCAAGCTTGTCGCTCCTCAGGTCGATGCCCTGTTCCTTCTTGAACTCAGCCGCCAGATATTCGACCAGGCGCATGTCGAAATCCTCGCCGCCGAGGAAAGTGTCGCCGTTGGTCGACTTCACCTCGAAGACGCCGTCGCCGATTTCGAGCACCGAAATGTCGAAGGTGCCGCCGCCAAGGTCATAGACCGCGATAGTCTTGCCCTCCTTCTTGTCGAGGCCGTAGGCGAGCGCTGCCGCGGTCGGTTCGTTGATGATGCGCAGCACCTCGAGACCGGCGATCTTGCCGGCGTCCTTGGTGGCCTGGCGCTGGGCGTCGTTGAAATAGGCCGGAACGGTGATGACCGCCTTCTCGACTTTTTCGCCAAGATAGGCTTCCGCCGTTTCCTTCATCTTCTGCAGGATCATCGCCGAGATCTGGCTGGGCGACTGCTTCTTGCCGCCGGCCTCGACCCAGGCGTCGCCATTGTCGCCCTTGACGATCTTGTAGGGGACAAGCTTCTTGTCCTTCTCCGTCACCGGGTCGTCATAGCGGCGGCCGATCAGGCGCTTGACCGCGAAGATGGTGTTTTCAGGATTGGTGACCGCCTGGCGCTTGGCCGGCTGGCCGACGAGGCGCTCGCCGTCGCCGCTAATGGCGACGATGGAAGGGGTCGTGCGCGCGCCTTCCGCATTCTCGATAACCTTCGACTCCTTGCCGTCCATGATGGCGACGCAGGAGTTGGTGGTTCCCAGATCGATACCGATTACTTTTGCCATTTTTCTAGTCTCTCCGCTAAGCAGGCTCTCAGGACCCGTACAGGCGTTCCGACGAAAGCCCCTGTTCATAAGAAATTCCCTTCCGGCAACCGGCATTCCGGCACCGAACGGCTTGGCGCGTATATAAGAACAGGCTGCTCAGGGCGCAAGCATTCTGCGCAAGGCGTCCACCATCCTTGTGAGTCGCCAGGGAATGGCCTGGTTATCGCCACACCAAATCGACCGTCCATTGAACCCGAGCGTTCGAACGTGTTTCACGGCTTGGTCGGGTGGGGTGGCGTCAACGACGCGGCCAATGCAGTCGGCACAAGGCTGGGCTCTGGGGACGGATAATCGCCCTGCCGGGCGAGCTTCGCCCGGCAGGGTCTTAGGCTCAGAGGCCGTTGTCCTTCAGGATCTGGGCGGCATTTTCCTTGGTGATCTTCTCCGTCGGCAGGGTAATGGTCTTTTCGACCTTCTCGCCGTTCAGGAACTTGATCGCCTGGCGCAGCCCTTCGGCGCCCGGGGTCACATAGGTGAAGGTCGCCGTCAGTTCGCCGTTGTTGACCAGCGTCACGCCTTCGTTGGGCAGGCCGCGTCGATACCGATACCGTGGTTCTCGACAACCAGCGCGCGGTGTTCGACGCCATCTCCTACCTGGTCAATCTCGGCCACCGGCGAATCGGCTACATCTCCGGATCGTTCGACATCTCGCCCATGCACGACCGCATGACGGGGTACCGGGAGGCGCTCCAGGCAGCTGGGCTGCCGACCGAGAGCGAGCTGATCCGCTTCGGCAATTTCCACGAAGTCGACGGTTACAACGCGACGATGCAACTGCTTTCGTTGCACGACCGCCCGAGCGCGATCTTCTCGGGCAATAACCCGATGGTGATCGGCACCATGAAGGCGATCCGCGACATCGGGCTGTCCTGCCCTGAGGATATTTCGGTTGCCTGCTTCGACGATTTTCCGTGGTCGGATGTGTTCATGCCGCAATTGACCACGGTCGCACAGCCAGTGCAGGCGATCGGCGAGCAGGCCGCTAATCTGCTGCTCGACCGGCTCGCCGGAAACCGGGAGGCGCCGCCGCGCAAGCTGACGCTCAAGGGGCGCCTGATGATCCGCAATTCATGCCGGCCAGTGGGGGCGATCGCGCAGAGCGTCAGCGCCTGATGCCTGTCGGAGGAGCATGGGCTTCAGCGGGCGGTGGCGCCGTCGGCCAGATGTGGTGTTCGAGGTCCCGCATTTGTAGTGCTTTGCGTCGGCTGTAGTGTTTTTGCCTCGCCTGGTTGAAACCATGCCTGCCCAATGGCTAGAAAATTGCCATGAACCGCATTGCGATCTCTTTACCGGCCCCGTCCTCGTCGGTCTTGTCCGACCGCGAGCGCGTGGTGGCGGAAAAATTCGCGTCCGGCCTTACCTATCGCGAGATCGGCGAGGCGCTGTTCATCGCCCCCTCGACCGTCCGCACCCACCTTGCGACCATCTATGAAAAACTCGGGGTGCGTAACAAGATTGGGCTCGCTGCGTACTTTACCGGCACCTCCGGAGCGCAGCCGGCCGCGCTTTTACCTTTGCCTGACGCCTCGCCGGTGCTCGCCATATTCCCGATCGAATGCCTGAATTCCGAAGAGCGCTGGCGCCGCTTTGCCGACGGTTTGTCGTCGGACATCACCATCGATCTGGCACGATATGCGGGGCTGCCTGTCATCGCCTTCCACACCATGAAATCACTGGGCAGCAAGCCCGCTGATTTCGCGGCGGACAGCAAGGCGCTCGGCGTCACCTATATCGTGTCGGGCCAGTTGCGCGCCGACGACCAGAGGGTTCGCTTGACGATTGAGCTTGCAGACGCCCGCAATGGAGTCAGCCTGTGGAGGGAGCGCTACGACCGCCCGGTCGAGGATATTTTTGCGCTGCAGGACAGCCTGACCGAAAGCATCATCAACGTGCTGGCCGGCAGTTTCGGAACGCTGGCCACGATCGGCCGCAATGCGGTTCGCCGCAAGCCGCCGGCCAGCTTGCGGGCCTATGACTGTTATCTGCTTGCCGTCGAACAGCACACCACGTCCAGCCGCGCCGGCAATGCCGAGGCAATCCGCCTATTTTCACGTGCGCTGGAGCTTGACCCTACCTTCGCCAACGCCTGGGCCGAGCTCGCTTATGCCTATTCCGTTCAAGCCTGCAACGGTTTCGGCGATAATCTGCCGGCATCGATCGAAAACTGGCGGACGGCGGTCGAGAACGCGCTGCGGCTCGACCCGACGGACAGCTGCGCCCACGCTTGCCTTGGCGATCTCAGGGCATGCCTTGGCGACCTCGAAGGAGCGGAGCGCGCGCACCGGCGCGCTCTCGAATACGGCTTCAACCATGCCGGCATACTGACGCTGTTGGCCGGCAGCAAGGCTCTTGTCGGCGGCGATCCGTTGGAGGCGATGCCGCTTATCGAGCGCGCCATGCGCCTCAACCCGCTGGCTCCGCCCTGGTATTTTGGCATACAGGGCAGCATCCTGTTCGTCGCCAGCAGGCATCGGGAGGCCATTGCGGCGCTGCGCAGAAGCGCGCCGGAGTCGCCGAACGTGCTGATGTTCCTGGCGCTCGCGCATGCAGCCGTGGGCGAGGCCGGTGAGGCCGCGAGGATCGCAGCCCGCTTGAAAGCGGAATTTCCGAGCTTTTCGGTCGAAGGCTTCATCGCAGGCCATCCCGTGACGAACCCGGACGCGTTGGTCGCCATCCGCCACGCCGCCGAACTGGCGAAGCTCGGCTGAAAGCCGGACGGGCCGCGACCCGGTCTGCTCGCCACCGATGGTTTTCAGTCCGCCGCCGCCGGCAGGCTGATTTCGGATCTGTCGGCTGACAGCGACAGCAAGGTGATCGCCGCAAAGACGAACACGGCACCGACAGCCCCGACCGGCGACAGCCGCTCGCCGAGAAAGATGGCGGCACCAATTGCTCCGAAGACGCTCTCCGCGCTGACGACCACGGCGGCATGGCTGGCGGAAGTGAAGCGTTGAGCGATCGTCTGGATGCCGAAGGCGGCCGCGGTCGAGAAGATGCCGAGCGCCGCCAGTTCTGGACCAGCATCGCCGATGGTGGCCAGCGATAAATTGCCCTGCAGGGCGCCGAACGGCAAAGTGATGATGGTCGCGCCGAGATATTGAGCGGCAGCGGCTGTGACCGGCGCGCCGTGGGCGCGCATATGGCGGCCGAGCTTTACCATCCAGAGCGCGTAGCATCCGGCCGAAAAGATCGCCGCGAGATCGCTCTGGCTGAAGCTGGCGGCCAGGCCACCGGACAAAAGCAGCGCACCGACCAGCGTGATCCCAGCCACAAGCCAGACGATTGCGGTCGGGCGCTCGCCGGCCAGGAACCAGGCCGCGAGGGCTGTCATCACCGTAGCCGTGTTCACCAGGAAGCTCGCATTGGTGACCGAGGTGCCGAGATAGGCGGTCTGCTGGATAACGATGGAAATCGAAAACAGGGCGCTCACCCTGACGAGGCTCATCCTATAGCCGGATCCGAACCTCCGTCCCCGTTCGAGCATGGTCAGCAGCACGACCAGGAGCCCCGCGATAAGGCAACGCATGCCCACCGCGCTGAGCGGATCGAGATGATCGAGCACGGTCTTCTGCGCAACATTGCCGAAGCCCCGGAAGGCAGCGGCAGGCAGAAGCAGACAGTTGGCCCGCGCCTTCGACATATCGATGTCTCGACAAAGCTTGCGCCGCGAAGGGCAGGTCGGTGGTTGCTAGCGCATGAAGAGATCAGCTTGGCTCATGCCGCGGATGATGGTTTGGGCGAAATACTTCGGGCGTCGGCTCGGACATCGTGCTCTGACTGTCGGTCAAGCTGTTCGCATGGGTGCAATGTGGGTGCGCGCCGACGGGAACGATCTCAAAGCCGGCGGCAATCAACTGAAGCTTCATCTCCTCAAAGTGCCGCTTTGAGCCGCTGACGATCGATTCGGGCGTGTAGTTCCACCCCTTGGCGGCGGCACTGGTCAGGACGTCGGCATACACGCGCATGCTGGCGATTTTCACGTCCGATTCCAGCAGTTGCCTGCACCCGCTTGCGAGTGACGGCGATTGGACGGCGGAAAAACCCAGGATCGTGCATGCCAGCACTATGGAAACAGGACGCATGGAAACCTCCCCTGATTGCAGTCTGTTGCAGCAAGGGAGTTTGGACCGAGTGCGCCTGCGGCGGGATCGGGCAGATGCGGTATTCACCCTCCCGCATTTGCAGTATTCTTTTGCAACGGCAGTAATCAGAGCTTGAATGCTTCCCAACAAAGCGGGTGCTTTCTCGGGAAGATAGCGTTTCCGCCGGCGGCAATGGCGGCGCGAATGAACAGCTCCACCTCGCGATCGCCATCCGAGGTGCGGGAGAGGGCGATTTGCTGCCCCTAGTTTAAGGACGCGGCGCCGACCGAGCCAAATGGCCAACAATCAGCCCACCGACAAGAAGGAGATCTTGGCAATCGAAACATGCCGGATTAGGAATATGACGGGATGCGGCCGATCGCCGACACGAGCGCCGGCTTGAGTCATGCGCATGAAATCGATCCTAATCGGGCTGGTACTTGCTGGGATGGTCGCATTCTCCGGCTGCAACACCGGCGGCGCATTACAGACTTTTCCCTCGGCCTATGGCGGCCTCACCGACGCCGGTTTCCGCATTCCGCCGGTTCCGATCTACAAGGTTGACCAAAAGCTCCGTCGGCAGACAGTGCCTTATGCGACTGACGAGGCGCCTGGCACCATCATTGTCGATACAGGAGCGAAGTTCCTCTACTACGTGTTGGGAGACGGTCAGGCGCTGCGCTACGGCATCGGCGTCGGCAAGGCGGGCTTCGAGTGGCATGGCACTGCTCACGTTGCCAGGAAGCGCGAATGGCCGGATTGGAGCGCGCCGTCCGCGATGATCGTGCGCGAGTGGAAGCAAGGCCGCGTCATACCGGCCCATTTGGAGGGCGGACTCATGAACCCGCTCGGGGCGCGGGCGCTCTATCTTTTCAACGAGAAGGGTGACACCGGATATCGCCTGCATGGTAGCCCTGAATGGTGGTCCATCGGCAAAGCCGTGTCGGCGGGCTGCATTCGCCTCATGAACCAGGACATCATCGATCTCTATGACCGCTCCACAATCGGCACCAAGGTGATCGTCATTTAGACGCCGCGTCTCCGTCTAACCGCGGCCTCGGCCGGCCTTGCCCCTCAACAGTGCCAAGCGGCGAACCAACTCTCAGGCTGCTTGCGACAGCGATTTGTGGGCCTCGGCCAGGATCTCGAACGACCGCATCCGCGTCGCATGGTCGAAAATCTGCGCCGTGACCATCAATTCGTCGGCGCCGGTGCGGCGCACGAAGGCGTCGATGCCTTGCTTGACTGTTTCCGGAGAGCCGACGACGGCGCAGGACAGCGCCTGATCAAGCATGGTCCTGGCCATCGGTTCGAGGTCACGCTCATATCCCTCGACTGGCGGCGGCAATCGGCCGGGCCGGCCGGTGCGCAGATTGACGAAGGCCTGCTGCTGCGACGTGAACAACAGCCGCGCCTCTGCGTCGGAGGGCGCCGCAAAGACGTTGAGGCCGAGCATGGCATAGGGCCTGTCGAGCTGTTCCGATGGCTGGAAGCGGGAGCGATAGATCTCCAGCGCATGGTCGAGTTCGGCCGGCGCGAAATGCGAGGCAAACGCATAGGGCAGGCCAAGCATGGCGGCGAGCTGCGCGCCATAGAGGCTGGAGCCCAGGATCCAGACCGGCACCTGCTCGCCTTCGCCCGGCACGGCGCGGATGCGCTGGCCGTCCTCGGCCGGCCGGAAATAGCCCATCAGCTCGACGACATCCTGCGGAAACGAGTCGGCGCCGGCCTCGAGGTTGCGGCGCAGCGCCCGCGCCGTAGCCATGTCGGTGCCCGGCGCGCGGCCGAGGCCAAGGTCGATGCGGCCCGGATAAAGAGCCGCCAGCGTGCCGAACTGTTCGGCGATGACTAGCGGCGAATGGTTGGGCAGCATGATGCCGCCAGCGCCGACGCGGATCGTCTTGGTACCGCCCGCGACATGGGCAATGACGACCGATGTGGCGGCGCTGGCGATGCCCGGCATGTTGTGGTGCTCGGCCAGCCAGTAGCGCTTGTAGCCCAGCCGCTCGGCATGGCGGGCAAGGTGGAGCGAATTGGCCAGCGACTGCGAAGCGCTGCTGCCTTCGACGATCGGCGACAGGTCGAGAACGGAAAGAGCGGTCATGGCCGGAATCCTGTGGACGACCGGATGTAGGAAGCGCCCGCCGAGGCCGCAAATTCAAAAAATTGATCGGAGCGCCGCGCATCCAGATCGAGCAGGACGCGCTCCAGAGACCGCTTCCCGGGTCATGTGCTAGCCCGCAGCCTTTTCCGTATCGGAAATCTCCTCGTCCTCAACCACCCCCGTGTGCTGGGCGGCCAGAAAATTGCCGACATGCCTGAGACCGTCGAAATGGTCGCAGAACACCTTGATGACGACCAGCAGCGGTACCGCCATCAGCGCGCCGACGAAGCCCCACAGCCACGACCAGAAGGCGATGGCGATGAAGATCGCCACCGCGTTGATCTCGAGCCGCCGGCCGACAACCATCGGCGTCACGAATTGGCCCTCGACGATGTCGCACAGCAGGACGAAGGCCGGCGCCAGCAGCGCGTAGGGGACAGTGTCGAAGCTGATCAGCGCGATGACAGTGACCAGCAATATGGTTGTCAGCGCGCCGACATAGGGCAGGAAGTTGAGCAGGGCGGCGGCGGCGCCCCAGACCAGCGGATTGGGCATGCCAAGTCCCCACAGGCCGAGGCCGGTCACCGTCCCGAGACCTGTATTGATGGCAGCGACAGTAAGCAGATAGTGCGAGATCTCGCGCTCGACGTCGTAGACGACGCGCAGCGCCCGCTTCTTCTCGGTGAGGCTGGAGAAGGACTGGACGATCTTCTCATAGAACATCGTGCCCGAGGCGAGCAGGAACAGCGACAGGACGAAGACGATGGTGATGCTGGTGCCTGCCGACAGGATGTTGCTTGCGGCCGAAGACAGGATGCCGGACTGCGCTACCGCGACCCTCTGCACGCCCGGCTCCTGCGACGTCTCGGTCAGCGCCTCCAGCTGATGCGAAATCTGCATGATCCTCTCGAACGGCTGCTTCAGCTGCGCCAGCCGTTCGGTGAGCTGCAAGCCGATCGACGAGGTGTTGTTGATGAGGTCGATGACCGGGCCGCTGAGCAGATAGCCGGCGCTGGCGACGAAAATAACCGACAGCAGCACCAGAAACGTCGCCGACAGCGCGTCGGGCACGCCGTGCTTGCGCAGGAAGCGCACGATCGGCGTCAGCGTCAGCGCCAGCAGGAAGGCGAGGATCACCGGCATAAAGAAGGAGCGGCCGAAATAGAGCGCATAGACGGCCAGCAGAATGAAGATGCCGACGAGCAGCAAACGTATCAGATGCGTATCCGCGCGCGCCTCGGCGCGCGAATCCTGGCTCTCGACTGCGCCGGCGCCCGAAGCGGTCGGATCGGCTTTCATCGCTTCCCCTCGGGCACGCCACACCTGCTGCGGCTCCTGGGCGGAAACGCCCTTGCGGCGGCAAGGTTCCGTTAGCCGGCAACGACGCAGGATCCTTGACGAGATCGGATAAGATCATGGTCAAACAACAGGATGGGGCCCGTCCCGATTCTGTCGGAATGGATTGAACAGGCTGAACAGGCTTTGGTGTCGAACTCTGTTCGCGGTTAGGCGACCGGCACGACCGCGGCGGGAGCGGCATTCGCGGTCTCCTTGCGTACGATCGGCGCCACCCTGGTGCCGTAGAGCTCGATCGCCTTCATGACCTTGGCGTGCGGCATGATGCCGATCGCCATCTGCAGCAGGAAACGGTCGTTGCCGAATATCCTGTGCTGGGCGACGATCTTCTCGGCCACCTGTTCGGGATTGCCGACGAACAGCGCACCCCTCGGGCCACGCGACTGGTCGAAATGCGCCCTCGACGTCGGACCCCAGCCGCGCTCGCGTCCGATGCGGTTCATCACCTCGGCCTGCGGCCGGTAGAAGTCGTCAGCCGCCTGTTCGGTGGTTTCGGCGATGAAGCCGTGCACGTTGAGGCTGGTGGCGAGATCAGCCGGATCATTGCCGGCCCGCCGCGCCGCTTCCCGATAGATATCGAACAGCGGCGCGAACCGCGCCGGCTCGCCGCCGATGATGGCCAGCGCCAGCGGCAGGCCGAGCGCGCCGGCGCGGGCGGCGGACTGCGGCGTGCCGCCGATCGCGATCCAGATCGACAATTTGTCCTGGAAGGGGCGCGGGTAGACGCTGCGATCATTGATCGGCGCGCGCAGCCTGCCCGACCACGTCACCTTGACGCTGTCGCGGATGGCGAGCAGCAGGTCGAGCTTTTCGGCAAAGAGCTCGTCGTAGTCGTCGAGATTGTAGCCAAACAGCGGGAAGGATTCGATGAACGAACCGCGACCGGCCATGATCTCGGCCCGGCCGCCGGACAAGAGGTCGAGCGTTGCAAACTGCTGGAAGACGCGCACCGGATCGTCGGAAGAAAGCACGGTAACCGCACTTGTCAGCTTAATGCGCTTACTACGCTCGGCCGCGGCGGCCAGCGCCACCACCGGTGCGGAGGCGGCATAGTCCGGACGGTGATGCTCGCCCAGCCCGAACACGTCGAGGCCGACCTGGTCGGCCAGCTCGATCTCCTCGATCAGGTTGCGCAGCCGCTCATGTGGGCCGATGGCGCCAGGACCTGGCTCCGGGCTGACGTCGGCGAAGGTGTAGAGACCAAGTTCCATGAGCATGCATCCTGACGGTTTGTTGTCACGCAGAGGTAGCGATCCATCTGTCGCGCCGCCAGAGGGGCGGATGGTGAACAGTGCATGCCGGTTTCGGCCGAAAAGGCGTCTCCCGGCTGCAACAGACAGAATTTCATGGCTGACATACCGTTTTGGCGCTTGAACTCTCGGTTTTCGCGCGTATGTAAGCGTCGCGAATTGACTTCAGGGAAGTGGACTTGGCTATCTACAGGGAAAAAGACATTTTCGAGCGGCGCAATGCCGCAAACGAGGCAAAAAAGGCGCTTCTGGAGCGCTTCAAGTCAAAGCCGGCGGCAGACGATCCTGCGGTGCTGGCACGACAGGCCGAACGCAAGGCGATCCTCGAAGCTCGTGCGATACGCGAGGCCGAAAAGGCCAGGCTGAAGCAGGAAAAGCTGGCGCGCGAAGCGGCCGAAAAGGCCGAACGCGAGGCGGCAGCGGAAGCAGCGCGGATCGCCGCAGAAGAAGCGGCGCAAGCGGAAGCGAAGATCCGCGAAGCCGAAGAAAACGAGCGTATCGCTCGTCTGCTTGCCGACGAGGCAGAGCGCAAGGCAAAGCGCGACGCGCGTTATGCGGCGCGCAAGCAGCGCACCGGCAGGACGCCTCCGGGCTTCTCCGCTCGCTAGCTTCCACAGCGCGGATCGATGGAATCAAAAACTCAGGGCCGCCTTGCAGCGGCCCTGAAGGCGTTTGTCTGCATGACAACTAGGCCGCGAGCTTCAGGCCCATGATGCCGCAGACGATCAGCGCGATGCAGGCCAGCCTGATCGCGGTCGCGGGTTCGCCGAGCAGCCAGATACCAAGCAGTGCAGTGCCGACGGTGCCGATACCGGTCCATACCGCATAGGCCGTGCCGACAGGCAGTGCCTTCAGCGCCAGGCCGAGCAAGGCAAGACTGACGATCATCGAGGCAACGGTCAGAACGGTCGGCAGCGGCTTCGAGAATCCGTCCGTATATTTGAGGCCGATGGCCCAGCCGATCTCGAACAGGCCGGCAAGGAAGAGAAAAGTCCACGACATCGGGAACGCTCCATCTGGATGGCGGGTCGTCCCGGCCGATTTTGGGGAAAGCGCGAAGTCGTCTTCGCCGGACGGATATAGAAATTCCCTCGCGTCGATCAACAGAACCGCTCCGCGGGATCTAAAGCGCTGCGCGTCCAATTGGACACGCAACGGACGCTCCAACACTTTGAATCGGCGCATGATCCTTTCCGAAACCGGTTGCGGTTTCAGGTCATGCGCCGATGCCGCCGCCGGCGACCCTTGCCCCGAAACGGGTTGGCTCGAGGCTTACTTGTACCCGAGACCTACTTGTCCTTGAGCTTCATCGCCTTGACCGGCGGCGCCTTCAGGGCCGGGGCCGGCGCGGGTTTCTTCGCATCCTTCTTCGGCTTGCGAGCTTCCTTGCCCGCCTTCATCGCACCTTTAGCCATGATTCGTTCCTCCGATTGCTGGCAGCGAAGTGAACCAAGAGAAACGCCCGACCGCAAGAGGGCGTTTCCTGCCGTTCGCGCTAGCCTGCAACTGTCAGCCGGTTTCTAATTCGCTCGTAAACCGCTTCGGTCCGTGCGATGGTCTCTTCGCACTGCAACATCAGCCCGTGCTTTCGCCGGGGGGCCAAGCAGGCCGGTCAGGACGACAATGCGAATCCACATCGGCTGCGAGATGAGCTTCGACTTTCCGCAGGAGACGCCGCTGATCGCGATGCTCAACGTCCACTATTCCCGCGCCTCCGATCTCGAGCGGCCGGATTTCCTGACCTCCAACCCACCGGTGCCGGTCGAAAGCTATCGCGACAGCTTCGGCAATTGGTGCAACCGCTTGGTCGCCCCACCTGGACGCTTCACCTTCGGCACGGATGCGGTGATCCGCGACCCCGGCAGCTTCGAGATGGCCGACCTCATGGCCTGGCAGCACGAGGTGCGCGACCTGCCTTCGGATACGCTGCTGTTCCTGCTGCCCAGCCGCTATTGCGAGAGCGACGTGCTGGCGAACGAGGCATGGCGATTGTTTGGCAACACTGCGCCTGGCATTCCACGAGTGCAGGCGGTCTGCGATTTCGTTCACAACCACATCGTCTTCAACTACGGCAATGCGCGACCGACGCGCACAGCGGCCGAGGCTTATCGCGAGCAAAGCGGTGTCTGCCGCGATTTTGCGCATCTTGCCGTTGCCTTCTGCCGCGCGTTGAACATCCCGACCCGCTACTGCACCGGCTACATCAGCGACATTGGCCTGCCGAAACCGTGGGCAGACATGGATTTCGCCGCCTGGATGGAGGTCTATCTCGGTGGCCGCTGGCACGCCTTCGACCCGCGCAACAACGCCCCGCGTATCGGCCGGATCCTGATAGCCTCCGGCCGCGATGCTGCCGACGTACCGCTGACCCATATTTTCGGACCGGGCGTGCTGGCCGGGTTCAGGGTGTGGACGGACGAGGTCATCGAGTAAGTTCCTGCCTCGCACGCTTGAACGACCGGACAGCTCACACGTTGTGAATGCTTGTGGAGCTTCGGCAGGTTGGCCGGTAAGCTCCCGGCATCGGACAGGTCAGCACACCATGGCGGCGCATGGCAGGTCGAAAAAGGTCATTTACGCGGCGCTCGCCGGCAATCTCGCGATCGCGCTGACAAAGTTCGCTGCCGCTTTCTTCACCGGCAGTTCGGCGATGCTGTCCGAGGGTGTGCACTCGCTGGTCGACACCGGCAATGGCGGCTTGTTGCTCTACGGCATGCACCGCGCCACCCGCCCGCCTGACCGTACGCATCCGCTCGGCCACGGCCGCGAGTTGTATTTCTGGAGCTTTATCGTCGCGCTTCTCGTCTTTGCCCTAGGGGCCGGCATATCCTTCTACGAAGGCGTTGTGCATATCATGGCGCCTGAGCCGATCGCCAATGTCAGGGTGAATTACGTCGTGCTTGGGCTTTCCTTCCTGTTCGAAGGCAGTTCGTGGTTGGTGGCGCTCAGGGAATTCCATTTCGAAAAAGGCAGCCTCGGCTGGATCGAGGCGGTGCGGCTCAGCAAGGATCCGAGCGTCTACACCGTGCTGTTCGAGGACAGCGCAGCGCTTCTCGGCCTGATGGTGGCCTTCGCCGGCATATTGGCGGCGGAACTGCTGGGTGTTCCGGAGCTTGACGGCGCCGCCTCTATCGGCATCGGGCTCATCCTGGGCGCGACCGCGATCTTCCTGGCGCGCGAAAGCAAGAGCTTGCTTTTGGGCGAACCAGCCTCGCCCGAGGTGCAGAAGAAAGTGCTGACTATTGCCCAGCAGGACCAGGCGGTGCAGCGGGTGAACGGCGCATTGACGCTGCATATGGGTCCGCACGAGATTGTCGCCGCCTTGAGCATCGAGTTCGAAGATCATCTATCGGCGCCGGAGATCGAGGCCTGCGTCGAGCGTATCGAGGCGCGGCTGAAGGAGGAGATGCCCGAGATCACACGGCTGTTCATCAAACCGCAGACGGAGGGAACCTGGGAACGGCGAAGCAAGGCCATGGCAGCGGCAGCCGGAGAAGAACCGGTTTGAGGATGGATGTGCAATCGGCAGCCAGATATCATCACGCGGAAAACCTCTTGGAGGAGCAAAGATGAAAATCGACGGCGGGTGCCATTGCGGCGCCATCACTTACGAAGCGGAGGTCGATCCGGAAAAGACCTCGATCTGCCACTGCACGGATTGCCAAAAACTCACCGGAACAGCGTTTCGGGTGACAGTGCCGGCGTCTGAGGACCACTACCGGATCACCAAGGGTACGCCCAAGATCTACATCAAGACCGGATCGAGCGGCGCCAAGCGTGCCCAGGCCTTCTGTGACAATTGCGGGTCTCATCTCTATGCCACGTCGGTCGGCGAGGGGCCGAAAATCTACGGCATCAGGGTTGGCACGGCGCGACAGCGCGAAGAGTTGGTTCCGAGAAAGCAGATATGGCACCGCTCGGCGCTGCACTGGCTGCCGGAATTCGAAGGTACGACGATTGTGGAGGAGCAATAGAGCTTCGGACCCAAAAGTGGGAACCGATTTTGGGAAGATCCGAGGCTCAAAACAAAAAGATTGAGCGGCGCCACGATTCGGCTTGAGAGCCTGCCGCTCTATCGCCGGATCCGGCGTGGCGCTCAGTCGTCGCCTTCTACGACCCTCAGCCGCAGCTGCCCGGTTTTCGAATCGGCGACACGTGCGCCCGTTTCGACTTTTGCGACGGCACCGTGTGAAGTATCGGCGTCACTTTCGCCAGGCTGCACGCCAAACTCCAGCGCCTCGATCTTCTGGCCGCGTTTGGTCACCTTCGACGTCGACACCAGGATATCGTCGATGTCCTTGGCGGACTGGCCGAAATGCGTCTGCAGCTTGCGCACCCGCTCGTCGAGGCGCGAGACATCCTCCGTCAGCCGGACGACCTCGCCCTGGATCAGATGCGCCTGCTCGCGCATGCGGGCGTCCTTGAGGATCGCCTGGATGACCTGGATCGACAGCATCAGCAGCGACGGTGAGACGATGACGATGCGGGCGCGGTGCGCCTTGTGGACGATCGCCTCGAAATTCTCATGGATCTCGGCAAACACCGATTCCGACGGCACGAACATGAAGGCGGTGTCCTGGGTCTCGCCCTGGATCAGGTATTTTTCGGCGATATCGCGGACATGCATCTCGATGTCGCGGCGAAACGCCTGCGCGGCTGCCTTCTGCAATTCGGCGCCGTCGGCGGCACGAATGGCATTCCAGGCCTCCAGCGGAAACTTTGCGTCGATAGCAAGCGAGGGCGCGCCGTTCGGCATCTTCACCAGGCAGTCGGGCCGGCTGCCATTCGACAGGGTCGCCTGGAATTCGTAGGTGCCGTGCGGCAGGCCGTCGGCAACGATCGCCTCCATGCGCGATTGGCCGAAGGCGCCGCGCGTCTGCTTGTTGGAGAGGATGGCCTGCAGTTGCACGACCTGGCCGGCGAGCGACTGGATGTTGCCTTGCGCCGTGTCGATGACCGCAAGCCGCTCCTGCAGTTTGGCAAGGCTCTCATGTGTCGATTTCGTCTGCTCGGTCATGGTCTGGCCGAGGCGGCCGGTCATCGCGTCGAGGCGCTGGCCGATCGACTGCGTGAGTTCGGCCTGCCGGGCGCCGAACACTTCGGCGATGGCGCCCATGCGGCCCTGCATTTCGGCCTGGCTTTGCAGGATGCCGGCCATCCGCGCCTCGGCGTCGCGGGCATGGTCGGCCGCTTCAGCAGCTGCAATCGTGCGCGCCCTGGCTGACCGCCACAGCGCGACGATGAGCGCCACGAACAGGCCAAGAAACAGCATCGAGCCGAAAGCCAGGGCGTGGCCGAGCGTCATCGTGGTGGCGCCGAGCCGGGCGACCGGTTCGGAAAGGATCGAGGTCAGCTCATTCATGCCGGCCAGCATAGATGATTCGGGCCGCCGGCACAGATCAAAACGGGAACAGTCTTCAAGCGCCCAGGTTGACGCTTTTCGTGCGAGGTCTTAGGTGAGACTGATGTCGATCAAGCCGCTCATCATCCTTCCCGATCCCGTCCTCCGCCAGCTTTCAAGGCCGGTCGAGCGCGTCGACGCTGACTTGCGCAAACTGGCGGACGACATGCTGGCAACCATGTATGACGCGCCGGGCATCGGCCTGGCGGCGATCCAGGTCGGCGAGCCGCTGCGCATGCTGGTGATCGACCTTGCCAAGGAAGACGAGGCGCCGGCGCCGCATGTCTTCATCAATCCGGAGATACTCGATAGCGCCGATCAGCGCTCGGTCTATGAGGAAGGCTGCCTGTCGATCCCGGATTACTATGCCGAAGTCGAGCGCCCGGCGGCCGTGCGGGTGAAGTATCTCGATCGCGACGGCAAGCTGCAAGAGATCGAAGCCGAAGGCCTGATGGCCACCTGTTTGCAGCACGAGATCGACCACCTCAATGGGGTGTTGTTCATCGACCACATCTCCAAGCTGAAGCGCGACATGGTGGTGAAGAAGTTCAAGAAGCTCGCCAGGGACAAAGCGCCGGGCAAGACGGTGGGATAGGGGCGTCATTCGATTCTCGACCGAGTTCGATGCCTTTTGCGCCTAATTCCAAGGCGAATGCTCGGGACTCAGGCGAAAACGCCAAAAGAACGATAAAGCTTCAGCAATTTGGGATGGCGAATCTCATGTTGAATGGGGATTCTGGCGTGATATCATTGATATCAAAAGGAGGTATCCACTTATGGGCGACATGCTGATTCGCGGGATCGATTCGGAATTGAAACGACGTCTTGAGGAAAGCGCGCGGCTGAACAAGCGCAGCCTTTCCGAGGAGGCGGTCGTTTTGATACAAAAAGGGTTTTCAATTCAACACGCTAGCACTGAAAAGGCGGGGGATCGCCTTTACTCGCTTGTCGGAAATAGTAATTTCACTGACGACGAAATCCAGGAAATCGCGAGATCACGAAAAGAGCCTGATCGTAGGCCACCTGATTTCCGGTGATGCTCTGAATGATAGTATTGGACACCAATGTCATATCAGACGTTTTTTCGCGGCAACGAAGCCAAAAAGTTCTCAACTGGTTGAACGCACAAGAGCCGGCGACTCTTTTTCTTTCCACTATTGTTTTTGCGGAGCTTTATTTCGGGGCATACCTTGTCCAGGAGGCCGCGCGCCGAGACGGTCTCCTCCAAAGCATTTTTAGGATCAGGGGCGAATTTTCTGGTCGAATCCTGGTTTTTGGCGATGTCCCTGCGGAACAGTACGGCCGCATTACTGCTACGAGGCGGCTAGCTGGCAAACCTATCGAAACCAAAGACGCCATGATTGCCGCGATTTGCCTGGCCCACGACGCCACGCTTGCAACCCGCAATGTTCGCGACTTCGACGGGCTTGACCTGAAGCTGGTAAACCCGTTTGAAGCGGGTGCCTGATCTGACTCAGGCTGAGAACAGGATCGCGGAAGAAAAATGCCGCTTCGCGTCATCTTCATGGGTACGCCGGAATTCTCCGTGCCGACGTTGCGGGCGATCGCCGAGGCCGGGCATGAACTGGCCGCCGTCTACACGCAGCCGCCGCGCGCCGCTGGCCGGCGCGGGCTGGAACTGACGCCCTCGCCGGTGCAGCGCGAGGCGGAGCGGTTGGGCATCGAGGCGCGGACGCCGGTGTCGCTGAGAAGCGAGGCCGAGCAGGAAGCCTTTCGCACCTTGCGGGCCGATGTCGCCGTCGTCGTCGCCTATGGATTGCTTCTGCCCAAGCCTATTCTGGAGGCGACAAGGCTCGGCTGCCTGAACGGCCATGCATCGCTGTTGCCGCGCTGGCGCGGCGCCGCACCCATCCAGCGCGCCATCATTGCGGGCGACACCGAGACAGGTATGGTGGTGATGCGCATGGAGGAAGGCCTGGACACCGGTCCGGTGGCAATGGTTGAAAAATGCGCCATTGGACCCGATATGACGGCCGGCGAGCTGCGCGATCGTCTGATGGAAGTCTGCGCGACGCTGATGATTGAGGCGCTGGCGCGGCTGGAGAGAAACACCCTGACATTTACCACCCAGGCGGCGTCGGGGGTGACCTACGCCAAAAAGATCGATAAATCGGAGACGCGCGTGGACTGGACGCGGCCAGCTGTCGAAGTCCACAATCATATTCGCGGCCTGTCGCCGTTTCCCGGCGCCTGGTGCGAGCCCGAAATTGGCGGCCGCACGGAACGGCTGAAACTGCTTCGCTCGACGCTTTCTGATGGCGCCGGCGTTCCGGGAGGAATTCTCGATGACCGGCTGACGGTCGCCTGCGGGTCAGGTGCGATCAGGCTGGTCGAAGTTCAACGGGCGGGCGGAATGCCCGCCGCCGCGCAGGAGTTTTTGCGTGGAGCCAAGCTCGAAAAAGGAATGAAACTCTCATGAGCATGATGTCGATACGTGCGGCGACGCCGCGGGATCGCGAGGCGATCCGCCTCGTCGAGGAGCACGCATTCGGCCAGCAGACGGAGGCCGGACTGGTCGACGCGCTGGTCACCGGCGGCGATGCCGTCGTCGAACTGGTGGCCGACGAGGACGGGCAGGTGGTCGGCCACATCCTGTTTTCGCGGCTCTTCGTGCAAAACGGCGGCAAGAGCTTCCCCGCGGTGGCGCTGGCCCCTCTGGCGGTCGAGCCGTCTTTCCATGGCACAGGCATTGGCGGCGCGCTGATCCGCGAGGCGCATATCCGCCTGAAGGAGGCCGGCGAGGTGCTGGCCGTGGTGCTTGGCGACCCCGCCTATTATGGCCGTTTCGGCTACAGCCGCGCGCGCGCCGAAAAATTCGAAAGCGAATACCAGGGCGAAGCGTTGCAGGCACTGGCCTGGGGCGAGGCGCCCGAGACCGGCAAGCTGGTCTACGCTTCGGCTTTCGGCTCCGCGCTCGCCGCTTAGGCGAGGTCAAGCAATCACCGGAGATGCCGCGTTTTCGCCTCGACATCGAATATGACGGCAGCCTCTATGCCGGCTGGCAGCGCCAGGCCAACCAGCCTTCGGTGCAGCAGGCCATCGAAGAGGCGATCGAGAAATTTTGCGGCGAACGGGTTTCGCTGCGCGGCGCCGGCCGCACCGATGCCGGCGTCCACGCGACTGGCCAGGTGGCACATGTCGATCTCATCAAGGCGTGGCCTGATGACAAGGTGCGCGACGCCGTCAACGCCCATCTGCAAGCGGCCAAGGCGCGCATCGCCATCCTGGGGGCGACCGTCGTTCCGGACGGGTTCGACGCGCGTTTCTCGGCGACCGGCCGCCACTATCTCTACCGTATCGTCAACCGGCGAGCCCCTGCGGCGCTCGACAAGGGCAAGATCTGGTGGGTGCCGAAGCGCCTTGACGCCTCTGCCATGCACGAGGCCGCAAAAGTGCTGCTTGGGCGGCATGATTTCACCACCTTCCGCTCGACCCAGTGCCAGGCCGATAATCCGGTCCGGACACTCGATCGGCTGGATGTCAGCCGGGTCGGCGACGTGATCGAGGTGAGAGCCTCGGCACGCTCGTTCCTGCACAATCAGGTACGCTCGATGGTCGGTTCGCTGAAGCGTGTCGGCGAGGGCGGCTGGACCGTTGCTGACCTGAGGGCTGCGCTCGCCGCGCGCGACCGCGCCGCCTGTGGCCAGGTGGCGCCGCCCGATGGGCTTTTTCTGGTAGGTGTCGACTATCCAGAAGAGTTCTAAGTCCCGACGTCGCCCGGCACGCTGATGCCGAGCAGTGCCTGTAGGCTGAACAGGACAGCCAGCGATGCCACGAACATACCGGCGAAGACAGCGGTGCCGACCGCTGCACCCCTACCGATGACGGCGTTGGTCATCCGCCAGGTCAGCACCATCGACAGGGCAAAAAGGACAAGCGACACCACGTTGGCGAACTCGTTGGTGGACGGCAGAAAGAGCCTGATCAGCGCAGACGGCAGCATCATCCAGGCGACGATCGCCGACGCCCAGTTGCTGGCGACGACATAGTGGACGAAGCGGCCGCCGATGCCGGCGCGCGGCGCGACCAGGGCGAGGCCGACAAGCGGCAACACCCAGGAGCCGATGTCGACGGCAGCCAGTCGGAGCAGCATGCTGAAACGTCCCGCGAATGCGCTCGGGTCGCCAATCTCGTTGGCGATGCCGACCCAGCCGACGATCAGGGCCGGCGCCGCGACGACGATGGCGAAGAAGGAATTCCAGAAACCGTCCGCCGAGAGGTCGAGCAGGCGCAACCCGTCGGCCTTGCCGAGCATCAGCCGCCAGGCGCCAGCCAGCGAAGCATAGGTTTCGTCTGCCGAAAGCATGATTACGATACGCCTTGCCCGAACCAGTCATCGATGAAGCGCTGGTATATCTGCGTCAGCGTCTCGAGGTCGGCAACCGCTACGCGCTCATCGACCATGTGCATGGTCTTGCCGACCAGTCCGAACTCGACCACCGGACAGTAGTCCTTGATGAAGCGGGCGTCGGAGGTGCCGCCGGAGGTGGAGAGCTCCGGTTTCCTGCCGATCACCGCCTTGACCGAACCGCTCAGCGTGTCGACCAGCCGGTCGTCGCGGGTGAGGAAGACGTGGCTCGGCCGGTCGCGCCAGACGAGCTCGTAGTCGACCGGCGTCTTCTTGCCGGTCCGGTATTTCCTGCGCTTGGCCGCCTGGTCGAGGCGGTTGTGGATTTCCGCCTGGATGGTCTCGGCGGTCCATGTGTCGTTGAAGCGGATGTTGAAGGTGGCTGTCGCCTTCGCCGGAATGACATTGGTGGCCGGATTGCCGACATCGATCGACGTCACCTCCAGATTGGTCGGCTGGAAATCCTTTGTCCCCCTGTCGAAGACCGGATGCAGCAAGGCGTCGACCAGCGTCATCAATCCGCGTACCGGATTGTCGGCGAGCTGTGGATAGGCGGCGTGGCCCTGGCGGCCGTTGACGATCACGTCACCGGACAACGAGCCGCGCCGGCCGATCTTGATCATGTCGCCGAGCGCGTCCGGGTTGGTCGGTTCGCCGACGATCGAGGCGTCCCATTTCTCGCCCTTGGCAGCCGCCCATTCGAGCAGCTTTGTCGTGCCGTTGATGGCCGGCCCCTCTTCGTCGCCGGTGATCAGCAGCGAGATCGAACCCTTCGGGCCGCCCTTTTGCCCGACATGACGCGCCACAGCCGCGATAAAACAGGCGATGCCGCCCTTCATGTCGACGGCGCCGCGGCCGAACATCTCGCCATTGGCGATCTCGGCGGCAAAGGGCGGGTGCGTCCAGGACACTTGGTCGCCGACCGGCACCACATCGGTATGACCGGCGAACATCAGATGCGGACCGTTGCCGGAGCGCCGCGCGTAGAGATTTTCGATATCCGGCGTGCCGTCTTCCGAAAACACCGGCCGCTCGACAGAAAAGCCTAGCGGCCTCAGCATCTTCTCCAGCGCGCTAAGCGCACCGCCTTCTGCGGGCGTTACGGAGGCGCAGCGGATCAGGGCGGCGAGGTTTCTGGCGGGGTCGGTCGGCAGACTCATGGGCAAAGCGATAGTCGAAAGCAGGAGACCTGTCACGGCCAGACATGAAGACCCCAGGGCTTCGAACTCGGGTTAACGCGCTTTAGGGATTGCGGTTGATCTGATTCCATGGGGCTTCCATGATTCGGAGCCCTGTCATGACCATTGCCGCCCTCGAAGGATTTGAGAAGCCACGCCTGAA
>NZ_SADR02000358.1 GCF_004010325.2 Mesorhizobium sp. M00.F.Ca.ET.216.01.1.1
CGACAGGAGCCCCGAACTCCGAGCCCCGAGCCCCGAGCTTCGAGCTTCGAGCCCCGAGCCACGAGCCACGAGCCACGAGCCACGAACGCCCACACCCATCGCTCACCCAAGGCTCTCGCGCCCCGGCGTCGCCGAAATCTTGTGAATCGACAGGTCGGCGCCGTTGTATTCGTCTTCCTGATCGAGCCGCAAGCCCACCGTCAGGCGAATTGCGCCGTACACGAGCGCGCCGCCGAGCGTGGCCACGACGACCCCGCCGAGCGTGCCGAGCACCCGCGCGCCGAACGACACGCCACCCCTGCCGCCCACCGCGCCCCCGCCGG
>NZ_SADR02000359.1 GCF_004010325.2 Mesorhizobium sp. M00.F.Ca.ET.216.01.1.1
CCGTCGAGGGCGTCGGCTGGCTGATCGGCGGCCGCCAGGGCCTGCTCGGTGAGTTGAAGGCGCTCGCCTTCAAGCCGCTCTTCACCACCGCGCTGCACCAGGATCGCCGCGTGCTGAAATCGGCGAGCGACAATGCCCGTTTCCAGCCTCCGGCCTTGCCGGTGATCGGCCCGCTCGACTTCCTGCGCCGCGACATCGCAGCGATCATGGAAGGCAAGCTGCCGCCGGCGGCGGCGAGTGAGCCAAGGGTGCATCAGATCGAATTGTGATCGGCCGCGGACAGCAGGAAGTTCACACCTCAAGAACGGTCGCTCGGCCCGTTC
>NZ_SADR02000360.1 GCF_004010325.2 Mesorhizobium sp. M00.F.Ca.ET.216.01.1.1
ATCGTCGCGGACACGATCACGGTCGAGACGCGCCGCGCCGGTTTGCCCGCCTCCGAAGGCGTGCGCTGGGTCAGCTCAGGCCAGGGCGACTTCGAGGTAGAGACCATCGAGCGCGCCGCGCGCGGCACCACGATCACGCTCCACTTGCGCGCGGACGAGGACGAACTGCTGTCGTCGCATCGGCTCAAGTCGATCATTCAGCGCTATTCGGACCACGTCGCGCTGCCCATCCTGATGAAAAAGGAAGAGTGGGACGCGGAAAAGAGCGCGATGGTCACGAAAGACGAGGACGAGACCGTCAACCAGGCGAGCGCGCTGTGGAC
>NZ_SADR02000361.1 GCF_004010325.2 Mesorhizobium sp. M00.F.Ca.ET.216.01.1.1
GGCCCAGATCAATCGATATTGACCACAGTCGCTGCCGCGATACCACCGAATGCGCCTCACCTCCGGAAAGTTGAAGAGACAGCAGGTTGTAGGCCCGTGGATTGAGGGCCTGCAATGTTACCAGGCTCGCCTCAAACAATATCGGAGCCGCAACAGTGCCTACGATGACTGTCATAGGGCTCTGCTTTCTTCTCACCAGATAGATACTGTACAGCACGAAGAAAGTTCCGAGACCTGCAACGCCGAGAACGAAGTTTGTCTTCGAACCCGACTTCACCAAACCTAGGAGTACCGCAACGAGGCAGCCCAAGAGGAGGGCACG
>NZ_SADR02000362.1 GCF_004010325.2 Mesorhizobium sp. M00.F.Ca.ET.216.01.1.1
GTGCAACGTCGGTGCGCCGCTTGCAAGGCCCAGCGATTCGCGCGCGCGCTCGACAAGCAGATGCGCGGCGATCTCACGAATTCGCGTCTTGACCGGCGCGAGGCCCACAAGGTCGCGGTCGAGTTCCGCGAGCACCTCGCCGATGCCCGAGTCGCGATACAACGCAGCGAGGTCGATATTCGGCGGCAGCGCGAGGTTCATGGCTCAGCGCTCCGTAACGTAGCGTGCGCCGGAAGGCCGGTCGCTCGCGTAGCCCGCGAGCCCGTAACGTTGCACGCGCTCTGGCCCGTCCTGGCGCGTAAGACGGAAGCCCGGTTCCTCC
>NZ_SADR02000363.1 GCF_004010325.2 Mesorhizobium sp. M00.F.Ca.ET.216.01.1.1
ATGATGCCGATCTCGGCCGCCGAAATGCCGGCGTCGCGGATGACGACGTCGATGCCGTCGAGGATCGCCTGCTCGGGCGCGGTATAATTGGTCAGCACCTTGGTCGAGAACATCTCTCCCCTGACATCGAGCGCGATGTCGGTGAAGGTGCCGCCGATGTCCGCGCCGAGGCGGATGTCGTCTGATCTGGAGGTCATGCCTTGGCCTTCCGGGAAGAGAATGCTGCGTCGCGCATTTGGGGGATCATCCTCGCTCCAGCCGGGCAGGTCGGTGAAGGATTTTTCGCTGAGTGTAGGAGAGAGCGGCACGACCGAGCCCCGCC
>NZ_SADR02000364.1 GCF_004010325.2 Mesorhizobium sp. M00.F.Ca.ET.216.01.1.1
CTGCCACTGATATCGGCGTCATGGAACTGCGCTCGTCCCAATTCCGCCTTTGTGAAATCAACATTGGTCAGATTGGCGTCCTGGAAATTCGAGCGCTGCACTTCGGCGCTCGTAAACACAGCGCCCTGCGCGTCCATATGGCTGAAGTCGGTCCTGTAGGCCTCGATTTTGTCGAACCGGGCGCCTTTGGCGGTCGAGTCAGCTAGGGAAGCACGCACAAGCGTTGCCTTCTCAAAATTTGCCGCAAGGAGATTGCTGTTCCTGAGGTCGGTCGAAGTGAAATCAACGCTGATCAGGTTCGCCCCGCTCAGGTCCTGTCCT
>NZ_SADR02000365.1 GCF_004010325.2 Mesorhizobium sp. M00.F.Ca.ET.216.01.1.1
TTGCCGACGGCGCGGATAAAGGAACGGTCGTGAGAGGCGAGCAGACAGCTTGCCTGATGCTTCAGCAATTCTTGTTCCAGCGCTTCCTGGCCGTCGATGTCGAGGTGGTTGGTCGGCTCGTCGAGCAGGTAGAAGTTTGGGTCGGTGAGCCTGAGCGCCAGCATCATCAGCCGCGCCTTCTGCCCTCCAGATAGCGCGCCGATCTTGCGCTCCTGCATCTCGACGGCGACTCCGGCGCCGGCAAGAAGCGAACGGGCGCGTTGCTCGCCGACGTCGAAGGTTCGCGAAAGCATTGCCAGCGGCGTGTCGGCGTCGCCGATG
>NZ_SADR02000366.1 GCF_004010325.2 Mesorhizobium sp. M00.F.Ca.ET.216.01.1.1
GCCGCACGCACCTCAAGACCGTCACCACCAATGATGACGGCCGCTGCGACGCGCCGCTGCTGGCCGGCGCCGATTTCCGCACCGGCGAATACGAGCTGGTCTTTGCCGCCGGCGACTATCTGCGCGGGCAGGGCATCAGCCTGCCGCAGCCTGCCTTCATCGACATCGTGCCGATCCGCTTCGGCATGGCGGAGCAGCGGCACTATCACGTCCCGCTCTTGATTTCGCCTTATGGCTACTCGACCTATCGGGGGAGTTGAGACATGGCCGATACCAAGATCCGCAACGAGATCCGCTTTATTCTTAATGACGCCGACGTCG
>NZ_SADR02000367.1 GCF_004010325.2 Mesorhizobium sp. M00.F.Ca.ET.216.01.1.1
GGCGAAGGAGAGCCCTCGGTCCGACACCGCGACGCCGATCGTCTTGTCGCCGAGGTCGAGACCGGCCAGCGTGCGCCCGCCCGCCAACCGAGCCGGCAACTGCTCTATCGCGATGATGCTCACCAACTCTCCCGGGTGCTGTGCCGCGCGGCCTTTTGATGAGCCGCAGGACTTTAATGTTGCTGTTGGCGTTCTATCCTTTGACAACGAGAAAATCGAGGAACCATCCATGAAGCTGACCTGGTACGGACATTCGGCATTCCGCGTCGAGACCAAGGACGCCAACATTCTCATCGACCCGTATCTGGTCGGCAATCCATC
>NZ_SADR02000036.1 GCF_004010325.2 Mesorhizobium sp. M00.F.Ca.ET.216.01.1.1
TCGGCGATGTCCTCGAAATCATCGCCCGCCGCGATCGTGCCGCAGACCACCAGCAGCAGAACCTCAGACAGAGGATGCGCCACCCGCCACCCCTCCCGGTCATCCTCGATCAGGGCGAAATGGTCCAGCAACAGCCGCAGACGCGGCTTCTCGGCAGTCTCAGGCATGGCGGTGCTCTCCGAATCAACGCCACCAACAGAATCAGAACCGTCGCAATCCCGAAACCGCCGTTAACCCGAGTTCAATGCCGTGTATCGGGCATGCTTGCGGTTGACACGGGCAAGGCTCCTCGTTTATGAGCCACGCACAAGTTCAAAGGCGCGCTTTTTCGAGCGCGCCTTAATAATTCGGCCCGCGACCGGGCCCTGACCGACGGGCAAGACCATGAAGATCAAGAATTCGCTCAAGGCGCTGAAGGCGCGTCACCGCGACAACCAGCTGGTTCGCCGCAAGGGCCGCATCTACATCATCAACAAGACCGCCCCGCGCTACAAGGCGCGCCAGGGTTGAATGCGCAGGGGCCCATGTCCCCCGCATGATGGCTTGCCGGCCCTTTCACGCTAAATTCAGTTTGACGATCCGCCGTCCGGGATTAGATTCCGGTGATGCGGATTCTTTTTGCATTTTTCGCAACCATTTTCCTGTCCAGCGCTGTCTTGCCAGCATGGGCGGACGATCCGGTCGCGCCTCCGGTTGCCGCGACGAAACAGGCCCGGCTCGATCAGTTGTTCGCCGACCTGAAGCGCGAGCGCAATGAAAAGGCCGCCGAGCGCATCGCCGGGAGCATCGGGAACGAATGGCTCCAATCCGGCAGCGCCTCGATCGATCTGATGATGCAATGGTCGCAAAAGGCAGCCGAAGACCAGAAGTTCGACGTGGCACTCGATTTCCTCGATCAGGTGGTGACCTTGCAGCCAGCCTATGCCGAAGGCTGGAACCGGCGCGCGACCGTGCATTTCATGATGAAGAACTACGGGAAGTCGATGTCGGACATCGACCATACGCTACGGCTCGAACCTCGCCATTTCGGCGCGCTTTCGGGCCTGGCGCAGATCATGGCCGAGACCGGCCACAAGCAGTCGGCACTCGAAGCCTGGCAGCGTGTGCTCAGCATCTATCCGATGATGCGCAGCGCCCAGGATCAGGTCGCCACACTTTCGGAAGAGCTTGCCGGCGAAGGCATCTGATTGCCCGGTCGACGGGCAGCTCCGCTAGACTTACGATTTTCAAGGTCATGCGCTAGGGTGAGAACTAATTTCGCTCCGGTCCGTACCTCCACTGCATGAACCTGGTCTATGCCGCCCTCGCCTTCTTCATGGCGCTTGTGTTCACTCTTGCCGGTGTCACTCGCGCCGGTTCGTGGCTGATCGAGCGCCGCAATCCGCCGATCGGCGACTTCGCCGACATCGATGGCGCCCGCATCCATTATGTCCATGTCCCAGTGCCGGCCAATGCCGACCTGCCGCCGGTTGTCTTCATCCACGGCGCCAGCGCCAATCTCAGGGATCAGATGCTGCCGCTGAGGCCGCTGCTCGAAGGCCGCGCCGAGATGCTGTTCTTCGACCGGCCGGGCTTCGGCTGGTCCGGGCGCGGCCCCGGCAACAACGAAACCCCGTCGGCTCAGGCCAACACCATAGCGGTGCTGATGGACCGTCTCGGCATCAAGAAAGCCATCATCGTCGGCCATTCCTTTGGCGGCGCGATAACCACCGCCTTTGGTCGTGAGC
Organism: Mesorhizobium sp. M00.F.Ca.ET.216.01.1.1; assembly: GCF_004010325.2. Classification (GTDB taxonomy): domain Bacteria; phylum Pseudomonadota; class Alphaproteobacteria; order Rhizobiales; family Rhizobiaceae; genus Mesorhizobium. The sequence goes on from NZ_SADR02000036.1 coordinate 1,728, forward strand.
ATCCCGACAAGACGCTCGGCCTCGTCTTCATCTCGCCTGTTAGCCACCCTTGGCCGGGCGGCGCGACCGCCTGGTACTATAATTTGACGACCATTCCGGTCGTCGGCTGGCTGTTCTCCGAAACGCTGAGCTATCCGGCGGGAACTCTGCGGATGACCGCCGCCACCGGGTGCGTCTTTGCCCCCAACACGGTGCCTGACAGCTATGTCGGCGAGGCCTCCATCCCGCTGGTGCTCCGCCCCGGCGCCTTCCGCGCCAATGCCACCGATGTCGCCGGGCTTTATCGCTATGCGCTCGGCGCTGCGCCGCATTATCGTGACATCAAGGCGCCGACCGTGATTATCTCCGGCGATCGCGACAAGGTTGTCTACGCAACGGTCCATTCGCTCGGTCTTGTCCGCGACATTCCCGGCGCCGAGCTGGTCTGGGTCCACAATCTCGGCCATAAGCCGGACTGGATCGCGCCCGATCTCGTCATCGGCGCGATCGGCAAGGTTGCCGGCAACGACGTGGATCTGCAGGCGATGGCGAAGACGGTGGAAGCGCGGATCGCCGATGACATCCAAGGCGCGGGCAAATGCGCCGACCTGAAGGTACCGGAGGCTGAGCTCGCGCCGATTTGAGCGACTTCATTCGAAGCGGCGGCCGAGTTGCTCGAGGCTCAATCGCGCTCCGGCCTCGTTGTCTTCTGCCCGCAGGCCTTGCGGCAGGTTCTCGAACAGAAGCGTGACTTCCGTTCCACCGGGCACCTCCTCGAACGTCGCCGTCATCGTCATCTCGCCCAGCAAGGCCGGATCGTCGGTGACGAAGTCGATGGCTTCGACGATCCGGTGCGGCGGCGTCAATTCGACGAAGCGCACCTTGACCATGTCCTCCTTGTCGGAGGTCTTGCCACGGAATACGCGCTCGTCGGGCGGATAGAACAGCGACATCCGATATCCGCCGCCGACCCGCGCATCGAACGCGTGGATGAAGCCCGTCATCTCGGCCGGCGGCAGCCAGGCGACGAGCGCGGCCGGATCCGTGAAGGCCGCATAAAGCTCCTCGGGCCGCGCCTTGATCACCCTCGACGTGCGGGTCCAGCTGCCTGTATGATTTTCGCTCATGAGACGGCTCTCCCGTCGCAATCGACAGCTGCATTCGGTCGCGCTACGTCGAACAGGGCTCCGCTGCTGCGCGTTCGGCCGCGCCGATGAACCGGCTCAGCGGCTGGCCTGCACGTCCGATCCGATATAGGCGATGCGCAGCATGTTCGTCGACCCCGGCGTCCTCAGCGGCACGCCGGCCGTGATGATGACGCGGTCGCCTGGCTTGCCGAACCCCTCGTCGAGAGCGATGCGGCAGGCACGATCGACCATATCGTCGAGATCGATGGCGTCGGGAGAAACGACGCAATGCGTGCCCCACAACAGCGACAGCCGCCGCGCCGTGTTGACGATCGGCGACAGCGCCACGATCGGCACTTGTGGGCGCTCGCGCGCAGCGCGCAGGCCGGTCGTGCCGGATGCCGTATAGGTGATGATCGCAGACAGTTTCAGCGTCTCGGCGATTTCGCGGGCGGCAAGCGAAATGGCGTCGGCGCCGGTCGCCTCCGGCTCCGAGCGCTGCGCATTGATGATGCCGGCATAGTTCGGATCGGTTTCCACCTTGGTGGCGATCCGGTTCATCATCGCCACCGCTTCAACCGGGTAGGCACCGGCTGCGGACTCCGCAGAAAGCATGATGGCGTCGGCGCCTTCGAACACGGCGATCGACACGTCCGATACCTCGGCGCGGGTCGGCACCGGCGCGGTGATCATCGATTCCAGCATCTGCGTGGCGACCACCACCGGCTTGCCGGCACGCCGCGCGGCGCGGGTGATCTGCTTCTGGATGCCGGGCACGGCTTCGAGCGGCATCTCGACGCCGAGATCGCCGCGGGCAACCATCAGAGCGTCCGAGAGCTCGATGATTTCGGCCAGCCGGGACACGGCCTGCGGCTTTTCGATCTTGGCCATGATCAGCGCCCGGCCGCGTGCGATCTTGCGTGCTTCCGCCAGATCCTCAGGCCGCTGCACGAACGACAGCGCCACCCAGTCGACGCCGGTGGCCAATACCGCATCAAGATCCTTGCGGTCCTTTTCGGTGAGTGCCCCGACCGGCAGGTCGGTGTCGGGCAGGCTGACGCCCTTCTTGTCGGAAATGCTGGTGCCGGCGACGACGGTGCAGACGATCGCCTTGCCGTTGCTCTTCACCGCCTTCAGCTCGAGCTTGCCGTCGTCGATCAAAAGACGGTCACCGGGCTCGACCGAGCTCAGGATTTCCGGATGCGGCAGGTAGACCCTGGTCGAGTTGCCGGGCTCCGGATTGTTGTCGAGCGTGAAGGCTTGGCCGACGGTCAGCACTTCCTTGCCGTTGGCGAACTTGCCGACGCGCAGCTTGGGCCCTTGCAGGTCGGCGAGGATGCCGATCGGCCGGCCGACCGCTTGCTCGACGGTGCGGATGCGGCTGACAAGTGTGCGCATCAGCTCGTGATCCGTATGGCTCATATTGATGCGGAACACGTCGGCGCCGGCTTCGAAAAGCTTCTTCAGCATCTCCTCGGACGAGGAAGCCGGACCGATGGTAGCGAGGATCTTGACCTTGCGGTTACGTCTCATTGACTGCTTGTTCCCGGGGCGGCTGGAGCGCCTCCCGTTGCGGGCTCATCGGTCAGCTGGACCATCCAGCTCGCCTGTTCACCCGTGTCATATTCCTGGAATCCGGCGCGCTGAAAGCCTCGGGCGACGCAATCGGTCACGCCGGCGATCTTGAACTCTTTTTCGGCCACGCACATGTTGATCGGGCCATCCCAGCGCCCGCCGCGCTCGGCGTCTTCTGCATAGAGATAGTAAAACCTTGATGACAGCGGTCCTTCGATCAGCGTTTTGCAGCTAGAGCCTTCGATGTGCCACCAGCCCTCGGTGATCCAGCCGGCCTTGGCGCGGTAGCCGATGCCGACGCCGACCAGGTTCTGCGTGGCGTTGCAGACGCGGAAGTCGGCGCGGGCGGGCGAGGCCGCGACCACCGACAAACCTGCGATCAGGATCAGGAGCGGCATGGCGAAGGCATAGCGCATGCGCGGCCTGCCGGCGGAACCCATCCTGAAACCCCTTAAGAACCACATTTGCATCTCTCAACGCCCCTTTTGGGAAAAGTCCGGGCGCATGTCAACGCGCCGTTCTGTCCAATTCCAATCGATTTAGGAAGGCCCCGGCGCGCGTTCTGTCGCCTCGGGCCGGATTTTCGCAGAAACCGTGGCCAAACAACGGCATTGCGCAAGTTTCCTCTTCGTGGAATGACGATACCACCCTCCCCGGAAGCCAGCGAACCGACCATTTTCAGCCAATGACCCGATCCACAGTTTTCGCGCCTTTCGATATCGTCGAAGGCGACCGCAGGCGAGGCATCGTGCTTCTGGCCGATCACGCCCGCCGCGATCTGCCTGAGGAGTATGGCAGCCTCGGCCTGCCGGCGGCGGAATTCGACCGCCACATCGCCTATGATATCGGCGTCGAGACGGTGACGCGCGAACTGGCGGCGATGCTCGGGGTGCCGGCGGTGGTCGCCAATTTTTCGCGGCTGCTGATCGACGCCAACCGCGGCGAGGACGACCCGACACTGATTCGCCAGCTCTATGACGGCACCATCGTGCCGGGAAACTATCCTATTGCCTCGGAGGAGCGCGAGAAGCGCCTCGACCGCTTCTACCGGCCCTATCATGACGCGGTCGACGCCATGATCGCCTCGGTGGCGCATGCTTCCGGGCACGCGCCTTTTATCTTGTCGGTGCATTCCTTCACGCCGGTCATGCAGGGGTTTGTGCGACCGTGGCACGTCGGCATATTGTGGGACCTGGACGACCGGGTGGCGCGGCCGCTGATCGACATGCTGGCGGCCGACAAGAATCTCGTCGTCGGCGACAACGAACCTTATGACGGCGCGCTGCGCGGCGATACCATGTTCAGGCACGCCATCGTCAACGGCTTTGCCCATGCGCTGGTCGAAATTCGCCAGGATCTGATCGCAGACCGGAAGGGCGCGCTCGACTGGGCCGAGCGGCTGGAGCCGATCGTTGACGCGATCAACCACCGTCCCGATATACATGTGGTGAAGATCTTCGGCTCGCGCACCGGGCCGCTATGACGGAGGCCGAACAATGACCGAACTCAGCGACGAGCAAAAGCGCGATTTCGAAGCCGCCGCCTTCCGCCGGCTAGTGACGCTTCTGCGCGAGCGCAGCGACGTGCAGAACATCGACCTGATGAACCTTGCCGGCTTCTGCCGCAACTGCCTGTCGAACTGGTATCGCGATGCCGCGGAGGCCGAGGGTGTCGCGCTTTCCAAGGACCAGTCGCGGGAAATCATCTACGGCATGCCTTATGCCGAATGGCAGGCACTCAACCAGACCGAAGCGTCGGACGCCAAGAAGGCGGAATTCGAGGCAAGGCGGCCCCGGGATCACTAGCGGATCCGATCAGCCTATGCCTGGCCCAAGCACTTTCGGGCGAGAGCGCTTGACTGAAAATTGAATCGATCTAATTTGCCGCGCGGCGCCATTTTCGGGACCGATTCTACTCAATGGACGCGCGAAACGTCATGCAGACCGCCATTCGCGGGCGATGGGCCGTCGCCGGTATCTTCCTCGCCAACGGCTTCCTGACCGGCAGCTGGGCGCCGCAGATTCCGGTGTTCCTGACCCGGCTCGACATTTCCAAATTCACCCTAGGTCTTTTGATCCTACTGTTCGGCGCTGGCGCCGTCACCGCCATGACCTGGTGCGGCCATCTGATCTCCAGGCACGGTTCGCGCACCGTGCTGCGCTGGTTCGGCCTCGCCGGCAGCTTCGGCCTGCTGGTCGTGGCGCTGGCCCCCAATGTGCCGCTGGCGGCCATCGCCATGTTCATCTTCGGCGGCTCGATCGGCGGCATGGATGTCGCCATGAACGCCAATGCGGTCGCGGTGGAGCGGCGCTTGTCGCGCGCCATCATGTCGTCCTCGCACGGCTTCTGGAGTCTCGGCGGCTTCGCCGGCGGCGCTCTCGGTGGCTTCGCCATCCAGAATTACGGTCACCTCGCCCATGCCACGGTGGTGACGGCTCTCGCCTTTGCGGTGATCGCGGTGGCAGTCCGCTACCTGATCGCCGAGGGCAAGCCGCAGGTGGCCGAGCACCACAAATTCTCACTGCCGGCAAACCCGGTGGTCTATCTGGTCGGACTGATGGCGTTGTTGACGATGATTTCCGAAGGCGCTGTGCTCGACTGGGCGGCGCTCTACCTGCGACAGGAGCTTGGCGCCGACCTTGCCGTCGCCGGTCTGGCCTACGCCGCCTTTTCCGGCGTCATGGCCGTCATGCGTTTCTTCGGCGACGGGGTTCGCAACCGCTTCGGCGCAGTGATGACGCTGCGCGCCTCGGCTCTTGTCGCCGCAGCAGGCATGCTGGTGGCCGGCCTGTCGCCCTCGCCCTGGCTCGCCATCGCGGCTTTTGCCTTTTGCGGTTTCGGCATCGCCAATATGGTGCCAATCATCTTTTCCGCCGGCGGCAACCAGGAAGGTATGTCGTCCGGCACCGGCATGAGCGTGGTCACCACAATGGGTTACTCCGGCATCCTGGTGGCGCCGTCTGCGATCGGCTTCATCGCCGAGCACTCAAGCTTCGGCCCAATCTTCGTCGCTCTGTCGGGGCTGCTGGTCATCGTGCTGTTGATGGCCGGGCTCGCTCACCGCGCCGAATTCGCTCCCGACGCAGCACCGGCCGAATAGCGCTTCAGCTCCTCGTAGAGGAAATCCGCCACCCGACGGATGCGCACACTGGTGCGCACGTCGCGGTGCATGGCCAGCCACACCGGCAGCACCGGCAGCTTGAGATCCGGCAGCACGGTCTCCACCAGCGGATCACGGTCGGCCAGCGGCTCCTGGCCGAAGCCGATGCCGTTTCCCGCCCGCACCGCTTCCCACACGACGATCTGGTTGTCGGCCCGGAAGCGGAAGGCATTACGGGTCAGCGAAACGCCGAACTGGGCAAAGCCGCGAATGATCTCGTCGCTGCGGTCGAAGCCGATCAGATCGTGGTCGATAAGATCGCCGGGCCGGTGCGGGCGGCCACGCCGATCGAGGTAGGATCTTGCTGCGCAAGCGCGGAGCGGAATGTCGGTGACCTTGCGCGCCACCAGCTCGTTCTGTGCCGGCTTGACCATGCGGATGGCGATGTCGGCATCGCGGCGCAAAAGGTTCTCGACTTGGTTCGATGCGACGATCTCGACCTCGATGCCGGGTTCCTCGACGCCCAGCCTGGCCGTCATCTGCGGCAGCACATAGGCCGCCACCACTTCACTGGCGGCAATGCGCACCGTGCCCTCGATTGCCTCGACCGAACCCAGCGCCAGCAGCGAGAAGGCGCTGGCCTGCTCGCTCACCGCCCGGCCGCGTTCATAAAGCGTGCTGCCGGCCTCGGTCAGCGCATAGCCACGCCGTCCGCGCCGGAACAGCGTGACGCCAAGCACCTGCTCCAGCTCGGCGATATGGCGGCCGAGCGTCGGCTGGCTTGCGGCCAGCTTGCGCGCGGCAGCCGACAGGCTGCCGGTTTCCGCCACGGTGACAAAACTCTTGATCAGGTTCCAGTCAATGTCTGCCATTCAAAATTGAATAACAGATTGCCGATTTCAGTCAATTTCCATTCGTCTGCGATCCGATCATATTCTGGTCGTAACGCAAACACGGAGACGAAAAATGACCAAGATCGCAATTCTGGGCGCCAATGGCCGGCTCGGCCGTGTGGTAGCCAAGGCCTTCATCGACGCCGGCTACGACGTCCGCACCATCACCCGCAACGGCAAGGTGCCGGCGGAGCTCAAGGGCGCTATCGCCGTTGCCGGTGACGCGCTCGACCGCGATGCGCTGATCCGCGCCACGCAAGATGTGGACATCATCTTCAACGGCCTCAGCCCGCTCTACACCGACTGGAGCAAATGCCTGCCGATGGCCGGAAATGTCATGGCCGCCTGCAGAGCGAACGGCGCGCTGCATCTCTTCCCCGGCACCATCTATAATTACGGCTCGCCGACGCCCGTCGTGATCACCGAGGATACGCCCTTTCACCCAACGACGGAAAAAGGCCGCATCCGCGTCGCCATGGAAGACCTCTTTCGCCGCGAGGCCGATGCCGACCGTGTGCGCACCATCATTTTGCGGGCCGGCGATTTCTTTGGCGGCACCGGCAGCGGATCGTGGTTCGATCTGGTCGTCGCCGCCAAGATGAACAAGGGCGTCTATACCGCACCCGGACCGGCCGAGCTCCTGCATGAATGGACCTACCTGCCGGACTTCGCCAAGGCCTTCGTCGGACTGGCTGAGAATCTCGACAAGCTAGGCACCTACGAGGCACTGAACTTTCCCGGCCATGCCGTCACCGATATGGAGATCAAGGCGGCTGCCGAGAAGGCACTCGGACGCACGCTGAAGCTGACCTCGATGCCGTGGTGGGTGTTGCGCGCCGGCAGCCCGTTTGTGGCGATGTGGCGCGAGATCGTCTCGATGTCCTATCTCCGCTTCGAGCCGCACCGGCTTGTTTCCGCCCGGCTTGAAGGCGTCATCGGCACGATCCCGCATACGCCGTTGGACAAGGCTGTCGCCGACGCCCTGAACGACATCGGTATCTCGACCGTTGTCGCACCCAGCAGCCGGAAGGCGGCCTGACAGAACCTGATTAAGAAAGGCAGCGGGCGTCCGATGGGCGCTCGCTGTTTTTGCATTGCATAGATTGGGTCAGATCCTGCCCATCAACACCAGCACCAGCAGCACGACCAGGATGACGCCGACGATACCGGAAGGGCCATAGCCCCACGCGCGCGAATGCGGCCATGCCGGCACCGCGCCGATCAGGATGAGGATCAGAATGATGACGAGAATGGTGCTTAGCGTCATGAAAGATCCCCGCTATGAGGTGCTCCTATACCAGCACAATGCAGAAGGCCGCCCGGTTGTTCCCAGACGGCCTCTTTGCGCGTTCCACTGGACGCACGGTGCTCCAAGCAAAGTCAATCTATTCGGCCGCCTTCGGGAAGGCAATCGCCGGTTCGGCGTCCAGAGCCGGTGCCGGAGCCTCCGACGAGACCTTGCCGCGCCGCAACAGCCGGCTGAGCCAGCCGCGCCGTGCGCCGGCCTTGACCTTGGCTCGGGTGAAGACCATCAGCATCGACGGCGTCACCACCAGTGTCAGCACGGTTGCGAAGGACAGGCCGAAGACGATCGCCGAGGACAGCGAAATCCACCATTGTGTCGACGGCGCGTTGATCGTCGTCTCGTGATGGAAGATTTCGAGGCCGAGGCCGAAGGCGATCGGCAGCACACCGAGGATCGCCGACACTGCCGTCAGCACTACGGGACGGGCGCGTTCGCGGCAGGTCTGCAGAACTGCCTCGACCTTGTCCCAGCCCTCTTCGCGCAGCCGGTCATAGGTATCAATCAGCACGATGTTGTTGTTCACCACCACGCCGGCCAGCGCGATGACGCCGATGCCGGACATGACGATGCCGAATGCCTCGCCTGTCAGCAGAAGCCCCAGGAACACGCCGATCGTCGCCATGACCACGCAGGACAGCACCAGCCAGACGCTGGTGAACTTGTTGAACTGCGCCAGGAGCACAAGGAAGATCAGGAAGATCGCCGCGCCGAAAGCCTTGCTGAGGAAGGCGCTGGCCTCGGCGCTGTCCTCGTTCGAACCGGCCAGCTTCCAGCGTATGCCACTGCCCAGATCCATGTCGGCGACAGCCTGGGTGACCTGCTGCTGGACAGCCGCGACCTGGGCGCCGGCGGCGACGTTGGCCTGGACGACCACTGTGCGCGCGCCGTCGATGCGGTTGAGGATGCCGACCGTCGGCTCGGGCTTGCGCACGACGAAGTTCGAGATCGGCACCGAGCCTTGCGAGGTCTGCACCCGGAGTTCGTCGAGCGTCGACAGCGTCCGCCGGTTCTCGGGCAGGCGCAGCCTGATGTCGACGGCATCGTCGGCGCCGGCGGGTCGGTATTCGCTGAGCTTCAGCCCGTTCGTCACCAGTTGCACAACGGTTCCGACCGAGGTCGGGCTGATGCCGTATTGTGCCGCCTTGGCGCGATCGACCTCGAGTGCCCAGTCGACGCCGGGCGGCGGCAGGCCGTCGGAAATGTCGATGACACCCGGCACCTCGGCAATCCGAGCTGCCACTGCGCGGGCCTTGTCGTCGAGGCCTTTGGGATCGACGGCCGAAAGCCTGATCTGGATCGGCTTGCCGGTGGGCGGGCCGGCTTCCGGCACGCGGACCTCGACATCGACGCCGGGAATGCCGGCCATGACGCCGCGCAATTGGTCGAGGATCTGGTTCGCCGACTTGCGTTCGCGCCAATCGACGAACTCGTACTGGATCACGCCGACCACGTCTTCCGGGATATCCTGGCCGCCGCCTTGCGTCTTGCCGACGCGGGTATAGACCGATTTCACGCCCGGCCAGCCGAGAAGCCGGTCTTCCGCCGCCTTCGTGGCAAGGTCCATTTCGGCGAGCGAAAGGTTGCCGCGGGCGTGCACGTAAAGCAGGCCGTAGTCCGGCTCGACATTCGGGAAGAACTCGACTCCAGCGCCGAATTTTGAATAGGCGTAGCCGACGCCGAACAGCAGCGCGACGGTGAGCACAAGCACGGTGACCGGAAACCGCACCGCCTGCTTGACCACGGCCATGTACCAGCCGTCGCGATTGTCATCCTCGTGGTGAGGCGGCGCCTTGGCGAAAATGGCGCCCAGCGTCGGCGCAAAGACCAGCGCGTAGAGCATCGAGGCCGAGAGCGTGACGATCAGCGTTATCGGCATGTATTTCATGAAGTCGCCGATGATGCCTGGCCAAAACAGCAGCGGCGAAAAGGCAGCGATGCGCGTCATCGTCGCGGCGATGACCGGGCCGGCCATGCGCCTGGCGGCCAGCGCGAAAGCTTCCTCCTTCGGCATGCCTTCGCTCATCCGCCGTTCGGCGAATTCGGTGACGATGATGGCGTCGTCGACCAGCATGCCGACCGCCAGGATGAGGCTGAACAGCACGATCATGTTGATCGTGTAGCCCATCATCGCCAGCAGCAGGATGCCGATCAGGAAGGACGACGGGATGGCCAGTCCGATCAGCAGCGATGCACGGCCCGACAGCGCGTAGAGAATGACGATGAACACCAGGATGACGGCGATCATGACATGGTTCTGCAGATCGCCGAGCAGCTGGTTGACGAACACCGACTTGTCCTGCGTGTAGGTGACGTGCATGCCTTCCGGCATGGACTTGACGAAGGCGTCGGACACCTCCCTGACCTTGGAGATGGTGTCGATGAGGTTGGAGCCGATGCGCTTCTTCACCTCGATGGCGATCGCCGGCTTGCCGTCGAGGCGGGTCACCGTCTCGGCGTCCTTGAAGGTGGAGCGAATGGTGGCGATGTCCTTGGCCTGCACCACGGCATTGGGCGTGGCGACGATCGGCAGGCTGGCAACGTCCTCCGGCGTCTCGATCAGAGACGGCACCTTGACGGCATATTTGCCTTCCGAGCCTTCGATGTTGCCGGCAGCGACGAGGCTATTGGAGGCGGCGACGCCCTGCATCATCTGGTCAAGCTGCAGCCCATAGGACGACAGCTTCATCGGGTCGACAACGACTTCGACGAGGTCGTCGCGGGCACCTTGCAGCGAGCCTTCCAGCACACCAGGCACTTCCTCGATCCGGTCGCGCAATTCGCGCGCCGCCGCCGTCAGCACGCGCTCGGGCACTTCACCCGACAGCGTCACCACTAGGACAGGAAATTCGGAGACGTTGACCTCGGTGACGGTCGGCTCCTCGGCCGCCTGCGGCAGGTCGGCCTTGCCGTCCTGCACCTTGCTGCGCGTGTCCTGCAGCGCCGTCGCCAGGTTCGTCTGTGGCTGGAACTCGACCAGCACGTAGCCGCCGCCCTGGAAGGCGGCCGAACGCATTTCCTTGAGGCCTTTCAGGCTTTTCAGCTTGGCTTCCATCGGCCGCAGCAGAAGGCGCTCCGAATCCTCCGGCGAAATGCCTTGATAGACCAGGCTGACATACATCATCGGGATCGGAACGTCGGGTTCCGCTTCCTTCGGTGTCGACTGATAGGCGACCGCACCCGCAAGGATGAGGAAGACCAGGACCGAAATGGTCAGGCGGGCGTTGTGGATTGCAAGTCTGACGATATCCATGACTGATGCCTGCTGTTAACCTCGGGGCTGCACAGCAGCCGATTTCCGTCACTCAAGGGATATCCCCTCCACAAGCCGGGCTATTGCGTCCCGGCCGTTGCTTCGTCCAACAACTTCTTGATCGTCGCCTGGTCGGCTTCGACCGGGTTGACCACTTCGCCTTCCTTCACCAGCTCCTGGCCAGCGACGATGACGCGCGCGTCGGCCGGGATGCCGCCAAGCACCAGGCCCGTCGGCGTGTCGTCGACCAGGTCGATCGGGAAGAACACGACCTTCTTGTCCTTGTCGACGGCGCGGATGCCGAGATCTCCCTTGTCGCCGAGCGTCACCACTGAGCGCGGCAGCATGACGGCGTCGGTCGGCAGTGCGCTGAGTGCGATTTCCGCCGTCATGCCGGCCGGGATGGTGCCCTCCGGATTGGGGATCGCGACCTCGACGCGGAAGGTGCGGGTCATGGATGACGCGTCGCGGCTGATGTAGCGCACGGTGCCCTTGACCGTCTGGTCATTGACCAGGCGCACATTGGCCTCGTCGCCGATCTTGATGTAGCGCAGGTCGCGCTCGCTGACTTCACCCCTGGCGATCACCGGGTCGAGGCTGAGGATGGTTGCCACCTCGCCGCCCTGCATCACGGAGCTGCCGAGTTCCACCGGCACCCGGTCGATGACGCCGTCGAAGGGCGCCTTGACTTCGTTGCGGTCAAGCTCGGCTTGCGCCGTCTCCAACAGGGACTGCGCCGAGGTCAAATTCGAGCGTGCGGTATCGAGCTGCAGCTTGGGCAGGTTGCCGGTCCGCGCCAGCCGCTGTGCGGCATCCAGCTCGGCCTGGCGCTGAACCAGGAGCTGCTTGGCGTTGCTGACAGCCGAAAGCTTTTCCTCGGCGGCAAGCATCAGCACGAGATCGCCGGTCTTGACGTGCTGTCCCTGCTTGACCGGCAGCTTGTCGATGACGCCGGCGACGCGTGTCGCCAGGACCGCGCGCTTGTCGGCTTCGGTCAGCCCGGAAATACGGATGGCGCGGGCAAAGGTGCGCCGCGGCGGCGCCACCACCGCGACGGTACGCGGGGTTGCCTTGGGCTGCTCGGCTTCGGCAGGCTTTGGCTTGCCGGCGTCAGCCGTTTTGGGCTGCTCGGCTGCCTTCGCCTTGCTGTCGGCGGATGCACTGCCGACGGACGAGAACACGCCTGTTCCAATCCAGGCGGCGAACCCGATAAGCACAACCACGGCTGCAAGCTTGTGAAACTTGAATTTCGGCATCGTCGTTTTCCACTGCGCGGGGTTCGGCCAGGCCGCGTCTTCTACTCGGGCGCGTCGCCGATATGGGTGCGCGCTAGGCCGTGCTCAAATTGCCGTGATCGGCGAAGCGCGCTTGTACATCAAAGTTGCATCGCAATATAGTCAGAAAAGTTGATAGGTTATTGCGTTGCTGGACAAGATATCCCTGCCGCCATCCACCTCTCGATTACCTGATACGCCTCCGGCGCCAGCTCACGGTCCGCTCCTGGCGCCCAGCCCAGCCGACCAGCCGGTCGTCGCGGACATGCAGCGCGACATCTTGCAAGCAGCGACCGCCCGCGGGCGGCTCCTTGATCTGGACGCAGATTTCCGTCGGGGATTTGTCGAACCAGGTCATCTCCGACGGCACAAGGCGCCGGTTCTCGGCGCCGGGTGGCCCATCTATTGCATTGCAATTGCTGGATAAATTGCAAGGCGTGCAGCGCAGGCCCGGATTGCCTAAGCCAGCCGTCCGCGCCGCGCTGGACGTTGAAGTCATGAACGCGCGTGCCACCGCAATGCGCGCCGGACCAGCGGCCGGCGTCCGCGACATGACAGCCGGCGCAGCAAGGATGCGAGAGCACCGCATAAACCCTGTCCAATTCGGCCAGACCTCTGCGGCCTCGACCGCCACCGGCGCCGGCGCCCGGCTTTCTTGTGCGGTTGCGAAAGGCCTAGCCGAAACCAGAATGGCAGCAGGCGTCAGCATGATAAGAAATTTTTTCTCAATAGGGTCGTCGTGATCAAAAATTTTTTCACGCGAAGGCCACTCCTTTGGACAACGGCAGCGTCCGGATGCGTTTGCCGGTAAGCGCGAAGACGGCATTGGCGAGCGCTGGTGCCGCCGGTGGCGTACCGATCTCGCCGACGCCGCCCATCTTGTGGAAATTCTCCAGGATGGCGACTTCGAAGGTTGGGCATTGGAAAATGCGCATGGCATCGTAGTCATGGAAGTTGGACTGTTCGACCATGCCGTCGGCAAAAGTGATTTCCTGCGCAACCGCCGCAGACAGACCATAGATGGCGGCGGAGATGAGCTGTGCTTCGATGATATCAGGATCGAGCGCGGTGCCGACATCGGCGGCAATCCACACCTTCTCAATGCGGATTCCGGCAGGCGTGTCCGCCACCTGGACGATCTCGCCGACCCAACTGCCGAAGCAGAGCGTAAAGGCCATGCCCTTCGCCTTGCCGGCGGGCAGCGCCTCGCCCCATTTCGCCATCGCGGCAACTTTCTCGACCACCTTCACCGCCGCCGGATAGGCTGCCATCAGCATCTTGCGCAATTCGACCGGATCGGTTTTTCCAGCCACGGCGATCTCGTCCAGGAAGCCCTCGTGGAAGAAGCTGTTGATCGAGCTGCCCACTGATCGCCAGGAGCCGACAGGAATGGAGACGGTGGCCGCAATGCCGCTCACCCGGTAGTTTGGGATGGTGTAGGGCTGGTCGTAAGCCCCGTCGACGATGGTCTTGTCCGGGCCGAGCGGCGATATCGAGGGAAATAGCCGGCGCAAGGTGCCGGCGATCACCGACGGCGAAGCGATCTTCATGTCGACGGCGACCGGCAGCCCATCGTCGCCGAGCCGAGCCTGAAACTTGCCGACGGCAGCCGGCCGGTAAGCGTCGTGGCGCATGTCCTCCTCGCGCGTCCACGTCACCTTGACCGGGCGCCCGCCCGCTTGCTTCGCCATCAGCGCGGCACAGAGCGCATAGTCCATCTCGACGCGGCGGCCGAAACCGCCGCCCATGAAGGTGGTGTGAACCGTGACCTTGTCCTGTTCGATGCCGACCGCATTGGCGCAGAGCTGCCGCACCAGGGTCGGCGCCTGGTTGCCGCACCAGATATCGAGCGCCCCGTTCTTCAGCTGCGCCGTGGCATTCATCGGCTCCATCGTCGCATGCGCCAGGTAAGGCACGGCATAGTCCGCCTCGACTATTCTTTCGCGCGGTGCATCGGCGAAGGCCGTATCGACATCGCCATCGTCGCGCATCGCCGAACCTTTGGCGCCAAGCGCCTGCTTCAGCACCTCTGCAATGGCGGCGCTGTCCAGTGGATATTCGGGATCGGCCCATTTGGCGTCGATCGCTTCCGCCGCCTTGAACGCCGCCCAGGTGTTTTCCGCGATGATGCCGAAGCCATGGCCGTAATTCGTTTCGATCGACACGATCTTGATTACGCCCGGCATCTTTTCGGCCTTGGAGAGATCCGCCGTGACCGGCCTGGCCCAGAAGCGCGGGCTCATCTTCACCGTGCCGTACAGCATGTCCGGCAGCCTGACATCGATGCCGAAGATCGGTGCTCCGGTGACCTTGGCCAGCATGTCGATGCGCTTTTGCGATTTTCCCAGCAGCTTCCAGTCGGCTTTGTCCTTGAGCCTGACTTCCGCAGGCGGCGCCATCGCGGCAGCGGCCGCGGCGACCGCTCCATAGGTCAGCGATTTGCCCGACGCCTTGTGCAGGATCGAGCCGTTGGCCGTTTCCAGCTCGGCGGCGGCGACGCCGAGCTTCTGCGCCGCCGCCGCAATCAGCATCTGCCGCGCAGCGGCACCGGCCTGCCGCATCTTGTCGAAACCGTCGCGCGTCGAGGCGGAGCCGCCGGTGGCCTGCAAAGCGAGGAATTTCCCGATCACGCCCATTCCGGCGCGCACGGCTTCAGCCGTCATGCTTTCGTCGAAAAAGGCAAACGGGCCACCCTCTTCCAGGATCGCTGCGTTGTAATAGGCGTAGGAGGCCGGCCCGTGTTCGACCTTGACCTGGTCGAGGTCGACATCGAGCTCTTCGGCGACCATGGCGGCAAGCGTCGTCGAGATGCCCTGCCCCATCTCGGCGCGCGGCGCGACAATGGTGATGGTGTTGTCGGCGCCAATCTTGACATAGGGGTTGAAGGTCGCTTCGCCCTTGGCGAGATCGCCCTCCAGCGGATTCGGAAAAGGCTTGCGATAGTAATAATAGCCGACGGCTACACCGCCCGCGATGGCAGCCGCACCGATGAGAAACGTGCGGCGGGCGATCTTTCCCACACTGGCCATGATCAGAGCCCCGCCGTCTTGAGCACGGCAGCTCGTTTAATGGCTGTCCGGATCTTCGGATAGGTGCCGCAACGGCAGAGATTGCCGCCCATGGCGTCGTCGATGTCGGCATCGCTCGGGGCGGCAACCTCTTCAAGCAGCGCCACCGCGCTCATGATCTGGCCGGCCTGGCAGTAGCCGCATTGCGCGACCTGTTCCTCCAGCCATGCCTGCTGCACCGGGTGCAGCTTGCCGTCGATGCCGATGCCTTCGATTGTGGTGACCGCACCGGTGACCTGGCCGACCGGAAGCGAGCAGGAGCGAACGGCCTGGCCGTCGACATTCACCGTGCAGGCGCCGCAGGCAGCGATGCCGCAGCCGAACTTCGGCCCTGTCTTGCCCATGAGATCGCGCAGCGCCCAAAGCAGCGGCATTTCGGGATCGGCATTGATGTCGAATTGCTGGCCGTCGACGGTGAGGCGCATGGGGTACCCTTGTTGATCCCGGCGGCGAAACAGCCCCCATTGGGCTAGCTCGTCCCCTTACATCTTGACAAATTACGTCATTTTGTCAATAGAGCTTTTGCAGGATAAAGTTGCACCATGATCGAGATCGAGGACATCGCCGCCGACCCAAAACGTGCCCGCATTCTGGAGGGCGCGATGAAGGTGTTTCTGGCCTATGGTTTTGCCCGCACCACCATGGACGACATTGCCCGCGCCGCCGAAATGTCGCGGCCGGCGCTTTATCTCCTGTTCAAGAACAAGACCGACATTTTCCGCGCCATCGCCCTGATGCTGCTTGGCCGCTCGGTCGAGCAGGCGAAAACGGAACTCGAAAGCAAGGGCGCTTTCGCCGAACGCATGATGCGCGCAGTCGACGCCGCACTGATTTCGATGATGGG
The DNA here is from genome assembly GCF_004010325.2 of Mesorhizobium sp. M00.F.Ca.ET.216.01.1.1. GTDB lineage: Bacteria > Pseudomonadota > Alphaproteobacteria > Rhizobiales > Rhizobiaceae > Mesorhizobium. Next base: position 18,144 of record NZ_SADR02000036.1, read on the forward strand.
CGTCGTCCATGCCTCGCCGCACGGCGCCGAGCTGCTCGATATGAAGTCGAGCGTCGCCGACCTCGTCGGCCGCTGGCGTGGCGGTCTTGTCGAACACATCGCCAAGGCGGTGGAGAGCGAAGCCAGGCAGAACGGCGTCGATCTTGCCGCCAAGGGCCTGTCAGCGCGGCTGCTCGCCGACATGCTGCTCGACGGGCTGGAAGGCATGAAGACGCGTATCAGTGATCCGAGCGAGCAGCGTCAGGCGGCGGCAGCGCTGATCCGGGTGATTGATCTCGCGCTAAGTGCTGAATGAGGTACGGCATGGCAGGATCTGTTGAGATTCGGGTCAGGCCGAGTCGAGAACGGTGGGTTCCGAGAACCGGAACGGAGCGTACTTTTGGGTACGTGAGTACTGGAAGCGCAGGAAACCGCCGTTCGCAGGCCGGCATCACCCGAATATCAACAGATCCTAAGCCTGACGGCGCGCTGACTCGGGCTTCTTGCGCGCTGCAAGAAATTCCTTGACCCGCCGGCCCGGCGCCGGACCGCGCATCGGCTTGAAGCCGTCGTCGAGTTCGCCGGAGAGATCGAGCGTCGGCCGTTCACCGACGGCGTCGTAATTCTCCTCCAGCCAGTCGCTGGCCGCGGTGCGGCCGAGGTCGCGCAGATAGGTCAGGAACGCCCATTCTGCATTGACCTTGGACGATGCCGACAGGTCCTTGAATGCCTCGTCGGCATCGATGCGGTGCATGCGGATGTCGCGGTATTCGCCATGCGGCAACCGGCCGGCAGCGATCAGTTCCTTGACGAAGGCGATCGAACGGAACTCGCGCAGCAGCCCGGCATTGAAGGTGATCTCGTCGATGCGGTTCTGGATCTCGTTGGCACTCTTCGGCGTCCCTTCGCGAACCACCGGATTGATCTGTACCAAAAGCACGTCCTCGGTCGCCGCCGTCTTGAAGAACGGGAACAGTGCCGGATTGCCGCCATAGCCGCCATCCCAGTAGGGCACGCCCTTGATATCGACGGCGCGAAACAGCTGCGGCAGACAGGCTGAGGCCATCACCGTGTCGAGGTCGATCTCGCCGTCCGAGAAGACGCGCAACTGTCCGGTCTCGACATTGGTCGCGGAGATGAACAGCTCCATCGACTTGCAGGCGCGTACATTGCCGAAATTGATCTCCTGTTCGACTACGTCGCGCAGCGGGTTGAGGCCGAGCGGATTGGCGACATAGGGCGAAAACACCCGCGACATGGTGTCGAAGAAAAAATAGCCCGGCGTGTTCTCGATCGACCAGTTGCCCCAGGCGACATCCCACGGCATGCGCTGCACCGGGCTGAACCGGCCCTTGAGCGCCACCGCGTGCCAGAAGTCGTCGAGTTTGCGCCGCGCGCCTTCGACACCGCCGCGGACGAACCCATCGGCCAGCGCCACCGCGTTCATGGCGCCGGCGCTGGTGCCGGAAACCGCCGTGATGTCGAGCCGTCCGTCCTCCAGCAGCCGGTCGAGCACGCCCCAGGAAAAGGCGCCGTGCGAGCCGCCGCCCTGCAGCGCGATGTTGATCTTCTTGATCTCCTCCGCCTTGCCGTTTTTCGTCATGGCGAATTCCTTCGATGTTGGGGGATTGCGGCAGAAGCTACGCCCGCCGCCGAGCCGTCCCCTGTTCGCGAGAGAAAAGAACCGAGCGCGGTCGAGCTAGATGCGCGTTGAATGATGGCGGTCTCCGGCCTCACTCGGCGGTCCAGCCGCCATCGACCGAAATATGCGTGCCGTTGACTTGCGCGGCCGCATCCGAACACAGGAACACCGCCGCGGCGGCAATCTGCTCAACCGTGACGAACTCCTTGGTCGGCTGCTTTTCCAGCATGACCTCGCGGATCACCGTCTCGCGGTCCATCTTGTTGGCCTTCATCTGGTCGGGGATCTGCGCCTCGACCAGCGGCGTCAGCACATAGCCGGGGCAGATGGCGTTGCAGGTGATCTTGTCGCGCGCCAGTTCAAGCGCCACCGTCTTGGTCAGCCCCATGATGCCGTGCTTGGCCGAGACATAGGCCGACTTGAACGGCGAGGCGACAAGGCCGTGGGCCGAGGCGATGTTGACGATCCTGCCGCCGCCGGCCTCTCTCATCAGCGGGATGGCGGCAGCGATGGTATGGAAGGCCGACGACAGGTTGATGGCGATGATCGCGTCCCACTTCTCGATCGGGAATGTTTCCACCGGCGCGACATGCTGGATGCCGGCATTGTTAACCAGGATATCGACCGAGCCAAATGTCTCGGCGGCCTTCGCCACCAGCGCCCGGCACTCGGCCGGCTTCGACATGTCGGCCTTGATGTAGGCGGTCTTCACCTTGTGGTGCTTCGCGATCGCATCGGCAACTGCATGGTCGTCGGCCGTGTCGGAAAAGGAATTGACGACGACGTTGTGGCCTTCAGCGGCAAGTGCGTGGGCGATGGCCAGACCGATGCCCGAGGTGGAACCGGTGACGATGGCTGTCTTTGTGCTGGGCAAGGCGAAATCCTTCAGTGCTGCTCTGACGGGACATGTTGCACTGCAGCATATATGTCTTATGCGGCGCAAGAAACAGCGATGCGGCTTGCCGGCGACATGAAATTTTTGTCATGAACGGCCGCCTTCTCAGGTTCGCCGAGAGGAAGAGGCCGAACCGGTGTGGACAGCCAAGGGCCGGCGTTGTCCGTCATACGGCTCTTTGGATGCTGCTCCGCCCGTACAACGGGCGGAGCAAGGGCGGTTTCAGGCGACAAGGTCCCGCATCGGCCCGACATAGCGCGACTGCGGGCGGATCAGCCGGCCGGCCGTCTGCTGCTCGCGCGCATGGGCGATCCAGCCGGCCACGCGGCCGGTGGCAAAGACGTTGGTGAACGCATCCTTGGGAAAGCCCGCCGCCTCCAGCAGAAGCGCGGTGTAGAACTCGACATTGGTCTGGATCGAGCGCGACGGCTTGGCGGCCCGAAGCACGTCGAGCGCCGTCTGCTCCACTCGTTCGGCGAAGGCGAGCCGCCGGCCGGTTCCGTCCTCGCTGCCGAACTGTCTTACGACCGCTTTCAGCACGTCGGCGCGCGGATCGCGCACGCGGTAGATGCGATGGCCAAACCCCATGATGCGCTCGCCGCGCGCGATTTCATCGCGCAGCCAGCCGGCCGCATCGCCATGCGCCCTCGATCGCGTCCAGCATCTCGATCACCGGGCCGGGCGACCGCCATGCAGCGAGCCCTTGAGCGCACCGAGCCCGGCCAGCACGGCCGAGGTCAGGCCGGCCTGCGTCGAGGCTACCACGCGCGTTGCGAAGGTCGATGCGTTGAGGCCATGGTCGCGCACCATCAGCGATCCCGGGCCCTCGTCGCGTGCTCCTGGGATTGCGCTTTAGATGGAATGGTCATCTGGCTCATGAAAAGACGCAGAGCCCTCTGCACGGCGAGAGATGGCGGCTCGGACGGATGCCACTCCGGAAAATGACCATCAATCGCCATGCGTGCCAACCCATAAACAAACGCACGCGCGGCGAGCACCAGATGATCGAAGTCGGTGTTCGGAGCAAGCCGACCCTGTTGTTGGGCTTGGGTCAGCAGGTCAATCATCTTCCGGCGAATGGCTTCATTCTGATCACGAAGACTTTCCGACGCATCAAAATCGATCAGCGTCCGGGAACTGATGATCTGGAAATGCGTGGGATTGGTAATCGCCCATTCCAGATAACCTTGTCCGATTGCTTCAAAAGCCGCGACGGGATCTGCGCTGTCGACTTTTGACTGTGCATTGGCAACGGCCTCTGTCAGCCGGTTCATGGCCTGTTCGGCGACTGCGGTCAGCAGTGCTGTTTTCGATCGAAAATGCCGGAATGGCGCACCGGGCGAAACGCCGGCACGCTTTGCGGCCTCGCGTACAGACACATGCTCTGCTCCGCGTTCCTCGATGATCTCCACGGTTGCAGTGATCAAGGCCTCGACCAGATTGCCGTGATGATAACGCTTGGTGTTGCCGGCTTCGCCGGAATCAGTGGTCTTGGTCATGCCTCCCAATAGCACGAGGCCAAAATGTAATCACTGATTATTTTCCTTGCGCCTGAGCGATTTAAATGTAATCAACGATTACACATCAACGGAGATTACCATGCTTCGCATCATCGCAACGACTGCCCTCGCTTTCTCCTTATTGTCGCTCGGATCAGCCCAGGCGGGGGATCGGCCCATCCTGGAAATCGTCTGGCCGACGGCCGGTTCCGTCATCGAACTCGGCGACGATTCCGAGAAGGCGATAGGCGTCGTCGTTAGGAGCAACTACAAGCTGCTCCCCGCGGGTGAATGCGGCGACGTCAGCCAATGCGGCCATCTGCATATGAAGATCGATCCCGCCGGAGACAGCTGCAACATCCCCGGCAAGCCGTACAACAGCATGAATAGCGATTTTGGCGGTGACCTTATCAAGGCTCGCTTTGGCCATTGCCCGGATGCCGCCAGCAAACACGTGATCGGCGTCCTCCTTGCCGATGATTATCACCAGCCCATTCTTGTGGACGGCAAACCTGTTACCGCTCTGGTGACCGTGACGACGAAGTAGGCCGATAAGACTGCTGTGCCGGAAAGGGAGGGGTATATAGCCGGGTTATGTAGCCGGGATCGATCGTCGACAGACGTCTCTGTCAACAGGGAGCAAGCAGCGAAATGGCACTGTCGGTCCTCGCCTTCAATCTTTTTCGCTGCATTGATATTGATCTGAGGCCAATGGCGAAATAGGCGGGGGCGGGATGGTATCTCTGCCTCATTCAAGGCAGAGACGTTTTGACACGGCCTGCTGGGAGAGGTTTCGGCCAGCCTTCGTCCAGTCGGTGATCACGACATGGTGTCGAGCTTGCGCTGCATGGCGGCGATCTGTTCCTTCAGCTCCTGAAGGTCATCGGTTTTTTCCGGCGCTTCCTTCCTGGCCGGCTCACTTGGAGCCGCCGCCGAGTTGTTGCCGGCAGGCGGGAAGGGCGTGAACAGCCGCATGGCGTTCTGGAACATTTCCATGTTGCGGCGCGTCTGCTCTTCCAGTGCCTTGATCGGCGTGGTCATCTTCATCATGTCGATCGGCGACTTGCCGAATGCGCCCTTCATCTGCTCGCGGAAGCGTTCCTGCTCCTTGGCGAAGGCGATCATCGACTGTTCGAGGAAGCTCGGCACGATCATCTGCATCTGGTCGCCGTAGAAGGCAATCAGCTGGCGCAGGAACGGGATCGGCAACATGTTTTGCCCATCCTTGTTCTCTAGCTCGAAGATGATCTGGGTGAGCACCGGATGCGTGATGTCGTCGCCTGTCTTGGCATCCTGGACGGTGAACTCCTCGCCCTTCTTGACCATGTCGGCAAGGTCTTCGAGCGTCACATAGGTGCTGGTTCCGGTGTTGTAGAGGCGGCGATTGGCATATTTCTTGATGATGATCGGGTCGTCTTTTGCGGCCATCAGTATCCTCCCGGGACACCGGCGCGCTTGAGGTAAGCAGCCGGGAACGATTGTGCCTTTTTGAGGATATGCGAAAAAGTGTCACAATTCCAAGTGGTTTGTGCAGTGCGGGATCAATTAATGCTGCACGGCAGGCGGAATATGCTGCGCAGCAAAGGCCGAGCTGCCACGATGGCAGCGAGTGGCCCGCTTGCAGTGCATGGCCGGGATGTCCATTTCCGGTTTGACTTGGATCATGGAAAGGGCAAGAAAAGTCCCTGACCATAACCCTAAAACCTCGACAACCCCGAAGCCTGGAGAAGAAAATGTCCGCTGCCATCGTTGTCGCAAGCGCGGCGCGTACACCCGTCGGTTCCTTCAACGGTGCCTTTGCCGCCACCCCGGCGCATGAGCTCGGCGCCGTCGTCATCAAAGAACTATTGTCGCGTGCCGGTGTCGAGCCGGCCGAGGTCGACGAGGTTATCCTCGGCCAGGTGCTGACCGCCGCTCAGGGCCAGAACCCTGCCCGTCAGGCATCGATCAATGCTGGCCTGCCAAAGGAAACCACCGCCTGGGGCCTCAACCAGGTCTGCGGCTCGGGCCTGCGCGCTATCGCGCTCGGCATGCAGCAGATCGCCACTGGCGATGCCAGGGTGATCGTCGCCGGCGGGCAGGAATCGATGTCGCTGTCACCGCACGCTCAACACCTGCGTGCCGGCGTCAAGATGGGCGACTACAAGATGATCGACACCATGATCAAGGACGGCCTGTGGGATGCCTTCAACGGCTACCACATGGGCAACACCGCCGAAAACGTCGCCCGCCAATTCCAGATTACCCGAGAGGACCAGGACCGGTTCGCATTGGCCTCCCAGAACAAGGCCGAGGCTGCCCAGAAGGCCGGCAGGTTCAAGGACGAGATTGTTGCCGTCACCGTTAAGGGCAGGAAGGAGGATACGATCGTCGATCAGGACGAGTACATCCGCCACGGCGCCACGATCGACGCCATGACCAAGCTGAAACCGGCCTTCGACAAGGACGGCACGGTGACCGCCGCCAACGCCTCCGGCCTCAATGACGGCGCCGCCGGCGTGGTGCTGATGACCGAAGCGGACGCCGCAAGGCGCGGCATCATGCCCTTGGTGCGCATCGCTTCCTGGGCGACCGCCGGCGTCGATCCGCAGATCATGGGCACCGGGCCTATTCCTGCCTCGCGCAAGGCGCTGGCGAAAGCGGGCTGGTCGGCTGGCGATCTCGACCTAGTCGAGGCCAACGAGGCCTTCGCCGCCCAGGCCTGCGCCGTCAACAAGGACATGGGCTGGGATCCGTCCATCGTCAATGTCAATGGCGGCGCCATCGCTATCGGCCATCCGATCGGCGCCTCCGGTGCCCGTATCTTCAACACGCTGGTCTACGAGATGAGGCGCCGCGGCGCCAGGAAAGGCCTCGCGACGCTTTGTATCGGCGGCGGCATGGGCGTCGCAATGTGCGTGGAAGCGATGTAGCGGTAGAGATATCCGGGCGGCGCAAGCCGCCCGCTCTATCCAGTGCATGAAAAGCCCGAAAACAGGGCTATATCAAAAAAGGGGAAACGGATGAGCAAGGTTGCAATCGTCACCGGTGGGTCGCGCGGCATCGGTGCCGCGATATCGATCGCGTTGAAGAATGCCGGCTATTCGGTTGCCGCGAATTACGCCGGCAATGATGAAGCGGCACAGAAGTTTAGGGCGGAGACCGGCATACCGGTCTACAAATGGTCGGTCGCCGACTACGACGCCTGCGCCGCCGGCATCAAGCAGATCGAGGCCGACCTCGGCCCGGTTTCCGTGCTGGTCAACAATGCCGGCATCACCCGCGACGCCATGTTCCACAAGATGACGCGCGAGCAGTGGAAAGAGGTCCTCGATACCAACCTGTCCGGCGTCTTCAACATGACGCACCCGCTGTGGGGCGGCATGCGCGACCGCAAATTCGGCCGTGTCATCACCATCTCCTCGATCAACGGCCAGAAGGGCCAGACCGGCCAGGTCAATTATTCGGCCTCGAAGGCCGGCGACATCGGCTTCACCAAGGCGCTCGCGCAGGAGGGTGCGCGGGCCGGCATCACCGTCAACGTCATCTGCCCCGGCTACATCGCCACCGAAATGGTCAGGGCGATCGACGAGAAGGTGCTGAACGAGCGCATTATCCCGCAAATCCCCGTCGGCCGCCTCGGCGAGCCGGAAGAGGTTGCGCGCTGCGTCGTCTTCCTCGCTTCCGACGATGCCGGCTTCATCACCGGCTCGACGATCACCGCCAATGGCGGCCAGTATATTGCCTGAAGCTTCATCAGCAGCCTGGAGACGAGGCGCTGTAACGGACAAGCACCAAGGCAAAGGGGCGGGAGCCGGTCCGTTTTTTCATTTGTAAGCTCGTTACGGCGGGCTCCAGTGCGACGCACTGCCCCAATCCGGCACGCAAAGGTTAACGGCGGCTGCGCAGCTTGTGCGAAATTTGTTCCCCAACCTGTGGATTCTCGGTGGAAAACCTGTTCACAACACAACATGTTGGGGTGAACAAATCGGGAAAGTTTAGCTATCGCTGATTCGTCGCCGATTCGTTCCGGCTTTGGCCAGAACGTTAACGGCAAAGGCCGAAACCAACGCCCAAATTATTAACGCCCGTTAAGAAAAGTCAATAATTTCATAAGCTTGGACGACGTCGGGCCGGCGGCGACGATCGTCCGCCGGCAAAGGTTAACGGCAATGCCCGCCTTGCATGAATCGGGCCAGTTCGGGCGATTCAGCATGTGGTGAGACTCACCGTAAAAAAATCCACATATAGCCGTGAACAAACCCTGAATCTGGATGAGTCAGTGATTCGTCGCCGATTCGTTCCAGACTCGTTCCACCTGTTAATCGGGAACGGATTACGGACCTCGGGCAGGAGCTGCTGGCCCGCCGGCGGAACATTCTGCTTTCGCTTCGCGCGCTAAGTCCCTATGTGTCGCCTGTCATACGCGCCACAACAAGGCGCGCTCCCGACAACACGCGGCAGAAAGCCTTGTTTCCGAGCCGATGAATATCCCGCCAAAACACATTCAGCCGCTGATCTTGTCGGGCCGCGACGTGACTGCTGTGCTTGGCCCGACCAACACCGGCAAGACCCATCTCGCCATCGAGCGCATGGTGGCGCATGAGAGCGGCGTCATCGGGCTGCCGCTCAGGCTGCTTGCCCGCGAGGTCTATTCGCGCGTCTGCGAGAAGGTCGGCGCACACAAGGTGGCGCTCATTACCGGTGAGGAGAAGATCCAGCCAGCCGGCGCCAGATATTCGGTCTGCACGGTGGAGGCCATGCCGCGCGAGACCGACGCCGCCTTTGTCGCCATCGACGAGGTGCAGCTGGCCGGTGATCTCGAGCGTGGCCATATCTTCACCGACCGCATCCTGCATCTGCGTGGCCGCCAGGAAACGCTTCTGCTTGGCGCAGCGACCATGCATGGCATCCTCCAGCGGCTGCTGAAGGGCGTGTCGGTGGTGACGCGGCCACGGCTGTCGCATCTCGCCTATGCCGGTTCGAAGAAGCTCACCCGCCTGCCGCGACGCACGGCGATCGTCGCCTTCTCCGCCGACGAGGTCTATGCCATCGCCGAGCTGATCCGCCGCCAGCAAGGCGGTGCCGCAGTCGTGCTCGGCGCGCTGTCGCCGCGCACTCGCAACGCTCAGGTGGCGCTGTTCCAGTCGGGCGACGTCGACTACCTGGTCGCCACCGATGCCATCGGCATGGGGCTCAATCTCGATCTCGACCATGTCGCCTTCGCCCAGAACCGTAAATTCGACGGCTTCCAGTATCGCAACTTGGCGTCCGCTGAGCTCGGCCAGATCGCCGGCCGCGCCGGGCGGCACCTGCGCGACGGCACCTTCGGCGTCACCGGCCAGGTCGACCCGCTGGATGAAGAGTTGGTCAAGAAGATCGAAGGGCACGAATTCGATCCGGTGAAGGTGCTGCAGTGGCGCACCGCGCATTTCGACTTCGCCAGCCTCGACGCGCTGAAGCGCTCGATCGAGGCCAATGCGCCGGTCGAAGGCCTGACGCGCGCCCTGCCGGCGGTGGACGCTCAGGCGCTCGAGCACCTGTCGCGTGACGAGGACATCCGCGCCTTGGCCACCGACGCCAGGCGCGTGGCGCTGCTGTGGGAAGTCTGCGCCCTGCCCGACTACAGGAAGATCGCGCCGGCCCAGCACGCCGATCTCATCGCCTCGATCTACATGGACCTTGCCAGGCATGGCCATGTCGACGAGAATTACATGGCCGAGCAGGTGCGCCGTGCCGATACGACCGAGGGCGATATCGACACGCTGTCGCACCGGATAGCTCAGATCCGCACCTGGACTTTCGTATCCAACCGGCCGGGCTGGCTGGCCGATCAGGCACACTGGCAGGAAAAGACACGCGAAATCGAAGACAGATTGTCGGATGCGCTGCATGAGCGGTTGACGAAACGCTTCGTAGACCGCAGGACTTCCGTCCTCATGCGGCGCCTTAGAGAAAATACCATGCCTGAAGCCGAAATTAGTCCAACCGGAACCGTCCTCGTAGAAGGCCACCATGTCGGCGAGTTGCAGGGCTTTCGCTTCACCGCCGATCAGAGCGCCGGCGGTGAGGATGCCAAGGCCGTGCGCACGGCCGCCCAGAAGGCGCTTGCAGCCGAGTTCGAGGCGCGGGCCGAACGCTTCGGCGCCTCGGCCAATGGCGACATCGCGCTTGGCTCCGACGGCACGCTGCGCTGGATCGGTGCGCCGATCGGCACGCTGGTCGCAGGCGACGAGGCACTGAAGCCGCGCCTCGTGCTGCTGGCCGACGAGCAGCTCACCGGTCCCGCCCGCGACAAGGTTGCGGCGCGCGGCGAGCGCTTCGTCAATTTCCAGATCGAGTCGCTGCTGAAGCCGCTGGTCGACCTCAAGAACGCCGAGCAGATCACCGGCATCGGCCGCGGCATCGCTTTCCAGCTCGTCGAGCATTTCGGCCTCATCAACCGCCGCGACATCGCCGAGGAGATGCGGTCGCTCGATCAGGAAGGCCGCGCTGCGCTGCGCCGGCTCGGCGTGCGCTTCGGCGCCTACCACGTCTTTGTGCCCGCGCTGATCAAGCCAGCGCCGGCCGGGCTGGTGACGCTGCTGTGGGCGTTGCAGAACGACGGCAAGGACAAACCGGGATTTGGTGACGTGGTTCACGCGCTGGCTTCCGGCCGTACCTCAGTGGTCATCGACCCGACCTTCGACAAGACGTTCTACAAGCTGGCCGGCTACCGCAATCTCGGCCGGCGCGCGGTGCGCGTCGACATTCTGGAACGGCTGGCCGACCTGATCCGGCCGGCGACCAACTGGAAGCCGGGCCTCGGCCAGCGCCCCGACGGCGCCTATGACGGTCAGTCTTTCATGGTGACGCCGCCGATGATGTCGATCCTCGGGGCGACGGCCGACGACATGGAAGAAATCCTGAAAGGCCTTGGCTATCGCGCCGAGCCGAAGCCGGCGGCCGAGGTCAAGGCGCGGCTCGAAGCACAGGACAATGCCGCGCGTGAAGCTGCCGCGGCCAAGCTGGCGGCGGAAGAGGCGGCGAAGGCCGAGCAGGCCAGGGCGCCGGAAGCTGCGGCTGCGGAAGCCAGTGCCGAGACGCCGGTCGAGGGTTCTGAACCTGTCACGGATGCAGCTGTCGTGACGGAAGCCGCGATCGAAGTTTCGGCCGAGCCTGTTGCCGACGTGGCGGAGCCTGTCGCGGAAGAGCCGCCTGTGGCTTCAGCCGAAGTCACGCAAGAGGCGCCGCTCGCCGGGGAAGCCGTCGCCGAAAAGCCTGCTGAAGCTGCGCCCGAAGCCGAGTCGCCCGAAGCTCCCGAAATTGAAGCCGCGCCGGCAGAGCCGGCTGCTGAGGCTTCGCCTGCGGAAGAAGCGGTGCAGGCCGACCCTGCCGCGGCGGCCGAAGCCGCCACCGGCGAGGCTGCGCCCGAGGCCGAGGAGCCAAAACCCATATTGTTGTGGCGGCAGGGCCGCTTCGACCAGCGTCCGCGCCACCGTCATGACAACCGCAGAGACAATCGCCCGCGCCACGGACAAGCCGCAAGCGATTCGCAGGCAGGCGCTGATGGCGCGCAGGCCAGCCGGCCGGCCCATGAGGGACGCCGCGACCAACGCGACGGCGCCAGCAAGCCGCGCTTCGATCGCAGCAAGTTCAAGCCCAGGCCGCAGGCCGAGGCAGGAGAACGGCGCGATGGCAAGCCGCAAGGCGAACGCCCCGAACGTCGCGAAAACCGCTCCGACTGGAAGGGCCGACAGGACGGCAAGGGCGCGCAAGGCGGAAAGCCCGCGTTCCAGCCGAAGCCGCGCGAGGAGCGTCCGGTGCGCTTCGACCCGGACTCGCCCTTCGCCAAGCTCGCCGCATTGCGCGACCAGCTGAAGAAGTAGGCGCTGCCAAGTCCGATGGTTGCCGAAGGCCGCCAGCGCATTGACAAATGGCTGTTCTTCTCACGCGCGGTGAAATCGCGTTCGCTGGCGGCCAAGCTGGTGGTCGCCGGGCGCGTCCGCATCAATCGCGACAAAGCAGCGCAGGCCTCCGATATGGTCCGGCCCGGTGACGTTCTGACCATAACGCTCGAGCGGCGCATCTTCGTCTGGAAGGTGCTGGGCACGGGGACCCGGCGCGGCCCTGCCGAGGAGGCGCGCACGCTCTACGAGGACATCTCGCCTCCGCCGGCACCAAAGGGCGAGGCCGTTCCCGATGCGATTCCGCCACTGCGCGAGGCTGGCAGCGGCCGCCCGACCAAGAAGGAGCGCCGGGAGACCGACCGGCTGCACGGCGAAGACGAACCATAACCGGTCTTCACCACGCCGGCCCGCTGGAATTCCATTCCGGAAACGCTGGCCTCACCGGGAATGGCTGCCCTTGCCAGCGGCTGGCAAAGGCGTTACCTCACCAAAAAAGCTTAACAAAACGGGATGTCCCGGAGCCAAACGATGACCTATGTCGTGACCGACAATTGCATAAAATGCAAATACATGGACTGCATCGAGGTCTGCCCGGTCGACTGTTTCTACGAAGGCGAGAACATGCTCGTCATCCATCCCGACGAGTGTATCGACTGCGGCGTCTGTGAACCGGAATGCCCAGCCGATGCGATCAAGCCCGACACCGAGCCAGGCCTCGAAAAGTGGCTGCAGATCAATACCGAGTATGCCGAGAAATGGCCGAACATCACCGCCAAGAAAGAGCCGCCGGCCGACGCCAAATCCTTCGACGGCGAGACCGGCAAATTCGAGAAATATTTCTCGGCCGAGCCCGGCGAAGGCGACTAGCGCATGACCCCGAAAATCGGATTCGATTTTCGGAAAGGATCATGCGCAAAGTCAAAAATGTTACAGCGTCTTTGTGCGCCAGAAAGAGCGCGCGGCACTGTAATGGTGACGTCGGCTGGGCCGGCATGACGTTGCGTAACAGTCCTGACACGCCAACTGTCTTGACAGGCGGCGTGGGTTGCGGCCCTCGCGTATGCAGCAAAACCTTGATTCTTCCGACTTTTTGTGTTATATGAGCGAAACATGCCGGTGACACAACGTCGATTTATGGCGCAAACGCCCCAAATCACTGAAAGGTGAGTCCTCAATCCGGACCAGAGCGATCTGGGGCAGGCGGTCGCATTTTATGCGATTTGCCGGTCCTGGCTTTTCCGGTGGGTTCATCTGTTGTGCGGCTAACGGTCGGTGACCCGATCTAGCGAGTTCGCCGGCAGGTTGCCGGCACCACAACAAGGAGTTCAGGGCGTAATGGCAACGATCACCCCGCAGAAGAAGTCCACCGCGGCACGCCACGGTTTCAAGACCGGCGAGTACATCGTCTATCCGGCGCACGGTGTCGGCCAGATCGTCTCGATCGACGAGCAGGAAGTTGCGGGCCACAAGCTGGAACTGTTCGTCATCGACTTCCAGAAGGACAAGATGCGCCTCAAGGTACCGGTCGCCAAGGCGACCTCCATCGGCATGCGCAAGCTGTCGGAGGAGGACTACGTCGAGCGCGCGCTGAAGGTCGTTCAGGGCCGCGCCCGCGTCAAGCGCACCATGTGGTCGCGTCGCGCCCAGGAATATGATGCGAAGATCAATTCCGGCGACCTGATCTCGATCTCGGAAGTGGTGCGCGACCTCTATCGCGCCGACAACCAGCCGGAGCAGTCCTATTCCGAGCGCCAGCTCTATGAGGCAGCGCTCGATCGCATGGCCCGCGAGATCGCGGCCGTCAACCGCATGTCGGAAACCGAAGCGGTGCGCCTCATCGAGGTGAACCTCAACAAGGGCCCGAAGCGCGGCGCCAAGGCCGACAACGAGGAAGCCGAGCAGGAAGAAGCTGCCTGAGCCTTTTCGCTTTCGAATTCAAGAAAACCCGGCCTCGCGCCGGGTTTTTTGTTTGCTGGCGAAGCGCAATGTGAAGCGATCTCTCATCCGGACCTCCCTATTTAGCCTTCGCCGCCTTCCTTCTCCGCCTCCTGCTTCAGCGTCGCAATGAACCGCTTGGTCCGCTGACGCTCCGGATTGCTGAACAGCACGGCTGCCGGGCCTTTCTCGACAACCGTGCCGGCGTCCAGGAACACCACTTCCCGAGCGATCTTGGAGGCGAGCCGCAGATCATGCGTCGCCATCACCATCGTCGTGCCTTCGCTGGCGAGCTGGCCGAGCACGTCGACCACTTCCTGTGCCAGTTCCGGATCGAGCGCCGAGGTCGGTTCGTCGCAAAGCAGCACTTTCGGCGATGGCGCCAACGCGCGTGCAATCGCCACGCGTTGCTGCTGGCCGCCCGACAGCGTCGCCGGCCAGGCATCGGCCTTGTGCACCATGCCGACCTTTTCGAGCAGAGCGAGCGCCCGCTCGCGCGCCCGGCCCGCTGGCCATTTCAGCACCGTCACCAGCCCCTCCATGACATTTTCGATCGCGGTGCGATGCGGAAACAGCTGGAAATTCTGGAACACCATGCCGGTCTGCAGCCGCAGGCGTTGGATGGCCTTGGTGGAAACCCTGGCGCCGGGGTGGAACTCGAGCGCATCGTCGCCGATGCGCACCGTACCCGAGGTCGGGATCTCAAGCAGGTTGATGCAGCGCAGAAGCGTGCTTTTCCCGCCACCCGAAGGCCCGACAAGGGCGGTGACGCTGCCTTCCTCGATGGTGACGGTCACGCTCTTCAGCACCAGGTTGTCGCCAAAGCGCTTCTCGATATTGATGAGGCCGATCATGAGCGCGCCTCCAGGAAGCCGCCATAACGGTTGAGCCGCTTTTCCAGCCGCGCCTGCAGCGCCGACAGCACCGAGCTCATCACCAGATAGAGCGCCGCCGCCTCGACATAGAGGATCAGCGGCTCATAGGTGGTGGCGACGACGCGCTGCGCCGCCTGGAACATTTCCGGCACGGTGATGGCGGCTGCCAGCGAGGTATCCTTGACCAGGGAGATGAAGGTGTTGGACAGTGGCGGCACCGCGACGCGCCCTGCTTGTGGAAGAATCGTGCGCCGCATCGCCTGGGCCCAGGTCATGCCGATCGAGTAGGCCGCCTCCCACTGCCCCTTCGGCACCGAGCCGATAACCGCACGGATGATTTCGGACGTGTAGGCGCCGATGTTGAGCGTGAAGCCGATCAGCGCCGCGGGAAAGGCATTGAGCAGGATACCCACCGAGGGCAGGCCGTAGAAGATCAGGAAGAGTTGCACCAGAAGCGGCGTGCCGCGGAAGATCCAGACATAGAAGCGGACCACGGCGACCAATGGCTTCGGGCCGAACAGCCGGATGATCGCGGCGATCAGTCCGACGAAGAGGCCGAATGCAAACGACAGCAGCGTCAGCGGCACGGTGAAGATCAGCGCCGCCCGCAATAGCGTGGGCAGCGATTCCAGCATCAATTGCAGCCAATGCGGCACGAAAAGCCCCTCTTTGCCTGATCGCCGTTCTAATGCATGTCGCCCAAAGTGCGCAGCGGTCCGGCCTGGTCGAAGCGCGAATACAAGGCTTCATATCACGCGAAAACCAGCGGGCCGTCAAAGACGGCTCGCCGCGATACAAAACCTGCGACCGGCCCGCTCGCGAAAATGCGTCTACTTCGAAACGTCCTGGCCGAAATAGGTGTCGGCGATCTTCTGGTAGGTGCCGTCGGCCTTGATGTCGGCAAACGCCTTGTTGATGGCGGCGACCAGTTCCGGATCGCCCTTGCGCACGATGACGCCGGAATAGTCGGCGTTTTCTTCCTGCGCCGCGATCTTCACATTGGCGTCTGGCTTGTGCTTCTTGAAGTCGAGGAAGGACAGGCTGTCGTTGATAGTGGCGTCGGCGCGGCCGGTGAGAAGCAACTGGATCGACTGGTCGAAGCCGTCCGTGCCGACGAGCTCGGCCCCATTCGTTTCGGCGAGCTTGCCGAAATTCGAGGTCAGCGACTGCGCCGCCTTCTTGCCCTTGAGGTCGGCGAAGCTCTTGATGTCGGAGTTGTCGCCGCGCACAATCAGCGCCGCCTTGGAGGCGATATAGGGATCGGAGAAATCATACTTGGCTTTACGCGCCTCGGTGATGCCGACCTCGTTGATGACGGCGTCGTAGCGATTGGCGTCGAGGCCGGCGATCAGCCCGTCCCATTTGCCTTCGAGGAACTGGACCTTGACGCCGAGGCGCTTGGCGATCGCCTCTGCGATCTCGACGTCGAAGCCGACCAATGCGCCTGAGGCATCATGATAGGTGAAGGGCGCGTAGGTGCCCTCGGTGCCGACCTTGAAAACGCCAGCCTGCTTGATCTGGTCGAGGTTGGCGCCGGCGTGGCCGGCAGCAACAGCCAGAACCTGCAACGTTCCGGCGATGATGATCGATTTGAGCCATTTCATTTTTCTGTGATCCCGTCCTTGGCCGATGTCCGGCGCATTGTGAGAGCCGGAAACTGACAGATGAAGGCCCGCAAAATAAGGAACCAGATTTTCAAAAATAAGCCGCTTCCGAAATCCAATACTCAAAAACCCACTGCCTCGACCCGACTGGTATCGTCGCCGTACTCTGTGGGACAACACGACCCGAGCGACACCAGCAACGGGAACATTCCCCGGCGTGGCACGTTTCTTGGCTGTTGTAGGGCACGGCGTCGCGATTTCAATCACCTCAGACGCCGTCGCGGCAGCCAGGCCGTCGGCAATGCCCGGAACAAGGAGCCGGCATGATCGAAGACACTGCAGGACGGACCATGGTCCGCGCGGCGATGAAAGCTCCCTATCTCGAGCGTGACGAGGAGCACCTTTTGGCCCTGCGTTGGAAGGAAGACAACGACCAGCAGGCGCTGCACCGGATCACCGTTGCGCATATGCGGCTGGTTATTTCCATGGCCTCGAAATTCCGTCACTACGGCCTGCCCTTGGGTGACCTGATCCAGGAGGGCCATGTCGGCCTGCTGGAAGCGGCCGCGCGTTTCGAGCCCGAGCGCGAGGTGCGGTTTTCGACCTATGCGACATGGTGGATCCGCGCCTCGATGCAGGATTACATCTTGCGCAACTGGTCGATCGTGCGCGGCGGCACCAGTTCGGCGCAGAAGGCACTGTTCTTTAACCTGCGGCGCTTGCGTGCGCGGCTGGCGAACGGCTCCGAGCCGATCTCGAACGCCTCCCTCTATCGCGAGGTTTCGGTGGCGCTCGGCGTCTCCGAGGCCGACGTGGCGATGATGGATTCCCGCCTTTCGGCCCCCGACAGCTCGCTCAACACGCCGCTTGCCGATGATACAGGTGCTACCGAGCGGATGGACTTCCTGATTTCGGAAGATCCCTTGCCGGACGAAGTCGTCGGCGATACCATCGACATCGAACGCCGCTCGCTGTGGCTGAAGCAGGCACTCAATGCGCTCAATGCCCGCGAGCTCAGGATCATCGAGGAACGCCGGCTGAGCGACGAGGGCACGACACTCGAGGCGCTCGGCGAGGCGCTCGGCATTTCCAAGGAGCGTGTCCGCCAGATCGAGGCACGCGCCATGGAAAAGCTCAAGGTGGCCCTGGTGGAGCAGAACCCCGAGTTCCTGGCGACAGCCGCCTGAACCTATCTGTCCCTATTTGTCCCTGTAACTATCTGTCAGTGACGATCTTGACCTTGTCGCCGGCCGAAACGGCAGCACCCGGCGACAGTGCATTGAGCACGCGGAACAGGTCGAGCTTGCGGTCGACGCCGACCATCTGCGCGGCGAGCGAGCCCATGGTCTGTCCGGGCTGCACCGTGACGACGCGAATGCGCAACGGCTTCAGCGCCGCCTTCTCCGCCGTGCTCAAGATGCGGAAGGAGCCGCTGACCGAGCGCGCCACGGCGTCCAGCGAGGTGCTGGCGGACGGCGCCGCGGTCAACAGCCGATAGACTTGGCCACCGGCGCGGATCACCGCGATGTCGAACTGCCAGCCTTCGGCACCAGCATGCGCGGTCACCGCCTCGTTGCCGTTTATCGTCTCCTGACGCACGCTGCTGTCGTCGAGGCCGGCCACCCAGCCGCTGCGGATATAGTCGGTCAGCGAACGGTTCTCGTCGATCGAGACGCCGTCGAAGCGGATCGCCATGTCGCCGGGTCCGGTAGCGGTCACCGCGGCGGCCGAATTGTCGATGATGAAACCGTCGGGCACCGAGAACGACACGCCAAGACCCGGATGCAGGAAGGTTTGGCCCCGCACATAGCCTTCCTCAGGTGTGTCGCCATAAAGCAGGCCGTCGATGCCGGCGAGGAAGGAATCGCGGTCGCGCGTGCCGACGCCCGGTGCACCGAACTGGCGGGCATGGCGCTGCGCCAGATCGATGCGCTGCGGCGTGTTGGGGTGCGTGGCCAGGAAGTCGAGGCTGGCATCGGTGGCACCGCTGATCGAGCGGAAATCGGTATAGGCCGACATCGACTGCAGGAAGCGGCCGGCTGCATAGGGATCGTAACCCGCCTCGCCGATCGACTTGATGCCGATGGCGTCTGCCTCCAGCTCCTGGTTGCGCGAGAACTGGGCCAGCCTCAGCTTGCCGCGGATCAGCGCCGCCTTGGCGGTCGGACTGTCGCCGAGGACATCCGAGACGACCTTGGTGGCCAACCCCTCCTCGGCCTCCAGCTGCTGACGCTGCAGGCCGTGGTTTGCGGTGACATGGCCCATCTCGTGCGCGATGACGGCGGCGAGCTCGGCCGAATCGTTGGCCAGCGCCAGCAAACCGCGGGTGATGTACAGATAGCCGCCGGGCAGCGCAAAGGCGTTGACGTTGGGCGAATTGAGGATGGTAATGCGATAGGTCTGTGTGGGGTTGGCCGAAACCACGGTCAGGCTGCCGACGACCTTGGCGACCATACGCTCAAGCTTGGGATCGGAATATTCGCCGCCATAGGTAGCGAGGATGCGCGGGTGCTGCGCCTTCGCCATTGCGGCAAGTTTGCTGTTGGCGACGACATTGTCGACCGTGATAGGCTTATCGGAGGGCTGGAAGCCGGATTCCTGCATATCCGGAGGCGTGAACATCTGGCAGCTTGCCAGCGCCACAGCAAAGCTGGCCAGCGCGAGAAAGCGCGCCAGAGGGAACATCCGCGATCTGTCCAAGCCGGTCGGCAGGTCGGCTTCCTTTCGGTATTCGCGCATGAAGGCCGCGCGGCGCTGTAGTGGCAAATCACGGCCAATGCCGGACCAGTACACTCCTCCAACCCTGGCAAGCAAGCGCCACATCGCCCGAGGCCGGTTTGGCCGTAAATTATGTCCGCTTCCGGGCAATATCTCGTGATCCGGCGCCATCCGGATTTTCCCCGATATAGCGCCGAAAGATTTCTGGTCCAGCCCCTGCGAAGAAATCGGCGGCGATCCCTGTCGCGGCAACCGTACCATTATCCAGAAAAACCATGTTGTGGCCGATGCGGCGTGCATCTTCCGGCTGGTGCGTGACGAACAGTACCGTCATGCGTCGCTCCGCATGGACGCCGGCCACCAGGTCGAGCATGTCGTCGCGCAGCGCCGGTCCGAGCGAGGCGAACGGCTCGTCGAGCAGAAGCACCGGCCGGTCGCGCACCAGCACCCGGGCAAGCGCCACGCGTTGCCGCTCGCCGCCGGAGAGTTCGCGCGGCAGGCGCCTCTCCTTGCCGGCAAGGCCGACGCGCTTCAGCGCCGCGGCAATTGCGCCGTGATCGGCATCGGTCAGTCTGAGCGAAGGCGAGCGGCCGAGCCCGACATTCCGTTCCACCGAGAGATGGGCAAAGAGATTGTTTTCCTGGAACACCATCGACACCGGCCGTGCCGAAGGCGGCTCGATGCTGACGTCGGCACCGCCGATCAGCACGCGGCCCGAACTTTGCGTCTCGAAACCGGCGACAAGATTGAGCAGCGTCGATTTTCCCGAGCCGGATGGCCCCATGATCGCGGTGATCTTCGACACGGCAAACTCGACATCGAATAAAAACGGCGCTTCGCCATAGCTGAACAAAACCTTTTCCAGCCGCACAGCCGCGCCTTTTTCCATCCCGCTGCCCTTGCTGGCCGGCGTCATGATCTTTCTCCCCGTCCCAGCCAGTCTGCGGCCAGCACCAGCGCCAGACAGACGACGCCGAGCAGCAGGGCCAGGCCGGCGGCGTCGACAGTGCGGTAGCTGCTCATGCGCGCCAGCAGCAGGTAAGGCAATGTCTGCACGGAATCGCTGCCAAACAGCGCGATGACGCCGAGATCGCCGAGCGACAGTGCCATGGCAAAGGCGAAGGCGGTGGCGAGCGGCCGTCGCAGCGACGGCCAGTCGATCAACCACAGGCGGTTCAAGGCCGAAATGCCGAGCTGTGCGCAGAGCCGTTCGTGGCGTTCGCTTGCCGCGTCATAGGCGGGGCGCAGCGCACGAATGGCAAAGGGCATCGCCATCACCGCATTGACGGTGACGACCATGACCGGGGCGATGGCAAAGACATCGCTGATCGTGCGCAGGAGCAGGAACCAGCCGGCGCCGACGACGATCGGCGGCACGACGAGGACGAGACCGGCGCCGGTATCGGCGGCATGTTCGAGCAGCGTCCTGGGGTCCATGCTGCGGCTCAAGTTGCGGCGGCTCAAGGCCAGCGCCCGGCGCGCCATAACGAGCGACAGCGACAGCGCCACGGAAAGCAGTGCCGACAGCAAGGCGAGGACGGCACTGGTCAGCGTCGCCTGCCGCACTGCACTCTCGCCCGCCAGACGGCCGAGATCGGCACCAAGGCCGGCTGCCAGCGTGGCTGCCATCGGCCCGGCGACGAACAGCAATGCCAGAACGATAAATGCGGCGTTCAGAACGCTCTCGGCCGTACCGGCCGAGAGATATCGGCGCGGCGCCACCGGCAGGTTGGCGTCGCCAACAGTGTTGGCGCCGAGCCGCATCAATGCCAGCACCACGACGAAGGTCAGGCCGATCTGCAGCAGCGTCAGCGTCACCGCCCGCGCCGGATCGAAATCGAAACGCAGCGCCTGATAGATGGCGACCTCCAGTGTCGTCGCACGCGGCCCGCCGCCCAGCGTCAGCACAATGGTAAAGGAGGTTATGCAAAGCATGAAGACAAGCCCGGCGACACCCGGCAGCGCCGCGCGCAGCGTCGGCCACTCGACCAGCCGAAATGCCGGCCTGGCGCCCATGCCGAGCTGGCTTGCCAGCCGCCACTGGTCGGCCGGTACCGTTCCCAGCGCCTCAAGGAACAACCGCGTTGCCAGCGGCAAGTTGAAGAAGACATGAGCGACGAGAATGCCGGACAGACCATAGATGCCCGGCCAGCTTTGACCGCCTAGCGTGCCGAGCACACCAGCGAAATAGCCGACTCGGCCATAAAGGGCGAGAACGCCGAGCGCCGCGACGATGGCCGGCAGCGCCAGTGGCACGGCGAAGAGCTGCAGGATGAAGCCGCGCCCGAAGAAGCGCGGATGGCGCGACAGCGCACGCGCGACAAGCAGCGCCGGCACGACGGAAAGCAGGGTCGACAGCAAGGCCTGCCACAGCGTGAAGCGAGCAACACGGAAGAGATAGGAATCGAAGGCCGAAGCGGCACCGGACGGGTCACGCGTTCCTTCGAGGATGAGCCCGGCGAACGCACCGCCGATCAGCAACGCAATGGCGGCAAGCGCAACGATGCCGGCGGTGACGCGGGAGTCAGACGAGGGTGCGTGCTGCACTTTCGACCACCTGACTCGGGAGTGCCAAGCTTAACGAAGGTCGCGTTCCTTTGCGCCCCCTTCTGTCCTGCCCTCTTTGCCAAAACTTGGCATCTCCCCCACGAGGGGGGAGATTGGCAGCTTTGCCGATCGCGTCCTTCTTGCGAGGCTGGTGATTGGCGAAAGCCGAAGCGGCGCCCGATCTCCCCCCACGTGGGGGAGATGTCCGGCAGGACAGAGGGGGGCGCCATAGAGCGATCATCTTCGATCAGGCGGCCAAAGCTACTTGCTCATCGCCGCCAGCCATTCGTCGACCCAGGCCTTGCGGTTGGCGGCGACCTCCTCGGGGCTGAACAGCAACGTCCTGGTCGGCTTGACGAGCTTGTCGAAAGCCGGGTTGAGCGGCTTATCGGTCTTGCCGGCCGGGAACATCCAGTTGGTCTCGGGAATGGCATCCTGGAATTTCGGCCCAGTCATGAAGGCCATGAACTTCTCCGCCAGCGGGTTCTTCGCACCGGTGGTGGTGACACCGGCAACCTCGATCTGCAGATACTCGCCCTCCTCGAAGGACGCCGCCTGGTAGCGCTCGGTGTTTTCGGCGACCATGTGATAGGCCGGCGAGGTGGTGTAGGACAGCACCATCGGCGCCTCGCCCTTGGTGAACAGGCCATAGGCCTCGCTCCAGCCCGGCGTCACGGTGAGCACTTTTGTCTTCAGCTTGGCCCAGGCTTCCGGCGCCTGGTCGCCATAGACCGATTTCACCCACAGAAGCAGCCCGAGGCCCGGCGTCGAGGTGCGCGGATCCTGGATGACGATCTTCTCATCCTTATTGCCCTCGACCAATTCCTTCAGGCTCTTCGGCGGGGTCTTCAGCTTTTCGGTGTCGTAGACGACGGCGAAATAGCCATAGTCGAACGGCACGAAAATATCGTCGTTCCAGCCGCCCGGCACGTCGACGTCCGTTATCGCGCCGGGCCGTGAAAACAGGCCGGTGGCCTTGGCCTCCGCCGTCAGGTTGGTATCGAGGCCAAGCACGATGTCGGCCTTGGTCGCGGCCCCCTCCAGCTTGACGCGGTTGAGCAGCGCCACGCCGTCGGCGACCGAGATGAATTCGAGGTCGCAGCCGCACTCGGCCTCGAAGGCCTTCTTCACCGCAGGACCTGGACCCCAGTCGGCGGTGAAGCTCTCATAGGTGTAGACGGTGAGCTTATCCCGTGCGGATGCCGGTCCGGAGCCGGCGACGACGGATGCCGCGAGCAGCATGGCTGAGACAAGAGAGGATAAAAGCGTGCGCATCGGCGCCTCCTTCGTTCGCATTGAAAGGAATTGAGGCGTCGGGTTGTCCGAAACGTCTAATCCCTCCGCCGGTACAAACCGGATCAGGTTCAGCGGGTTGGCAAACTTGCCTCTCAGCCGGTCCGCGAAGATCGCGTCCGGCACCCCGTTAGAGCGTTTCGACACATAGGCCCGGCCAATGCGCCGCGCAAGCGGAAGTTTGCCGGGCGTCGAAACCGCAGCTTCCGTTTCGCAAGCAGGGCTGGTAAGGGCCACGCATATGAGCAAATTCACCATCCTGCTTGGCGGCGATCTCATCCGCACGCCGCTGCTCGACCGCCAGGTCGCCGGCACCCGTGTCATCGCCGCCGATGCCGGCATCGGCCATGCCCGTATGCTGGGCGTGATGCCGGAACTCTGGGTCGGCGATTTCGATTCCGTGCCGGCGAATTTGCCGGACGATCTGGCTGCCGTGCGCCGGCAAGTGTTTCCGGCCGAAAAAGACAGTACCGACGGCGAACTGGCCATTGCCGCAGCCCTTGAACGCGGTGCGACCAGCCTCGTGCTGGCCGGTGCTTTCGGCGGCAAGCGCGCCGACCACGCCTTCCTGCATCTGGCGCTCAGCGTCCGGCTGGCCGAAGCCGGCATAGAGGTGCTTTTGACCAGCGGCGCGCAGGAAGGCATCCCCTTGCTACGGGGACGAGCCGGCTTCGACTATCCCGACGGCACGCTGTTTTCAGTCCTCGGCTTCTCCGATCTGTCCGGCCTGACCGTCACCGGTGCGAAATGGCCGCTGAACGGCGTCGAGATCGCATTCGGCTCGTCGCTGACCATTTCCAACGAGGTCAAGGGCCGGCTCGAAATTGCGCTCGACAGCGGCCACGCGCTGTTGCTAGCCCATCCTTTTCCACTACCTGAAAGCTGATATGGCGCCGCCGCTTCTCAATCTGGACGGGATAAAACTGACCTTCGGTGGCACGCCGCTGTTCGATGGTGCGGAACTCGCCGCATCCGCTGGCGACAAGATCGCCCTGGTCGGCCGCAACGGCTCCGGCAAGTCGACGCTCCTGAAGATCGCAGCCGGCTTGATCGAGCCGCAGGACGGCGAGGTGTTCCGCCAGCCTTCGGCGACCGTACGCTATCTGCCGCAAATACCCGACATGGACGGTTTTGCGACCGTGCGCGCCTATGTCGAGGCAGGGTTAGGACCGGCCGATGATCCCTACCGCGCCACCTATCTGATGGAGCATCTCGGCCTGTCCGGCGATGAACGGCCCAGTGACCTTTCCGGTGGCGAGGCACGCCGCGCCGCCCTGGCCCGCGTCATGGCACCGGAACCCGACATTCTTCTCCTCGACGAGCCGACCAACCATCTCGACCTGTCTGTCATCGAATGGCTGGAGGAGGAGCTTGTCCGCACCTCCTCGGCGTTGATCGTCATCTCGCACGACCGTCGCTTCCTCGAACGCGTCTCGCTCGCCACAGTCTGGCTCGACCGCGGCCAGACGCGCAGGCTGGACAAGGGTTTTGGCCATTTCGAGGAATGGCGCGACACCGTGCTGGAAGAGGAAGAGCGCGAGCAGCACAAGCTCGGCCGCCAGATCGTGCGCGAGGAGCACTGGCTGCGCTATGGCG
The DNA here is from genome assembly GCF_004010325.2 of Mesorhizobium sp. M00.F.Ca.ET.216.01.1.1. Lineage (GTDB taxonomy): Bacteria > Pseudomonadota > Alphaproteobacteria > Rhizobiales > Rhizobiaceae > Mesorhizobium. The sequence goes on from NZ_SADR02000036.1 coordinate 42,595, forward strand.
TGACGGCAAGGCGCAAGCGCAACATGCGCCGGCTCGGCGAATTGCAGACCATGCGCCAGCGCTTTCGCAGCCACCGCGGCGCCGAGGGTTCGGCGACCATGATGGCCAGCGACGCGGCCGAGTCCGGCAAGCTGGTGATCGAGGCGAAAAACATCGACAAGAGCTTTGGCGACCTCACCGTGGTCAAGGGATTCTCGACGCGCATCCAGCGCGGCGACCGCGTCGGCCTGGTCGGGCCGAACGGCGCGGGCAAGACGACGTTGCTGAAGATGCTAACCGGCGAGCTGGAGCCGGACGCAGGTTCGGTGCGGCTCGGCACCAACCTGGAAATCGCCACGCTCGACCAGAAGCGCGAGGCGGTCGACCCTGCCGAAACGCTGGCCCAGTATCTCACCGACGGGCGCGGCGAGAACCTCGTCATCAATGGCGAGCAGCGCCATGTCGTCTCCTATATGAAGGATTTCCTGTTCAAGCCGGAACAGGCGCGCACGCCAGTGCGCGAGCTTTCCGGCGGCGAGCGGGCACGGCTGCTGCTGGCGCGCGTGCTGGCGCGGCCGGCAAACCTCCTGGTCCTCGATGAGCCGACCAATGACCTCGACATGGAAACGCTGGAGCTGCTGCAGGAACTGGTCGCCGGTTTTGCCGGCACCGTGATCCTCGTCAGCCATGACCGCGATTTCCTTGACCGCACCGTGACCAGCGTGATCGCACCTGAAGATGGCGGCCGCTGGATCGAATATGCCGGCGGCTATTCCGACATGCTGGCGCAACGCGGCGGCACCAGGCTCGACGATCGCAAAGCAAGGCCGAAGGCGGGAACCAGCGAAGCCACGGCAACAAGCAGGACCGAAGCGGCTGCACCGAAAGGCCCAGCGAAGAAACTGTCGTTCAAGCAGAAGTTCGCACTGGAATCGTTACCAAAGAAGATCGAGGCGGTGGCGGCCTCGATCTCGCGGCTGGAGAACAACATCGCCGACCCGGCCTATTATGAGCGCGACCCAGCCTCGTTCCAGAAGACCATCGCTGCCCTCGACAAGGAGCGCGCCACGCTGGCGGCGCTTGAGGAGGAGTGGCTGGAACTGGAGATGCTGAGAGAAGAGATGGAGGGGTGAGGAGCGTTCGGCCGTAGGCCGATCGAGCGATAACGATTTGTCGATTAAGGCAACGAACGCCCGAAGCCATAGCGGAGGGCTGGGCGCGCGCGATCAGACACCGCTTCGTCGTTGCTGCGGTGGGGAAATGCGCATACATCATGCGCACACTGAGGAGGTCACAATGCGCAAGCTAGCCCTGAACGCGGTTCGCCAGCCGGCAAACCTGTCGATCGACTCGAAACTCATGAAGGAAGCCAAGGGACTTGACGTGAACGTCTCACGCGCCGCGGAGGCCGGCATTGCAGAGGCGGTTGCTGCCGAAAAAGCGAGACTATGGAAGCTTGAGAACCGCGCCACGATAGAGGCGTGGAACGAATACTTCGAAAAGCACAGTATTCCGCTAAAAGAATATCGGCAGTTCTGATGGCGCGCTACGATGTCTTCGCGGGTCGGGTCGAAGGCAGCTATTTGCTGGACGTTCAATCCGACCTTCTCGACGAGTTCGAGACACGGGTGGTTATCCCGCTTCTCCCGGTCACGACGACGCCGCTGCCGATGCGAAAGCTCCATCCCATCGTCGAGATCAATGGCCGAAAATTGGTTATGGCCACCCATCTGATCGCTACGGTTCCGACCGAGGAATTGGGCGAAAGTCGTTTGAACATCGTCAGGCACCACGACGACATCGTAGCCGCACTCGACATGCTGTTCCAGGGCTTCTGAACCGACCGCCGGAAGCTTCCGGCTGGGTCTCTCAGCCCGCCGTCTTCGCCTGCCAGGCCTTCAGCGCCTCGTCGAATACCTTCTCGCCGGGAATGCCTTTTTCCATCGTCAGCAGCGCCCGCCGTCCGGTCTTGTAGACCACCGGCACGTCGATCCAATCCTGGCCTCTGAGCAAGGTCAGGTTGGCGTCCTCGTCAGCCTTGGTGTCGTTGAGCGCGACGAGGAAAAAGCCGTCGGCGATTTTGGCCGGGATGCCGATCAGCGGACTGCCGGCATCCTGCTCCGAACTCTTCATGGCGACGCGCAGAATGTTGTCGACACCACCGCCGTCGAAGCCGTCGGGGGTCAGGAAGATCATCTCGATGATATGGCTGGCCGGCAGCGTCTGGTCGGTGTTGCGGCGGATGGTCATGCGCAACTGGATGTCCTTGCCGGGGATCGTCGCTTCGGCGCGGATCGCCGGTTCCGGCGGCAGGTCGCCACCGGGCGATTCCTGCACCAGCGACCAGACGATGCTGCCGGGTTCAGCCGAACCCTGGGCTGTGCTGGTGCGCTCTTCATAGAAGATCGCCTTCTGACCGACCTGCAGCGTGGTTTCCGCCGGTGCCGTTGTCGGCGCAGCGGGTGTGGCGCCGACGGCCGGCGCCGGATTGGCCGCGGGACCAGCCGGCGCTGCGGGCGCTGCCTCGCCAGCGGGTGGCGTGGCGGCAGGCGCATTCGCGGCTGGAGCGCCGGTAGCTGGCGGCTGGCCGGCAGGTGCTGGAGGAGTGGCCGGCGGTGGCGTCGTCAGCGCGGCGACGGACTCGCCCTCGCCAATACCGCTTTGTCCGGCGGCCGGGCCAGGATCGATCTCCTTGCCCTCGGGCGTCAGGCGCTGGGTAAACTTCGGCGCCTCGGCGGCGTCTGTTGCTGCGGGTGAGGCCGGCGGTGTTGCCGCGGCGTCGGTCGCCGGCTTGCCCGGGGCAGGTTTGACCGGGGCCGGCTTCACCAGCGGCTCGGTGGTGACGGTCTTGGTCTCGCTAGGGCTGAACATGGCGCCGAATGCATCCCTGTTCAGCCAGACACCATAGCCGCCACCGCCGATCACCAGCAACGCCGCAACCGCTGCGACCAGCCCGCCATAGCTGCGTTTGCGCACAGCCGGGCGCAAACGCTGAAACGTGTCCGCTGCCGGTTCCTCGTCATTGGCAAAGCCGTCGCCTTGGCCGGTCGGCAACGATGCGTCCATGCCGGTAGGACGCGCATCGGCGTCGTCGAAAGGCGGCGGCGTTTGCGCCGGCTTCGGCCAGCTCGGCTCCGCCGTGGCGGCAGGCGTCTCCAGCCTGAAAGGCTCGTGCTTGGCGAGTTCCGGCTTGGCGGGTTCGGCCTTGGCTGGTTCCGGCTTGGCGACCGGTTGCCGGACATGGCTTGGTTGGTTCTTGTTGCGATCGATGGAGGAGAATATGTGTTCCAGTTCCGCGAGCGGATCGGCCGCAGGCGCAGGTTTGGCGTACTCCCGCTCAACGGTCGAGATGGCGTCTTCCAGACTACGCTTCTGTTTGGCGGCATCCGACGGCGTAAGCGGCGGATCGTGCTCGGCAATCTTCCTTGCGATCGTCGCCCGGGCCTTGTCATAGAGCTTCGCCCGCATGTCCGGCGTGTTTTCGCCGAGACTGCCGATCGTCTTTTTCAGAACAGCAACGAAATCTGCCATGCTTCGGTTGACCTGTATTTTGTTCCTGGGCCGCCTCCCGCAAGTCGGCGGTGATGCCCGGAAAAGGCTGAGAAACTAGTCTTGAAACGGGTCGGTCACAAGTATCGTGTCGTCCCGTTCCGGGCTGGTGGAAAGGAGTGCAACCGGTGCGCCGATCAGCTCCTCGATATGGCGGACATATTTGACGGCCTGGGCCGGCAGATCGTTCCAGCTTCTGGCACCGGCGGTGGTGCCTTTCCAGCCTTCGAGCGTCTCGTAGACCGGTTCGACCCGCGCCTGCGCGCCCTGACTGGCCGGCAGATAGTCGATCGCGTCGCCATCGAGGCGATAGCCAGTGCAGACCTTGATCTCGTCGAGGCCGTCGAGCACGTCGAGCTTGGTCAGCGCGATGCCGTTGATGCCGTTGACGGCGACGGCCTGGCGCACCAGCACGGCGTCGAACCAGCCGCAGCGGCGCTTCCTGCCGGTGACGGTGCCGAATTCATGGCCGCGCGTGCCGAGGAACTCACCGACCTCATTGTCCTGCTCGGTCGGGAATGGACCCTCGCCGACACGCGTCGTATAGGCCTTGGTGATGCCGAGCACATAGCCGATCGCGCCCGGCCCGACGCCGGAGCCGGGCGCCGCCTGGCCCGCAACGGTGTTGGACGAGGTGACGAACGGATAGGTGCCGTGGTCGATGTCGAGCAGCGTGCCTTGCGCACCTTCGAACAGGATGCGCTCGCCGGCACGACGCCTGTCGTCGAGGATTTTCCAGACGCGGTCCATATAGGGCAGGATCCGGTCGCCGACCGAGGTCAGCTCATGCATGATCGCTTCGTGCGAGACTTCCGCATGACCAAGCCCGCGGCGCAGCGCATTGTGGTGCGTCAGCAGCCTGTCGACCTTCAAGGGCAGCGTTTCCAAATCAGCCAAGTCCATCACCCTGACCGCGCGCCGGCCCACCTTGTCCTCGTAGGCGGGGCCGATGCCGCGGCGGGTCGTGCCAATCTTCGTTCCGGAATTGGAGGCGGCGTCCTCGCGAAATCCATCCAGCTCCCGGTGCAGTGACAGGATAAGCGCGGTGTTTTCGGCTATTTTCAGGCGATCTGGCGTTACTTCGACGCCTTGCGCCTTCAATTTAGCCACTTCGGCGACGAAGGCGTGCGGATCGAAGACGACGCCATTGCCGATGATCGACAGCTTGCCTTGCCGCACCACGCCGGAAGGCAGCAGCGACAGCTTGTAGACCTTGCCGTCGACGACCAGCGTATGGCCGGCATTGTGGCCGCCCTGGAAGCGCACGACGACATCGGCCCGTTCCGACAGCCAATCGACGATCTTGCCCTTGCCCTCGTCACCCCATTGCGAGCCGACGACCACTACATTGGCCATGTTTCTTTTCCCTTGAGATGCCGCCCATGCGGCTTGAAACGACAGGCCTCTATAACGTCAAGACCTGGCGAGCGCGACCATTCTTTGCCGCCGAAAACGCCCTGAGGCACAACAATTTCCACCTTTGACATCATTTACTTGGCCATGCCGCTGCCATAGGCCGCAAAGACCCTCGACTCAACTGCCCCCGGAACTTCGCAATGCACCGCAGCGCCTATCTGTTCCTGCTGATCACCACCTTGCTGTGGGGCGGCAACTCCGTGGCCGGCAAGCTGGCGGTCGATCACATCTCGCCGATGATGCTGGTCTTCCTGCGTTGGGTGCTCGCGGTTGCGATCATGCTGCCGGTCGGTTGGCGGACACTGCGCGAAGACTGGCCGGTGGTGCGCAGGCATTGGCTGCTGCTTGGCGGGCTCGGCGCTTGCGGCTTCACCATCTTCAACGTGATCTTCTACACCGCGCTCAACTATACCACGGCAATCAACGTCTCGATCGAGCAGGCGGCGATACCGATCGTGATCATCCTCGCCAATTTCGTGCTGTTTCGGCTGCGCGTTCATCGGGTGCAGGTTGTCGGTGTGGTGCTGACGATCGCCGGCGTCGCCCTGACCGCCAGCCATGGCGACCCACGCCAGCTTCTCAGACTGGACCTCAATTTCGGCGACGCCATCATGCTGATCGCAGTGCTTTGTTACAGCTTCTATTCGGTAGGGCTGCGGCTGAAACCGGTTATCCGCTGGCAGAGCCTGATCCTGACGCTGTCGATTGCCGCACTTGTTACCTCGCTGCCGTTCTTCATCTGGGAAGCCGTGGCCGGCAAGGTCATCGTTCCTGATGCGCGCGGCTGGACGGTCGCCGTCTACACCGCGGTCGGCGCCTCGATTGTCTCGCAGATCTTCTACATCAGGGGCAACGAGTTGATCGGCGCCAACCGCGCCGGCCTGTTCATCAACCTGGTGCCGATCTTCGGCACGCTGCTTTCGGTGCTGATCGTCGGTGAGAAATTCCAACTCTACCAGGGGCTGGCGCTCGTGCTGGTGCTGGGTGGCATCGGTCTGGCAGAACACAGTGGAAGGAAGATTGTGTTATAGGCAACTGGCCGTTGAGCAGGGAAATATCCAAGTATTCTAATGTATTAAGGACGCTGAAGGACAATAACAGAGGTATTAAGGATATTCCGGCTATACAGTACGATCACCGGGAGATTGACTTTTTCATCTTTCGGCACTCAGTTTCCGATGTCAGTCAGGCTGGTTTCGATGCGAAGGGCGAAGATCATGAATTTTCGAACGATTGCTGCCTCATCGCCGCTTTTGTCGGCCTGGCGGCCTTTCCCGTTTCGGCATCGGCAGCCACCGCCCACACCACCACGTCATTGAATGTGCGAAGCGGTCCAGGCCCAGGATATGCGAGGGTCGCAACATTGCCGGCCGGCCACAGGGTGACGCTGTTCCATTGCGAAGGCAGTTGGTGCGCAATCCGCACCGGCGGCATAAGCGGCTGGGCCAGCTCGAGCTACCTGGAGCGCTCCTATGTCGTGCGACCGGTTATCGTGCAGCCGCACATTGTCATTCGCCCGCCGCATTATCGCCCTCATAGGCCACACAGGCCGCCACATAGACCTGAGAGGCCCCACAAGCCTCTCCTGGCAAGTGCAAGATCGCACCTGGCTTCCCCTGCAAATAGACCGCTCGGGCAATCTTCCGGGCACCTACGTCTTTGCCAAGCCCCCATGTGCAATTCCACGCGGGGCGCTCGGATGTAACTCCACGATCGACCGTGAACGTCGTCGCGATCAGCGGCCGGACAGCCTTTACGCTTCGCCCACATCGAACTGCAGCCTCTTGGCCGAGTCGATCGACTCGTGCGACCGCAGCTGATCCAGCACCTTTTCGGGGAACGGCGCGTCGAGATAGAGCAGCGCGATGGCATCGCCGCCCGGCCGATTGCGGCCGAGCTGGAAATTGGCGATGTTGACGCCGTTCTCGCCGCAAACGGTGCCGAGAAGGCCGATGATGCCCGGCGCGTCGGCATTGGTCGTGTAGAGCATGTGCTTGCCGACCTCGGCGTCGAGATTGATGCCCTTGATCTGGATGAAGCGCGGCTTGTGGTCGGAAAAGCAGGTGCCGGCGATCGAGCGGGTCATATGCTCGGTCGTGACCGTCAGCTTGATATAGCCGTCGAACACGCCCGATTTGTCGCGCTTGACCTCGGCGACGATGATGCCGCGCTCCTTCACCATGATCGGCGCCGACACCATGTTGACGTCGGAGACCTGCGGCCGGATCAGGCCGGCAAGGGCAGCGCTGATCAGCGCCCGTGTGTTCATCGTCGCAGTCGAGCCGTCGAACAGTATCTCGACCTCCTTGATCGGGTCTTCGGTGACCTGGCCGACAAAGGCGCCCAGCACTTCGGCCAGCTTGACGAAAGGTTTCAGCCGCGGCGCTTCCTCGGCGGTGATCGACGGCATGTTGATGGCGTTGGAAACCGCGCCCTTGATCAGATAGTCCGACATCTGCTCGGCGACCTGCAGGGCGACATTCTCCTGCGCCTCGGTGGTCGAAGCGCCGAGATGCGGTGTCACCACGACATTCTCCATGCCGAACAGCTCGTTGTTCTCCGCCGGTTCGACCTCGAACACGTCGACGCCGGCGCCTGCCACCTTGCCGCTCTTCAGCGCGGCGATCAGGTCGGCCTCGACAACCAGCCCGCCGCGCGCGCAGTTGATGATGCGTACGCCGGTCTTCATCTTGGCGATTGCCGCAGCGTCGATGATGTTGCGCGTCTTGTCGGTCAGCGGTGTGTGTAGCGTGATGAAGTCGGCGCGTGCAAACAGCTCGTCGAGCTCGACCTTTTCAACGCCAAGCTCCTCGGCGCGGCTGTCCGACAGGAACGGGTCGAAGGCGATGACATGCATCTTCAGCCCGACCGCGCGCGTGGCGACGATCGAGCCGATATTGCCGCAGCCGATAATGCCCAGCGTCTTGCTGGTGATCTCGATGCCCATGAAGCGGTTCTTTTCCCATTTACCGGCATGGGTCGAGGCGTTGGCTTCCGGGATCTGGCGGGCCAGCGCAAAGATCATAGCGACGGCGTGCTCGGCGGTGGTGATCGAATTGCCGAAGGGCGTGTTCATCACGATGATGCCCTTGCGGCTCGCAGCCGGGATGTCGACATTGTCGACCCCAATGCCGGCCCGGCCGACGACCTTCAATCTAGTGGCGGCATTGATCAGCTTCTCGGTGACCTTGGTCGCCGAACGTATGGCGAGGCCGTCATACTGGCCGATGACTTCGAGCAGCTTTTCCTTGTCCTTGCCGAGATCGGGCAGGTAGTCGACGTCGATGCCGCGATCCTTGAATATCTGCACGGCGGTGGTGGAAAGTTTGTCTGAGACGAGAACGCGAGGCATGGGATTTGATCCTTTGCGATTGGCGTCCCTCCCCCTTGAGGGGAGGGTCGGCGCGGAGCGCCTGGGTGGGGTCGTTGCGGCCGGACGCGGCCAGATTTCTTGGTTGACGGATCGTTGGACTGAGTGGGGACGACCCACCCGGCCCTTCGGGCCACCCTCCCCTCAAGGGGGAGGGATCAGGCCGCCGCCTTGAGCGACGCCTTCTGTGTGGCAAAGGCCCAGTCGAGCCAGGGCAGCAGCGCTTCGAGGTCGGAGGTCTCGACCGTCGCGCCGCACCAGATGCGCATGCCGGGCGGGGCGTCGCGGTAGGCGCCGATATCGTAGGCGACGCCCTCCTTGTCGAGTGCGGACACCAGCCCCTTGGCGAAAGCCGCCTGTCCGTCAGCGTCGAGCGCGGCGACATCCGGGTCGGTGAAGGAAAGGCAGACCGAGGTGTTCGACCGCGTCGCCGGATCGACGGCAAGATGGCCAAGCCATGGGGATTTGCCGACGAAGCCGTCGATCACCGCCGCATTGGCGTCGGCGCGAGCAATCAGCGCCCCAAGGCCACCGACCGACTTCGCCCAGTGCAGCGCATCGAGATAGTCCTCGACGCACAGCATTGACGGCGTGTTGATGGTCTCGCCCTTGAAGATGCCTTCGATCAGCTTGCCGCCGGAGGTGAGGCGGAAGATCTTCGGCAGCGGCCGTGCCGGCTTGTAGGTCTCCAGCCGCTCAACAGCGCGCGGGCTGAGGATCAGCATGCCATGCGCGCCCTCGCCGCCCAGCACCTTTTGCCATGAGAAGGTGACGACATCGAGCTTCTCGAAATCGAGCTTTTGCGCAAAGGCGGCCGAAGTGGCGTCGCAGATGGTCAGGCCCTTGCGGCCGGCCGGGATGAAATCGCCGTTGGGCACGCGCACACCTGAGGTGGTGCCGTTCCAGGTGAAGACCACGTCGCGGTCGAAATCGATTTTCGCCAGATCCGGCAGTTCGCCGTAGCCGGCCTCGATCCTGCGCACGTCGGCGAGCTTCAGCTGCTTGACCACATCGGTGACCCAGCCTGAACCAAAACTTTCCCAGGCGACCATGTCGACGCCGCGTTCGCCGAGCAGGGACCACAGCGCAATCTCGACCGCGCCGGTGTCCGATGCCGGCACGATGCCGATGCGGTAATTTGCCGGAACCTGGAGGACCTCGCGCGTCAGCTCGATCGCCTGTTCGAGCTTGGCCTTGCCAATCTTGGCGCGATGAGAGCGCCCGAGCGCGGCATTTTTCAGCGCCTCAACCGACCAGCCGGGGCGTTTTGCGCAGGGACCTGAAGAAAAATTGGGATTTGCCGGACGCAGTCCGGGCTTCGTATGCGTCGTCATCGTGGTCTATCCTTCCAGATAGTGGCCCCTCGTTGGGGAGGGGTGGCCCACGGACGGCGATATGCGTTCAGGCTTCAGGCGTCAAGGGGAAAGTTTTTGTCGCCAGGGCTTCGAACTCGGGTTAACGCGCTTTAGGGATTGCGGTTGATCTGATTCCATGGGGCTTCCATGATTCGGAGCCCTGTCATGACCATTGCCGCCCTCGAAGGATTTGAGAAGCCATGCCTGAAGGCGCTGCTGGAGCATTTTTCAGCCATTGAAGATCCGCGTGAGCCATGGCGGGTGGCACATCCGCTGCCGGAAGTGCTGCTGCTGGTCGTCTGCGGCACGATCTGCGATTGCGACGACTA
>NZ_SADR02000368.1 GCF_004010325.2 Mesorhizobium sp. M00.F.Ca.ET.216.01.1.1
GGAGGGCATCGCGCTTGCGCCGCTGCATGCTTCGAACGGCACCGAGATCGACAGCGGAATGATCTGGCCTTCATGCCGCTTGCCGGCCCGCCTCGCATCCAGCAGCCGGCGCACGTCCTTGTTGAGGTAGGCGGCGTCGCCGTGCGGAACCATGACACCGAATTCGTCGCCGCCGAGCCGGCCGATGACGCCGTCTTCGAAGATGCGCTGCGCTTCCGCGACCAGATACGCCCGCGCCAGATCGCCGAACTGATGTCCGAACGTATCGTTGAGCTGCTTGCAGTGATCGAAGTCGATAAGAAGCAGGCTCGCATCGAGAAA
>NZ_SADR02000369.1 GCF_004010325.2 Mesorhizobium sp. M00.F.Ca.ET.216.01.1.1
GTCGACGCCGTTGCGGCCGCGACGGACAATTGGGGCGCCGACATCGTGTTCGAGGCGAGCGGCAGCCCCAAGGCCTTCGCCAACCTGTTCGACATTGTGCGACCGGGCGGCGCCGTGGTGCTGGTTGGCCTGCCAGTGGAAACGGTCGAGCTCAATGTGCCGGCGGCGATCTCCAAGGAAGTGCGTATCGAGACCGTGTTCCGCTACGCCAACATCTTCGACCGCGCTTTGCAGCTCATCGCCTCCGGCAAGGTCGACCTCAAGCCGCTGATCACTGGCACCTATGATTTCTCCGAGAGCATCAAGGCGTTCGAGCGCGC
>NZ_SADR02000370.1 GCF_004010325.2 Mesorhizobium sp. M00.F.Ca.ET.216.01.1.1
GCTCGGAACGTCGCGTTGGCGGCCAAGGACGGGTCGAAGACAGCGTCGATGGCGAGGATCGCGTCGGCGAGCAGTTTGCTGTCGGAACCAACGCGGTCGGCGATTGTCGCAATTCTCTCGGCGAAGGGGTCGGACACCTGCCAGGCGCGGCCGAAGCGCGCCGATGCCTTGATCAGATAGGCCATCCAGCCTGCCACTGGAACCGAAAGAAGCTCGACACTTAAGCCCTTCACCAGGCGGTCGCGGATCGGGTTGAGCAGGCGCTGCACGATCTTCTGCGAGCCGTCTGTAGCAATCTGGTGGTTGCGATGGCGGATCGC
>NZ_SADR02000371.1 GCF_004010325.2 Mesorhizobium sp. M00.F.Ca.ET.216.01.1.1
CACCTGCGCCTTGTGGCCAAGCTCGCCAACGAGCAAGTGCTGATCGTCAAGGTCGGCCCCGAAGCGACGATGGCGAATGGCGAGACCGTGACGGTCTCCTGCGCGCCCAATGATTGCCGCGCCTTTCCGGCCGATGCGGGAACGGGCGGCGCCATTCCAAAACAGGGGAAAACGACATGAAACATGTGAGAACACATCTGCTCGCGCTTGCGACCGCCACGGCGGTCATGACGATCGCCGGTGCCGTCCGCGCGGACGAGCTGTCCATCATGGCAAGCGGCGGCGCCTGGCAGGACGCGCAGCGCAAGGCCTGGTTCGAG
>NZ_SADR02000372.1 GCF_004010325.2 Mesorhizobium sp. M00.F.Ca.ET.216.01.1.1
CGTTGCTCGAGCGCACGGGAGACGACGAGCTCAAGCAGGCGGCCAAGCGCGTCAGCGCCAAGATCGCCGGGGTGGTGCCGGCGCCTCTGCGCCAGACGCTGGACGCCAATGCGCTGCATGCCTGGGGGTTCGCCGCGCCTTCAGCGGGCGCGATCGACCTCGCTCTGGTGCGCCGCGCCATCCGCGACGAGGAGAAGCTCGACCTTTCCTACCGCGACGAAGCAGGCCGTGCCTCCGAGCGGCTGATCCGCCCGATCGCGCTGATCTACTACGCCGAAACCGCCAACATCGTCGCCTGGTGCGAGCTGCGCCAGGCGATC
>NZ_SADR02000373.1 GCF_004010325.2 Mesorhizobium sp. M00.F.Ca.ET.216.01.1.1
CCGAGTTCCAGAGGAAAGCATAAGCAAGCTGAAAGGCTTGCAGCCGATTTTATGAGCAAGGTGTGAGCCAGGCCGCAAAGTTTGGCTCGAGCGCAGATCGCTGCATGAGCGCAGCTTTGTGGCCCGCCTCGGCGCGTCATGCTTTGGCAAGGCGTCTGCCCGTGTCGGATCGGATTGATTGTGATGCGTGAGACCGCCTCGGCAGCGTACCATTGCGTGGCAGAAGATTTGCTTCACAGTCCGCCACGTTCGTTCGCTTTGATCTTTCATGCCGAGACCGTCGTTTTCCTCCCAGCTTCTCACGCTCTGGATTCTGATT
>NZ_SADR02000374.1 GCF_004010325.2 Mesorhizobium sp. M00.F.Ca.ET.216.01.1.1
AGCGGCTCAGCGCCTGGCCTTCTTCAGTGCCCCAGCCGGTGCCTTTCTTGTACCAGATGCCGTTGGTCTTCTCGGCGTATTTGTTGGATGCGTTGAGCGTCGACCAGTCGAAATTCTCGTTGGCGATCGGCGACAGCCCGTAGATATCCATCCAGGAGGCATTGTCGTTGTCCGGCCCGACATTGACGGACGCCGCGAATGGCACGAGGCTGAACTGGACCGGCTTGTCGATCTGCTTGATCTGTGCGGCCTGCTGCGCCAGCGTGTCGACGAGTTGCTTGGCGGCCTGTTTGAGCAGGTCGATGCGCTTCTGCCCCGT
>NZ_SADR02000375.1 GCF_004010325.2 Mesorhizobium sp. M00.F.Ca.ET.216.01.1.1
GAAAATCAGCAGGTCCTTGTCGGCGTACTTGTCGACGTCGTCGGCCGTGCCCACGGTCACGCCCGCCACCGGATAGCCGGTCGAGGCGCCCATGCGGCCCATCGTCAGCAGATACAGGCTGTAGTCGCTCGAGTCCGCGTCCTGCGGCAGGATCGCCGCGGTTTCCGACAGATCGGCCATGCGCGTGAACGGAAAGCCGCTGTTCGCGAACGCCGCCAGATCGGGCAGCGCCATGTAGTGCGGGAACGACGAGAGGTCGATGGTCGAGTTCGGATCCACCGCGCCGACCACGTTTTGCAGCAGGCGGCCATGACATTCG
>NZ_SADR02000376.1 GCF_004010325.2 Mesorhizobium sp. M00.F.Ca.ET.216.01.1.1
GGAAAAAATAGGGCAAAGGCCGGCGGCGGCGACGGCAGCAGCAGCAGATCGCCGCTCCTTTCCTTGGTATGCGACGGTCAGGAACCGGAGCCGAATTGTTGCTCCGCATAGCCGGCATTCGCTTCCACCGCCGTTCCCGCCCCCTGGGCGAGAAAGTCACCCGGTCTGCGCGCTATCCGGGCATAGAAGTCCTGCAGGCCTGCCGGCAAGCCCGCGGCCTTGGCTTTGGCCGCCGCTATGATCTTTCGGCTGCCCGGAGAGCGCGAATGCAGCGCCTCGAGGAGCTTGCCGTGGACAAGCCGCAATTCCGCAAAATCC
>NZ_SADR02000377.1 GCF_004010325.2 Mesorhizobium sp. M00.F.Ca.ET.216.01.1.1
AGATGAAAACGCTTCTGACCGCGACCGCCATCGCGCTCCTTGCCGGCACGCCGGCCGCCTTTGCCCAGTCGAACGACGGCAACGACGTCGCGCCAATGGCGGCAGACAACAAGGTCGACACGCAGACTTTCGTCACCACCGTGCCCAACGCCAACGAGTTCGAGATTCAGTCGAGCAGGCTGGCCGAGGAGAAGTCACCGTCGGACGACGTCAAGGCCTTTGCCGATGAGATGATCAAGGACCACACCAAGGCCGCCGAGGATTTCAAGGCGGCGATGAGCCAGGGCCAGACGACGGCCTCGATCAAGCCCGAGATCG
>NZ_SADR02000037.1 GCF_004010325.2 Mesorhizobium sp. M00.F.Ca.ET.216.01.1.1
TCCGGCGGTTGCGGGTTTGTCTTTAGAATCAGTCGCTTGAAACTAAAGCGTACCTGAAACCGCCGGGCTTTGCCCGTGGAAATATCGCGATTTCTCTAATAAATTCAGATGCTTGCCCTTTATGGACACGCACTAGACTAGGGTCAGGACCTATTAATCTGGCATCAACTGCCAAGAGCCATCGCTTTCGGAATAGGCCTCGAACGGCAACTTCCCGCCATTATGAGATTAGACCAAGGTCTCAAAAGCGCCAATTGCAGACATCGGAACCAAAACGTGAGCCTAAGGGACCACGGCAAAAATTAGCTGCATTGGCAGGCCGCGACGACCTTCGAAGCACGCTTCCTAAGGAGGTTTGGCTCTCACCAAATACCCGGGAGAAGCCGCCATCGGACCCGCGCGGCGTAATCCGAATAGCCCGCAAGCTCCGCGCGAAGAATTCGGTCCTCCGTGATGGTGCGGTAGAGCAGAAACGGCAGGCTAAAGAGCACAACGAGCGCAGCCGCAAGCCACGATCCGAGCGCGGGTCCGCTTGCCGCTATGATCAGAAATCCAGCGGTGTAACCAGGGTGGCGGACGAAGGCATAAGGCCCCGTGCTGACGACGTGCTGGCCGCGGTCGGCCTGGATCCGAATGACTGAGGAGAAAAACCGGTTCACACGCATAGCCCATAGTGCAAGGGCGTAGCCGGCCGCGACCGTGAACAGGCAAACGCCCTGAAGCCAATCGGGCACGTTGTCGCTCCAATGGAAACGGCCACGGTCAAGCCCCGCAACGATCCAATGCATGAACAGAACGAGCGAAAAGACCCTCAGCGAGAGCGGCGGCTTCTTGCCACCCGGCCGCATGCGTTCGCGCAGGAGGTCCGGATCGAGCGCCGCGAACGAAACGATCATGACGACAGCGAAGATTGCGAGATAGGCCCAAAAGCCCGGGACAGCGATCGTGCCGGCCGCTGAGAACAATGCGGCGGCCGCGGCGACCACAAACAAACCTGCCTTGAAGTAAGCCGAGACGGGCATCCGCTGCCTGCCACCTCAAAGGAGACGCGAAGTACGGTGTCCAGTTTACCCCGATGTCTGGCTTGGGCCAACAGGGGACGGTGGCATTTGCCACTTGCGGCGGCATCGACGGATTGATTCAATGGTTGCGCGAGGAGGCGCTGCCATGAGTGATTTGATGCTGTTGTCTGAGGCGCAGATGCGCCGCATTAAGCCATCCATTGTCGCACGGTATTCCGCGAGTGGACGACCGCCGGATCATCAGTGGTATTGTCTTCGTTATTCGGAACGGATTGCGCTGGCGCGACGCGCCTAAAGAATATGGTCCCCACAAGACGATTTATAATCGCTTCATCCGATGGAGCAGGCTTGGTGTGTTCTGTCGAATCTTAGCCGAACTCGCAGCCAGACGCGGCAAGCCGGAACAATTGATGATCGATGCTACCCATTTGAAAGCACATCGGACGGCAGCCAGCCTGTTAAAAAAGGGGATGTTCCTAGACGTATCGGGCGGACCAAAGGTGGTTTGAATTCGAAACTACACGCGGTGTGCGATAGCCAGGGCCGACCTTTGATCATGTTGCTAAGCGAAGTCCAGATGAGCGATTTCAGAGGGGCCGCGCTTATGCTCAAAGCCTTGCCCAAGGCCAAAGCAATGCTTGCAGACAAGGGATACGAGGCCGACTGGTTTCGAAAGGCGCTGGCTGATCGCAGAATCACCGCCTGCATTCCGTCAAAGGCCAACAGAAAGGTCCCAATCCCGCACGATGTTGTGCTCTACAAGCAACGTCACAAATCGAAAACATGTTCGGAAAACTCAAAGACTGGCGTCGTATTCACACTCGATACGACCGCTGCGCCCACACCTTTTTCTCAAGCATATGCATAGCAGCGGCCGTGATCTTCTGGCTCTGATTAGTGAGTCCTGACCCTAAGTCATCGTGCGCTTGTTATTGTGCAGTGCAGCAACGATATTGCTGCATGTGCGTTGTGCGCAGCGCTGCCGCCATTTTTGGCGGCCGGAACAAAGGATACTAATTTGCGAAAAATCTCCGACACGATCACCCGCCTTGCGGCATTCCGCGCCGGGCAGAGTTTTCAAAGCCACGGCCAAGGCCGCGATCGGTTATCGGATCTGGCGGATTTCGGCTCCAATCCGGGCGCCTTGCGGGCGAGGATCTACGTTCCGGATGCTTTGCCTGAAGCGGCGCCTCTTGTCGTGGTGCTGCATGGCTGCATGCAGACCGCAGCCGGGTACGACCATGGTTCCGGCTGGTCGCAACTGGCCGACCAGGAAGGTTTTGCCCTGCTGTTTCCCGAGCAGCAACGCGCCAACAATCCCAACCTCTGCTTCAACTGGTTCGTGCCCAGCGATACAAAGCGGAACGGCGGAGAGGCCCTTTCCATCCGCCAGATGATTGAGGCGGTTGTCGCTGAAGATGGCCTCGACCGTAAGCGTATCTTTATCACCGGCCTCTCCGCCGGAGGCGCCATGACATCGGTGATGCTGGCTTGCTACCCGGAGGTCTTCGCCGGTGGCGCGATCATCGCCGGCCTGCCGTATGGGAGCGCAAAGACTATCCCGGAAGCCTTCGACCGCATGCGCGGTCATGGCGCGCCCTCGGAAAGGCAATTGCAGAAGGCCCTGCGCGGTGCCTCGCCGCACAAAGGTCCTTGGCCTTCTATATCGGTCTGGCACGGCTCCACCGATCAAACCGTAGCATCCTCCAATGCTGATGCCATCGTCGGACAATGGCGAGCCATTCACGGGCTCGATGCACGTTCAGTCCGATCAGAAATTGTGGATGGTCATTCACGGCGTGTCTGGTGCAATGCCCAAGGGCAGGAAATCATTGAGGAATATCGCATCGCCGGAATGGGCCACGGTACGCCGCTTGATACGGCCGGTGACGCGGCGCTGGGCGCTGAGGGACCGTTCATGCTCGACATCGGCATCTCGTCCACCTCGCATATTGCGCGCTTCTGGGGCATAGCGAAGTCAGGTAGGAACCGGGCGGCGAAAACCAGGCCGGTGAAAGCCAACGGCGAGACTCGCTCTGCCCGTCTCTCAACTACTTTGTCGATGCCCGAAATCGAGATTCCCAAAATGCCACACCCTGCGCCACGCGCTGCGAGGGGAAATGGTCCACCTTCTCAGGAGCCCAACTCCGCCGCAGAGATCCGAAAGGTTATAGAGGATGCCCTGCGATCGGCTGGCTTGATGCGGAATGTCTGAACCGAGGCTCCTGCTGACCGACCTGAGGTCTCTGGCGCGCCCGGATGCAGTGCGCTTGAGCGCTGCATTCGGCTTGACGGCAGCCGAGGACACCAACCGACCATGCGCGCCAAATGCGGAAGTTGGGTAGGCTACCTGCCGACGTTTGCGCCGAACGCAGCCAATGTCACGAGTCGAGTCCGAAGCGATCTATAGATCGGGGCACAGGGGAACGGCAACTTGGAAGCCATTTTGTTATTGTTGCGTCTCAGGTCCCCACAAAGCGTCAGGAGATTCCGCCGAATTGTTCGTCCGTTCAAACTTGGAGCATACCGATTTCTTCGTCCCCTGTGCGACGTCCGCCCATCCGGCGAGTCGCTGAACGTCGGCGACGGTCTGCTTCGCCTCTTGCCCGACCGGCCCGTCGCCGATCCGGATGGGTATCCGAGGGTGCTAGTCGATCTGTGGCCCATGGCCTATCGCTTCAAGAAGGGGCATCACGTCACAGTGCAGGTTTCCAGCGGCGCCGCGATTTGCGCGAAATCTGGGAACGGGGGAGCCGCTCAGAACGGCGACCACGATGATGGTGGCTGAGCAGAGCATCTTCCGCGACCCGGCTCATCCGTCGGCTGTCATTTTGCCCATGAAGCCAAATCATTCTGCTGACCGTGGCGAACTTTCGCGCATCAAAAGTCGCACATTGAATCATGATGAGATCTGGTGGAGGTGTCCGCTGAGGTTCCATCGCCAATGTCAGGTCCCTCTCGTGAAGCCGTCGGCGCTCCAGCGTTCACTGCCCACGCCGTGATGCACGAAGAAGAGGCCGGCCGGGTCGTATTTGTCCTTCACGGCGAGGAGCCTTGCGTAGTTCGCGCCCCAAAAAGATTCCCGCCACGCCTCGTCGAAGAAATCGCTTTCCGACACATAGGAGCCGACGGCCGGCAGTTTACGCGCCTCGGTCATTGCGTTGTCGACCGCGGCTGCATGCCGGCGGGCGGTCGGCACGTCGGGCTCGTGACCGGGAATGCCGGGGTAGGTCGGCGGCCCTTCGGCGCCGCTGATGGCCAGCGCGAAGGCGTCGAGCACCGCCGGGTTCGTCGCCATGTCGTGGGCCGCCTCGATCGCCTCCGCAGAGGCGCCGGCCAGGCCCTTGTTGAAGTGCAAGGAGATGCCCCAATGCCGGGTCGCCGCGAACAGAGCATCGGCGAGACGGCCCTGCTGGCCCGGTTGCAGGAGGGAGGACGGAAGCCAGGCGGACTGATAACCGTGCAGGACCTGCCCCGCTTCCCCCACGTTGCCTGCCCAGAACAGGTTGGCTTTTGGCGCGCCGGGGCGATCGTCGGCAATCACCAATCCGGGAAGTTGCGTGAGAAATGCGGGGTCCCAGAAATTTCGAGCCGGCACCGCCATGATCATCGGCTCAGAGTCGAGGCTGAAATCCTGCGGAGCGCCTTCCAGCCAGCTCAAGAACGGCCGCCAGACCGTCTCCGCCTGCAGCTGGTCGAGCCCTTGGAACACCATTGCGATATCGAGAACGTTGCCCGGCCGGAGGCGGATCTGCTCGCCCCAATGCGGATTGAACAGCGCCGCGCCGTAGAATTCCAGGATCTGGCCGATCAGCCGGCGGAAGGCGGCGTCCGATGCCGCCTTGATCGTCGCGAACACCGCACCGAAGAACTCTGGCAGTTCGTGTGTGCGCAGCGTAAGCCGCGTTACCACGCCGAGGCTGCCGCCACCGCCGCCCTTGATTCCCCAGAATAGGTCAGGGTTCGTACAGGCGTTGGCGATCCTCACTTCGCCATCGGCGGTAACGATCTCTGCCTCCAGCAGGCTCGCCGCGGCCATCCCGTAGGCCTTCGAGAAACTGCCGAAGCCGCCGCTCAGGATCAGGCCCGCAACGCCCACCGTCAGGCAGCCGCCGCCCTGGACGTAGCGGCCCGCCTTCGTCGTGACGGCGTCGTAAACGTGACCCCAGATCGCGCCTGCCTCGACGGTGACGGCCGGCTGCGGCGGCTGTTGCCCGGCACATCCCGTGGCGACGAACGCATCATGCAAGGCGACGGCGTTCATTTTGCGTGTCCAGATCACCACGGAATCGGGGGCACTGGAGGTGCCCTGATAGCTATGCCCGCCGCCCTTCACGACCAGCCGCAAATTGTTCTCGCGGGCGAAATTGACCGCCGCCACGACGTCGCTGGTCGTTCGGGCGGCCACCGCATAGGCGCTCGGCTGAGACGTCCAGCCATCGACCCAGCCGAGGGTCTGCGTCAGCCCGACCTCGTCGCCAAGGTAATAGGGATTCTTCAGTTCCTTGAAGACATCGGCGCAGCGGGGGCTCGACGGCGCTTCCATGCACGCGGCGAGCGGTGAGCGAACCTTTACGAGTTGGCCCTCGACCTCCTGGTTAAGCCGGTCCCAACTTGCCTGGGACGGCCATTCCGGGTCAGTCGGACGGACGCGCGACATCGAACGGTCTGCTGCCGTCGCCTGGATCGGGCTGAGCACCCACGACCACAAGCTGTGCAGGAAGGGGAGGGCTGCTGCGGTTGTTCGCAATAGACGTCTTCTGTTCATTTGACCCCGTCCTTAGCCCGAAGGCCCGTGTTCGATGGCCTGGAGATAGGCTACCGCCGCCTCGGCGCATCCGCAATGATCGCGAGCGAGGCTTGCACCGCGGCACCGCGCTTAGGTTCCTTGCCTTGCCGTGGGTGCGCCGACCGACCGACCCGCCCTGGCCTTCCCCAGCATAACGCGATCGGTTTGAGGTACATCAAGGCGCCCCGGACTCAATCGAATAGGATGGCACAAAGTGGATTTCGAGAATGGCGGTCATGGTCGGGATCAGATGGTTGTTATTGGCGGTCTCCATCGTTGTGCTGGCCGCCGGCGGACTGGTTTTCCTGTCCTACAACAATGAGATCAGCCGCGCGCGTGCCGCGGTCGAGAGCGGAGCCAAGGTCGCGAAAACCGCCGCCGGGCCGATCGAATACGCTGATAGGGGCGATGGCATTCCGCTCCTTTCTATCCACGGTGCGGGTGGCGGATGGGATCAGGGTTTGGCCAACGTTGCCGATCTCGTCGGGGACGGCTTTCGGGTCATCGCCCCGTCGCGTTTCGGCTATCTGGGAACATCAATCCCCTCCGTTGCTTCGCCCGCCGCTCAGGCCGACGCGCATGCGGCGCTGCTCTCCTCACTTGACGTCGACAAGGTCATCCTTGTCGGCATCTCGGCTGGCGCGCGCTCGGCAATCGAACTCGCTCTTCGCCATCCGGATAAGGTGGCGGCGCTCATTCTGATCGTCCCCGGAACATACGCGCCCGAGAGCCCCGTCATGGTCGAGGGCAGTCGTGGCAGCGCGTTTGTCTTCTGGCTGGTCAACGCCGGAGCTGACTTCGCCTGGTGGGCGACCGAGAAGATTGCTCCGTCGGCTCTCATCCGTTTCATCGGCGTGCCGCCGGAATTGGTCGATGCAGCCTCGGAAGAAGAGCGGAATCGGGTGATGACCATCGTTCGGAGCATCGAACCGCTTTCGCGGCGCTTCCCCGGCATCAACATCGACAGTACGCCCGATCTCCAACGCCTGCCTCTCGAAAAGATCGCCACGCCAACTTTGGTCATGTCGGCCCGAGATGATCTGTTCAATACGCTGCCCGCGGCTGAGTTCGCAGCGAGCACGATTCCAAACGCAAAGTTGGTCGTCTATCACACTGGCGGGCATCTCCTTGTGGGGCATGAGGAGGACGCAAGGGAGGTGATCGGCGACTTTCTTGCCCGGGCCGGGGTGGCGCCGTTGTCCAAACCTCCCCTGGCCGCGGCAGCCCGGCCACAGCCGCCGCTTTGAAACGGTCGCGACCTTCCAGGACTATGGAGAAACACATCAGATGACCAGGCGCATCGCTATTGTCCAGGGCCATCCAGACCCGGCTGGCCAACACCTCCTTCACGCTATGGCCGACGCTTATGCCGAAGGCGCGACTGCAGCGGGGCACCAGGTACGCCGCGTCGAAGTGGCCAAGCTCGACTTTCCACTGCTGCGTACGATCAAGGATTTCGAGACCGGGGCGTTGCCGCCAAGCGCGCGGCCGCAAACTGTGGTAGGAGCTCGTAGCACATATCTTGGTCGCCCAGAGTGCCTTGTTGAGGCCATGCCGGCAAAGGCGGAAAGATGTCGGCCTACACGCGTTGGCCCGTGGACAAGTGTGTAATTGCCCCTTGGCGTACTCGGAGGTTAGGGCATGTGGAACGATGTCGCTATCGCAGTGTTAAATGGTGAAAAGAGGGACGCAGTACGGTGGCTGATCTCAAAGAGACGGCATTTGTCGCGCGGCTCGCGGCACGCGGCACGGGTTCTCAAGGGACGCGGTAGAAACCGTGCTGCGTGCCCTGCGCTCGGGCGGCGGTTCCATGGCCCAGTTCAGCCATGCCGAATTCGGCGGGATGTCGCAGTGGTCATCAGGCATGACAATGGTCGGCGACATGTTCAACGATGCGCTAAGGGCGAAGCTGAACGCTGTGGCGACGGATCTCGCAGCTTATCTGCGGGAGAATCCTGAGGTGGCCCGTAATGAACCTGCCGAAGTGAGCTATAGATCGCAGCAGCAGGTAGCTAAAAGTTGGCCGAGCGGACTCGGCACACCCTCATCGACCGGATCGCAGAACCATCTGCGCTACGCAATCTATCCCGAAGCGCGGCGACTGGTCATCGAGGATGCCGGGCAGCGTACGATCTACGACACCGGCGATCACGTCATTTCGGGGATCGCCCAGGCGCAAAGTACGGATGCGTCGCTGACATTCCGCAGCCAGAACGGCCTTGTGCGGCTGTCGGAGCTGAAGAAGGTCGATGCTTAAGGTGTGGCCCTATTTGACTAATGCGCTGCGGTGATGCTCGCGCCCCGCGCCATTCACCGCAGCGCGAGGTGCCTAAAGACGTCCTTCTTCGCCTCTTTGCGTTTCCGCCGCTCCGTCTGCGGCCCGTTCGAGCGCAACCATTTTCTTGACCAGGGCAAGCAGATCGCGCTTGGTGCCGTGCGGCAGGGACACGACCTGTTGCGCGAGCTCCATGGTGTCGCGCGCTTCCTCCGGCGTGCGGCCCCATAGATGCGGGGCAGCGCTGAACAGCATTTCCATTGGCATGAATCCGAGGATTTCGCACAGGTGGATCATGCGCGTGACGTGCATTTTTGAGAACGCGCGTTCATAGCGGCCATAAACCTGCATCGAAAGGCCAAGCAAGGGCGCGAGCTCGGCGCGCGTCAGATCCTTGTCCTCGCGCGCCTTGCGGATGAAGGTGGCAATTCTTTCATCGAGCTCGCCGAGGGTTTTGATGCCTTCGAACCCCGGGCGGCGGAAAACAGGCTTGTCGATCTCGGGGTCGATCGTCTCAACCAATTCCATTTTGTTTTTATAGGCGTCCATATCCTTAGGCACGTCCCCTCCCTCCCACTGAGAGAATATCAGCGCGCCCTGGCTGCAACCATTCGCCAAGTACCCGGCTTGCCCTCGAACACAGCTTCGACAAGTTTTTCCCCATCGACCCACCCCAGCTGCGCCAGGAGTTCGCACGCGATAGAATCTTTGCCCATACTAATACATCGCTTCACGGCAACCGTCGATCCAATCCCGTGCATTGAGATATCCCAATTGGATAAGCGAAAGAGCTCGCCTTTGGCAGTTTCGTTCGATGGCCGGATGCCCGCATCGAGATCGGATTCCATAAGCCCGTTCAATGAGGAGGCGGCTTTTGAGCCTTCACCAAAGTCGAAGCCTTGGCGACCGACCAACGGTGCGGCATAGATGCCAATAAGGATACCGATCCCGAGCAGGAGACTTCGACCGCTCACGGATCAATAGCCGTTGTCTCGTAGAAACTGGTCGATGGCCGCCTTTATGATCACCGTCATCTTGATATCGTTGAAAGGGCCGCGACCTCGGCGCGGCCCTTTATGACCGGGTCGGTCAGTTCGAGCATCTGCAAGGTGCCGAGGCCGTTGCGGATTTCGCGGTAGCAATTTCTTTCGGTGAGCTCGGTATCCATCAGCGTCGATTCATAGCCACTATCGCGAAGATTGGCGATGAACGGACGGATCAGCCTGTAAGCCTCGAGAAAACGGCCAGGAAGTGCGATGCGCGTCACCACGTTGACGTGCGGAATCGTGCGCCGCTGCCTGTCGCCAATATCCGCGGTCACGGTGGCGGCTTCACCGGCCGCCTTGATTTCATCCTGGTTTGGCTGAAGTGGTGTCAGCACCAGGTCGGAGTTGCGGATGATCGTATCGCGGATGACGCTGTCGACGCCCGGTGAGTCCATCAGGATTACGTCATAGACGCCGTCTTGTTCGGCCAGCACGGTTTCAATGCTTCGCTGGGTTGCCGCGCTGTGCAGCTCGATGTTGGCCGGAAGATTGTCCTTGGCCTCGCATCGCTTCCACCATTCGGCGAGGTTTTGGCGCGGATCGGCGTCAATCAGAAGCACCCTCTTTCCATGAATAGCGTACTCGCCGGCAACGAGGATAATGACCGTCGTCTTCCCGGCGCCGCCTTTGCCGCTGATTGCGCAAATTCTTCGAGGCATGTCTGATCCCTCTTTTGCCGCAACCCCCAAAGGCGAACGCGGCAGGCCGTCGCCACGCTCGTGCCTCCTCAACAGCATTTCCAAACGATGTGTTGCTTGGTTTCGCAAGGCGTTTTTACACGGCGGGATTAAGCCTCACTACCCCAGGGTGTGATACTTCAATCACATCTTGCTTTCACATCGTAACGTCATGGCATGTGAACACACCGTGTGAGCCAGTCGTGTGAAATTAGATCACCGAGCGCTGGCGTTGAGCAAACCCTGGAGCCCTCGCCAGTCGACGCAATTTTCCCTCGTTTGGCCAAAGGGGCCGTCAGCGCCGCCGCAGGCCTTCCCGCTCCTTTCGTGGTGAACCCCGGAGCCGCGCGAAGGCCGTCTGTGACGCTCGCACGCAGTCCGCCAGGGCGAAGAGCGGAGCGTCCCTTGCGGGCGAGTACGAGGGGCACACAAAGGCCGACAAAGCGGTCCTGGAGGTGAACCCTGGAGAGCGTTTTAGCGTTTCATGGGCAGCGGACGAAGGCCGTTGCCCATGGTCGCGATAAAGTCGAGCGACGTGTGGGCCGCGCGAAGTTTTCCTCCGTTGAGTGCGAATTTCACGTCTATTGATGGTGGCACCGCGAAATTCGAGGTCCGGCTCGAGCCGGACCGGAAGGGTCGGATGGTGCATGCCCGCGTCGGCGCGGACGAATATGCGGCGATCGAAAAGGCCGCGAAGGCGGCCGACATGACGGTTTCGGGATTTTTCCGGTCGCTGATCCTCGAAGGCGCCGGCGTACGACCAATCCTGACTAAGGATGAAGCGAGGCAGCGCAGGGACGGTACGATGCCAAGCGGGGCGGCCGGCGCAGTCTGGCGAAGGCCGAAAGAAGCCGGGAGTATGCCATAAAGGTAACGCAAAGTTGGCAGAAAATTGCGCTCGCCAGCGGTGATCGGCGTGTTGCCGCTTATGCGGAACAGCTGCGGGATCATTTGACAGCAAGCCTTTCGGCGGGTCAGGCAGGAGCGAGCGCAAATGTCGTCCATGCAGATTTCGGCTCAAAATTCCGCGCCAATCTGGTAACATTGCAGAAAGTCGTTTTGGAGGGTCAGGAAATGCGCGAGACGACGCGGGCAGAGTTTGAAGCATATGAAAAGAAGGTCGAGACGGCCTTATTCCGGCTGGAACGGAGCGTCGGTCCGGACGAGCGAGACGACTTTGATGAAGTCGCGTCTGTCGCCCGCGAGCATGTGAACGGCCGGCGCGAGCTCATGGAACTTTACGAGATGAAGGGCCAGGCACAGGCGGAGCAGGGAACTGCGACCGAGCGAGACAAAGGCCAGGAGCGTCGAGACGATGCGAATGAACAGTGGGATGCGGCAGTCGCCAAACACGGTGAGGCGGTTGTCGAGGCGGCAAATGACATTCTCTTGGACATCGAAACCGGTCGCGAGGGTTTGGATAGAATTGAGGCCGGTGAGCTTTCCAACGATCCAAGGGTATTGCGAGCTGATATCGAGCGCGGACTGGCACGCGCGGGGGAGCTTGCCGTCCAGGGCAACACCTATATGCGCGAGGTAGCCGAGAAGGATCCGGAGCTCAAGCGCGCTATCGAGGCAGCAGAACATACCGACGAACCGCCGACAGAAGACAAAGGCAATACCCCGGCCAATGTCGATGCCGTGAGCGAACAGCAGCGAGATCCTCGCCCCGAGGAGGCCGAGCGGCGGCCGGACGAACCGGCCGAGCAGGCTCACGAACTGGCGTCGACCGTAGATGCTACAAATCGGCTGCAGGATAAGGTAACCAGGGACAAGGAGGCCGCACAACGAGGCGGTGAAACGACGCGGACCGATCCGGCGCAACAGCATATTCCTCGCCTCGAGGAGTTGGAGCGGGAGGAACTAGAAAGAAGGGAACGCGACCGCGACGACCGGGACCGTTAATGGACCATGTTTAATCGACAGGATTACGTCTATCAGAGCAGCGACCCGAAGGGTGACGAGGGGTTTGGCAAGGTATTTGCCATCGTCATCTGTTTCGTTTTCTTCCTGGGTGCACTGCAGGTTGCTTATGAAACGGTGTCTGGCTGGTACCAGAACGTCATGCAGTGGGGCAGCGAAACGCTGGCGTTTTTGGCCGGCTTTTGGCCGTTCTGATAGTTGCGGGCCCCTGGCACTCAAGTCTTAGGACAAGGATAAGAAAATGGCAGTAAAACGAACCGGAGTCCTTATTCGAATACGGTTGAACAAAGCGGACTTAGGTCGAAAATCGGATATGACGAATGGGCGACGTTGTGACCGTCAGAACTGCAGCTCTAGGCGATGCGGCGGAAATTCAGGCGATCTATTCACCTATCGTCGAGCACACCGCAGTAACGTTCGAGGAGGTGCCTCCCACCATCGATGAGATGGCTGGGCGGATCGAAGAAACGCTCCTTGGTTATCATTATTTGGTTGCCGAACGGGGCGGTCGTGTCATTGGATTTGCCTACGCCGCCCCCGCATCGCACCCGTGCCGCATACCGCTCATCAGTTGACGTGACCGTCTATGTCGCGGAAGGGGCACACCGGATAGGCGTTGGGCGTCAACTGTATGGAGCGCTGCTTCCCGATCTAGCAGGACGAGGTTTTCACGCGGCTTTCGCCGGTATCGCCCTTCCTAGTAGGGTCAATACCCAATCACTCTGGACGATCGAGCTCGGACCTTTCCCGGACGTTTGAAGCGCCGGACGCTTCCAAAGCCCGATGCAAAGGCGATCTGGGAGTGCGATAGAGACGTCTCACCTATCAACCGTTTGACTTTCTGAACTCTCTGTAGCCGCCACCTGCGTTGGGCTTGCCCCAACAGGTTTCGCGAACAAGCGCGCGAATCAACTTCTGCAACGGCGACGGCTGAAAATTGCCCGACGCAGCTCTCGGATGGGTAGCGACCTGGTGATATCTTCGCTTCGGGCGCCGGGCTTGCTCCATCCTTCGAGGGAGGACATTCTCATGGCCATCATCAACGGCGACGACCTTGCCAATGTGCTGATCGGCACCAACGCGGCCGACACGATCAGAGGGCTCACTGGGGACGACACGCTGTTCAGTTTGGCCGGACATGACCTGCTCAACGGCGGCAACGGCGCCGACATCATGAGCGGCGGACCCGGCGACGACCTCTATATCGTCGACAATGGCGCAGACACTGTGATCGAAAGCCTGAATGAGGGAACGGACCGGGTCGAGAGCTCGGTCACCTTCAGCCTGAACGTCCCCGGCGCCTTCGACGTCGAGAACCTGACGCTGACGGGCAGCCTCGAGATCAATGGCCTGGGCAATGCGCTGAACAACAGAATCGTCGGCAACGATGTCCACAACGCGCTCTACGGAAGGGCGGGACACGACA
The DNA here is from genome assembly GCF_004010325.2 of Mesorhizobium sp. M00.F.Ca.ET.216.01.1.1. GTDB lineage: Bacteria > Pseudomonadota > Alphaproteobacteria > Rhizobiales > Rhizobiaceae > Mesorhizobium. The sequence goes on from NZ_SADR02000037.1 coordinate 13,159, forward strand.
GCCTCTTCGGCCTCGGCGGCAACGATTACCTCGAGGGCGGAGCCGGCTCCGATACGCTGAACGGCGGACAAGGCGCTGACATCATGCGGGGCGGTGACGGCAATGATACCTACGTGGTCGACAATGCCGGCGATACGGTCCGTGAAGAGGTCGGCGCGGGTCACGATAAGATCGTGAGCTCGGTCAGCCTCGATCTGCGCGTCGGATACCTGGTGAATGTCGAGAACGTGACGCTGATTGGGTCGGCAGATCTCAACGCGAGCGGCAATGGGCTCAGCAATACCATCGTCGGCAACGCCGGCGACAACCTGCTGATCGGATACGACGGAAGCGATCAGCTGCGCGGAGGGGGCGGCAACGACGTGATCCACGGCGTCGAGGGCAACGACCTCATCAACGGCGATGAGGGCTTCGATTCGATCATAACAGGCAGAGGGTTCGACAGGGTCGTCTTCGACACGCCGCTCGCTCCCGACAACATCGACGCGGTCCAGGATTTCGATACGCTGCGCGACCTTTTCCTGCTGGACCACGCCATATTCGGTGCGCTGGCGCCGGGTGCGGTGCCGGCAGACGCCTTCGTCATCGGCACGGCAGCCGCCGACGCCGACGACCGCCTCGTCTACGACGCCGCCAGCGGCTGGCTGTCATACGATGCGGACGGCTTTGGCGGGCTCGAGCAAACGCTGTTCGCCGTGGTGGCGGGCGACCTTCCGTTTACCGGCTCGGACTTCTGGGTGATATAGCGCCCGCTACGGCTCGCCCACCCGACTACACATTCGGCGATTCACATTGAGGCGCGACGCCGGCGCCTCCCTCTGCGCCGAAGATGAACGTCTGTTGATGGTGCAAAGCAGGCCACATGAATTGCCTTTGCGGCACCAAGCGGTGTCGATGCCAAGTTTTCGCGGAGGCTCGCGAGATGCAATCGAAGCGCGATCGACCGGCCTTTGCTGTGCTCGTTGCCGCCGACCGATTCAAACGGCAAGATTCCACGCATCTCGGCCATTGGCGGCAGCCAATCTGATTGAGTTTTGATCATAACGCCGGTAGCATCCGCCTACATGAGACGATGGGGTTCAAGGCGCTTGGGGTCTATCACGAGGTTGGTCGCAAGTTTGGCCAATGGCATGACGTCGGCTGGTGGCAGCGACTGCCGTAGGTTCCCCTTCGATCGTCGCGAATGTCACTGACCGGACAGCGATCACGACCGCCCTTCCGCTGTCCCTGTACGACTCACTTGCGAAACGTAGCCGGTGCATGGTCTTCACCTCCAGCCTGCTGATGCCCTCCACCTTCAGAGACTTCGGTGATCTTCTCGTATTCCGATTGCGACATCTCTGGAAGACGTCGGGTAAAGGCCACCATCGCCCATAGCTCTTCCTGGTTGTGCGTTGGACCAAACGCAGGCATCCCGGTCATTTTTATGCCGTTTTGCATGATCCAATAGAGCTCTGCATCATCCAAGGTTGCAGCAGCTTTTTTAAGATCCGGCGGCTCTGGCTGCATGTTCTTGGCGAACTCCGCTCGAGAAATTCCCGGACCACCGTGACAGTAGACGCAGCCTTCCTCCTTGTAGTGAAGGCCACCGGTGCGGATCATCTCCGGATCGTCAAGCGATCGATCGAGGCTGACATTGTGGCCGGCGTGGCGTTCAATGGAGTTGTTCCGGATTGTCTCCAGCGACCAGCGGACGAGGTCCCAGTCCTGCTCGGTGGCAGCAACATTGTAGAATCCAAAATAGGTGTAGCTTGCCAGTCCGACGACGTTTGCGAGCAGGACAACAGCGATCGCAGCCAAGGTTCGCACGGTTAGCCTCATCGCGGCGGGCGTCATCGCGTAGGCCCGCCATCTGCCATCCTGAACGCCTGGCGCCGCCAATTTATTCCGCGGCTTTGCGTCACGACATCGCGAGCCGCGAATTCGAGATAAAACGGGGGGTGGTTCGGCTGGTGTGTCAATCTGTATTGAATCTGGATCCCCCAACGGGTGCGCCCCTGCGGATGGGGAGATCGGGGTGAGGAATTGACCAGCCTTCCGGGTTTTCGGAGAGAGGACCCAGGCAAAGCACGTCGTCATCAATGACAATTTCGATTTGCGCATCTTTCCGTCCCCATCTTGACGCCGCCGGCCGTGTTGACAGCTCCGACCATGGACCGGCGGCCCGCTGGCATGATCGCGGCGAGCGCACATTGACGCTCGGCCATTTCGTCGCGTTAGGGGAATTGCGCGCCACCTTCGGGTTGCAGCTTTCGGCGCTCGCCGCCGAATTCGAGATAGACGTGGAAGAAGACCTTGCGTCGATCTTCCCCGTTGGCGGCGACCGGCATGGCTAGATCGGTGACACTACGCCGGCTTTGCGCGGCTTCGGTTTTGGCGCTGGTAGTGCATCCACTGCCCGCAATGCCCAAGTCCTTCGTTGCACCACCTGCCAGTCGACGGGGTTTCGATAGACATGGCCGGGCATCAATTTCAGATCGACCTCGACGGCACGTCGCTATTGCTGGATTCCAGCGGAAAGCACCTCGACTGCCGGCAGATCGACACAAGGACCGTCTGCTTCAATGACGACCAAACGATAGTCTATTCCCTTGAGCCTGACGGGAAGCTCACGGCCGAACAGTCAATTTGAGACGGCAATTGAGAGCGACAACCCACCGAGCTCTACAGCCAAAAGGAAAGTCGGCGGCCCATCTTTCAATGAGCATTGCCTGAACCCGCCGACCTGCGGATTGCCAGTGGCCCCGCGATTCGCAGCTTTGCCGGAACCAAGGCGTGCCGTCTAGCAATGTAGGCGTGTACAGTTCCAGGTGCGGAAGTTTTCAAGACTCTGCTCTAAACCGCATCCGCCGGCCGATGATCCCGGGTATCTCGTTCCGTGGCCCTCTTCTTGCCCGATCGGACTTTCCCCCATACGAAAGCGGAATAACAATATGTGAATTCACACCGAACAGTGACCCCGGGCACCGGAACGCTTAAATGTCTGATACAGCTGCTCTTTCCAGGATTTTCGAAGGGTCACGATAGTCGCCTTCTGGGACCCCCCCGGCTACACTCATTTTCGCAATGAAATCAGCCGGTTAATCCTGGTCGACATGGGATCACTGTTCCGTGCGATTTCACACTAAAGACGATGGGCGAGTGAACAGGTCCGATTGACCAACCCCATCTAACGCCGACAACTCGTCCAGCGTCGTGAGTTGCGTTGCCGTGTCAATTTTGGCGGCTAGGAGGCTGCTTGCGCATTCTTGAGGGGCAGTGGTTCCGCTGAGGTCAACTCCCGCCGTTGGACGTGTGTCAACTGAATGGCGGGTTCTGTGCGCAACTTGCTCGTTCCAATTGACGAGGCGAAGGGCAACATTCCACAGCCAAAACAGAAGTTCGTTCGACGGCGGTCGAATGCAAACCCATGACCCTTCTGTGACGTTCTAATTGGGGCCGATGAACGACCAGATCGGGTGGGAAATCGGCCATTGGCTCACCCAATTTAGATGCTGGCAAACCAGTTTCGAAGTCCAGTCCGATAGACTTTTGAAACGGGCGCCAATACAATCCGATGCCCTGCTTTCTATGAAAGCAAATGCAAAATGGCCGAAGAACCCGCCCAACGCCGTCTTGCAGCCATAATGGCTGCCGATGTGGTTGGCTACAGTCGGCTAATGGAACTGGACGAGCAGGGCACCCTGGCCTCTTTAAAGGAGCGGCGCAGGGGAATCCTGGAGCCACTCGTCCGCGAGCATCATGGCCGTATCGTGAAGGTGATGGGTGACGGCGTTCTGGTCGAGTTCGCCAGTGCGGTGAACGCCGTGACTTGCGCAGTCGAATTCCAGAAGGGGATGATCGCCGCGAACCAAGGTCGCGCTGACGACCGTCACATTGTCCTACGCATCGGGATTAATCTGGGTGATGTCGTTGTCGAAGGCGGCGACCTTTTCGGTGATGGCGTGATTGTCGCCGTGCGGCTTCAGGCAATAGCCGGGTCGGGAGACATCTGCATCTCTGGCAGCGTCTACGACCAGGTTAAACGCAAGCTTGATTTCAGTTTCGACGAACTTGGCCCGCAAGCGATCAAGAACATCGCCGAGCCGGTGACCGTTTATCGCATCCATGCATCGAGCATTCCGGAGCATCACGGCCCGGCGGAGAAGGCCCCACTGCCATTGCCCGCCAAGCCTTCCATCGCCGTCCTTCCGTTCACCAACATGAGCAACGACCCGGAACAGGAGGCGTTTGTCGATGGCCTGACCGAAGACCTGATCACGGACCTATCGAGAACCAGCGGATTGTTTGTCATCGCCAGCAACTCTGTCTTTGCTTACAAAGGTAGGCATGTGGACGTGCGCCGCATCGCTCGCGAGCTCGGTGTGCGCTATCTCCTGGAGGGTAGCGCCCGGCGGGCTGCGGGACGAGTTCGCATCAACGCCCAATTGATCGACTCAATCGGAGGCGACCACCTGTGGGCCGAACGGTTCGACCGCAGCTTGGAGGATATTTTCGCCGTCCAGGACGAGGTGACGGGCAAGATCGTCGAGGCCTTAGCCGGCCGTTTGACGACCCAACCAGCGCGCAACAGACCTGCTAACCTGGAGGCTTATGACCTCTGTGTACGTGCGCGGGCATTGGGCTTGCAAACGGCACTCGCTGCGAAAGAGGCCATTTTCCTGTTGGAAACGGCGATCGCACTTGATCCGGAATATGCCGAGGCGCACCGCTGGTTGGCGCTGAACCTTTGGTTGGGCTGGGAGTTCTGGGACGAGCCGATCGATCCCAATCGGGCAAGAGCGTTGGCGGAAGCACAACAGGCCGTGACGCTCGATCCTAACGATGCCGGGAACCACTGGGTATTGGGCATCATCCTCGGACATGAATGTCGCTGGGCGGAATCGGATTCTGAGTTCGATGCTACCGTGAAACTGGATCCAAACTATGCAGACGCATGGGCCATGCGCTCGGATCTGATTACGCTGAAGGGCCAACCGGCCGATGCCCTCGAACACGTACGCAAGGCGCTCCGGCTCAATCCGCACCCACCCGGTTGGTATTACTGGATGTTGGGGCAGGCCCAATATGCACTTCGCGACTACGAGTCTGCGGTCCAAACACTTCGCAGGCCCGAAACCTATCGCACAACATCGCGCCGCATCCTTGCGGCGAGCCTGGCACAACTCGGGCGTCTTGAGGAGGCGCGCCGGGAGGCACAGACGTTCATGATGAGCAATCCGAATTTCACAATCCGGCATTGGTCCGCCTCGCAACCTTTCCGCGATGAAAATGTGCGGCGGCATTTTGTGGAGGGCTATCGCATGGCCGAGCTGCCAGAATGAACGGTTGGCGGGGCCGCGTTGACATGGCCAACGGAGACTTGCGGCACCGGATCGCGCGACGCGAGGATCTCACGGCTATCACCGTGCTTATGGATGCGGCGATCGCCGAACTCCAGAAGCCCTTTCTTAACGACGCCCAGATTCGATCCAGCCGTTCAATCATGGGGCTGGACACGCAGCTTGTCGATGACGGCACCTATTCGTCGTGGAGCACGATGGCGTCCTGGCAGGTTGCGGGGGCTGGAGCCGGCGCACGACGATGTACGGTGCGGATCAGTCGCCCGGACGTAACGCTGCGTTGCTTGACCCCGCCAAGGACGCGGCGCGTGTCAGAGCCCTGTATACCCATCCGGCCTTTGTCCGACGCGGTGTCGGTCGTCTGATCCTTTCGCTTTGTGAAAATGCAGCCATGACCGAAGGCTTTGCTCGTGTCGAACTGGCAGCAAACATGGCAGGTGAGCCGCTGTATCGAGCCTGCGGCTATCACCCCGCCGAGAAATTCTTCGACGACCGTGGCGGCGCTCCGGTGCCGATCCTGATGATGAGCAAGACGCTCTGAGCTAGGGCTCAAAAGGCAATCCGACCGCTGCTGGTAGTTGCTCTCGTCCAGGTCAGGAGGATGTTGGAGATTCAACCAAGCCATCTCGAACTATAACAGTGCTCCAAAGTTCGCCTGAACTTCCGTTCCGGGTCGAGTCGGACCTTCGTGGCGGTGTTCGCGAGTGTCCGGAACTGGCGGATACTGTTGAAAAAGTCCGCGTCTCGGCTGCCCATGGCATCTGCATAGAATGGCGTTCCGCGAAGACCCCAAAAGTGAATCCTGATTCCATGCAATGCGCCGGGATGGAACGGGATTCTATTATCGGTGGCGGCTTTGCGGTGCGTCGGACTTTTTCAACAATATCGGCGCATTCCAGAAACTCGTTGTTATCCGGTAATCATCATCACCAGGCTCCAGCGGCCGCTGCGATCTATTGCTGTACTCTAGCTCTGCCAAGGTGAAGGCGCTGCGGCTGTGGAGGGCGGCATGGGAGAGAAGTGGCGTACAGATCGTCACAATGGCGCAACTGGCGGCCCGTTTGGCCTGCGGCTTTACACACCCAGCGCGATCCCAGGACCTCGACCCAGCGATCCGGGCCGCGCTCGAAACCAGGAACTTCGCCGAGTTTCGAACGTGTCCAAGAGCTTGCAGGTGTTTGCCAGCGTCCCCTCTGAATCAAAAGGATTCATCGGTAATCAATTTGCGTCGCATGCCAGCCTTCGGCGCGTTTCGTCCAGAACGTTTCCCGCAGCAATGTTGACAGAGGACCAGGGCTGTCATTCCCCAGTATTCGTCCATCGATGCGAGATGCGGGCATGATGCCCCCGGCCGTGGTGGCCAGAAAGATCTCATCGGCCTCCCGCAGTTCAGCTGCACGCATCGGCCGCACTTCACAGGGAATTTCGAGTTCGTTGCACAGCTCGAGCACGGACATGCGCGTTATACCTTCAAGCGCGCCGCGGTCGGGCGTGACGACGGTTCCACCAACGATTGCGAAAACGTTGAAGCCAGGTCCCTCAGTCACCAAACCGTCAGTATCGAGCAAGATGCAATTGTCGGCTCCGCAATCATGGGCTTCGAACAATCCCCGCGTCAGGTCTCCCCAGTGGAAGTTCTTGACCGTGGGGTCAATCGACGCCTCAGATATGCGAGGCGTCTTGGCGATCATTAGGTGAGCGCCCCTCCGCTGCACTTCCTGCGAAACGACCCATACCCACGGGATTGCAAAGGCAGCCAGGTAGTTGCTGCAATTGACAGGGTGGCGCGCCAGCCCGAGCTTTGGCTTGCCGCGGAGGCAATCAACAGCGACGTAGGCCTCTCGCAGGCCCGAGAGCCGAACACATTCCGCAAGAACTTGCCGAATTTCTTCGTCGGATTCTGGCGGGGCAAGCCGAAGCTCGCACATTGAGTTGCGGAACCGACGAACATGGTCGTCCAATCTGAAGAAGGCGCCGTTCCACACGCCCACTACGTCGTACGTCGCGTCCGAGCGACGGTAACCCCAATCGGTTACCGGGATGGCCGCCTCATCAACAGAGACATAGCGGCCATTGATGTATGCCGCTCCCGTTGGCCAAATGCCAACCGTGAGGCCAGACGGTGCAGTCATATCGCGTGGTCTCCATTCTTCAATGGCAGGCGCATGGGATTGGCGATAGCGAGCGAAAAACGCTCAGGTTTGATTGCCAACCTTAGGTTCTTTTCCGCGCAGGGTTCCAATTGGGACTCCATTGATCTGCGCCTGAGCCTCAATGAGCGAAGGAACATAACTCGCGCCGAATCCAAGACAGCTTGCGAGTGCGAACGTCTGATGAATCGTTTCGCCAATAAAACTGGTGGCCCCCAAACTCTCGGCCATATGTGTGTAGTAGCGTAGGTCCTTCTGTCCGTTCGCGAGTTGGAACTTCATACCGTCAAACTCACCGGCAATTGCCTTCGGAACGAGATTGCGCAGCAGCCCGTTGGCCAGAGGGCCCGCGCTAACAACATCATACAGTTTCGCAATGTCTACGCCGGCTTTGGCAGCAGTGGTGATCGCCTCAGCTACTATTGCCGACATGCCTAAAACCATGAAATTATTGATAAGTTTTAGTTTGTGCCCCGCGCCAGGTCCGCCGACGTGAAAGACGTTCTCACAATACGCATCCAGCATTGGTCTGAGTTTTTCAAATATCTCTGGGGTGGCGCCGACCATCGTGTTTAGCCTGCCTGCTTCGGCTTCAACTGGCGTTCGCGTGAGGGGAGCGTCGACGAGGATTGCGCCGCGCTTCGCAAGTTCCGCACCAAGGCGCAAAGTCGAATCTGGTTCGCTGGTCGATGTGTCCACGACGATCAGTCCATGGTGGGCACCGGCCAGTATTCCATCCGGCCGGTAGAACGCTTCCTCGACCTGGGGCGATCCAGTCAAGCAGACGAAGACGACATCGTTTTGGCGAGCCGCTTCTGCTGCAGTATGCGCTTCCAATGCGCCGCGGCTCACGAGATCTTCAACTGGAACTCGATTGCGATGCCCAACGACGGTGAGCCGGAAACCCTTCTCAAGAAGGTTCTTCGCCACGCCATGTCCCATTAGCCCAACGCCAATGAAACCGATACGCAAGTTGGCTGCTGACAAGGGTTCCACTCCTGAGGACATTGGTTCTCAATTCCAGGTCTGAAGTCTTCAGAGACTTCGCGCCTGACCTTCTTTTTCTGTTGCCACGACGACGATTTCAACCGGGCGACCGTGCTGCTGAGCAGAACGTCGACCCGTGGATGGCTCTTTCAGGGGCAATTCATTGCGCGGAATGCTCTCCGCTCTCGCGTTTCGCCTATCTTGGGTCATCTTTTCCGACCTCGCCTGAAATCGGCCGCGTGACATTAGCTTAGTGCTCCTATACAACTGGCTATACAGTTTGGTAATACCACCTTTGCCGATAACGCGCATGCTGTCAAGGCAGATGGGCACGCCAAATCCTCAGTGGTGCTGGTTCTCCCTTTGCCCTCGCTGGACGGAGGGACCAAGGGCGAACTGAGCGGCCAGGAAATCGACGGATCAAATTAAACCGTCGCTTAAACGTGCAGTAACTAGACCCTCGGGGAGGAACTCATGAAGATCTCGACTATTGAAGTAATTCGCATTGGCGAGCCGAGATGGGATGATCTCCCATGGTGGTCGACCTCTCCTTTGGACGTCTTCTTGACAGAAGGAAGCACGCCTCCGGAGCGCCAGTCGGGTCTCTACAACAGGGCGCCAGGAACGGGCGATAACGTGTTTGCGCTAATCGTCCGTATTGGGCTCGAAAATGATATGATTGGCATCGGGTGCATTGCTCTGGGATCGGAAGCAACGGCCGTCTTTATCGAGCGCAACTTATCCCCGCTTGTCCTCGGCTCCTCGGTCTTCGATACCGAGATGATCTGGAATAAGATGTTTCGGGGAACGATCAACGTTGGGCGTCGCGGACTTGTCTTGAACGCTATCAGTGGAATTGACATAGCAATATGGGATGCTTTGGGTCACCTTCTCCAGCAGCCCGTTTACAACCTTTTGGGAGGAAAGACAAAAAAGCGATTCCGGTCCTATTTGAGCTCTGGGTATACAATGGAAGACCCCGACAGAATGGTAGATTTGGCAGCTCGCTATGTGTCGGAGGGGTATACTGCATTCAAGATGCGCTTTGGCTACGGTCCTGCAGATGGCAGGCCAGGAATGTTAAAGAACAAGGAAATTATTCGAAAGCTCCGTCTCAAACTCGGCGACAAAATGGAGATCATGGGCGACGCATACATGGGCTGGACCCGACAATACGCGATCGAGATGATCCGTATGATCGATGAATACGAGCTGACCTGGATCGAGGAGCCACTCCTGCCCGATGATGTCGAGGGGTACGCTCAGATACGCAGTTCATGTCGAACGGCGATTGCCGGTGGGGAGCATGAAGCAACGCGTTGGGGGTTCCGGCGTTTAATTGCGGCTGGAGCAGTTGATTATGTGCAACTGGACGTGAATCGGGTGGGCGGGATCACCGAGGCGCGCAAGATTTGCAACCTTGCTGCAAGTTTCGACCTTCCTGTCGTCCCTCACTCTCCTAACTTTCATAATGCGCACCTCATCATGGCCAACTTCAACGCCCCCCTGATCGAGATGTTTCCCCGCGATTACCGGGATGGCGACACATTCATTGCCGAGCTTTTCCATGGCGAACCCGTTTCGCGTGATGGGTACGTCTACCTGGATGATAGTCCCGGTTTTGGGGTGAGTCTCAACGACGAGGTTGTTGACCGATTCAGGGTGGTCAGTGGTACCACATGAGCGCGAGAGAAGCGCACTCTGCCCCTTGGCCCATGCACCGCGAAAATGGGCTCTGGTCCAGCATAGTGCCAGAGATGAGAGATGCAGCGTAGCGGATCCATCGAAGAGCGCATCATTGGGATATCGCAATATCAGAGCCGAGGTCCCGGTCTCGGCCCGGCAGAACTCGGCCGCATTGGCGAACTGGCAGATGCCGCCGCGACGTCATGCCTACCCGCCTGGAATCGCCGTCTTGCTCTCTGCAGCTCAACGGAACTGGACTGACCAATCTGGATATGCCATTCTAGGGGAAGCAAAGTGGGCAAAAGAAGTTGAACGGCCGGCGACACGTAGTCGTACTCAGCTGGTATCGGCTCCAATACACGAGGTGAGACGTACCTATGAATAGAATACCGGTGCACGTCCGGAAGGGGCAGGCTATTGAGATGGCCAAGCGGACGCTAGCCTGAATATCTCAAAGTGAGGGGTGCATCGGCCCCGAGAATCTGAGAAACTGCTTTTGAAACAAAGAGTTATCAGATCCAAGGACGGGGTCCGATGCAAACACACTGTGCATGAACCCGAAGGTCATTACTTTGATCCGGCATCCAGAAGTATTTGCCAAATATGCCTGAGGTGATCGGTCATGGCCGCCCTTGCAGCCTTCGGATCGCGTTCTTTGATCGCCGAGAGGACAGCGAGATGGTCTTCGACCCACAACGGGCGAATCTCCTTTGTCCGTCCATATTCGTCGGCTCGGAGCCACATTCGACTCTTCTGCTGGGTACTCCACAAGACCTCTATAAGTTCCATAAGGACAGTGTTGGCGGACGCTTTGGCCACCGCGCAGTGGAACAATCTATCGCCCTTCTCTGTCGGCGCATTCTGAATGTGTTCCAAGCGCATCTGCTCAGTCGCCGCCTCCATCTTTTCTAGGTCGGCTTGGATGTGATGCTCTGCGGCTAGCGCGGCTACCTCAGGCTCAAGAATCATTCGCGCCCGCAATATTTCGAATGGCGGAGCGCCAGGATCGTCAGAAGCTTGGGGCATGGAGTTGGCCACGTAGGTCCCGCTGTTGGTCCGCACGTGAACCAGTCCGGCAAGCTCGAGACTGACGACCGCCTCGCGAACGGTCGGACGGCTGACCTTGTATTTCTTTGCCAAGTCACGTTCACCAGGGAGGCGATCGCCGATCTCATACTTTCTGAGAATCAGCTCCTCGATCTTGCGGGCGAGCACTTGATAACTCCGGCGCGTTTCCAACGGTATTGTTCTCCTAAAAGGGCTCGTTGAAGGGGCTCGGTTTTGAATAATCAGAGGGCCTGTTATAGACAGGTTAACACTTCTGTTGCCGCCGCGAGGACCGGCTGCGGCGCATTGAAGTAAGCCTGACCGATATTATCGTCAAGCGACTGCGAGCACACCTCGATCGGGGCTTATCGACTGAGCTGCACCGCATGGGACAACCAAGGCGAGCACGGCCTCAGAACTCGTCTTACTGGCGAGGCCCAGAACAGCCGGACGGCGTCACAAACCACATTCTGGGCCGAGCCCTACAGGCATCGATGGCGATACCTGAAGTGTGTCTCCGATCATTCACCTGCTACATGACCGCCCCTATCGTCCAAGGAACAAATTCATTGTTCCCATAATCATACCTCTCGCTTGCCGACTTTTCTCCAGAAGCAACTGCGAGCATCTTATCGAAGATACGTTGACCCGCCTGTTCGATGCTCTCCTCGCCGGTTATGATTTCCCCACAATTAATGTCCATGTCATCTGACATCCTTTCATACATAGGCGTATTGGAGGCAATCTTAATGCAGGGCGCAGGCTTAAAGCCGGAGGTTGACCCGCGTCCGGTCGTGAAACCAATCAAGTTAGCCCCTCCGGCCACCTGTCCGGTCACCGCGACAGGATCATTGCCTGGGGTATCCATGAACACCAGGCCCTTCTGGGTGATGGGTTCCGCAAATTCGTAGACAGCATTGAGCCGCGTTGTGCCGCCCTTTGCCACGGCGCCGAGTGATTTCTCAAGAATGGTTGTCAGACCGCCAGCCTTGTTGCCATGCGAAGGGTTGTTATTGAGCTCCGCATTGTTCCGCTGCGTGTAGTCGCGCCACCACTCGATTCGTTCAAGCAGCGCCTGCGCAACGCCCGGTGTTGCAGCTCGCCGCGTCAAGAGATGCTCGGCGCCATAAATTTCAGGCGTCTCGCTTAGGACCGCGGTGCCACCCTGTTTGACGATCAGGTCCGCCGCATAGCCAAGCGCCGGATTGGCAGAAATTCCAGAATATCCGTCGGAGCCGCCACACTGCAGCGCCAACACCAGATCTGACGCGTAGCATGACGTCCGCGCAAAACGGTTGACCTCATGCAACATAGTGCCGACGCGATCAATCGCAGAGTCCACCGTCTTGCGGGTTCCTCCATATGCTTGAATGTTAAACGTTCCGAGCGTCGGATTTTCTTGTAGCTTATGCTCATCCAGCATAAGTGAAATCTGATTTGTCTCACAACCTAGGCCAATCATAACGACGCCGCCAATATTTGGATTGCTCGCGTATCCGGCAAGTGTTCGTGTCAGATAGTGGTAGCCTTCCGCGTAGCCATTGCTAGAACAGCCACTCCCGTGCGTAAACGCGACGACTCCGTCTACATTTTTATATGCACTCAATCGCTGTTCTTGACGAAAATGATCTGCAACTGCCTTGGAGACGGTGGCCGAGCAGTTCACGGACGATATGATTGCAATGTAATTGCGGGTGCCGACTTTGCCCGAAGGGCGCGGTATGCCGTTAAACCGCGCCCGCTGCGAAGCGGGAACAATTTCCGGGGCGCTTGCATCTACGCAGAACTCATGTTGTAGGGAAACGTCCCGCATAACTGCGTTATGCACGTGGACATGTGCTCCGGGCGCGATATCTTCACTCGCATAGGCGATCACCTGCCCGAATTTTCGAATGGCGCAGCCAGTGGGAATACGCTCGACTGCTATTTTGTGCCCACGAGGCACCGTATCTCTCGCGAGTAGCTTTGAATGTCCGACTTCATCTCCGCAAGCGAGCGGCCGGCGCGTGACAGCTACGTTATCTGATGAATGCAGAATGATAGTTGGTGAGATGGATTGGGTCATAATAGATCCATAACGGATTGAAGTGTATCTACATTGCCGCGGTTCGAATCCAACCTATTGCCGCAAGACAAAACCTCGATGCCGGCCGCAATCAATCGCCGACAAACAGCTAAAGGCTGCGCAGCTCAAAGGACTCGTCGACGGCCGTTGCCAACGTATTACGCAATGGCCTGCCTAGATCCGGGACATCAATTTCGAACTTGTCGCCAATTTGAGTCTGGACACCAGAGGCGCAGCTCAGCACAGGAGCGCCGAAAAAATACGCGTGAAGATCACCTGGCCGTCTGAACATCGGATATCGAAAATGGTAGTGCTCCAGATTGGAGACCGAGTGGGACATATTGTCTTCACCGCTCTGGAATTCTCCTTCCCAAATCACATGCCCCTTACGAAGAATGCGTGATTTGCCGCGAATATCAGCGGGTAGGTCACCAACGAGAAGCTCAGGGCCGATGGAGCATGAGCGGAGCTTTGAATGAGCCAGGTAGAGGTAATTCAGGGCTTCGGTGGTTTGGTCGGAAAATTCATTTCCAAGCGCAAATCCCAGCCGCCAGGGATTTCCGTCCGGCCCTATCAAGTAAAGACCCACAATTTCGGCCTCTTCTCCTCCCGACAGGGAAAACGAAGGCATTGGTAGAGCCGCTTCCGGTGGAACAACGCAGGTTCCCACGCCTTTGAAAAACCACTCCGGTTGAACGCCTACTTCGCCGAATGAAGGCTTCCCTCCTTCAAGGCCCATTCTGAATATCTTCATCGAGTCAGTAAGTTCTTCGTCAGAGCCGTGGGCGATCTCATGCATTTTGTCCCGGGCGTCCGCACTCCCTATGTGAGTGAGACCAGTGCCGGTGATCCAGAAGCGTGCGGGTTCGGGGTGGTCAACGGGCGGCAGGAGACGGCCTTCCGCAATTATTTCATTGTAGTCAGCTCGCTCAGCTCCGACTTGCGATTGGGCCTGGTCCGCGAGTGTAGAGGACCTCGACAACGACTCATTGGCAAGTTCATAGACTGTGCGCGATCGCTTCAGCACCTGTACCTGCTGACCGTCCACTATACCGACGCGACGCTCTCCGGTTTCGGAGGCAAATTGTACAAGGTGCATTCGTTTGACCCTCATCTGGCTGGAATCGCGCAATTTTCTGCAAATCGCGCTCAGGCTGGCTTGGCGAGTTGCTGCGCCTCTGTCGAATGAAGATCGGGAGCCTGCTTCAAACGCCACCGCTGAACATCCAATCTGGTATATCCAGAATGGTAAGTCCAGTGAACCAGCCTTCTGGTCGTGAGTCAAGCTGGATCGCTGAGGTGCGGCGGCGCGCCTCGGCATATTAACAATTGACAATATTCCTCTTTCCTGCCTATCTGGTAAGGCCAGTTAGGTCATACCAGATTTCAAAATTTAGCAATCCCTATGGTCCGATGGGATGCTTTCCAAATGCGACTGGACCCAGCGAAACGTTGTAAGAAGGAAGTAAGATGATGACCCGAAATATCGTCAAATATGCTGCCTTAGTCTCCATTGTGGCGGGCCTTACTGGGTCAGTCACCGCGAGTCAGGCGGCGAGTGAAAGTGCGACGCTCGACGCGGTCAAAGCGCGCGGCGAGCTGATTTGTGGCGTTGACACAGGCATGCCAGGCTTTGCGTTTCAGGATTCGTCGGGTGAGTGGAAGGGTCTCGACGTTTCGTATTGCCGCGCGATCGCGGCAGCGGTTCTCGGCGATCCGCAAAAGGTCAAGTTCATCGGAACGACCTCAAAGGTCCGCTTCACAGTGTTGCAGTCCCGCGAAATTGACGTTCTTGTCCGCGATTCTGAATATACACTGGCCCGTAATTCACAATTGCGCCTCATGGAACCAGCTGTGAACTTCTACACGGGCCAGACATTCATGGCGCGCAAGTCGCTTGGAGTGTCCCACGTCAAGGAATTGGACGGCGCCACGATTTGCGTGCTTACGGGCACCACGCTCGAAACCAACATTGCCGATTACAATCGGGCGATGAAAATCAAAATCAACACGTTGCTCTTTGATAAGCCGGAAGAGGCGTTTGCGGCAGCCGATGCACAACGATGCGATGGCTACACGGATGACAGCGGTTCGGTGGCTGCGGCGCGTTCGACCATGAAAGTGCCGGAGGACTGGGTTATTCTGCCGGAGACAATTTCGAGCCAGGCGCAAGGGGCGTTTACCCGGTACGATGATGATCAATGGACCACCATTGTTAAGTGGACACACGGAGCAATGCTCAAGGCCGAGGCTCTCGGCATTACCAAGGCCAATGTGGACGAGCTCAAGTCGACATCCACCGATCCTCAGGTCAAGAAGTTCCTTGGTGTCGAAGGTGAGCTCGGCGGCGCGCTTGGTCTCAACAACGATTTCGCGTACCAGATCGTAAAAGGCGTGGGCAACTACGCTGAAGTTTACGATGAGTATTTTGGTTCCAAAGGGTTGCAATTACCCCGCGGCCTGAATGAACTCTATACCAAGGGTGGATTGCAGTACGTCGCATCTTGGTACTGACTGGCTAAGTCGGGGATCAAAATGATCAGGCGACCGTCATCGCGGGCAGTTATCGGCCAGTGGGTCTTACTGGCAGCCCTGGTGATCGTCGCTTGGTTGCTCATCGCAACAGGTGGAGCGAATCTTGCTCGCAGGAATATGTCATTGGACTTCGGGTTTCTTGCAAACTCAGCCAATTTTGACATTCCGTTCCATCTGATATCTTGGCAGGATTCTGATACCTACGGCCGAGCTTTGATCGTTGCCGTCTTAAACACCTTGCTCGTTTCGGTCATGGGTATCATTGGAGCGACGCTTTTAGGGCTGTTGGTCGGCATCATGCGGCTCTCGGCCAATTGGCTGGTCCGAAACGTTGCACTGACTTTCGTAGAGGCTGTCCGCAATACGCCCCAAGTCGTGCAGATTGTGTTCTGGTACGTAGCGGTCCTGCAGTCATTGCCACCACCTCGGCAAAGCATTGATGTCCCGGGGGGGATATTGCTGAACGCCCGCGGCGTTTACTTGCCGTTTGCCGTCATGAATGCAAATGGGGCGCTGCTGTCATCTTTTGTGCTCGCCGCCTTGGTTGCCACCCCGATTGTCTGGCGGCTCCGCATTCGTCAGCGACGTATCGGCGTTAAAGCATTGGTATTGCCGTTGGTGGCGCTCAGTTCTTGGGTGGCTGGGGTTGAGCGAATTGAATGGCCCGCGCTGAAGGGATTCAATGTCGCCGGCGGCACTGCCATTCCGCCGGAACTGGTCATACTTTGGGCGGGTTTGACGATCTACTCGGCCGCATTCATTGCGGAGATTGTGCGGGGCTCAATTGAGGCTGTGCCCAAAGGGCAGCGCGAGGCGGCGGTGAGCCTCGGGCTGAAGTTCACACAGGTCCTCTTTCTAATCGTCCTGCCGCAAGCCTTGCGCATGATGGTGCCCCCGCTGACGAACCAGTATCTCAACTTGATTAAAAGCAGCTCACTCGGCGCGTTCATTGCGTACCCAGAGATATTTCAGATCGTCCTCGGCACGGTCCTGAGCCAATCTGATCGGGGAGTAGAGTCAATCATTTTAGTGATGGTGGTATTTCTGACAATCAATCTGGCTGCGTCTGCATTTATGAACTGGTACAATGGCCGAGTGGCCATGGTCGTCCGCTGAACGTTGGAGCACCGAGCATGGCAATCTTATTGGAGCAGCGGCCAAAGGCATCACCGACTACCTCGTCGGCGGCGTCAACGAGTTCGATGACGCGACCGATGGATCCGACGAGCTTGACCCAAGAGGGCTCAAAGGGGCTTCGTAGTCGCATCAGCAACTGGCTTCGGCGCAATCTTTTTGGTTCTCTCGCCAACACAATCCTCACCTTGTCGGTGTTGATTCTACTGGGCCTAACGGTGCCTCGCTTCATCGACTGGGCGATTACCCACGCGAGCATCGGGGGCAATTCCAAGTCAGCATGCTCCGGGGACGGGGCTTGCTGGACCTTTATCAAGGTAAGATTAGCCACCTTCATCTACGGGCACTATCCAGCAGGGGAACTGTGGCGTGTCAATGTTGCGGCTATACTCCTTGCGATCCTCATCATTCCCGTCATCCGGCAGCATGTGAAGCGGCGTGGGCTCTGGCTGCTAGGACTTGTAATCGGGTATCCCGCAGTGGCATGCGTGCTTCTTATAGGTGGCACCCTGGGGCTGCCGTTCGTTCCCACCGATCTCTGGGGCGGATTGATGCTGAACGTCGTGATGACATTCATAGCATTGGTTGGATCTTTCGTCCTTGGAACACTGCTTGCGCTCGGCCGTCGATCTACTCTGCCAATCGTTCGACTGCTATCGGTAGGGTTCATCGAGCTATGGCGTGCTGTGCCGCTGCTGACGATTCTATTCATGTCGGCGGTAATGCTGCCTCTGTTCCTGCCTGACGGCGTTTCGATCGATCGACTTGTGCGCGCAATAGTTGCTCTCACTCTGTTTACCTCGGCTTATATGGCGGAAGTTGTGCGCGGTGGCTTGCAAAGTGTGCCTGAGGGACAGGAGGAAGCAGCCTATTCACTCGGACTTCGATGGATTGACGTGCAGATTTTTGTCCTATTGCCACAGGCGTTTAGGCAAGCGCTTCCTGCAATCATCAACACGGCGGTCGAGCTCTTCAAGGACACGACCCTCGTAACAATGATCGGCGTCTTTGATTTGCTTGGTGCGGTAACCCTTGCTTCAAAGGACCCCAACTGGATCGGGTACGTGAAGGAGGGCTACGTGTTTGCGATGCTTGTTTTCTTTGTGTGTTGTTTTTCCATGTCCTTTTACGGCCGCCGGGTCGAGCGCCGTCTGAATCGCGATCGATCCAATGCAGGTTGATTGAGGTGGCTTGGTTGTGGCTGTCGGCCCGATGCCATTGAGGCTGAACAGGCCTTGCTCGGTGCCAACACACAGGGGCTGGACGTCCAAAGAGCCTTGATCGTTTCGGTTCCATGAACGAGAGAAGCCCGCGCCCCACGGAGGGGAAGGACGCGGGCTGATCGGGAGGGAACACCGATCTCGCAGCATTGGTTCACAGGAACGAATGCTGCAGGAGGCGAATGTACTGCCCGTGCAAGTTTTCCATACAGAAACAAAAAACCCCGCCGCACAGGAGAGCGACGGGGTATCAAGCTTTCACCGAGAGCGGGGTTGGACGGGCTTCGCCCGGTGCGCGGATCGTGAAAATCTTAGGCTGCCGGCTGTGTCGCGCCTACCAACCGGCAGTTGGAATGTTTCAACAGCGGCCGCGCGAGCGGCGGGCGTCACGGTGGTCGTGATAACGCATCGACCGTCGATCGCCGCAGCCTGCGACCGCGTCATGCTTCTGCGTGGCGGCATGATCGAAACCTTCGGCCCGAGCGGCGATGTGCTGCGGCAGCCAATTGTCGACAAGGGCGTCGGCAAGGGCCTTCCCGCGCAGCAGAACACCGTGGTGACAGGATCGTTCGCCACGACGATCCGCACGCACAGCAAGTGCGGGCATAACCACATCGCCTATAATTCCTGCAAGAACCGGCACTGTCCGAAGTGCCAAGGACCTGCGGCGCGGGATTGGATGGCTGCGCGGGCCGCGGATCTGCTGCCGGTGGAATATTTCCACGTAGTTTTCACCCTGCCTGCCGAGATCGCGCAGATCGCCTACTGGAACAAGAAGGCCGTCTATGACCTGCTGTTTCGGGCATCGGCCGAGACGCTGGCCACGATCGCGGCCGATCCCAAGCGGCTCGGCGCACGGATCGGCATGACCAGCGTTCTGCACACATGGGGATCGGCGCTGACGCATCACCCGCATGTCCACATCATCGTGCCTGGCGGTGGACTGTCGCCGGATGGCACGCGGTGGATCGCCTGCCGCCCCGGGTTCTTTCTGTCCGTGCGGGTTCTGTCCCGGCTGTTCCGACGTTTCTTTCTGGAAGGTTTGATAGCGATGCATCGATCAGGCGATCTGGCCTTCTTCGGGGATCTGGCCGGGCTTGCACAGGCTGACACCTTCGCCGCCTGGCTCGCGCCGCTACGCAAATCCGAATGGGTCGTCTACGCCAAGCCCCCGTTCGGCGGTCCCGAGGCCGTGCTGGCCTATCTCAGTCGCTACACCCATCGCGTGGCGATCTCGAACAGCCGCCGATCAGCGCGAATGCCGAGGCGGTCATCTTCCGCTGGAAGGATTACCGGATCAAGAACGGTGACCGTCAGAAGGTGATGCGGCTGGCCACCGACGAGTTCATTCGCCGCTTCCTGATTCACGTGCTGCCCGACGGGTTCCACCGCATCCGCCATTACGGCCTGCTGGCCGCAGCAGGCCGCAAGGCCAATGTCGCGAGGATCAGGAAACTGCTCGGGGCGGAAGCGCCATCGCAGGATAAAGCGCCAAGCGCCGAGATCATCCCGCTCACCCTCAGACAGCCATGCCCGGACTGCGGTGGCCCGATGCGCATCGTCGAGATATTCCGCCGCGGCCAGCGCCCGGCAACTCGCGCACCGCCACAAAAGGATGCCGCATGACGAAATGCACCTCACATCGGCCAAAGCCGGCCTGGATCTGCGATGCGGTCCGGGGTGGCGCCGGTTTGCCTCAAGCAACGCCCCACACCGCAAAAGCGCCGATGCGAGCCTACGAAAGGCTGCCACCCCAATCCCGATCGTGTCATCGCAAGCCTTTGAGGCAGCCTATTTGCAGCTGACGCTCCCAGCGATAGCCACCTTGGCCAACGGCAGCCGCACGCTTTCCCCATAGGCTCCACCCAGCCCCCCGCGGCTTCCTCCTTGCGAGGTTTTTCAACGCGGGCCGACACAGCCTCACTCGCCACCGTCACGCCGCGGCCCGCATCGAAAAACCTTCACCATAGCGGACTTGGCCGGATTTGCCAGTTGCTCGACCCGGTCGCGAATGACCCAAAGCGGAGATTTTCTGGTGCCGGGTCGCGGCGATCGATTGACTGAGCCGCCGCTTGCGCCAAAATACCTCGGCGCACCTAGGGGCACCCAGTGGTGGAATCAAGCGATGTCCGGCGACGGCTGGTGGCGGTCTTCGCGGCTGACGTTGAAGGCTATTCCCGACTGATGGGTGCTGACGAGGTCGGCACGCTCAAGTCGCTGACCGAGCGCCGTGCGATCCTCGACAAGGCCATTGCGGATCACAGGGGCCGCATCGCGAACACGGCGGGGGACAGTGTGCTTGCGGAGTTCGGGAGCGCTGTGGATGCCGTGCAGTGCGCGGTGGAAGCGCAGGCCGCCTTGGGTGAAGCGAATGCCGGGCTGTCATCTGATAAACGCATCAACTTCCGTATCGGCATTCACGTGGGAGACGTGATGGTACGCGCTGGCGATCTGTTCGGCGATGGCGTGAACATCGCCGCGCGGTTGCAAGCCTTGGCGCAACCGGGAGGCGTTTGCGTCTCTGGTGAGACCTATGGGCAAGTCAGAAAGGTTCTGCCCATCGCCTTCACTGATCTTGGGGCACAGCAGGTCAAGAACATCGAAGAGCCGGTGAGGACGTACGCAGCGACTGGGCTCGGTGAAACTGTCGGTGTGGTCGCAATTCGATCCGAAGAGATTTTCAAGCCTCTATCGCTCCCTGACAAACCCTCCATTGCCGTGTTGCCTTTCCAGAATATGAGCGGTGATCCAGAACAGGAATACTTTGCTGATGGTATGGTGGAAGACATCATCACCGCGCTGTCCCGTTTTAAATGGCTGTTCGTGATCGCCCGCAATTCAACGTTCACATACAAGGGACGGTCCGTTGACATCAGGCAAGTTGGACGGGAACTAGGTGTTCGTTACGTGTTGGAAGGGAGCGTGCGAAAGGCGACCGGACGAGTAAGGATCACAGCCCAGCTCATTGACGCGGAGACCAGCGCACACATATGGGCAGATCGCTACGACCGCGCCGTCGATGACATCTTTGCCTTGCAGGATGAGATTACACTAAGCACCGTCGCCGCAATCGAGCCCAGCGTGCGCCAAGCCGAAATTGAACGCGCCAAGCGCAAACGGCCGGAAAATCTCGACGCCTACGACCTTGTGCTACGTGCGACCCCTTTGGTGGATACTGGAATGCCGGAAGGCGCGTCGCAGGCAGTGCCACTCCTTGAGCGCGCACTTTTACTTGAGCCGAACTACGCGCTTGCGCACGGCCAAACGGCGTTTTGCAATGAGATACTGTATCTCCGAGCGGGAAGGCGTGAAGACAATCGCAGAGCGGCGATACGGCACGCGCATATTGCAGTGGCGCTTGGCCCCGACGATGCACCAGCGCTTGTTTATGCCGCAATCGCGATTGGTCTAGTCGAACATAACCGTACCTTGGCTCAGGAGACGTTCGAGGCCGCTCTTGCAATCTCCCCATCGGCAGCGTGGGCATATTCTTGGGGCGCGTTGATTCTGGGCTGGGGAGGGGAAGCCGAGCGTGCAATCGACTGGGGCGAGCGGGGCATCCGCCTTAGTCCGCTCGATCCGTGGATTACGGCGGCGCTGCACGGCGTTTGCATGGGTCACTTTCTTCGGGGGCGCTATGAAGATGCTGCGGTGGCAGCGCAACGGGCCATTCGTAGCAAACCAGGTTTCAGTGTCTCCCACATGTTCCTGGCAGCGGCGCTTGCTAAACTCGGTCGAATGGAAGATGCGAAAGC
Source organism: Mesorhizobium sp. M00.F.Ca.ET.216.01.1.1 (assembly GCF_004010325.2). Classification (GTDB taxonomy): domain Bacteria; phylum Pseudomonadota; class Alphaproteobacteria; order Rhizobiales; family Rhizobiaceae; genus Mesorhizobium. The sequence continues at coordinate 35,080 of NZ_SADR02000037.1, forward strand.
GGCTGCCGAGCGCGTGATACAACTTCAACCCAACTTCAGCAGCACCGGTCAGTGCTCCGCCATCGGTTGCGTGCCGGTGCTCGCGGGACCTCTTATCGAAGCAATGCGCGCCTCAGGTCTACCCGAATGACACCCACGCGCCTGACTCGCAGCCATCATGGCCGCAGATGTCGCTGGGTTCTCAGCGGCGATGGAGCGCGACGCGGAAGGCACGCAGCATCCGGAATGGCCCATCGCGTCATTTAGCTGCGCTGCAAACGTTGGTCTTTAACGCGCCTTTAAGGCTAAGTGCCTGTTTTTACTCGGCGCCGTTACCAAACGCTTCCAACCGGCGGCGGGCGCTGGAAGCTTTTTGCCGGCAGCACGAACTGTTCCTCCGACACGGAGAAGGGGCAAAAATGGCGTTCCCTTTCGGAACTACGCCGCCGCCGCATGACCGCCGCCAGCGCGGCGCGACCCTCGATCCGAAACATGATGCCGAAAGTGACGGCAGCGAAAAGTACGGCGCGCGCCGTCGTCACCCCGGCGAGGTATCGCCCATTCTCGGACCAGACGTCGTGCCAGTCCATGAGACGGTGCCGGTCTGCCACAACTCGTCAAGGGCGCGGTGCGTCGCTTGCCGAATGGCCATCGTTTATGCCGTGCTGAGGCATTCCCAATTGTCTGAATGGTTGGAAGCTGGTTTAACGGACGCTTAGTGCCGAGTTCATCGACTAGCGAGATCCATCCCGGAGCGCGTCGAACTCGCGCGGCGGCTGCCCGGTCACCCGTCTGAACACGCGCGAGAAGGCGGCCGCGCTGTCGTAGCCGACCTGCGCCGCGACACTCTTGACCGGTTTGCCCTTGCCGAGAAGCTGGCGCGCGATCGTCATGCGCCAGACCGTCAGGTACTCAATGGGCGTCAGGCCGACCAGCGTCCGAAAATGATCGGCGAACCGCGTGCGTGACATGCCCGCAACGTCGGCCAGATCCTCAAGCTTCCAAGGCTTCTTCGGGGCCTCGTGCATCGCGGTCAGCGCCTTGGCCAGGCGTGGGTCGGCGAGCCCGGCGAGCACGCCGGTCGAAATGGCGCCGCTCTCAACGACGTGACGCACGATTAGGATCAGGAGATAGTCGAACAGCCGGTCGAGCGCCGCCTGGCGGCCACCAGCTTCGGAGAAGGCTTCGCCGACCAGCAGATCACAAACCGGGCCCAGCGCCGGATGAGCAGCGAGCGGCAGGACCACACATTCAGGCAGGCCCTGGCCAATCGGGTTGCCCTCCGCACCCCCGAGTTCGACGGTCGCGCATACAAGGTCGGCTCCGCGCTCGGGATCAACCGCGAAACTGTGGGTCCGCCCGCGCGGCAAAAACAGCAGGGTCGGCTCAACGAGTTCGAGGTCGGCTTGTCCGTCCTGGGTGACCGTGAGCGCGCCTGCCTTGAACAGGTGCAAATAGCCCACACCAGTGAACTGCAACGTCTGACACAGGTTCCCGATGAAGAACGTCCGGGCCGTCGGCGTTACGTGGGCGAACAGGGCAGCGAAGGGGGTCCATCGGGACGATCAGCAAAATTATTGGCACCAAGCGTCACCCATAGTCTTCCATATGAGCGGTGTGCAAGTCCCCAGTCCTTGATCAACCGGAGAAGTTCCATGAATATTCGCTTCGTCACAAAGACCGTTCACGCCTTCCTCGACTATCCCGTCGCGCTGAGCCTGATGGCAACGCCGTTCCTGCTCGGACTCGGCCATGCCAATCCGCTGGCGCTCTGGGTGTCGGTCGCAACCGGCGTCGCCGCTCTCATTCTGACCCTGTTCACCAATCACAAGACCGGTGTAGTCCGAGTGCTGCCATATGGGCTGCATGTCGCGGTTGACCGCCTCGTCGGCATTACTTTCGTCGCCGTGCCCTTCGTGCTCGGCCTGCAGGGGCTGGACGCCTGGTACTACTGGGCGAACGGTGCTGCGGTTCTCCTCGTCACCTTGGTGCTCAACGCGCCCGAAAGCGGGGAGCGCGCGCTGAAGTCGGCGCACCCCTAAGAGCCTTTGCTAACGTGGCCGCGGCCGAGTTAACCCTCGGCCGCTGCCGGTGCTCGAACCACCAAGGTTCGCTCGCCAATAGCGATCCGCTTCGCTGCGGCGCACGAGTCCGGATTTGGCGCATCGCGACATTTGCCGCGGTTGCACAAAAGCGGTGTCGGGCCGAAGCGGACATCACCGATGATTTATGAGTACGCGCCCTAGGCCCGGTACGGAGCCAGGTTTGGAACGTGGGCGACCAGTAGAACCAATGCGCAATTACGATAAGATGTTTCAGCATTTCCGGTTTTCGGGGTCCAATGTCTGAAGTGGACTGGCTTAGCCATCTCTTGCAAATCATCACCGTTACCGGCCAGCTCGAGGTCCGCTGCGCCTACGGTGCGCCGTGGCGCATTGCCTGGAGCAGGGCTGCCGCGAATGAAATTCCCTACCACGTGGTAGTCAAAGGTCGGGCCATTTTCGAGGATCCGGAGTCGAAAACGGCGCAGGAGCTGGTGAGCGGAGATATCGTATTGCTCCCTCACGGCGCGGCGCATGCGCTGCACGACGGTAGCGGGCAAACGCCCATCCGGACGCACGAAAGCCTGGGCTCTGCCGGATGGATGCTGAGCGAAAACGACAGCCAGGGTGAGCAACTGGATCTGCTGTGCGGGCGGTTTTTCGTTGCGCCGCCCCATGATCGGCTGATCCGCAACTACCTGCCCACGACTCTGGTGGCGCGGTCTATGGACGGCCACGCAGAAGAGGAGATTGAGTCTGCTTCCAACCAACTGGCCAGTCTGGTCGGGCTGATGCGAACGGAGTCCGCCGGCAACAGGGCCGGAGGACGCGCCATTCTCAACGCGCTTTCCTCGGCACTATTCACATTGGTCCTGCGCGCCGCGAGCCAATCTGGAAAAGCCCCAGAGGGCTTGTTGGCCCTGGCCGGCCATCCACGCCTTGCTCCAGCCATTGCGGCGATGTTCGCCGATCCAGCACGGCCTTGGAAGCTGCCCGATCTGGCCGATTTGTGCGGCATGTCACGAGCCACGTTCATGCGCCAGTTTCAGGACAAGCTGGGTCGCTCCGCCCTCGATTTGTTGACCGATCTCCGCATGAGTCTGGCCGCAAACGAGTTGAAGAAGCCAGCGATCAGCACTGAGGCCGTGGCCGAGACCGTTGGGTACCAATCCGTTTCGGCATTCCGGCATGTCTTCGCTGAAAGGATGGGGATGACGCCGGGCGAGTGGCGGCGACTGGCGCACAAGGGCGAGTAAGACGCGCGGTCCGGGTTCCGGAAGGCGCAGTTTGATCCTTTCGCGCATCATATTGAGCTAAATCAGTCTCGAAATCATCACTCATCCCCGTAAATTGGGCTCCGTAATCACTTGATGAAGGAGCCACCCAATGAACTGCATCAGCCTCGCCACCACCGGACCCGCAACCCGCGTAGCCGCCGAAATCTTCGGGGATACCGGGAAAAGCGAAAACGCTTTCGAGACGAACGCCGTCATCGAAATGATCCTGAGTCGCAGCGCCGCCAAGTACTACGACCCTGCTGCCAGCCTGAGTGACCACCAGATCCGCGATCTGGTGCGTATCGGCACGTCCGCGCCGACATCCTTCCACCTGCAGAACTGGCGCTTCATCGCCGTGCGCACGCCTGAGGCCAAGGCACGGCTGCGTCCGATCGCCTGGAATCAGCCCGCGATCACCGACGCGGCCATTACCTTCATCATCATCGGCCAGTTGGCCGATGCCAGTACCGTCCCCGACCGTCTGGCGCCGGTGGTGGAAGCCGGCATCATGCCGGCGCACCTGGTGCCGGAATGGGAAATCCCTGCGCGTGGGCTGTATGACGATCAGCCGCAGCGGCAGCGCGACGAGGCGGTACGCTCCGCGACCTTTGGCGCCGCGGCGATCATCTATGCGGCCCGCTCGCTGGGCCTGGGTTCGACGCCGATGATCGGTTTCGACGCTGAAGCCGTGCACCGCGAGTTCGGGCTGGCCGAAGACGAAGTGCCGGTGATGCTGCTGACCGTCGGTCCGGAGCGAGCTGGCAATTGGCCGCAGAAGCCGCGCATGCCGGTGGCCGATGTGCTTGAATTCGCATAATTCCCAATGAACTCAACAACTTATGGAGACTGTGATGGCAAGAACTGCTGCTCTGAAGCCTGACCAAGTGCCGGCCGAATCGAAACCGACTCTCGATGCGTTCACCAGGAATATCGGGTTCACTCCAAATATGATGGCGGCCTTCGCGCAGAGCCCGATCGCGTTCAACTCCTGGGCCACCCTGCTCGGCTCCCTGAGCAAAACGCTCGACGTGAAAACGCGGGACAGTATCGGCCTCGCTGTTTCCGAAGTGAACGGCTGCGACTACTGCCTGACGGTTCACAGCTTTACGGCTGAGCATATGGCCAAGTTACCGGCAGATGACATCATCCTCGCTCGGAAGGGTCGTGCCAGCGATCCGAAGCGGGACGCCGCTGTCCAGTTTGCACGCAAAGTCATCGAGACCCGCGGCAAGGTCGGCGACGCCGATGTGAAAGCCGTCCGCGATGCCGGCTACACGGATGCGAACGTCATTGAGATTGTCGCGCTGGTCGCGATGTATTCCCTGACGAACTTCTTCAACAACGTGTTCGATCACGAGAAGGACTTTCCCGCCGTCGCGCCGGCCGGCTCGATCTGAGCTCGGTTCTGTCGCAACCTCGTAAAGCCATTGGAACAATCACATGAATATCCTCCATATTGATGCTAGTCCGCGACAAGAATCGCATAGCCGCCAGCTTTCGGCGGCGATCGTCGAAAGGCTCCTCGAGGTTGCGCCCGGGGCGCGTGTCAGTCGGCGTGATTTAGGGGCTGACCCCTTGCCTCACGCCGCGGCTGACTACGCGGTTGCGCTGTCGTCGCCTGCTACCTTGGCTGCCCCGCCGAAGGGCGCTCTGGATTGTTCTGAGGCGCTTATCCAGGAAGTCGAAGCGGCCGATGTGATCGTCATCGGAACACCCATGCACAACTTCACCATTCCCTCGGTCCTCAAAGCGTGGATCGACCAGATCTTACGCGTCGGTCGCACGATGAAGTCGACGCCCGCCGGGAAGGTGGGAATGCTTCGGGACCGTCCGGTGTTTATCGGTGTCGCCTCCGGCGGCATCTTTACCGGCGACCGACCCAACCAACCGGATTTTCTCACTCCCTACCTGACGTTGGCGTTGAACTCCATTGGACTAAAAAACCTGCAATTCCTTCCCATTCAGGCCACTGCCTCCTTTGATCATAACCAGGCTGCATTAGCGAGGGAGAAGGCTTTGGCGGCGATCGATCTGACGGACATGGGAAGCTTCGCGGCGTCGATGGTCGCCCCGCAGTGCTCTCAGGTACCGGTAGAGGGCCCCTGCTTCGGGGAGAGTCGCACCGGGAGTGCCCTAAGGGCACGCCGCAAGCTCTTGGCACGCCCTCACCATAATCCTCCGGCCTCCGCCGGGCTATGAACATGAGGTCTTCTGATGATTTTACCTACTAATACGCTTCCCCAAATCGGCGAAAGGGTCACCGACAAATCAGCACCACCCGATGACGGCGCCGTCCGCGAATGGATCGGACCAGAGGCGTTCGAGCGTTGGGCCGAGCTGCGGAACTGGATCGATGAATTCTACCCTGGAGTTTTCGCGCCCGACTGGCTCTACGGTGGCAAGAACCGCGGTTGGTCCTTGCGCTACAAGAAAACCAAGGCGTTCTGCACCTTAGTGCCGGAATATCGGCGGTTTTCGGCTGTCGTGGTCATGGGCGGAGCAGAACGAGAGAAGTTTGAGGAGCGGCGTTATGTCTGGCGCCCGCAATTGGTCAAGCTTTACGACGAAGCCAAAACATACATCGACGGGAAATGGCTGACGATTGCCATCTCATCGGCAGATGATCTGAATGATGTGACGGAGCTTCTGACTATGAAGCGCCCGCCACCGTCGCGCGGTTGAAGTTCACAAAAAATGCTGGGTTCGCGGCGCGGCAGCTCCGAGGAACCCGAGCAGCGGTCTCGTCGACATCACACAGCTATTCGACATCAAGGTCGTCGCGGAAGGCGTCGACCCGATAACTGGTTGCGTGAGATCGAAAAGACCCTTCCACGCCCGCAATTTACCCTGAACCAACAAATCTCTGAGGAGACAACACCCATGAAAGCGATCATTGTGACGAACCAGTCTGCGGGAACGGCCGGCATGACACTGGTGGAGCGGCCCAAGCCACAGGCAGCGATAAACGACGTCGTCGTTCAGGTTCATGCGTCGGGCTTCGTCCCGACCGAGTTGGAGTGGCCTTCGACCTGGACCGACCGCCGCGACCAGGAGCGTACGCCGTCGATCCCTGGACACGAGCTGGCCGGAGTGGTCGCTGCCCTGGGCTATGGCACGACAGGACTGTCGGTGGGACAGCGGGTGTTCGGTCTCGCGGACTGGTATCGCGATGGCACGCTCGCGGAATATATAGCCATAGAGGCACGCAACCTCGCGCCGCTGCCAGGCGAAGTCGACTTCACGGTGGGCGCGAGCTTGCCAATCTCGGGCCTTACCGCGTGGCAGGGACTATTCCAGCACGGCCGTCTTCAGGCGGGGCAGAGCGTCCTTGCGCATGGCGCGGCCGGCGCGGTCGGTTCGATGGTGACGCAACTCGCACGGGAGGCCGGTGCCTATGTCATCGGCACCGGACGCGCCGCCGACCGACAGAAGGCGCTCGACTTCGGCGCAAATGAATTCGTCGATCTCGAGAACGACGCACTGGAAGACATCGGCAGCATCGATCTGGTGTTCGATGTCATCGGCGGGGACATCCAGAAGCGGTCCGCAGCTCTGATCCGGGCCGGAGGAACGCTGGTGACCGTCGTCGGCCCGGCCGAGGCGCGGCCCGCAGTCGGCCTGGCGGTTGACTTCGTTGTCGAGTCCGATCGCGCCCAACTGAGTCAGATCGTCCAGCGGGTGCGGGACGGACGACTGCGGACGAACATCGGCAAAGTTTCGGCCCTCGACGAGGCCGTTGCAACCTTCAACGCGAGCGAGCGACACACGGGGAAGACGGTCATCCGCGTTCGTCCGTAAGAACTTGGGAGAGATGGCGGTTCCTTTCTCCTCGATTATCGTCTACGCGTCTCACCGGCCCGCGCTGAGCGATATTGACGACGTGATTACGACCAGCCCTTCGAAGATCGGCTGCGGCGTAGCCCACAAGAAAACCGGGCACATGGCGGTCACGGCCGAACGGCAGCCTGCAGCTCTTTTGGATCCAAGCCAGACGGTCCGGCAGCGGTCCCGATTCAGGCAAAGTTCGCCTGGGCGGCTTTGCGCCCAAACTTGGACCTAGAGTCCAATTTTGCGGTTGCCAGAAAGCAGACATCTCCAGCGACCAACTGGGGGTCGGGTCGCGCCAGGAACCTGCTATCCCGGTAGAGACGATTGACGGTCTCATCGGTATCGGCGGAGCCGCGAATCTGTGGTAAGCCGCCGCTCAACCAACCAAAGGACGACACCTGTGAGCGAACCGACCGTGGCCCAGGCGACCGAAAGTATCTATGCCTCCCTCCGGGCGGACAATGCCGACATCGACGCACATATCGCGACGCTTAAAGCGGCACTGACACGAGAAGGGATAAAACAGGCGGTGTTCGATCCGACCAAGTTGGCGCAGAACAACCGCTCGGGGCGCAAGTTGATGCAGGCCTATTTTCGGCAGCGCGGCGTGAGCGTGAGGTTTTCGGACTAGTAGAGCCGCGCGCGGGTGATCTCAAGCGCGCCGTTGGGAGTTCTCGGGCCGGTCCGGCGGTTCGCCATCTGGACCATCTGGACGTCGGGACTGCGCCCCAATGTCGGCCATTGACGTTATCTTTGCTGTTGCCCGATAGCAGACGTTGCCAGCGATCACCCTGGACATCGTAGTTGCGCCAGGAGTCGACCGTCGGCACCGAGATATCAAAGTCTTGATTGGGGCCGTGAACGGACTGGCGGCTTCGCAGGAGCGAGTCCAGGAAAGCAGACATTCGTTTGCGTTCGAATAGACAGTAGGTTCGACTCTCGTCCCGCGCGCCACGGCCGATGAAAATGGGCACTATTGCTGCGCCGTTCTACTATGATTCCGCAACCCGCCACGCGCTCCAATCGGTCAATCTGCGGCGCTCTGCGACTTGGCGCTAGCGGGTATACTCTTCCAAGCGACCGCCAACCTTCACCGAGTTGATCAAGGCGTGGAGATCCGCGGCGAGTTCCATGCGCAGCAATTTGGGGCGGGCGCCGTGCCTTCAAAACGGAAAGGGTCGCGCTTGCAGCGCCTGGACGAAGGTCGCCACGGTCAGGGTCGCATAGGCGGCCGACCCCGCCGAAATCGCGACCCATCGTGCGGGAAGATTGAGGCGAGCGACGAACAAGGCCAGCAGCGGGATCACCTGCTCGGCGTGAATGCCGAAAAAGTGCGCCACCCGAAGATCGCCGCCCATGCGATTCCACGAGAAGACAGGCAAATGCCCGACATCGGCACCCACCGCGTGGCCCGTCTGCTGGCTCATATAGATCCCGAACCCGCCGCCCAGCGCGACAGTCAACAGCAGGCCGGCGATGACTGCGGCTCGATATTCCGGCCTAAGACCGTCCGCGGGTCGCCGCCAGATATTCCAGGCGAGCGGCACGTTCGCACCGACGATCAGCAGAACGGCCGCCCCCATCACCGCATACATGACCGCATAGAATGGAGTGTCGTTGTTGAAGTGCGACCGTAGGCCATGCGCAGCCTGCCAGCCGATCCATACGAGTTCGAAGATGTTGGCGGCGATCAGGACGGCCACCGTGCGACGCATCAGCGGCGTCTCACGCTGATTGGGGCGCACATAGCCCATGAACCAGGCGAAGGTCAGCACATGGACCGCGATCGAGAACAGGAACTTGGCCGGCTTGGCCCAGACGCTGACGCCATTGATAGTTCGGGGATCTATCATCGAGGCGGCGAGGACGGGCACGAGGAGCAGCAGGAGCGCCCCGCCGAAGCGGGTCAATGCCGGTTGCCGGCGTAGCCATTCGCTGAGAATTCCCATGCGGGTTGGGAGAGCGGTGAGCGTCGTGGCCATCACGTCGCCTCCTGTGGAGGCAAGAGCCGCAGCCCCAGGTAGAGAAGGAGCCCCGCCGGGCCGAACAGGAAGGTAAGTCCCAGACACGGAATCAGCGCAAAACGGTTGATCCTCCGCGTAAGCCCGTCCTCGATGATCCAGTTCCCAACGAAGAGATCGAAGGCGAGATAATGGAGCCAGCCTGCAACGAGCGCTGCATCTACCGCGAACAGCGCGCGCACCTGCTCAATCGAACCGAATCCGGCGCCGACCGCATTGCTCCAGCCTTGCCAGATCAACACCACATACGCGACGCCAAACAGCGCCGGGATGAACAAACGCGTGGTGCGCCACACGGCGTCCCGTGCAATCGGGACGAACAGCGATGTCAGCAGTCCAAGCCAGCCGAGCATGGCGATGGTGCTAGCAGTACTGAACGCGAAACGAGGATCCAAATGCCTTGCCCCTTGGATCTACTCAGTGCATAGATTGTCTTATGAACCCCAATCTACCCAGTGTCAAGATGGCGCGCGGCTATCATCACGGCGACCTCCGCGCCACCCTGCTGGGAGCTGCGAAAAGCCTTCTCGCAGAGAAGGGCGTCGAAGGTTTCAGCCTGCGTGAAACCGCGCGCCGCGCCGGCGTGTCATCCGGGGCCCCCAAACATCACTTCCGCGACGTTCGGGCCCTGCTGACGGCGATCGCGACGCTGGCGTTCGACGAACTCGCCGACCGGCTCGAGGCCGCGAGTTCAGACTGTTCCGCAGATCGCATGACGCGCATCCACGGCCAGGGTGCTGCCTACGTCCGCTTCGCGCTCGAGCAGCGCGCACGTTTCGATCTTATGTGGCGCGTCGCGCTGCTGGACATGAACGACCCCGAACGCTGCCGCGCAGGTGATCGGGCCTTCGCTGCGATGGACCGTCTCGTGCGAGGCGAAGACGCACCCGAGCTTGAACACAGCGATCCGCGCATGGCACCCTCGATCGCCTGCTGGTCGATTGTTCACGGATTTGCCCGGTTGGCCATTGATGGGACCTTTGGCCTAGGGGTGGATGCCGCGGAACGCGCGGCGGATGCCCTGTTGCCCGCAGTCCTGGCGCACCTCTCCGTTTAACCGCATCGCAGTCTCCATTGATACCTCTTGCCTCAACGATGAGGGATTCGGCGACACATTCGAAGGTGAAGTCGCGGAATCCGAAGATGTAGTGGTTGAGATTACGCCAGGTCCTACACTACGTCGCCGGAGGCGCCCTGACCGTCGAACGGCAGCACAGAGACGGCGCCGCCGGCGCACCATAGCGTGCTCTGGCGTAGAATGGCGCGCCACGGTCGATGAAAATGGGCACTACCGAACTCCGTTACGAGGCGGACGGTCTACGATGCAGACTTCACTTCCCCGCAGCTGGTTGAGGCTTGTTCGCAAAACGAAACTTCGCCGACCAGTCCTCTTGAAAGCAATGCGCTATCATTTCGATGGCTTGGGATTGCATCAAGCGCGTCGCCGCCTTGCGATCTCCCGATAGAGCGCCTCGGGACTGACGCCGATCTCAAGGGCTAAAAACGACCGCTCGCCCTTGCGAGGCAGAGATCCGTTCCACGTTAGCCACGCGTTAAGGCGGGCTGCAACCGTCTTCAGGGAAAGGATCTCTGCGCGCAGTCGCGCACGCTGCACCTCGAGCGCGAGGTGACCGGCCCAGGCCGCCGCCAGTATCGGGTCGCCGGCGATCTGCCTCCGCACCTCGTCGCGCCCGACCACCCACGTCACTGCAGCGGTCTCGGCACGCGCGTCGCAGTGGTAGGTGGTCGCCCACAGAGAAGCCTCCGCAAGGACTGCTTCTTTGCGGGCACGCTGGAGCACGAGCGCGGATCCATCCTCTTGATGGCGAATGAGATGCACTGAGCCCTCGCGAACTATGTGGAGAAGGCGCACACGGTCACCCAGATGAAACAGCGTTTCGCCGACGGCGAAGCGGAGTTCGCGGCCAGGCAGGCGAGTTACAGCTGCGATCAAGTCAGACATGATCGCTATCATGTCCGACGCTTTGAGCGATATGGCAAGTAGAGTGCGATGGAATGGAGATTTGAAATGACTCGCGCACTCGCCGCAATCGCCTGCCTTTTGATTCCCTACGCCGCGCTGGCGCAAACGCCGGACGGTCATCGGCCAAATGAAGCGATGGCGCACCACCAAGATGGATCAGCACTTTCTGAGCCGGGGCAAGCTGCTTTCGCTGCCATTCAGGAGATCGTCGAGATCCTCGAAGCTGACCCGGCAACGGATTGGTCGAAGGTGAAGATAGATGCTCTGCGAGAACATCTCGTCGACATGGACAACGTGACGCTCAAGTCGATCGTAACCGGCGAGCAGATTGAAGACGGAGTGCGTTTTCAGATTACCGGCCGCGGGCCGGTTCAAGAATCCATCCGCCGAATGGTCGCCGCGCATGCAAGCGCCATGGACGGTGTTGACGGATGGCACTTCAACGCTTCAGAGATCAGTGAAGGTACCGAGCTGACCGTACTACCGACGGCGGCCGATCGCGCAATGCTCAGGGGACTCGGGTTCTTTGGGGTGATGGCTCGTGGCATGCACCATCAGGAACATCATCTCATGCTCGCGCGGGGACAGGCTCCTCACGAGTAAGCGCCTTGGCCACGACTGAAACTGCCAAGGTGTCAATCGGCTCGCAATCGGGACCCTGGATTGGAGTGGGCCCCTCGGGCCGGACAGGGTCAGGCCGCTGATTTGACCGTTTGCCGGGTGTGTGGATCCTCGAATTGCATTGGACTGAGATAGCCGAGTGCTGAGTGAAGCCGTCGGCGGTTGTAGAC
>NZ_SADR02000378.1 GCF_004010325.2 Mesorhizobium sp. M00.F.Ca.ET.216.01.1.1
CCGCTTTTCTGGTGTCGCTGATCGCGCCGGCGGTCTGGCGGCGGGCCGTGGTGCTGACGCGCAGGCGCCTGGAGGCGTCGCTGCCGCTGACGCCTGCCGAGATCCAGGCGGACAAGGACCGGGTCCGGGCCGAGTTCGCAATGACGACGCGAAGGCTCGAGATGACCGTCAAGGGCCTGCAGGAGAAGGTGGCCGAGCAACTGGTCGAGATCGGCCGCGGCCAGGAGGCCCTGAAAGGGCTTGCAGTCGAGAGGAAGGACAAGGACCAGGCCCTGTCCGATCTTGGAGCCAAGAACCAGGAGCTTCAGCGGCGCGGGG
>NZ_SADR02000379.1 GCF_004010325.2 Mesorhizobium sp. M00.F.Ca.ET.216.01.1.1
GCATCTATTCTCCGAAGGGCGGCACCAGCACTTACACGCCGCGAGACGGTGGGCCGGAGCTTTCCTGCTCGCGCGTCGAGCCGAGCTACGTCACGGTGATATTGGGCCCCAAAGGCCCGGCGACACTGATCAAGAATCCCGGCGAGCAGGGTTGTTGCAGCGATGTGACCAAGCTCGGCTACGGCAACAGCTGGAGCCAGGGGCCGTTTTCCTGCCAGTCGTCGACGAAGGGACTGAGCTGCACGGGCAGCAATGGCCACGGATTCTTCCTGAGCAAGGCCAAGGTATCCGCGAAGTAGGGGCGTAATTCCAAGCGG
>NZ_SADR02000380.1 GCF_004010325.2 Mesorhizobium sp. M00.F.Ca.ET.216.01.1.1
GACGTCGCGGCCTCAATATTCGCGTTCGTAAAAGACGCCGCCCTTAGCTTCGCCGGCGTCGTTGGCCTCGCCGCGCAGCTTGACGCCCTTCCCGACATCGAGGTCGATCGTTGCCTTGCCGGAGCCTGGCTTGTCGCCCTTTTGTATGGTCACATAGGTGCGGTCGTTGAGATACTTGCCGGCCGAAACCGCCGTGCCGCCCTTCTCGTCCGTCGTCACGTCAAGGTCGTCGATGCCGATCGCGTTGCGCAAATTGTCAAGCAGCGAGGTCGTGCCGCCGGCGCCTGCCAATTGCGCGGCAGCGTCGGCGAGCTGGG
>NZ_SADR02000381.1 GCF_004010325.2 Mesorhizobium sp. M00.F.Ca.ET.216.01.1.1
TTTCGCGATGCCCTGCCGCCGCAGCCGGCGCGCAGGATCGCCGAGCACCTCATTGCGCCGCCACCGCCCGCCGCCGCCGGCATCGAGCGCCTCGAGCGCCGTCCCCCGCTTGGCGAGCTCGGCCTCGCATCGCCGCCGAAGACGCCGATGCCGCAGGTTTGGCGCGAGACGCTGCTCTACCGGCCGATCGCCACGTCATCGGCGACCTTCCAAGCAATGGGGCGCACGGTCGCCATCAGCGGCGCCATCGACATCGATCCCGGCCGGATCTGTCAGTTCGGCGATGCCAGCTGGCCGTGCGGCCAGCGTGCCCGTGC
>NZ_SADR02000382.1 GCF_004010325.2 Mesorhizobium sp. M00.F.Ca.ET.216.01.1.1
CGACTTGAATGGCAGCTTCTCGTTGAGGATCAGCGCCAGCCAGAGGCCGAGCGCAAACTTCAGGATCGAAGCGCTGACCGTGTAGAGCACGGTGTTGAAGACCGACAGCCAGAACACGCTGTCGCTCCACAGATACTCGTAGTTCTCGACGCCGATATAGATGCCCGGCCGGCCGATGCGGGTGTCGGTGAAGCCGAGCCAGACGCCGAGCCCGAGCGGATAGGTAAGGAAGACCAAGAGCAGCGCAGCCGCCGGCAGCATGAAGCCGAGGCCGAGCGCGTTGCGGCTCTCGGCGAGCCGCGCCAGGACGGACGGAC
>NZ_SADR02000383.1 GCF_004010325.2 Mesorhizobium sp. M00.F.Ca.ET.216.01.1.1
TCGTCGCCATGGCGGCCGACGGCCACCGCTGGGGCCTGCCTCACGCGGACGCGAAAACCCGCGCGGACGTCGAGCGCGTGCTGGAACTGGTCGACGGCCGCAAGCTCGCGGAGCGGCCGCTCTCCGAATTATCCGGCGGCGAGCGCCAGCGTCTGCTGCTCGCGCAATGCCTGCTCGGCGCGCCAAAGCTGCTGTTGCTCGACGAGCCGTTGATCAGCCTCGATCCGCATCATCAGAAAAGCGTGGTGGAACTCGTGCGCCGCGTGCAGCAGGAGCTCGGCATTGCGGTGCTGTTCTCGGCGCATGAATTGAATCCG
>NZ_SADR02000384.1 GCF_004010325.2 Mesorhizobium sp. M00.F.Ca.ET.216.01.1.1
GGATCGTCCAGAGGCTGGTCAAGCGTGCGTTGCGTACGCTCGATGATTGCATCGATGTCGCTATCCGTGCAGCACAGCGGAGGCGCATAGCCAAGAACGCCCTGCGCGAAGGCGCGGATGATGAGGCCGTTGTCCCACGCCCTGTCGAAGACGCGCCGCGCCGGCATGGCCGACGCGGGAAGCGGCGTCTTCTTCTGCTTGTCCACCACCAGTTCGATCGCGGCAAGCATGCCGCGGCCGCGTACATCGCCGACGAGCGGATGGTCCTTCAGCTCCTCCAACCCTGCCATCAGGCGGGCGCCGGCCCTGATGCCGT
>NZ_SADR02000385.1 GCF_004010325.2 Mesorhizobium sp. M00.F.Ca.ET.216.01.1.1
TTCGTGTCGATCTACCTGCGTCCCGATTCCTTCGCCGAACTGTCGTCCGTGTCGTTGGCATTGACCACCCTGCTCACGGTTGTCGGCCGGAGCTACGGTTCCAGGCGCATGGTGCAGATTTTTTCCGTTACCCTCATTGGGCCGCCAGCACTTGCGCTCGTCTTGCGCATGGACGTCCCCGACTTCGTCCTCGGGCTGATGATCGTCCCGACGACAATCGTCACCATCAGCAGCGCCGATCATGTCCGCAACGTTCTGTTCTCGGCGGTCATCGGTCACCGGCAGGCGAAGGAATTGGCGCAAAGGTTCGACCGGG
>NZ_SADR02000386.1 GCF_004010325.2 Mesorhizobium sp. M00.F.Ca.ET.216.01.1.1
GCTGCAAGCGGGCCGATGTTGCCGAGGCCGAGCACGGCCGTGCCGTTCGTGATCACGCCGACGAGGTTGCCGCGCGAGGTGTACTTCTGCGCGTCGAGCGGCTCGTCGTAAATTGCCATGCAGGCCGCTGCCACGCCGGGCGAGTATGCGAGCGACCGATCGAGCTGGTTCGACAGCGGCTTGGTTGGCGTGACCGAGATCTTGCCGGGCTTCGGATTCTGGTGATAGGCGAGAGCGCTTTGCTTCAGTTGTTCGTCCATTTTTTGCCTGCGAGACGTAAGAAATTAGGCCCGGCACACCGCACGCCCGGCGGCGC
>NZ_SADR02000387.1 GCF_004010325.2 Mesorhizobium sp. M00.F.Ca.ET.216.01.1.1
CGACGACGCCGATATGGGCCATGATCCTGCCCTGGCTCTCCACAAGATCCCTGACCGCGGCCGACTGCGCGCGCGTCAGCGCTTCCTCGGCCTCACGGAAGATCGCCGGTTCCGGCCCCTCAAAATTCCAGGCGCGCGCCTGGCGCAGCGTCTCTTCGAGCAACGTGCGGCCCGATTGCGGGTAGGGCGCCAGCCTGTAGGTGCCGATGTCGGCGATGTGCTCGCCGTCGGTCTTGATCAGCGCCACGTCGATGTTGCCGTCAAGCACCGTGCCGGTCATCAGGCCAACGGCCCAGATTGGTTCCATGGTCTTTCC
>NZ_SADR02000038.1 GCF_004010325.2 Mesorhizobium sp. M00.F.Ca.ET.216.01.1.1
AAGCCTTCAAATTCGAGCTGGTCAGAGATACAGTGTGTTTGCATCGGACCCCGTCCTTGGATCTGATAACTCTTTGTTGCAAAAGCAGTTTCTCAGATTCTCGGGGCCGATGCACCCCTCACTTTGATATATTCAGGCTAAAGCCTAGGGCGCCCGATTCTGCGGTCGAACGGGTGATTTCCGGGACAAAGGCATCTCCGGTCAGAACTTGCTCGCCGTCAGGTTCAGCTATCAGTGACTCGAAGCGTTGTCATTCGGTGGGGCATTGAAAACTTGGAGGTTTTCGTCCCCTTCAACGATAAGGTAGCCGGCCAGACACGTTCCGCTCGTGACAGCGCGTGATCGATCATCACCAGCCGTCCTGGAACATGGAGAACGAATTCCACGATATTGGCAGACCCGGCGGCACCAAGATGCTTTGCAGGTTCTCGATCGGCGGGCTTGTTACGGAGCCGAACTGATGTGCGCGGTCGAATACTGCTCCGATCACATGGAAGGATGAAGGGAAATTAGGCCCGCCCACGCCGAAGAAAAGCCGCACGGTCTCGCCCACTTTCGCGCGCATGGGGTAGTGATCGGTCAAGGCCCCAACGTGGCCGTTGAAAACGAAATATTCAGGCCGTCCATTGAGCAGCTTATCCCAGCTCTGAACAAGACCGACCCATCTGTCAGGTACGAAATATCACCTACGTACCGGGTCGCTCAAGGCTCAGCCATCGCGGGTTGCCTGGAAACAGTTTCTACTGGTTGAAGAAGAGCACCGCCGCGATCGCGATTGAGGCGACGATCGCGGATACTGCCCCCGTGCCCTGGAGGACGCCGACGCGATAGAGCAGCAATGCGAAGCCGACGATGATCGGCGTGGTGACGGAAAGGCCAATCTGAGCGCTGCTCATTACTGACTCCATGGGCTGACGGCATTCACCGCGATCCTCCGGATTTTCATGCGCGCTACGTTGCGCAAGCGCAAAGAAGCTGCGCGAGCGCATGCTTAAGAGGCGGCATGGACATGATAGTTTCGACTGCGCAGGACGAAGAAGCTCCTGATGCCGGTGATTTTCTGCTCTGGATATTGGTGTGGAGCGAGCTTGCTGCATTCGGCATCATGCTTGTGGCCTTCACGGTCGCCGGCGTCGTGCAGGCGGACAAGTTCGCCGCAGCGCGGGCGCATCTCGATCCATCGATTGCCGCGTTGAACACGGCGGTTCTCCTCACCAGCGGCTGGCAGGCTGCGCGCGCAGCGCGGCCGGGCGCGACACGAAATAGGTCGCGGAGTGCCCTCATCCTCGCGGCCCTGCTCGGCTTCCTGTTCGTCGCCGTCAAGCTGTTCGAATATAGCGGCGAAATCGGCCACGCCAGCAATGAGGGCTATGGCGCGTTCTTCGAGCTGTACTTCCTCCTCACCGGATTCCATCTGCTGCACGTATTCTTCGGTGCGTTCGTGTTGCTCCTGGTCAGCTGGCGGGTGGAGCGGTCGAACGTGGTTCTCATCACCACGCTCTGGCACGTGTTCGATCTGATCTGGATCGTCATGTTCCCGCTCGTCTACCTGGCGTGACCGGCATGGTCGACAGCACCCCCAAGCAGCTTCTGCGTTCCTGGCTCATGCTTCTTGCACTCACCAGCGCAAGCATCCTGGCGGTGCGCTTCGCTGGCAAGGCTGCGGGGCTGGGGCTCGTCCTGTGTTTCGCCATGTTCAAGGCCCGCTTCGTGGTCCTGCATTTCATGGGCCTGCGGCAAGACATGACGATGCGCCGCGCCCTTATCGGCTGGTGCGCCATCCTTGCCGTTGCGGCGGCTGCGAAGACCATCCTCGCCGCGGCCGCCGGCTGAGCCGTTTGTTTGCCAAATCGCAAAGAACGCTTCTCTCAAACTCTTAGAAGGTCGATCCGGCACGGCATCCGAAGATCGACCGCTGCGCCGGGATGAATCGTTTGGACCATTCCGCTTGTGGGACACTGATTTGGAAAGGATCGGGTGATGGCAGAACGCCTCACAAAAACGGGAGCTCGAAACGTCTTTTATGGCGGCGCGATCTTCTTCTTCGCAATCTTCGTAGGGCTCACGGCCCATAGTCATTTCTACATGCGTACGACCTCGACCGACGAGTCGACGCTGACCGACTCGGTCGCACGTGGCAAACACGTTTGGGAAAAGAACTCCTGCATCAATTGTCACACGATCCTGGGCGAGGGGGCCTATTTCGCGCCTGAGCTCGGCAATGTGTGGAAGCGCTTCGGCGGCGAAACCGATCCCGCAGGCGCCCGCGAAACGTTCAAGGCCTGGATGGCCGCCCAGCCGTCGGGGATCGAGGGGCGTCGCCAGATGCCGCAGTTCAACCTGACCGATCCCGAGCTGAACGACCTCGCCGACTTCCTCGAGTGGACGAGCCGCATCAAGACGCAGAACTGGCCGCCGAATCAGGCTGGCTGAGGTGCCCTAGGAGAGAGACATGAAATACCAAACACAAAAGGTCGCGATGACCTATTTCTACGGTGCGCTCGTCCTGTTCCTCGCGCAGGTCGCCTTCGGCGTGCTGGCCGGCACGATCTATGTCATGCCCAACACGCTGTCCGTGCTTCTGCCATTCAACATCATCAGGATGATCCATACGAACGCTCTGGTGGTGTGGCTGCTGATGGGCTTCATGGGCGCAACCTATTATCTGCTGCCCGAGGAGACCGAGACCGAACTGTTCAGCCCCAAGCTGGCCATCGTCCAGTTCTGGATGTTCTTCATCGCGGCGGGGATAACCGTCGTCGGCTACCTGTTCAGGATCCACGAGGGCCGCGAGTTTCTCGAACAGCCCTTCGCCATCAAGGTGGGCATCGTCGTGGTCGTGCTGATGTTCCTGTTCAACATCACCATGACGGCGCTCAAGGGCCGCAAGACCACGATCACCAACATCCTGCTGTTCGGTCTCTGGGCGCTGGCGATCTTCTTCCTGTTCTCCTTCTATAACCCTTCCAACCTCGCGCTCGACAAGATGTACTGGTGGTACGTCATCCATCTCTGGGTCGAAGGCGTGTGGGAGCTGATCCTGGCGTCGATACTGGCGTTCCTGATGATAAAGCTCAACGGCGTCGACCGCGAAGTGGTCGAGAAGTGGCTCTACGTCATCGTCGGCCTGGCGCTGTTCTCGGGCATCCTCGGCACCGGCCACCACTATTACTGGATCGGCGCGCCCGGCTATTGGCAGTGGATCGGCTCACTGTTCTCGACGCTCGAGGTCGCGCCCTTCTTCTCGATGGTGGTCTTCACCTTCCGCATGACCTGGAAGGCGGGACGCAATCATCCCAACAAGGCGGCGCTCCTGTGGTCCATCGGCTGCTCCGTCATGGCGTTCTTTGGTGCCGGCGTCTGGGGTTTCCTGCACACGCTGTCTTGGGTGAACTACTACACCCACGGCACGCAGGTGACGGCCGCGCACGGACATCTCGCCTTCTTCGGCGCCTATGTGATGCTCAATCTCGCCATGATGGCCTATGCCATTCCCGAGATCCGCGGTCGCGCGCCTTACAACCAGTGGCTCTCGATCGTCAGCTTCTGGGTCATGGTCTCGGCCATGTCGGTCATGACCTTCGCGCTGACATTCGCGGGCATCATCCAGGTGCATCTTCAGCGCGTCATGGGCGAGAGCTACATGGACGTGCAGGATCAGCTGGCTCTCTTCTACTGGGTCCGCCTCGGCTCCGGCGTCTTCGTGGTCATCTCCGCGCTGATGTTCGCCTGGGCCGTGCTGGTGCCAGGACGCGAGCGCAGCGAGAAGCAAGCGCGCGTCCTGCAGCCCGCCGAGTAACCACAAGATGCATGGCCCCGGACAATCCGGGGCCATGCGCTGTTTGTTTTAGCAGCATTTCTGCCACGCCAAGCGATTCCGCTTGGCTGCAAAATGCCCTGATGCCCGACCTTTATGGAGTTCCCCCATGACCATCGCTTTGCCGAATATCCGCCCTGTTCCGGACAAGGCGGCCTACTACAGCCCGTCGGGCAACGAATGCAGCCTGTTCGAACACGCCTGGGCGCGTCGGCTGCCGCTGCTCCTCAAGGGTCCGACGGGCTGCGGCAAGACCCGTTTCGTCAGCTACATGGCCGCGAAGCTCGGCCTGCCGCTTTCGACCGTATCCTGCCATGACGACCTTGCGGCGGCCGATCTCACCGGGCGCTATCTGTTGATGGGCGGCGACACGGTCTGGGTCGACGGACCGCTCACCCGTGCCGTGCGCCAGGGCGGCATCTGCTATCTCGACGAGATCGTCGAGGCGCGCAAGGACGTCGCCGTGGTGTTGCATCCGCTCACCGACGATCGCCGAATCCTGCCCCTCGAGCGCACCGGCGAGCAACTGGTCGCGCCGGCCAGCTTCATGCTCGTCGTGTCCTACAATCCCGGCTACCAGAATCTGCTGAAGAGCCTGAAGCCGAGTACGCGCCAGCGCTTCATCGCCATCGAATTCGACTTCCTGCCCAAGGCCGAGGAGATCGCCGTCGTTTCCGCCGAAAGCGGACTGGCCGAGGGGCGGGCAGCGCCGCTGGTCGAACTGGCGCGGCGCATCCGCGCCCTCAAGGGCCATGACCTCGAGGAGGGCGCATCGACCCGCCTGCTCGTCTATTGCGCAAGCCTCGTCGACGCCGGCGTGCCGATGCGTGACGCCGTGCTCGCCACACTGATCGAGCCGCTGACAGACGAGCCCGACGTGAAAACGGCGCTGGTCGAGCTCGCCGATTCCCTGATCCGCTGAAGCGACCATGCTTGATTTCCTTGAGCTCGAGGAGACGGTCGGTCGGGCCTGGCACCGTCTGATCGGCCATGTGCACACCTGGCCTCGCCACCCCGACCATGCGGTACGGCTGGCGGACGTGCAGCCGGTGCTTGCGATCTGTTTCCGCGGCTTCGGCGGCGAGGGCGCGGTTCAGATCGCCGCGATGCGCGGCAAGACCTCTGGCCATCGGCTCGGCTGGTGGCAGCGGATCGGGCTCGGCGAGGAAAAGCTCTCCCAGCCGGCGCGCGACGGCTCGTCGCTGATGCTGCCGGGTTCGATCGACCTCTTCCCCGACAGGGAGCTCAACCGCGACATGTATGTCTGGCTGGCCGCCTATATGGCGGTGATGCCGCTGCATCCGATCGCAGTGCTCGACCCGCTGCAGCGTGATCTCGCCGCTCTAACGCGCGCCGGCGAAACGGTCGCCCGCGTGCTTGCGAGCTTTCCAGGACTGCAACGGCGCTACCGGAGGCTTGCGGCCGAAATGCTGGCGGCGCGGCGGCGCGGCGCTCTTCCTTCGGTCGAGGCGCAGGTCGAGGGCCGGATCACGAGCCTTCTCAGGAAGGGCGCCCAGGAACCCGACGATGCGCTGCCGGTCATCTTTCCGCATCGCGCCCCGGCGGGCTACCTGCCGATGCTCCCCGTTCCGCTCTGGCCCGACGCCTTGCTGCGTCCGGAGACGGCCCCGCGCCGCGGCGAGGACGAACCGGTAACCGGCAGTCGCGACGTCGCGGACGCCGGAACGGAGCGTCAGCTTGCCGTTCGTGAAAACCAGGAGGACGGCAAAGAGGACCGCAGGCCTTTCATCCTCAACCGCTTCGAAAAGATCCTCGCCATGGCGGAGATGGTCAATGTCGACCGTCCCGCCGACGACAGCGACGACCGTGACACCAAGGCCGCGGAAGATCTCGACGACATGACGCTGGGTGAGCGCAAGGGCAGGCCAGCCTCGCGCTTTCGCTTCGACCTCGACCTGCCCCCGGAGGCGCTGGACCGGACGCCGCTGACGGCTGAACGAACCTATCCGGAATGGGACTTCCGCTCGGGTGCCTATCTTCCGGACCACTGCCGTGTGCTGGCCGCGCCGGCCGCCGAGCTCGGCCCCGCCGCGGCACCGGATGTCGAGACAAAGCGTATGATCCGTCGCGTCCGCCGCCAATTCGAGGTGCTCAGGCCGCGCCATGAGATGCTGCGCGCCCAGCTCGACGGGGCCGATCTCGACCTCGACGCGGTCGTGCGCGCCCGCACCGACCTGGCCGCCGGCGGACAGGGCAGCGACCGCATCCATCTGATGAGCCGGCCGCAGGCGCACGACCTCGCCGTGACCATCCTCGTCGACGTCTCGCTGTCGACCGACGCATGGTTCGATAATCACCGGGTGCTCGATGTCGAGAAGGAGGCGCTCCTGATCCTGGCGAACGGGCTGGCTGCCTGCGGCGACAACCACTCGATCCTGACATTCACGTCGCGGCGGCGCGATTGGGTGCGCATTGAAACGGTCAAGGCTTTCGACGAGCCAATGAGTTTTCTGGTGGAGGCCCGCATCGCAGCCCTGAAGCCGGGCTACTACACGCGTATGGGGGCGGCCATACGTCATGCGACCGCAGAACTTGCGAAGCAGCCCAACCGCAAGAAGCTGCTGCTCGTGCTGACCGACGGAAAGCCCAACGACATCGACCACTATGAAGGCCGGTTCGCGCTCGAAGACAGCCGCCGCGCGGTCATCGAGGCGCGCCGCAACGGTCTCGGGGTCTTCGGCGTGACGGTGGACAGGGAGGCCAAGTCCTATGTGCCGGCGCTGTTCGGGCAGAACGGCTATGCGGTTGTCGGCAATATTGCAAAGCTGCCGCCCGCGCTTCCCGCCATCTACCGCAGCCTTGCGAGTTAGAGAAGGAGGCCGCGGGGCTCAAAAGGTCTGGCGCCACGGTGCCGGACCTTTTGGATCTGTGCGGCCTGCGGATCACGCCGCCTTGCTGTGGGTGCGGTTCGACTGCTCGAGATAGGCATCGAAGGCTGCGGCGACCGCCCTGACGACGAAGCGATGGTCCTGACTGACGCGGACCATGCCGTCGACAATGTCGAGCACGCCGTCGCGCTCGAGTTCTGCCAGCTTGCCATTGCCGCCGAGAAGTCGCGACGGCTCAAAGCCGTGAGCCTTGCAGATCGCCGGAATATCGGCGCTGAAATCGCACATCAGCCGCTCGATGATCTCGGCCCGCACCCTGTCCTCTTCGGTCAGGTGGTAACCCTTGGCCGTCGCCAGCCGTCCGGCGGCGATTTGCTGGGCGTAGAGGCCCGGCGCCACCTCGTTCTGCACATAGCCGTTTTTCATGCGGCCGATTGCCGAAGCGCCGAAGCCTATCAGCGTATCGCAATTGTCCGTGGTGTAGCCTTGGAAGTTGCGTCTCAACCTGCCCGCTTCCTGCGCCCGGACGAGGTCGTCTCCGGGCAGCGCGAAGTGGTCGAGGCCGATCTGCCTGTAGTCTGCCGCGACCAGCGTCTCGGCGATCGCCCTGGCCTGCTCGTTGCGCGCCGCGGCATCGGGCAGGGCGGTTTCGTCGATCATCCGCTGGTGCTTCTTGAAGGTCGGGATGTGGGCGTAACCGAACACGGCAAGACGTTCCGGCAGCATGGCGATCGCCGCATTGGCCGTATCGACACAAGACTGCACCGTCTGGTGCGGCAGGCCATAGATCAGATCGAAATTGATGCCGCCGATGCCGGCGGCGCGAAGGCGGTCGGTGGCTTCCGCCGTCTGCTTCTCGCTCTGGATGCGGTTGATGGCCTTCTGCACCACGGGGTCGAAGCTCTGGACGCCGAGGCTGGCGCGGCTGACACCGGCGGCACCCAACGCACGGGCCATCTCGGCGGTTAGCCCGCGAGGGTCGATCTCGACGGCGATGCCGGTCATGTCGGAGAAAACGAAGTGCTCCCGCATGAGCGCCATGAGCGCAAGGAACTCCGCCGGGGAAATGATCGTCGGCGTGCCGCCGCCGAAATGGACTTCGCCCACGGGCAGCCGGTCGGAAACTCGAGCGGCAACCATGCCGATTTCCTCGCGCAGCACGCCGAGATAGTCGAGGATCGGGTGGTCCTGCCGGGTTGTCGTTGTATGGCAGCCGCAATACCAGCACATCGACCGGCAGAACGGAATGTGCAGGTACAGCGATACCGGATCGCTGGCCGGCAAATTTCCCAGCCAGTCGCCATATGCGCCGGCGCCGACCGCCGCGGAAAAACGTGGCGCCGTAGGGTAGCTCGTATAGCGGGGCAGGCGCGCCTCGCCGTATTTCGCCAGGATTGAAGCCTGCAATGGAGTTCTCCTGCTCGGGGTAGTACTTCGCCACTCCTAGCCGCAAACGATGGCGCGCTTCTTTGACGTATGCCAAATCCGCACCGATTTTTTCGGGTTTGCGAAAAATGTGGACCGACCGCAAAGGGCGGGCACCGACACCGGCAGTTGGCATCCCATACTGCAGCTTGTCTCCTCGAGCCGACAACGCTATTTCTCCATCATGGCAGAAAGAACCAGCTATCTTGCAGACCCGACCGCAGTACTCGCCTTCATCTTTGGCGCGATCGTGATGGTTGCCAGTATCGGCTCGCTGTTGCTGACCCTTTTGGCGATCGCCGGCATTCACGTCATCTGATCATTTTGTTCGAACAGGCGCGCTCATCGACTGGGCGAAGTCCCGTGATCGATCGACAAGGCATCTTCGGGCGCGCCTCATTCTTTCGCCTGGTCAAGGCCGAACGCGTGATGTGCGAGGCGGTATTCGACATACCGTGCGAGATATGGCCGCGACCCGACCAAGTTCGACGGCTCTTCTTGAAAATGAGGGCCTGAACTGCAATCCTGCCGGGCAGGCGGCTTGGATCGATTATCGCTCTGTCCGAGGAGGCATCGACTTGGTCACGCAGTTAACCTCAAGCGAACGCCAATACTCGGCAGTTATCCTTCTCTTGGTCGCGATGATGGGCATGGCGATGGCGGCGCTCGGCAAGTCCGATCCATTCGGTGTGCACGGTGTCATCGTCATGCTGTTCAGCGGCGTCCTGCTCTATCTGGTGCTGTCGGCCTTCTACGCGCCCGAGCCACAGGTGGACCGACAGGCCAGCTACTATGACGATCCGATCAAGGTCGGCATCGTGCTGTCGATGGCCTGGGCCGTTTTCGGAATGTTTATGGGCGTGTGGGTCGCCGCCCAGCTCGCCTGGCCGAATCTTGCCTTCGATGCTGCATGGTCGACCTTCGGACGGATGCGGCCGACCCACACGACCGGCGTGATCTTCGGCTTCGGCGGCAACGCGCTGATCGCCACTTCCTTCCATGTCGTCCAGCGGACTTCGCGCGCTCGACTGGCAGGTCAGATCAGTCCGTGGTTCGTCCTCTTCGGATACAACCTGTTTTGCGTACTGGCGGTCAGCGGTTACTTCATGGGCGTGACGCAGTCGAAGGAGTACGCCGAGCCGGAATGGTACGCCGACCTGTGGCTGGTCGTCGTCTGGGTGACCTATTTTCTGCTCTTTGTCCGCACGCTCGCGCGACGCAAGGAGCCGCATATCTACGTCGCCAATTGGTACTATATGGCCTTCATCGTGGTCGTCGCGGTTCTGCACATCGTCAACAACCTTGCCGTCCCGGTGTCGCTTGGACACGCCAAGAGCTTTACGATCTGGTCAGGCGTGCAGGATGCGATGGTCCAATGGTGGTACGGCCACAACGCCGTCGCTTTCTTCCTCACGGCCGGCTTCCTAGGCATGCTGTATTACTACCTGCCGAAGCGCGCAGGACGGCCGATCTTCTCCTACAGGCTGTCGATTCTCAGCTTCTGGGGCATCACGTTCTTCTACATGTGGGCGGGTTCTCACCACCTCCACTACACGGCCCTGCCGCACTGGGTGCAGAACCTCGGAATGACCTTCTCCGTCATGCTTCTGGTTCCTTCCTGGGCCTCTGCCGGAAACGCGCTGCTTACTCTGAACGGGGCCTGGCACAAGGTCCGCGACGACGCGACGCTGCGCTTCATGATGGTGGCAGCCGTCTTCTACGGCCTTTCAACCTTCGAAGGCTCCTTCCTGGCTATCCGTCCGGTCAATTCGCTTTCGCACTATACCGACTGGACCGTTGGTCATGTGCATGCAGGAGCGCTCGGCTGGGTGGCCCTGATCACCTTCGGCTCGCTCTACACACTCGTACCCGCGCTCTGGAAGCGGGAGCAGATGTACTCTGCCGCGCTCGTCGAGGTTCACTTCTGGCTCGCGCTGGCGGGCACGCTGATCTACGTCTTCGCGATGTGGAACTCCGGCATCATCCAGGGCCTGATGTGGCGCACTTACACGGCGGACGGCTCGCTGGCCTATTCCTTCGTCGATTCGTTGGTGGCGATGTATCCCTACTACATCGCACGTGCCTTCGGCGGTCTTCTGTTCCTGCTCGGCGCGATCGTCGCCTGTTACAACATGTGGATGACAGCAACGGCTGCGCCGTTCATGACCGAAAGACAAACCGAGCTTCCCGATCGAGGGACCGCTTCCGGCGCGGCACCGAGCCCGGCGGAGTGATCTGAAATGCCTGAACTTCCAGAAATGCCGGAACTGTTCCACCGAAAAATCGAACGGACGGCCATCGGCTTCCTGTTGCTCATCATCGCCGCGGCCAGCGTCGGCGGCATAGTCGAAATCTCGCCTCTGTTTACCATTCACGAGACGGTCGAAGACGCACCGGACATGCGTCTCTACACGCCGCTGGAGGCGGCTGGCCGCGACATTTACGTGCGCGAAGGCTGCTATGCCTGCCACAGCCAGATGATCCGCACCTTGAGCGACGAGGTCGACCGCTACGGGCCGTACTCGCTGGCGGTGGAATCGAAATACGACCACCCCATGCTATGGGGATCGAAGCGCACCGGTCCGGACCTGGCGCGCATCGGCGGCAAATATTCCGATATCTGGCATGTGGCCCATCTTTCAAATCCGCGCGAGGTCGTGCCGGAATCAAACATGCCGGCTTATGCATTCCTGGCGCGTACGCCGCTCGACACCGAAGACCTGGGGCTGCATCTGGCGGCTCTTCGGGAGGTCGGCGTGCCCTACACCGACGATATGATCAGCAACGCGGCGAGAGACGCTTATGGACAGGCCACCCCCGACACAGATTTTGCCGCGGGCGTGAGCGAGCGCTACGGCGACAAGACCCAGGTAAGCGCCTTCGACGGCGTAACGACCGAGGTGACCGAGATGGATGCACTGGTTGCCTATCTGCAGGTGCTGGGGCGACTGACGGATGCGGCCTACAAGCAAACCGCGGCGCCTGAAAAGGCACCCAATCCGCAGAACTGACGAAACAGAGAGGAGCGCATCATGGATCTGAACCACGACACGCTCGTCGCCTTTTCGAAGAGCTGGGGGCTGTTCTATCTGATCGCATTCGCTGTCGGCGTTTGCATCTACACGTTCTGGCCATCGAACCAAAAACGATTTCGTGAGGCCAAGAAGGACATTCTCGACCGGGATGATACGCCATGGCGGTAGAGGAACTGGATCCCGTAAGCGGTCGCACGACGACCGGACATGAATGGAACGGCATCAAGGAACTTGACACTCCCATCCCGAGGGGGGTGCTTATGTTCTTGATCGTCACGCACCTCTTCGCCGTGATCTGGTGGTTCGTGATGCCCACATGGCCCCTCGGGACGACTTACACCAAGGGTCTGCTCGACACCGACCAGCGCAAGATTGTCGAGGAGAAGCTCGTTGCAGCGAACGCGGCCAGAGCGCCGTGGGTCGACGCGATCGAAAAATCGAGCTTCGACCAGATCCTGGCAAATCCCCAGCTCATGGAGGTCGTCAGAGAAACAGGCCACCGGCTTTTCGGCGACAACTGCGCGGCCTGCCACGGCCGCGACGGCAAGGGTGGCAAAAATTATCCCGACCTGACGGACCACGACTGGATCTGGGGTGGCGGGCCGGAGACGATCGCGGCGACGATGCGTATAGGCGTCAACTCCAGCAACCCAGAAAGCCGGGTATCGCAGATGCCTTCCTTTGGACGCGGCCAGATGCTGGATCCTGTACAGGTCAGGAACGTGGCGTTCTACGTCCACTCCCTCAGCAACGCGTCGGATTCCACGCCTGACAATGTAGCCACGATCGAGGCGGGCCGACAGGTCTTCCTAACGACCTGCGCCGCCTGCCATGGCGAAGATGCCAAAGGCAAAATGGACATGGGAGCGCCAAATCTGACCGACCAGTACTGGATCTACGGCGGCGATCTGGAAACGATCGTCACGACTGTCCATGGCGGCCGCCAGGGACACATGCCTACATGGGACGAGCGCTTGACCCCGGCCGAGATCAAGATTCTTGCGCTCTATGTCTATCAGCTCGGCGTCGAGAACCCGTGACGGGATGAACATGAAGGGACCATCTGGACAGAAGCGTTCACGCGTTCCGCCGCTGGTATGGCTGCTGATCCCGGCCGCAGCGCTGCTTTTTTGTGGGGCCAACGCGCACTTGATCTACGTGGCATTCGCGTCGCAGCCGGAATGCGTGAGCCATCTGAAAGCGCCAGACCCGGGAACAGGCCGATTCAGGGCGGCAAGTTCTGACTGCTAAACAGCAACGGACGCAATCGTGAGGTAGGAAAATGAGCGATGCCAACAAGCCCTACGGATTGCTGAACCAATTGTCAGGCATTGAGGAGACTCGCAATCCCGAGCGTCAGCGTCACTTGCCGGCGAGCGCGGCCTTCGCCTGGCTCGCAGCAGGCTGGCGCGACTTGGTGGTCGCCCCCAGCCTCAGCCTCGCCTATGGTCTTTTGGTCTTCATCGTTTCCATCATTTTCGTCTGGACAATGTTCACTCTTGGATGGGACTATATTCTATTCCCGGCCCTTGCGGGCTTCATGATCGTCGCACCAGCTTTTGCGGTCGGGCTCTACGAGAAGAGCCGGGCCATCGAAGACGGCGAGCCGCCGACGCTGGGCAGGATGCTGCGCGTCAAGCCCCGTGCCGGCGCCCAGATATTCTTCACCGGAGTTCTCCTTTGCCTGCTGATGCTGTTGTGGATGCGCGCGGCAGTGTTGCTCTATGCGCTGTTCTTCGGTGTTCGGCCATTTCCCGGACTGGACCATATAGTGGGGATGCTTTTCACGACGCCGATGGGCCTCGCCATGCTTGCCGTCGGAACGCTCGTCGGCGGACTGTTCGCTGCCTTCGGCTTTGCGATCAGCGTTTTTTCCATTCCCATGCTGCTCGACCAGCGCTCCGATGCGCTGACGGCGATGGCGTCCAGCATGGCCATGGTGTGGAACAATCTCCGACCAATGATCGTGTGGGGAGCCATTGTGCTTGCCCTGTTCGTGCTGAGCGTGGCAACTGCCCTGGTCGGACTGATCGTCATCTTCCCGCTGCTTGGCCATGCCACCTGGCATGCCTACAGGGCTATACGGTGAAGGTGGCCTGAGCGATGTCCTGCTGCTCGCCCGCCGGCGCCAGGCTCGAAATCGAAGTGTCGCGCTCGGTCGCACTGGAGGAAATTATCCTCGCCAGTCGCGATCTCGGCGACGGCACGCGTCAGACGGACCTTTCGGTGCCGGGCATGCACTGTGGCGCTTGCATTGCGGCCGTCGAAAAGACGCTGTCAGCGCTCGGTGGCGTGGCGAACGCGCGCGTCAACCTGTCCACAAGGCGGGTCGCCGTCCGGTGGCGCACGGTCGACGGCACCGCTCCGGACCTGATCGGCACGCTGGAAAAGATCGGCTACCCGGCGCATCTGTTTTCTTTCGAGGCAGACGCAAAGGACCCGGAACTGTCGCGCCTGCTCAAGGCCCTGGCCGTGGCGGGCTTCTGCGCCATGAACATCATGCTGCTGTCGGTGTCCGTCTGGTCCGGCGCCAGCGGGCAGACGCGGCAGGCGTTCCATCTCGTCTCGGCCGCCCTGGCGCTTCCCGCCATCCTCTATTCCGGCCGCATCTTCTATTTCTCGGCCTGGTCGGCGCTGCGCCACTTCCGCACGAACATGGACGTGCCGATCTCGGTCGGCGTGACGCTCGCCTTCGGGCTTAGTCTCTACGATACCGTCCACGGCGCGACGTACGCTTATTTCGACGCTGCAACGTCCCTCCTGTTCTTCCTGCTGGCTGGACGCACATTGGATCATATGATGCGCGAGAAGGCGCGATCCGCAGTCGCCGGACTGGCGCGGCTGGCGCCCGTCGGCGCCACGATCGTCGAGACCGACGGCACGAGGCGCTACGTCCCGACGGCGATGATCGAGCCGGGTACGACCCTGTTCATCGCTCCCGGTGACCGCATTGCGGTCGACGGTGTCGTGGAAACCGGAAGCTCCGATCTCGACTGCTCTCTGGTTTCGGGCGAAAGCGCGCCCAGTCCGGCGTCGCCCGGAACAGCGGTTCGGGCCGGCCTGATGAACCTCACGGGCCCGCTTACGATGAGGGCTACGGCGCGGGCGGAAGACTCTTTCCTGGCCGAAATGGTCCGGATGATGGAAGCTGCCGAAGGCGGACGGGCACGTTACCGCCGGCTGGCGGACCGTGCTGCTGCGCTCTATTCGCCTGTCGTCCACACGATCGCCCTGCTGTCTTTGGCCGCCTGGCTTTTCGCCACCGGCGACTGGCATCGCTCCATAGCCGTCGCCATCTCTGTCCTCATCATAACCTGCCCCTGTGCCCTCGGTCTCGCCGTTCCCATCGTTCAGGTCGTGGCGGCGCGGCGCCTGTTCGAGCGGGGCATCATGGTGAAGGATGGTTCCGCCCTCGAGCGTCTTGCCGAGGCTGAAATCGTCCTGTTCGACAAGACCGGAGTGCTCACTCTCGGAAAGCCGGTCCTGGCCAATGCAGACGAGATCGCACCGGCTGCTCTTGGCATTGCTGCCGCGATCGCAGCCGGGTCCCGACACCCATCCGCCTCGGCGATAGCGGCTGCCGGAGCGGGGCGGCTGGCGCCGCCTTTTGCCTTCGAAGTGAAGGAAATTCCAGGCCTCGGCCTGGAAGCCCGCGCAGAAGGCGTCGTTTACCGTCTTGGTCGCCATGATTGGGCGACAGACAGCAGCGTGCAACACGAACAATACCCAGAGACGTCCGTTGCGGTGCTGACAAAAGACAGGGAGTGGCTGGCGACGTTCTTGATCGAGGACGGTGTCCGCCCCGGTGCTGATCAGGCAGTCCGCGATCTCAAAAGTGCCGGATTGCAAGTGGGTATCGTTTCTGGCGACCGGCGGCAGCTGGTACAGGCGCTGGCGAGACGGTTTGACATCGATCAAGTCGAAGCCGAATCGCTTCCGGCCGGAAAACTTGCCCGCATAGAGCAACTAACCAGTTGCGGTGGCAAGGTCCTCATGGTCGGAGACGGACTGAACGACGGGCCAGCGCTGGCCGCCGCCCACGTCTCCATGGCGCCAAGCACGGCCGTCGATATTGGCCGAAACGCTGCGGACTTCGTCTTCCTTGCCGAGGGCCTTTCGGCCGTGACCCAAGCACTCGACATCTCAAGGAGGGCGGGGAGATTGGTTCGGCAGAACTTTGGGCTTTCCATCGCCTATAACGCCTTGGCGGTGCCCATAGCCGTAGCAGGCTACGTGACCCCGCTTTTGGCGGCGCTCGCGATGTCGCTGTCGTCGCTACTGGTGGTCGCGAATGCCATGCGGCTGCGGCCCGCTGTTCAAACCGCGCCCGCAAAGGGCCCTTATGCCTCGGGTTCAACGCACGCGGTTGCTGGCATGCACTGATGAATTATCTCGTCGTCCTCGTCCCGGTCGCGATCCTGCTAGGTCTAGCGGGGCTTGCAGCCTTCCTGTGGTCGCTGCGCGCTGGCCAGTACGAAGATTTGGACGGCGCGGCGGAGCGAATCCTCCATGACGACGAGGACAAGCCATAGGCCGTTGGTCGGCGATCAGCGCGAACCCGAGACCCTGAGGCTTCCCTGACTGAAAGTCAGAAATGCGCCCAATGGCGGTCATTGGGACCGCTTTCGCGGATTCCTGAAAGGCGACGCAACAGGATCCGCCACTAAGGTCGTACTCGCGGACTTTGCCGACCTGCCTCAGAAGCTATATGGAAGTCGCATCCTTGAGCACAGCGGCGTCGCAGTGTTGTCCGGCGGTCAATCATTGCTCGGCCGCCAGCGTCATCTCGAGGTAGTCGCTGAAGGCGCGTGCCTTTTGCGAGGGGCGCCGTCCGGCCGGGAACACGACGTAAGCGGCTACGGGGTCGAGGCGGTAGTCCGCCAGGAGTTCCACCAATGCACCGGAGGCGAGTTCGTCAGCGCACATCCATGTCGAGGCGATCGCGATGCCCAGGCCCGCGCTCGCGCAGGCGAGGACACCTACTGTCGAGCGGGTCCGCACGCGGGGGCTGACGGGTTGAATTTCGGCGATGCCGTCCCGATGCGCCGTCCAGTTCTGTTCGTTCCTATCGCTCGGCCCACTGATGAGATGGTGCCGGCCGAGTTCGGCAAGGGTCTTCGGAGTACCGCGGCCGGCGAGGTAGGTGGGCGAGGCGACGAACAGGCGGCGGTTGGTGGCGAGCTTGCGGGTCACGAAGCTCGAGTCCGGCTGTTCCCCGAGGCGGAGGGCCATGTCGGCGCCTTCTGCGATGAGGTTCTCATAAAGGTCGGACATCATGAGATCGATCTTGAGCAGGGGATGGTTGTCAAGGAAGGCCGGCAGCCGCGGCACGATCTGCCGCGCTCCGAAACCTTGCGACAGCGCCACGCGCAGTGTGCCGGACAGCCTGTCGGCGCCGCGTGCAGCGCTTTCCGCCTCCTCAACCCCGGCAAGCGCGTCGCGGGCGCGAGGCAACAGAGCCTCACCTGCGTCGGTAAGCGAGAGCTGGCGTGTGGTCCGGGTAAGCAACTTGACGCCCAGCCGCTCTTCGAGTGCGGCGACCGTCCGGGACACCGAGGGTTGCGACAGCCCGAACTCCCGGGCCACCTTCGAGAAGCTACCGGTCTCGACAGTGCGGACGAAGATCGCGAGTTGCTGCAGCCGATCACTCATGCAATGAATGTATATATCATATGAGATCGGCACCTCTACTCCCTCTTCGGCGCATGATTTACCTCTTCGGCCACACGCCGCGTTGCGGCGGATCACCGAGTGAAAGAGAAAGATGATGAACGAGCTGAAGGGCAAGGTAGCGATCGTGACCGGTGCATCGAAGGGCATCGGCGCGGCGATAGCGCGGCAGTTTGCCAGGGCGGGTGCCGCTGTGGTGGTGAATTACGCATCGAGCAAGGAGGACGCGGACAAGGTGGTCGCAGACATCCTGCGCGAGGGCGGCGAGGCCGTGGCGATTCAGGCGGATGTCAGCAAGAGCGCGGACGTGAAGCGGCTCTTCGCCGAGACGAAGGCTGCCTTCGGGGCGCCCAGCATCCTCGTTAACAATGCCGGCGTGTACCGATTCGGAGCGCTTGAGGAAGTGACCGAAGCGGAGTTCCACCGGCAGTTCGACACCAACGTGCTGGGCACCATCCTCACCATGCAGGAAGCGGTTGGTGCTTTCGGAGATGGCGGCGGGAGTGTCATCAATCTGAGCACAATCTCGAGCGCCAACCCGGTGCCGAATTCCGTCGTCTATTCGGCTTCCAAGAGCGCAGTCGACACCATCACTCGGGCACTCGCCGACGAGCTCGCCGGCCGCAAGATCCGGGTCAACGCGATCGCGCCTGGCATGACGGAAACCGAAGGCCTCGCAGTCGTCGGTGTCGAGGGCGAAACCGCCAGGAACATCGGCGCGACGCTGCCGATGGGGCGCCTAGGCCAACCTGATGACATCGCGCGTGTTGCCGTCTTCCTCGCGTCCGATCAGTCCGGCTGGCTGACCGGGGAACGCATCACCGCCTCAGGCGGGCAGCGCTGACGCACCGCTGAGAGCGTTCCGCAACGGGTCAAATCGCTGGTGCTGCCAAAATATCGCGGATGAAGCAATCGGGTTCGATCGCCGCGGCAAGGGAAAGAGCGTCTCGCAGCGGTTGGGTGAGTATCTGAGCTTGATTTCAGATCTTCGCCAACGGAGGTTTGATCTCACCGTTGATCTGAGTGATTCCAAGACATCCAGGATATTGCATCGGTCGGTAGGCGCGCCGCTGCGGGTTGGATTCGAGCCTCCGGACAGGCCCTTGAAATTCTGGGAGGGTCAGCCCGCAAATCTCTTTGCCGCGCCCTTTGGTCAGGGCGGCTCCCACTATGTGTACCGATATCTTTCGCCTCTTGATGCTCTCAACGTTAATATCGCTGACGCCACGCCGAGGCTTACGCCGACATTGGCCGCCCAAACTGAGAGCGCACGACTCCTCGCGGAAAGGGGTTTAGTCAAAAAAGCTTACGTCGCCGTCCATGCGGGGCCCGCTTTGAGGGGCGATCCTGGCAACCGGAGCGGTTTGCTGCAGTAATTGACAAAATCTATGCCTTAACTGGTGTTCGGTCCTTGCATATTGGTGGATCGGACGAGACGCAAACCGAGCAAACAATACTTGCAGCAACTCTATCACCCGTGGCAAGCTTAGTCGGGACAGTCTCGCTCGAAACTCTGGCGGCGTTGCTTGGTGACGCTTTTGTCTTTCTGGGGAATGAGAGTGGCCCCATGCATCTGGCGGCATCAGTGGGAACTCCTGTCATCGGCCTATATGGGTTGACCCCGCCAGACATATGGGGGCCGTTCGGCGTTCCGCATCGAATCGTCGCGCCTCGGCTGCCTTGCCAATG
Source organism: Mesorhizobium sp. M00.F.Ca.ET.216.01.1.1 (assembly GCF_004010325.2). GTDB lineage: Bacteria > Pseudomonadota > Alphaproteobacteria > Rhizobiales > Rhizobiaceae > Mesorhizobium. The sequence continues at coordinate 18,486 of NZ_SADR02000038.1, forward strand.
CGTTGCCCCCAACATGTGCAAACCGAACAATCCCGGTGGGGTCTATTGCGTACATCGCCTGCAGGTCGAGGAAGTCATTACAGCTGCGCTCGATTTGAGCGAGTCTGAAAGGCTGAAGGCAATGGAGGCCGGAAAGCTCTGAGTCAGCTGGTCGGATGAGGGTCTGGACCAGGCAGTCGCCCCAGGAACAAGTTGCATGGCACTAATGGTCACCGCGTGCAAAATGGTGTTTACCGCATCCGCACCGAATGAGCGCCTTCAATTGCGCTTGGCTTTGTTGGCCGAAGCTCCGCGACCGTTGCGACGTTTTACCAGATTTTTGACGGTGGTCAGCTCGCGGAACCATTCTCGCAACGGCTTGGCCGGCATTCCGCCCCAGCGTTCGCCACCAGGGACGTCTCTCATGAGCTTGGACGCTGCAGCCAGCTGCGCGCCTCGACCGATGCGGAGGTGACCGGCAATGGCGCTCTGTCCCCCAACCGCAACGTGATCCTCCAGGATCGTAGAGCCGGCTATGCCCACCTGGGCGGCTATGACGCAATGCCGCCCGATCCCCACGTTGTGCGCTACCTGCACAAGATTATCGAGCTTCGTTCCGTCACCGATGACAGTGTCGCGCCAGCTACCGCGATCGACCGTGCTGTTAGCCCCGATTTCCACATCGTTGCCGACAACGACTCGGCCAAGATGGGCGATTTTGACATGCCCAGGAGCACTCAGTGCGAACCCGAAGCCGTCTTGGCCGATGCGAGCTCCCGATCACCGCGACGGCGTTGACCGCCCTTGCTCCTGCTGCTGAGACGTTCGCCAAGGGTCGCGACTTCGCGGCCTGGCTGGGTCTGACACGGTTGCAGCGATCGACCGGAGGCAAACAGAAGCTCGGCGCGACGTCGAAGATGGGCGAGCGAACACTGCGCCGCCTGCTGATCATCGGCGCCAGCGCCGTCGTCAAACAGGCGTCGCGGCGCGGAGCTCCCAAGGGATCCTGGCTGGAACGAATGCTGGAGCGCAAGCCTCACATCCTGGTGACGGTGGCGCTCGCCAACAAGATGGCGCGCATTGTTTGGGCCCTTCTGGCGAAGGGCGGAATTTATCGAGCTCCGGTGGCGGTCGCGGCGTAAGCCGGGATCGACGTCAGAGGCTGTGGGAAGGAGGGTATGGCACAACAGTCGGCGAGACGGGGCTGGGAGAACCAGGGAATGGCAGAGCGCTACCCAAGCGCGGAAAGCTGATGTGGATCCAGTCCGCGAACTCCCATACGGGCCCGCAGCCGATGGCTGCATCAGGAGGCCGGACAGATGGCAGCATCCGACATCGTGCCCACCGCCAAAAAAACCGCTTGCGTCCGAAGGGGCGTCCACAGATGCCATTCAGCTTTCGGCCCCATTGCTGCCTATCTGAAATGCGCCTTCATTTCGGACGCTGAACTCGAAATCCTCATTACCTGAAAGCCGAGATGGATTGCCGCTGACGTTGTCATTGCTGACCTGACAACGCTCCATAACCTGGCTCGATTGCGAACACCCAACGCTTACGATTAACATATCCTAGCTGCCAACCGCTTCGAACCGTTGCTCGAACTCGCGACGCAGTTCGCGGCGAAGTTCCGCCCGCAATCGGCGTTGGTGCGTTGCGTTCATCGTTTTTGAAGCCGGCACCTCTGCCGGACTGCCCTCATCGTCAACCGCCACCATCGTGAAGTAGCAGGAATTGGTGTGACGTCGGACGAGGCGGTGTCGGTCAGGCTGGCATTGCCGGCAGGATTGGCCCGGGATCAGCTCAGCATTTTAAGGCTTGGTCTTGAGGATTGTGTGCAGCCCTTCATGCCCCAGGGACGGTGCGCCCTGCGCTCAGATGTCGGGTTATTGCGCGCCTGGGCGGCGAGCGACACTATTGTTCGAAAGGCTCTCCCAGCGAAGCCACGCCGTTGAGCTTGAGCAGACGCCGGTTCGAAGAAATAATGCCCAGCACGACGATTGTCACGAGATAGGGCAGGCTCGATAGAAGTTGCGAGGAAACGTCCAGTCCGGTCGCCTGGGCCGCCAGGCTTGCCAGGGAGACGGCACCGAAGAGGCAGGCGCCGAGGAAGATACGGCTGGTGAGCCAGGTGCCGAAGACGACGAGCGCGATCGCGATCCAGCCGCGCCCGGCAATCATGCCATCGGCCCACAGCGGCGTGTAGACCACGGCCGCGTAGGCGCCGGCGAAACCCGCCAACACGCCGCCGAAGGCGACAGCGGCGAAGCGCACGGCGATCACCGGATAGCCGAGCGCATGGGCCGCCTTGGGATTCTCGCCGACGGCGCGCACGACAAGGCCGGTCTTGGTGTAGGCGAATATAGCCCAGATGGCGACGGTCGCGGCCAGCGAGAGCCACACGACGACGTCCTGAGCGAACAGGCCGCCGATGACCGGGATATCTGAAAGCCAGGGCAATGAAAGCTTCGGAAGGCCTTTGACCGTGAGGCTCTCATAGGTCTTGCCGAACAGTGCCGAGAGGCCCTGGCCGAGTATGCCTATGGCGAGTCCCACCGCGACCTGGTTCGCGCGGAACCCCAGCGCGATGACGGCAAAGACAAGGGAAAGAGCCGCGCTGGCGAGGCCCGCGGCCAGGAAACCCAGGAGGTGGCCGCCGCCGTGATAGACGATGATGAAGGCGATGACCGCCCCCAAGGCCATCAGTCCCTCCACGCCGAGATTGAGGACGCCGGCCCGCTCGGCCACCATTTCGCCGAGCGCCGCCAAAAGGAACGGCGTGGCCGCCGCCAGCATTCCGGCGACGATGAACTCGAGGGCATTCATGGAGCGCTTCCGTGGGCGGCATGGCGCCGTTCGAGCCGGTAGCGGACGAAGGCGATGGCGACGAGATAGGCGAGCAGCAGGCTGCCCTGGAAGACCCGGACCGCGGCGACCGGCAGATTTGCCGAGACCATGGCGTTGTCGCCGCCGATATAGAGGGCCGCCATGAGCAGCGCGGAAAAAATGATGCCTATCGGGTGAAGGCCACCGAGATACGCAACGATGATGGCGGCATAGCCGTAACCGGTCGAGATGGAGCGCTGCAACTGGCCGAGCGGCCCAGCCACCTCGGCCGCCCCGGCGAGGCCCGCCGCGAAGCCGCCGATGAGGAGGGAAAGCCAGATCGCGCGTCCTTCGTTGAAGCCGGCGTATCCGGCCGCGTGCGGCGCAAGGCCGCCGACCTGCAGCTTGTAGCCGGCGAAACTCCTCTGCATGAAGACCCAGGCCGCGAGGGAGAACGCGAAGGCGATAAGCAGCGAGACGTTGACGCGGGTGCCGGGGATCAGAATCGGCACCATCGCGTCGTACTGGAACATCACCGACTGCGGGAAGTTGAAGCCGGCCGGGTCCTTCCAGGGGCCGAGAAGCAGATGGTTGAGCAGCTGCGCGGCAACGAGCGCCAGCATGAGCGATACGAGAATCTCGTTTGCGTTGAGCCGCACGCGCCAGAACGCCGTGAGCGAGGCCCAAAGCGCGCCGCCCAGTGCACCGAGGACGAGCATTGCGGGCCAGATCCACTGGCCCGTTGCCTGCGGGAGCCAAATGGGAATGGCCGATGCGAAGATCGCGCCGAGGATGAACTGGCCCTCGGCGCCGATGTTGAAGACCTTTGCGCGAAAGCCGATCGCAAGCCCCTGCGCGATCAGCAGCAGCGGCCCCATCTTCAGCAGGACTTCCGAGAACGAGGCCCAGGACAGGAAGGGTTCCAGAAGCATCGCGTGGAAGACGGCGAGGGGATCGCGGCCCATCAGCAGGTAGAGCGCGAGATTGAGCAGCGTCGCCAGGCCGAGCGCGGCGGGCGGGGCGACCAGCTTGATTGCAAGCGAGGCATGTTCCCGGCGAACCAGCACGGGAAGGAACGGCCGGGACAGAACGCTCATGCGGGGACCTTTTCGGCCGTCGAATGCGCGCCGATCATGTAGCGGCCGATCTCCTCGGGTCTGGTGTCGCGCGTCACCAGCGGCGGGCTCAGCCGGCCCTGATGGATCACCTGGATCGAATCGCAGAGCTCGAACAGTTCCTCCAGTTCCTCCGAGATGACCAGGGTGGCCATGCCCTCGTTGCGGAGGGCGACGAGACGCCGGCGGATGGCGGATGCGGCGCCGACATCCACGCCCCAGGTGGGCTGCGCCACGAACAGCAATTTCGGAGACAGCATGATCTCGCGGCCTACGATGAACTTCTGCAGATTGCCCCCCGAAAGCGCCCCGGCCTCCGTTTCGGAACCCGGCGTGCGCACGTCGTATTGCCGGATGCAGTCGTCGGTGAACGCCTTCGCACGGGCCGTGTCGACCAGGCCGCGTTTCAGGAGGCCGGAGGGATGGGCGGTCAGAAGGCTGTTGAGGACGAGGGACATTTCCGGCACCGCGCCGCGGCCCAGCCGTTCCTCCGGAACGAAGGCGAAGCCCAGCCGGCGGCGGGCAGCCGCATCGAGCGCGCCGACGTCCCTTCCCATCATGAAGATACGCTCGGACTTTTCGCGCGGCAGCACCGTTTCGCCCGAGATCAGCGCCGCGAGTTCGCTCTGCCCGTTGCCCGATATGCCCGCGATACCAAGGATCTCGCCCGCCCGGACCGTCAGGCTGACGTCGGAAAGCGCCGCGGCGAAGGGATCGTCCGGCCGATGCTCGAGGCCGACGATTTCGAGGCGCTTTTCTCCGCCGGAATGCGCAACCGCCGGCATGGGCTGCGGCATGTCGCGGCCGATCATCATGCGGGCGAGATCGTGCGCGTCGTGGTCGCGGGGATCCACATGGCCCGTAATGCGCCCGCCGCGCAGGATGGTCGCGCGGTCGCAGACCGCACGGATCTCCTCCAGCTTGTGCGAGATGAACAGAATGGACACGCCGCCGTCGCGCAGCCGCCGCAATGTCTCGAAAAGCTTGTCCACCGATTGCGGCGGCAGGACGGAGGTCGGTTCGTCGAGGATCAGGAGCTGCGGTTCGGTCAGCAGGCAGCGGATGATTTCCACCCGCTGCCGCTCTCCGACCGAGAGCGCGTGCACATGGGCGAGCGGATCGACCTCAAGACCGAAGTCGCGGCCGAGCTTGCGGATGCCTTGCGCAAGATCCGATTTGCTCCCGGGCACGACCAGCCGGACATTCTCCACCACCGTCAGCGTCTCGAACAACGAGAAATGCTGGAAGACCATGCCGATCCCCTTGCGCCTCGCGTCCGCCGGGGACGCAAGCGCGAGGGTCTCTCCTTTCCAGGTCGCTGTTCCGGCGTCCGGCTGCTCGACGCCGTATATCAGCTTCATCAGCGTCGACTTGCCCGCCCCGTTCTCTCCGAGGATCGCATGGATCGAGCGCGGAGCCACGTCCAGATCGATGTCCCGATTGGCATGGATCTGGCCGTAGCTCTTGGAGATGCCGCGCAGCGACAGAAGCGGGGCGGTCATGGTTACTTGGGCAGCGGCGTGGTGATACCCTTGACGTGCCAGTCCATGGCGACGATCTCGGCCTCGGTCATCGTCTTGCCGGCGGGGACGCCTTCGCTGCCGTCGGCCTTGGCGATCGGACCGGCAAAGGGCGAGAAGCTGCCGTCGGCGATCTTGGCTTCAACTTCCTTGATCTTGGTCATGATGTCGGCCGGGATGCCCGGGTTCCAGTCGACGACTTCGACGACCTTGTCGCCGACACCCAAGAAGGCGTTGGCGCCCTTGAAGGTACCGGCAAGGTGGGCGTCGACCGAGGCTTTGAAAAAGGGCGACCAATCGGTCGCCACGCAGCCGAGATAGGTCTTGGGCGCGTATTTCTTCATCGACGAGTTGAGGTTGAAGGCGGGGATGCCGGCCTCCTCGCAAGCCGAAACGACGGAAGGCGTGTCCTGCGCGTTGGAGAAGATGACGTCGCATTTCTGCGCCAGCAGCGCCTTGGCGGCTTCCTGCTCCTTGGCCGGGTCGAACCAGGAGTTCACCCATACGACCGAAACCTCGACATCGGGCTTCACAGCCTGCGCTCCCAGCGTGAACGCGTTGATGGAGGTGATCAGCTCGGGAATGGCGAAGGCGGAAACCGAGCCGAGCTTGCCGGTCTTCGAAAGCGCGGCCGCCGCCATGCCCATCAGATAGGTGCCCTGGGAATATTGGGCCGCGAAGGGCGAGAAGTTCGGCACCACCTGGAAACCGGAAGCATGCAGCACGGTGACGTCGGGATTGCGGCGCGCGATCTGCAGGGCGCCGTTCTGATAGCCGAAGGAGCCGGCGATCAGGAACTTGTTCCCGTCGGCGACCGCCTTGTTCATGATGCGGTCGGCGTCGGGGCCTTCCTGTATGTTCTCGATGATGGTGACCCTCACCTTGTCGCCGTAGGCGGCCTTGACCGGCTCGAGCCCGTCGGCCAGCGCACGGCCCCAGCCGACATCGCCGACCGGCGACGGGACCACGAGCACGATGCCCAGCGGTTCGTCGGCGGCAAGCGCGCGGCTGCCCACCGCGGCGACAAACCCGGTAGCGGCAGCGCCCTTCATCAATGTTCTGCGGGTAAGATTTGTCAGCATGTCGGTTCCCCTTGCTTTTGGTTTTGGCTTCTAGAATTCCACGGTGGCGAGCGCCGCCTCGGCTTGCGCGAACAGCCTTGCCTCGTCGAGCCCCGGGAACTCTCCCCTGGCCCAGACGATGCGGCCGTTGATCATCGTCATGTCGGTCGGCGTGCCGATGCCCACCTTGGCCAGCAGGCTCAGCGGATCATGCCGCGTGCCGACATAGTCCATGCGCCGCGTGTCGATGGCGAACAGGTCGGCGGCCATGCCGGGCGACAGCCTGCCGATGTCGCCGCGCCCGAGCAGCGCCGCGCCCCCGGTCGTCGCATAGCCGAGGAAATCGGCCGGCGGCGGGACCGGATGGTCACGTGTCGACGCCGACAGGCATTGCAGCATGTAGGCGGAATGGATGCAGTACATCAGGTTGGAATTGTCGTTCGAGGCGGCACCGTCGCAACCCAGCCCCACACTGAGCCCGAGGGCCGACATCGCCGGTATGTCGGTGATTTCGGCGCCGACGAGATAGACCGGCTCCGGGCAGTGCGCGACGCCAGTGCCGGTGGCGGCCATCTTGCCCAGCTCGTCGTGGGTCAGCTCCCAGCAATGGGCATAGAAGGCATCCGACCCGCAGAAACCTATCTCCGCGCAATAGTCCACCGTGCGCAGGCCGTGGCGGGCCTGCATGACCGGGCTTTCGCCCTCGCCGACATGGGTGTGCATGCGCACCTTGCGGTCGCGCGCCAGCGCCACCGATTCCACGAATGTCTCGCGATAGCAGTTGACCGGCTGGCAGGGCGCGACGACGACCTGGCGCATGCCGAAGCGACCGGCATCATGGTAGGCGTCGATCAGCCGGGCGCAGTCGGCGATGAATTCGTCCGTCGTTTCCAGCATGGCGTCGGGGATGGTCGAGCCTTCCGATTTCGGCAGCGTGTTGCCGCCACGTCCGGCATGGAAGCGCATGCCGAGCAGTTCGGCCGCCTCGAACTGCCGGTCGATCAGCCTTTTGCCGGCATGCCGCGGAAAGCAGTACTGATGGTCGAACGCCGTCGTGCAGCCGTGCTTTATCAACTCCGCCATGGCCGTGACCGATGCGTGGTAGAAGCACTCCTCGGTCAGCCGCGAGAAGATGGGATAGATGCGGTCGAGCCATTCGATGACCGACAGCTTCGTCCAGTCCAGATCGGCGCGGTTGCGCACGAAGCACTGAAAGAAGTGGTGATGGGTGTTGACGAGGCCGGGATAGACGAACCAGCCGGCGGCATCCTGCGCCACAGTTCCGACAGGCAGCTCCCCCTTGTCGAGACCTTCGCCGATGGCCCGTATCGCCGGGCCGTCGGTCAACACATCGACATTGCGACGGATGCGCGGACCGCTGCCATCGTCTACGATGACCGCAGCGCAGTTCTTCAACAGATAGCCCGCCACGTCAGGCCTCGCCTACTTCTGGGACGGGCTCGGGTCTGAGCTCGTGCAGCCGGTGGATGCCGGGCATCTCGATGAAGCCGTCGAGACCGCGGATCGCCCGCGACCATAGCCGGATCGCGGGATAGGGATCGAGCGAGACGCCGCCGTCCGGCGCCAGCGCCACATAGGGAAAGCAGGCGATGTCGGCGACAGTCGGCCGGTCCAACGCGAGGAAGCGCTGGCCGCGGATATGCTGTTCGACGAGGCCGGCTTCCAGCTCCCGCAGGGCCGTTGTCCCCTGTCCCAGAAGGACATCGATATTGCCCGGACGCAGCAGCATCTCATGCAGGCGCGCCGCCCCCAGGCTGGCGGTCAGCCGATGCGAGAAGGAAAGCCATTGCTGGACGCGCGCCGCCTCTCCGGCCGTATCGTTGCCCAGCCATTGCGGCGCCGCCTGCGCTGCGAGGTAGACCAGCATTGCCGAGGATTCGGTCAGGACGAGGTCGCCATCCTCCAGGATCGGGATCGAACCCGCCGGGTTGAGCGCCATGAGTTCCGGACCGCGATGCTCGGCACCGGGATGGAAGTCGACGGGCCGGATGTCGAGCTTCACCCCGGCCAGCGCGGCCATCAGGCGCGCCTTATAGCAGCTCGGCGACAGCACGTAGTCATAGAGCTTCATTGCGCCACCAGTTGCGCGCCGTAGGTGTAGCCATGGCGTTTCAGCCAGCGCCGGTAGGCAACCGAGGTGAGGTCGGCTCGCGTGGGAATCTCCATGCCGGGATCGAGCGGCAGCAGCCCCGGAATCTGGTTCTCGAGGATCGACCGGTCCTGGACGAAGATCGTCTGCTGGAAATGGATCAGGTCTGTCATCGGCGTCTCGTCGTCGAACAGCGCCATCCATGGCCACACGTCGCACAGGTCTTCGGCAAGAGGCTGCACGAAAAGCGTAATGACGTCCCATTCGCCCGGGCGCGGCGGACAGGTCTTGTAGAGGATCGAGCAGGTCGGCGCGGGCACGCGATACATGTATTCCGTCGTTATGCCGCCTTCCGCCGACTTCGCGGCCTGCGGCTGGTAGAACCTCACCTGGGTCGCCCAAACCTCGTCCTCGTCCTCGCGGATCTCGACCTTGTAGTTCTGGACCTCCGTGTGCGGTTCGGCCCCCAATATGTCGGTATGGACGAATGGAAAATGCGCAATGTCCAGGAAGTTCTCCACCGCGCGCAACGGCGAGCAGCGCACGCGAACCACCCCGACATCGACGAGCCGGCGGCCGGGCTGATCGGCCTCGGGGATCGCAAACAGCGCCTTTTGCGGGTTGCCGGGCGACGACCAGACATGGCCATAGCGCACGCAGACCGGCAGGGCACGTCCGCCGCCGCCCGTGACCTTGGCGTTTCCGTCGTCGCCGAGCCGCACCTCGATCGCTTCGCCCATGAGGGCCGTCTTGCGCCCCTGCGCATCGAGCTGGCTGGCAAGGCCGACCGGATACCATTCGTCGATCATCGCGTTGCGGGTCATTGGGCGACCCTGCCGCGCCGAATGCCCTCAGCCGCGCGCCGCAGCGTTTCGGCGGCCCGCGACGCGGCGATCCGCTCGGTCGGATTGCTGTCCTCGCCCACCAGAACATGCATGAGCGTCCGCGCTTCCCCTACGGAGGCAAGCAGCAGCCGCACCGTCCGGTCATCGTGCCTATGGTCGAGCAGGCCGCCGTCGGCCTTCGCGCCCGCGGCCGCCTCCAGCGCCGCGATGTCCGCCTCCACCATCATGGAGCGCAACGGGGCAAAACCCTCGAGCCGCGGCGGCGGGGCAGCGGCTTCGCCGACGGAAATCCATATGATACCGCCGCTGTCCTCGACGGCCTGGGTCGCGACGCGAATCGTCTCCGGCGGCGCCAGTCCCGGATGGGCCGGGATGCGCAGGCAGTTCCCGCCCTGGGCATAGCTCCAGCCGTGATAGATGCAGGACAGGGTCTCACCGCGCACGAAGCCATGGGAAAGCCGCATGCCGCGATGGGGGCATCTGTCGGCGAAGGCCGCCGCACGGCCGGAGCGGCTTCGCCAAAGGGCAATCGGTCCGACTGGGGATTGCGCCGGCATCACGGTTCCCGCCGGCAAGTCCGCGGAGAGGGCTACTGGCATCCATGAGCCGGTCGGATAGGGTGGCATACGTCAACTTTCAAACGATATCAGCATCTTCCCGAGCCCGGCTTCGCGGTCAAGGGATTTGCTAATAAGCCCGGTCACGTTTGCACAATATTTCCTCACTGACAATAATGCCTAAAAAAGGGGCATTACGTCTCCCGGGGAGGGCCACCGCCTTGAAAACCTAGCTCGATCCATTCTCGATCGGCGTCCGGCGAATGGCCTCGACCCAGACATCGATTGGTCCAAGAGAGCACCCCATCTCCATCATGTCGATGAGTTCGGCCGGACCGGCAATGTCGAGTTCGATGCGGTCGGGACCGGCAACGCATATTGCCTGCGCGAGCCCGAGCTTGGCGGCATGACGCTCGATCCACGGAAGGAAGGATGCCGCCTCGACATAGCCGAGGATCGTCATGCGCTCCCGCCAGGAATATCGATTTTGCTCGCTCATAGAAACCTCGGCAATGAAACAGATATATATATATCCCTACATTGTGCTCAATCGCTGAAGCACCTGACCAAGCGCCATGAACAGGCTGTGGTGTGGGGCTTGTGATCCCTCAATCCTCTATGACGTCCGCAAATTTTCTTCTGTGAGTGAGTTTCTGTCGCAACGCGCCAACGGGAGTATCATTGGAGGCATCTGTTTTTGAGGCGTCGTCACGCCAGACCTGAAGTCGAAGATGGGAATGACCGCTATGTGCGGGTTGATCCCCAAAGATCGACAGACAGGTTTCAGTCCAACCAGTCGCGCTCACGACCTGGTCAACATGCCTTCACCATTCCGATTTGAAGCCGGCCACCGTTCCGATCAAAGACCGGCCAGTTTTCGGCACTGAAGATTACCTCCTGGGTCAGCAACTTTGGCATCAAGTGCCCCACCGTAAACGGGGAGATTTTGATGCCGGCGAAGAGAAGGCTGACCATGAGACAATTGAGACAAATGCTTCGGCTTGCCGGAAGCGGGACGAGCTCCCGCGAGATAGCAGTCATTTTGGGGATAGCGCGCAGCACGGTGCAGGATAACCTGCAGCGTGCGGCAGCAGTTGGATTGAGCTGGCCGTTGCCGGGCGAGATGACCGACGATGCGCTCGAGCACAAGCTTTTCAGCCGCAACGGCGTCAAGCAGGGGACACGGCGACGCACGGAGCCGAACTGGGCCGATCTTGCGGTTGAGCTCAAGAAGCCCGGCGTCACTTTGCTGATCCTGTGGGAGGAGTATCGAGAGGCGCATCCCGAAGGCTACGGCTACAGTCGCTTTTGTGAGCTGCTGCGGGGATTTCAGCAACGACTGTCGCCGACAATGCGTCAGGAGCACGCCGCCGGCGACAAGGTCTTCGTGGATTATTCCGGCAAGAAGATCCCGATCGTCGACCGCAAGAGCGGCGAAATCCGCGAGGCGGAGATCTTCGTGGCGGTGCTGGGTGCGTCCAGCTACACCTTTGCCGAGGCGACCTGGACGCAAATGCTCCCCGACTGGATTGGCTCGCATGTCCGCATGTTTCGGTTTTTCCAGGGTGTTCCCAGACTCGTGGTGCCCGACAATCTGAAGTCGGGCGTCAGTCGCGCCAGCTTCTACGATCCCGAGATCAACCGCAGCTACGGCATGATGGCCTCTCATTATGGCGTCGGTGTTCTTCCAGCACGGCCCAAACGCCCTCGGGATAAATCGAAAGTGGAAAATGGAGTGCGTTTTGCCCAATCCTGCATTCTGGGCCGTCTGCGCAACCAGATTTTCTTCTCGCTGGCTGAGGCTAATGCCGCCATTGCCCAGGCACTCGATCGCATCAACGACCACGTCATGCGCCGGCTGGGCGTCAGTCGCCGGCAGCTCTTCGAGAGCGTCGAGCGCCCGACTCTGGCCGGTCTTCCACCGGCGGATTACGAGTTTGCCGAATGGCGTTTGGCCCGCGTCTCGACGGATTACCACGTCGAGTTCAAGACCTTCTTTTATTCCGTGCCCCACAGCCTCATTCGTCAGCAGGTCGACCTGAGAGCGACGGCTCGCACCATCGAGATCTTCCACCGTGGCAAGCGCGTCGCGGCGCATCAGCGCCGCTATGGAGGTCCTCGCCATGGAACCGATCCGGACCACATGCCCAGTTCCCACCGGCGCTATGCCGAATGGACACCGGAGCGCTTTCGGCGCTGGGCCGCATCCATCGGACCGCAAACGGAAGGCCTGGTCGTCGCAATCCTTGCCAGCCGTCCGCATCCCGAACAGGGCTTTCGAACATGTCTGGGCATCCTACGCCTGTTTCGTGACATCGATCGCAATCGGGCCGAAGTCGTGTCAGCTCGCGCTGTCGAGATTGGTAGCCTGAACTGCAAGAGCATTGCCTCGCTCATCGCCAATCACAAAGCCGCACGCCATTCCACCGAACCAACCGCCATCGTCGATCACGCCAATCTGCGTGGCCCTGATTACTTTCATTGAGAGAACCACCAATGCTGATCAATCCCACCATCGACATGCTGCGAGAGCTCGGCCTTTACGGCATGGCAACCGCTTTCCAGGAACTCGACGCTCAGTCCGAAGCGCGCGGCCTCGAGCACGGCGAATGGCTAGCCATGCTGCTCGAACGCAAGGCGACCATGCGCCGCCAGAAGCGTTTCGAGGCCCGCGCCAGAGCTGCCAAGCTTCGCCAGGACGCGCAGATCGAGAATGCCGATTTCCGTGCCGCACGCGGTCTCGACCGCAATCTGTTCATGGCGCTTGCCGGCTGCGACTGGATCAGAAAGCATCACGGCCTTCTTGTCACCGGGCCAGCCGGCGTCGGCAAAAGCTGGCTTGCCTGCGCGCTCGGCCACAAGGCCTGCCGCGAAGACTTCTCCGTCGCCTACCACCGGGTTCCCCGGCTGTTCGCCGCTCTCTCGCTTGCAAGAGGCGACGGGCGATACGGCAGGATCCTCAAATCTCTTGCCAGGACCGACCTGCTGATCCTCGATGACTGGGGACCGGAAAAGCTCAATGACGACCAACGTCGCGATCTCCTGGAGATCATTGAGGACCGCTACGAGCGACGCTCAACCATCGTAACAAGTCAGGTGCCCGTGGACCGCTGGTGGGAGATTATTGCAAACCCCACGCTTGCCGATGCCATCTTGGATCGCCTCGTTCACAACGCCTACCGCATCGATCTCACTGGTGAAAGCATGCGAAAACAGCGGCCGCCAGTCGCATCCGAAAACACCGAAGCTTGACCTGAAACAAAACCCGACCCAAACACCAACGAGACCCAGGATCAGACCGAAAAACGTCCGGCTTCAAATCGGAATGGCGGCCGGAATGAAATCGGAATGACTGGCCGGCTTCAAATCGGAATCGGTGGCCGGCTTCATCGGAATACGCATAACGTCGTGCGGCAGCGACGCGCTCAAGCTTTTGCACGAGCGCGGAGACGACCTCCGAAGATTGGCTTAATTCCGGACAGCGACAGATAATTCTGGACGGCACACCAGTCTCGATGTCCGATCCTATTCTATCGCACGAGCAGCCGGCTGGTGTACAATTGCTCCAGCTGTCGCAACTATGGAGGAAGCCGATGCAAGAGGCCCTCGTCGTCCGCCGCGAGACACACATCCCGGCGCCCCCCGCTGCGCTGTTTGCCCTCCTGACCGATCCGGAGAAGATCCTGCGCTGGATGGGAACGGAGGCGCAGCTCGAGCCGCAGCCCGGTGGGCTCTATCTCGTCAATGTTACCGGGGCTCGCGTCGCTCGCGGCTACTTCCGGGAGGTGGTGCCGGTGCACCGTCTGGCATACAGCTTCGGCTGGGAAGAGAGCGAGGAGGTGCCGCCGGGATCGAGCCTCGTCGAGATCGATCTGATCGAGCAGCCGGACGGAACGCTGCTGCGCCTGACCCACACCGGCCTGCCCAATGCCGAGCAATGCGCCGGCCATGCGGAGGGCTGGGCTCATTACCTCGGCAGGCTGGGCGAGGTTGCAGCCGGGCGTGATCCCGGCCCGGATCCCAAATACGGCCACACGGGCAGGGGATGACGGCCTTCCCGCGCTCGATATCGCTGGCCGTGAGCCCGTTGCAATTTGACGGCGGACGCCGGCTCGCAGGCGTGTCGAACCCGGCGCCATCGAGGATCGGACCGCAGGGCGGGGCGAGGATAGATCGGCGGCCCGGCTGCGCATCGTCACGGCGCGGATGACAGGCCGGGCGCGGTGGCCGCATAATCGCGCCATGGATCTGCCCGCGCCTCTCGCCTGGCTGGTGGACGAGGCCGGCGCCTCGGCCGCCCCCGACCGGTTTCTGGCCGAGCTCGGCGGCCGACTTCTGGCTGACGGCCTGCCGCTGGCCGGCGGCGCGCTGACGCTCGCGGTGCCGCATCCCATCATCACCCGCCGCACTTGGCTTTGGCGGGCGGAGACCGGGGCGGTGATCGAGGCGCTGAGCTTCGCCGGCGGTCCGCTCGGCCAGGCCGGGCGCGACTGGCTGGCGGAGCTCGGCCCGGTGCAGGAGGGCCCGGATGGCCGGGCGCCGGATAGTCCGGTGCTGGGCTGGGCCGGAACCCGGCCGTTCGGCCCCGCCGAGGCTGCCCGGCTGCGCCAGGCCGCGCGGTTCGCCGCGGCGCCCCTTGCCGCACTTGCGGCGCGGGCGGCGCTGACAGCGCTGCTCGAGGCTTATCTCGGCCGGCGCAGTGCCGCCCGGGTGCAGGGCGGCGCCCTGCGCCGCGGCACCGGAGAAACCATTCGCGCCGCGCTGCTCTATGCCGACCTGCGCGGCTTCACCGCCCTGTCCGAGGCAACCGAGCCCGCGGCGGTGATCGCCGCGCTCGACGCCTGGTTCGACCGCGTCGCCGGCGCGGTGCACGCCTTCGGGGGCGAAGTGCTGAAATTCATCGGCGACGGCATGCTGGCGATTTTCCCGGTCACCGCTGCGCCGGCCGAGGCCTGCGAGGCGGCGCTGCGCGCCGTCGTCGCCGCCCGCGCCGGCATGGCCCATCTCGATGCGGGGCGGCAGGCGCAGGGCCTGCCGCGGCTGCCGTTCGGCGCGGCGCTGCATCTCGGCGAGATGCTGTGGGGCAATATCGGCGCGGTCGACCGGCTGGATTTCACCGCCATCGGCCCCGCGGTCAACCTGGTCAGCCGGCTGGAGGGGCTATGCCGGCCGCTCGGCCGCTCGGTGCTGATCTCGGGCGCGGTCGCCGCCGAGACCACCACGCCGCTGGTGCCGCTGGGCGAACACGTGCTGCGCGGCATCGCGGCTCCCTGCACCGTCTTCACCCTGCCGGATGCGTAAGCGCCGACAAGATGCCGCCGACGTGAAGGCCGTTCGTGAGGCTTTGCAAACCCGCAATTCCTGGACGGTGCTCAACTTCCTTTCCCAGTCGGATGTCAGGCTAGGCAATCGCAAGCCCATCGAGCTGCTCAGATCCGGCCAGCTTGACCTCGTGCTTGATGCCGCGAGGCGGCACGGTGAGCAGGGGGCGTGAGCGGGCCACTTCCTCCCGCAGACCTGGACAGGCGACTGCCCGAGCTGGTGAAGCTACCGGCAGGGCAGGAGGTCCACCGCTTCTACACGGCGCGTTGAACCGATCTTCTTCGACAGGTCGACGGAAGGGCGGTTCAACGCGCCCGACGCCTCTTATGGCGTTCTCTACGCGGCTGAGGAGACCAATGGGGCGTTGGCCGAGACGTTCCTTAGAACGCCTGGGCGCACCCTCATCGATACGGATCTACTCAAGCGGAAGGCGTATGTCCGCCTGCTCATCGGCCGAGATTTGAACTTGATCCGGCTTGCCGGGCCCGGTCTTGCCCGAGTGGGGGCAACCGCCGAGGTGACACACGGGGGGGTTGCCTTACGACGTGCCGCAGGCGTGGTCGATCGCGCTGGCCCGTCACCCTATTGCCGCTGATGGCATCGCCTACCATGCCCGGCATGATGATGCTGAACTCTGCTATGCACTGTTCGACCGATCGGCCGATGCCGTCGCGGAGTCGACACGCGAGGTCGATCTCGATCAAGATTGGTTCTGGCGGATCGCCGAGCGCTATGGGGTCGGCCTGGCGCCATAGGGCCAGCCGTCCTATGGCATGCGTAGGAGCGTGATTGTCGACGTCCCTTGGTCGTCGCAGAGAAGGGGCATTGATAGGGATGAAGCTCTCGGAAGCCTATCCACCTACTCACGGCGTACCCCGACCTAGTTGCCCGCGTGGCGGACGTCGGGCCGGCTCACTTCTTGCCCAATTTGTCTTCAACCTTCTTGCGACTGTTACCGACCGATTTCACGGCCGACTTGACGTCAGCCTTGCTGGCTCCGGTCTTGCCTGCCTCGTACTTCACTTCATGATCCTGTCCACCCGCGACCTTTGCGCGGTCCTGGCTGCGCCCGCGAGTTGTTTGAGGAGTGGCCATTTCTGCCTCCAAGGATTGCGTTCCAATTCCCAACAACGCCGCCGGCCTCTTCCGGTTCGATCCTTCGACACTCGGTATGGAACTGAATCCCCAGGCAGAGTATTGAATCGCACCATGTATTCGAGTTCCGTATGTCGGCGGTAGAGGCCGCCCTCAGCAAGAAGCGCACACGGCGCAGGGACTCAGAGTCTACCCAGAAATACCCACTCCCCATGTTTCGCCCGTTTCAGCTCTGCACGCTGACCGACGACATACCGGGCGGCGGGCATTGGCTATTCGAAATGAAGTTCGACGGCTATCGTGCGCAGGCCGCGATCTCCGGATCGGAGGTCGTGGTCTATACCCGCAACGGCCACGACTGGACCCGCCAGTTCAAGGTGATCCTGCCGCCGCTTCAGGCACTCACCAAGGGGTCGGCGCTGATCGACGGCGAGATCGTCGCCATCGACAGCCAAGGCCGCACCAACTTCTCCATGCTGAAATCCGGAATTGCCGCGGGCATGCCGCTCAAGTTCTACGCATTCGACCTGCTGGAATTGAACGGCGAGGATCTGTCCAGCCGGCCCCTGCTCGAGCGCAAGGAACGGCTTGCCAAACTTCTGGGCGAGAGGGACCCGGACGACAGCCTGCAGTTCTCCAGCCATATCGCCGACAATGGCAAAAGGGTCTTCGATACGATGTGCGCGGGTGGCCATGAGGGCATCATCGCCAAGCGCGCCGACAGTCGCTATGTCGGCGACCGCACCGCCAGCTGGCTCAAGATCAAGTGCACGAAAAGACAGGAATTTGTCGTCGGCGGCTACCGCCCCAGTGACACTGGCCGCGGCATGGCTTCGCTCATCCTTGGTACGTACGAGAATGGCAAGCTGATCTACCGCGGCCGTGTCGGCACTGGGTTCACCGAGGCGATGCGCAGATCCATCCTCGCGCAGTTGGAGAAGCGGCCTCTGGACAAGCCCGCCTTCGTATCCGTGCCCCGCGATATCGCGCGCCGCGCCAACTGGGTAAAGCCCGAGCTCGTCGCCGAGGTCACCTATTCCGAGGTGACACCCGACGGCAGCCTGCGTCACCCGAGTTTTGAGGGGATGCGCGAAGACAAGCGCGCCGACCAGGTGGTGATGGAAACGCCCAAGACGATCGCGACCGCCGCCACGGCCAAGCTGGATCCCCATATCGGCAAGGAGATCGCCCGTGCGGTTGGCGTGACCCTGACGCATCCCGACAAGGTCATGTATCCTGGCAGAGAAGTGACGAAGGCGAGGCTCGCCGCCTATTACGCAGCAGTCGCTGAGAAGATGCTGCCGCACATCCAGGATCGGCCGCTTTCACTGGTGCGCGACACTGACGGCGACCTGCGGCAGACGTTTTTTCAGAAGCACAAGCTGCCGGGGATGCCCAAAGCCGTCCATGACGGCCAGTTGGAGAAAATGTCCGGCAAGGAAAGCCGCATCCTCTGGGTCGACGACCTAGCGGGGCTGATCGCCGGCGTCCAGATGAACGTGCTCGAATTCCACGTCTGGGGCAGCCTGCGCCAGCAACCGAAACTGCCGCACCGCATGATCTTCGACATCGATCCCGACGAGGGACTGGGTTTCAATGACGTCAAGCAGGCAGCCCTCGACATCCGGGGCGTTCTGGAAGCGCTCGGTCTTCAATCCTGGCCGCTGCTGTCCGGGGGGAAGGGCGTGCATGTGGTCGTTCCACTCGTTCCTGAGGCCGACTGGGAAGCGGTCAAGAGCTTCTGCCAGGACTTCGCCGAACTGCTGGCCCGCACCGATCCCTCCCGCTTCGTTGCAAACATGAGCAAAGCGAGGCGCAAGGGCCGCATGTTCCTCGACTATCTGCGCAACGGCCAGGGCGCCACGGCAATTTGTCCCTGGTCGACCCGGGCGCGAGCTGGTGCCAAGTGTGCCGTACCCGTGACCTGGGATGAGCTGCCGAGCTTCAAAAGTGCGAGCGCATTCGACGTTTTCGCCGCTGCTGCGCGGGCTCAGCAGCCCGACGCCTGGGAAGGTTATTTCGACGTCGAACAGACGCTGACATCCCGCATCCGAAAAGCAGTCCGATAGCGGCAGCTAGTCCTGGTCTAACAACCGACACCGTGTGAGACGCGCTCGCTGAGGTTCAGCTGAGTTGTGCGAGTCCAATCAAAAGCCCTCCAGGTCCGCGGACGTAGCAGAGCCGAAACCCGTTCGTCATCGGCCGCGATGGCTCACGCGAAGAGGTCATCGCGAAATATCGCGCGTGGCTCGCATCTCAGCCCGATCTGCTACGCTGGACGAACTGCGCGGCCGTGATCTCGTCTGCTGGTGTGCGCCGCAGGCGTGCCACGGCGATGTGCTGATCGAACTCGCCAACCAGGCATGACGTCTTCGGCACCGTCACGCTGACGGGGCCGCTTCTGCATGCCGAGGAGCCGACCTGGGTCGATAGCCTCGGTTCCGCTTGGCGCGCAGCAGCTGGAGGAATGTTGCACGGCCGCGCCCTCGTCATCGAAGGAATGCTGGACCATTCGGCCGGTCGTTCCGATCCGTCCCCAGCGGCGCACCAGCCGGGCCTGGCGGAACAGCGTCTCCTCGATCGACAGCGCGTAAAACCGCGCCATGTTCCGGCTCGGTTCCCGACGTTCGACATAGAGCTGGTATTGTTGCCCGATCACGCCGAGCAGAATCGCGCAGCCGGAATCCGGCGTCCAATGATTGGTTTGAATCACCGGACCCGGATCGATGCATTCCCGTGATGGGTCGGCGCGAACGTCAGCCGTTCAGCGCATCCTTGACCGCCTTCGCCGGCGTAAAGGAGAGCTTCTTGGACGCCGCGATCTTGATCGTGGCGCCGGTCGAAGGATTACGGCCCTCGCGCGCCGGCGTATCCTTCACCTTGAACTTGCCGAAGCCAGGAATGCTGGTCTCCGCACCCGAACGCGCCGCGTCCGAAATTTCATTGAACACACTTTCGACGATCGCCTTGGCCTGCGCCTTCGTCAGGTTCTGCTCGGCGGCGATCTTGTCGGCGATTTCATTTGTTGTCGTCATTCGGTTCGACCCTTCTCTGTTGATGGGCGGCGAACCTAGAACACTATTGTCATCCTGACGATACCGAGAATCTGGAGGGTCTATGCTTCGTCACCATCGTCGATTTCGGATGCGAGGATCGAGATTGCATTCTCCAGCCGATTGCTACGAAACGGCTATCGGCAAATCAGAGCTCGATCTCAGCCGGATCCAGCGAGTCGATCCTTGCAGGCGTAGGCACAGCACATCCCGCCTCACGGATGGTGCGGATGTTGTGCTGGTAGCGCCGAATACGCTCCGCCATGGGAAGCTCCCGGCCATGGCGGAGCAGCTCGTCCTTCGGCCAGTCTCGCATCCACACAGCTCCATGCTCTTCCCGACAGTCGGCGCAGCGTTGCTCTTTTCGATGTCTCTCGACCCCCCGGATGAACCGTTTACGTCGAGCAGGTCGTAGGGACAGCTAGAATGCCTGGGAGCACTCGCGAAGCGGCCGAGACACGATAGCCAGGGGCCGGGCGAGGCGGTTGGGCCTATGGCGGCATTTCACCTGACACGACATATTGACCGGCGGTCTGTATGCCCATTTCAGGAACACCGGCTCGATGATTCCCAGCACGCTCCAAGCACCCGACCTCCCGCCAAACGTTCGCGAGCTCGACGATGAAGCGCTGCTGGATATCGTGCAACGGCAAACGGCCCGGTACTTCTGGGAAGGCGCACATCCCGTCAGTGGTCTTGCCCGAGATCGTCAGAAGACCACCGGTGCTCCGGCCAACGATCTCGCAGCTATTGGCGGCTCTGGCTTCGGCATCATGGCAATCATCGTTGCTGTTGAGCGCGGATGGATCGATCGCACGGCGGCATTATGCCGATTGCAGCGAATGCTGGATTTCCTGGAAAGCTCGCCGCGCTACCACGGCGTGTTCCCGCATTTCATTAATGGCCGTACCGGTGCCACAATTCCATTCCGTCGCAAGGATGACGGCGCTGATCTGGTCGAAACCACTTTCCTGTTTCAAGGTCTGATCTGCGCCCGCGAGTATTTCGCCGGGATGGCAACCGAGGAAGCACGCCTTCGCCATAGCGTGAACGCGCTGTTGTCACAGGCCGAGTGGAACTGGTTCACACGCGGGGCCCAGCAACTGATGTGGCACTGGAGCCCGAACCACGGCTGGGCGATGGACAGCCCGATCAGCGGTTGGAACGAATGCATGCTCACCTTCGTGCTGGCGGCGGGATCAACTCGCCACCCCATTGATCCGGGCATCTATCACGAAGGCTTTGCTGGTGGATCCGACTTTCGAAACGGGCGCGATCATTACGGGATCGTCCTGCCATTGGGAATGGATTCTGGTGGTCCGCTCTTCTTTTCGCAATATTCCTTCTGCGGACTCGATCCACGAGGACTGAGCGACCGATACGCCGACTACTGGCAACAGAACCTCCGTCATACGCAGATCAATTATCGGCATTGCGTCCGCAATCCCCATAACCATCTGGGATACGGCCCTGACTGCTGGGGTCTGACCGCGAGCCATGGGCCGCGAGGATACATCGCGAGCGCACCTGACAGGGACTTTGGCGTAATCACCCCGTCCGCTGCCCTGTCGAGTTTCCCTTATGCTCCGGGGGAAGCGATGCGCGCACTGCGCGGTTTCTTGACCAAGCCTCGAAATCGCATATGGAGCCGCTTCGGCTTTGTCGACGCGTTTTGCGAACCTCGCAACTGGTACTCCCGGACATATCTGGCGATCAATCAGGGGCCAATCATCGCGATGATCGAGAACCATCGTACAGGGCTTTTGTGGAGACTGTTCATGGGCGCGCCGGAAGTGCGCAGGGGCTTGGCGAGGCTGGGCTTCACCAGCCAGCACCTCGACACATCAACGTTTGCTCGGGGGCCACGAGCTGCCGCGGGTATGGCCCCACTGGGTTGCACCTAGCGCCGCAGGATGGTTTTTTCCCTGAGTGATCTGCTGGCAGGTGGGAGCAGTTCGCGAAGCGCGTCCCCGCCGCGTCGTAGCTACTGCTCAGGATCGGGAAATGTCAGCGATTTGGTCTCGAGAAAGTCTAAGCGCGGGCTCCAAGCGCTATCATGTATTCCCGAAAACCATGAAATAGATAGCGGCACCAATAAATAACGCAGCCGACATTCTCATGAATAGCTGAAATGAAAAATAATCTCTCATCGCGGCCTCCTTTGTTTCTATTAATTTTTCTCGGCCAATATTTGACCATATCACATAAGGATGCGATCTGGTAATTTATATGTTCCAGCGCTGCAGGGAGACAACGGCCGATGAAGAGCCAAGAAATTCTAGCCGACACCACCCGTCTCGGCCCGGTTCATCTGCGCGTCGTCGACATTCCAGCCGCCTTACCGGTCTGGCGTGACGTGGTCGGCCTCTCGACCCTGACCAGGGACGGCGGGATCGCCGAACTCGGCGTCGACGGCAAGACCCTTATTGTGCTGCACGCCGGGGCTACAAACGTCCTGCCGTCAAAGTCCCGCGATCTTTTTCATGTCGCCATCCATGTCACGACACGCGAGGAATTGGCCCGAGTCGCCGCCCGGCTGCGGGCCTCCGGCCTGAGGCACAGCGCTCAGGATCACCTAATCTCGGAATCCCTTTACGTTTCCGACCCTTTCGGCAATGGGATCGAGATCTGCTTCGACACACCCGAGCGCTTCGCTTCTAGGGAAGCGATGGCTGGCGGCGGTGTTTCGCTTGTCGCCAAGGACGGCACAAGGCATTCCGGGCTGGAACCTCTGGATATCGATCGATTGCTGCAGGAGCTCGACCCGGCGGACCGTATCAAAGTTCCGCTGGCGGCGGACACCTTCATCGGTCACATTCATATGCGCGCGCGGTCGCCCGAAACGCTGATGGTGTTCTACCTCAGCGTGCTTGGCTTCAGGCCACATATCCAGTCTGCAACGTTTGGCTTGTTTCGACTGCGGCACCGAGGAACGCCCACACATGGTGGCGTTCAACATCTGGGCTCGCGACGAGCTGAAGGAGCCACCGCTCGGCGCGGCAGGTCTGGAGCATTTTACCGTCGTGCTTCCCACCCGGGAAGACATCGCGGCCGTCGCGCGACGTCTCGGCGAGGCGCACGTGTCCTCGGTGCAAACGGAGGGGGCGCTGGACCTCTCCGACACTGAGGGAAACCGCCTGCGGATGGTGCTCGCAAGCGACTGATCTGACGGGTGTAGGTCTGAACCGGGGCACAATGGCGATGAAGGTAATTGGAACGGGCTTTGGCCGGACGGGAACGGATTCGATGCGCGAGGCGCTGACGATCCTTGGCTTCGGCCCCTGTCACCACATGTTCGAAGTCATGGCCAATGAAGACCAGAAGCGGCTTTGGCGTGCGCTGGCGAAGGGCGCGGCACCAGACTGGAACCAGCTGTTTGCGGGCTACGCGTCCTGCATCGACTGGCCCTCGGCGCACTATTGGCGTGATCTGATTGAGTTCTATCCGGACGCCCGGGTCATCTTGACATACCGATCGCCGGAAAGCTGGTGGAAAAGCTTCGAGAAAACGATCCTGGCAGGCATCAGCCAGAGCAAGGATCAGGAGTCGCTGAGCCTTACCTTGATCTCCAGGCAGGTCTTCGGCGGCCTGCCGCACGATCGCGCCAATGCCATAGCCGTCTACGAAGCCAATGTAAGGGCGGTCGTTGCGACAGTGCCGCCGGGTCGGCTGCTGGTCCACAATCTGGGAGATGGGTGGACGCCGCTGTGTCGGCATCTCGGTGTCCCAGTACCGGACCAGTCCTATCCCAATCGCAACAACACCAGGGACTTTCAGTCGGCCTAGTCTGACCGTATGCAATGGGTCAGGTCACGACGATGCTCGCGACGACGGTCAGAACCCGAGTTGGGGTAGCGTTAATTTCTAACCTACAGGCGACCGCCGTCCCATCAATTTTCAACGACGGCTTTGCGCCCCATGTCGGCCGTAGAGATCAGTTTCGTCTAGTGCTGAAATCAGACGGCAACGGCACCGGTGGCCGGAATTGCACCGGAACGGACGCCTATGCGAGTCGCGCCGCTTACCGGTCCGTTCAGGCCAATCCCGCACATAGCATCACTTACGCGCAATTGGCCGCTGCCCTTGCCAAACTCGGCCGGCTGGAAGAAGCGAGGGCAGCTGCCGCGCGGGTGCTCGAACTGCATCCAACGTTCAGTTATAGCCGCCAGTTTGCGGGCGTGAATTGTGCTCCAGCGCTCGCGGGGTGCCTTGGTGATGCGCTGCGTACTGCTGGACTGCCAGAGTAGTGCCACAGAATCGGTCAGACCGGGAGCCGGGACAACCGTGCTGATGTCGCGGTACCAGCGGTATCGGCGCGACTAGCCGCCTTACCTGGATGGAACCACCATCGCCCGTGGGAGGCGGCTGATCCGGTGGAATGACCAAAGGAGGAAAGGACAAAGGAGGAGTGCGGCAGCGCCGAAATCGAGCGCGATGGTTGCTGTACCGGCCCAAGTCGCAAGTTTGCCGCCGATCGCCGGGGCGGCCAACATGCCGGCATAGTAGACCGTGTAGAACACTCCCATCCCGATCGATCGCGTTCTTTGATCGAGCACCCGTGCGGGCAAGCTCATAATCGCGCCGGCAGGCAGGCCGCATACGACCCCCATGGTAATGATGAGGGGAAGCACTGGTCCGCTTCGCGACAGAACGAGCATTAGGAGTGCAAAACCGACACAGCCCGCGGTGAGGACCGCGTCGCCGCGTTTGCTGCGATCGGCCAGCAAGCCACCCAGGGGGACCGAAAGGGTGGCCAGCCAAAGCACCACGCTGGTCGCCGATCCCGCCTCCGGGCTGGACCAGCCGCGCTCGACAAGCATTGAGGGGCCGAAGCTGAAGACCATTGCGAAGCCGACATTGTAGAGACACCAGATCAGGCCGGCAGTGATGAGGGCGAAGGTGGTCCCGGCAGAAATGCCGCGGCGTTCGATCCCACCGGCGGGCAATACCTCCGGGGCGCGATAGACGATGGCCATGAGGCCGATGCCGACGATAATCAGGACTGAAACGGCAGTGCCCACGGCGGTCATCCCGAACGTCGTCCCGATTGCCGGCAATAGCATGAGAGCGATAGCGATGCCTGCTGGCCACGAGTTGATGTAGATGGCCATGGCGGTTGCGATTTCCCGTCCGGCAAACCAGTCGGCGACCATCTTGGTCATCAGGACATTCAGGAGGACACCGCCTGTGCCGCCGATCAATCGGCCGCCGATCTGCAGGCTCCAGGACGCCGACGCCGTCATCAGCATTTCACCCGCCAGCATCATCGCGAGGCCGGCGAGAACGGTCGCCTTGTCGCCATAGCGCTGACCGATGGTCGCGCCGGGCAGGGCCAACGCTAGTCCCGGTGCAAGATAGAGACCGATCAGAATACCTATGTCGGCCAGGCTCGCACCGAGGCTGTCGCTGACCAGGGGCGCGACGGCGGCGACGCTCTGAAACTGAAACGCCATTGCGGCGCGGGCGACAAACAGGACAGCAAGGATCGTCCAGCGACTGCGCACGGTTCCCCCACGGATTTGCGAATTATCCAGGCCTGATATTCTGATTCAATCGAAAGAAATTGGTCGGGTCGTATTGCTTCTTGATGGCGGCGAGGCGCGCATAATTGGCGCCGTAGGCATCACGCACGCGCTCGTCACCCTCATCACCGAGATTGTTGGCATAGACGCCGCCGGTTGAGAAGTGGTCTGACCGCATTCCACAGGTCGCGCGCCCAGCGGGTATTTGCCTCGTCATCGGCCGGATCGTCCCAGATGGCGATCGGGAAGCGGTCAAGGGCCGCATCGCGGTTGGCATAGGGCGAGTGCGACGCGGGCACGCGAGCGATCGCGCCGCCGACCTGCTGGAAAACCAGCAGGGAGGAGTGATTGGGAGCCCTCGCGTAACTGTCGAGCAGCGCCTCGATCGCACCATCGCTGATCTCGCGCATGAACTGCGCTTTCCAGTAATAGCGCCGCCCGCGTGGAAAGAGGCTGTCGCCCGCCGATTGAATCTGGAGGTAAGGAATGGCCTGAAGGCGACTGTCGATGGGGGATCCGAATTTCATCAGCGGCGCAATGATAGGTCCGCCAGCTTCGGGTGACCCGACATAGCAAGCCGAGATGCAGAAGGCCCGGTCACCGGAGGGCAGCGTCACGAGCGCGGCATCGACGCTCACCTCGTCCGGGGCGTCGCGGGAGAATTCATCGTAAAACCGCATGGCCTCGCGCGCGTGACTGTAGGCGTGCAGCACCGAGCCCATGAGAAGCGCCGTGCCGAGCGGGTGCAGCCGGTATTCGAACGCCGTCACTATGCCGAAATTGCCGCCGCCGCCTCGCAAGGCCCAGAACAGGTCGGGATGCTCGCTGGCGCTTGTCCGCAACAACCGTCCGTCAGCCGTGACAATTTCAGCCGCAATCAAATTATCGCAGCTCAGTCCGTGCTTTCGCCCGAGCTTGCCGAAGCCACCACCCAGCGTCAGGCCGGCAATACCGGTGTCGCTGTTCACGCCCATGGTCGTGGCGAGGCCGTGTGCCTGCGTGGCTGCGTCGAACTCGCCGAGGGTCAGGCCGGCTTCGGCCCTGGCGATGCGGCGCTCGGGATCAACGACGATTATCTTCATGCCGCCTAGTCTAGTGCGCGTCCATAAAGGGCAGTTTTTCTGAGGTTTCAAGGGTCGTTTGGCCGCGCAACCGGTGCTGGTTGGCGCGCTTGGTGGCACGAGGGCGTGCAGATCGCGAGCGAGAGCATTTGCAGCGGCCACGTCAGCATAGGGGGGTATCGGCCAGCGCCCGCCGGCGTGCCCACCACTGAGCGCGGTCGGATGAGTGGCGTCAGATCGGTTTGAGGCGGGTGAAGAGTACGAGGTTGTAAGCCACCACAGAGGACCAGACATAGGTCTTGAAGTGGTCGAGCCCGCGCCAAGTGCAGCGCCTCAAGCCGTAGGCGCGTTTCAGGCAGGAGATGCCGGCCTCGATGCCGGCGCGGAAGTTGCGCAGCTTGCGATAAACCCAATTGCTTTTGGCCATGTCTTCGACCTTGAGGCCGCTCTTCTTGTGGAAGGCCATGTCGCGCACGCCCCAGGCCTTGGCCCGGCGCAGATTTTCGCGGCTGGCATAGCCGCCGTCGGCCGCCGCCTGCCGCGGCGCCTGG
>NZ_SADR02000388.1 GCF_004010325.2 Mesorhizobium sp. M00.F.Ca.ET.216.01.1.1
TGGAAACCCGAGGAACAGACGCCTCTGACCGCGCTGTCGCCTCAGGCCCCGCTCGACCGGCCAGTCGAGCGCTTGACCTGTCGTCGGTTCTCGAAGTATCGCTAACAGCCTTCGGACCACAGGAAGGCGGCGAACTCCGGCCCGATGCATTTTAGATTGATCAGCATCGCCGGTGCCGGGGAGACGACATGCGCGGCAGCGAGCACAGCATCGCGAGCAGCCTCAACCGCCTTGATCTGTTCCAGCAGCAATTCGAGCGGATCAAGTTCCCGGCTGATCTGCATCTTCAGATATGCAGGCATCGCTCAGCCGTCG
>NZ_SADR02000389.1 GCF_004010325.2 Mesorhizobium sp. M00.F.Ca.ET.216.01.1.1
ATATTGCGATCCGCGAGCGCGAGCCGCAACGACATTTGCCCGCTAATCGGACCAGCCTCACCTCAAAACAGAAAATACCTCTGCGCCATCGGCAGCACAGTCGCCGGCTCGCAGGTCAAGAGCTCGCCGTCGGCGCGAACCTCATAGGTTTCGGGATCGACCTCGACATGCGGCGTGGCGTCGTTGAGCACCATGGAATGCTTGCCGATGCCGCCGCGCGTGTTCTCGACCGCGACCATCGCCTTGTCTACACCGAGCCTTTCCTGCAGGCCGGCATCGAAGGCGGCTTTGGAGACGAAGGTCACCGAGGAGTTG
>NZ_SADR02000390.1 GCF_004010325.2 Mesorhizobium sp. M00.F.Ca.ET.216.01.1.1
GCACGACCTTCGGCGGACTGGTAGGCCGCAACGAAGGCGCCGTGGAGCGCTCGTGGAGCAGCGCCGCAATTTCGGGCTCGGACGCGAACGGCGGGCTCGTGGGCTACAACTTGGGATCGATTGCACAGTCGTATGCAACGGGCAGCGTGAAGCCCGTTTTCTCGACCGGCTACGGCGGTGGACTGGTCGGTATCAACGATGGAAGCGTCAGCCAGTCGTTTGCGACAGGTGCGGTTCAAACGCGAAGCATGCCGACGCATGGGGTGATTGCGTTCGGCTCCGGCACGCTCGCGTCGGACGTCTACTGGAACAAGG
>NZ_SADR02000391.1 GCF_004010325.2 Mesorhizobium sp. M00.F.Ca.ET.216.01.1.1
CCGGCGGGGGTGCCTCGAGACGTCTTCGATGGGCTGCGGGCCGGCGTGGTTAAAGATCGCGCCGAATTTCTGATTAATTTCGGCCGCGCTTTTACCGGGGCCGATCGTGACCCGTCCGCGGTCACGCAGGCGATGCTGGACATGACCTTCGATATGGCAATTAAAGCAAGCATCAAGGCGACCCATGACTGCATTGCCTCCTTTTCGGAAACCGACCTGCGTCCAGACCTGGCAAAGTTCGACATCCCTACGTTGATCATTCACGGGGGCGCAGACCCTGTTGTGCCAATCGAGCTTTCAGGCAAAAAGTCCGCC
>NZ_SADR02000392.1 GCF_004010325.2 Mesorhizobium sp. M00.F.Ca.ET.216.01.1.1
TGACGGTCATCGGCGCCGGCGTGATCGGCGTCGAATATGCCACGATCTTCTCGGCGCTCGACGTGCCGGTCACGCTGGTCGAGCCGCGCAACAGCATCCTCGACTTCGTCGACCGCGAGATCGTCGATGATTTCATCCACCAGATGCGCGACCGCGGCATGACCATCCGTCTCGGCAGCACGATCAAGGAGGTCGCCTCAAAGCCCGACTACGCCGAGGTGACGCTTGCCGACGGCCGCACCATCCGTTCCGAAATCCTGCTCTATGCCGCCGGCCGCAGCGGCAATCTTGGCAGCCTTGGCCTCGACGCTGTCG
>NZ_SADR02000393.1 GCF_004010325.2 Mesorhizobium sp. M00.F.Ca.ET.216.01.1.1
AAGGCAACGAATGCCTTGGTATCCGGATCATTGAACGCCGGATCGGTGGATTCCGCCTTGGTGGTCGGCATGAAGCCTTCTGTGGTCGTGAACTCGACGCGCGGTTCCTTCGTGAACAGATAGTCGAGGAACTTCCACGCGGACTTCTTCACTTTCGAGTTCTTGAACATCACGATCGAATCCGTGACCGCATAGGTGGCGTGCGTGGTGCCCATCGGAATAGGATCGATACCGTACTTGAGATTGGGTGCTTCCTTCTTGATCTGCTTTGCGAGGAACGGCGCGGAAATCATCATCGCCACGCGGCCCTGCTTG
>NZ_SADR02000394.1 GCF_004010325.2 Mesorhizobium sp. M00.F.Ca.ET.216.01.1.1
GTCTTGGTGGAGCATAGCGCTCTCCCGTGTTCAGACGGGAGCGCGTTCGTCGTCTCTCAGCCGCCAATGGTGTCCAGTGGATGATTACCAGCGATGAAAAAGAACTCACAAATGTGCACTCGGTTCCGGTGAGAGCCACATTCCGCAGGTCGGGCAAAGGCGACGGCCCCGCTAGCTGCGTGGACGATGATCCCCTAGTTTCTCCGCTGCTCTAGTTCTCTGCATGGCTAAAGACGACGGCGCCGCCGTCCTTGCGGACCTCGGCGGATATCACCCCGTCGTCACCCTTCCGGGTCTGGAACATGGCGATTGCAT
>NZ_SADR02000395.1 GCF_004010325.2 Mesorhizobium sp. M00.F.Ca.ET.216.01.1.1
ACGGCAATATCGCAGAAGCGATGCAGTTGACCAAAGCCATCGGCCCGATTTGCCGCGAAGTCAGTCAGGCAACCAATTTTCCCACCCGCATAAAGTACGCGATCGGCATGCTTGGCCGGGATGTCGGGACGCCCATCCGTCCGCTGGACCGGATTGGCCAAGCTGACAAAGCGGCTATCGAGGATGCTCTCAGGGTCGCCGGACTGCGATAAGAAGATTTTCTGGGCGGGTCGTCTCACTCTCGAGGTAGACGATCCCGCCTCTCTACAGTACGCGATTTTTCCGCTAGCGATGGCGTCCGATTCTCAAGCGCCG
>NZ_SADR02000396.1 GCF_004010325.2 Mesorhizobium sp. M00.F.Ca.ET.216.01.1.1
GCAAGACGATCGTCGCGGTGGGTTCGGGCGGCAATTTCGACTTCGAACGGTTGCCGGACGTGAAGGAGAGGGCGCTACGCTTCGAGGGCCTGAAGAAGTATTTCATCATCCGTTTCCCGCAGCGGCCGGGCGCACTGCGCGATTTCCTCGAGATGCTCGGTCCGGACGACGACATCGCTCGCTTCGAGTATCTCAAGAAGTCGGCGCGCAAGTTCGGCTCGGTGCTGATCGGCATCGAGACCAAGGACCGACGCAATTTCGACCTGCTGAAAGCCAATTTCGACGCCGAGTGCGTGCAATATCAGGACATCACCG
>NZ_SADR02000397.1 GCF_004010325.2 Mesorhizobium sp. M00.F.Ca.ET.216.01.1.1
AAATTTTCGATCTGCGCGGCTTCAATCTGAATTCGAAGCTCGAGATCGACCCGGACTTCCTCGCCGAGGACGAGCACGCACACAACCACGCTCATGCGCATGACGAGCACGGCCATACGCACGACCACGGTCACGACCACGCAAATTGCGATCATGATCATGGCCATTGCGACCACGAAGGGCATCACCACGGCCACCATCATCACGCGCATCACGACGACAAGATCAAGTCGTTCGTGTACCGCAACGATCGCCCGTTCGATCCGAACAAGCTCGAAGATTTTCTCGGCGGCATTCTGCAGATCTACGGCGAG
>NZ_SADR02000039.1:0-8588 GCF_004010325.2 Mesorhizobium sp. M00.F.Ca.ET.216.01.1.1
CCTTCAATCCGCGACGGTCGCTCGCGCTGCGCTATGCCAAAGGCTCCGGGCCAGCGCCCGTCGCTTCACCCGCCCAGCAGGGCACAACCCACGCCGGAAACGAACTCAAAACTGGATAGAAACTGGGGGCAAGATCACAAGGCTTAGTCAGTTACGAGTGGAGCGCCGGCTCAACTGCCGGAAGAATCAAAGGCCATCTGCCGCTCTGAGCTAGCTGGTGCACAACTTCGGGAATGAGTGTGCGTACTGCGGCGACTTCCACTGACCGCTCGTCCCTAGGATTCACTGCGAGAACTACAGATCGGGTAATCACCGGATCGACAACTCGCACAGTTCGAACTTGGTCGAGAGAGACCTCACGTTGTATGGCCGAAGGGGTCAAGATCGAATATGCTTTTCCATCCATCACCATACTGACAATAGTCGACAGAGAATCGACTTCAAATCGCACATCCAGCGTGCATCCGTGCTGCGCCACGACGTCCGCCACGGAACGGCGAACGTTGTTGGCGCCCATCGGCACAGCCAAGGGATAGAAATGCAGGTCACACAGGCGGATCGTGTCTTCGAATGGTGGCTGGTTCGGAGGCACCACAAGGCAAAATTCTTCTCGGGCCAGCACTGTCGAGTTGCCGATACTCTCGCCGTTCTTATAGAGGATCGCGAGATTGAAGCGACCGGCAGTCATCCACTCTTCGATAAACCCGCTCATCCCTTCGACAATCTTGAGGGAAACCTTCGGAAGGCGTTCTCTGGCCAACGCAAGGAGTTCCGTCACCATGACGCGCGCTGCACCGGACGGTATCCCGATCGTCACTTCGCCGGCAGGTGATTTCGCTTTGCTCGTCAATTCCTCTTCGGCGAGTTTGACTTGGCGCAAGATCATGCGTGCGTGGTCTAAAAGTTTCGTCCCGGCGGTCGTAGCCGTCACTCCGGTTCTTTCGCGGACCAGGAGCTGCGTGCCGAAAGCTTCCTCCATCTGTCGGACATGGTGACTGAGCGCACTCTGTGCCACGTTCAATTGTTCTGCAGCTTTGGTGAAACTACCCGCATCCACCACGCCGACGAAATATTTCAGTTGTCTCAGTTCCATGGTGTCCCTTGGGGGAGCCGCTGTTCGTGACGTTCCGAACCCGTTGGGTTCTCAACGGCTATCCTCGACATTATCTCGAAACGAGATGGCTTGAAAGCCGATTTTATATTGGCGTGTATCCGGCCCCGCTGGGCATACTGCACCGCGAAGGGGGAGGCACCGCCGCGTCAGAACCGCTGCTTCCTCGAAGTCGCTACAGTTGATTAACGACGTCGAAGAATTGGGTGCGCTATCATGGCAACTGCTCTCAAAGTAAGAGATGTTATCCTGGCGCCGGGAAATGGTAGCTTTTTCTATGATGATCAAGCAGCGATTCGAGCAGGCGTCGCCACTGATGGTTTCCGGTATGTAGGGGCACCTCGGACATCCGGCTTTGAAACTATCCGAATGCCCTCCCGGTCCGTCAGTCTTGGCCTTGTCCTGTCGGACGATGCGATCGTCTGGGGGGACATGATGAGTGTTCAGTATTCAGGCACAGGCGGTCGCGACTCTCTTTTCCAGACTGACGCAATTGCAGCACTCGCGAGATCTGTCGTTGTTCCGCGACTTTTATCCGCTGATTTGTCGAATTTTCTGGGTGCGTGCGACGATGTCCTTGCCTATCACGATGGAAAGCGGCTTCCGCTTGCGATCGAGTATGGCGTGAGCCAAGCGCTGCTCGGTGCTGCCGCACACGTTGCGCGGACCACCCTAGCCGAGGTCATTTGCTCGGAGTTTTCCCTGCCTCTGCCAGAGAGGCGTGTGCCCATCTACGCCCAAAGTGGAGATGCCAGGGAGATCAACGTCGACAAGATGATCCTCAAGTCCGTCGATGTGCTTCCGCACGGGCTTATCAACACCCGGGAGAAGTTCGGCCCCTCGGGAGCAACATTCCGAGAGTTCGTGAAATGGGTCGGGAGGCGGATAACAGAAATCGGGGAGCCAGGGTATCATCCTATCCTGCACTTCGACGTCTACGGCTGGATCGGTCTGGAAATTGGGCTTGAAGCCGGAAAAATCGCGGACTTCATGGCGCGGCTTGCAGATGACGTGCCCGGCTTCCGACTGCATGTCGAGTGCCCGGCAGACTTCGGGTCAACCGATGCGCAACTAAACGAGTACGCGAAAATTGTCGACCTTCTCGACGCCCGGGGCTCCGACGCCCGTCTGGTAGTCGACGAACACTGCAACACCCTTGACGACATCCGGCGTTTCGCCGAAGCGAAAGCAGCACATGTAGTTCAAATCAAGATGCCTGACGTCGGTTCGATCGCCGACACGGCCTGGGCCGTTCTGGCCTGCAAAGAACACGGCGTATGGGCGTATGTCGGCGGCAGCTGCACCGAGACCGACTTGTCGGCAAGAGCCTCGGCGAACGTGGCAGTGGCAACACAGGCTGACATGATGCTGGCAAAGCCCGGGATGGGCGTCGATGAAGGCATTTCTATTGTCGGCAATGAGCAGAGCAGGCTGCTCGCCGCTCTCAACTATCGACGCTCCCGGAACGACGTCCAGGACGCCAACGCGGAATCTGCATGAACAGTTCTCTCGAAGGTATTACTGTTGTTGCTGTAGAGCAGGCGGTGGCGGCTCCCTATGCCTCGTCGCGGCTTGCTGATGCCGGCGCGCGTGTTATTAAGGTCGAACGCCCCAATGGTGACTTCGCAAGAAATTACGACAAGCTTGTGCAAGGCCAGAGCGCGTATTTTGTATGGCTAAACCGCGGAAAGGAGTCGATCTGCCTTGACCTGACGGCAGACGAGGATCGCGCGATTCTTGACGCTATGGTTGCTGGAGCCGATGTTTTCATCCAAAATCTCAGGCCCAGCAGTATCAACAAGTTCGGCTTTGGTTCTGACGAGCTTCGTCAGCGCTTCCCTCGCTTGATAACCTGCGACATATCCGGGTTTGGCGATGCTGGAGCTTATTCCCATTTGAAAGCATACGACCTTATCGTGCAGGCAGAGACAGGGCTTTGCGCCATAACGGGGACGAAGCATGGGCCGGCGCGGGTTGGCGTTTCGGTTTGTGACATCTCGGCCGGCATGACTGCACACAGCGCGATCCTGCAAGCGCTTTTCCAACGTGAGCGCACTGGCAGGGGAACCGGGATTCAGGTCTCGCTCTTTGACGCCGTGGCCGACTGGATGAACGTTCCGGTGCTGCAGTTTGATTACAGTGCCTACCAAACGATGAGAGCGGGGGTAAATCACCCCTCTCTCGCGCCGTATGGGGCCTACCGTTGCGCTGATGGGAAGGACGTCATTTTCTCCGTCCAGAATGACCGAGAATGGGCCAACTTCTGCGCCAAGTTTCTCAAGCAGCCTGAACTTACCCGCCGTCCAGATTTTGCAGATAATATGAAGCGGCTCGGCAACCGGGCGGCGTTGGATGAGATTGTTGTCCAGCGCTTCGCCGAATTATCGAGCGACGAAGCAATGACCGAATTGGAGGCGGCAGGTTTGGCCTACGGACGCCTCAACCAAGTAGAGCACGTCTCCAAACATCCACATCTGCGACGGCTATCGGTCGCAACGCCGTCGGGAGTAATCGAAATGATTGCGCCCGCGGCGATCTTTGACGGAGAAAAAGCTCCGCTGTTGCGACCCGTTCCCGCCATGGGAGCCCATTCTGAGGCTTTGCGCAAAGAGTTCGGCGCCTCCACGAATACCGCTCGACCAACTAGCGCAAACGATTCCCGTGCAAGTCGAACTTGTTAAGGTTGGGGTTGATTGGTGACTTTGGACTTCACTTGGTGGGGAGCCCTGTGGTCGAAGTTCGCAGCTGGACTGCTTTGCGATTGACATCCTGCTTCCTCGGCTTTGCGGCAGATACTCTGCCGCGTGACCGCTACCGCACATTGGACACCGCCTCATCATCCGTCAGCGGGAAGGAGGTTCCCAATACGATTGGCAGCACTAACCGGAAGCAGAACGATACGCGTGACTACGTGGCCATCCGTCACTCGACCGAGCGGAGACAGTTTGCACGTCTCGTCAACTGTTCGAGACGATCAGCGGACTACCTGACTAGTAAGTGCTGACCACATTCCCTGAGTACCCAGCCAGAAACTCGAACTGCCTAACCGCCAGTTGCAGCAAGGCTCTGCAAAAAATACTCCCTGCGTGGGTGTTTGGTCGGCTCGCAAGCTTCCCCATCTCCCGGCGAGATGCCCCCGATCTACATTCTCTGTTTGTGAGAAGTGAGAATTGGCCTTCTTATGCAGGATGTCGGCTTCGCATGCCACCCTCGCGATACGTTAGAAAAGGGAAAATACAATGAAACGCCGCTCTTTTCTGCAATCCTTGGCACTCGCGACCAGCGGCCTCGCTCTACCAAACATCGCTTGGGGTCAGGAAAAGCGATTTGAGGGGATCACGCTGAATATCAACGGATATGGGGGGGACTACGATCGAATCCTCGTCGAGACCGTTGCAAAGCCCCTGGAAGAGCAGACAGGCCTAACGGTTATGCACACTCCGTCCACTGCGGCAGCGGCAACTGCGAGAATTCTTGCGTCGCCCGCCAATCCTCCTTTCGATCTGATCATGGCTGATAGTCCAAATATGCCGGATTTGATCAAGGCCGAGGCTATAACGCCTACGGATTTGGATGCCGATCTGATTGCAATGCTGTCCCCAAATATTCGAGAGTTTGGGGACCACGGTATCCCGATGTCTGCATCATCGATGGTTCTGACCCATAATACAAAGTTGGTTGACCCGCCAGTTGAGTCATATGCAGATCTTGCGCGACCAGACCTTGAGGGGCGCGTTGCAACCTTAAATTTGGAGAACGGGGGTGGGGTGCTGTTTTTGCTTGCGCTGGCCAAGGCGAACGGCGGCAGCGAAGACAACGTCGGCCCTGGCTTCGAGGCACTCCGCAGGATCAAGCCAAACATCACCTCGACCACTGCGTCCACGGTAAATCTGCTTCAGCTATTCGAACAGGAAGAAGCGCTGGCAGGCCCCTTTTGGGATGGGCGCGTATTTTCAATGCAGAGGGCAGGGAAACCGATGTCGCTAATCGTACCGGTTGAGGGCCTGTATGGGCTCCGTTCGTATATAAATCCAGTCAAGGGAACAAAGCATCCGGAGGCCGTAAAGGCGTACCTTGAACAACTGCTGACCGGGCCATTTATGACAGAGATGTCCAGGTTCTTTGGCTATGTGCCAACCACCCGCGTACAATTGCCGCCAGACGTTGCTGCGAACATGATTCCATACGGAGAAAATGGTCTTCAAAACCTCCAGCCGGTCGACTGGCAGAAGGTTGCCGCATACAGGAGCGAATGGATCGCCCAATTCAACCGCGAGATGCGGTAGGCGTGGCGGGCGCTCAAGCCTGCCCCGTCCTTTTTGATTAGCAGTTCTGGCAAGCAGGAATTTGAGTTGCAAAACCGGTCATTGGTCAGGTTTAAAGCCCGCGATAAACGATCCACAGTGTGGGTATGGCTGATCACGCCCAGTGTAGGTCTGTTGCTGCTCTTTATGATCGTCCCTCTCGCAGGAGTCATTCGCACCAGCTTTTACCCTGGTGTGCGATCGTTCGGTGCAGAGGGGTTCTCTCTTGAACAGTACCTAGAAGTTGCACTTGATCCCTTCTATCAAATCGTCTTGGTTGAGACTATTGTTTATGGATTGGTCGTCTCCGTCGGCAGCCTACTGGTCGGATTTCCGGTAGGGTACTCACTGGCGCGTTTACCTGCAAACAAACGCCGATCACGACTGATTCTAGTCATCTTGCCCCTGACACTCAGCCTTGTAGTTATCGTGTTCGGCTGGATTGTTATTCTTGGCCGCAGTGGCATCGTAAATCAATTGCTTATCGGCATCGGCGCTGTTGATAGTCCGGTTAGACTTCTATACACAAAAGGCGCAGTACTGCTTGTCCTATTGCAACAGTTTCTCCCGTTCATGATACTATCCGTGATGAGCGTATGCTCGAAAATCGATCCAGTGCTGGAGCACGCATCTGCGAATCTGCGCGCAAATAGATTTACGACGTTTCGCCGCGTTGTTATTCCGCTTGCTATGCCGGGCATCATGACGGGGTTTACCCTTGTTTTCATTTTGACCGTATCTGCATTTATCACTCCACGACTTGTTGGCGGCGGATCAGTGCAGATGCTGGGAAGTATCATTTATGAGCAAGTTGTCACCGGACTGAATTGGCCGCTCGGGGCGGCGCTGTCTGTGGTTATGCTAGCCGTAACTAGCTTGGTCGTGGGTGTTGCCAACACGCTTGCCGCAAAAACCTTGACGGGACACCGGAGTATCGCAAAGTGAACAGTGATCTTATCGACACTGTGTTGGGCGTTGCAGGGTTGGCCGTTCGCTTCACGGTGTACGTTATGCTGATTTCGCCAGCAGGCATCGTAGTTCTAGCATCCTTCACACGTGAAGACACTTTGAGCTTCCTTCCAAGTGGGTTTTCGTTGCGATGGTATGAAGCTGCATTTAGCAGTTCGCCATTTATGTCTGCGCTCTGGACAAGCAGTCAATTGGCGATTGTGGCCACAATTGTTGTTCTAATACTGGGTACTGCGGCCGCTTTCGCAATTGCTCGATACCGCTTTAAGGGATCATCGCTTTTCCAATCTCTGGTGTTGTCTCCGCTCATCGTACCTATTGTCGTTCTAGGCCTTGGACTTCTACAGTTCCTTGCTTGGGTGGGACTCAGCAACTCGTTCGTCGGGCTCTTTGTTGGCCATCTGGTGATAATGTTGCCATACGTGGTGCGCACAATGATCGGTGGCCTCCTGGTTCTTAACCGTGCATTGGAGGAGGCCGCGATGAATCTTAGGGCGCGGCCATTTCGTGTGTTCAGGAGGATAACGCTGCCTCTTTTGGCGCCTAGCTTGATTACCGCCGGAGTGTTTGCGTTCGTCACCTCCTTTGGCAACGTAACGCTTTCATCCTTTTTGGCGGTCACAGGAACGGTAACTTTGCCGGTGCAAATTTTCACTTACGTAGAGTACAGCTACGAGCCCATTGTGGCTGCGGTATCAAGCATAGTGATTGCCGTCACTATAGTAGTCATACTCATAATTGAACGAGTAATCGGAGTGGATAAGCTATTCTAGAGATGGGTCATAGGCTGTCGTATGTAAACGGGTGCGAAGCAGAACGGGGCGAAGATGTCAGTAGTGTCGCTAAAAAATATATCAAAAATGTATGGTGCTACTGCTGCGGTAGAATCGGTCTCGCTTGATGTGGAGAAAGGCGAGTTGCTGTGTTTGCTGGGTCCATCCGGCTGCGGTAAGACAACCACGCTTCGGATGGTGGCTGGCTTTGTCAAGCCGACATCGGGGACCGTAGAGATCGAAGGCAAAGAGGTCACAGATTTGGCGCCATATCGGCGCGACACCGGGATGGTGTTCCAAAGCTATGCTCTATTTCCGCATATGACTGTTGCCCAAAACATAGCGTTCGGGCTTGAGAACCTGGGCAAGCCTCCAAAGTTGAGAGAACAGCGCGTCCAGGAAATGCTTGAATTGATTGAGTTGGCACATCTTTCTCGGCGATATCCAGCTGAATTGTCTGGCGGGCAACAGCAACGAGTGGCTCTTGCGCGCGCGCTCGCGATGAATCCTGCTGTACTACTTCTCGACGAACCCTTCTCAAATCTCGATGCGCAGTTGCGAGTACGTTTACGCGAGGATCTGCGTTCCTTATTGAAGCGGATTCAAATCACAACGTTGTTCGTAACCCACGACCAGGAAGAAGCTCTGATGTTTGCGGATCGGATTATGGTGATGCGCAATGGGGGTGTAGAGCAGGTAGGCACACCGTCGGAGATTTACGAGACCCCAGCAACACGTTTCGTCGCAGAGTTCATTGGATGGTGTTCGATCTTTGATGGCATGGTAAATGGACAAGGCGAGTTTTCCGTCGGCGATAGCATTCGGTTGCCAGTAGACGCCGGTCCAGGCCCTGCTACCGTCATTGTGCGGCCCGAACACGTGAAGCCTGTGGAGATTCCTGGTCAAGCACATGCATTTGAGGCGCGGGTGACATCGAGCAACTACCATGGCTCTCTCTGCCGCCTTCGGCTGGATGTTTCGGGCCAGGAAGTGCTGATGGAGGCTCATTATCCACACGGACGGGCTCCAAAGGTGAATGAGCGAATTGCGATAAGTATCAATTCCAAGGGAGTTAGGCGCCTTCCTGGGTAGGAGTGAATTTTCAAGGCTGAGGAGTCGGATCATCGGATCACCCACCACGGCAAGACCCACGGACTAGGGCGAGCGACCGCACCAAAGGGGACCGGCGAACGGCTGCGCGTAGTAAGTGGGCTTGGCCGGATTGGGGTATACGGCCGGCGAGGGCGCCACGATGCATAGACACTTCAGCCCTCTAGTATCTCGCGATGTGCTGCCGCCATTCGTCTGGACCTTGTCGACGATTTTAAGCGCGCGATGCGGGCGGCCAAGGAGGTTAGCCAGTGCTATATGGTCACGGGCGACGCCGATTTTGTCCTGATCGTGGCTGTTGAGGACGTCGAGGCCTTTGAC
>NZ_SADR02000039.1:8686-41831 GCF_004010325.2 Mesorhizobium sp. M00.F.Ca.ET.216.01.1.1
CGTCTGGACCTTGTCGACGATTTTAAGCGCGCGATGCGGGCGGCCAAGGAGGTTAGCCAGTGCTATATGGTCACGGGCGACGCCGATTTTGTCCTGATCGTGGCTGTTGAGGACGTCGAGGCCTTTGACGTCTTCGTCAAAACGAAGCTCTATACCAATCCTAATGTCCGAAAATTTAAGAGCATGATCGCGCTTGATCGTGTCAAGTTCGAGCCGCGGGTTTTGGTGTAACCTTGGGCGGATTGCGCTGAAGCCTTCACTCCGGGCTGCCTTTTGAAACCGCCATTGCGCATCCACCATCAGATTGGGCTTTTTCGCGTGGAGAAACGTGCGATCTACGGACGCAGTGGATCCTGCGTCGGGACGGTGTGGTTGCCAGACTGCTCGACGCGGGCAAAGCAACCGTCCCGGGGGTAAGGAAGGAGAAAGAATGACGCTCGCTATGACGCAGCTCTTAGGTGCTCTTCCAACTGTGGACGAGCATCACGTCGATCGACGTCAGTATCCGCGCGGGGTTGCTTTCATGGATGGGCAATACCTGCCCATGTCCGAGGCCAAGGTCTCCGTGCTCGATTGGGGTTTCCTGCACTCGGATGCCACCTACGACACGGTGCACGTCTGGAAGGGCAGGTTCTTCCGGCTGGACTTGCATCTCGACCGCTTCTTTGGGGGCGTGGAACGGCTGCGAATGAAGCTTCCCTATGATCGCGAAAAGATAGCCTCGATCCTCAACAATTGTGTCGCTCTGTCGGGGCACCAGTCGGCGTATGTGGAGATGATCTGCACGCGCGGCACATCGCCGACATTCAGTCGCGATCCCCGCCAAGCGGAGAACCGCTTCATGGCGTTTGCTGTGCCTTTTGGCTCGGTCGCCAACAAGGAACAGCTGGAAAGAGGCTTGCACGTCGCGATCAGCGAGACCGTCCGCATTCCGCCTAAGTCGGTCGATCCAGCGATCAAGAACTATCATTGGCTCGATCTCGTGAAGGGGCTTTTTGACGCCTATGACATGGGG
Source organism: Mesorhizobium sp. M00.F.Ca.ET.216.01.1.1 (assembly GCF_004010325.2). Classification (GTDB taxonomy): domain Bacteria; phylum Pseudomonadota; class Alphaproteobacteria; order Rhizobiales; family Rhizobiaceae; genus Mesorhizobium. The sequence goes on from NZ_SADR02000039.1 coordinate 9,702, forward strand.
GCTGAGACAGCGCTGATCGTCGATACGAACGGGCACATTGCGGAGGGCCCCGGCTTCAATGTGTTCGTTGTTAAGGACGGCTCCCTGAGGACGCCTGCTTTTGGCGTGTTGCCGGGGATCACGCGCCGAACCGTGTTCGATCTTTGCGCCGAGATCGGCCTCTCTGCCACGGCTGCCGATATCAGTCGCGCCGAGATCAAAGACGCTGACGAGGTGTTCATCACCTCGACTGCCGGCGGCATTATGCCCGTGACCCGCATCGGCGACGCCTCGGTCTCTAATGGACACGTCGGACCCGTCACCAGACGGCTCATGGACCTCTACTGGCAAAAGCACGATGATCCGCAATGGACGACTGCTGTCACCTACCCGTGATTGGAAACGAGCCATGTGCGAGCAATTTGCTAAGCGGGCTCGTGACGATGACAATGGATATGTCGTCAGGCAAACACCCGAAACCCGAGCAGGCGCGCTACGGTGGGGTTTCCGCCCCGGGTTTGGTGGCCTGCCGATACACGCCGATGTCTCCTGCTGTTGGGAGCTCAGCTAGGAAACGTGCGATGCCGATGGTGCGGCAACTTTCCCGCGCCGCCGAGCTCGCATCGCCCGAGGACTCTTACCTCAACGAGGCAAGCGAACCGTTCGCCATTGCCTCGAAGCGCGCCAGGTTGAGCGAATTGGCAACCGCTGCCGCGCTCTGATGAGCATATGCCTCTGTAAGGCGTACTCCATGCCATTCCTGCGAAGTTGCCGATGAAGAACGATTTTGTTGCCTATTTGTCAGCGGAACTAGCTGGCTTGAAGTCCGTTGGGCTCTACAAATCCGAGCGCGTGATCGCTTCGACACAGTCGGCCGAGATCGAACTCGCGGATGGCAGCAAGGTCCTGAATTTCTGCTCCAATAACTATCTCGGCCTAGCCGACAACGCCGAACTGCGCGAGTCGGCCAAGCAGGCACTCGATCGTTATGGTTACGGCATGGCCTCCGTCCGCTTCATCTGCGGCACTCAAGAAGAGCACAAGCAACTCGAGGCGCGCATCTCCTCATTCCTCAACAAGGAGGATGCGATCTTATATTCATCCTGTTTTGACGCGAATGCTGGATTGATCGAGACGCTGCTCAGCGAGCAAGACGCCATTATTTCCGATGCGTTGAACCACGCCTCGATCATTGACGGGGTACGGCTTTCAAAGGCCATGCGCTTCCGGTACGCTAACAATGATATGGAAGCTCTCGAAGAGGAGCTCAACAAGGCCGAAAGCAGCCGCTTTAAGCTGATCGCCACCGACGGCGTTTTTTCCATGGATGGCGTCATCGCCAATCTTGGCGGCGTTTGCGACCTGGCCGAGAAATACGGCGCGATGGTAATGGTCGACGACAGCCATGCCGTCGGGTTCGTCGGCAGGCATGGGCGCGGCACGGCGGAACATTGCGGCGTCGAGGGCAGGGTGGACATCATCACCGGCACGCTCGGCAAGGCGCTCGGCGGCGCTTCGGGCGGCTACACAGCAGGCAAGCGTGAGGTCATCGACTGGCTTCGCCAGCGCTCGCGGCCATACCTATTCTCCAATGCGTTGATGCCTGCGATCGCAGCGGCGTCGCTGAAGGTTTTCGATCTGATCGAACAAGGTGATGCGCTGCGCCAAAAGCTCTTTGCCAATGCCGACCGCTTCCGCTCGAACATGTCGAAGGCGGGGTTCACGCTGGCTGGCGCGGACCATCCAATCATCCCTTTGATTTTGGGCGACGCCAGCCTCGCGCAGCAGATGTCCGATAAGATGCTTCAGCGTGGCATCTATGTAATCGGATTCTCCTTCCCCGTCGTGCCGAAGGGCCAGGCGCGCATCCACACGCAGATGTCCGCCTCACATTCGAGTACGGACGTTGACCGTGCGGTCGAGGCGTTCAAGGAGGTAGGCAGGGAATTGGGAGTCATTCGATATCGGACATGAGGGAATATTCGTCGACGTCTGCGAGGAAATCAGGATAGTCCTTTGCGTGAACCCGGGTCGGTGTCTGCGACTTTGGCGACAAGTCGACTCAACATTTATCCGGTCAAGGGATAGCTATCACGGTCAAGCTCGATGCATCGGCGTCACAGGATGCCGTGGGTCGGCAAAGGTCAGGCGCGTGATATGTTCTATAGTTGTGGCCGTGTTTGGGTTGGAGGTTGTCGGCTGCAACTGCCGAGATACTTGCGGAGGCCATTTCGGGTGACCTGTCTGCCGAGGCACGACAAGTTGCCTAAGCGCGACGGAGGAGTGCGATGCTATCTCCGATGTAGAGACAACGCGTATTGGATCATATAACTGAAGATTGCGCCCGTATCGCCGTGAAGGCACCCGGCGATTTAGCGAGGTACAAAGCGTCTCTGTCGTGATCGGCATCTCATCTATCACGAGGCTATTTGAGCGTTCCGACCAACGACGTCCAATGCGAGTTGGCGGGCGCAGCTCGTGCCGCCGCTGGCCAGCGCAAGGCCTGACCGGTGAGCGCTGCTCACTCATTGAAAAGAGACCAATGCCCATGCCGTGCCGACAAGTGGACGCCTCGAAAGTTCCCCTTCTAGGACTTGTCCGTCTGCGAGCGAAGATGAACTGCCCCGGGCAGCCGGCGGAGACTGAGATATTTCAAACCACGCCGCTTTGTGGGGCTTGCATTTCAGCAGTCGATGCATTTTGGCGCGAACTCTCCTCTTCAGGGTGCTAGCGTTTCCAAATCGCCGCCACCCGATTGGGCTCGTTAGAAACGCAAGCAATACCTTCGCTGGTGGTGTCGACAAGTCCAAAAATAGCGCGCGAATCAACCGCGCCATTAACTCGAAAGGGGAACTGGAACATGATCTCTCGACGCGACCTTATTAAGACCGGCATGGCCGCTGGAGCGGCCATATCGATCCCTTCTCTCCTGCGGGCGCAGACATCGCCGAGCACGGACCAGACGGTCCGCATGGTGATAGACAACCTCAGTGTATTCGACCCGGTCGTTACAACGGCTGACAGTACCTACACCCATGCCTTCGCGGTTTACGATACACTGTTCGGGACCGATTCGCAGTTTGCGCCGCATCCACAGATGGTGGGAAAGTGGGACGTATCTGACGACAGGAAGACCTATACGTTCGAGCTCCGCGATGGTCTCGGCTGGCACGACGGCACCCCTGTTACCGCGACGGACTGTGTCGCCTCGATCCGCCGCTGGGGCCAAGTGGCTCCCGGTGGCCAGTTGCTCATGGCGCGGGTCAGGGATATCTCGAAAAAGGATGACAAGACTTTCGCAATCGCGCTCAAGGAACCGTTGGGGGCTCTGCTCAACATTCTGGCTTTCCAAGGCCCATTCATCATGCGCGAGAAGGACGCGAATCTTTCTCCAGCAGAACAAGTAACCGCGAATATCGGATCGGGACCCTTCAAGTTCAATCACGCTCTTGCCAGGCCGGGCGCGAGCTTCACCTACGACCGCAACGAAAAGTACGTACCACGTACCGAAGCACCTGACGGACTGGCCGGCGGGAAGATCGTAAAGGTCGATCGTGTCATCTGGGACATCGGCTTGTTCGCCGATCAGCAGACGGCCTTGGCGGCCTTGCATTCAGGTGAGATTGATTTCTTGTTGGCGCCCCCGCTCGATCTCTTACCGGTCATCGAGAGCGATCCCAACCTTGAACTGCAAGTTCTGGACAAGGCGGGCAGCGACTATTTGCTTCGCATGAACTGCCTGCAAAAGCCATTCGATAACGTGAAGGCACGCCAAGCGATGCTTCACCTGGTCGATCAGGAGGCCATGATGCGCGCCGCAGTCGGCGACCCAAAATACTTCCGCACCGTCACTTCGATGTTTGGAAATGAAACGCCGATGTCCAATGACGAAAACACGGAATGGTTCAAAAAAGGCGGCGATCCAGAAAAGGCCAAGCAACTCTTCAAGGAGGCGGGATACGACGGCGAGAAAGTCGTCATCCTGCAGCCCACGGACTGGGCGGCGGCAAGCAATGCCTCGCAGCTGCTGGCAGCTGAGTTGCGGAAGATCGGGCTTAATGCCGAGCTTGCTCCGAGCGACTGGGGCGGGGTTGTCGCCCGCCGCGCGAACAAAGGCCCCGTTGAGGACGGCGGCTGGAGCATCTTCATAACGACCGAACCTGAAGCGATTCTCGGCAATGTTATCACCGACGTCACCCTGCCTATGAACGGCGAAAGTGGTTGGTTCGGCTGGCCTAAGAACGACGAATATGAGGCTCTTCGGGTCAAATGGGCAGATCTCGAAACGCTCGAGGAGCGCAAGGTGCTGGCTCGAAAGATGCAGCAAATATGGTGGGACTATGTGCCCTCGGTTCTGTTAGGTCAGAGTGTTGCGCCAAGCGCGCGACGCAAGACGCTCACTGGCCTCATCGGCGTGCCGGCCTGGATCCCATTTTGGAACATGCAGAAGGCTGAGGCCTGATGGCTGTCTACATCCTACGCAGGTCGATCTCTGCCATCGGCGTCATGGCGATGGTCGGGATGTTCGTCTTCCTGCTTCTCAGGCTGGCGCCTGGCGACCCGGCGGCCATGATCGCCGGCAGGTCGGCCACGGCGGAGATGATCGCTGGCATCCGCGAGCAGATGGGACTGAACGATCCCCTGCCGGTTCAATTCATACGTTGGGTGCGGGATTTGATCGGCGGCGATTTCGGCACTTCAATCTTTGCCGGACGACCGGTTCTCGAACTCATCTCGCAGCGGCTTGAACCGACCATTTCCCTGTCGATCCTGACGATGATCGTTTCCGTGACGGTCGGGGTCTCCTTTGGCGTCCTCGCCGCATGGCGAGCTGGCGGTCTTGTTGATCGCATCCTGACGGCATTCGCGACAGTTGGTTTTTCTGTCCCGGTGTTTGTCGTCGGCTTCTTCCTCATATACTTGTTCGCGATCAGGACACATTGGCTGCCCGTCCAAGGATACCAGCCGATCGACCATGGCTTCGGGCCATGGCTTGTGCACTTGATCCTGCCGACCGTGACTTTGAGCGTTCCCTACATTGCTTTCATCGCCCGGATCACGCGCGCGAGCATGCTCGAGGTTCTGTCGGAAGACTATATGCGAACAGCCGCCGCCAAGGGCGCGTCTTCCTATGCTATGCTTTTCCACCATGCTCTGAAGAATGCGGGGGCCCCGATCCTCACCGTCATCGGCTTAAGTTTCGCAGGTCTGATTGGCGGTGTCGTCATCACGGAAACGGTGTTCAACATACCTGGTGTCGGACGTTTGGTGGTCGATGCGATCAACAACCGCGACTATCCTATCATTCAAGGTGTGCTCATCCTGGTTTCGGGTCTTTACGTCCTTATCAATCTCGCGGTCGATCTTTCCTACACCCTGATCGACCCCCGCATCCGGTACTGATTATGACGCTCCTCTCCGCACCAGTTGAATACGTCCCGACGGGTCGCCTGCGAATATCTGACCTTCCCCGTCTGGCAAGGCGGCATCGCCTGGTCGCCATCGGCGGCGGCCTCTTAGCTCTGTTAATCGTTTTAGCCCTCGCTGCCCCGCTTTACGCCGGCGATCCATTAAACATGGATCCATTCAAACGCCTTCAGCCGCCTTCGGCCGAGATGTGGTTCGGTAGTGACAATTTGGGCCGTGACGTATTCGCACGGACGGTGTTCGGCACCCGGATATCCCTTATGGTCGGATTGACGTCGGCGGTGGGCGCGGCCTTGGGCGGCGCTCTGATAGGTGTCCTCGCCGGCTACAACCGGACCTTTGATAATATGGTCATGCGGGTCATGGACGGGCTTATGTCGATCCCGACGATTCTGCTGGCCATCGCTCTTATTTCTCTGACAGGGCCTGGCATCGGTATCCTCATCGTCGCCATCACGATCCCCCAGTTACCAAGCGTTGCACGGCTGGTTCGTTCGGCGGTTCTGAGTGTTCGGGAGCGTCCGTATGTGGAGGCGGCCCTCTGCGGCGGGGCCCGCATGCCGAAAGTGCTGTGGCGGCACATCCTGCCAAGCACCATTCCGCCGCTTATGGTGCAGAGCGCCATAATCTGCGCAGATGCGATTCTGACAGAGGCCGGCCTGAGCTTCCTGGGCGCGGGCGTGCCGCCCGAGATTCCGAGCTGGGGCAACATGATTTCAAGCTCTCGACTGTATCTCGCTATCGCCCCAATGACGGTTTTCGCCCCCGGTATCTGCCTTGCTGTCATGGTCCTTGCCGTTAACCTGCTCGGGGATGGCTTGCGCGACCTGTTCGATCCCCGTTCAAAGCGGAGACGTTGATATGCTCATGCGAGAATCCGCAGGGGATGACGTGCTTCTCGACGTCCGAGACCTGGAGACGCACTTTTACGGCGAAGAAAGTGTCACCCGCGCCCTGGGCGGCATCAGCTTCCAGGTGAAGAAAGGCGAAACGCTCGGCGTGGTCGGCGAATCGGGATGTGGGAAAAGCGTCACCGCCCTCTCCATCCTTCGCCTGTTGCCGAAGCTGACCGCCAGGACCGTCGGCGGCGAGGTCCGCTTTCACGGACGTGACCTCCTTGAACTGTCCGATCGGGAGATGCGACAGATCCGCGGCGACCAGATCGCCATGATCTTCCAGGAGCCAATGACGAGCCTGAACCCGGTCTATACGGTCGGCCGCCAGATTGCCGAGGCGGTGCAGATCCACACCAAGGCTTCGCGGTTCGATGCGATGGCAAAGGCGCAAGAGATGCTCCGTCTTGTCCGCATTGCGGACCCCGAGCGTCGCGTCAACAACTATCCTCACGAAATGTCGGGCGGGATGCGCCAGCGCGCCATGATCGCCATGGCTCTTGCCTGCTCACCAGAACTATTGATCGCCGACGAGCCAACCACTGCGCTTGACGTTACTATCCAGGCGCAGATCCTGCGGCTCATGGTCGATCTGAAAGAGCGTACGGGAACGGCCGTTATGTTCATTACGCATGACCTGGGCGTTATAGCCGAGACATGCCAACGCGTGATTGTTATGTATGCTGGCCGAATCGTCGAGCAAGCGACCGTAACTGATCTGTTTGCGCGTCCGGCGCATCCTTACACTCAGGGCCTCATGCGATCGGTGCCTGACCGGCGGCGCGGCCGACAGCGCCGCCTTCCGGAAATTCCCGGCATTGTCCCAAGTCTTCGCGAGCCCATTGTCGGGTGCAGCTTTGCTCCTCGCTGCCCGTTCGCTATCGACATTTGCCGCGACACGACCCCCCCCCTGCGTGATGTCGGGTCGAGCCACGCCGCAGCTTGCTGGCGCGCCGAAGAGGTGATGAGCGCATGAACGGTCCTCTGCTGAAAGTCGAGAATCTGACCAAGCACTACCCGCTTGGCTCGGGAATCTTCAAGAAAAGCATTCCGGTAATCCGGGCGGTGGAGGATGTATCGTTTTCCGTCGAGGCGGGCGAGACGCTTTGCATCGTCGGCGAATCCGGCTGCGGCAAGTCCACCGTGGCGCGGCTCCTGATGCGGCTCGTGGAACCGACGGGCGGGCGCGTGCTGATCGACGGGACCGACATTGCGAGCCTCAAGAAGGACGCGCTTCACGCCTGGCGCCGTCGGATGCAGATGGTTTTTCAGGATCCTTACTCGTCGCTGAACCCCCGTCTCACCGCCGGACAGATCATCACCGAACCCGTCGAGAATTTCGAGCGCCTCAGCCGGAAGCAGCGCACCGCGCTTGCTGCGGACCTTCTCCAGAAGGTCGGAATGTCGCCCGAGATGATGCACAGGCTCCCGTCCGAGTTGTCGGGCGGCCAGCGGCAGCGCCTCGGCATCGCGCGGGCGCTGGCCCTCCAGCCCTCGCTCATCATCGCCGACGAGGCGGTGTCAGCCCTTGACGTATCAGTGCAGGCACAGATCTTGAATCTGCTTCTGGATCTCCAGCAGCAGATGGGCATTGCCTTCGTCTTCATCTCACATGACCTTAGCGTCGTGGAGCATATCGGCCATCGTGTCGCGGTCATGTATTTGGGTCGGATAGTGGAACTCGCACCATGCGAGGCGCTCTTCGCCAAACCGGTCCATCCCTACACGGAGGCGCTGATCGCAGCAGCCCCGGTCCCGGATCCGACGCGGGCTCGGCTGGAGGTGCCCGTGGAAGGCGAGGTGCCAAGCCCGATCAACCCGCCGCGCGGGTGCGCGTTTCACCCGCGCTGCCCGCTCGCGGTGGAGCGTTGCCGCATCGAAGTACCACCTCCGGTGCCGATGCCAGATGGGCGGGTCGTGGCCTGTCATGTGCGTGCTCCGGCTACAGAGAACATCCCGACCCAACCGGCTGTAGCAGACGATCATTCGCCTGCTCATGTGTCTTAGCCTCATCACCCGGTCCTAGGTATGGGAAACGCAATAGCTGCAGTCAAAATGCAAATTCGTGAAAGGTAGGAGATCTTATGGACTCGCATGAAGATGGTCGCCCTCCGATCCAGCAGGATGGTGGCTTTGATACGGTGGGTTCGATTGCCACGAACGTTGCAGACGGCTTCACGATGGCCGCAGTCGGCGACCTTCTCTTCGCTCGGCCCGTAACAAAAGGCTATCATCCCGGCTTGGCTGATGTCCTCAGGATCTTTGATAAGGCTGACGTCGTTTTCGGAAATCTGGAGACCAACATCTTGGATGTTCAGTCTAAAGGAAGTCCCCAGGCTGAGTACGGTGGTGCGTATTGCATCAGCGCCCCAGAGCTGGGACGTGACTTAAAGACGATGGGCTTCAATATGCTCAGTCGCGCGAATAACCACACACTTGACTGGGGCGTCGAAGGGATGCGCGAAACAACCCGGGCGCTTGACGAGAACGGGATCATCCATGCAGGTGCCGGCGAAAACCTGGCACAAGCCGGCGCAGCTCGCTTCTTGGAAACCTCGCGCGGTCGCGTTGCGTTGGTTTCGTTTGCGACGACGTTCTCGCCGATGTCCCGTGGGTGCAATCCCGCCGGCGATGCGCCAGGCAGACCAGGACTCAACGCCCTTCGTTTCACGACGAGCATCGTAGTCCCGCCCGAGATGCTCGAGAGCTTGAGACGGGTGCGCGAAGTGTTACCAGGCTACAATCCCGCCGGACAGGATTCCAGCCGGGTCGTACTGGGCGGGGTGACATACAAAGCGGGCAACAAAGCCGGTTACAGCTTCGAAACAGACCCTCGCGACGTCGCCGGTATTCTGCGAAACGTTCGTCAGGGCAAGCAGTTCTCCGACTTCTGCATCGTCACGAACCACGGACACGAGCCCGGGGAATGGAGCCAGGAGCCGCCTGACTACGAACAATCGTTTGCCCGCAGGCTCATTGATGCCGGAGCAGACGCATACGTCGTACACGGACCGCATCTGTTGCGAGGCATCGAGATCTACAAAGGGCGACCGATTTTTTATAGCTTGGGGAATTTCTTCTGTCAGGATCTCCGGTCGCCGGTAGGCGCTGATATGTTCGAGGCATACGGCAAGGACCCTCAGGTTGATACGGATGCTGAGGTGACCGTAGATGAGGTGGCAAAAGGATATCCGACGGCAGCAGGATTTGTAGGCCCCCAATCCGATGCGGTCTATTATGAGAGCGTTGTCACTATCAGCCGCTTTGAGCAGAACCGGCTTGCTGAATTGAGGCTCTATCCAATCGAACTCCGCCGCTCGAACAGGTTTGCCAACCGGGGAGTGCCGCGTCTTGCTCCCGCAGCTCAGGGAATAGCCATTCTGGAGCGTCTCCAAAAGCTCTCCAAGCCGTTTGGCACCGAGATCGCCATCGAGAACGACGTCGGACTGATTCGACTGCGACCCAGCTCGGCGCAATGACACGGCATGTCATGATGTCTCGGGTGCAGCTAGGCGAATCCCCCGCCCGAGGGCACTAGCCAGGGCCGTTGGGCCGCGAGACTTGGGCTTTGCCCAACCGCTGGTACTTGCAATAGAGGCCTACGACCCGACCAATCAGAACAATTTGTCAGAACACCTGGGCCACGTGGACTACCTGCCATACGTTTTCAACGAACGAGGAGACTATTGATACATGCTCGAATTCAATGGACAGCACTTTCTCGATGGCCGCGCGTCTAATCCCAATGCACTCGGCTGGATGCGCGGTGCGCCGCCCCCCGCGGACAAGCGCATAACTTTCGAGAGCGACGAATTCCTCAACTTTCCGCAGCTGCGCTGGTCGCTGTCGCACATGCGCGAGCTTGTGCCGTCTGTCAACGTGTGGCGTGGGCGGGGTGGCCCTGCGCTGCTCGAACGCAGCGACAAGACCGCGGAAATCGACGCTCTCACCTTTGCCGACGCGAACGGACGCATGCGCCGTTTCGACGAGGCGCTCTACGATACCTACACAGACGGAATCGTGGTTCTGCATCGCGGGCGTATCGTTTATGAGCGATACTTCGGCGCGCTCGAGCGGCACCTACCGCATGCATTGCACTCGGTTACGAAGTCATATGCGGGTACGATCGCCGCGGCGCTCGTGCACGAAGGCGTGCTCGACGACTCCAAAGCGCTCGCGCACTACCTACCGGAGCTGCGCGGCAGCGCATTCGAGGACGCGACGCTGCGCCAGGTAATGGACATGCAGACAGGCCTCGACTACAGCGAGAACTACGCCGATAGGCACGCTAGCTTCTGGGCGCATGCTCGCGCCTGCGGCTGGCGACCTCGGCCTGCTGGGTACAGCGGTCCGCAGACTTTGTTCGACTACTTGTGCACGCTCCGCAAGAAAGGCGTACACGGCGAATTCGTTGACTACAAGACCGTGAATACCGATGTGCTGGCCTGGGTAATGAACCGCGTAACCGGGCACTCCTTCGCACAACTGCTGCATGAACGCCTGTGGGCTCCACTCGGTTGCGAAGAGGACGGATATGTCTTCGTGGATTCCGCGGGCACAGCAATGGCTGGAGCCGGCCTGTCGGCGACCGTGCGCGATTTGGCGCGCTTCGGCGAGCTTATGCGACGCCACGGCGAGTGGAACGGGAAACAGCTGATACCTAGCTCAGTTATAGAGGACGTCCAAAATGGGGACGCCCCGTCCAAATTCGCGTATGAGGAGATGCAGGGCTATGCGTATCGAAGCCAATGGTGGGTGACGCATGATGAACTGGCCGCATTCTTGGGTCGAGGCATGCACGGCCAACTGCTCTACATCGCGCCAAGAGCGGAGATGGTGGTGGCGCGCTTGGCGTCTCATCCCGTAGCGGGCAGCTCCGGAAACATTCCGATTACTCTGCCACAGATGCTAGAACTGGGTCGGGCCCTGTCCGCATAGCGTACGTGGAGCAGCCTGGGATCTGCTTGCACTTTGAGCGGAGACCTACACCGGCCACGTCGCCTCTACGCGCTTGAGGGGGTTCGCCGAGCCAGAATGGATTTGTCAGAAACCGTGATGCACACGTCGGCAACGAACGAGGAGAGACTCGACACGCATGCTCGAATTGGACAGACAGCGCTACCTCGGCGGCCGCGCGTCCGATCCCGATTAACTCGGCGCGGTGCTCCGCCGCCGGCGGACAAGCGCATCACTTTCGAAAAGTCTCGCATTCCTCGATTTTCCGCAGTTGCGCTTGGTCCCTGTCGCATATGCGCGAGCTGGTGCCGACGATCTACGTGAGGCGGGGGCGGGGCGGGCCTACGTTGCTCGATCGCTGCGACCAGACCGCCGACATCGACGCGCTCTCCTTCGCCGACGCGGACGGGCGCGTGCGCCGGTTCGCTCTACGATACCTGCACGGACGGGATCGTTTTACATCGTGGGCGCATCGTCTACGAGCGCTATTTTGGCGCGCTTGAGCCGCACCTGCCGCATGCGTGCTGGTCCGTCACGACGTCATATCGGCCACGCTCGCCGCGGCGCTCATATATGAAAGCGTGCTCGACGAATCCAAGGCGTTTGCGCACTATCTGCCGGAGCTGCGCGGCAGCGCGTTCGAAGAGGCCACGCTGCGCCAGGCCATGGACATGCAGACAGGCCTACACGACAGCGAGGACTATGATGACAAAAGCTCCTTGGCCTACACCGACCACGTGGCCTCTACGCGCTTCAGAGGGATCGCGGCAGTGTGGGCGGCGCCTGCTCGGCGCAGGCGCGCAACCACCTTCTCCGCCTTGTGCGCCACATACAGAAGCTGGCCGTGCATGCCTCTGCCTAGGAAGGCGTTGTGTGATCTACTAACCGCCGGCGCAAGAGCCTGCAGGGCGAAGTGATGCCCGGTCCCGCCGAAAGCTGAGAATTGTCCAACGAGAAGATCGCAAATGAGCTGCCGCGTGCGCAAGGCGGAGGCTGAGGCTGAGACATTTCAAACCACGACGCTTTGTGCTGTCCGTGTTTCAGCAGCTGACGCATTTTGGGGCAAACCCTCCTGCCCAGGTGCTACCCTACGCGTCCTCGAACGTGTTTGTGAAGACGAATGCTTCGCCCGTGGTCGACAAGACGTAATAAGCGCGGATTAACCCGCGCCAGTGGCTCAAAAGGGGAACTGAAAGATGACGATTTCTCGACGCAACCTCTTCAAGGTGGGTGTCGCCGCCGGAGCGGCTTTATCGATCCCTTCTGTCCTGCGGGCGCAGACATCACCGGCTCCCGACCGGACTGTCCGCATGGTGATAGGCCTCGGTGTGTTCGACCCGGTCGTTTCAACGTCTGACACCACCTTCACCCACGCCTTCGCGATTTACGATACGCTGTTCGGGGTCGATTCGACGTTTGCACCGCATCCGCAGATGGTGGGAAAGTGGCGCGTATCCGACGACAGGAAGACCTATACCTTCGAGCTCCGCGATGGTCTCGGATGGCACGACGGCACCCTCGTTACCGCGGCGGACTGTGTCGCCTCAATCCATCGCTGGGGCGAGGTGGCTCCCGGCGGGCAGTTGCTCATAGCTCGGGCCAGGGATATCTCGAAAAAGGATGACAAGACCTTCACAATCGCGCTTAAGGAGCCGATGGGCGCTCTGCTCAGCATCCTGGCTTTCCAAGGCCCATTCATCATGCGCGAGAAGGACGCGAATCTTCCCCCAACGGAGCAGGTAACCGCGAATATCGGATCGGGGCCCTTCAAGTTCAATCACACTCTTGCCAAGCCGGGCGCGAGCTTCACCTACGACCGCAATGAAAAATACGTACCACGTACCGAAGCGCCCGACGGACTGGCCGGCGGGAAGATCGTTAAGGTCGATCGTGTCATCTGGGATAATATAGCCGATCAGCAGACGGCCTTGGCGGCCCTGCAAGCAGGTGAGGTTGATTTTCTCTCGCTGCCGCCAGTTGATCTCTTGCCGGTCATCGAGAGCGATCCCAACCTTGAACTGCAAGTTCTGGACAAGACGGGTCAGGATATGTTCCTGAGCATGAACTGTCTGCAAAAGCCGTTCGACAACGTGAAGGTTCGCCAAGCGATGCTTCACCTGGTCGATCAGGAGGCTGTGATGCGCGCCGCGTTCGGCGACCCAAAATACTTCCGCACTGTCACTTCGATCTTTGGAAACGAAACGCCGATGTCCAATGACGAAAATACGGGATGGTTCAAAAAGGGCGGCGACCCGGAAAAGGCCAAGCAACTCCTCAAGGAGGCGGGATATGCAGGCGAGAAAGTCGTCATTCTCGAAACCACGGATTGGCGGGAGGCCGACAATGCCGCGCAGTTCCTAGCGGTCGAGCTGCGAAAAATCGGGGTCAATGCCGAGCTTGCGCCGAGCGACTGGAGCGCGGCTACCGCCCGCCTCGATAACAAGGGCCCCGTGGAGGACGGAGGCTGGAGCATCTTCATAACTAGCGAACCTGAAGCGATACGCGGCAATGTTATCACGGCCGTGACCCTGACCATGAATGGCGAAAAAGGTTGGGTCGGTTGGCCGCAGAATGACGAATATGAGGCTCTTCGCGCCAAATGGGCAGATGTCGAAACGCTCGAAGAACGGAAGGCAATTGCCCGCAAGATGCAGCGAATATTTTGGGACTATGCTTCCCAGGTTCCGTTAGGTCAACAAATCACGCCAATCGCGCGCCGCAAGACACTCACTGGCCTCATTGGCGTGCCGGCGTGGATCCCTATGTGGAACATGCAGAAGGCTTGAGGCGCAATGGCCGCCTATCTCCTTCGCCGGTCGATTTCGACCATCGCCGTCACGGCGATGGTCGGACTCTCCGTTTTCTGCTTCTCAGTCCGGCGCCCGGCGACCGGCAGCCATGATCGCTGGCGAGTCGGCGACGCCACAGATGACGCCTGGTATTCGCTTGAGGCGCGCCGGCGACCACTAGGTAACCAAAGGTGCGAAGCGGTTCCTTACGTCGGACATGAACGGCGCTCGATTACCGGTTTCGCCTTCGCCGATCTGTCATCCCGAAACGCGTGACCTTTCACGCAGCCGCGTTACAGCCGATTTCCCGAACTGGTCAGACAGCGACACATCCAAAAGGCTGACGAGATCACAAACCACGCCGCTTCGTGCGGTCCGTGTTTCAAAAGCCGATGCATTTTGGCCCAAAACTACCTTCTCCATGCGTCATATCTCCTGAAGGACGTCCACCAGCATCACCACCGAGGAATGACGATCATGACCAGGGCACCCACCGATTTTGACAAGCGCGTCGACGCATTGTTCAGCGAGTTCAGCGGGCCGGAAATGCCTGGCGCTGTCGTCGCGGTGACCGAGAACGGTCGCGAGATTTTCGCCAAGGCCTATGGTTTGGCGAACATCAACTACGACGTCCCGATGGGGCGCAAGACCATCATCCGCATCGGTTCGCAGAGCAAGCAGTTCGCTGTGTTGCTGATCCTGATGCTGGAGGCAGAAGGCAAGCTCACTCTGGATGACGAGGTGCAGAAGCACCTGCCCTATGTGCCCCGGCTCGAGTACCCGGTCACCCTCAGGCATCTGGCCTCCAACACCAGTGGCTACCGGGACCATTTGGATGGCATGATCGTTAGCGGTCTATCAATCTTCGCGCCGTCCGACCGCCAGACCGTCCGTGATGTGATCGCCAAGCAGGACGCGCTCAACTTCAAGCCCGGCAGCGCGATGATCTATTCGAACGCCGGCTTCTTCATGCTGTCTGACATCATAGAGCAGATCGAGGGTGCGCCCTTCAACGAGGTCCTGCACAAGCGCATCACCAGCCCGCTCGGCATGAACGACACCTCGCTCGTGTTGCGCGACGGCATGGCGATAAAGCGCCTGGCCGCCCACTATACGAAACGCGCTGACGGTTGGATCCAACTGGGCTGGGGGCTGGAATTCGGCGGCGAAGGTGGCATGGTTTCGACGCTCAACGACATGGTGGTCTGGCAGCAGAACCTGATCGACGCTAAAGTCGGAAAGACGGAAATGTATCGGCGCATGGCGACGCCTTGTGTCTTCGACAATGGCGCGAACGGCTTCTACGGGCTTGGTTTGGTGACGGACGTCTATCGCGGCCGCCGCGCGGTCGGCCACGGCGGCTCCGTTGCTGGCGGCAATTCGCAATCAATGCGCTTCATCGACGGCGGGCTCGGTATTGTTATCATTGCCAACAACGACCAAGTCGCCGCCTTCGCGGTTGCTCGCCGTATCGCCGACATCTATTTCGGCGACGCCGCACCAGCGCCGATCGAACTTGCTCCCGGCCGCTACCGGCAGGAAGGCGGCCCCGATGTGTTCGAGATCGTCGCGAAGGATGGCGTGCCGACCTTCCTCGATTCCGGTGGTGTGTGCGGGTTCGATTTCGGCCATCCAGGTGGCGCCAAGCCCGAGCGCGGGATCACCGACCTGGTTCTTAGCCCCCGGCCGGACGGCAAAGTCGACGGCATCTTCTGCGGCACACCGAGGCTCTACGCACCCTTGGGCCCGGACGCCAGGGCAGCCGCACCTCTCGCCGGTCGCTACGCCAACAAGGCGCAAGGCCTAGAGGTCGAGATCGATGGCGATGCGCAGCGTGGCATGTTCCGCCTGCGCTCCGATCTCGGCTCAATGAACGCGCCCATCATCACCGCGGCCAGCGATCTCTGGTTCCTGCTCCAGCCCGGCACCAACATGCGTCACGATCCGCACTGGAGGGCGACGCTGAGCGTCACCGCCGACGGTTTCGAGATAAACTCGGACCGCGTCAAGAAATGGCGCTTCACGCGAGCCTGAGCAACATCAAAAAGGTATCCAATGTCTTCCTGAAGAGCCTTTTCCCAAGGAATTGAGACGCTGACAGGTGAGTATCTCCGCTAGATTGCTTTCTCGGCGCGGCTTCCCGGCAGGTGCGCCTGCGTTTGCGGCAGCGACCGCTGGCAGCCAGCCCGATGTCGCCCTCGCGCAGTAGGGCGGGAAGGCTGCGCGTTACCGCTCCGAGCAACTGGCACACCTGATCTATCAGCCTCTGGCTCGCTTGAGCGTGAGGTGGCGCAGCCGGGAGAAGGCTGCGAGGCCTGCAACCAAACGCTCGCCTTGAAGTTAAAGTCCCGTCGATCATCCGCACGCCACCTCGCACCCGGCCTCCTTACTGAGCGCATTCTTCCGGGCCGCTCGACCACACTGAAGCGATCGACCCAAACGGTCATCGACCAGAAGCGGCGATCTGGCTTCCTTCGATAGGTCCCAAGTGCGTCTCGACAGCTGGCGACATTTCAAACTGCACCGCATTGTGTCATGCACATTTCAGCAGGCGGTGCAGTTTGGCGCGAAGCTCACCTCAAAAAGGGCTTCATTGTCGCAGTTCCTTTCCCACCGCAACCTGCGGAAAAGAACATTGAAGCGGGTCGGAGGAATGCGTCCGAAAAGGGCTATGCAATATGAGAAGTATTGAAAAGTTCGAAGTGTTGCAGCGCGAAGCAACCGAGTGGCGCCGCTACCTCCATGAAAATCCAGAGCTCGACTATCGGTTACACAACACAGCAAGGTTTGTGACCGAAAAACTGGCCTCGTTTGGCATCAATCACATCGAAACGGGGATTGCTGAGACCGGTATCGTCGCATTAATCCAAGGCGAAGGTGGAGACGGGCCGACCATCGGATTAAGGGCGGACATGGACGCCCTGCCAATCGTTGAGGCCTCAGACAAACCCTGGTCGTCGAAAATACCCGGCAGAATGCATGCATGCGGCCACGACGGGCACACGGCCATGCTGCTAGGTGCCGCGAAGTATCTTGCGAGTACGCGCAAATTCAAGGGCTCTGTTGCCTTAATCTTTCAGCCGGCAGAAGAGATAGAATTGCCATCGGGCGGCCTAAAGATGGTCCAGGAAGGAATCATGGATCGTTTCAACATCTCCCAGGTCTTCGGCATGCACAACAATCCGGGTATGGAGATCGGCACGTTCGGCATTTGCGATGGCCCGATTATGGGGTCGCAGGACGATTTCGATATTGTCGTAAAGGGCAAAGGCGGCCATGCGGCCTCGCCGCATCGGACTGTGGATCCCGTGGTCATTGCCGCACAGATCATCGTTGGATTGCAAAGCTTGGTCTCGCGCAAAACCGATCCTAGGGAGTCGCTCGTGATCTCCGTTACGAAGTTGAAGGCCGCAGAGGCCTATAACGTCATTCCCGATCACGTCGAAATCGCCGGAACTGTCAGGACGCTCGCATCCGACCTGCGAAACTTCGCCGAACGAGACATCTTGGCATCGGCCCAGGGGATTGCGCGCGGGTTCGGCGCGGACGTGGAGTTCAACTACCGTCGATCCGTTCCGGTTACCTTCAACCATACCGAGGAAACCAATTTGTCGATCACGGCGGCACGCAACCTCGTGGGCCCCGCCTCAGTAGACGACAAGATTGGAATCAGTATGGGGGCGGAGGACTTCGCCTATATGCTTGAGGCCCGGCCTGGCGCCATGATTTTCCTTGGCAATGGGTCATCCCCGCCCCTGCACAATCCAGCGTACGATTTTAACGACGAAGCCTTGTCCTATGGCATCCGCTACTGGGTCCGCTTAGTCGAGACAGTGTTGCCCGTTTGAGTTGGAACTCGACAGAACTGGGTGGTCGACATCTCAACGGGTTGCGCGCAACGGAGGTACTAAGAAGAAAGCCATGGCCGCTCACGACTTTGCTCCCATGACGATCATCTCTCACGCACCGTTGTCGCAAATCGAATATCAACAGCGGATCAGACGAGTGCGGCATTTAACGAGGGAAACATGCTCTCTTCGAACGAATCCGTGATCATTGACAAGCCAGGCAAAAGAACGCGGATCGTCTCATGCAACCATCCTCGAATTCTGAGGTTTGCACCAAATGGGTCAGTTGCTGAAATGCGGATCATGCAAACCCGCGCGTTCTAAAATGTTGCAAGCTTAGACCACTTCGCACCGATTTAAAACCGGAATGGGCGCGCATTCGATCATCCAGCGACCGAGGAGTGCGTGGTTTGTTTCAGTTTTCGGGAGAAATTGCAATAGACATTGCGCAAATTCGTGCGAATGTTAAAGTCCTTGAGCGATTATTGAGTCTTCGACATGGCGGCATTGCACGGTGGACGACCTAGACCGAAGGATCCTTACTGCGCTGCAGAAGAACAACCGGCTCTCCTTTGCCGAACTCGCGGAGCTTGTCGGTTCTTCGGCCGCCTCGTGCATGCGTCGAGTGAACAAGTTGCGTGTGGATGGCGTAATCGTCGCGGATATCTCGCTCGTGGATCCGAAGGCTCTTGGCAAATCGCTTGCCGTTGTGGTGACCGTAGAGCTTGATCGTGAACGTCTGGACCTTGTCGACGATTTTAAGCGCGCGATGCGGGCGGCCAAGGAGGTTAGCCAGTGCTATATGGTCACGGGCGACGCCGATTTTGTCCTGATCGTGGCTGTTGAGGACGTCGAGGCCTTTGACGTCTTCGTCAAAACGAAGCTCTATACCAATCCTAATGTCCGAAAATTTAAGAGCATGATCGCGCTTGATCGTGTCAAGTTCGAGCCGCGGGTTTTGGTGTAACCTTGGGCGGATTGCGCTGAAGCCTTCACTCCGGGCTGCCTTTTGAAACCGCCATTGCGCATCCACCATCAGATTGGGCTTTTTCGCGTGGAGAAACGTGCGATCTACGGACGCAGTGGATCCTGCGTCGGGACGGTGTGGTTGCCAGACTGCTCGACGCGGGCAAAGCAACCGTCCCGGGGGTAAGGAAGGAGAAAGAATGACGCTCGCTATGACGCAGCTCTTAGGTGCTCTTCCAACTGTGGACGAGCATCACGTCGATCGACGTCAGTATCCGCGCGGGGTTGCTTTCATGGATGGGCAATACCTGCCCATGTCCGAGGCCAAGGTCTCCGTGCTCGATTGGGGTTTCCTGCACTCGGATGCCACCTACGACACGGTGCACGTCTGGAAGGGCAGGTTCTTCCGGCTGGACTTGCATCTCGACCGCTTCTTTGGGGGCGTGGAACGGCTGCGAATGAAGCTTCCCTATGATCGCGAAAAGATAGCCTCGATCCTCAACAATTGTGTCGCTCTGTCGGGGCACCAGTCGGCGTATGTGGAGATGATCTGCACGCGCGGCACATCGCCGACATTCAGTCGCGATCCCCGCCAAGCGGAGAACCGCTTCATGGCGTTTGCTGTGCCTTTTGGCTCGGTCGCCAACAAGGAACAGCTGGAAAGAGGCTTGCACGTCGCGATCAGCGAGACCGTCCGCATTCCGCCTAAGTCGGTCGATCCAGCGATCAAGAACTATCATTGGCTCGATCTCGTGAAGGGGCTTTTTGACGCCTATGACATGGGGGCTGAGACAGCGCTGATCGTCGATACGAACGGGCACATTGCGGAGGGCCCCGGCTTCAATGTGTTCGTTGTTAAGGACGGCTCCCTGAGGACGCCTGCTTTTGGCGTGTTGCCGGGGATCACGCGCCGAACCGTGTTCGATCTTTGCGCCGAGATCGGCCTCTCTGCCACGGCTGCCGATATCAGTCGCGCCGAGATCAAAGACGCTGACGAGGTGTTCATCACCTCGACTGCCGGCGGCATTATGCCCGTGACCCGCATCGGCGACGCCTCGGTCTCTAATGGACACGTCGGACCCGTCACCAGACGGCTCATGGACCTCTACTGGCAAAAGCACGATGATCCGCAATGGACGACTGCTGTCACCTACCCGTGATTGGAAACGAGCCATGTGCGAGCAATTTGCTAAGCGGTTAGTCCAATTCAGTTGGCCCGGTGACCACAATCGAATTGGTAGGCAACCGCGAGAACAAAAAGCGTTTCGACCCGTCGCTCAAAGTGGGGTGGCCCACCTCGAGAGTTGGCCGAATTGTGGTCTGGTGGTTCGCGCAATGCCGACCAGCGATATCTTTGGACAGCGCTGTGCGCTGACGGCCGGAAGATCTTCCGGCTTCGCTGTGCTGGTCGCTACGGCTCCAAATTCGCATCGCCTAATTCTGCCGAGCGGGGCTGTATCGGAAGATTTGCACCTAGACCAATTTAGTTCGCCCGGGCGAGTCAGATGACTTTTGACTTTGAGTTAGCTCGAAGAGCGGCGCGAGAAAAACCACGCCTTTGTCCGGAATTTTCAGATCGAACGGGTATCTGGTTGCCGAATATGATCGAGCGGCTGTTTCTTGTTGTCGTCCGTCGAAGGATTGAGGGCGGCTTGGATCTAAAAGATCGAGAATCAAAGGATTAGCCCGATAGATAAAAATTCACACAAGCGGAGCAGGCGATGTCGGACGCCGCGAGCTATGACCCTTTCGAAGCCATCTGGCGAGCCGGCTGTGGCTGGCGAAACAGCCACGACGCAGGGCTGATCGGCCATGGCGTCGGACACGGGCCTGTAGCATTCATTAATTGTGCGAAGGCCATTGGTGATTCTGAACGGCCAGAACGATCTAGATTCCAGATGGACCTCGGCAATATTCCATATTTGACCCGCCGCGGCCGTAGCGATGAAACTGGCCCAAGCGAGTTCAGCAGTTTCGATATCGAAACCGCGCTCGTATGGCCAGAATTGATTCAAGTGGAGCCCTCGATGTCCGACGCCAAGAGCTATGAGCTCTTCATTAACGGCAAATGGCGAGCCGGTGGTAGCCGAGCCTCTTTGCCGGTGATCAACCCGGCGACGGAGAAGGTATTTGCCTCAGTGGCCTCGGCTACGGTTTCGGACTTGGATGAAGCTCTTGCTTCGGCAGAACGCGGCCGCAAGGCGTGGTCCTCACGATCCGCCAAAGAGCGTGGCGAGATCCTCGTCTCTGCCGCCAGCATTCTGGCAGAGAAAGCTGGCGTCGCAGCC
This sequence comes from Mesorhizobium sp. M00.F.Ca.ET.216.01.1.1, assembly GCF_004010325.2. Classification (GTDB taxonomy): domain Bacteria; phylum Pseudomonadota; class Alphaproteobacteria; order Rhizobiales; family Rhizobiaceae; genus Mesorhizobium. Next base: position 30,848 of record NZ_SADR02000039.1, read on the forward strand.
AGGGACCTGTCGTCCGAACAGGGAAAGACGATTGCCGAGGCGGCAGGGGAATACGCGCGCGCGGTCGAAACGCTGGAATGGAATGGCCGACATGCCGATGAGTTGTCGGTCCCGATTCCGTTGGGCTCGAACAGGATGATAGTCCCGGAGCCGCTCGGTGTCGTCGCTGCCTTTACGCCGTGGAACTATCCGGCCGTTCTTATCGCCCGCAAGCTCGCCCCCGCGCTGGCGGCAGGCTGCCCGGTGATCCTCAAAGGGGCCGAAGAGACGCCAAGCGTGGCTGTCCATATCGTGGAATCTTTGCGTCAAGCAGGGATACCGGAAGGCGTGGTCAACCTGGTCTTCGGTGTTCCTGTGCATATATCGCGGCATCTGCTCAGTTCGCCAATTGTGAAAGTCTTGACGTTCACGGGGTCAACTGCTGTTGGAAAACAGCTGGCCACGCTCGCCGCGAATAATTTGCAGCGCTGCATCCTCGAACTCGGTGGACATTCCCCGGTTATTGTGTGCGAAGATGCGGACCTGGCAAAGGCGATACCGGCTATTTCGGAATACAAATTCGAGTGCGCGGGCCAGAGCTGTAATGCGCCCAGCAGGATTCTTGTCGCCCGATCCCGCTATGAGGAATTCCTGGTCCGGATGACGGAGGCGGTCCGAAAAATCAGGATCGGTCCACCGGATGACCCTGCAACGCAAATGGGGCCAATGGCAAACGCGCGGCGAATCGAGGCCATGCAACGCCTGACCAAAGATGCGGTAGAGGGCGGCGCCCGCATCGAGACCGGTGGCACCCCCCTTGACCGACCGGGGTTTTACTGGCCGCCAACCATCCTGACGGGCGTACCGAAGCAAGCGAGAGTGCTTCATGAAGAGCCGTTCGGACCGATTCTCACCGTGGCGCCTTTCGATACGATCGAAGAGGCGATCGAGGAAGCCAACGCCACCGAGTACGGGCTGGCCGCCTACTTGTTCACTGGCGTTGCCGATACGCAAGAGAAGCTTATCAATGGTCTTTCTGCGGGCGCTGTTAGTGTGAATTACCTGAAAGGGGTTTCCGCTGATGCCCCTTATGGAGGAGTCAAGCAAAGCGGCTATGGATATGAAGGCGGCGAGCAGGGGGTGCGAAGCTTCCAAATCCTTAAAATGGTGAATGGCCTCGGTTCATTTGGATAAAATCCGGTGGGAAATAGAACACGGACCATCGCGGGCAAGGACATCACAAGAAGCGTCGCCGACGCCCTTCAGTACATCTCATACTACCACCCTCCAGATTATATCCGGTCTCTTTCTCACGCATACACGCGAGAACGGAGCCCGTCGGCGAAGAACGCCATAGGTCAGATTCTGCTGAACTCCCGCATGGCGGCCTTTGGGCGGCGCCCGATCTGTCAGGACACCGGACTTGTGGTGGTCTTCGCAAAGGTCGGCATGGATGCCCGCATCAAGTCAACCGCCAGTTTCGCTGATCTTGTGAATGAGGGCGTACGCCAAGCCTATCTCGATCCGGACAATCCCCTTCGGGCATCGATCGTTGCGGATCCGCTCGCCACACGGATCAACACCCGTGACAACACACCGGCAGTTGTCCATGTCGACCTGGTGCAAGGTAACCAGATTGAGATCACCATCGCCGCGAAAGGCGGCGGGTCGGAGAACAAGGCACGTTTTACCACCCTCAATCCCAGCGCCTCCGTTTCCGACTGGGTGGTCAATACCGTTTCGACCCTTGGCAGCGGGTGGTGTCCACCTGGACTGATCTCTGTCGGCATCGGTGGTAGCGCTGAAAAGGCGATGCTGCTGGCCAAGGAGGCCATGAATGAGCCCATCGATATGGCGGAACTGATCGCAATGGGGGCGTCAAGCGCAGAGGAGGGGCTGCGGATTGAGCTTTATGAGCGGATCAACGCGCTTGGTATCGGCGCCCAAGGCCTTGGTGGTCTAACGACAGTCGTTGACGTCAAGGTTGCGACCTATCCTACTCATGCGGCGTCCAAGCCTGTGGCGCTCATCCCGCAATGCGCCGCCAACCGGCACCTGAAGTTTACTTTGGACGGCTCTGGACCCATCACCCTCCAGCCGCCCGATTTGCGCGAATGGCCCGACATCGGAGCCGACGAATTGAACCCAGCCGGCGTCCGGCGGGTCAATTTAGATACGCTGACGAAGGAAGAGACGGCATCGTGGCGCTGCGGTGAAACGCTCCTGCTGTCTGGAAAGATACTGACGGGCCGTGACGCTGCCCACCAACGAATGATCGAGCTGCTCGTTGCCGGTAAACCGCTTCCGGTCAACCTGCGGGGAGGCGTGATTTACTACGTCGGCCCCGTCCGGGCAGTGAGGAATGAGGTTGTTGGACCCGCTGGTCCAACAACCTCCAGCCGCTTGGACGATTTTACGGACAAGGTGCTCGCCGAAACCGGCCTTTTCGCGATGGTGGGCAAAGCGGAGAGGGGACCGGCGGCCATCGCGTCGATTGTAAGACACAAAACGCCATACCTTGCTGCAGTGGGTGGCGCTGCGTACCTGATTTCAAAATCGATCAAGGCGGCGCGGATCGTTGCCTTTGAAGACCTGGGCATGGAAGCCATCTATGAATTCGAGGTGCAGGACATGCCTGTCATCATGGCTGTCGATGTTGAGGGAAACTCCATTCACAATTCCGGGCCTCTTGAATGGCGGAAGCGTATGGCGGCAGACAGCATCGCACGCAACATCGGCGTTTGAGTCTTTCCGTTGGGCGATTTCGGCCAGACTCCCGCGCCAAATTGTCGGGCAAGCCGTAAGACGAGCGGCATTTGCGGTGCCATGCGCCTCGGCGAGCCGGACGAGCAAGGCCTTCAATTCACTCCAATAGCTGAATGTGCCAGTGAATACTGCACTGAATATGCCATACACGCGATCGAGGCTCGAATGCCGTCGCGGCGTCTATCAAGTACGGCAGCGGAGTTCAGTAAATGGGTTATCTATTTTATCAGGAGGTCTCCGCCGCGGCCGGCTATCCTCTCCAGCTGCATCATTGCCCCGTTAGGCGTCGGGGCGATAGCCAAACTACTTCTGCAGCTTTTCTCAGCGGATCGCTCTCCCTCAGCTGATTTTCGTACCCCATTCTGGCACATCTCGGGCCGAGAAACAGATGCCTTCCACTACTACATTCGGTCGTTTCAATTGATGATAGAATTGATCGGCACACAACGCGATGTCGATCGCTGCTTGAGAGCATAGGTTATGAAGTCGAAACCCGATCCCGTGCAACTCGACAGTTGGGACGTCCGGATTCTCTCCGAAATTCAGGCAGACGGTCGGATTTCAAAAAGTGAGCTTGCAAAACGAGTTCATCTTTCGGCATCGGCCTGTTCGGAGCGGCTCCGAGCACTCAAGGCCGCAGGGATTATTGAGGGATTCTATGCGCGACTGAGTCCTGCCCTCATTGGCGGCATGATCTTTGTGATGGTAGAGGTCGTGCTGGATCGTCATCGTCTTGAGGACCAACGACACTTCGAAACTGCAATCCAAGAGATTCCGGAAATCCTGGACTGCTGGGCAATTGGGGGGCGCGTCGATTATCTGATGCGGGTCGCATCTCGTTCTATGGCCGCCTATCAGGATTTCATGGAGGGACTGCTGCAGGCAGGCTTAGGGATTGATCAATACTATAGCCTTGTCGTTACGAAACCAGTGAAGTCCAATTCACCGATACCCTTGTCCGCCCTGAGGCAACGGTAAAACCGAAAAGCTTAAGTTTCAACGGCGTTTGGCACGGATCCCGTAGATTCGTCGGCAAAAAGCACCCATTCCGACGAAACTCAAGGGACATTTGCGGTATACTAATTCCTGGAAAAAGGTGGCCGAGCGCTATCCGCCAGTTGATGGCGAGGAAGGACGATGCGCTTGAGCAATCTGGAACCGATCAATTCCAGGAGACGGATCGAAGCAGCCATCGGACGCACTTGGCCAGCACGGTTGCGGCGAGAAGCCAAACCGGATCGTGCCTGGTGGAGGAGGCGTCCATATCTGAGATGCGAAGTGCCGAAAAGTGCATCTACAGCTATCTCAAGGGGGGAACCTTCGCCCTGGATTGGCGATCGGGGGCGATTGAGCTTAGTCGCGGTCAGCGCATCCGTGTAGGGGGCGAAATCTACAGCGAGGAATTGGCAAGCCGACGGGTAGCGGGAGTGCAAGCTGGCCCGCTCGGCCTTGGCGAGCAAACCGGCCCTCGACGCCTGCGGATATTCGGAGATCGCTCCATCTCCTTTCTACGTCGTAAGTTCGTTGCTGTTCGAGATTAGGAGATTGTCTGTCCTGTTTGACATTGCTGGTCTCCGCAGCCTTCTGAGCGAGGAGCATCGCTGAGCCGCGGTCGCGTAGGTGGGTGACAAGGCCGGTCACGCCCGCCAGCCGAGTGGTCTTCGAGAAGGGTGGAGGTTGCGCTACCGGCTGGAGAGAATGGTGCCAGTTTTCACAAGACAAGGGGTCGCTTAATCGAATGGGCGTCTAGTTCATAGATTGCGAACAGATCATGGGGGATTTGAATAGTGCTACTGACCGAGGCAGAGCTGAAAAAAGTTGCGAATGCCAGTCGAGGACATAGAGCCGCATCGATCGTTCTAAAGGAAGAGATGGCCGCAGCTACAGCCAGATCGTCATTCGACGTTTTTCTGTCACATTCGTTCAAGGACGCAGAGATCGTTCTCGGTGTGAAGCGAATTTTTGAGGAGCTTGGGTTCACTGCTTATGTAGATTGGATCGAAGATTCACAATTGGACCGCACAAAGGTCTCCTCTGCCACTGCCGAGTTGCTGCGGACCCGTATGAGGCAGTCAAAGACGCTAATCTATGTGCATTCAAACAATTCTCCAGGATCCAGATAGATGCCTTGGGAGCTTGGCTTTTTCGATGGCTTTCGGACCGCGGTAGCAGTTCTCCCCGTGGCAAAAAATTCTTCGGAAACATTCTGTGGGCAAGAATTTTTGGGCCTATACCCGTACATCGATGGGACCGGACCTGCAATCCTGTTTATAAACAGAGGGACCGCGTCTAGCTCAAGACTAGGCTCTGTAAGCTCGACTGCAAACGTTACGTTTGCCAAATCATGGCTTAAAGAATTTGCTGGCACAAATAGAGGTGCTCTGAAGTGAAATATCCTGGACTTTATAATAGCGCCGACATGGCGTCTAACGAGCAGCAGGCGACATTTCTTAGCCTGATCCGGGCAGAGTACGTTATTCTTTTTTCGGCCTCTGTTCTCTCTTTGGATTTGTGGCCATCAAAGGCCTATTTCGGTGTGTATGCTGCGGTGTTTCTTTGCTCAATGGGAATCCTCATTTTCCGGTCGGTCACAAAGCCCGAGCAGGTCTGGTATCAAGCTAGAGCTTTGGCAGAGTCAGTAAAGACATTGACCTGGCGCTTTGCGATGCGAGCACAGCCGTTCGATGACACGCGTGCGGCCGACGCTAGAGCTGATTTTCGCAAGCTCATGGAAGGTATCCTTGATAGCAATCGAAGGGACTCCCCGCTAAAAGAGCGAAAAGAGCTATATCTGCAGACACGAATTTGCGAGCAACGTAAGTGGTACGAGAAGAAAGCGCGCTCGAACAGAGATCCGCAAAAATTTGGATGGGCCTTGGTGTGATTGCTTACGCTCTGGGGTTCTCGTTCATCGTGGTACGCATCGCTGACCCAGCGATACCAGGCTGGCCGCCAGCTCACGAGATCGGATTGACTGCCGACCTTATTACGGACGCCATCTCGGATGAGGCATTCTCCGCGGCGGTGAACGAAGCCGAACTGGCTTTCTCAAGGGAGCACACCCAGTGGGTTGCTCGTCAAAACAACTAAGAGACAACAATGGCATACAGCGATCCGATCTATGTAATATTTGACGGCGATGAAGACGCTTGGGCATACCGCTTTATGAAAGGGTGGAATGCCAGCGAGAATGTGAGTTTTGAATTCGCGAACGCTCACGATCTGGACAATATGACGAGCCGAGCACAGGACGAAGATTATGTTAAACGCAATCTTCGCAACAGAATGAATGGATCGAGCCAGGTACTTGTCCTGATCGGTGAGAAAACGAAAAACCTTTTTCGCTTCGTGCGCTGGGAAATGGAATTGGCCCTTGATCTAGGTCTGCCGATAATCGCAGCAAACCTTAACGGCTCGCGACAACTAGATGCGAGCTGTCCGCCCATCATCAGGGACAAATGTGTTGTGCCACGTGCCGTTCAAGATGAAGGCTATCAAGCACGCGCTTGCCCATTGGCCTAACGAGTTTCATCGGCTTTCAAACGCTCAGCGTGCCAATGGCGCCAGGAGCTATGGCGAAACCACGTATCGGAATCTCGGGTTATAATAACCCACCTAAAGTACTTAGCCGCAGGACATCCTCGCCATCCACTGGCGGCGACTAACCTTGCAGCGTTCACCGGCGCGTTCCGAGCTTGCCGAGCCGCTGATAATCCGTGGAGACGTCCCATTTGCTGAGTTTGGCTGAAGGGTGCAGGTCATGAGCGCAACCATTAGGAGGAGCCCTGCTCGAAGCATGAGATCGAGTGATCACGTCGGGCGAGGGGCGCTGGTTTCGAGAGGAAAAGGAGCGGCTGCTCGACGTTTGAGGCTTGAGCCAGCGTTTCAAGACTGCACGATTGGCCAGCATTGATGGAGGCAGCTTTTCAGGCGGCGCAAAGAGTTCTGTCGGTTCGCCCGCGTCCCGCGAGCCGCAGCTCGGCTCGCCCTGCGCAGCAACCACGAATTTGCGATCGCAAGAAGGGCAACACACTGACGACAGAACTTGGCGGCGCTGGTCGGCTGCGAATCAAGATGTCGATGGCGAGGCGCTCTCGCCGCGCGTCTTTGCCGGGCCGAACCTGCTGGCTGTTCCTTTGAGAAGTCTGCCGAGCACCAGCCGCTGCACCGCCAAAGCGATCGCTATGCGCGAGGGCACGACCTCAGCCTCTCAGCGCTGGCCAACCAGGTTGGGGCCTGTGCCGCGGCACGGAACCCGCCGCCTGCTGATCGAGGCGAATGTGATTTTCCCCTGATCACCTGCGTTACCACCCTGGGGAAGGGCAAGACCGATCCGGACCATCAGAATGTAAGGGATGACCGGCGTTCGGCGGAACATGGCCGGCGGCGCTCTATCGTGCCTCGCGCTGGGCTATGCCAAAGGCTCCGCGCCAGCGCCCGTCGCTCACCCGCCCAGCAGGGCACAACCCACGCCGGAAACGAACTCAAAACTGGATAGAAACTGGGGGCAACGTCACCCGCTAATCGGGCACTATGCTGGGCGCATACGTGTCGTAAGCTGTTCGTGTTTGCAGTACGCGCCCTGACGTCGCAAAATCAGTGAGATCCAATTCAACGCTCCTGCGAAGGTGGCGCCTTAGTTTTCACGGCAATTCGGGCCGATCCCGCGAATTCCGCGGCGAATAACCTGCATTCCCGAGAAACTCGAGAGACGTTTCCGGTATGCTATTTGCTAAACAGGTGGCTGGCCGAGTGCCCTCCGCCAATCTATCGCGAGGAGAGGGACGATGCGCTCGAGCAATCTGGGAACCGAGCAACTCCAGGAGAAGGATCGAAGCTTCGTCTTTCATCCGTCTACACATTTGGCCAAGCACAGTCGCGGAGAGACGCCAAACCGGATCATGGCCGGAGCGGACGGCGTCTATATCTGGGACACCGAAGGCCGACGGAGCCTCGACGGTTTCGGAGGGCTCTACTGCGTCAACATGGGATACGGGTGCACGGAGATCGCCGAGGCCATTGCCAGGCAAGCACGCGAATTGCCGTTCGCGCACGTCTATGCCAGCCAAGGTACGGAGCCGGTCGCCCTGTTGGCAGAGGCCGTGGTCGAGTATTTCGGTCAGAACATGCGAAGGGTCTATTTCGGCCTCTCCGGTTCCGATGCTAACGAAACCAACATCAAGCTGGTCTGGTACTATAATAACATTCTTGGCCGGCCCGAAAAGAAAAAGATCATCTCGCGAAATCGCGGCTATCACGGGTCTGGATTGGTCACGGGTAGCCTAACTGGCCTTCCCTTCTTTCACAATTTCTTCGACCTGCCTCTGGATTTGGTGCGCCATACAACCACGCCGCACTATTACCGCCAGGCGCGTATCGAGGAGAGCGAGGAAGCGTTCTCCCGGCGCTGTGCCGATGAGCTTGAAGCCTTGATCCTGGCCGAAGGACCGGAAACGGTTGCAGCTTTTATCGGAGAGCCGGTACTTGGGACAGGAGGTATTGTGCCGCCCCCCAAAGGGTACTGGACGTCCATTCAAGCGGTGCTCGACAAATACGATATCCTTTTAATCGCCGATGAAGTGGTCTGCGGCTTCGCGCGAACCGGCGAGAAGTTCGGTTCCCACCTGTATAACATGCGTCCGGATTTCGTGACCATCGCAAAGGGTTTGAGTTCCGCCTACCTCCCCATCTCCGGGTCAATCATTGGCGACCGTGTCTGGTCGGTTTTGGAACAAGGAACTGAGAAGCACGGCGCACTCGGCCACGGCTGGACATATTCGGGGCACACGCTTTGTGCCGCAGCCGCGCTCGCCAATATTCGACTGCTTAAAGAAAAAAATATTTTGGAGCATGTCCGCGATGTTGGACCGTATTGGCAAGACCGGATGAAGGCCGAGCTGGCGGGGCATCCCATCGTTGGTGAAGTTCGCGGAGTGGGTATCCTGTCGGCCGTAGAGATGATGCGGGACCCAAAACAAAGGATACCATTCGAACCCGACCTTCAGGTCGGGGTGCGCACTGCAGCTGCTCTGTTTGAGAATGGTGTCATCGGACGGGCCATGCCGCATGGCGACATCCTCGGTTATGCACCCCCCCTGATCATTACCCGAAAAGAGATCGACATCATTGTCGACGCGACGGTAAAGTCGGTCGATACCACCTATCGCGCGCTGAAGGCCGAGGGTGCCGTATGATTTTGCGATCGCGAAGGAGCGAGTCCGGAGGCAGGCATGTCCCTGCGCGCTACTGCGCCGAGCAGACCCAAAACTGTTGAATTCCAGATATCTGATCTTGAGCATGCTCCGGACTATTTCAGTCACGAACCGAATCAGTTCTGCCGCCGCTGTCCTGTTGCCCAACGACCAGGACCTCTGTGCGGCGCGCCCTGCGGGTGTACCTCCCCGCCGGCAGGGCGCCCTTTTTGACCCACGTAATCAGAATCATTATGGCCCGTCCGGAATCGAGGGTCTGGTAAAGGTCATCTGCACGTTCCGATGCAGATTGAGCTTAGACTCGCCCTTTACATCATTGCAGCGGGCCACGGTCGCCGGTTCCAAAGGCGGCAACGCCGAAGATATCTTCCTTCACATCACAAAGAGCAGAATAATCATTGCGGTGAATTTTATCACGTCATGTATATAAAAGGACGATACTCACACGCCATCCCGTTCACAAGGAAAAGGCATTTTAACATTGTTGAGACGATTTGCCTATCAAAGAAAAGAAAGCATCGCAACACTTCGTTCCGGATCATGGCGCCCTGGGTGGGGGATGAGCGGCTATCCGAATTGTTATGCTCGTGCCGACCCAAATTCCTGCAAAAGCTGGGTCAATGATGGCTTTTGGTCAGCGCAGGATGATTTCTCCTGATTTGGACGGTGCAGGGGCGGTCATGATTTAATGCATGGAGATTCTCTGATTGAGCTGTTGAAAGATCATGAGGCGTCTGCCAGACACCCATCGGGCGAGCCCAGCATGATTGGGATGACCGGCGAAGATCGAAAGTGTGGCAGCATTCTGGAGCCTGGTCAGCCCAGCGACGCCCGCGAAGTCAATCGCGTTTGTCGGGACATACACGACGCAGCCGGAAGGCGTGCAGAAAGAGGAAGAATCGAGCGCGACGATGACGAGGGACATGCCACTTGTTTTCGAGACATTCCTTGAAAGACTGTCACAGAGTATCGATGAGGCAGATTTCCGGGATGCCATGGCTGAGGCGGCCGGACGACTTGACCTAATCTCCTTTGCGTACCTCTCCTTGCCAGCACGGCCTTCCGGCAAACCGAGGCTAATTTCGAACTATCCACCCCGCTGGACCAGACAGTATCTCGAAAATCAGTATGAGAAACTCGATCCTGTGGTCTTGCGTGCTCGAAATGGCGGCTGCCCGTTTCACTGGGGATCGAATTTGGGAGGCGATAAAATGTCGCCGGCTCAACAGCAGCTATTCGATGAGGCGGCTCAATTCAGCATCTGCTGCGGTTTGACGATCCCAATTGTCGATCTCCGCGGCCGCATCGCTGCGGTTACTTTTGCCGCCGATGAGCCTCGTCCAGTATTTCTTCGGGTCGCTGAGCGGTACGAACAAGCTCTTCAGCTGATGGCGGCCTGCTTTCATCGTTGCGTTCGCCGCAAACTGCCGAGCGATCGAACAGTGGATGGGATTTCGCTGACATCCCGCGAATATGAGTGCCTGCGGTGGGCAGCGCGGGGTAATTCAGCCTGGGTGACCGGCCGCATCTTGGGCATCAAGCCACGCACGATCGCTTTTCATTTGGACAATGCCAAGAAGAAGCTAGGCGTGCGAACCCAAAATCAGGCTATAGCCCTTTTGGGGTCCGAAGGGTCCTCAATTCTCTGAGAAGCTTTTTGATCCGGTTGTGCTCGGTCCATTCGATCGCGCGGTTTGTATCGAGCGTTGACGGATGCCGAGATCTTCTGTTCCGCCGGCTCGGTCAGGGCGATGCAGCCGTATTCTTCCAGTCCGCGCCGGTGATCTTGTCGACCGTGAACTATCCGCAAGCCATTGATCTGGCATGTTGATTGAGGCGGATAGCGGCTTTGGAATTGCAGGATTTGCGGTTTATGAGCGCTGTTTTCCTGCAATTCGGTTTTGCGATTCCCTTGTGCTGCGGAGCGTGATTCACTCGGTTCGGCGGCGGCGAATCGAGGGGACGGCGAATGTCCAAGCCACGCGAGAAGCGCGAGACGGGAGAGCAGGATCTGTTCCGCTCCAGGT
>NZ_SADR02000003.1:0-242500 GCF_004010325.2 Mesorhizobium sp. M00.F.Ca.ET.216.01.1.1
TGCCGCGCGAGGTCTTGCCGTCGATGGCCACCAGCGCTGGCGCGTCCGGACGCATCGCCGTCGCCCAGGACTGGAAGCAGTTCGCAAACAGCCCCGGATCGATCCGGTTCATCAGCAACCGCAGCCAACGCGAACCCGGAACCCCGTGATGATAGGGCAGGAAACGGCGCAGGAAGGCCACATTGTCCTCGCCCCAATCGGCGATGTCCTCGAAATCATCGCCCGCCGCGATGGTGCCGCAAACCACCAGCAGCAGAACCTCAGACAGAGGATGCGCCACCCGCCACCCCTCCCGGTCATCCTCGATCAGGGCGAAATGGTCCAGCAACAGCCGCAGACGCGGCTTCTCGGCAGTCTCAGGCATGGCGGTGCTCTCCGAATCAACGCCACCAACAGAATCAGAACCGTCGCAATCCCGAAACCGCCGTTAACCCGAGTTCAATGCCGTGGCATGTCTCCCAAAAACATTGCGAAAAGGCAACAGAGTGGTTATATACGCAGCGAATTTCCCATTTTGGTGGCTTAAACCACCGCCCGCGCGGGAACGCGGGCGAACGAGAAGGATTTTTTGAAAATGGCCAATACGCTGCTGATGCCCAAGGCGACCGCCGTCTGGCTGGTCGACAATACCGCACTCTCCTTCGAGCAGATCGCGCAGTTTTGCGGGCTGCATCCGCTTGAGGTCAAGGCGATTGCCGACGGTGAATCAGCGCAAGGCATCAAGGGCATGGACCCGATCATGACCGGCCAGTTGACCCGCGACGAGATCGCGCGCGCCGAGAAGGACCCGAACCATCGGCTGAAGCTGTCCGACCCCAAGGTGCGGGTGCCGGAATCCAAGCGCAAGGGGCCGCGCTACACGCCGCTGTCGAAGCGCCAGGATCGGCCCAATGCCATCTTGTGGCTGGTGCGCAACCATCCCGAGCTCAAGGACGCGCAGATTGCGCGCCTGGTCGGCACGACCAAATCGACGATCGACCAGATCCGTGATCGCAAGCACTGGAATTCGGCCAATCTGCAGCCGATGGACCCGGTGACGCTGGGCCTTACGTCGCAGATCGACCTCGACATGGAAGTCAACCGTGCCTCGCGCGGCCGCGAGCAGGCACAGCCGACTGGCGACACGCTGCTGCCGGCGGCACTGACTGAACGGCTGGTGCCGGCGCCGGAGAAGCCCAAGGACGAGGACGCGGAACTCGACGCCAACGCCGTTTTCGCCAAGCTGTCGGCGCTGAAGTCGAAGGACAAGGATAGCGACGAGGAGTAAGTTCTCGGCAGCCCAATAAAAAAGCCCGCTTCGAGCGGGCTTTTTTATAAGATCTCCTGGTTTATGTTCGCGCCGCCCGGTCCGGCGCCATGCCATAATCCTCGCTGCGCTCCACCGCTCGATAGAAGTCGGCGAGCTGCTTGCCGCGTTCCGGCTTGAAGGTGCGGCCGGCGATGACCACCGAGGCGATGCGATCGATGCGGAACGCGCGGAAATCGTCGCGCATCTCGCACCAGGCGACCAGCGTCCACACCTTGCCCCAGAACCAAAGGCCCAACGGCCTGATGTCGCGCGCAGTGCCGCGGCCGGCCTCGTCGGAATAGTCGATGGTCAGCACCTGGCGCTTTTCGATGGCGCGCTCGATAAGGTCGATCGCCTCGCGGGCGGCGTCGCTCACCACCCACATCGGCGTGTGGATCTCGGTGCGGGCGATGCGGTCCTTTTCGGCATCGGGCAGCACGGCGCCGATCTTGACCAGCGCCTCATCGGCGGCCCGTGCCATGGCGGCGCCGCCAAAGGCGCGCACCATGCGGGCGCCGGCGACCAGCGCGACGATCTCGTCACGCGTGAACATCAGCGGTGGAAGGTCGAAGCCCTCCCTCATCATGTAACCGACGCCGGCCTCGCCGTCGATCGGGACACCGGTCGACTGCAGGTCGGCGATGTCGCGGTAGATGGTTCGCTCGGAAACCTCGAGCCACGTGCCCAGCTTCTGGGCAGTGACCAGACGGCCACCGCGCAGATGCTGCACGATCTGGAAAAGCCTGTCGGCGCGGCGCATCGTATGGTCCCTCGGCGTCTATGGTTCCAGCCCTTCGCGCTTGCGCTGCGCGGCGACAAATGCCGCGCCGAAGGGCGATTTCCTCGTGGTCGGCGTCTTCGCGTCCAGTACCCGCCAGACCGGTGCAATCCCGCTCGGCGTCATGCCGCGCTCGAGATCCTCGTTGGCGGCCTCGGCGACGGTGCGCAGATGATAGCCGATGGTGACCGGGCATGTCACTTCGGCACCGTGCTCAATGGCGAGCGCGGTGCGCAATGCGCGGGCATCCATGTCCACGCCCTCCGGGATGGAACGAATGAAATCATCGACCTGCCGCGCCGTCGGCACCAGCATCGGCTGGCCTTCGACGACGTCGGCGAAAGTGTGCGGCGACGTCTTTATGCCGTTGATGCCTGGCGTGTTCAGCCAGTCGTTCCAGCTTTTCACCATGCGAACTGTTCCACCTAAACAAAAAGGCCGAAACTGTTGCCGTCCGGGTCGAGGCAATAGGCGAACTTGCCGGCCGGGATGGAGATCGCCGGCGGGACGACCTGGCCGCCATTCTGCCTCACCCGTTCCATGGCATCCTCGATCGGTGCGGCGACCGAAAGATGGATGGTCGGGCCGGTTCCGGGAGCCGCTGGTTTTCCGGGGTAGATATGCCCGGAGGCCATCTGGTCCTGCGCGGCGAACATCGCCATCGGGTTTGGGCCGCTCTCCTCCAGCACGAGTTCGTTCTGGAGCACCGATGCATAGAAGGCGCGCGCCCGATCCATGTCGGTGACAGGAATTTCAAACCAGGCTGAGGCTTTTGCAGAAATGAAGGCCATATCTTTCTCCTGACGCTGCTGCACTATTGCACGCTGCTCCTGACAACATACTGTCAGGAGGCTTCAGCATATTCCCGGGCGAAAAGCATACGCATCTGTGCAAAGTCGCCACTTCTTTCCGGATCCGGATAGAGCGTCCTCAGACAGGCAAGAGCGAAAGTGCCCGGGGCTGAGCCTGGCGCGGACACAATGCGACGGTCGGCGACGGCATAGGGCACGTCCTGGTAGTTCTGGGCGCCTGGGTAACCCGGCTCTTTTGCGCTGATCCAGTCGCGACCGTTGCTGGTGTGTCTGACATCCTTGAACAAGCCGGCGCGCGCCAGCGCCAACGTGCCGGCGCAAATGCCGCCGGCCACGCCGCCGCGTGCGGCGACCGCAGTCAGCAGTCCGGATATGTCCGGCGGCGCATCACCGGCCCACTCGTCGGAGCCGATGACGGCTATCGCGTCAAGATCGGCGTTCTCGCCGACCTCGGCGGAGCGATCCGGTGTCAGCAGAAATCCACTGGCCGAGGTCACCGGCTTGCCGTCAGGCGTCAGCGATACGGCGCGGGCGCCGAACCATTCGACGGCCGATGCCGCCAGCAGGCCGTATTCCCAGTCGGCGAAGCGATCGATGAAAAGGACACCGATGGTTTTTTGCTCCGGCATTCCCTGCTCCATCTCCCGCCGCTTCTAGATGTGGGCGAAGCCACGTTCGCATCCAAGTGCTGCCCGCGAAGAAATCACCCTAGCGGTCGTTCCTGCGGCCATTGGCGTAATTATCCGGCCAACCGATGTCCTTGCGGATGCTCGGCGGCAATGCATTCAAGAAGCGCTCGGTACGAATCTCGTTGCGCATTGTCCGGATCTTGCCGACATAGTGCTGCACGTTACGCAGAATGGTAAAACCGGTCATGGCTGGTCTCCTCTCTTTCGATGGAGACACTATCGCATACCCCTACTGACAGCAGTCTGTCAGGAGGATGCGGGGCCTTCGACAACCTTGCCGATCCCCGCCCGCCGATGGCGGAAGGCAGCCTTCGAGATGGCTTCCTATCGTGCCAGCATCATGTTTCAGGGAACGCCGATTGTTCACTGTTTTGCGGCAGTCGGAGATCGTTCAGCATTCCGCGACGGACTGTCGGAATTCGCCGCCTTCAGCCAAAGGGCAAGTGTTCTGATATTGGAGGTGAATGATTTTTCGAAAAAAAACAGGGAGACGACTATGAGCCTGCAACTGACAGGGATTCATCATCTCACCGCTATCACCGCGAATGCGCCTGGAAATCTTCGCTTCTACACGAGGACCCTGGGGCTGCGGCTGGTCAAGAAGACAGTCAACCAGGACGACACCAGCGCCTATCACCTTTTCTACGCCGACGCAGAGGCGACGCCCGGAACCGACCTTACCTTCTTCGATTGGCCGGTCGGGCGAGAACGGCGCGGCACCCAAAGCATTGTCCGCACAAGCCTCAGGGTCGGCAGCCCCAAGAGCCTTGCCTGGTGGAAGGAGCGCCTGACCGGCGAGAGCATCGCGACTGGAGAGGTGGGCGACATCGGCGGTTACCAGTCACTGGATTTCGAGGACCCAGAGGGCCAGCGTCTGCGCCTCGTCAGCGATGGCGGCAAGGGCGACAGCCATGCCTGGGCTCAAAGCCCGGTTCCGGCCGAGCATCAGATACGCGGGCTCGGACCCATCGTGATCAGCGTTCCCGACATCACCAACACTGAAGCCGTGCTGACCCATGTGATGAACATGCGCAAGGCGCGGGAATACGCCTCGCCGGATGGCGAAGGCCTGGTTCATGTCTTCGAAATGGGCGAAGGTGGACCGGCGGCGGAACTTCATGTCGCGGTGCAGCGTGGCCTTGCGCCGGCACGGCAAGGCGCCGGGGCAGTCCACCACGTCGCATTCAGGGCGCCGGACCAGAAAACGCTGCATCAATGGACGGCGCGGCTGGCCGAGTTTCGTCTGCCGTCAAGCGGCGAGGTCGAGCGATACTACTTCCGCTCGCTCTATTTCCGTGAGCCGAACGGCATATTGTTCGAGATCGCCACCGACGGGCCGGGGTTCACTGCCGACGAGCCGCTGGAAACGCTGGGCGAGAGGCTGGCCCTGCCACCGTTCCTCGAACCGAATCGGGCCGCGATCGAGGCCGGCCTCAAGCCGCTGGCTTAGCGCGCCGGCGCTATTGGCCCGGCGCTGTTGGCCCGGCGCTGTTGGCAAGGTCGTCGCAGTGGCCGGCAACCACAAGTCAGGGAGCGAGCGCAAGCAGCGCTTTGACAGCCGGCGGCGATGCTGGTCAAAGGCGGCATGTCGAAACTCCTCGCGCTCGTCATCATCGCCATGATGGTCATTCAGCTCATCAAGCCGCTCGGCTGGCCCGGCTTGAGGCGCCGCAGCGACTTCTGGAAGCTGGCGCTGCTGGCGATGGCGGCGATTTCGATAACAGCGGTGGTCGGACATTGGGCGTAAGACCGAGCCGGTGACGCGGCTTGTCGATCACTCGGCGATCACCGGTCCGACGAGATGCTCGGCCCAGGCCCAGTAGCCCGCTTCCGAGGCATGAAACCCATCGGAGGCAAAGCCGGATTGGTGATCGGCAGGCGCGGTGCCGGCACGGCGCCGCGCTCGAGGCAAAGACGCTTACCCATGCGGTTCATCTCGATGGCGCGGATTTCCAGGATCTTGCCGAGCAGCGGCGGCATTGCCGGTGCCTGGGTGAATTCCAGCACCGGCGACCATACCACGCGCGCCTCCGGCCATTTGGCGCGCAGCGCGTAGAGCAGGCCGCCAAAGTCCTTCTTGAAGCGCGGCACCGAATGAAAATTCTTGGTGTCGTTGGTGCCGATGGCGAGCACGATATGCGTCCACGGATCGGCCGACAGATTGGGCAAGACATGGTCGCGGATCTGGCCGGAGGTCGCCGAGTTGAAGCCGGCCGCCCGCCAGCGAACGGCACGCGCTGTCTGTCGCGAAACCAAAGCGGCCAGTTGCGCGGCGAGCCCGTTCTCGGAATTGCCGATGCCGACCGAGGCAGCAGAAGAATCGCCCAGCACCAGCAGCGAGACCGCCGGCTGCTTGCCGGCGATTTCGTGCATGACCGGACCTTGCGCGGGCAGCATGCGGGTGGTGCGGCGGCGCACGCCGAGCCCCTGCCAGACATAGAGCGGAAAGGCGAGCCAGGTGAGGAGGGCAAGAAAGCGCTGCGTCGCGATACCGTTGTGTATAGCGACGAGCACTTAGCGCATGTCGGGCCGAAGGTGAACGACCTTGCAACGACTGCCTGTCGTTAGCGGCAACAGGCGTGCTGCATCTCGGACTTGTCTGCATATTCATCGTGCAGCCGCACCCAGTCCATCAGGCTATGGTAAGGACCTGTCTCGTTGCGGCCCTTCGGCGTCATGTCAAGATAATGATAGGCGCCGATCAGCTGGTCGCCGCCCCTGGAGCGCGCCACGAAGGTCAGGAAAATGTCGCCTTTCTCGTCCTTGTAGAAGACGCTGGTGCCGGGAAGATCCTTCGACTTCAGCGCGCGGCGCTCGAGATTGTAGGTGGTGTCGCCAGCCGCGATCTGCTTGTCGGTGAAGGAAACCTGCATGTCGAAATTGAAGTCCGAGGCGTAAGACGACACCCAGTGGAATTTCCAACCCATGCGCTGTTTGTAGGGCAGCAGCTCGGCCAGCGGCGCCCGCGAGACCACAGCCAGTGACACATCGTGGTGTCTGAGGTGCAGGTAGGCTCCGTCAATATGGTCGGCAAGAAACGAGCAGCCTTCGCAGCGGTAGTCGGCGCCTGGCGGGAACATGAAGTGATAGACGATCAATTGGCTGTTGCCGCCAAACAGGTCGGCCAGTTTCTTCGGACCCAGTTCGGTTTCGAAGACGTAATCCTTCCTGATCTTGAGCCATGGCAATTCCCGCCGCTCAGCAGCGATACGGTCACGAAATCGCGTCAATTCCTTCTCGCGCGCCAGATGCGCCTTGTGCGCCGCGAACCAATCTTCCTGCGAAACGCTTCTGTTGTTTGGCATGAGCCTGCTCCTCTGTTCACACAAAGGACGTTCGGCGCCGGTAAAAGCCGACACGGGTACCGCATTTTTCAGATGCAGGATTGCGGTCGGGCCTCGCCTCAAGCGAGACCCGGGCACACGACCCGGGTCCGAAGAGGAGAGAGAATTCTGCTCAGGCGGCCTGTTCCAGCGTCGGCTGCCATTTTCCAAGTGCCGCCAGATGGTTCATGTGCGCCCGGTGAACGAAGGCGGCCTGGCCGGCGGCTACATTTGCGGCCTTGCCGCGCCACGCCTTCTGCGCGGCCGCCTGCAGGGCGCGGCCATAGGAGAAAGTCAGCTTCCACGGATGCGGGCCGGTGGCATTGATGGCGTTGAGGTTGGCGGTCGCCTCCTCGTCCGATTGTCCACCCGACAGGAAGGCGATGCCCCCGATCGCGGCCGGCACCGTCTCGCGGAACAGCTTTATGGTCTTTTCGGCGACTTCCTCGGGATTGCTGGTCTTGCCCGATTTCTTGCCTGATATGACCATGTTCGGCTTCAGGATGGTGCCTTCGAGGACCACGCGGGCCGCATAGAGCTCGGTGTAGAGTTTTGTCAGCGTCGCCTTGCTGACCTCGTAGCAGGTGTCGATGTCGTGGGCGCCGTCCATCAGCACCTCCGGCTCGACGATTGGCACGATGCCTGCCTCCTGGCAGAGCGCCGCATAGCGGGCCAGCGCATGGGCGTTCGAGGCGATCGAGGTGGCCGAAGGCACGCCCCTGGTGAGGTCGATGTCGATCACCGCGCGCCATTTGGCGAAGCGGGCGCCGAGCTTGTAGTAGTCGGCGAGGCGCTCGCGCAGGCCGTCGAGGCCCTCGGTGATCGTGTCGCCGGGGAAGCCGGCCAGAGGCTTGGCGCCGGTATCGACCTTGATGCCCGGGATGGCCCCGGCGGCCTTGATGATGTCGACCAGCGGCGTGCCGTCCGCAGCCTTCTGGCGGATGGTCTCGTCGTAGAGGATGACGCCGGAGATGTACTTGCGCATCGCCTCCGTGGCGCGGAACATCATCTCGCGATAATCGCGGCGGCTGTCGGCGGTCGATTCGACGCCGATGACGTCGAAGCGTTTCTTGATGGTGCCGGAGCTTTCGTCGGCGGCCAGCAGGCCCTTGCCATCGGCCACGATCGCGGCGGCAGTGTCCTCGAGACGTTCGCTCATTGTGCTTCTCCTGAAACGGTTGTCCGCATCCAGCAGAACACTAGAGCAAGGCACGTTCAAGTCGAACCATTCCGCCGGGAAAACGCGAATCGATTGAAACTCTCAGGCGCGCTTTTTCACGCTATCGCTTCAGCGCTTCAGCACGTCGACGCCGGGCAGCGGCTTGCCTTCCATCCACTCGAGGAAGGCGCCGCCGGCGGTCGAGACATAGGTAAAATCGTCGGCGCCACCGGCATGATTGAGGGCCGCCACCGTGTCGCCGCCGCCGGCGACCGAGACCAGCTTG
Source organism: Mesorhizobium sp. M00.F.Ca.ET.216.01.1.1 (assembly GCF_004010325.2). GTDB lineage: Bacteria > Pseudomonadota > Alphaproteobacteria > Rhizobiales > Rhizobiaceae > Mesorhizobium. The sequence goes on from NZ_SADR02000003.1 coordinate 8,336, forward strand.
CCGGCCTTGGTGCGCGCCGCAGCGTGCTTTGCCGCGGCCACTGTCGCATGGTCGAACGGCTCAATCTCGAAGGCGCCGAGCGGGCCGTTCCAGACCAGCGTCGCGGCGCGATCGATCCAGTCGGCAATGGTCTTGACGGTCTTGGCGCCGACATCGAGGATCATGCCGTCGGCCGGCACCTCGGCAATGTCGACGGTCTCGCTGGCAGCACCCGCCTTGAATTCCCTGGCGACGACGCCGTCGACCGGCAGGATGACGGCGCAGCCGGCCTCGGCCGCCTCGATCATGATCTGCCTGGCGGTCGTCGCGAGCTCATGTTCGCACAGCGATTTTCCGACATTGGTGCCGCGCGCGGCGAGGAAGGTGTTGGCCATGCCGCCACCGATGACCAGCGCGTCGACCCTCTTCACCAGGTTCATCAGCAGGTCGATCTTGGTCGAAACCTTGGCGCCGCCGACAATGGCGACCACGGGGCGGACAGGGTTGCCGAGGCCCTTTTCCAGCGCATCGAGCTCGGCCTGCATGGTGCGGCCGGCGAAGGCCGGGAGCAGATGCGCCAGCCCTTCCGTCGACGAATGGGCGCGGTGCGCGGCGGAAAAGGCATCGTTGACGAAGATGTCGCCATTGGCGGCGAGCTTCTCGGTGAAGGCCGGGTCGTTCTTCTCCTCGGCTTTGTAGAAGCGGGTGTTCTCGAGCAGCAGCACGTCACCCTTGTTCATGGCGGCGACGGCACTTGCGGCCTTGTCGCCGATGCAGTCGGCAGCAAAACCGACAGAGCGACCAAGCACGTCAGCGGTCGCCCAGGCTATAGGCTCAAGCGAGAATTCAGGCGACGGTCCGTCCTTGGGGCGGCCGAAATGGGCGAGCAGGATGACCTTGGCGCCCTTGCCGGACAGCTCGGCGATGGTCGGTGCGATGCGCTCGATGCGGGTGGCGTCGGTGACCTTGCCGTCGGCGATGGGAACGTTGAGGTCGACGCGCACCAGCACGCGCTTGCCGCTGATGTCGCCGATGTCGTCCAGTGTCTTGAAGCCGGCCATGCTGATCCCTTTCGCAAAAAAACGCCGGGACCTTAACCCGCACCAACGACGATGCAAGACCTGCAATGGTGCTACGTGGAAAATATGACCCCACGGCCCGTATCAGGAGCCGTCAGCCCTCGCCGGTCGACTTTTCCACCATCGGCTCCGCGACCGGTTCCACTTCCGCCTGTGTCTCAGCCTTCTGCGCCTCGGCCTTCTGTGCCTTGGCCGGCTTGCGCCAGTTGCGAAGGAAGGCGGCGACGCGGTCGCCGATCTCGCCGGCGCTGAGGAACACCGGCACCCGTGCCACCGGAGCGGTCGGCTCGAAGGAAAGGCCGAGAGCGGTGATCCTGCCCTTGTCGTCGACATCGCGCACGATCAGCTCGATCGGACCAATCAGCACACGGTCGGCATATTCGGCATCGCCGCCAAGCCGCGCCGTCACCAGATCGCCGACGGTAAGCTTGCGCTCCGGCTCGGTAATCCCCGGCGCATAGGCGGCTTCCAGTTCCTCGGCGGAGCGAGCCGGATCGACGGCGAAGGCGCCGAAGAAATCGGCGTCCTCGGGATCGACCACGGCGCGGCTGGCGAACAGCTTGTCGAGCAGGCGCGGATAGCGGTCCGGCACGAAGATGTAGACATGGTCGCCGGCGGTGAGCCGGCCCATGTCCTGGAAGCGCATCGAGCGTCCGTCGCGCAACACCAGCGAGGGTCGCGCCCAGCGCGGGATGCGCTCGCCGCGCGCCACCGGGCTCCCCGGCGCGACGCGGTAGGCGAGAAGCTCGTGATGGGCGGAGCCCGGCAGTTCAAGCTCGACCTTGTCCAGCGGCCCAAGGCGGGCGGGAACGATCAGGCCGAGCCGGCGCGCCAGCGGTCCGACCGTCCATCCCTGAACCACCAGCGACACCAGCACGATGATGAAGGCGGTATTGAAGATGAGGCGGCCGTTCTCCAGTCCGCCAAGCAGCGGCGTGATGGCGAGCAGGATCGATACCGCGCCGCGCAGCCCCACCCAGGAGACGAAGGCGACTTCCGGGCGCGGCAGGCGAAACGGGACGAGGCAGAGCCAGACGGCGACCGGCCTCGCCACGAATATCAGGAACAGGCCGAGAAGCACTGCCGGCACCATGATCGCCGGAAATTGCGAGGGCGTCGCGAACAGGCCGAGAACCAGGAACATGATGATCTGCGCCAGCCACGACATGCCGTCCTGGAAGCGCTTGAGGATGGTGACGGCGCGGATATCGGAATTGCCGGCGACCAGACCGGCGAGATAGACCGCCAGAAAGCCGGAGCCGCCAATGGCGCCGGCTGCGGCGAACACCATCAGCGACAAGGTCAGCACGAAGATCGGCAGCAGCCCATGGTCTAGATTGAGGCGGTCGACGAGGCGCACAATGGCGAGGCCGCCGACAATGCCGACGGCGGCGCCGAGCCCCATGTTGATGAGGAAGCCGAGAGCAAGGTCGGTGACCAGCATCCTGGCCTCGGGGTTGGCGTCGACGGCGATGATCTCGACCAGGGTGATGGTCAGGAAGATGGCGATCGGGTCATTGGTGCCGGATTCCACCTCGAGCGTCGAGCGCACGCGCTCGCGCAGGTTGATCTCGCCGGCGCGCAAAAGGAAGAAGACCGCCGCCGCGTCGGTCGAGGCGACGGCGGCGCCGAGCAGGAAGGATTCCAGCCAGGTGAGATCGAGCAGATAGTAGGCGGCCGCGCCGAACAGCCCGGTGGTCAAAAGGACGCCGACGGTTGCCAACGACAGCGCCGGTCCGGCCGCCTGTCGCAAGGCGTTGAGCGGCGTGCCGAAACCGGAATCGAACAGGATGACTGCCAGCGCCAGTGAGCCGGCAAAATAAGCCACCCGCGCATTGTCGAACTGGATGCCGAGGCCGTCGGTTCCCGTGGCGAGGCCGATGCACAAAAACAGCAGCAACAGAGGGGCGCCGAAGCGGAAGGCGATCAGGCTCGAAAACGCGGCGGCAACGACGAGCGCGGTGCCGACCAGCGTAACGAGATAGATCGCATTCTCCATCCGCCAATTGCCCCCTCGAATTCGTGTGCCTTCTGGGTTTACGAGAGACTGAGGCGAAGACATGACCGGTGCAAGGCGACAGAATGTTTTTTGTCCTATGCGGCTGATTTTCGAGTGGTTTGGCGATCAAGGCACGGTACTGCCGGCCGAAGGCAGCAGAGTACAACTTGGGCATCCAAGTGGACGCACGCCGCTCAACGAAAACGCCCGGACGGAGCCGGGCGTTTGAAGTCGCGAGACGATGGTCTTGCGGATCAGGCGATGGTTTTGCCGAAGGCGACGGCGGTGTCGGCCATGCGGTTGGAGAAGCCCCATTCATTGTCGTACCAGGACAGCACCGAAACGAAGTTGCCGTCCATCACCTTGGTCTGGTCGAGGGCCACGATCGAGGAATGTGGATCGTGGTTGAAGTCGATCGACACGTTCGGGTGATGGGTGACGGAGAGGATACCCTTCAGCTTGCCCCCAGAGGCGGCAAGCACCGCATCGTTGATCTCCTGCACGGTGGTCGAGCGCTTGGGGATGAATTTGAAATCGACGAGCGAGACGTTTGGGGTCGGCACACGAATGGAGATGCCGTCAAGCTTGCCCTTGAGCTCCGGCAGCACCAGGCCGATCGCCTTGGCGGCACCGGTCGAGGTCGGGATCTGCGACAGGGCCGCGGCGCGAGCTCGATAGAGATCCTTGTGCATGGTGTCCAGTGTTGGCTGGTCGCCGGTGTAGGAGTGGATCGTCGTCATCATGCCCTTTTCGATGCCGACGGCCTCGTGCAGTACGGCTGCCAGCGGCGCCAGGCAGTTGGTGGTGCAAGAAGCGTTGGAAATGATGACGTGGTCCTTGGTCAGCTTGTCGTGGTTGATGCCGTAGACGACGGTGAGGTCGGCGCCTTCGGCCGGCGCCGAGATCAGGACGCGCTTGGCGCCGGCGGCCAGGTGGGCGGCGGCCTTGTCGCGGGCGGTGAAGATGCCGGTGCATTCGAGCGCGATGTCGATGCCGAGTTCCTTCCACGGCAGCTGCGTCGGATCCTTGATTGCGGTGACCTTGAATTTGTCCTTGCCGACGGTGATCTGGTCGCCGTCAACCGTCACCTCCTGCGGGAAGCGGCCATGCACGCTGTCGAAGCGCAGCAGATGCGCGTTGGTCTCGACCGGGCCGAGGTCGTTGACCGCGACGACATCGATATCCTTGCGGCCGGATTCGTGGATGGCGCGCAGGATGTTGCGGCCGATGCGGCCGAATCCGTTGATGGCAACTCTGACGGTCATTTGTCTCTCCCTGGGAGCTTGGAAGGCCGAATATCAAGTCCGCAGCTTCATAGCGGCGGGCTGGCAAAGAATCCAGCCGTCGAAGGCTTGGATTTAAGTCGACTGGTCTGAGGCGGCCCGCAAAACCGCCATGCGCGGCTTCGCAGGTCCGTGGCGACCCCTACTCGCTGTGCAGGCGGGCTTCCGCCGCCTTCACCGTGGCTTCGGCGGTAATGCCGAAATGCGGATAAAGCTGTTCGATCGTGCCGGAGGCGCCGAAGCCGGTCATGCCGATGAAGATGCCATCGGTGCCGATGAAGTGATCCCAGCCCTGGCGGATGCCGGCTTCGATGGCAATCTTGACCGGTGCCACCCCGATCGTGTTCTTGCGGTATTCGGCGCTCTGTTTGTCGAACAGCTCGAAGCAGGGGACCGAGACGACACGGGTCGGATGGCCATGCCTCTCCAGTGCTTCGCGCGCCGCCAGTGCGATTTCAACCTCGGAGCCCGAAGCGAAGATCGTCACCGCCGCCTCGCCGCTGGCGGCGGCCAGCTCGTAGGCACCATGGCGGCTGAGGTTCTCGGCAACGAACTCAGTGCGCACCGCCGGCAGGTTCTGGCGGGTCAAAGCCAGCGTCGAAGGCGTCTTTTCCGATTCTATGGCCAGTTGCCAGCATTCCGCCGTTTCGACAGCGTCGGCCGGGCGGAACACATAGTGGTTCGGAATGGCGCGCAGCGCGGCCAGATGCTCGACCGGCTGGTGGGTCGGGCCGTCCTCGCCGAGACCGATGGAATCATGGGTCATGACGAAGATCGAGCGGATGCCCATCAGCGAGGCAAGCCGCATCGACGGCCGGGCATAGTCGGAAAAGCACAGGAACGTGCCGCCATAGGCGATGATGCCGCCATGCAGCGTCAGCCCGTTGAGCGCGGCAGCCATGCCGTGCTCGCGGATGCCGTAGTGGACATAGCGCTGGGCGTAGTCGTCAGCGGTGATGTTCTTGGTCTGGCTGGTCTTGGTGTTGTTGGAGCCGGTCAGGTCGGCCGAGCCACCGATGGTTTCCGGCACCGCGCCATTGATGATCTCCAGCGCCATCTCAGACGATTTGCGGGTGGCGACCTTCGGCTTGTCGGTGCTGAGCTTCTTCTTGTAGTCGGCGATGACGGCATCGAAATTGGCCGGCAGCGTGCCGGCGATGCGGCGTTCGAACTCGCCGCGCAGCCTGGCGTCCGCTTTGGCGAGGCGGCCTTCCCAGTCGGTGCGGGCCTTGACGCCGGTGCTGCCGGCGGCGCGCCATGCGTCGAGGATGTCGGACGGCACCTCGAACGGGGGAAAATCCCAACCGAAGAACTTTCTCGCGCCGGCGATCTCGTCGGCGCCGAGCGGCGAGCCGTGCGCCTTGTTGGTGCCGGCCTTGGTCGGCGCGCCGAAGCCGATGGTCGTCTTGCAGGCGATCATCGTCGGCTTGTCGGAGTGGCGGGCCGCCTCGATGGCATAGGCGATCGCTTCAGGATCCTGGCCGTCGATGTGGCTGGCGTTCCAGCCGCACGCCTGGAAGCGCGCGACCTGGTCGGTGTTGTCGGCAAGCGACACCGGGCCGTCGATCGAGATGTTGTTGTTGTCCCAGAAGACGATGAGCTTATTCAGCTTGAGGTGGCCGGCAAGTGCGATGGCTTCGTGGGAAACCCCTTCCATCAGGCAGCCGTCGCCAGCCAGCACATAGGTGTAGTGGTCGACGAGATCGTTGCCGAAGGCAGCGTTCATGATGCGCTCGCCGAGCGCGAAGCCGACCGAATTGGCAAGACCCTGGCCGAGCGGGCCGGTCGTCGTCTCGATGCCGGCGGCATGGCCGTATTCCGGATGCCCCGCCGTCCCCGATCCGACCTGGCGGAAATGCTTGATCTGTTCGAGCGTCATATCTTCGTAGCCGGTCAGATAGAGCAACGAATAGAGCAGCATCGAGCCGTGGCCGGCCGACAGGATGAAACGGTCGCGGTCGGGCCAGTGCGGGTTCTTCGGATCGTATTTCAGGAAGCGTGTGAACAATACCGTGGCGATGTCGGCGCAGCCCATGGGCAGGCCGGGGTGGCCGGAATTTGCCTTCTCGACGGCGTCCATGGCGAGAAAACGGATCGCATTGGCCATCCGGTCATGTTGTTCACGCGAGGTCATGCTTCCTCCATGGTGGGAGTTTGGGGCCTTGGGAGAGCCCTTGAACAAGGGTGCGCGACACATAGCAGGCGAGGGGTTTTAGTCAACAAACCGGTGCTCTTTTGCCGGCCTTGTGATGGCCGTGGCGGCCCGTGACAGGCCGTACATTAGCGTTAGCGGGGGACAGCCGCGAGAGCTTTATTGACGTGCGCTTCACACGGCGCGTAATGTTTCGGAGATAACGCGTTCTGAACGCGAACGATTCGGTGATGGGCAGGGCACAGGACGAGGCCATGACCGGGGAAACGACGCTCAAGGAAGTCATCGCAAGGCTGGGTAAAGCCATCGAGGGGCTGGAAAACGCCGTTGCGGCCAAGCTCGAGCACGAGCGGGACTATTCGGAAGCCGAAGCCGAGGTGCAGCGCATGAACGCCGACCGCTCGCGGCTGGCGCAGGAACTCGACAATTCCGAAGCACGCGCCGAACGGCTGGAAGATGCCAACAAGGAAGTGTCGCGCCGGCTGGTGACCGCCATGGAAACCATCCGCGCGGTGCTGGACAGGTAGGCCAATGGCACAGGTTACAGTTTCCATCGACGGCAAGCAGTATCGCATGGCCTGCGACGAGGGCCAGGAAGAGCACCTGATCGACCTGGCCGAACGCTTCGACCGCTATGTCTCGCATCTGAAGGACTCATTCGGCGAGATCGGCGACCAGCGGCTGACGGTCATGGCAGGCATCATGGTCATGGACGAGCTTTCGGAACTGCAAAAGCGCCTCAAGGGCATGGAAAGCGAAGTGCTGACGCTGCGCAAGACCCGAGACGACGCGCTGACCAAGGCGGACAAGAACGATTCCGTGCTGACCAACGCGCTGGGCGCGCTCGCCCAGCGCATGGAAGACCTAGCGGCGACTCTGGCGGTGAAGAATGCCTGAGCCTTCGCGCTGGCATTGGTGACAGAAACTCCTGCTGCATTTGCCGAGAAAAGACGAAAATTTTTCGCCGCCGACCTCGCTGCCGGCGGACACAGGCGTATGAAGGTTGGCGCCGGAGTGGTAGAAAGGCGGAAGCCGAGCCGGCGGGTTGGTCAATGCCGGCGGCAATCACAGGGTAGGGACAAGCCATGAGCCTTCGTATCAACGACATCGCACCGGATTTCACTGCCGAAACCACGCAAGGGCCGATCAGCTTCCACCAATGGATCGGCGATGGTTGGGCGGTGCTTTTCAGCCATCCGAAGAATTTCACGCCGGTCTGCACGACCGAGCTCGGCACCATGGCCGGGCTGGAGGGCGAGTTCAGGAAACGCAACGTCAAGATCATCGGCATTTCCGTCGATCCGGTCGAAAGCCACGGAAAATGGCAGGACGACATCAAGACGGCGACCGGTTTTTCGGTGAACTATCCGCTGATCGGCGACAAGGATCTCAAGGTCGCCAAGCTTTACGAGATGCTGCCTGCGGGTGCCGGCGAAACCTCGGAAGGCCGTACGCCTGCCGACAACGCGACGGTGCGCTCGGTCTACGTCATCGGCCCCGACAAGAAGATCAAGCTGGTTCTCACCTATCCGATGACGACCGGCCGCAACTTCGACGAGATCCTGCGTGCCATCGATTCCATCCAGCTGACCGCCAAGCACCAGGTGGCGACGCCGGCGAACTGGAAGCAGGGCGAGGATGTTATCATCACCGCTGCCGTCTCCAACGAGGACGCGATCAAGCGCTTCGGCGCCTATGAGACGATCCTGCCGTATCTGAGGAAGACGAAACAGCCCTCAGCCTGAGCCGCTAAAGCGGGTTGATCCGATCCGACCTCAATTCGCTCAAGCCTCGCAAAAAGGATCATAAAAAAGACGGCGGCGTCAATTTCCCAACGCCGCCGTTTGTATTCCTGCTGGAAGCTGGAAGCTGTTACGCCGCCGGCTGCGCCTCGATGGTGCGTAGAGCCTGCGTCTGGCGCTTGGCCGCGGCCTTGACCGCGTCCTGCACCTTCTCGAAGGCGCGCACCTCGATCTGGCGCACGCGCTCGCGGCTGATGTCGAACTCAGCCGACAGTTCCTCCAGCGTCAGCGGCTCGTCGGCCAGGCGACGCGCCTCGAAGATGCGCCGCTCGCGCTCATTGAGCACGGCAAGAGCGCCGGACAGCATGCCGCGCCGGTTCTCCAGCTCGTCCTGCTCGATCAGCATCTCTTCCTGGCTTTCGTGGTCATCGACCAGCCAGTCCTGCCATTCGCCGGACTCGCCTTCGCTCGCCCGGATGGGAGCATTGAGCGAGGCGTCGCCCGACAGGCGGCGGTTCATCGATACCACTTCCGCTTCGGAGACGTTGAGGCGGGTGGCGATCTCGCTGATCTGGTCGGGCTTCAAGTCGCCGTCGTCGAGCGCCTGGATCTTGCCCTTCACCTTGCGCAGGTTGAAGAACAGGCGCTTCTGGTTGGCGGTGGTGCCCATCTTGACCAGGCTCCACGAGCGCAGGATGTATTCCTGGATCGAGGCCTTGATCCACCACATTGCATATGTGGCGAGACGGAAGCCGCGCTCCGGTTCGAATTTCTTGACGGCCTGCATCAGGCCGACATTGCCTTCCGAGATCACCTCGCCGATCGGCAGGCCGTAGCCGCGATAGCCCATGGCGATCTTGGCGACGAGCCGAAGGTGGCTGGTGACCAGCTTGTGCGCAGCCGTGGTGTCCTCATGCTCGGCATAACGCTTGGCGAGCATGTACTCTTCCTGCGGCTGAAGCATCGGAAAGCGGCGGATTTCTTCCAGGTAGCGGGCGAGCCCGCCTTCGCCGGAAACGATACTGGGTAATGATTGGGCCATGATAGCGCCCCCTCTCTATTGGAGTGATGCCCCCGAAACGCGGCGGGCATGTGACGCGAATGCCAAAAAGGCTCATTCGCGAAAACCGACATATATAGGAACAAAACCAGAAAGACAGGCATTTGTTCAGCACGAAACAGTGTGTCACGCCAAAGTGAACAACGCCGGTCAGGATTTAGATGATTGGTTCAGAGCCTGCGAAAGCCGTCGACAAGTTCCTCCATATCCTTCGGTATCGCTGCCTCGAACCTCATCGTCAAATGGGTAGCTGGATGCCGAAATTCAAGAAGGCGGGCGTGCAAAGCTTGCCGCGGAAATGCCTTCACCTGGCCCTTCAGCGGCTCGGGCAACCGGTTGGCCTTGGTGCGAAAGGCCTGGCCGTAATCCGGGTCGCCGACCACCGGATGGCCGATATGGGCCATGTGAACGCGAATCTGGTGGGTACGGCCGGTTTCTAGCCGGCATTCGACCAGGCTCGCCGTGGCAAATTCCTTTTGCTGCTCGCCGAAGCGCTCGACCACGCTGAAATGGGTGATCGCGTGGCGGGCGTCGTCGCGGCCTACCGGCACCACGGCGCGCCGTACGCGGTCGGCGGCGCGGCCGAGCGGCTGGTCGACCGTGCCGGTCGGTCTTGGCGGTATGCCCCAGACCAGCGCCAGATAGGCGCGTTCGAGATCGCCAGTTAGCCCATGGTCGGCAAAGGCTTCCGACAACGCCTTGTGGGCGCGGTCGGTCTTGGCGACGACCATGACGCCGCTGGTCTCCTTGTCCAGGCGATGGACGATGCCGGGCCGCCGCACGCCGCCAATGCCGGAAAGACTGTCGCCGCAGTGATGGATCAGCGCGTTGACCAGCGTGCCGGTCCAGTTGCCGGCGCCGGGATGGACGACCAGCCCCGCCGGCTTGTTGATGACGATCAGCTCGCTGTCCTCATAGAGGATGTCGAGCGCGATATCCTCGCCTTGCGGTTCCGCCGGCTCCGGCTCCGGCATGTCGACCGACACGCGGTCGCCGGCCGCCATCTTGCGCTTGGTCTCGTCGACCGGCTTGCCGCCGATCTTGACCGCGCCCTGCCTGATCAGCATCTGCACGCGGCTGCGCGACATGTCGGGGCCGAGCTTGCCCGCCAGCCACTGGTCGAGGCGTTGGCCGACCGCATCGGCGCCCGCTTTCAGCAGGATCGGTCCCCCGTCTGGCGATCCACCGTCTGGCGACCCGCCCTCCGTCAATCCGCCCCCTATCAATCCGGGGGTCTCTTCGTTATGAGCGCTCATCGAAAATCGTTCCGGAATATCTTGCCATGGCCCGGCCCCTTGCCGACGAAGACGAGGAAAAACCGCTCGATCCCGAGGTTGAAAAGGTGCGGAAGAAACTTGTCCGCTTCGTCGCCATCAATCTCGGCCTGCTGTTCCTCGCCCTTATGGTGGTGATCGCAGCGCTTGTCTACAAAGCGCGCAACGCGCCGCCCACCAGCCCGCCGCTGGGTGCAGACATCCAGGCGCCGTCCGGCGAGCCGATGACGGGCGACATTGTGCTGCCTGTCGGCGCCAAGGTCGTCAGCCAGTCACTTTCCGGCAACCGCGTCTCCATCGATGCCGAGCTTGCCGACGGTAGCCGCGCCATCTTCGTCTACGATATTGCCGAGCGCCGCATCGTCGGCCGCTTCTCGATCCGCAACAAATGACTGGTTTTGCCGAAAACCGCAGCATTGCCATCGTCGCGGTCGTCGTCGCGGATTATGACGAGGCGATCTCCTGGTATGTCGGCAGGCTGGGCTTTGCCCTCACCGAAGACGTCGACCTTGGCGGGGGCAAGCGCTGGGTGACGGTCACGCCGGCGAACGGGCAAGGCGCGCGGCTGCTCCTGGCCGAAGCGTCCGACGACGCGCAAAGGGACAGCATCGGCAATCAGACCGGCGGCCGGGTTTTCCTGTTCCTCGAAACCGACGATTTTGCCCGCGACCATGCCGCGATGATTGAAAAAGGCGTCGACTTCCGGGAAGCGCCACGCCACGAGGCCTATGGCACGGTGGCGGTTTTCGCCGATCTCTACGGAAATCTCTGGGACCTGATCGAGCCAAAACTATAGGTTTGCGACGGACATTTTTCTGGTGGATCCAGACTGTCTGAAGCCCAGTTGCTTTTTCCCAGCCGTCAGCCTATATCGCCGGTTCTTGAACGCGCCCATCGTCTAGCGGTCAGGACACCGCCCTCTCACGGCGGGAACAGGGGTTCGATTCCCCTTGGGCGTACCAACAAAGTCAATAAGCTAGCTTTCCCATCCAAACTTCGGTCCAATAAGAGACCCGAAAAACAGCGCTACTGCGGCCGATTCAGCTGCTGCGCGATAGCCGAGTCACAGCAGCATTTGCCAGCAACACGCTCACTATCGCGACACGAGCCGCTGGCGACGGCGCTTAGCGTAAGTATGCCCGGCGTAGATCGTATCATTGACTGTGGCCGCCAGCACCCTCTGGCGATAGTGCGGATGGACGCTGGCCTCGGTCGCGGCGAGGTGGCGCGTACCCACCTAGGCGCCAGCCGCCCCCAAGGCGAAGGCGGCTGCCACGTCGCGGCCGTCAGCGATGCCGCTCGCCGCAAGCACAGCCAATGGCGCGACGGCGTCAACGACGGCAGGTAGCGCCCTCAAGTGTATTGCTGCCGAGATGGGGAATCGGCCGGTCAGCCTCATTCAGATCGTGTTGCGCGAAAGTTGGAAACCAACGCCTATCGGCCGGTCAGGACGATCGACGAAGAATGCGAGACGGAACGGGACCGCCTGATGCAGCCTTCCGCGATCACGGAATTACTTATCTCTCGAGCGTTCCTATTATCTCTCTTGCGGCGGACCCCAACGCTGCTTGGCCGGCGCCTATTTGGTCCCCACCCCCCGCCTCCCCTGCGGCGCCGGCCTCTTCCACTCGCTGAAACCCGCTACTTCGCGGGTGGCGCGTTAGAGTCGTAGCAATCAGGATTTGACGATTGCTCACACGGAGGGGGCCCACCGCCAGCGCCGCCATAATGTTCCACGAGTTTTGCGAATCCGTAGGCGAAGGCGAAAAGAAGCGCTAGGATAACGACTATTCGGACGGCCATCCGGGATTGTAGCAGGATCCCGCTTAGGACTGACCAGCCATAATGCATTTTTGGCCGCTCGGCGTTTCTTCTGTCATCGCCCCAGCTTGGCCTTCGTGGCTGGCACCGTGCGCCCGTGGGGCTTTTCGAACACGCTCACGATTTAGGGTTGCCGCCGGCTTGTCGGTCGTCGCCGTCCTTGGCTGTGCGATCCTGGAGCGTATGCATGATCGCTTCGTAGACGCTGCCTATCTCTTCGTCGATTTCTTGCTGTGGGATGCCTTGAGCTTCGGCCGCCCGCTTCGCGTCAACTACCATATCGATCACAAGCAAGACCGGGTCAGCTATCGGCCCGTCCGGTAGGTGGTCCGGGATCCATTTGGAGAGAAAATCGCTGCCGCGCTTGCTCATTTTGGTTTCTTATTCCGCAAGTCGCGCTTGGGCTTTACCGTCGGGCTCGTTGCCGCTCTTTCGAGTCGAAGGGCTCTAAGTTTCGCGGAATTGCTGTCCGGTACTCTGCCTCCGTCAGAATGACACGCTTCGCCCAAGCGCTTACTATTTGGCAAGCGCGCAAATTGCATATGCCGTCAGCGTCCAAGCTGTTGGAGGCGTAGTGGCTACATGCGCTTGTGCTACCCATCCTGAAGCTGGGGAAGTAACCGGCAAGCTCCTAGAGATTAGAGCATTTGAATTTGACGCGCTGGCACCGCCACCTATGACGACTTTTGGCTTGGGACACCAAGCCTGTGCGGATTTGTCTGGGCTTGTATCACTCGCACTTGCATACTGTGTGACCACCCAGCCGCTGACGCCGTCCTTCCCCGCTGGACCCTCAGCCCCCTTGGCACCTTTGGGTCCCTGCTTGCCAGGCAGACCTTGCGGACCGACAGGCCCTTGCGGCCCTGGCGGCCCCATTGTTGCGCAACCGGCAAGCAAAGCCACACATGCTAGAGCGCTAACAATTCTCATGGCCACCTCCCCAGTTTCCCGGCGAGCTTGACGACGAAACATTCGCCAATTCTAATGAATGTATCACCACCCGATGGTCGTGGATAGGAATGCCAACACCGGCTGGTCGGCTCGGGCTATATGCCGACGAATTCATATTCGCCTGCTGGCGGGTCAACGGACGTAACCACCCGCACCTATAGGTCGACCAGATCATCCCTGACCGGGTCGAGCAGATCGGGCCGGTTATTTCTTGGGTTGCCGACGTCGCGGCGGATCTTCCACGTAGTCATCAGTTCGTCCGGGAATGGCTCCATCAGGTGTTCCGGGTCGGGATGCGCCAGCCAGGTCACATAATCGGAAGCCTGAAGGATGATCGGCATTCGGTTGTGGATTTGCGCAATGGTGGCGTTGGGCTCACAGGTCAGCACCGCGAAGGTGCGGACGTTCTCGCCCGTCGCCGGGTCGCGCTAATTCTCCCACAGTTCGGCCAGTGCGAACGGCTCGCCCGATTTCATGGCGATGGTGTAGGGCTGCTTGTCCTTCCGGTGCCGACGATGTCCTTCCATTCAAAATAGCCGTCGATCGGCATCAGCGCCCGCCGCGGCCAATAGGCCGCCCGGATTCACCGCCTTGGGCTTCGCCGCTTCTGGCGCAGCGTCGCTGATTGAATTAGCATTGCGTGATGAAGCTATGAGCCAGACACGGCGCGCAGAACGTCGGGTAGGAAACGGAGCGGGAAGCCTGACAGGCCGTCACGCATACCTGCAGCGTAGATGCCGATTGTACGGTGCGGCCGCAATCTGATCGGCACTGACCGATGCGACCGTGCAGTCCAAGCGATCCCAGGGAGGGCAAAATGCAGAAACTGCAATCACAAGGCGTCCATCACATCACGCTGGTCGGCGCCGGGCGTCAGACTTCGATCGATTTCTGGGAAGGCGTGCTCGGCATGCCTTTCATCTTCGAGCAGCCCAACCTCGACAAGGCAAGCGAAAGCCACCTCTATTTCGATCCGGGCGATGGCCGGCTCGTCACCGTCTTCACCGACGAGAGCCGCACGCCAGTGGCGCGGCGCACACCGACCGATACCGGCTGCGTCCATCACATCGCGTTTGCGGTGTCGCGCGTCACCTTCCTGCAGGCGGTCGCCCGGCTCAATGAGCGCGGCATCAAGCACAGCGGGGTCAAGGATCGCGGCTTCATGGATTCGATCTATTTCGAGGATCCACTCGGCCTGCTGATTGAGCTCGCCTCCTACCGTTTCGAGCCGCCAGCGGGCCTCACTCACGCCGACGTGCTGATGGAAGCGCACAAGGTCCGCGTTGCGCGCGGCGACTACAACATCGCCGAAGTGCATCTCGCCGACGCGATCCAGGCGCTCGTCGAGCGGTCCCGCGCGACATTGTCGGAGGATAGGGCGCCGAGAAACCCATACTGAACAAGCCACAGGGAGGAACAAGATGGCAAAGACAGCGACTAAGAGTGCGAAGAAGCCCGCGTCAAAGGCTGCTTCAAAGCCTGCCGGGAAGCCTGCAGCGAAAACGGCGGCAAAGCCGACGGCCAACGCAGCCGCCAGGTCTGTGTCTAAAGCCAAGGCGAAGAGGCCGCCGCTGAAGCTCAGCATGCTGAAGCCGAGCGTCAACAACATGACCGTTCGGGTGTTCGCACGGGCGGCCGGGTTCGACGCTGCCGAGATCGACGCCTGGGGTCACACGCGCTCGCCCGAATACATGGCGCGAAACCCGGCTCACCTGACACCGATGATCGAGGACGAGGGCCTGCCGAGAGGCGTCTTATGGGAAAGCTGCGCTATCATGCAATATCTCGCTAACAAGCACGGGCTGGAGAAATTCTACCCGAAGGCGCCCGCCAAGCGGGCGATGGTCGACAGCGCCATGTTCTACCTGATCGGCACGCTCTACCCCTATGTGGCGCGCGCCACGTATCCCGCGCTCGGCTTCCCGCAATATGCCGGCGAGGTCGGCCACAGCGATGCGCATCCCGACAGGAAATCGGAAGCGCAGAAAGCAGCTGTCGCCGCCATTGCGGAGCCGCTGGAGGTCTTTCACACCTTCTTCAGGAACGGCAAGCCGTTCATCGGCGGCAAGAGTCCGTCGATCGCCGACATCCGTCTGGCGGCGACACTCGAATTCCTTGCCGTCATCGACTACGCTCTGCCCGATTGGGCGAAGGAATATATGGCGGCAATGGAGAAGAAACTCGGCAAGGCCTATGCCGAGCCAGCCGGCGACGTGCGCGGCTATATCGCCTATGTGAAGTCACAGGCGAGCGCCTGAGAGCGCAAAACAGTCTCGATATCAAATGTCGGTTCGTACGCATGAATATACTGCCAAGCTGGCGGCCGAAAACAATGTAAAGATTTTCTTGCCGCAAATTTTCGCAAAAGCAAGGAGGGGTGTTCATGGGTGCAAGGGGCCGATATTTCAGTAGCCTGGTGGCTGGCATATTTGCCGGCGTCTTCTGGGTGGATACCGCCTCGGCGCAGTCGAGTGAGGCGGGGTGTACGTTCGAGCTGGTGGCAGGTGCGTCTCGACAAATTTTGAGATGTCAGGAAGGCCCTACCATCATTGTCGAAGATGGCGCTCGTTTTACTCTGGTGGACCGTGATCGAAACGGCAATGCCGATGCGGTCAGATTGCGACGCAAGGCGCTGCTGCTCGACGCTCCAGGCAGCCGGGTCCGGGGTGGCTTCGCGGTTGTCACTCCGCAGGCGATCGCTGCGGTGCGAGGCACAAGATGGGCAGTCGACGTTAGCCAAGGCAGGACGTCTGTTTTCGTCCTCAAAGGTCGAGTCGCCGTGCAAAGGCCAGGGTCCAATGCCGGCGTATTCCTCACACCGGGCGAAGGCGTCGACGTGGAAGCAGGGACAGGCAAACTGACCGTCCGGCGCTGGCCGGCCGCGCGTGTTTCCGCACTGTTGGCCCGTTTTGGCCAGTGAGCGGCAATGAGCGGTCGGGCGCTTCAGACGCTGATCGCGCTCATTCTGGCGGGTCTTTGGGGCGCCGGCTTGGGCTTCGCGCACTGGCGTGGCAACGTGTGGTTTATAGATAGCGTCGAAGCAACGATGACCGATCTTCGAACGCTTGTTCGAGGAACGGCAAAGCCGCCGGAACTGATGACCATTGTCGCAATAGACGACGAAGTGGTGCGAGACGAGGGCAGCTATCCCCTCAGCCGCGCCACGCTTGCCCGGATTATCAACACGGTAACCCGCTTTGAACCGAAAGCCATTGCGATCGACCTGCTGCTGGTCGATCCCCGGGCAAAAGACGATGATGAGGCGCTCGCGCGTTCACTGAGCAGGAGTGCAAGCGTAATCGCTGCCGCAGCGGTCTACTCGGGCGGTAAACAATGGACAGCAGCTGAGGGCGATGGACCCCTCGGCCGAGTACCGAATGCCGAGCGGTTTCTGTGGCCCCTCAAAGCGTTCTCGGATGTCGCCGCTGTCGGCGTCGTGAATGTAGTTACCGACCGGACGGGAACGCCGCGGTTCATCCCGTTGCTGTTTCGGGCCGGAGATCGGGTGGAAGCGTCTTTCTCATTGCGTGTTGCTACCGTGGCGGTGGGAGAGGATCCAGCAATTGCCCCCGACCGTCTATCGCTAGGCAGACGGTGGATTCGGACGGACATTGGTCACATCCTGCCTCTGGCATTCTATGGCCCCCGCGGCACGATCCGCACGATCAGCGCCGCGACCGTGTTGGACGGCCAGCTCGATCGCAGCGTTATCCAGGATCGAATTGTCGTGATCGGAGCGACCGCAACCGGCGCCGGCGATGTTTTCCCGACACCGTTCGATCCGGTACTCCCGGGCGTCGAGGTCATGGCGACCGCGATTGCTCATCTGATGACCGGCGACGGAATAGTGCGAGATCAGTACGTTCGCCTTGCAGATGCCGGCTTTGCAGTGCTGCTGCCAGTGGCTCTTGTGGGGTTGCTGGCATGGCGGCGCAGCGCCATCGGCCTCGCGGCGATCGTCGGCGTGGTTCTGATCTGGTTGGTGGTCAATATGACCGCTTTCTCACATCATATCTGGCTGAGCGCCGCGTTACCGATGACCGCCGCCGCTCCGCCGGCTATTTTGTTCGGGGCCGCGCAGCTTTGGTCGGGCAGGAACCGGGCCCAATATTTCGCCACGCAGAGCGAATTGCTTCAACGAGTTCAGGCCCAAGGCTTAGGGAAGTGGCTCGCCAAGCACAGCGACTTCCTCCTGGAACCTGTCCGGGGAGACGCCGCCGTCATCTTCATCGACCTGTCTGGCTTCACCGGGCTCAGTGAAACATTGGGGCCGAACGCCACACGCGAACTTTTGAAGACATTTCATGCGTTGGTGGACGAGGAAGTGACACGCTGCGGCGGCATTGTCACCAGTTTCATGGGCGACGGAGCCATGATCTTGTTCGGTCTGCCGGAACCAGCGACAGATGACGCCTTCAACGCTGCTCGCTGTTGTGTAGGGCTCTCCAGTCGGACCAACAATTGGCTCGTCTCGCTGCCTGCATCAACTGCGTCCCGGCTCGGCTTCAAGATTGGAGCGCACCACGGAACAATCGTAGCGTCGAGACTCGGCGGCGAAGGCCATCAGCACATCGCGGCCACAGGTGACACAGTCAACGTTGCCAGTCGCTTGATGGAGATCGCAGCCGACCAAGATGCTGAAGTCGCAGTGAGTGACAAAATGTTGCAAGTCGCCGGTGGCGACTGCGAGTTGTTCAAATCCGGTGCTCTGAGAGGACCTGTGGAAACACAGATCCGTGGGCGGTCAGGCTCGCTGGCAATCTGGCTTTGGCAGAGTGCAGACGCTGCAGTAGATCAGGCCCCGTGACCAAGATGGTACTGTAATGTCTGATGGCGCTCGTTTGACAATTTTGGCGACTTCTGCCGCATAGCAAGGTGAGTCTTTCTAAGAATTCTACGCGGCTGGCTATGCTGCCTAAACAGTCGGCGCGGGGGCGGCGGTATCGGCAGTCACGCCGCAGGCTAAGGATTCGTTAACCAAATCCCTATCTACTGACCGGCAGTTCACCTTCACTCGCGACCACGGATGTACTGGCGCGGATGTCGAGGTGAAAGGAAAGGTCGGCCGTGTGCCGGCCTTTTTGTTTTCAAGGTCCTTGTCCCAGGAACCGAGCGGGCTCGCCGATTGCCGTCGGTATCTTTGCGAAGCATATTGTCATTGCCGGCGCCGACCCTACCATCAATCTTGGCTGTGCTGTGCTGGCGGCCAGCAAGTAGAAGGATGAGGACTTCTTGCGATGAAAAGCGCTGCAGGACTGCTTGCAATTGCGGGTGCACTGTTGGCAGGCGCAACCTGTCAATCGAACGGCGCCACGCTCAACACGATGGACGAGGTCGGCGCGGCGATCGAGGCATGCTGGAATCCACCGGCCGATGCCGGGAACGCAACCGTCACATTGAGCTTCAGCTTCAAGCGCGACGGTACGCTGATTGGCCCGCCCAAGCCGACGGCGATCAAAGTGGCCGGCGATGCAAAGGCGCGTCAGGCATATGTCGATGCCGCCACCAAGGCTCTTCAGCGCTGCCTGCCGCTGAGTTTTTCGCCGACGCTTGCCAAAGGGGTTGCGGGCAACGTTTTCACCCTGCAATTCAGGTCGCCCAAGCAATGAGCCATGCCTGATGCATGTCGCCCAACAGTGCGCAGCGGTTTGGGACACGACATGCATAAAAAACAGGACTTAAAGCGCGTCGCGTGAATCTCTTCAGCCGCCGCTCGCTTTATGCCGAATCCGCCCGTCCCGGCGCGCGGCCAGAAATGCCTCTTCCCCCTTCCGCGTCAGACAGCTCAGCCGTCCAGGTCACGAGGCCCGATGCCGGCGCCTCGCATTGACGTGCCGTTCCAGTTCTGGCGTCTCGAAGACATAGTCGTTCCATGCCGATTCCGGAATCTGGCCGGCCAGATAGCATTCCAGCAACAGACTTTCTTCGGGGGTCAGCGGTCTCGGCGCCCGCTCCAGTCCGAGTGAGTGGAACAGGTTTCTGGTCAGGCCAGAGATGGTGAAGTGAACAGACATCTTCGCTCTCCCTTAGACGACACAACGCCGACCGCCGAACAAAGGTTTCAGCCGGCAGTGCCTGGTCGTGCAGGATCGGCGGCGATCCATAGCCGGCATATCGCCGGCAGTTGCTTAGCGTTTTCGTCTTAATCTTGAAATAGAAATGCAATATCGGATTTACGAGGCAGGGATAATACACGAGAAACTTGGTTTCTTGTGATGTCAGATCTATTAATGATTAGGTTTTACTTATTCAGTTGAATCTTATTCACAGTCGATCGGCTCTGCAGGAACAAGACAATGATCGCGCCAATGATACGCTTGTGGCCTTTTGTGTTTTTTGTACTGGTGTCGGTGATCGCGTTTGCGCTGGGAATCGCCACCTCTTACGCTGACACTTGCTCCGCGCTCAGAAGCCAGATGGTTTCGGGCGGCCGCGGGGCCGGTGTGAGCCCGGAACTTACCCAGCTGCGCCGGCAGCTTGCCGCGATCCAGGGCATTGAAAGGCAGCGCCGGTGCGCGGCAAAAAGTTCGGCAGGCGGGTTCTTTAACGCCTGCGCCGATCTTGCCAAAAGCCGGGCGGAGGTGGAACGCCGGATCGCAAGCACAGTGAATTCGGGCAGGGGCACGTCCCGCCTGCAGGCCAGGTTCGTCGCCCTTGGCTGTGCGCCCACAACCAAACAGCGGCAACAAGAACGGCGTCCGGCTGCAAAAGCCCAGTCTTCCGGTGTGGCGCTTGGCGGCAATCCGATGCTGTTTTGCGTTCGTCTTTCGGATGGGTATTTCTTCCCGGCGCCAAAATCGCAATTCGCCAGAAGCGACGATGTGAAGGATACGGTCGACCAGTGCCGCTATATCTGCGACGACGCCAGTGTCGACCTTTACATGCTGGATGACCCCAGTCTCGAGACCGAAGAGATGATCGCGCTCGAGACGCGAAAGCCCTACAAGGATCTTCCGGCTGCTTTCAGGTATCGCGAGACGCGAACTTCAAGGCGTGCGACATCAAACGTTATTACCAGCGGGTGGCCGAGCTCAGGGCACGGACGGTAACGCCCGCCGACATGAGCAACGCTATCATTCCATTGCCGACGCGAAAGCCGGATCTTGGCGCCGTTGCGCAAATTCCACAAATTGATACCGAAGCCGAAATCTTCAATGCCGAAGCTCCCGGTGTTGACGCCCCCAGTGCCGAAGCCCCTGATGCCGAAGCCAATGGTGCCGCCCAGCATCAGTCGATCGAGAAACTGGCGGGCTCGCGGCCGGTGAGGGCAATTGGGCCCGCCTTTTTCCCCGCGGATTGATCCGAGGCGAGCAACCTCGAAGAGCTACGGGGTCAGAGAGCTACGGGGAAAGCTGGCGACGTCCCGTCGGACCCTCTCTCCGGCGCGGCGGCAACGAGGGCTGCGCGGCGCATTTTCGCATCCCATGCCGGCCGGATTCTCGTCTGGAACGCTATGCCGGTCGCTGCGTTGTGACAGGCGACCAGACAGGAGCAATCGCCATGGTCACATTCAGGGAAAAGAGGGTTCAGGAGATTGTCGACGACGAGTCTCTGACCACTGAAGAGAAAATCGCGAAACTCCGTGAGATCGAATCCGAGGCGAGGGCATTGCAGCGCGCGGCGTCGGAAAGCCCGATGGGCGACGATGATGGCTTGCAGGGCGAATTGCGGCAGGTCCGTATGGCGCTGGACAAGCTTGGTGCCAAGGAACCCAAGAAGGGCGCCGCGTCGCTTTGACCGCTAGAGCGTCGGACCCAAAAGCGGGAACCGGCTTTTTTGGAAAATCCGGTGCTAAAATAAAGCGTTAGAGCCACCGCTGACTGAGGGTTCGTCGCTCTAGAAGTTTCTCAGGCCACCGTCCGGACTCAGCCCAGTTGGTCATTCGCAGACCACGCGGAATCGCTTGCCAGGTTGGCTGACGTTCCTGCAGCTAAGCGGCTTCTCTGGCCCGGAAGACTGAGCAGATGGGTTGGCGGGCTTCGCCACGTGCCGTGTCGGCGCGGTGGCGCGGCGGGGCGCCGTTCGTCTTGGTGCTTCCGGCGCCACTGGAAAGACGCCTGTTGTCTCCACCTGCGACTGGGCGACTTTCGTCTGCGGCGGAGCCCTGTCCCAGAACCGCCTGACATCCAGCGGCTTCGGTATGATCACCGTGCCGTCATAGCTGCGTGCGCAGCCGCTGCCGAAAACCAGCATCGGGCAAAGGAAAAGAAGCAGTATCCGACCGAACATTAGCAACACCCCTATGCGACTTATAACGCGGCCGCAGTCCTGCCGACAACCGGCTGGCCCGAGTTACTGCCCGCCGGCCAGTTGCGATTTATTAAGGTTAGCGGATCGTTAATGCTTCTGAGGCAGATTCCGCCGGCGAACCGCTGAGGAGGGTTCGGCCTTGGTTTTTCGGGGTGGGACGGATGGCGGAAGCGGACGAGACGGTTGGGACACGCAGCACGCGTGAACCCCGTAAGATGGTTGCGCACCGCGACGATGCGTCCGCCGGACACGTGGATTCGATCGAAGCGCTTCGCGCGCTGGTCGAAGCAGCCGCGGACTGGATCTGGGAGACCGATGCCGAGCTGCGCTTTTCCTGGCTTTCTGAAAGCTACCAGGCCAGCACCGGCATCGATCCCAAGAGCGTTCTTGGCCGGTTCCGCTTCGACTTCCTTAAGCAGGGGCCGAACGGCGACCGCAGCGCAGCCGCGCATCTTGAGGATCTGCAGGCCCGGCGGCCGTTTCGCGATTTCGTCTACGAGCTGAAGGGCGGCCGCACCGACTGCCGCTGGGTTTCGATCACCGGCTTCCCGCGTTTCGACGCCGAAGGAAATTTCGCCGGCTATCGTGGCATCGGCCGCAATGTCACGGCGCTCGCCAGTGCGTTCGACGAACTGCGAATGCAGAGCGGTCCGTCGGCAGGGGGCGACAGCGCCAACGCCAGGACCGCCGAAACCTTCGCCAATCTTCGCGCAATGGTCGATTCAATGCCGATCGGTGTCGTCGTCCTCGACGCCGACCTGCGCGCCGAAGTGATCAATCGCGCCTTCTACGATTTCTGGCAGATCGATGCGGCGCGCACCGATGGCGGCTGCAGTTTCCGCGACCTGATGGAGGCCAGCCGCGATATCGATCCCAACGGGTCGGACGAGGAGGCATGGCAACGGCACGTCGCTGAGCGTGAGGCGGAAATCAGGGCCGGTATGGCCGGATCGAGGCAATTGCCGCGCAATGACGGCCGGACGCTGATCTCGTCGATGGCGCCGCTGGCAGACGGCAAGCGGCTGATCTCCTATGTCGATGTCACCGATATGAAGGATCGCGAGGCGGAGCTTGTTGAAGCGCTGGAAAAATCGCGGCTGGCCGAGGCAGTGATCAACGACGTCAAGGACCCGATCTTCGTCAAGGACGACAATCTGCGCTTCGTGTTCGTCAACGAGGCATTCTCGGCATTGTTCGGACGGACGCCGCAGGCGATGTTGGGCAAGCGCGGCGGCGATTTCTTCACGGCGGACGAGGCCGCGCGGTTCGAGGACAGCGAAAGGCAGGTTCTGGCAAGCGGCAGCCCTTATGAAGTCGAGGAGAACTTCGCGGTCTCCGGTATCGGCCGCTCGCGCATCGTTCGCAAAAACCGTGTCAGCATGGCAAGCGGCCGCAACTATGTTGCCGGCTTCATCTTCGACATCTCCGATATGAAGCGTCGCGAGACGGAAGCCGAGGACGCCCGCAGGAATCTCGCCACCGTACTCGAATCGCTGCCGGCCGCCGTCATCATCTACGATCGCGACGACAAGTTCGTCTTCGCCAATACCAAGCTGCAGGATACGCTGCCGGCGCTGCAGTCCCTGTGGCAGCCTCGCCGCACGCTCCGCGAGGCGCTGGAGTTCGGCCATTCGGTCGGCTATTTCCGCATTAGCGGCGATCCGGAACTCGATAAGCTCTACGACAGCGATCCCGAGCGCTGGCTCGACGGCATCCTCGCCCGCTACCGCTTGCCCAACTCATCCTTCGAACGTCTCAATCCCGACGGTCGCTGGTACCAGGTTTACGATATGCGGACCGAGGACGGCACCTTCATCGGCGTGCGCGTCGACATCTCCGAGATCAAGAGCCGCGAGAAGGCGCTGCATGACAGCATGCGCCAGATCGACCTGTTCCGGCACGTGATGGACGAGCTGCCGGTCGCCGCCTTCATCAAGGCGCAAGACCTGAGCATCGAGTTCGTCAACAAGGCCTGGTGCGCCCTGACCGGCATCCCCAAGGAAGAGGTCATCGGCCTGACCGACCACCAGCTTTTCGGCGCCGACGACGCCGAAAGCTACAGTCACGACGACACCGAGGTGGTCGTCACCGGCCGTGTCATGGAGGCCGAGGAGCCCGTCACCCATCGCGACGGCACGGTGCGGCAGTTGATGACGCGCAAGAGCCGGCTGGTCGCGCTCGACGGGTCGGTGCACCTGGTCGGCTCCAGCACCGATATCACCGACGTCAAGGAGCGCGAGCAAGCGCTGGAAGACAGCATGCGCGAGAACGAGGTGTTCCGCAGCCTCATCGACAATGTGCCGGTGTCAATCTACGCCAAACGCTCCGACCTCAGGCAGTTCTACGTCAACAAGGGCTGGTGCGACCTCACCGGCTTCAGCAAGGAAGAGGCGATCGGCAAGACCGACGTCGAGATTTTCGGGCCGGACGGCGAAGCCCTCGTCAATGGCGATCTCGCCGTGCTGCGCACCGGCGAAACCCAGGAGATCGAGGAGAGCGTGACGCTGGCCGACGGCAGGGTCCGGCATCAGTTCGCACGCAAGGGCGCGATGATCGCGTCCGATGGCTCGCTCTACCTGATCGGATCGACCACCGACATCACCGAATTGAAGCAGCGGGAGGCCGAGCTGCGCGAGGCGCGCCAGCGCGCCGTGCTTGCCGATCGTGCCAAGTCCGAATTCCTGGCCAATATGAGCCACGAGATCCGCACGCCGATGAACGGCGTGCTCGGTATGGCCGAACTCTTGGCCAAATCCGATCTCAACCCGAAACAGAAGACCTTCACCGACATCATTGTGAAATCCGGCAACGCGCTGCTGACCATCATCAACGACATCCTGGATTTCTCCAAGATCGATGCCGGCCAGCTCGTACTCGACCCGGCGCCCTTCAATCTTGCCGAGGCGATCGAGGATGTAGCGACGCTAGTATCGACGCGCGCCAAGGAGAAGGACCTCGAGCTCATCGTACGTGTTGAGCCCGGCCTTGAAAGCCAGTTCATCGGCGACGTCGGCCGCATCAGGCAGATCGTCACCAATCTGCTCGGCAACGCTGTGAAGTTCACCGACGAAGGCCACGTGCTGGTCGACGTCACCGGCGAAAGGTTTCCAGCGGGAACAAAGCTGACCATCTCCGTCACCGATACCGGCATCGGTATTCCGGAGGAGAAGCTGAAGCAGGTCTTCGAGAAATTCAGCCAGGTTGACACCTCGTCGACCAGGCGGCACGAAGGCACCGGGCTCGGCCTTGCCATCACCTCGCGGCTGGTCGAACTGATGGGCGGCGAGATCGGCGTGGAGAGCGCCGAAGGCAAGGGCTCGACCTTCTGGTTCACCGTGACGCTGCCCAGGGCCGGGCAACAGGCCGGGCAACGCATCATGCCAGTGGACGTGACCGGCGCACGGGTGCTGATCGTCGACGACAACGCCGTCAACCGGTCGATCCTGACCGAGCAGATGGTCTCATGGAGCTTCGATTCCTGTGCGGCCGAAAGCGGGGCCGAAGGGCTGAAGGTGCTCATCGCTGCCGCCGCCTATGGCGTGCCGGTCGACTGCGTGGTGCTCGACTACCAGATGCCTGAGATGAGCGGCGCCGAAATGGCACGCATCGTGCGCAGCACCGCCAGCTTAGCCCACACACCGGTGATCATGCTGACATCCGTCGACCAGTCGCTCGCCAACACCAGCTATCGTGATCTCGGCATCGATGCGCAGCTGATCAAGCCGGCGCGTTCCTCGGTGCTTCTGGAAACGCTGGTCGCCACCATTCAGCGTCACCGCCACAATTCGACGGGAAGCCGCGTGGTGCCAGCGGCAAGCGGCGGTTCCGGCGACCGCACCCCGGAACCACCTATGGCGCAGCCGCCCTTGGTGCAGCCCCCCTTGGCCGTATCGGAGCGGGCCTTGCTGCAGCCGCCGCCGGTTCGTGCGCGTGTTCGGCCTGCGGGCGACGAGCGCCGGCTCGATATCCTCGTTGCCGAAGACAACGAGGTGAACCAGATGGTGTTCACTCAGATCCTCGGCGAGACCGGCTACGGCTTCGAGATCGTCGGTAACGGCCGCAAGGCGCTCGACGCCTACGGCAGGCTCAATCCGCGCATGATCCTGATGGACGTCTCGATGCCGGAGATGAGCGGGCTCGAGGCGACCGCCGCCATCCGCCGGCTGGAGCAAGAGACCGGCACGCATATCCCGATCGTCGGCGTCACCGCGCATGCGTTGAAAGGCGACCGCGAACGCTGCCTCGAGGCCGGCATGGACGACTATCTGCCCAAGCCGATCAGCCCCAGGGCACTGCTCGAAAAGGTCGAGCGCTGGGTCGGCACGGGCAACGAGGCCCAGCGCAACGCGGGATAGATAGCCCAGCCTATGGAGCCGTGAACCGGCCGAGAATCGGCGCAGCCCTTGCGCGCAAGACTATGGCGCGAAAGACTATGGCGCGATCGCACCATACCAAAGCGCGCCCCCAGCCGGGACAATGATCGCGACGAATCCGCTCCTCCAGTTACGGGCGGGAGCAGCACCGCCGGCAAGAAACAGCGTCAATTCTACCCCAACGGACCTGTTTTCGGCGATGGCTCGGCCATGACTTGCTCTGGCCAACAAGCAACGCGCTCCCGTCCGGTTTTTCTTTTTTGCTGCCGTTTTTTTCCGGCGCCGAAGGGAAACGCCGGCCGCAAGCCACGCAAGCTTTTGATTCCAGCCGCAAACTGCGGCTATACCGCCGAGGCTGGCCGGCTGCCGTGTTCGACATCCCTGTCAGACGTTACCGGGCCGACATGAAACTGTCATGAGACTGTAATAATCGGGCGCTATGGCCTCACCGGGCGCCGAAGGAATGGCGCCGAGAGACCATCTTCCGAACAGGAGCAGGCCACATGAGAAAATTCCTCCTTACGGCGTCGGCCGCGGCGCTTGCGCTCGCCGCGTCCTCCGGCTTCGCCGCCGCGCGCGACCAGATTCAGGTTGCCGGGTCGTCGACCGTGCTACCCTATGCCAAGATCGTCGCCGAGCAGTTCGGCGAAACCTACACCAACTTCAAGACCCCGGTGGTCGAGTCCGGCGGCAGCGGCGCCGGCATCAAGGAATTCTGCAAGGGCGTCGGCGAAGACACGATCGATATCGCCAACTCCTCGCGTCCGATCAAGCCGGACGAGATCAAGTCCTGCGCCGCTGCCGGCGTGAAGGACATCCAGGAAGTCCGCATCGGCTATGACGGCATCGTCTTCGCCACCGACATCAAGGGTCCGGACTGGGCGCTGGTTCCCGCCGACATCTACAAGGCGCTCGCCGCCAAGCTCGTCGTCGACGGCAAGCTCGTCGACAATCCGAACACCAAGTGGAGCCAGGTCAACCCGAAGCTGCCCGACTGGGATATCGCCGCCTACATTCCGGGCGAAAAGCATGGCACGCGCGAAGTGTTCGAGACCAAGCTTCTCGACGCCGGCTGCGACAAGGCCGCCATCAAGGCCACCGGCGTTAGCGACGACAAGGAAATCGCCAAGACCTGCATCGCGATCCGCAAGGACGGCAAGGCCATCGACATCGACGGCGACTACACCGAGACGCTCGCCCGCATCGACTCGAACAAGACCGGCGTCGGCGTATTCGGCCTCGCCTTCTATGAAAACAACGCCGACAAGCTGAAGGTTGCTACCGTGAAAGGCGTCACGCCTTCGACCGAGACCATCGCCAGCGGCAAGTATCCGGTATCGCGTCCGCTGTTCTTCTATGTGAAGAAGGCGCATCTCGGCGTCGTTCCGGGTCTCAAGGAATATGTCGAGTTCTTCCTTGACGACCAGATGGTCGGCCCGGAAAGCCCGCTCGCCGAATACGGCCTGGTGGCTGCTCCGGACGCCGAACGTCAGTCCCAGCGCGACGCTTTCGCTGCCGGAAAGACGATGTAATCAACCTATCGGAACCAGGGCGCCGGGCCCGTACCGGCGCCCTGGTTTTCGCCGCCTGTCGCCATGGCGGTGGCGACTTGAGCATCATTTGCTCTAGAGTTTCCTTGGGGTGCGTCCATGTCGTCCTTGCTCGTACTCGCCATTGTCGTCGCCATCGGCCTGGTTGCATTCGTGATCGGCCGGCAGCGTGCCGCCGCGCAGGACAATGGCACGGTGAAGCCGCATTCGCGCGCCCACTATCACGGCTGGTGGGCCTGCCTGCTCGCTGTCCTGCCTGCGGTTCTGCTGCTTACCGCCTGGAACATCGGCTCCTCCGTCTATCTCGACCGACACATTCACGCCGCCCTGCCTGAGCGCACCGCCAACAGCGCGGTTGCCAGCGAGGCGCTGGATGTCAGCCTGGTGAAGAGCCTCGCCAAAGGCCTGCGCCAGCTCGACGCGAACACTCTGGCCGCACTGCCCGCCACGTTCGCCGATCTGCAGCCGCTGCTCGCCGCCAAGGGCGTGGCGCTGGCGACGGACACGCAGGACTACATGATCCCGATCGCCGTCGAGGCGAATGCCGTGCAAAGCCGGCTTGGCATGATCGGTGCTGCCCTCACCTTGCTGCTATCGGTCGCCGGCGCCTTCTACGCGCTGGGCCAGATCCGGCCGCGGGCGCGCGCCAGGAACAATGTCGAGAGGCTGATGCTGTGGGGCCTGCTCGGCGCCTCGACCATCGCCATCCTAACCACGGTCGGCATCGTGCTTTCGATGCTGTTCCAGACGATCCAGTTCTTCGAGAGCGTCTCGCCGATGAGCTTCTTCTTCGGCACGGTCTGGGATCCGCGCTTCGCCGCCGCTGGCTCGGGCGGCAGCCAGGGCCAGTTTGGCCTGATCCCGCTTCTCGCCGGCACGCTCTATATCGCCCTTGTCGCCTTGCTGGTCGCCGTGCCGGTCGGGCTGATGTCGGCGGTTTACATGGCTGAATACGCGACACCCAGGATACGGTCGGTGGTCAAGCCGGCGCTTGAGCTGCTCGCGGGCATCCCGACCATCGTCTACGGCATTTTCGCTGTGGTCACGCTGGGGCCATTCCTGCGCGATCTCTCCGCCGCGCTGACCGGCGGTTCCCCCTTCATCCAGGGCCAGAGCATCTTCACCGCTGGGCTCGTCATGGGCATGATGCTGATCCCGGTTGTGTCCTCTCTGTCCGACGACATCATCACAGCGGTGCCGCGCGCCATGCGCGACGGCTCGCTCGGCCTCGGCGCGACGCGTTCGGAGACGATTAAGCGGGTGATTCTGCCGGCAGCACTTCCCGGCATCGTCGGAGCTATCCTGTTGACCGCTTCGCGCGCCATCGGCGAGACGATGATTGTCGTGCTCGCCGCCGGCGTCGCCGCCAATCTCACCGCCAACCCGTTCGAGGCGATGACGACCATCACCGTCAAGATCGTCAACCAGCTCACCGGCGACCTCGAATTCAATTCGCCGCAGACATTGGTCGCCTTTGCGCTCGGCATCACGCTGTTTGCGCTGACTTTGGTGATGAACATCGTCGCGCTTTATATCGTGCGCAAGTACCGGGAGCAGTATGAATGACCGACATCCCCATGGATACGATGGTCCGGGTCGCCGCTCATCCGCGCCGCGACATCGGCCTGAAGGCACGTTACGCCGCCGAGCGCCGCTTCCGCATCTATGGCATGCTGGCGATTTCCGTCGGGCTTGCGTTCCTGGCCATCATGCTGATCGCCATCGTCTCGAAAGGTTATACCGCCTTCTGGCAGACGACGATCTCGGTGCCGATCACCTTCGACGAGAAGGTGATCGACCCCTCAAACAAGCGCGCGATCGACCCGACCGTGCTAATCAAGGCAAACTATCCCAAGCTCGCCGAAAAGGCGCTGGTCGCCAAGCTCGGCATCAACCCCGACGACAAGCCGACGATCCTGAAGCTCAAGGGCCTCCTGTCCGAGGGCGTTCGCGTCCAATTGCGCGATATCGTCGCCGCCGATCCGTCGGTCATCGGCACGACGCGCAACGTCAATATCCTCGCCGCCGCCAATCTTGACTCCGCCTTCAAGGGCCAGATCGACCTCGGCGTCGAGGAAGCGCGGCGCAAGGTCTCCGACCAGCAAATCGCTTGGATGAACAAGCTCAAGGCCGATGGAGCGATGGCCGAGCGTTTCAACACCGGCCTGTTCTCCTACGGCGCCTCCAGCCGCCCGGAAACGTCGGGCATGGGTGTGGCGATCATCGGCTCGTTCTACATGATGGTGATCGTGCTGGTGCTGGCGCTGCCGATCGGCGTCGCCGCCTCCATCTACCTGGAGGAGTTCGCCAAGAAGAACCGCTTCACCGACCTGATCGAGGTCAACATCAACAATCTGGCTGCAGTGCCGTCGATCGTCTTTGGCCTGCTCGGCCTTGCCGTATTTATCAACTTCCTCGGCATGCCGCGTTCCGCCGCGTTCGTCGGCGGCCTGGTGCTGACGCTGATGACGCTGCCGACAATCATCATCGCAACGCGCGCGGCCCTGGCCGCCGTGCCGCCGTCGATCCGCTCGGCAGCGCTCGGCCTCGGCGCCTCCAAGATGCAGATGGTGTTCCAGCACATCTTGCCGCTTGCCGCCCCCGGCATCCTCACCGGCACCATCATCGGCCTGGCGAGGGCCCTGGGCGAAACCGCGCCGCTGCTGCTGATCGGCATGGTTGCCTTCGTGGCCGACTATCCGAAGAGCCCCTTCGATCCGGCGACGGCGCTGCCGGTGCAGATCTATATGTGGGCCAACGAGGCCGAACGCGCCTTCGTCGAGCGCATGTCGGGCGCCATCATCATCCTGCTGGTCTTCCTCATGGCCATGAACGTCACCGCGATCGTGCTTCGGCGCCGGTTCGAGCGGCGCTGGTAGAAAAAAGGCATCCGTTATGAACATCATGACCGAACAGTCTCTTGAAAACGCAGTGGGCGACAAAATGAACGCCAAGTCGAACGAAGTGATCAAGATGCGCGGCGACAAGGTCGGCGTGTTCTACGGCGACAAACAGGCGCTGTTCGACGTCAATCTCGACGTGCGCCAAAACCAGGTGACGGCACTGATCGGCCCCTCTGGCTGCGGCAAGTCCACCTTCCTGCGCTGCCTAAACCGCATGAATGACACCATCGATTCGGCGCGGGTCACCGGCAAGATCACGCTGGATGACGAGGATATCTACGACAAGAACATCGACGTCGTCGAACTGAGGGCGCGGGTCGGCATGGTGTTCCAGAAGCCCAATCCGTTTCCGAAATCGATCTACGAGAACGTCGCCTATGGTCCGCGCATCCACGGGCTGGCCAAGCGCAAGGCCGACATGGATCAGATCGTCGAACAGAGCCTGAAGAAGGCGGCGATCTGGAACGAGGTCAAGGACCGCCTGCAGGAACCCGGCACCGGCCTTTCCGGCGGGCAGCAGCAGCGTCTGTGCATTGCGCGCGCCATCGCCGTGTCGCCGGAGGTGATCCTGATGGACGAGCCGTGCTCGGCGCTTGATCCGATCGCCACCGCCCGCGTCGAGGAACTGATCGACGAACTGCGCCAGAACTACACGATCGTCATTGTCACCCATTCGATGCAGCAGGCGGCGCGCGTGTCGCAGCGCACGGCGATGTTCCATCTCGGCTATCTCGTCGAGGAGGGCGCCACCGACAAAATGTTCACCAACCCCGACGACAAGCGCACCCAGGACTATATCACCGGCCGGTTCGGCTAAGCGGTCCGGCGGCGAATTTCGAACACGAGGACAGGATCATGGGTGAACATACCGTTGCTTCCTTCGACGAGGATCTGGAGCATATCAGCAAGCTGATCCGCGACATGGGCGATCTGGCCCGCTCGATGGTCGGCGGCTCGACGCGGGCGCTGCTCAATTCGGACAATGCGCTGGCGCAGCGCGTCGTTTCCGACGACGCCATCATGGATGCGCGTCAGCGCGAGCTCGACGACCGCGCCATCACGCTGATCGCCAAGCGTCAGCCAATGGCCAACGACCTGCGTGCCGTCGTCGGCTCGATCCGCATGGCCGGCGATCTCGAGCGCATCGGCGACCTTGCCAAGAACATTGCCAAGCGCGTCGGCACCGTCGGCCTCAGCATCACACCGCGCGACCTGTCGCATTCCATCGATGCGATGGCCCAGCTGGTGCTGGCCCAGGTGCAAGGGGTCATCGAAGAATACGCCGCCAGTGACGCGGCAGCGCTTGCCAAGCTGAGAAACGATGACGAGCGTATCGACGTCAAATACACGTCGGTCTTCCGCGAACTGCTGACCTACATGATGGAAGATCCGCGCAACATCACCGCCTGCACACATCTGTTGTTCTGCGCCAAGAACCTGGAGCGCATCGGCGACCATGTCACCAACATCGCCGAAAACGCCTACTATGTGCTGACCGGCCAGCAATTGCCTGCCAATCGTCCCAAGCTGGATGAGACGGCGATGTCAGCGCCGGCGGCATGACAGAGGTTACCGGTCGATGATCGCGCCACGCATCATGGTGGTGGAGGACGAGGAGCCGCTGGGCGTGCTGCTCCGCTACAACCTCGAAGCCGAAGGCTACCAGGTCGAGGTGGTGACGCGCGGCGACGAAGCCGAGATCCGGCTGCAGGAAAACGTGCCCGATCTTCTGGTGCTCGACTGGATGGTGCCGGCGGTTTCCGGCATCGAGCTTTGCCGGCGCCTCAGGATGCGGCCCGAAACCGAACGGCTGCCGATCATCATGCTGACCGCGCGCGGCGAGGAGAGCGACCGGGTGCGCGGCCTCTCGACCGGCGCCGACGACTATCTGGTCAAGCCGTTTTCGACACCGGAATTCATGGCCAGGGTCAAGGCGCTGCTGCGTCGCGCCAAGCCCGAGGTGCTGTCCAGCGTGCTGAAGGTCGGCGACATCGTGCTCGATCGCGAATCGCATCGGGTCTATCGCAAGAAGAGCGAGATCAGGCTCGGACCGACTGAATTCCGGCTGCTCGAATTCATGATGCGGCACCCTGGCCGGGTGTTCTCGCGCAGCCAGTTGCTCGACAATGTCTGGGGCGAGACGATCTATATCGACGAGCGCACGGTGGACGTGCATGTCGGCCGGCTGCGCAAGGCGGTCAACAACGGCCGCATGCCGGATGTCATCCGCACCATCCGCGGCGCCGGCTACGCGATCCGCGAGGACTGAACGCGGCGGCTGACCTCAGGCCACGCTTTTTCCGACAATGCCCGGCTTTGCCTGTGCGCCTGGCGCGAAAATCTCCTGGTCGACGAAGGTCAGGGCGCGCATGGCGCAACCTTCGCGGATCAGCGGCAATTCGTTCGGCTCGGTGTCGAAGGAGATCGATTTCGAATGCTGGCCGCCGGCGGTCTGGGCGATGGCCTCGCGCAGCGCCGGCTCGATCAGGTCGAAGGCAGCAGCGCTGACGCCGACCATGGCGACCGGCGCCGGATCGATCAGCGCAAACAGGTTGCCGAGGCCGAAGCCGAGTGCTTCGCCTGCCTTGCGATAGGCTTCGCGTTCCGGTCCGTCCACCTCGCGCGCCAGGGCAGCCAGTGCCCGCATGTCGGCGTCGCTGACATCGGCAACCGGTTCAGCGTCCTCGCCCATTTGCTTGGCGTTGCGCCATATGGCGTAGTTGCCGGCATAGGCCTCGACGCAGCCGCGCCGACCGCAACGGCAGAGCGCGCCGCCCGGCCGATGGATCATGTGGCCGAGCTCGCCACCGGAGGAGTGGGTGCCGGTGAACAGCTCTCCCTTCAGCACCAGACCCATGCCGATACCGTGCGAAAGCAGGATGGCGATGAAATCGTCGCGGTAGCGGTCGGGGTCGCGCCACCGCAGCGCCACCGCCATCATGTTGCAGTCGTTCTCCATGGTGGCGGGGATGCCGAATTCGTCTTCCAGTATATCGGCGAAGGCGATGTCGGTCTGCGGCGTGATCGGCGACCACAGCATGGCGCGTGAATGGGAATCGGTGATGCCCTGTATCCCCATCGCGATGCGGGCGACACTGTGGACATTGAGGTCGGGGTCCTCGAAGCGGCGCCGGACGATGGCGAGGCATTCCCCGATCAGCTCGTCGCGCGGCATGGTTAGCGTGTCCAGGCGGCGCTGTTCCTCGGCTATCACCTGGCCGGCGTAGTCGATGACGGCGACGGAGAGGAAGTTCAGCGATAGCACTACGGTCATTACCGCCGCGGCTTCGGGATTGAGGCTGAGGCCGACCTGCGGCCGACCGCGCTTCAGCGAAACCGTTTCGCTCGCCTTGCTCTCGGTCAGGATACCTTCGCCAATCAGGTCGGAAGAGATCGCCGATATCGTCGAATGGCTGAGACCGGTGGTCGCGGCGATCTCCGTCCGCGACGGCTGGCCAGCCCGGCGCACGGCCGAAATCACCATCGCCCGGTTACGCCGGCGCAAATCGTCGTGGCGGATTCCAACCGACATCTCTTTGCTTGCCTCCCAGTCGCTGCGGCTTTCGTGATGTCGAAGGCCGTCGGCGGCGCTTGGTAAATATTGGCAGAAGCCGGCAGCTGTGTCATTATTTATTCCGAGTCTCGAAAAAAAGTCAGCAGCACATCAAAATCCATCAGAATCGATGTTGACAGTGCTCCGGTGTTGGACCAGTATTTTTTCGGGGCTCGAAAAAATGGGGCCTTTGTGCCGGCCTTCGGGCCAGTTTGGTCGCGCCGCATGCGGCGCAGGGAGGATAACATGAAGAGATTCGCAGCCGCCATACTGGCGGGTGTCGCCATGTCGCTGACG
Organism: Mesorhizobium sp. M00.F.Ca.ET.216.01.1.1; assembly: GCF_004010325.2. Classification (GTDB taxonomy): domain Bacteria; phylum Pseudomonadota; class Alphaproteobacteria; order Rhizobiales; family Rhizobiaceae; genus Mesorhizobium. Next base: position 42,602 of record NZ_SADR02000003.1, read on the forward strand.
CTTGCGTCGGTCGCACAGGCGAAGGACAAGGTCATTGGCGTTTCGTGGTCGAACTTCCAGGAAGAGCGTTGGAAGACCGACGAAGCAGCGATGAAAAAGGCCATCGAGGCCGCCGGCGACAAATACATTTCCGCCGACGCGCAGTCCAACCCCGGCAAGCAGCTGACGGACGTCGAGAGCTTGATCTCGCAGGGCGCCAACGCGCTGATTATCCTGGCGCAGGACGCCTCGGCCATTGGGCCGGCGGTTCAGAAGGCGCTCGACGAAGGCATCCCGGTCGTCGGCTACGACCGGCTGATCGAGAACAAGGACGTGTTCTACCTGACCTTCGACAACAAGGAAGTCGGCCGCATGCAGGCCCGCGAAGTGTTCAAGGTGAAGCCGGAAGGCAACTACGTGTTCATCAAGGGCTCGGGCGCCGATCCGAACGCCGATTTCCTGTTCGCCGGCTCCATGGAAGTGCTCAAGGACGCCATCGACAGCGGCAAGATCAAGAATGTCGGCGAGGCCTATACCGACGGCTGGCTGCCCGCCAACGCCCAGAAGAACATGGAGCAGTTCCTGACCGCCAACGACAACAAGGTCGATGCGGTGGTGGCGGCCAATGACGGCACTGCCGGCGGCGTCGTCGCCGCGCTGACGGCGCAGGGCCTTGCCGGAGCTGTTCCGGTGTCTGGCCAGGATGGTGACCACGCTGCGCTGAACCGCATCGCACTTGGCACACAGACCGTGTCGGTGTGGAAGGACGCGCGCGAACTCGGCAAGAACGCCGCCGAGATCGCCTCGCAATTGGCCGATGGCAAGCAGATGGCCGACATTGCGGGCGCCAAGGACTTCACCACGCCGGGCGGCAACACCGTCAAGTCGCTGTTCCTGACGCCTGTCGCGATCACCAAGGACAATCTCAACGTCGTCATCGACGCCGGCTGGATCAAGAAGGAAGAGGTCTGCGCCGGTGTCGCCGCGGGTGCCGTTGCAGCCTGCGACTGAACTGGATCTTTGAGCGGGTTCCGACGCCGCGGCTATCAGGCCGCGGCGTTTTGTCAAAGAAAATTGTTTTTCCGCCTCGGGCGGATAGCTTCTAGTGTCTGGTTTCTGAAATTCGCATGAGGTCGATATCCCATGAGGTCGATGTCAGGGCGGTGCGAACTTCGAAATCGCGACACTAGACTGCACTCCGGCATCCGTGCCAGACGGCAAACCCGTGGGAGCACATCATGAGCGACACGACATCTAACGCGCAAGTCGCCAACACAGCCGCGGACCGGGCGCGTGCATCAGAGCTCAGCGCTGTCGGGCGCTTCCTCAAGGCGACCGAGCTCGACACGCGCATGCTCGGCATGGTCGGCGCGCTGCTGGTCATCTGGGTCGGGATACATATCCTGTCGGGCGGGCTTTTCCTGACGCCGCGCAATCTCTGGAACCTCTCGGTGCAGACCTCCTCGGTCGCGATCATGGCGACCGGCATGGTGCTGGTCATCGTCATGCGCAACATCGACCTTTCGGTCGGTTCCGTCGAAGGCGTAGTCGGCATGATTATGGGCGTGGCGCAGGCCGAGTTTCTTATCCGCGTCATCGGCTTCCAGCTCGGAAATCCCTGGCTCTGGATCATCGCGCTCGCCGCCGGCGTGGTGCTCGGGCTCGCAATCGGCGCGTTCCAGGGTTTCATCATCGCCTATCTCGAGGTTCCGGCCTTCATCGTCACTCTCGGTGGCCTGCTGGTCTGGCGCGGCATGGCATGGCTGATCACCAACGGGCGGACGGTCGCGCCGCTCGACACCACCTTCCAGCTGATGGGCGGCGGGCCACGAGGAGCGATCGGCTCGACCGCCAGCTGGATCGTCGGCGTCGTTGCCTGCGTGGCAGTTGCCTTCGCGCTGCTTAATGGACGGTGGCAGCGCAAACGGTTCCGCTTTCCGCTGCGCCCCGTCTGGGCGGAAATCTTCCTCGGCGTGGTCGCCTGTGCCGCCATCCTTGGTGCCGTCTGGATCGCCAATTCCTATCCCTGGCCGGTCGGCATAGTGCGCCAGTATGCCCAGCGCAACGGCATCACCGTTCCGGAAGGCGGGCTGTTCATTGCCCACGGCATCGCCATACCGGTGCTGATGGCGGTCGCGGCGGGCATCGTCATGACCTTCATCACCAGGCGCACCCGTTTCGGCCGCTATGTCTTTGCCATCGGCGGCAATCCGGAAGCGGCCGAGCTCGCCGGCATCAACACGCGCTGGGTGACCATGAAGGCGTTCATGATCATGGGCGTGCTGGCGGCGATCAGCGCGGCGATCGCGTCTGCCCGTCTCAACGCAGCGACCAATGCGCTTGGCACGCTGGATGAGCTCCTGGTCATTGCCGCCGCGGTGATCGGCGGCACGTCGCTCGCCGGCGGCTCCGGAACTGTGCTCGGCGCCATGCTCGGTGCGCTGCTGATGCAGTCGCTGCAGTCCGGCATGGTGCTGCTCGGCATCGACTCGCCGCTGCAGAGCATCGTCGTCGGCGCCGTGCTCGTCGTCGCCGTCTGGCTCGACACCGTCTACCGCAAGCGCGTCTGAGTATGATCCCGAACCAAAGGTCCGCGTCAGCGAAAAGTGGAATCCGATTTTCGGACAATATCATGCTCAAGCAAAAACTATAGGGAGGAACCGATCATGGCAGACAAAACCGCTCCCACTGACACCCCGCTGATCGACATGCGGAACGTCTCGATCGCTTTCGGCGGCATTCGCGCCGTCGACGATGCCTCCATCGATCTTTTCCCCGGCGAGGTCGTGGCGCTGCTCGGCCACAACGGCGCCGGCAAGTCGACGCTGATCAAGATCCTGTCCGGCGCCTACAAGCGCGACTCGGGCCAGATATTCGTCAACGGCGAGGAGGCTTCGATCTCCAATCCGCGCGATGCCAAGAAGTACGGCATCGAGACGATCTACCAGACGCTGGCGCTCGCCGACAATGTCGACGCCGCCGCCAACCTGTTCCTCGGCCGCGAGCTGATGACCGGCTGGGGTACGCTCGACGATGCGGCCATGGAGTCCGAGGCGCGCAAGGTGATGGGCCGGCTCAATCCGCGCTTCCAGCGCTTCAAGGAGCCGGTGATAAAGCTCTCGGGCGGCCAGCGGCAATCGGTGGCGATCGCGCGTGCCATCCTGTTCAACGCCCGCATCCTGATCATGGACGAGCCGACGGCGGCGCTCGGCCCGCAGGAAACGGCGCAGGTGGGCGAACTGGTCAGGCAACTCAAGTCCGACGGCATCGGCATCTTCCTGATCAGCCACGACATACACGACGTGTTCGAGCTCGCCGACCGTGTCTGTGTGATGAAGAACGGTCAGGTGGTAGGCACCGCGCGCACCACGGATGTCACCCAGGATGAGGTGCTCGGCATGATCATCCTTGGCAAATGTCCGCCCGGTGCCATTCCGGGGCCAGGTGCGCTGAAGATCGCCGCCTGAAGCCTGTAGTAAGCCGACTAAATACAGGCCCTCCAATGGGCCAGCCGTCGTGATGATTTTGGCCCCGCCATTGTATTGGCGCGGGGACTTGCCCATAAAGGTCCAGAACCGTTCATGGGCCGCGTCATCAGTTGAAGAAGTTTTTCCCTATCATCGCCTTCGTTGCCGTCGCTTTGATCAGCCTGATGATGGCGGGGTTCGCCTATTTCGCCACGCAGGAGGCGGCGCGGATCAAATTCGCGGCAACCGCAGACGATGCACTCAACCGGATCGAAAGCCGCATCGATCTGCATCTGTCCCTGCTGCGCTCCACTCGGGCATTGTTCGATGCCAGCAACGGCAATATTTCGCAACCTGAGTTCAAGGCCTTCTTCAACGCGCTCGATGTCGACAGCAATTTCGCCGGCCTGCGCGGCATCGGCTTTGTCCGGCTGGTGAAAACCGGCGACGAGGCGCCTGTCGAGCGCGACATCCTGCGCGACCACGGTGTCGCCCGTCAGGTCTATCCCGCCACGACGCAGCAATGGCGCGCGCCTGTCGTGCTGTTCGAGCCGCTCGATCCTTCCAGCAAGGCGAGCATCGGCTACGACATGTTCACAGATCAGGTACGGCGGGTGGCGATCGAAAAAGCGATGGCCGACGACCAGCAGCATGCGAGCGGGCTCGTGCAGATCGGCAAGGATACGGGCGCCGCACAGAGCTTCACCGGGTTTTTCGTTTTCGTCCGGCTCAATGTAGAAACCGCGCCGGACGTCATCGATGCAACCCGGTCCTCGACGGCCGGCCTTCTCTATGCGGCCTTCCGCGCCCGCGATCTGTTCCAGACCGCGCTCAGCCGTACGCCGCTGCTGCCAGTCAACACCGAAGTCTATGACGGCAAGGTGGACGCCGACAATCTGTTGTTCCAATCGGAAACGCCGCCGGTTACGACCTTCGGCGACAGGCTTCTGGTCACCCGCAAGATCATCGTGGCCGGCCGTCCATGGACCATCCTGTTCCGACCGACAAGCGCCTTCTCGCAGCCCTCCTCGCGTGCCATTCCGGTGATGCTCGGCCTGTTTGGGCTGTTGCTCGCAGGCGCCATCGCGCTGGTGGCGCGCTACCAGGAGCGGGCCTACGACGCGGTGTCGCTGCTTCACGAAACGACCGAAAAGAGCCTGATCGAGAAGGACTTGATGCTGCAGGAGATGAAGCATCGCATCAAGAATTCGATCACGCGGGTGCTGGCGATCGCGCGCCAGACAGCGTCGCGCGCCACGGACGTGAAGGAATTTTCATCGTCCTTTTCGGCGCGGCTGCAGGCGATGGCGGCGTCCCAGGATATGCTGACGCGCTCGCGCTGGCAGAAAGCCGATCTCGGCGATCTGTTGCGCATCGAGCTTGGCCAGGTGTTCGGCAAGGAGTTGCCCGATGGGATTTTGTCGGGACCTGAGGTGCTGCTCGACGAGACGACGACGCAGGCGCTTGGGCTGACCTTCCATGAACTGGCAACGAATGCGCTGAAATACGGCGAGGCCGGCAATTCGGTTGGCGCGCTCAGGGTCGACTGGTCGCTCGAAGGGCGCGGTCGCGACAGGACGCTGGCGCTCAACTGGCGCGAAGCCGGGCAGAAGAAGCTCGACGTGCCTGCCAAGACCGGCTTCGGCACCAAGCTGATCGACCTCAACGTCACACGCGAATTGCGCGGCACGATCAAGCGCGATTTTCGCGAGGACGGCTTGAATGTGGAAATCAAGGTCCCGCTGCCGGCCTAGAGCAGTTCCGGTTCGTGTGGAACCGCTCTAACTATTTGTTTTTGCCGCATTTATGCTGACGCCAAATGATTCCATTTGGCTGCAAATGCTCTAGCTTCATGGCGAGACGCCGAAAGCGGATCATTGACGAAGTTACAAACAAAGCGGAGACCGGATGATCCGGTCTCCGCTTCGATTGACTGATGCGTCTGGAACGGATCAGCAGCGGGCCGTGTAGAGACGGCCGCGGTTGTCGCGGTATTGGCAATAGCCATTGCGCAGGTTGCGTACCAGCAGACCGGAACCGGCACCGACGGCTGCGCCGATGAGCGCACCCTTCCCGCCGCCGATCAGGCCGCCGGCCAGCGCGCCGACACCGGCGCCGACGCCGACGTCCTGCTCGGTTGTGCTGCAACCGCTGACGGCGACCACGGCAACCATGGCAATAATCATCTTCCGCATAAAGTCACTCCTCACTTTGTGTCCTCACTTCAGTAAGTTCCAGCCGTCATCTAACATGAAATAATGGCCTTTGCCCGCTCGAATTCATTGTTGGTTGAGATAGTCTTTTTCGAGGCGTGAGCCGCTCGATGCAACCATAGGGTTTGGAAACCTCCAGGGACGCATTGCCGGATCGACGGCAAGGCAACTGGCCATGATGTGCGGAGCGCGACCCTGTACATCCGTCAAGGCAAAAGGCCGCTCGGCGGTGCAACCTGCAAAAACCTGCCTGGATGCTCGATCAGCCCGGATGCAATACCGCGATCAGCAGGACGAGCGCGGCCAGGGTGATGACTGTGGAGCGAAGCGACGGATGCGAGCTGCGCGGCGAGGCAGATGCTTCAGGATCCTGGAAGCCACCCATCGAGACACGGGCGGCCTGCTCCAGCCTGTTCATATCGGCAACCGTCAAGACCACTCCTCCCGTTCTGCGCCGCAAACCGCGGCCGAAGCGTCCGGTGCATCGGCAATTTCTGGCGGCTCCTTGGGGGCAACAGCATCGGCCTTTATGGTGAACAGCCGGTTAAAGGTTGGGCGATCGCCTTCGTCATTCGCTCAATCCGTCTCGAAATTGCCGCGAGGAACGATGAGCCGGTATTCGAGGCGGCCGCCTGCGATTTCAAGTGTAGCCGTGCCGTTCAACGATGTCGGCACGACGCGCTCGAGCGCAACGCTGCCAAAGCGCTTTTCGTTACGCCGGTTGTCGTTGGCACCGATGGCTTCTGCCCATGTCAGCGACAAGGCCGGTTCGCCGGCATGGGCGGCCGTCAGATCGGCTGTCACCTCGACGAAGCCGTCCGGTCGCGACAGGGCGCCGTAACTCACGGAATTGACGGCCAATTCATGCATAGCCAAGCCGATATGCAAGGCTGCATTTGGATTGAGATATGGATTCTCGCCGCGGAAACGCAGGCTGCGCAGGGGATCGGCGCCGTAGCGGCCGACCTGGCCCGATACGAGCTCGCGAAGTGCCGCCCCCCGCCAGTTGGACGACGTCACCAGATCCTGTGACGAGGCAAGCGACTGCAACCGGCCGCGAAAGCGCGTCAGGAAATCACCGAGCGTGTCCGAATAGCGGCCGGTCTGGGTGGCGATGCTCTGGATAATGGCCAGAAGGTTCTTCGAGCGGTGGCTGACCTCGCGCAGCAGCGTCTTCAGGGTCTGCTCGCGCCGCTTCTGCTCGGTTGTTTCAACCATAGTGGTTACCACCCCCTGCACCGCGCCGCCGTCGCCATGATCGGCATCGATCCATACCTGGAACCAGCGGACGCCGTCGTCGGCGGGAACGCTGAGCTCAAGGCGTTCCGGATTGCCGGATGCAACGACGTTGTGCCTGGCCGCACCGATGCGCTCTGCCTGCGCCGCCGGCAATATGTCGTTGCTGTCCGCACCATCGGACGTCCAGGGCGCGCGCATGTTGCGCGCCCAGATCGTTTTCATCTCGCGGTCCTGATAGAGAACGGAAATGCCGGCGTTGTGCAGCGCGTGGAGAAGGGCCCGACCAAACTGCATTCCGCTTTCCGCCGGGTGCAAAGCGACGAACTCGTCGCTTTGCCCGCTGTTGCTCATGTCTCCCGCTCTGGAACGCATAGATCGCTTTGCCATCGAATTCAGGCTGAACGGCTAACTGCGAAATGGGTTCCTGAAACGGGTCCCCTAAAGCGGTCCGCCGAGCGGCATCCCGTTGGAGGACACCGCCCGGCGGTGGCTGGAAACCGTTTGAGGGGTGCGGCTTCCAGTGTTCGGCCGCGCCTGATCTTCACGATGCCCGTTTGAACAACCCGGCAAGAAGCGAGATGACCAGGAAGGCGAGAAAGATGAAGAAGAGTATCTGTGCTATGCCGGCCGAAGTGCCCGCGATGCCGCCGAAACCAAGCGCGCCGGCTATGATCGCCACAACGAGGAATACGAGCGCCCAGTAGAGCATGATCCATCTCCTTCAAATAGTGCGGTAAAAACGTGGTTCGTTGCCGTTTGTTCCACTTTTTGCTGAAAAAGACGATCCCTGGAAATCATTCGGCCATGGAAATCATTCGGCCCTGGAAATCATTCGGCTCGACTTGAATCGCAGCGCCGTGGCGACGCAGCAATCGGGCTTTTTGCGGCGACACGGGTCTTGGGCTCACAGAAATTTTTTTTCTATGGCTGACAGCGGCTTTTCCCGGAAATCGACCGCACTATCTCGCCTCGACGGGTGGGCGGCTGCTTGCTGGACGAGTCCCTGTGGCGAGGACGGCATTTGCTCTCGAGGTACCCCAAATGAACTTCCACGATCGGCACCTACTGAGATTGCGGGTGAACGGCGAGGACCACAGCCTTTCCGATCTCGATCCCCGCGTCACGCTGCTCGACCTGTTGCGCGAGCGGCTTCAACTGACCGGAACGAAAAAGGGATGCAATTTCGGCGAGTGTGGCGCCTGCACCGTGCATCTCGACGGACAGCGTGTGAATGCCTGCATGATACTTGCCGTGTCCGCCGAGGGACGCGAGGTCACGACGATCGAAGGCCTGGCAAACGGCAATGCGCTTCATCCTGTACAGCAGGCCTTCATCGACCATGATGGTTTCCAGTGCGGATTCTGCACCCCCGGACAGGTGATGTCGGCGGCGGCGCTGATCGAGGAGGGCCATACCAGCTCCGATGCGGAGATCCGCGAATGGATGAGCGGCAATTTGTGCCGTTGCTCGGCCTATCCGCAAATCGTCGAGGCGGTGCGCGCAGCGGCGGGGAGGGCGAGCCAATGACCCCATTCGTTTATGCGCGCGCGATAGCCTGGGCGAAACGATCGCGGCCGGTGCAGCGCCGGACTATGCCTTCCTCGCCGGCGGCACCGAATTGCTCAATTGGCTGCGCCTTGGAATTGCCGAGCCGACGCGGATCATCGACATCTCCCGCCTCGATGGTCTCGATCAAATCGAGGCACTGGCTGGCGGCGGCCTCAAGATCGGCGCACTGACGCACCTCAACGATGTCGCGCAGCACGCGCTGGTCATGCGCGATTACCCGGTGTTGAGCCAGGCGATCCTCAACGCGGCATCGCCGCAGCTGAGAAACCTCGCAACGATAGGCGGCAATCTGCTGCAGAAGACGCGCTGTGCCTATTTCCGGGCCGAAGAGGAGCTGCCTTGCAACAAGCGTGAGCCGGGCTCCGGCTGCTCGGCATTGCATGGCATCAACGACAATCACGCAATATTCGGCTGGACCGAAGATTGCGTCGCCACCCAGCCATCCGACCCGGCGGTGGCGCTGGCGGCGCTTGATGCGGTCATCGTCACGGCGCACAGCAGCGGCGGCCGGCGCATTCCGGCAGCGGAATTCCACCTGCTTCCCGACACGCGGCCCGAGGCACACAATGTGTTGCAGCATGGCGAGCTGGTCACGGCAATCGAACTTCCGGCGCCTGCCCCGCGATCAGCCTACCTCAAGGTGCGCGAGCGCGAATCCTACGAATATGCGATCGTCGCCGCCGCCGCGGTGCTGGAGATGAACGGCCGAACCATCCGTCGGGCTGGGCTGGCGCTCGGTTCCGTCGCGCTTCGGCCGTGGCGCCTGATCGCCGCTGAGGAGCAGCTCGCCGGCGCCGACATCGGCGATCGGGACGCCCTGAGCGCCGCCATAGAGCAGTCCTTCGTCGAAGCGCGTCCCTTGTCGCAGAACGCCTACAAGATCGAACTGGCCAAGAACGCCGCTTTGCGGGCGATCGAGAAAGCAGCGAGGATGCCGTCATGATGATCAGCCAGCCTGTTTCCCGCACCGACGGCCGGGTCAAGGTTACCGGCTGCGCCCGCTATGCGGCCGACTATTCAGCCGCCGACCTGCTCCACGCAGTGCTTGTGACCGCAACCATTCCCGTCGGCCGCGTGACGTCGATCGCCGTCGACGACGCGCTCGCAGAGAAAGGTGTCGTGCGTGTGCTCACGCATGAGGACATGCCCAAATTCGGCCGGTTCACCTCGCCAAGGCCGGGCGCCGATACCGAGGCCCCGGAGGGGCCGCCGGTGGCGCAGAGCTTCATGCCCATGCAGGGCGACGAGATACGTCACGAAGGCCAGCCGGTTGCCATTGTGCTGGGCGGGACGCTGGAGGCGGCGGAAGCCGGTGCCCACCGCGTCCGGCTGCACTACGAGCGTGGCGACGCTGAGCTGCCGGTGGCGGCTGACTGGACGGCCATCGACAAGGCTGCTGTCGAGCCGAAGGAGAGCGGGTTCCTGTTCGTGGAGCCGACGTTTTCGAAGGGCGAAATCGACGATGGGCTTGCGAATGCGGCCGCCACGGTCGAAGCCGTCTACCTGCAACCGTCGCGTCATCACAACGCCATGGAGCCCTCGGCGACACTCGCCGAATGGAATGACAGCGAACTGACGCTGCACGACGCCACCAAGCACGTCTATGGTGTCCGCCAGGTGCTTGCCGCCCGCATGAATATTCCGGTCGAGAAGGTTCGGGTGATTTCCCGGCATACCGGCGGTGGCTTCGGCGGCAAGGGATGGATTTGGCCGCATCAGGTGCTGGCCGCCGCCGCGGCGCGCATCACGGGGCGTCCGGTCCGGCTGGCGCTCAGCCGTGCCAATGCCTATTCCTGCCTCGGCTACCAGCCGCGCATGGCACAGAAGATTGTGCTGGCGGCGGACAGGTCGGGCAAGCTGACCGCCATGCAACAGGACGTGGTCAACCTGACCACCGTGACCGACGATTTCGTCGAGTTCGCCACCGAAGCCTCGAAGGGTCTCTACGCCACGCCGGCCATGCGTCTCAGGCAGCGCGTGGAGCGCGCACACGTCGCCATGCCGACGCCGATGCGCGCGCCGGTCGAGGGCCCGGGCACCTGGGCGCTCGAAAGCGCGATGGACGAGCTCGCCCACCGCCTCGTCATCGATCCGCTCGACCTGCGTCTGGTCAGCCATGCGGACACAGATCCGGCCACGGGCCGGCCCTGGTCATCAAAGAAGCTGCGCGAGGCTTATGAAGAAGGCGCCCGACTGTTCGGCTGGCGCGAGCGGCCGCGCGAGCCGCAGCGCGACGGCGATTGGCTGATCGGCTACGGCATGGCGACCTGCAGCATGGGCTGTTTTCGCAACCCGACACCTGCAGCCGAGGTCAGGTTGCACAGGGACGGTACGGTGCTCGTCCGCACCGGCACCCAGGACATAGGGACCGGAACACTCACCATCTTTCCGCAGATCGCAGCCGATGTGCTGGGCCTGCCGATGGAGAAGGTGGAGTTGGAAATGGGTGATACACAGCTGCCGGAGGCGGGGCCGACTTATGGCTCATCATCGACCAAGGGGGTGGGCGCGGCTGTGCTCGCCGCCGCCGAAGATGCACGTTCGCAGCTTGCCCGTCTTGCCAATCTGCTGCCGTACAAAGTGGAGATGCAAGACGGCCATATTCGCCGCAAAGGCGTTGCCGGCGGTCAGACGATCGCCGACGTGATGCACCATACCGATGTCGGCGAGGTCATCGGTTCCGGCTCGTTCGATCCGGCGCAGCACGGCAAAGGCCTTGCCATGCGCACCTTCGGCGCGATCTTCATGGAGGTCGGCGTCGATCCGGGGCTCGGCCTGCTCAGGCTTCGGCGCGCGGTGGGTAGCTACAGCGCTGGCCGTATTATCAATCCCCGCACCGCACGAAGCCAGATGACGGGCGGCATCATCTGGGGGTGGGGCATGGCGGCGATGGAGCAGAGCAAGCACGAACCCATGCTTGGGCGGTTCCTGTCGAAGAACCTCTCCGGGGTGGCCATTCCGGTCAACGCCGACATTCCCGGCGATATCATAATCCACTTCGTCGACGAGGTGGATGAGCATGCAAGCCCGATTGGCGGCAAGGGCATCGGCGAGCTCGGCGCCACCGGCGTTGCCGCAGCGGTGGCCAACGCCGTCTTCGACGCTACAGGCAAGCGAATCCGGGAGTTGCCGATCACGCCGGAAAAACTGCTGTGAGGGCTTGAGCCAGGTGCTATGCGGCGGCCTTCGCCTGCCGATCGAAGAACAGTGCCTGGCTGATCAGGGCCTTGACCATGTCCGGATTGAACGGCTTGGTGACGAGGAAAGCCGGTTCCGGCCGCTCGCCGGTCAGGAGGCGCTCAGGAAAGGCGGTGATGAAGATCACGGGCACCGGCGTGGAAGACAGGATCTCGTTCACCGCATCGATGCCCGAACTGCCGTCGGCAAGCTGGATGTCGGCCAGCACCATCTTTGGCCGCGTCTTGCCGAACATGGCCACTGCCTCGGCATGGGTGCGCGCCGTTCCGACGACGCGGTGGCCAAGGCTCTCGACCATTTCCTCGATGTCCATTGCGATCAGCGGCTCGTCCTCGATGATCAGCACGTCCGTTGCCACCTGGCGGGAAATCTCGTTGCTCGCCTGGGCAAGGAGTTCGGAGAATTCCTGGCCACTGGCGTCGAGAATCTCCGCCGCCTCGTCTTCGCTGAAGCCTTCGACCGCGACCAGCAGGAAGGCCTGGCGGGGGCGTGGTGCGATCGCATTCAGATTGGCGGCGGCACGCTGCTCCCACGCCGATTGCGCATGTTCCTGCGGGACACGGATGGCAACCGACGTGAAAAGCCTGGCGAAAACCTTATAGAGGGCGATGCGGTCGCTCGAAGCTTCGGGAAAGATGTCGACGTCGGCGATGATGGCTTCGAGCATCGCGGCGACCAGCGCGTCGCCGCTCTCCTGCGATCCGGAAACGGCACGCGAGAAGCGGCGCAGGAGCGGCAGGTGCGGAGCGATGGTTGCAGACAAGCTCATAAGACGTCTCCCTCAGATGACGCAGTTGCATAGGTCTAGCCGATTGTAAGCCCTGCCAATTAGAAACCCCAAGCACACAAACGCCGGCTTTCCGAAAAAGTTCCGATCCTTTTGGAACTAATATAAGAGGACGGCGTTGGAAGCTGGGATGGGCAACCAGACGAGGGTGTCGCTTTGTGCTGTGCAGTAGGGCGGCTCGGGTACTGGAAATAAAGGGCGAAATGAAGGACATGACGAAAGATACCACGGCTGGCGCCGCAACCAGGCGCCGCGCTGCCTCGGGCGACCCACTTGGGCCGAACTCGGAAATAGGCCGCAAACTCAAGCAATATTACGACGAGCTGGTCTCCGATCATGTACCGGACCGCTTCGCCCAACTGCTCAGTCAGCTGGAACAGGCCGAACCCGTACAGAAAAGGGATTGAAGCATGGCGGTCGTCTCCCAGGGCTTCAAGACCGATCTGCTCGGCTCGATCCCGAGTCTGCGGGCTTTTGCAGTGTCGCTGACGCAAAACGCCGACAAGGCCGACGATCTGGTGCAGGAAACGCTGGTCAAGGCCTGGGACAAGCATGAAAGCTTTCAGCCGGGCACCAATCTCAAGGCATGGCTGTTCACCATCCTGCGCAATGAATTTTACTCACAGATGCGCAAGCGCGGCCGCGAGGTGCAGGACAGCGACGGCATCATGACGGCCAGGCTTGCCGTTCATCCGGCACAGCACGGCCAACTCGACCTCAAGGATTTTCGCGGCGCACTCGAGCAATTACCCGAGGACCAGCGCGAAGCCATCATCCTTATCGGCGCATCGGGCTTTTCCTACGAGGAGGCCGCCGAGATCTGCGGCTGTGCGGTCGGCACGATCAAGAGCCGCGTCAGCCGCGCCCGCACGCGGCTGCAGGAAATCCTGAAGATCTCCGGCGAAGACGAATACGGCCCGGACGCCATCTCGGCTCAGGTGACCGGGTCGAATGCCGCCTGATGCCTGATTTTCGGGCAGGATCGCGCTTCAAATGATGGGTCCGCGCCCGCAGGCCGCCGCCACCGCCTCGACGAGATCGTCTCCCGAATAGGGCTTGGTGACCAATCTGATCCCCGGAAAGGACGCCTTGATTTCGTCGGCGTCCGAATAACCCGAGGCGAAGATGAACGGCTTGCCCGATTCGCGCAGCCGCGAGGCGAAATCGAGCGTCGAAGCGCCGCCCACCATGAGGTCGACAATGGCGGCGTCGAATTGCGCAACAAAACCTTGCCGATCGACCTCCGCCAGATCGCGGGCGACGACCACGTCGCCGGCGCCGTAGTCGCGGCAGAGCTGCTCCACATCCATGGCGATGAGGAATTCATCCTCGAGGACAAGAATTCGCAATCCGTCAAGCAATGGGGGCACGTGGCAATGTCTCCTTGAAACGCCGGGAGCCATGAGCGCGATTTGGCATCTCATTTAAAGCTATTTGGCATCCTGTCATTTAAAAAAGAAAGGCACGTCGCTAATGGTGGGACGCTCGATCGATCTTTTCGAGGAGAGTCGAACAAGGCATTTTCCGCGGCGGGCGGGACCCATATGTGGAAAAACACGCTTTCATGGGTCATTCTCAGGGGTCGTTCCGATTTCGAGATCTCGCGATGCTTGTTCGGAACCTTGGTGTGTATCGGGCGTTTGAAATCAAGCAAACGCAAGGAGTTAGGCAATGGCGACTGCCACAGGAAAAACCGCGAACGAAAGCCGGACGACTCCGGACCTCGAAGCCGATATCAGGCAATTGAAGGCCGATATCGAAAAGCTCACCAAGCAGTTGGCCAAGACCGGCGAACACGGTTACGGAACGGCGCGGCGTGCTGCCGCAGAAGGCGTCGAACAATTGCGCGCCCAGGGCGAAGCAGCTTTCGACAGCCTGCGTAGCAACGCCAAGGACATCGAGGCCCAAATGGCGGCGAACGTGCGCGAAAGGCCGGTAACGTCGCTGGCGATTGCGGCAGGTGTCGGCTTTCTGTTTGCGCTTTTGGCGCGACGCTAGTCCCCGCCGAAGATGGGGACACTGGCATCGCTACTCTCGAACCTCGCCTCGGGTGAAACCGTTGCAGCGCTGCGCCGGGCGCGCACGGCGGCAATCGTTTATGTGCTCGCCGCGCTGGCAGCGTTGTGCGGCCTCGGCTTCCTCGTCGGGGCGGCTTACATCGAGGCGGCAAGCCGCTATGGACCGATGGCGGCGTGCCTTGGCTTCGGTGTCGGCTTCCTTGTGGTCGCCGGGCTTATCCTGCTTGTCTATCAGCTATCGGCCGGCGCCCGCGCCCGGCGCCGGGCGCGCAGGCGCAATGCCGACATAAAGGCGATCGGCATCGCGGCGGCGCTCGCCGTGCTACCGGCACTGCTCAAGGGCAAAGGCGGCCTGGGCGTTGTTCTCGGCCCGGCGATTGCACTCGCTGCCTACGCCATCTACCGCGAGAACGTGAAGCCCGGTTCCGACGATCCGGATGGCGAAGCTGACTAGTTTTGACCGTGGTCTTTTCCGAAGACCGGTTCCCACTTTTCGCTGGCGCGGCCTTTCGGTTCGGGATCATGGACCGGGTCCGTCACTTGGACAGATCTTCCAGCGGCATCGATATTTCGGCAAACACGCCTTCCGGGCGGAATTCGTGGGTCACCTCGCTGGAGATGACCTTGGCCAGGCTGCGGCGGATCAGGATCGAGCCGAAGCCATGGCGGTCGGGCGGCTCCACCTGCGGGCCGCCGCTTTCACGCCAGGTCAGCACCAGGCGCCTCGCGCCTCTCCTGCCTTGCGCCTTCCAGTCGAGATCGACCCTGCCTGAGGCCACGGACAGCGATCCGTATTGCAAGGCGTTGCTGGCCAGTTCGTGCAAGATCAGGCCGAGCCCTACCGCCTGGTCGGGCGAAAGCAGGAGGTCGACGCCGGAGATCGCCATGCGGGGGTGCTCAGCGGTGTCGAACGGCTTGACCTCGATCTGCACGAGCTCGCTGATGCCGATGCCGCGCCACTCGCGGTCGGACAGCAGGTTGTGCGCGACGCCCAACGCCTGCAGCCTGGCGCCAAAGGCTTCGAGGAATTCGCTTGGCTGGCGGGCGTGGCGAACGGTCTGCGTCGCCAGCGCCTGCACCGTCGCCAGCGTGTTCTTGACACGGTGATTCAGCTCGCGCAGCAACAGCCGTTGCCGCTCGTCGCCGAGCTTGCGTTCGGTGATGTCATAATTGACGCCGAAGATCAGCGTCGGCTTGCCCTCGCCGTCGCGCTCGATGACACGTCCGCGCGTGGCGATCCATCGCGGCGGATTGATGCCTTTGACCCGATACTCGCCAAGATAGTCGTCGCTGCCGGTCAGTGCGTCGCGAAAGCGCGTCTCGGTCTGGTAGACATCGCGCGGGTCGATGGCGGTCAGGATGTCGCGTGCCCTCAGCCGGTTTGAGCGCGGCAGGTTGAACAGTTCGGACAAAAGCACATCGCATTCGATCATGTCGGTGCGGATATCCCATGCCCAGCTGGCGAGCGAGGCGGCGTCGAGCGCGATGGCGCGGCGCTTTTCCTCGCGAGCGAGCGCAGCCTCGACCATGGCGCCGTTGCGGGTGGCGTCCTTGAGCATGAACAGGCTGCCGGCGAGGTCGGCCAGTGCCTTCAATTGCCCAAGCTTGGCGGCCGATGGAAACGCATGCGGCTTTCGGTCGAGCACGCAGAGCGTCCCGATCCTGGCACCGGCGACCACCACCGGCGCGCCCGCATAGAAGCGGATGTGCTTTTCGCCCGTGACCAGCGGATTGCCCGAAAAGCGAGGATCGACGGTGGCATCGATCACCACCATCGGGCCGTCGCCGGCAGCAATCGCATGGGCGCAAAACGATATGTCGGTCGCGGTTTCGGTCTCATCCAGACCGACACGGGACTTGAACCACTGCCGCTCGGCACCGAGCAGCGTGACCAGTGCGATAGGCGTTCGCATCATCGCGGCGGCAAGGCCGCTGATGCGATCGAAGTCCGGATCGGCCGCCATGTCGAATGCGTCGAGATGGTGAATCATGGCAAGCCGGTCTTCCGCTCTTACCGCGTCAAGCACAGCGACCGGCAGGCCCTGCGTTTTCTCTAGCCTGTTATCCACCGAGCCCCCAAATGCCTCGCCTGGCAGTATTCGCCGCCAGGCCGCCGTTTGCCGTTGCCCTCCGAGTACGGAACCTTCGCTGCGATAAGTCGTTACGCGGCCATATCTTGCCAGACACGCTTGCCGGCGCCAAACAACAAAGAGGCCGATCATGGTCAAGATCATTCCTACCGACAAGGCCCGCCAGGGACGCTGGGGACGGCATCTGCTGCGCATTCTGATCGCCGCGCTGCTTCTGGCATTCGTCGCCTGGGGCGCCGCCGAAATCTATGGTGAGATGATCCAGACGAACACGCCCGCCAGCCAGGAGCAGATACCCAAGGGCTGAATCCGCCGGTCTCACGGCTTCTTGGGATTGCATCACGCTGCCTTTGCCTGTGCCGCGCGCGCCGGAACCAGTACATTCAACGCGCCAGGATGAGACTGGATTGTCGTTTCGCGATCGAGCTTAGCTAGTTCGCCGTCCATGACGGCGCGGAACTTCCTGCTTGCCGAACGGATCTTCAGAACCGCCCTGCCGGCCTGGTGGATTTCGACATGTTCGTTGTCGCGCCATTTGCCGCGTGCCATGTCGAAGAAGATCCGGAGCAGATCGCTGCGCTGCCGCGCGACCGTGACATAGATGCCGAGCACGGCGCCTGCCGGATTGTCGGCATAAGGCAAATGACCCTCGCCAAACAGATTGTTGGTGATGCCGATGCCGGTCGCGCGCGTCACGATCTCGGCTTCGCCGACGGTCAGCGTCACGTTCATGGTCGGCGGGTTGTTGATCGTCGCCCAGGCGGCCCGTACGGAGGCCCGCATCTTTCCCAGGCGTGAGCCGAATTCCATGCTCTGGCGCAGCTGCACCATCCTGGCATGCATGCCGATCGAGAATTGATGCACGAAAGGCCGGCCGTTGGCGCTGGCCATATCGACGGCAATCACTTCGCCGTCAGCGAAGGATTTTATTGCTGCATCGAGGGTTTGCGGAATTCCGAGCCCGCGGGCGAAGAGATTCATGGTGCCCGCCGGGAGGATCGCCAAGGCCTTCTTGCTGTTCATCAGCCGGGCTGCCGCGGCCGAAACCGTACCGTCGCCGCCGCCAGCCAGCACGACGTCGATGCTGCGTCGCAACGCGGTTTTCTCCAGCCTTGCCACGATATCCTTGCCAGCAGCGATATCGATGTCGACAGAGTGGCCGGCTGCCTCGAGCGTCTGGCGCATCTTGTCGGAGAAAGCGGAGAGATCGGTCGTACGAAAGGTGCCACCGTCCCGGTTCAGCACCGCAGCAAATCGCATACCCCCGCTCCGTTTCTTCAAAATTCCTGGACGAGGATTGACCCCAACCAAAGGCTGAAACGATGTGGTTTGGGAAAAGTTCCGGCGATCGGACGAAATCCATAGGGAGGCCACGTGCCTAACGTGCCTAAGGAACGCGTTTTTAGGAACAACAGCGTGGTCACAACGTTGTGAATATGTGAAACATGCCGCGTCCGATCTCCCCGGCGACGGTTTCTACCGGACGCAGCGTGCACGCAATCACGCACGAGGAGATATGATCATGACCCGCATTCTTTTTGCCACAACCGCACTTGCAACGCTGATTGCAACGGGCGTCTATGCACAGACGGCGACAACGCCGGCACCAGCGCAGGCGCCGCCCGTGCAGGACAATGCTACGGCCGCTCCGGTACCGCGCGCCGAGGGCATTCTAATGAGCAACACGCTGGGTGAGTCGGTCTACAATGGCACAGGCGACAATGCCGAAAATATCGGCATGGTCAGCGATGTCGTCTTTGACAAGGAAGGCCAGGCGAAATCCGTCGTCATCGGCGTCGGCGGCTTCCTCGGCATCGGCGCGAAGGATGTCACCTTCGACTACAACAAGGTGCAATGGGTCGAAAAGGACGGCGACCGCTGGCTGGTCGCGCCGACGACCAAGGATGAACTGACAGCTCAGCCGGCTTTCGATCGCAAGCCTTACGATCCGATTCCGCCGGCTGCGTCGACTGATACCATGGCGCCGGCCACGCCTTCGGCTTCAACCAGCGCGCAAAATACGGCACCGGCACCTGCCGAACCGGCACCTGCCGCACCGAAAGAGCCTGTGGTTCGCGCCGATGGCAATCTTGCCAGCAACATCGTCGGCGAAACCGTCTATAACGGTACCGGCGATGACGCCCAGAACATCGGTGATGTCAATGACATCGTCCTGACCAAGGAGGGCAAGGCGCAATCGCTGGTCATCGGCGTCGGTGGCTTCCTCGGCATCGGTGAAAAGAACGTCACTTATGATTTCGCCAAGGCCCAGTGGGCCGAAAAGAATGGCGACCGCTGGCTGGTGGCCCAGACCACCAAGGAAGAGCTGATGGCTCAGCCGGATTTCGACCGCAAGCCTTATGATCCTGCTCCGGCAACCACGTCATCCACTACAGCACCACCCCCTTCGTCTGCGCAGTAACTCCGCTGCTCCGGCGCTGGCGGACAAGGACCCGCACCGGCAACGGCGCGGGTCTTTCTCATCTCGCACCAGAGTGTGGCAGGCCGGCGACATGGCCGGCAACGCCGTCCTCGGTCAGTTCGGCAAGCGCCAGCGACTGGTCGAGATGTTCGGCCCGCCAGGCGAGCAGCCGTTCGGCAAGCTCCAGCCGCACCGTGAGATAGGCCGGATCGGCCGCGACATTGGTCAACTCGCCCGCATCTTTGTCCAAGTCGAAAAGCAGCGGCGGCAGTCCGCCGCCGAAATGCACATATTTGAATTTTTCCGTGCGGACAGCGGCGAGATTGCACTGGCGCGAAGCGATACCGAGATGCTTTTCGGCATGACCGTCGGCGATCGAGCGGAAATCGAACTCCCAATGCGCGGCGTCGCGCCAATCACGAGGCGCCTCGTTCTCGAGGAACGGCTTTAGCGATCTGCCATCCAGATGCGGCGGTGGGGCCTGATCGAGCAGGTCGAGCACGGTCGGAAAGATGTCGACTGCTTCGGTGAAGTGATCGAAAGCAGAGCCTGAGGCTTCCATTCGGCGCGGGTCGCGGATGATCAGCGGGATGTGAAAACTGCCGTCGAAGAAGCCGCCCTTGCCGAGCATGAAATGGTCGCCCATCATCTCGGCGTGATCGGAGGTCAGCACGACGATAGTATCATCCCACGCATCCACCGCCTTGACCGCTCGCCAGACGCGGCCAAGCTGCGCGTCGACCTCCGAGATCATGCCGTAATAGAGCGCGCGGATGCGGCGAAAATTGTCGTCGCCCCAGTCGCGCACCTTGCCCTCGGCGCCGGGCCGGAATTTTGCCCGCTGCTGCTGGTCAAGATCATAAGCCAGGTAGGGGTGGCTTGCCGCTTCGGCCTGCCAACTCCCGGCGCGGCGGAAGGCAGGACCGTCGGCGGGATCGTACATCCTGTTGTAAGGCTCCGGCACGACGAAAGGCGGGTGCGGGCTGAGGAAGGAAAGATGCGCGAACCACGCTGTGTCGCGCTCCTGTTCGCCGAGCCAGCGGACGAATTCGCCGGTCAGGAAAGCAGCCGGTGTCTCGTCCTTCGAATAGATGGGCGGCGCGCTGGTGACGGCCTCGTCGATCCTGCCCTGCAAGGCGCCATCCGACGGACGGTGGATGTCGGGAAAGCCGGCGCCGGCATCGACGCCGCGCGCCTTGAGCCATGACAGCCACGGTTTCTGGTGCTCCGGCAAGAGCTGCCGCGCAGTGAAGCCGGGCAGCACGCCTTCATAGCTCTTTAGCCGCGGGTCGCCGGGTGCCAGCAGGCGCGGATCGAGTGACACGTCGGTATAGCCGAACAGCGTTGGATCATAGCCGAGGCTGCGCGCCGAGAGCGCGATGTTGCCGTGGCGGGCGTCGAGCGGCGTGCCATTGCGGCAGACGCGATTGTTCATCTGGTGGAGGCCGGTGTAGAGGCAGGCGCGCGCCGGCGAGCAAGGCGCCGCCCCGCCGTAATGCTGCCGAAACAGAACACCCTCGGCAGCGAGCGCGTCAGCGTTCGGGGTTTTCACCACCGGGTGACCGACAGCCGACAGGCAGTCGCCGCGCCACTGGTCGCAGGTGATCAGTAGAACATTCGGACGTCTGCCTTTTCCGGCCAATCGCTGTATCCTCATGCAACATGTGTGGAAGTGCGCTGCCCATGGAGCCGAATTTTGGCGGCCACGCAAGCCTGACGAACTTGCCGGATAGTGAACAAAAACCCGCTCATCGTTCGCTTTTACAGCACAGTCCATTCTGTGTTTGCTGCCTGTGCCTCGCGTGTGCGCATCCTCATATTGGTGTGGACAGCGGCATGGGCCGCAAGACACAAAGGGAAGGAGCAGAAAAATGCTCGACCAGATCAAGGGCCTGCATCACGTCACCTCCATGGCGAAGGATGCGCGCCAGAATAATGAATTCTTCACCAGCAAGCTCGGTCTGCGCCGGGTCAAGAAGACCGTCAATTTCGACGCACCTGATGTCTATCATCTCTACTATGCCGACGCGGTCGGCACGCCCGGCTCGGTGATGACCTATTTTCCGTTTCCCAACATCGGCAAGGGCCGCCACGGCGTCGGCGAGGTCGGCACCACGGTTTTCTCGGTGCCCGAAGGCACGCTCGCCTATTGGGAAAAGCGTTTTGCCGATGAGGGCATCACGGGGCTATCGCGCGAGGAGACATTCGGCGAGAAGCGGCTTGCCTTCGATGGTCCCGATGGCGACGGGCTTGCACTGGTCGAGAACAAGGCCGACCATCGTGCGCCATGGGCGAAAGGCGGCATACCCTCCGATGAGGCGATCCGCGGTTTTCACTCGGTGTCGCTGCGGCTGAAGGACGGCGGTGCCACCGAAGAGCTGCTCAAGTTTATGGGCTATGAGGAGATCGACAAGTCCGGCACTATCAGGCGGCTGGCGGTGAAGAACGGCAACGGCGCCGATGTCGTCGACATCGAACAACTGCCGGGTGCTGCCTTCGCCGATCTCGGCGCCGGCTCCGTCCACCACGTCGCCTTCGCCGTCGAGAACCGCGCCAGGCAGCTCGAAGTGCGCAAAGCGCTGATGGATACTGGTTACCAGGTGACGCCGGTGATCGACCGCGACTATTTCTGGGCGATCTATTTTCGCACGCCGGGCGGCGTGCTGTTCGAGGTCTCGACCAACGAGCCGGGTTTCGACCGCGACGAGGATACCGCCCATCTCGGCGAGGCGCTGAAGCTGCCGACGCAGCACCAGCATCTGAGGCCCTATCTCGAACAGCACTTGCAGAAGTTGGAAGACTGAGGATCAGGTCATGAGCAAGGACGCTTACATCCACAATCTGCTGCCCGGCTCGCCTGGCGGGCCGCTGCTCTTCGTCTTCCACGGCACCGGGGCCGACGAGAGCCAGCTGCTGTCGCTGGGACGCGATCTCGCGCCGCAAGCGACGATCATCTCGCCGCGCGGCGATGTCTCGGAACATGGCGCCGCACGTTTCTTTCGGCGTACTGCCGAGGGCGTCTACGACATGGGCGACCTGGCGCGGGCGACAGACAAGATGGCCGGGTTCGTCAAGGCGCATGTCGAAGCGGCAAAGCCGTCGACAGTGCTCGGCCTCGGCTATTCCAACGGCGCCAACATCCTGGCCTCGGTGGTGTTCGCGGCGCCGTCGCTGTTCGACACGGCGGTGCTGATGCATCCGCTGATCCCGTTCGAACCGGAGGTGAGGGGCAGCCTTGCCGGCCGCCGCATCCTGGTCACCGCTGGCAAGCGCGATCCGATCTGCCCGCCGAACCTGACCGCTCGCCTCGATGCCTATTTGCGCGCCGATGGTGCCGATGTCACAGTGGAATGGCACGAGGGCGGCCACGAGGTTCGTCCCAACGAGATCGAGGCGGCGCGGCGGTTTCTGGCCGCCGTGCCGGCTGAAGGAGTGTAAGCAATGCCTGAGCTATTGCCGGAGATCGAACTGGAGGACCGCGGCTCCAAGGGCCGCTATCTCTTGCGCGGGCCGGATGGCGCGGAGGCCGAGATGACCTTCACCAAGATCGGCGAACACCAGATCATCATCGATCACACCGAGGTGCCGGACGCTTTTCGCGGCCAGGGAGCGGGACTTCGTCTCGTCACACGCGCCGTCGAGGATGCGCGCGCGGCAGGCAAGAAGATCATCCCGCTCTGTCCGTTTGCCAACGCCCAGTTCCGTCGTCACAAGGAATGGGCCGACGTGCTGAAGCAGTAAGGTTGATCTTGTCCAGGCGCCCTGGCGCAGGGATGTCGTTGGAGGCGGACAGCCACAAGTGCTAGTTTCGGTCTGGCATTTGCGCAGTCCGCCCATCTTGCCTAAACAGACATATCACCGCGCAGACTTGCGGATCGTCTCCGCCCACCACTTGAACCGAATGGCTCCCCTGATGACCGAACCCGATCTCGTCCCCGTCTTCGACGGTCACAACGATACGCTGCTCAGGCTTTATCAGTCGAAGGACGCGGATGTCGAAAAGCTGTTCATCGAGGGGACGCCGGGCGGCCATATCGACCTGCCGCGGGCGAAGAAGGGCGGCTTTGCCGGCGGCATGTTCGCGATCTTTCCGCCGCCGGTCGAGAAATCCAAGCGCGGCGCGATACCACCGGCGCCAAGCGACGACGAGCCCCTGCCGCCCGAACTTCCCCGCGCCGATGCGCTCGCCTCCACCATCGCCATGGCCTCGATCCTGTTCAGGCTGGAGCGGGCTTCGGCGCTCACCGTCTGCCGCAATGGCGGCGACGTGAAGAACGCCATGGCGCGCGGTTCGATCGCGGCGGTGTTCCATATAGAGGGCGTAGAGGCGATCGACCCGGAGCTCACCATGCTCGACGTGCTGCATGCGGCCGGCCTGCGCTCGCTCGGCATCGTCTGGAGCCGCCCGAACGCCTTCGGCAACGGCGTGCCGTTCCGCTTTCCGTCGTCGCCCGACACCGGACCTGGTCTCACCGACGCCGGCAAGGCGTTGGTCAAAGCCTGCAACCAGCTGAAGATCATGATCGATCTGTCGCATCTCAACGAGAAGGGCTTTCGCGATGTCGCTGCAGTCAGCGACGCGCCGCTGGTCGCCACCCACTCCAACGTGCACGCAATCTGCGGCCATTCCCGCAACCTCACCGACTGGCAGCTCGGCGCCATCCGCGAGTCGGGTGGCATGGTCGGCCTGAACTTCGCCACCGGCTTTCTGCGCGAGGACGGCCGGATGAACGCTGACACCGGTCTCGACATCATGGTGCGCCATGTCGATTCCCTGCTGCAGGCGCTGGGCGAAGACGGGGTCGGCCTGGGTTCGGATTTCGACGGCGCCATGATCCCGGCCGTCATCGGCGATGTCACCGGCCTGCCGAAACTGATCGATGCACTCGCGGCGCGCGGCTTCGGGCGCGCGCTGATCGAAAAGATCGCCTATCGCAACTGGCTCGGCGTGCTGGAAAAGACGATCGGTTAGTGCATGTCGCCCGACTCGATGGCTAGCGACCGGCAGTATTTCGATCGAGCGGGTTTTTAATGATATCGATAAAGTCCTCGACAGGATCGCGGCGGATGATCGCCGAGTTCGAGAAGATCAAGGCCGGCTATTGAAGCACCGGATCGAACGAACCGATGTCGTCATCGTCGGCGCCGGCTTCACCGGGCTGTCGGCCGCGCATGAATTCAACAAGGGCGGCGTCGATTTCGTCCTGCTCGAGGCGCGCGACCGCGTCGGCGGACGGGTCGAAGCCGCGCGGAACGGGCTTGGCGAGCGGATCGACAGCGGCGGCCAGTTCCTGTGCGAGGATATGCCGGAACTGATGGCGCTGGTAAAGGCGCGCGGCAAGACGCTGGTCGAGACTCATGTCGAGGGCGATTTCGTCACCCAGCCGCGGATGAGCAAGAAGGAAGCCGAGCGAACCTACCTCGCCTCGATGGCGATCCGCGACCGCATGAACGCGATCGCACCTGACGATCCTGATATTGCCGGCTTGACCGTCGCCGCATGGCTCGATCGCCAGAATGATCCCGGCGAGGCCAAGGCGGCCTTTCGTTCGATGATCGAGGGCCTGTGGTGCCAGGCGATGGAAAAGCTGCCGCTGTGGCACCTGATCGACAATGACCGCCGCATCACCAACGAGGTGGCGGAGCTGCAGTATTTCGTGCGCGAAACCATGCACTCGCTGGCGGATGACCTGGCTCGCGATCTCGGTGACC
Source organism: Mesorhizobium sp. M00.F.Ca.ET.216.01.1.1 (assembly GCF_004010325.2). Classification (GTDB taxonomy): domain Bacteria; phylum Pseudomonadota; class Alphaproteobacteria; order Rhizobiales; family Rhizobiaceae; genus Mesorhizobium. The sequence continues at coordinate 67,296 of NZ_SADR02000003.1, forward strand.
GCCTGCGGTTGAATGCGCCGGTCAGCACGATGGAGTGGGGGCCGGGACGGGTTCGCCTCATCTTGGCCGCGGGCTCGATCCAGGTGCGAGCGGCACTGGTCGCGGTGCCGCCGATGATGGCCTCGAAACTGGAGTTCGTGCCGTCGTTGCCGGCTGCCCTGGAAAGAGCCCTCGGCGTCTGGCAAAGCGGCGCGGTGATCAAGATGCTGGTGCGCTATCCCGCTGCCTTCTGGCGCGCCAAGGGGCTGAGCGGCATGCTGATGTGGCGCGACCCGCCGGCGCTTTTTGCCTGTGACGTCAGCAGGGACGATGGCCATGCCGCTCTGGTGGTCTTTGTCGGCGGGCCGCTGGCCCTGCGCTGGCGGGAACTGGGCGATGCAGCGTTGCGCGCAGAGGTGGCGGCACGGCTGGAGGAGGCGCTCGGCACGGAGGCGGCCGGCTTCACCGATCTCAGCTACCGCGACTGGACCGGTGATCGCTGGAGCGGCGGCGGTTACAGCGATCTCATCGTCGATGCGACGGCGACGAACGCCGAGCAAACCATCCTTGCCGGCGCGCCGCCTGTGTATTTCGCGTCCTCGGAATTGTCACCGTCATTTCCGGGTTATGTCGAAGGCGCGATCATCGCTGGGCGCATTGCCGCACGAAAGATCATCACCGACCTCTATCCGCAGTAGGCGGATCGAGGTGCAGACAGGGGATGTCATCAGCGGTTTATTCTGCCCCGATATCTCGACGATCAGATGCGTGATCTCACCGAATAGTGGCGCTCGACCACTTTGCGGCCATTTGCTGGCGTCCGCGATTTATTCCCGAGTGTGAGATTGCTCATAGTCCGCCTGGTCGGGTCCGGGCATTGCTGCGCATCACAATCAACATCTTGATCGCGCACATGAAACAGCATTGCAAACGAACTCGATCGCTCACTAATGACCGAATATGCCCGGATATGCCCGGTTTTCTTGTTGCTTCTCTGTTACACGGTCAGCCTGCGCGCGTCATTCGGCCGTTACCAGGTGCGAATAAATTCGTTTTATAGAAAAAGAAAAGATAACGAAGGGAACGGCGATGTTTACAAAAGTTCATACCGCCTACAATGACCGCCGCTTCCAGGCCCCGGAGCGCAACGACCGGCGCCCAAAGCTGGCGCTGCGCCAACGCGCCAGCGATCATCCGATGGCGATGTTCATGGTGCTGGCCGCCTGCGCATTCGTCGGCATGGCGTTCGCGCCGACGGTTGGCCCGGCCTTCGCCTCGCTGAATCCACCCGCCAATGTCGTCGACGGCGCGCCGACCACGACCAAGACCGCGCGCCTGCCGATGCCGGAGATCGATTTTGCCTGCAAGGGTCAGGCCTGGGGCGCCGAGAGTGCGGACTGCCTGCGCGCCATCGCCGAACAATCCGGCGTGCACAAGGCCCGCGCGGTCCGCATGATCGCCAATGCCGCGCCGCTGACCAGTACGCCGAACATTTTTTGATTTCCGCTGAGCATGATCTGAAAACGGGTTCCGATTGTTCGGACCATGCTTGGACCTCCCCGAGCGCTCCTCTTGCGCTCAGTCAGGCTCCCACCGCTCGTCGGTCGGGAGCCTCTTTTTTTGCAAAGTGGATTTTAGGTTTCCGCAGCGACCTGGTCGGCAATTGCCGAGAGCACGCCGCGGACATCTAGCGTGCTGAAAGGCTTTTCCAGGATTTGCGGCCGCTGTTGCGCCGGCAATGCCTCGATCTCGGCCTTGGCGCCAATCAGGTCGCCGGTGACCAGCACGAAGCACCGCGCCAATGCCGGCTTTTCGGCGAGCAGCTCGCGATAGATTGATATGCCGCTGGTGCCGGGCATGCGCAGGTCGGAAAAGACGATGTCCGGCGGCATGTGGCCGGTCAGGGTCGCAGCGGCCGATGTCCATGACGGCACGATCCGCGACTTGATGCCCATCAATTCGAGAATGTCGGAGAGCGAGGCAGCGACGTCCGGCTCGTCGTCGATAATCAGGGCGTGGCGCAATCCGCTCGACCGTGCCGGGCTGTCGCCGGCGGCGGCTGTGCCGGCGGCGATTGCCGGCAGCTGAACGACAAAACGGGCACCCCTCGGCAACACCTCCTCGAACCAGATATTGCCGTTGTGACGCTCGATGATCGATTTCGAGATCGACAGGCCTATGCCGGTGCCGACGCCGACCGGCTTGGTGGTGAAATAGGATTCGAAGATACGGGAGCGTATCGGTTCCGGCACGCCCGGTCCGTTGTCCTCGACCGAAAATCCGGGATTGCCGCGATCGCTGCGAAATGTCCGGACCTTGATCCGGCGATCACCGCCAACGCCGGCAAGGGCGTGCTGGCTGTTGATGAGGAAGTTGGCGGCCACCTGCGTCACGTGGTCGGCATCGGCCATGGCCAGCAGCGGACCGCTGGCGAGATCGGTATCGATGATGATGCCGCTTGATCTCGCGCCATAGGCCGTCACCTCGAGCGCGGCGCGGATCACCTGATTGAGATCGGTCTCGGCCTGGGCCGCGGGATGCAGGCGGACCATCGACAGGAAGCTCTTGACGATGCGGCCGCAGCGCTCGGCAGCAGCACGCACCTTCTCGGCGCGGACCTTGGTCTGCGGGTCGGAGGCGAATTCGTGCAGCAGCGTCGATTGTGCGACAACCACGGCCAGCGGATTGTTCAGCTCGTGCGAGACGCCGGCAAGCAGCGAACCCATCGCCGCCATCTTTTCGTTCTGGTGCAGCTTCTCGCGCTGGCGGTTGATCTCCTCCTCGGCACGCAGCTTGTCGCGCAGGTCGCGGATCGAGCCGAAGATCAGGCGGCGATCGGCGACCCGCATCTCGGTCGCCGTCAGCTCGATCGGAAAGATCTCGCCGGCCGCATTCTGGGTGACGGTCTCGAGCCGCTGGCCGACCATCGGTGCGCCGCGGCCTGACATGTATTCGGCGCCCGACGCATAGCCCTTGCGGTAGTATTCCGGCACGATCGTGTCGAGAAGGTCCTTGCCGAGGATGTCGTTGCGCTGGAAGCCGAACATCTTTTCGGCGGCCGGATTGAATTCGATGATCGAGCCGGTCTCGTCGATGACGATGATGGCGTCGAGCGAGGCCTGCAGCATGGTGCGGCGGATGACTTCGCTGGCATGGGCGTCGGATGGCGACCGCTCTATGGCGTCGCCGATGGCCAGCGCGACGATGTGCAGCGTCGCCTCTTCCTCGTCGGTCCATTCGCGCTCGTTGACACAGTCGTTGACAGCGAGCGTGCCCCACAGATGGCCGTGCGCAAAGACCGACACCGACAGGAACGACTTGATGCTCTGTTTCTCGAAATCGGCTCTCAGAAAGCCTTCGAGATCGCGCGTGTGTCCGGCGAAGATCTTGCCTTGCCGCTCGTCCTCCGCCAACCGTTCCAGCAACGGATCCGAATTGACGATCGACTGCATGATGACCGTCGGCGATGCCAGTTCGCCGCCGAATCGGGGGTCGATCCAGTAGGACGCGACCGACTGGGCGAATCCCTGGCCGGGCAGCTCGCGTAACCGGAACAGGATGCCGCGCTGGCAATCCATGGCGCCGCAGAGCGTTTCAAGGATGGCGTCCATCTCGCGCTGCCAGTCGCCGGCCTCCCGGAGCCTGCGAACGACACGGACAGCCGCCATCGCCGCGCCCTGCCGGGCGGCCTGCATATCCGTGCGTGCTGCTTCAGCAGTCATGGTCAGCCGTCATTTTCAAATCAGGCCGTGGCGCGGCTCAGTGTCCATCGCCGGTCGGCAGCGAGAAGATATAGCCTTCGCCGCGCACCGTGCGCAGGAATTTCGGATTGGCCGGGTCCGCCTCGATTTTCTTTCGCAGCCGCATGATGCGGATGTCGACGGCGCGCGAGGATTCCGGATCTTCGACGAAGCCGATCGCTTCTGAGATCGCCGCCCGCGTCAACAACCGGTTGGCACGGGTCAGAAAAACCTCCAGAACGTCGAATTCGCTTTTGGCCATGTCGATGACTGCGCCGTTGGCGCCGGTGACCAGCCTGCCGTCGAGGTCGGCCTGAAACGAGCCGAAGGTCATGAACCGGCGGCCTGCATCGGCCTTGGCGCCCTGCGGTGCGGCCGGCTGTGGTACGCGGCGCAGCACGCTGCGGACCCGGGCCAGCACCTCGCGCAACTCGTAAGGCTTGACGATGTAGTCGTCAGCGCCAAGCTCCAGCCCGACGATGCGGTCGAGCGCTGTGCCGGCGGCGGTGGCGTAAATGATGCCGATCGAGGTTTTCGAGCGCAGCCAGCGGCCGAGCGACAGGCCGTCCTCGCCGGGCATGGCGATGTCGAGGATGGCCAGATGGAAGGGTTGGGTTTCCAGCAAGGTCCGCGCCGCGGCGGCACTTTCGGCCGTGGCCACCTCATAGCCGTTGGCGCCGAGATATTCGGCGACTGCGTCCCTCAGATCGGGCTCGTCTTCGACGACAACAATTCGTGCCCGCACTATGCTCTCGCTCCCGCTTTCAGCGGAAAGTAGATTGGGTATAAACATGATGTCCAGCACTCATCTTGGGTTGCCGGTTGCAGGGTGGAAAAAAATGGCCGTACGATCCGTTATCGCGCTGGTTTCCGTTGCCGAAGTGATCGCGACCGATCTCGCCGAACATCTCGAGCGGCGTGGCCATGACGTGCGCAAGGCGCGCCACCTCTGGGAGGCCGAATCCTTGCTTTCCGGAAAGGGTATCAACGTCGTGGTTGTCGGCGACAGTCTCAGCCAGGCCGAGGGGCGCGACCTGCTCAGGCGCCATGGCGGTGAGGGCGGGCCCGATTTCATCCTGATCTGCCGCCCGGCCGATCTCGTCGACAAGGTGCTGGCGCTCGAGCTCGGCGCCGCCGACGTCATCGAGAGCCCGCTCAATGTCAGGGAGCTTGCTGCACGCATTGGCGGCCTGTTGGCGCGGCGCGGCAGGAATAGCCAGGAGCTGATCGTGCTGGAGAATGCAACCGTCGACCTCAGGTCGGCCATGGTCATGCACCGCTCGGGTGCGGAAGAGCAGCTTTCGCCTGGCCAGGTGGCATTGCTCAGGCTGTTCCTGGCCAGCCCGCGCAAGGTGTTGACGCGCGACGACATCATTGCCGCAGCGCCCGCCGAAAATGCCGAGGCCTTCGACCGCTCGATCGATTCGCGCATCGTGCGGCTGCGCCGCAAGCTCGACACCGAAACCATCATCACCATACGGGGTGCGGGCTACCGGTTCGATCCGCCGACACAGCGCGCCGACTGAGAGCAGAGCGGCCACGCCGGCCTCAGCGCACCACGAGAAGCGATGGGCCTGACGGCACTTCGCTGACAACGGCGAGTTCGTCGGCGTGGGCGCGATCTCTCAGCAGCACGCTGGCGAGGCCGGCGAAGCCCAGCAGGCCTTGCGCATAGAGCAGTGCGTAAAGCACCGAAGCAGCAAATTTCGTTTTCATCCATCCGTTCCCCAAAAATCAGATCGTAGTCGCTTCAGGATACCCCCGAAGTGCCCGCGCCGCCCACGGAGCCCCCCGTCGCGGCGCGGGCCTTCGGTCCTCTCGGCTGCAAGTTGCCGGAGGGGCCGCGCATCCCCTTCAGCCCAAAGCCGACCCGCCAGAGGGCCTTGAGCCGGTTGATGCGCAGGCTGGAAACAATCCAGACCGTGGCGATGAACAGCGCGGCATGCAGCGTCGAAACCTCGCCCGAGCTCATGGTCGCAAATGCCGTCATCGGGCTGCCGGCGACAGTGCCGACGCCGCCGACGATGACTGCGGCGATGCTTATCCTGAGAAGCCAGAATGTGGTGTTCGGTTCTATGCCCATTTTCGTTTGATGCCGGCTGCTGTCGTTAGGTCAACTCTGCGGCCGGCCTGTATCCGGTTCATGCCGCCGACGCCGCGGCTTGTTGCAGATCGGTTTCGATGTGAACTTAAATCTTTTCACATACAGCCGATCCGCACCTTCGTTTAGAGATTAGGCTGGGTTTCGCTCGATGATCGGCCCCTCAAGCCGTCATTTTCGTTAACCATCGGAAACAGATTCGAAACAAAAACGAGCATCAAGCGAAATCTATTTGAAACGTGACGTCGCGATAAGCCGGTCATCGAATTGGAGCCGGCCGGGCCGGCAGATAGGGGACATCATGCATACCGCCATTTCCGCTAAGCTCATCAACATCACTGCCGCTGCCCTGACAGCGGCAGCCTTTCTCGTCAGCGCCGGCAACGGCGTCGCCCATGCCGCCAACAAGATCGTGGCGCGGGTCTCGCTTTCGCAGCAGGTCATGGAGGTCTTGGTCGACGGTCGCCCGACCTTCGCCTGGAAGGTTTCGACCGGCGACAAGGCGCATGTCACGCCGACCGGCTCCTTCAAGCCGACCCGCTTGCATGAAATGTGGTACTCGAAGAAATATGACAATGCGCCGATGCCGCATTCGGTCTTCTTCAGCGGCGGTTATGCCGTGCATGCGACCTACGCCATCAAGCGTCTCGGCCGGCCGGCCTCGCATGGCTGCGTGCGGCTGCATCCGGACAATGCCGCCGATTTCTACCAGCTCGTCGAGGCCTTCGGCCCCGCCAACACCAGCATCCTCATCGTCAAGTAGGCTGTGAAGGGGGCGTGAAGCTGCAGCAAGCTTCTGTGCCCCACCTTCCAGGTTCCCGCGGGAGGGCGACAAAGCTTCCGCGGTTGTGAACCCAGCCAAAAACGAGGCCGGAAATTTCCGGCCTGCTTTTGTTAGTCCTGCATCACTGGCATCAGCTCCGGATCCGGCTTCTCGGCGTGATGCGGCAGGTCCTTGCTGGCGATGAAGGTATAGAACATCGGCACCACGAACAGCGTGAACATGGTTCCGACCAGGATGCCGGTGAAGATCACCAGACCCATCGAATAGCGGGCCGCAGCGCCGGCGCCGCTGGAGGTGATCAGCGGCACCACGCCAAGCGCCATCGCCGCCGTCGTCATCAGGATCGGCCGCAACCGTACCCTGGCCGAGGCGACGATCGCTTCGCGCCGCCGCATCCCGTGCCTCTCGCGCTGCTGGTTGGCGAACTCGACGAGAAGGATGCCGTGCTTGGTGATCAGGCCGATCAGCGTGATCAGACCGACCTGTGTGTAGATGTTGAGCGTTCCGAGCCCCAGATTGAGCGGCACAATCGCGCCGAAGATCGACAGCGGCACCGACATCATGATGATCAGCGGGTCACGGAAGCTTTCGAACTGCGCCGCCAGCACCAGGTAGATGACGAGCACGGCGGCCGCGAAGGCGATGATGATGGTGTAGCCCTGTTCCTTCTCCTGCCGCGATTGGCCGGAATAGTCGATGAAGAAGGTGTCGGGCAGGCTTTGCCTGGCAATGTCCTCGACGGCTTTCAATCCGTCCCCGGTGGTGACGCCGGGCCGCGGCAAGGCGGAGATCGTCGCCGAATTCAGCTGATTGAACTGCTCGATCACGGCGGGCGATGCGTTGGTCGAGACCTTGACCACCGCCGAGAGCGGCACCATCTCGCCCGACACGCTGCGCACGAAATACTCGCTCAGTTTTTCGGGATTGTCGCGGAAGTCCTGCGGCACCTGCGGGATGATGTCGTAGCTGTTGGACTCGCGGTCGAATTGCGCCACTTTGTTGCCGCCGACCAGAAGCGTCAGCGTGCGGCCGATTTCGGCGATCGGAAGGTTGAGTGCTGCGGCGCGATCGCGGTCGATCGTCACCGTCACTTGAGGCGCGTCGAAGGACATCGAATTCTGCACGACGATGAAGCGGCCGGAGGCCTGCGCCTTGTTCTTGATGTCCTCGGCCGCCTCGAACACCTGCGAGGCGTCGCCGGTCGAGCGAACCACCATGGTGATCGGCAGGCCGCCGCCGGAGCCGGGCAGCGTCGGCGGTGCGAAGACGAAAGCCTCGACGCCGGCCACCTTGGCGAGACGGCCCGTGATGTCCTCCTGGATTTGCTTGGAGCTGCGGGTACGATCGGCCCAGTCCTTGAATGCAAAGCCGACGAAGGCGCTGTTGGTCTGGCCGCCGAACGCGACTGCCGAGAACTGCGCCCGCGTTTCCGGCAGGTCCTTGACCAGGCCGAGGATCTGATTGACGTAGCGCTCGGTATAGTCCGACGTCGCATAGCGCGGCCCGGTCACCAGCGAGAGCAGGAAGCCCTGGTCTTCTTCCGGTGCCAGTTCGCTTGAGGTCCTGGTGAACATGAAGCCGGTCGTGGCGACCAGTGCAATGACGATCATCAGCGTTACCGGGCGATATTTCAGCGAGCCGCTGACTAACCGCTCATAGACGTGTTCGACGCGCCCGAAGGTGTTGTCGACGATGCGCTGGAAGCGGCTGTGCGAGCCGGCCCTCAGGATGCGCGCCGACATCATCGGCGTGATGGTGACGGCGATGACGCCGGAAAGCACCACCGAGCCGGCCAGCGTCACCGCGAATTCGCGGAACAGCGCGCCGGTCAGGCCGCCGGTGAAGGCCAGCGGCGCAAACACGGCGGCCAGCGTCATCGTCATGGCAATGATGGCGGACGAAATTTCCCGCATGCCGTTGAAGGCCGCCTGCATCGGCGACAAGCCGTCTTCCTCCATGTGGCGGTGGATATTTTCAACCACCACGATGGCGTCGTCGACGACGAGGCCGATCGCCAGCACCATCGCGAGCAACGACAACAAATTGATCGAATAGCCTACCGAAAACAAGAGGAAGCAGACGCCGATCAGCGATAGCGGAATGGTCACGATCGGCATCAGCACCGAGCGGAACGAGCCGAGGAAGAGCAGGATGACGACGACGACGATGGCAACGGCCTCGCCGATGGTCTTGAACACCTCCTCGATCGAGGCGCTGATCTGCTCGGTCGAATCGTAGACGACCTCGATCGTCATCCCTTGCGGCAGCGTCTCCTGTATCGACGGCACGATATCGTGGATCAATGCCGCCGTCGTCAGCGGATTGGCCGCCGGCGTCGGGAATATGGCGAGAAAGGTGCCGGGCTTGCCGTTGAAGCTGACCCTGGTATCGGTACTCTTGGCGGCGAGCTCGACGTGCGCCACGTCGCGCAATCTCACCACGTTGCCGTCTTTGGAGCGGAGCGGGAGTGCCGCGAAGGCCTCCGGCGTCTGCAGCGTCGAACGCACGGTGATCGAAGAGGCGATGTATTCGTTTTCGGTCTTGCCGGGCGCGGAGAGGAAGTTCGAATTGTTAATGGCGGTCAGCACCTCATCCGCCGTCACGCCGCGCGCCGCCAGCTTGACCGGGTCGATCCAGACACGCATCGAATAGTCGGCAGCGCCGAAGATCTGCACGTCGGCGACGCCCTCGACCGTCGCGATGCGCGGCCGCACGACGCGCTCGATATATTCGGTGAGCTGTTCGGGCGTCATGTTCGGATTCTGCATCGAGATGTACATCATCGCGAACTGCTGGCCGGTACCCTTGACGATGACCGGGTCCTCGGCCTCATCCGGCAAGTCGCCGCGCACGCTCTGCACCTTCGACAATACCTCGTTCAGCGCGACGTCGGGATTGGAGCCGAGTTTCATCTGCACCGTCACGGTGCTCGACGAAGGCCGGCTTTGCGAGGTGACGTAATCGATGTTTTCGGTCGAGGCGACGGCGCGGGCGATCGGCGCGGAAATGAATCCCTGGATAAGATCGGCGCTGGCGCCGGCATAGGTCGTGGTGATCGTGATCGCCGTTTCCTCAACCTTCGGATATTGCCGGATCGAAAGGTTGAAGATGCCCTGGAAGCCCAGCAGCAGGATCATGCAGCCAAGCACGGTCGAAAGGACCGGGCGGCGGATGAAGATGTCGGAGAAGCTCATTGCCGGGTCACTCGTTCATTCGCTGGCTTGGTCGGGTCGACAGTGTTGTCGACCACAACGGGCATGCCATTGAAGAGCCGGTTCTGGCCGGCGGTGACGACTTCGTCGCCGACGGCAATGCCTTCCAGGATCTCGACCATACCATCGTTGCGGCGGCCCGGCTTGACGAACACCTGGGCGAGCACGCGCTCGGGCTTTTTCTCTTCCGGCGCCGGTTTGGCGTCGTCGGGTTTTGCCGAGGCAGTGCCGGCAGCAGGCTTCGAGGCATCCGCGACGGGCTTCTCTTCCGGCTTCGGCGCGGGGGCCGCACCATTGCTCGCTTTTGCCGGACGCACGACGAAGACGAAGTCGCCGTAGAGGCTGGATGTCAGCGCGGTCTGCGGCAGCGCCAGCACGTTGTTTTCCTCGGGCAATTCGACGCGCACCTGCACGAACTGGCCCGGCGTCAGCTTGCCTTCGGGGTTGGCGACTTCGGCCCGGACCGTCACCAGCCGGCTCGCCGGGTCGATCTTGGGGTCGATACCGCGAATGGTGCCAGTGAAGGGCATGTCGCCACCGCCGATGCCCAGCCGCACTGTCTGGCCGATCTTCAGCAGCGGAAGCTGCTGTTCGGGTACCGAGAAATCGACCCGCATCGTCTCCAGATCCTGCAACGTCACCACCGCAGTGCCGGGCGCGAGATACTGGCCAAGGTCGATCTTCGGGATGCCGACGGTGCCGCTGAAGGGCGCGGTCAATTGCTTCTGATCGAGCACCGCCTGCAGCCTGTTGACTTGCGAGGCGGAAGCCGATGCGGTTGCCCGTGCCGTGTCAAGCGTCGCCTCCGCGCCAACACCGCGTCTCTGCAGTTCGATGGCGCGTGTCAGCGCTGTCTGATCAAGCGCTGCTTGCGCCTTGGTTGCGTCGAGATCGGCGCGCTCGGCGGCATCGTCGAGCTGGAGAAGGACCACACCGGCCGCGACCTTCTGGTTGGCCTGGAAGAGGATGTCCCTGACGATGCCCGTGGTTTCGACGGTCAGGTCAACGCCGCGCACCGCGCTGACGGTGCCGATCGCTTCGACGCCAGGCGTCCAGTTTCCTGGTTTGACGACGACCGTCGATACGGTCGCGGCCGGCGGCTTCATCGTGGCAAAGAATTGCTGGATGGCGTTGTCGCGGAAAATGTTGAAGCCGACGATGCCGCCGCACACAAGCACCAGCAAAATGAAGGCGATGATAAAGCGCTTGATCACGAACAGTCCCCTTGGCCTGGCCCACCATGACAGTCGGACAACCGGCACACATACCGGGACAGGTCTCGATTTCAAATGACGGCGGTCTTACTGTACCGTCTGGACGGTCTTGTCAATTCCGCCCAAGCTAATGTATGGGGGAGCGATGATGAAGGCCCGCAGAGCAAATTCACGCGAGAAGATTCTCGCAGCAGCAGCCGATGTCGCCCGGGAATCCGGACCTGGTAGCCTGTCGCTGGACGCGGTCGCCAGCCGCGCCGGCGTATCGAAAGGCGGGCTTCTCTACAATTTCCCGACTAAGGCGAAATTGATGCAGGGGCTGGTGGAGGACTACCTGCGCGCATTCGAGCAGGCGCTGGAATCCCGCACGACCGACGCCAACGGCGAAAGCCCGCTTGCGGCCTACATCAGGCTTTCGGCCAATGACCTCGAGAAACCGCAACCGTCGGCCTCCTGGATATTTTCGGCGATCGCCGAGGATCCCGATTTCCTGACGCCGATAAAATCGTTCAAACGGCAGCTTTTCGAACGGCTGAAAGGACAGGCGCCGGACCTCAAGGCCCTGCTGATCTGCTATCTCGCCATCGAAGGGCTCCGCAGCATGAATCTTTTCGACTCGGATGTGCTTTCGCAGGACGAACGCCGGCTGCTGGTATCGTCCTTGCTGGAGATGGCCAAATAAGCTGCCACGCAGCTGGCGGCCCCACAGTCGAGGCAGCCTGGTATTACCTGGCCTGACATCCCCTGGCCCCCGTCATACCAGCTTCATCGTCCGGACATAACGTCCTTCCTGTTGCCGCGGTGCAAACGGGAGTGGGACGATGGTTGATATTGTTTCGAGCGAAGCAGGAATTCCAAGGCCGGAGCATCCGGTTGCGGCGCTGGCGTTGTTCCTGTGCTCGGATGCGGCCAGGCAGATCACCGGCACGACCTTGCCGATGGATGGCGGCTGGACGGCACAGTAGGCGTGCCCGCAAATCCTCTCGAAGCCTGCAGTCACTGCAGGCCTGGTTCGTGCAAGGCGTTGATCTTTGGGCAGTCAAGGACGCTCTATCGGAGGGTTGCGCCGGCCGCGCTGATCAGATCGATCCGCTGACCACGGCATAGAGCAGGCCGAGGACCGAGCATGCTGCCAGCACCGGGATCATGCCGATCTTGAAACGGAATACCGCGAGCAGCGCACCGAGCGTCAGAACCAGCGACGGAATATTGACTGAGTCGAACACGGGAACATCCAGCGTCATGCCGAGCCGGTGGGCCTCGTGCAGTTGGCGGAACAACACATGAAGCGCGAACCACACCGCGAGGTTCAAAACCACACCGACGACCGCCGCTGTGATGGCAGACAGCGCTGCCGACAGCGCCTTATTGCTGCGCATCGTCTCCATGAACGGCGCACCAAGGAATATCCATAGGAAACAGGGGACGAAGGTTACCCAGGTCGTGAGCAGACCACCGAGCGTTCCGGCGAGCAGCGGGTTGAGCATTCCCGGCGCCCTGTAGGCGCCCATGAAGCCGACGAACTGGGTGACCATGATCAGCGGGCCGGGCGTCGTCTCGGCCATGCCGAGGCCGTCCAGCATCTCGCCGGGTTTGAGCCAGCCATAGTGCTCGACGCCCTGCTGAGCCACATAAGCGAGCACCGCATAGGCTCCACCGAAGGTGACCATCGCCATCTTGGAGAAAAAGATCGCGATGTCGGTGAAGACATTTCCCTGCCCAAGCAGCATCAGCAATCCAAGGACCGGCACGACCCATAGCAGCAGAAATACGGTGGCTATCTTCAGCGACCAGCCGACGGATGGCCGGGCATGTGCCGGCACCGCTTCGCCGAGCGCCGTATCAGCATCGGCGACTTGCTTGCCGCCGACCTTGCCATGTCCGTTGCCCGAGCGGAATGAAGCCCAGCCCGCTCTCCCTCCAACGAAACCGATGACGCCAGCGATCAAGATGACCAGCGGAAACGGTGCACGGAAGAGAAAGAGCGCCAGGAAGGCCGCCGCCGCGAGCCCGATCATGACGTTGTTCTTGAGCGCCCGCCTGCCGATCCGCAACACCGCTTCGAGCACGATGGCGAGGACCGCCGCTTTCAAACCGAAGAAGAGGGCCTGAACGGCGCCGACGTTGCCGAAGATTGCGTAAATCCAGCTGAGCGCCATGATGGCAATTGCGCCTGGCAACACGAACAGGATGCCGGCAACAAGACCGCCTCTCGTCTTGTGCATGAGCCAGCCGATATAGATGGCCAGTTGCTGCGCCTCTGGACCGGGCAACAGTGTGCAGTAGTTCAGCGCATGCAGGAACCTGGTCTCGCCGATCCAGCGTTTTTCCTCGACGATGATCCTGTGCATCATCGCAATCTGGCCGGCGGGACCGCCGAAACTGAGCGCCGCGACCCGAGCCCAGACCCGCGTCGCCTCAGCGAAAGAAATGCCATGGTCGGGTGCATCCTGGTTTGGCGCGATTATCGCGCCGTGTGCGTTGGCCATGGTTCACATCACCCGCGTTTCGAACGGAAATATCGGTAGAGATTGTCGAACACGGCAGCGCCCTCGGCGATCCGTTGCTCGTCGCTTGCGTTTGCCATCGCGATACCGGCAATCAGGCTGGCGATACCCGTGGTTTCCTCGCGACTGAATTTGCCGTCCTTGAGATCGATGTCGTGAACGACCTCGGCAATCGCCTGCAGTGCCGGATCGGCTATACCGGTGCGGGCAAGCAGCACCTCGAAGCTGCAGCGGTCGCCCTCATGGGTGATCTCGCCCTCGAACATGTCGAAGCGCAATTCGCCCTGCTTCGGCACGTATCCCTTGCCCGCCACGAAGCGGATGGCCGCATCGGCATCGATGAAGCGACGGATCAGCCAGCTGCAGGCGATGCGGTCGACATGCACGTCGCGGCGTGTGACCCAGATCCGGCTCTTGAGTTCGCCCGGCTCGGCAGCCTTCTTCGGTTCCCTGGCCATGGACTGGTCCTCCAAAAGCTGCGCCTCAAGCTCGGCGATCAGTCCCTCGACCGCGAGACGCCCGTTGGCGCCGAAAAAATCGATCGCCACGATTTCAGCGAGCCGCTTGCGCAAGCGACCAAGTTGCGAACGCGCGTCTGCCAGTTTGTCCGCTGTCGCGTCGATCTTGATTGCGGCGGCAAGGTCGCGCGCTTGCTCAGCGATCTCCGCATAGTCGGCATCACGTGCGGCGTCGAACAGCGCCCGGACTTGGGCGTCCGACAAGCCATCGACAAGGCGCGCCTCGCACATCATGGCCTCGCCGCCGCCAGCGGCGATCTCCTTCAGAAGCCATTCGAAATCCTCCTGCATCTCGGCATTGGCCGGCAGGGCGTAAACGGTGCTTTTGACTGCGACCGCGCCGATGCCTTGCAACCGTCGCCAAATCTTCACCCGAAAATAGGCGGGCTTGCTTGGCAGTTGATGGATCAGAAGCAGCCAGCGCTGCTCCTGCGATTGCCCCTCACTCATAAGTGAACCGTATCACGAACAAACTGAAATGCAACACTTGTATCATTTTTCATTTGAGCATAGCGTTCGCTTCCTCACGGATGGGCCGTGCCGCCGAGCGAGGGAACCCGATGCCACACCAGATCATGCCGCTGCCGTTCAAGCCGCCCAGGCTCGTCGGCCTGTCCGAACGGTTGTTGGCTAGCCACTACGAAAACAATTACGGAGGTGCCGTTCGCCGCCTCAACGCCATCGAACGGCGGCTCGACGAACTCGATTGGAGCACGGCGCCGGTCTTCGACATCAACGGGTTGAAGCGCGAGGAGTTGGTTGCCGCCAATTCGGCGATCCTGCACGAAATCTATTTCGATGGGCTGGGTGGCTCCGGCGATGCCGGAGGGGATCTCGCCGCCGCACTGGAACGCGACTTCGGCAGTGTGGCCGCTTGGCGCGCCAAGTTCATGGCATGCGCAAAGGCGCAAGCCGGCGGCTCTGGATGGACCTTGCTAACCTGGTTGGAGCGCCGCGATCGGTTGACGATCCAATGGGCAGCGGATCACACCAGCTGCCTGGCCGGTGGCTTGCCGATCCTCGCGCTCGACATGTACGAACATGCTTACCACCTCGACTTTGGCGCCAAGGCCGGTGCCTATGTCGACGCTTTCATGAAGAACATCCATTGGGAGCGCGTTGCAACCCGCCACCAACGGGCTGTCGCGAAGCGCGACCCCTCAATAGGACCTGTATCGGACGGAAAGGTTCCGGCGGTCACGCCAGAGGAACTGCGGATGCGCCTCGATCAGGGAGAAGATCTTGTCCTGCTCGACGTTTGCCTCGCCGAGGATCTGGCAAAGCGCAGCGATATGCTGCCGGGGGCGAGGGTGTGCGCGCCCGAGACCATCGCCGACTGGGCGGATGAGCTGCCGAAAGACAGGCCGGTTGTCGTCTATTGCCTTTATGGCTTCCAGGTTAGCGGCGACGCCGTCGCCGAACTGCGTCGCCGCGGCGTCGATGCAAGTGCGCTTTCAGGCGGCATCGCCGCCTGGCATGCGATCGGCGCACCAACCGTCCCCCTAGTAATGAGAGAAGAAAGGATTGCGCCATGAAATGGGTTACCCGTGAACGTCCGGTCATCGACCGCATTGCCTGCCCGTGGCTGATTGCACGCTTCATCGACAAGGAACCGGAGTTTCTGTTCGTGTCGCCCGATCAGGTGATCCCTGTTGCCCAGGAGACGGGTGCGACGCCCTACGACGTGCCAGGCGTCGAATTCACCCATGTCGGCGACGGATGCAGTTTCGACACCTTTGTCTCCAAATATGGTCTTGAGCGCGACCCAGCGATCGTGACCATTGTTGCGATCGTGCGCGGCGCCGATACGGATCGCCATGATCTCACGCCACAGTCGGCGGGACTGCTTGCGATCTCGATGGGCCTGCGGGACGTCACGCCAGACGATCACGAGGTGCTGAAGCACGGCTTCGTCATTTACGACGCGCTTTACGCATGGGCCTCGCACCGTACGGCGGAGACGCACAGCTGGCCACCTGCCACGAAGCCGGCGGCTGCATGACGAATTGGGCAATGGGGGCAGATCACAAGGAGAAATCCCATGCATGCAAAACTCACGACCGGTGCAATGCTGCTTGCGATGTCGACGCTGCTCCTGCCCGCCGCCGCTGCTCCCGATTGGCAAATGGTTGCAAAGACATTCGGCAAATCCGGAACGGAAACGCCCGACGGCGTCTACCGGATCGGGCTGCCGCGAACCGACCTGAAGGTATCGCTCGATGGCGTAGCGCTGAAACCTGGCTTCGCCCTCGGAGGCTGGATCGCCTTCGAACCGATGGGGAACCAAGCCATGGTCATGGGCGACATCGTTCTGACGCAGGACGAAGTGAATCCGGTGATGAAGAAGCTCGAAGAAAGTGGCATCGAGATCACCGCGTTGCACAACCACTTACTGCGCGCCGAGCCGATGACGCTCTATATGCACGTCTTCGGCCAAGGCGACCCGGTCACGCTCGCGACGGCGTTGCATGCGGGATTGGCGCTGAGCAAGACGCCGATGGAGAATGCCGCAAAGCCGCAAGCCTCTGCCCAGCAAATAGAACTCGACACTGCAGCAGTCGACCAGGCCATCGGTCACAAAGGCAAGGCCAATGGCGGCGTTTACCAGTTCAGCATCCCTCGAGCCGAAACCATCACCGATAGCGGCATGCAGGTTCCGGCATCGATGGGCAGCGCGATTGCCATCAATTTCCAGCGGACCGGGGCCGGCAAGGCGGCGATCACTGGGGATTTTGTGCTGATCGCATCCGAGGTCAATCCGGACGAACAGCCGCGGCTCTTCTTCATGCATTTCTGGGCCAATGACGACGCCGTCAAGCTGGGACGTGGCCTCAAGGCTGCGCTTGACAAGATGGACCTCAAGAACAGCTAGGTCCCGTCCTGTGCGCCCCGCCCGCGTGACCCTCTGGCTCACCGCCGCGATCCACCTGATCATGTGTTCGGTCGGCGCGGCAGCGGCGGATCCGCATCTGATCCTCGAGCGAACAATTCCACTCGAAAACCTCCGGGGCCGCATCGATCATATGGCGATTGATCGTGTTGGGGGGCGACTGTTCGTCGCCGAACTCGGCAACGACAGTGTCGATGTGGTCGACCTTCAGACCGGCAAAGTCCACGAAAGGATCAATGGACTGAAGGACCCGCAGGGTGTCGCGTATCTTGCCAATCAGGACGTGATCATCGTTGCCAATGGCGGTGACGGGTCCGTTCGGTTCTTACGCGCCGGTGATCTGTCGTCACTGGGAACCACTGCGCTCGGCAGCGATGCGGTACGCATCGATCCGTCTTCCGGCCACGTTGTTGTCGGATATGGCAATGGCGGATTGGCCGTCCTCGATCCGGTGACCCGGTCCAAGCTCGAAGACATAGGACTGGCGGGCCATCCCGAAAGCTTTCAGTTCGACCCAAAAACGGGCCGAGTGTTCGCGAATGTGCCGGACGCCGGGCAGATCGCCATCATCGATCTCAAATCGCGCAAGCAGGTGGCCACCTGGAAAACACCAGGCTTGGCGGCGAATTTTCCGATGGCGCTCGACAGCGCGGCTGGACGACTTGCAGTTGTGTTCCGCCGCCCAGCAAAGCTTGCCCTTCTGGACGTAGCGACAGGTGCGGTCACGGCGAGCCTCGAGAGCTGCGGCGATGCTGACGATGTTTTCTTTGACGGTAAGCGCGGCCGAATTTATGTGAGCTGCGGAGACGGCTCGATCGACATTGTGCAGCGCAGCCCGAAAGGGCTCGGACTGATCGAACGTATGGCAACTTCCAGCGGAGCGCGGACCTCGCTCTTCGTACCGGAACTCGATCGCCTCTTTGTTGCCGTGCGTGCGGGATGGCTTGGATCCAAGGCTGCCGTCCTCGTATTTCGCCCTTCGCCGTGACGATTATCACGTCACCGTGATCGATCAGGGCGAACGGTGCGGGAATAAACCACGGCATTGGCCGGTCTCCCAAGCATACGCCATTGCGGCGTCGCAGGAGATCGACATGACCCACGACGACAATGAAGACATTGGCAAGGGCGGGGGCATCAGCCGCCGCTATGCGCTGGAATGCATGATCTGGGCCGGCACCGGCGTGCTCTGGACGATATCCGGCGGCGTGCCGACATCACTCAGCCTGCTCGGAGAAGCGCAAGCCGCCGAGGCCGTGTCCACCGGCTTCACCTTCCTGCAGATATCGGACAGCCATATCGGCTTCGACAAGGCCGCCAATCCGCACGCCATCGACACGCTGAAGGAGGCCATGGGCAAGATCCAGGCGATGTCAGCAAAGCCCTCTTTCCTGATCCACACCGGCGACATCACCCACCTTTCCAAGGCCGCGCAGTTCGACAACGCCGCACAGATCATCGGCGGCGCCGGGTTCGACGTGCATTATGTGCCCGGCGAGCACGATCTCATCGACGACGGCAACGGGCAGGCCTATCTCGACCGTTACGGCAAGGGCACCAAGGGCGCCGGCTGGTATTCGTTCGACCAGAACGGCGTCCATTTCATTGGCCTGGTCAATGTCGTGAACCTGAAGGCAGGCGGGCTCGGCAATCTCGGAGCCGAGCAGCTGGCCTGGCTCGCAGACGACCTGAAGGCCATCAGCGCCTCGACCCCAATCGTTGTCTTCGCCCACATCCCGCTCTGGGCGGTCTATCCCGAGTGGGGGTGGGGCACCGACGATGCCGCGCAAGCATTGGCTTTGCTCAAGGGCTTTGGCTCGGTCACCGTTCTCAACGGCCATATCCACCAGATCATGCAGAAGGTGGAAGGCAACGTCACCTTCCACACGGCCCGCTCGACCGCATTCCCGCAGCCTGCGCCAGGGGCGGCAGCCTCGCCCGGGCCGATGACCGTGCCCGCCGACCAGCTGCGTGGTCTGCTCGGCATCACCAGCGTTGCGGTGAGGCAGGGAAAAGAGGAGCTGGCGATCATCGACAGCACACTTGCCGATGCCTGACCGTGACGCTGCAGAAGGAACCACCCATGATCTACCTACGTCTGCCTGCCCGACAACTCGCCGCGATCCTTGCCGGCCTCAGTCTGGCTGCCGTCGCCTCTGCGCCGCTCCATGCGGCGGATGCACCGCTGGTGAAGATCGAGAACTTCGCTTTCACGCCGCAGACCCTGACCGTGAAGGTCGGGACGACCGTTACCTTCGAGAATGACGATGACATCCCACATCTGGTGGTCGCGAACGATGCCTCGTTCCGCTCCAAGGCGCTCGACACCGGCGACACATACGTCTTCACCTTTACAAAAGCCGGCGACTTTGCCTATTTCTGCGGGCTTCACCCCCACATGCAAGGTACCATCACAGTCGCTCCATGAGCGTAATGGGCGGTTGGGAAACGCAGACGATGTTGCGGTGTTGAGCGGCAAGGCCCGGGCGGACCGGTTCGGCGAGGTGGTCATGCCCCACCTCGCCGATGCGCTTTCGCTCGCGCGCTGGCTGACCGGTAATGCCGACGACGCCGAGGATGTGGTGCAGGAAGCGTGCCTCAAGGCTCATGCCGGCATCGCCACCTATGCGGGCGGCAATGCACGCGCCTGGCTGCTGGCCATCGTGCGCAATGCTTCCTACAGCTGGCTCGCCCGCAACCGCCCGCGCAGCATCGTCGCTGTCGGCAACCTCGCCGATCTCGACGAGGTTGCCGCGCCGCGCGAAACCGACGCCGACAGCCCGGAGGCAGCCTTGATCGCCAAGGCCGATACGGCGGCGGTCGCAACGGCCATCGCCAGGTTGCCGCAGGCGTTTCGCGAGGTCCTGGTGCTGCGCGACATCAACGGCCTCAGCTACAGGGAGATCTCGGCCATGCTCGACGTGCCGCTGGGTACCGTGATGTCGCGCCTGTCCAGGGCGCGCGGGCTGCTGATGTCCGAACTCGGAGACAAGCGATGAGCAACGACAGCGGACTGCCGACAAACCCTGCCGATCTCAGGCTTCTGCTGCACGCCCTTGTGGATGGCGAACTCGATGCCGCCACCAGCCTGGCGCTGGAGCGGCGCATCGCCAGCGATCCGGCACTCGCCGCCGAGCATGCCCGCATCACTGCGTCGCAGGCCGCTGTTCGCAGCCTGCGCCGACCCGAGGTCAGCGAAGGCTTCCGGGCCCGCATCGCGGCAATAGGCACTCCCGACAAGACGCAAGCTCTGCCGGCCCGATCGCGGCGACCTCTCGCAAGGGCGGCAATTCACAGGTTCGGTTCCTTCGATTGGCGCGCCATGGCGGCTTCGATCCTCGTCACGGCGGTGCTGGCTAGCGGAGCGACGCAATGGGTGATGCTGAGCGGCGCACCTGACAGCTTTGCCGTGGCCATCGCCAGCGGCCATCGCCGCAGCCTTCTTGCCACGAGCCCGGTGGACGTCGTTTCGTCGGACCGGCACACCGTGAAGCCTTGGCTCGACGCCCGGATTGGGGTGTCGCCGCCGGCACCCGACCTCGCCAAGGACGGCTTTGCGCTGCTCGGCGGGCGGATCGAAGTGATCGGTGATAAGCCGATGCCGGCTCTCGTCTACCGGCACCGCGAGCATCTGATCACCCTCGTCGCCGCGCCGCAGGAAACCGGCGGGGCATCCGCACCGGTCGCGACGGATCTTTCCGCCGGCGGGTTCTCGCTGGTCCACTGGAGCGACGGTGCCTTCTCCTACTGGGCTATTTCGGACACTGAGCGGCCCGAACTCGAAAACTTCGTCGGCCGTTTCCAAGCGGCCGCGGCAGCAGGATGATTTTTCCGACGGACGAACTGCCGTCGAGCTGGGGGGCATCTTGATGTCCAGTAAAAAGGCAATCGGCTGCCCGTGATTCTTACCGGCAACTCGACATCCAGAAGCACATGAACGCCTCCGGAAACGAGGCCTATCGGCGACACGTACATGCGGCTTCGATCCTGTCAATTTGGGAAGGCTTTCTGAAAAGCCGCTTGACTCTCTTTCTAAAATATCAATTCTAGAATGATCATCTTAGAAAGAGACGCAGATGACCAGACCGCGATCGTTTGACGAAGCCGCTGTACTCCATGACGCGATGGACGCATTTCGGCGAAGCGGCTTCGCCGGCGTCTCTATCAAGGATTTGGGCGATGCGACGGGCCTGACGTCCGGCTCGATCTACAATGCCTTTGGCGACAAGGAAGGTCTCTATCGGGCGGCTTTCGGCTATTACATCGATGCCGTTATCCGTCGCCGGATCGAGACGTATGTCGGTGAGGCAAATGACCTGAATGGTTTGGAACAGTTGTTCCTGTCGTTGCTGTGCGCGCCGGAATCCGACGAGCATGGTTGTCTGTTGACGAATGCCGCCGTCGAGTTCGGCGCGCAGCCGTCGGTCGCCTCGCAGGGTCTCGCCGAAGGGTTCGCCGTGCTGGAAGCTGCCATTAGGCGGGTCGTCGAGGGTCAGATTGGAGGAGGGCAGGTCGGCCTTCTGGTCGCCAGGCTTCTGCTTCTCTACCAGGGCATTCTCGTCCTGATCCGCGCTGGCCAGAACATCTCGGCCTGCCCGGCCGTCATTCGATCAGAGTTCGAGCAACTACGGAAACTTCTGCCATGATCAGCCTTTCCCGCAGAGTGGTGCTTCTCGGCACCGCCGGCAGCCTCATTGCGTCTCTCATGCCGGCCTTCGGAACGGCACGGATCATGCCGACGGTTCGATACGTTCGGACCAACGGCATCAACATGGCTGTTTACGAAGCTGGCAAGGGGCCGGCGGTGGTTTTGCTGCACGGTTTTCCCGAGCTTGCCTTCTCCTGGCGCCATCAGATCGCGCCGCTCGTCGCCGCTGGCTATCATGTCATCGTTCCCGACCAGCGCGGCTATGGCCTGACCGATCGGCCATCGAAGGTCGAGGACTATGATATGGTGCACCTGACCGGCGATCTCGTCGGTCTGCTTGATGCGCTCGGCGTCGAAAAGGCTGTGTTCGTCGGCCACGACTGGGGCGGCCTAGTCGCCTGGCAGATGCCGCTTTTGCACCAAAGCCGTGTTGCTGGTGTCATCGGCCTCAACACGCCGTTCATTCCTCATGAGATGCTGTGGCTGGATCCCAGCCTCACCAAAGGTTTGACGCCGCCCGACAAGCCGTTCGTGGCCGACGATACAAAAGACCCGATCGCGCAGATGCGTGAGGTCTACAGTCCCGATATGTATGTGCTGATGTTCGAAGATGGAGACCTTGGCGACCGGCTGATGGCGCACGATGTGGCGCGCGTGTTCAGAAACAATATGCGCAAGGGTGTCATCACCGCCGCGCAATATGCCAGGCTGCCGCCACAGGCCCGGCACATGGCCTTCATCAAGACGCTCGAGCAACCGGAACCCAAAACGCTGCCCGGCGAGCTGATCCTGACGCCGGACGAGCTTGCGTTCTATGTCGAGAGCTTCGAGCGCACTGGTTTCACACCCGGCATCAACTGGTACCGCAACTTGTCGCGCAACTGGAAAGCCGGCCTGAACATCAATCAGACGATAGAAGTGCCATCCTTGATGATTGGTGCTGAAGACGACGTCGTGCTTGCCCCAGCGCTGATGGATGGAATGGATGCGCACATACCCGATCTCGAGAAAGATGTGATCGCTGGTTGCGGGCATTGGTCCCAGCAGGAGAAGCCGAAAGAGGTCGCAACCCTTATGATCGGCTGGCTGAAGCGGCGCTTCCCCACGTAGCCATGCGTGCCGACGCCGGGGGTTAGAGCAACCTGTTGATTTCTAGTGTCGTTTTGATTTGGAAGTTCGCTCGGAACTCGATATCAAAATCAGACGAACTTCGAAATCACGACACTAGCACTCTGCTTTCCCACAGTCGGTCGCCGAGCGACCAACTCCATTAGCCCGTCCCGCTCCCATTCTGTGAAATGATGCATCCCCAGCAGGGGGTGACGCCTTGCCGCATGATGTTCCCGTCATAGCTGCGCCGGGCATCATCCCCAGTCGGGTGCGCTGCTGAATCAGGCAATCGAGACTGACACGAAAAGGCCGCCATCGACGTCGCTCCGAAAAATGCTTCGCTGCAATTTACAACTAACATGTCAGTGTGCTAGCACTGCGCGTAGACAGATGTTCGGAGAGGGTCGCAGTGACGTCGCGTTTTGGTCTCTCGGTTGCTCTCGCCACGCCTTTTGAGACGTCCGGGCAAATCGCCATCCCTGCCATGGTCGCGCAAGCCCGAGCCTGCCTTGGCGCCGGCTGCAACAGCGCAACGCTGTTCGGCACCACAGGAGAAGGTGCCTCCGTCGGCACCGAGGAGCGGCGGGGTGTCATCGAAGCCATGCTCGTCGCCGGCATCCCGGCACATCAGCTTGTCGCCGGCGTGCTGGTCGATGCAGCCGAAGACGCCGCCGAACAGGCACGCTACGCCTTGCAGCGCGGCGCCCGCAACATCCTCCTCGCGCCGCCGAGCTACTTCAAGAATGTCGGCGAGGACGGGCTGTTCGGATGGTTTTCCGCAGTCTTCGCGGCGCTCGGCCCGCTGGCTCGCGGCATCCTCCTCTACAATATCCCTTCCGTCACCATGGTGCCGCTTCCGCTTGGCCTGATCGGCAGGCTGCGTGCAGCCTTTCCCGGCGTGGTCGCCGGTGTCAAGGATTCTGGTGGCGACTGGAGCTACAGCGAGGCACTGCTGAGCGCCCATGGTGATCTGGTGATCCTGATCGGCGACGAGCGGCACCTGGCGAGAAGCGTGCGTCAGGGCGGGCAGGGCGCCATTTCGGGCATGGCCAATTTCGTCACCGGCGAAATCCGCGCCATGGCCGTGGACGGGCGCGACGATGCCCGCGTCGAGAGTTTTGTTCTCGAACTGCTCAAATATCCGGTCACGCCGGCAGTGAAGGTGATGGTGGCGCGCAAGACCGGCGACGAACGCTGGCTGACGGTGCGACCGCCGCTGGAACCGATCGCTGCGCAGGAGCGGCAACAGCTTGCCGCCGCCTATGACAGGCTGTTTGCGACAGAGCCGGCCTGACATGCAAGGGGAAGCGCGCTGAGATGGACGACGCCAGCGAACCGGCAACCCTTCGGGAAAGAGCTTATGCCAGCTTCACGCGGCATTTGCTGGCCCGCGATCTGCGGCCGGGGCAGTTCGTGTCGCAGCGCGAACTGGTGGCCTTTACTGGGCTGCCGCTTGGCGCCATCCGCGAGATCGTGCCGCGCCTCGAAGCCGAGGGACTTCTGACAACCATCCCGCAGCGCGGCATGCAGATCGCGCATATCGACATCAGCTTGATCCGCGAGGCCTTCCAGTTTCGCCTGTTCATGGAGCGCGAAGCGGTAGCGCTTTTCACTATCAACGCGTCCGACGCCGAACTCGCCCGTCTGCGGCGCGAGCATGAGGACATGCTGGCTCAAGCCTTGTCCCAGGCGCCGACGCCGGAAATGGAAGCCAAGGCCCAGAACATCGACTGGGCCATGCACGACACCTTCATCGATGCACTTGGCAACGAAATCATCGCCAAGGCCTATCTGGTCAACTCGGTAAAGATCCGGCTGATCCACCAGGAGCGTTTCCGTATCGACGGGCGCGTCGTCCCGGTGATGCGCGAGCACCTGACGGTGATCGAAGCGCTCGAGAGCCGCGATCCGCAAAAGGCGGTCGAGGCGATCAGCTGGCATATCGACAATGCGCGCCGGCTGGCGCTCCAGATCTGAGGAAGCACGAGCCGCGCCGCAGTCACGGCGCAATCCACAACGACAGCAACCGGGAGGAAGAAATGTCGTCCAATCTGTTCAACCCAACCAGGAGGGAACTCCTTGCAGGAACCACGGCGCTTGCCGCCGCCGGCCTTGCGGGTCTGCGCCCAAGCTTTGCCGCCGGCGTCGACTGGAAGCGCTTTGCCGGCACGACGCTTGACGTCAATTTGGTGAAAAGCCCGCGCAGCGACACCATCCTGAAATACCTCGCCGAATTCGAGGAACTGACCGGGATCAAGGTCAATGCCGAGGCGACGCCGGAACAGCAGCAACGCCAGAAGACGGTGATCGAGCTTAGCTCTGGCAAGCCGAGCTTCGATGTCGTGCATCTGAGCTACCACGTGCAGAAGCGGCAGTTCGAGAAGGGTGGCTGGCTGGCGGACATCGCCGGCTATCTCGCCGACCCGACGCTGACCGATCCTGGGCTGGTCGAAAGCGATTTCGCCGAGGCCGGCATGCTTTTCGCCAAGGACGGCGAGGGCGTGCTGCGCTCGCTGCCCTTCTCGGTGGATTACTGGATCGTCTACTGGAACAAGGAGCTGTTCGAGGCCAAGGGCATCAAATATCCCGAGACGTTCGAGCAACTGGTGGCTGCCGCCGAAGCGCTGACCGATCCATCGACCAACACGTACGGTTTCGTTGCCCGCGGCCTCAAGAATGCCAACACGCCGGTGTGGACATCGCTCATGCTCGGCTACGACATGACGCCGCTCGACGACAAGGGAAAGCTGCGCACCGAGGCTCCCGAGGCGGTCGAGGCTGCCGCCCTCTATCAGAAGCTGATGACCAAGTGTGCCCCGCCGGGCGTCACCGGCTTCAACTGGGCCGAAGCGCAGTCCGCCTTCCTGCAAGGCAAGATTGGCATGTGGTTCGACGGCGTTGGCTTTGCCCCGCCGATGGAGAATCCCGAAAAGTCGCGCGTCGTCGGCAAGGTCGGCTACGGCGTCGTACCCAAGGGTCCCAAGGCGCATGCCTCCGGGACCTTTGGCGACGGCCTCGGCGTGACGGCCACCAGCGAGAAGAAGGAGGCCGCCTATCTGTTCTGCCAGTGGGCGGTATCCCCGGCCATGGGCGCGCGCCTGCTGCAGGCCGGCGCCGGCGTGCCTTTCCGAAAGTCGGTGCTGGAGGATCCCAAGGTGCGCGAAGGCGTCACCATGCCGGCGAGCTGGCTCGATGCCGTGGTCGGTTCCGGCAACATCAGCCGGCTGGCGCTGCCGGTCATCATCCCTGTAACCGAGTTCCGCGACATCTACGGCGTGGCGTTGACCAATATGATTGCCGGTGCTGATCCGGCGGCTGAGCTGAAGAAAGCTACCGAGCAGTTCCAGCCGGTTCTCGACAGGAGTGAGCAAGGCTGATGTCCGCCACCACCCCAGAACAAACCGGGGTGACGATGCAAGCCACCGAAGGGAGCCAGACGATCCGACTGGCTCCCAACTACTGGCCCTTCGTCGTGCCGGCGCTCGTCGTCGTTGGCGCCGTGATCGTCTTCCCCTGGGCTTTCACGCTGTGGATGAGCGTCAACCGCTGGACGCTTGGCCAGTCGCGAAGCTTTGCCGGGATGGAAAATTATCTGCGCCTGGCCGGTGATCCGCGATTCTGGGAATCCCTTGTCCATACGTTGAGCTACACCTTCCTCTCGGTCGTTACGCCGATGTTCCTGGGCACCGTGGCGGCCCTGATCTTTGACGCCAAGGTTCCGCTGCGCGGCCTGCTGCGTGGCATCTTCGTGATGCCGATGATGGCGACGCCCGTTGCCGTGGCACTGGTCTGGACGATGATGTTCCATCCTCAGCTCGGCGTGCTCAACTACCTTCTGTCGCTGGTCGGCATCCCGGCGCAGGAATGGATATTCAACGCCAACACGGTCATCCCTTCGCTGGTTGCGGTCGAGACCTGGCAGTGGACGCCACTGGTGATGCTGATCGTGCTGGGCGGGCTGGCCTCGGTGCCGCGCGAGCCCTTCGAGAGCGCCGAGATCGACGGCGCCAATGCCTGGCAGCAATTCCGCTACCTCACCTTGCCGATGATCGCGCCGTTCCTGATGATCGCGGTGATCATCCGCACGATCGATGCGCTGAAGAGCTTCGACATCATCTACGCGATGACGCAGGGCGGGCCGGGCACGGCCTCGGAAACCATCAACATCTATCTCTACAACACCGCTTTCTCCTACTACGACATCGGCTACGGCTCGGCCATGGCGGTGGTGTTCTTCACCGTCATCGTGGCTCTGTCCTTCATCCTGCTGATGCTGCGCCAGCGCTCCCAGTGGGCCGATGCGGAGGGCAAATAGATGAGTTCCCAGTTGCTCAACCGGATCGGTCTGTTTTTCGCGGCTCTGGTCTTCGTCTCGCCGGCGATCCTGTTCTTCCTCTGGATGATCTCGCTGTCTCTGAAATTCGAGATCGACAACGGCGCCTATCCGCCGATCCTGATCCCCGAACGTTTTGCCTGGTCGAACTATGCAAAGGTGTTCGAGGAGAACAATTTCCTGCTCTGTCTCTGGAATTCGGTTCTGGTGACCGGCACGGCGACGCTGCTGGCGCTGCTGATTGGTGTTCCGGCCGGCTATGGCATTGCGCGGCTCAAGGCCGAGAGATCGGCGGTCGTCATCATGATCGCCCGCATGACGCCAGGGCTTTCCTATCTCATCCCGCTGTTTCTGCTGTTCCAGTGGTTCGGCATTCTCGGCACGCTGTGGCCGCAGATCATCATCCATCTGGTGGTGACGGTGCCGATCGTGGTCTGGGTGATGATAGGCTATTTCGAGACGACGCCGATGGAGCTGGAAGAGGCGGCCAACATCGACGGCGCCACCTCCTGGCAGGTGTTCCGGCTGGTCGCCCTGCCCATCGCAAAGCCGGGCATCGTCGTCGCCTTCATCCTGTCCGTCATCTTCTCGTGGAACAATTTCGTCTTCGGCGTGGTGCTCGCCAGCCGCGAGACCCGCACGCTGCCGGTCGCCGTCTACAACATGCTCTCCTATGAGCAGGTGAGCTGGGGGCCGCTCGCCGCCGCTGCGCTGGTGGTGACGCTGCCGGTGCTGGTCCTGACGATGTTCGCGCAAAGGCAGATTGTCGCCGGGCTGACTGCCGGCGCCGTCAAGGGCGGCTGAGGCGCCCGGCCGGACATCACTCTTTTCCTAGGGAAATCCAATGGCATCGGTAACAATCAACAATGTGCAGAAGGCTTTCGGGGCCGCCAAGATCATTCACGATGTCAGCGTCGACATCGCCGACGGCGAGTTCGTCATCCTGGTCGGCCCGTCGGGCTGCGGAAAATCGACACTGCTGCGCATGATTGCGGGGCTAGAGACGATCTCGGGCGGAAGGATCACCATTGGCGAGCGCACCGTCAATAATCTGCGGGCGCGAGACCGGAACATCGCAATGGTGTTCCAGAATTATGCGCTCTATCCGCATATGACGGTGGCCGACAATATGGGCTTTGCCTTGAAGATCAAGAAAGCCGATCCAGCCGACACCGCCGGCCGTGTCAGGAAGGCAGCCGGCATCCTCGGCCTGGAAAAGCTGCTTGACCGCTATCCGCGCCAGCTTTCCGGCGGCCAGCGCCAGCGCGTCGCCATGGGCCGCGCGATCGTGCGCGACCCGCAGGTCTTCCTGTTCGACGAGCCGCTTTCCAATCTCGACGCTAAGCTGCGTGTCCAGATGCGCGGCGAGATCAAGGCGCTGCACCAGCGGCTGGGCACCACCACCATCTATGTCACCCACGACCAGATCGAGGCCATGACCATGGCCGACAAGATCGTCGTGCTGCATGACGGCCTTGTGGAGCAGATCGGTGCGCCGCTCGACCTCTACGACCGCCCGGCCAATCTCTTCGTTGCCGGCTTCATCGGTTCGCCGGCGATGAACTTCATTGCCGGCCACATCGAGGAAGGCGTTTTCTGCAGCGCCGGCGGGCTGACCCTGCCGCTGCCGCAAGACATCCACCCGGCGCGCACCTCAGGTGGAGAGCTCGTCTATGGCATTCGTCCCGAACATATCCGGGTGACCGGCCAGGGCATCCCGGGCACCGTCACGCTTCTGGAAGCGACGGGTTCGGAGATTTTCGCCAGGGTCGACTGCGCCGGCGAGGAGATCTCCTGCCTTTTCAGGGAGCGGCTTGCGTTGAAGCAAGGCGAAGGGGTGCGGATCGAAGTCGACCGCGCATGCGCCCACCTGTTCGACGCGAAAACCGGCAGGCGCATCTGACGCTGCGCGGCTGATGCCGCCTTGCAGAGGGGCAGGCTCAGGCGATCATCTGACCGGGTTGAAGCACTTCGATGCCCTGGCGCAATCCGGTGGCGACGACCGACACCCTGAATTTTCCAGCGAGCGCCTCGTCGAAAATGGCGCCGACGATGATGTCGGCATCGGCGTCGACCTCCTCGCGTATGCGGGTGGCCGCTTCGTCGACCTCGAACAGCGTCATATCGGTTCCGCCCGATATCGAGACGAGAACACCCTTGGCACCCATCATGGAAGCTTCGTCGAGAAGCGGGTTTGCTATGGCTGCCTCTGCAGCGTTCCTGGCACGGCCTTCGCCTGTGGCTTCACCGGTACCCATCATCGCGCGGCCCATGTCCCGCATCACCGATTTCACGTCGGCGAAGTCGAGATTGATCAGCCCTTCCTTTACGATGAGGTCGGTAATGCAGCCGACACCGGAATAAAGCACGCGGTCCGCCATGGCAAAAGCATCCGCGAACGTCGTCTTGGCGTCGGCAATCCTGAACAGGTTCTGATTTGGGATCACGATCACCGTGTCGGCACTTTCGCGAAGCCGATCGATGCCTTCGTCGGCCGATTGCAACCGGCGTTTCCCTTCGAAGGTAAACGGCTTGGTGACGACGGCCACCGTCAGTATTCCCGCGTCTCGCGCAGCTCGCGCTATGATGGGGGCAGCACCTGTCCCCGTTCCACCCCCCATGCCGGCGGTCACGAAACACATATGCGTTCCCGCGAGGTGGTCCATGATCTCGTCGATCGTTTCCTCGGCTGCCGCGCGCCCGACCTCGGGCAGGGACCCGGCTCCCAAGCCTTCCGTCACATGAGCACCCAACTGGATCAGTCGTGATGCCTTCGACATTGCGAGCGCCTGGGCGTCGGTGTTGGCGACGATGAACTCGGCGCCCTGCAAGCCCTCGGTGATCATGTTGTTGACGGCATTGCCACCGCCACCGCCTACGCCAATAACGGTTATCTTCGGCCTCATCTCGAAGATTTCCGGCTTTCCCTTGGTGTTCAATGCCGTCTCTCCATCGAAAATACTGGGCGCGGCGAGCAATCAGATGATCTTTCCGAAAACCGCACCGAATCCGATGCGGCAAGCTCGCGAATCAGGCCATGCCCCCGCTGCCAAGGAATCAGAGGGTGAACCTGCCTGCAAGTGCGAGCTTGTCAGCGCAATGTCGGCGGGGTGCTAAAAGCTACGGCGGCTATCTGCCAAGTGCCTGAAAACTATGGTGATCCCGACAGGAATCGAACTTGTGACCTACAGATTAGGAATTTGTCAGACGGCCTTCCTGTTGTTTCCCAATGCCCGTCGGCTGGTGCCTTTTGGCCGGATCGGCAAGCCGGAGGAAGTGGCCGCGCTGGTAGCTTTCCTCGCATCGGACGAAGCTGCGTTGATGTGTGGGTCTCTGGTGGAAATCACGGGCGCGCAAGCGGTGGCTTGGGCAGATAGAGGTGTTGCAAACCGGTCCAACTGGGTTGTGTGCGTCAAGCACACAACCTGAAGCATTGGCATGACGAGAACCCCTACTACGGCAATGTCGCATATCAGGAATCACTTGATGGCAAGGCCGTCGAGTGGATGGAGAAAGTCTGCGACTAACAATACCGCCGCCAATCGTTGCCGCGACTGCAGCGTCTCGCACTTGGCGAAGTCTTGCGGTGCCGAGCTCTGCAATAGTGATAGGCACGCTGCCAACTCACCCCAGCCAATACCTCGGCCCTGGCCCCTTGCGTCCTGCCATATCGGCAGGGTTCGCAAGGCTACAGCGGTCGATCGAAAGGCAGCCGCAACCGATGCACTCGGTAAGCCCGGACCTCAGGCGCTGCAACTCGGCGATGCGCTGGTCGATGCGCTTGGTCCACTCGCCTGACAACCTCGACCAATCCCGACGCGACGGCACGCGATCGGCTGGCAACTTGGCGAGCTCGGCGCCGATCTCCTCGAGCGTCAGCCCAATGCGCTGCGCGAAGACGATGAAGGCGACCCGGCGCAGCACAGATCGCGGATAGCGTCTGTGTCCCGAGCCGGCCCGCTCGGATGCGATCAGCCCGCGCTCCTCGTAGAAACGCAGAGCCGATGAGGCGACGCCGCTGCGCCGCGACACGTCGGTGATGGTCAGCATGGAATCCATGCATGAACGAAAGCACGATTCCCGCTTGACTTCAAGTTGACTTGAACTTGTAGCAACGGGTCGTACGGATTGAAGGAGCACCGGCAATGCAGACGAATATCGATCTTCAGGGACTTCGCGTGGCGGTCACGGGCGGCACGTCCGGCCTAGGACTGGCGCTTGTGCGGCAGCTTACCGCGATGAAGGCGTGCGTCGCCTTCATCGCCCGCACCGCCGCGAATGTCGAACGCATCGCCGACGAGACGGGCGCGCACGGCATTGTCGGCGACGTCGGCAAGAAGGACGACATCTACCCGATCGCGTTGCAGGTCACTGCCAGCCTTGGCGGGCTCGACGTCCTGGTCAACAATGCGTCGAGCCTCGGCCCTGTCCCTTTAGCGCTCCTTGCCGATACCGAATGCGAGGAGCTGGAAGTGGCGCTCGCCGTCAATCTCGTCGGCGCGTTCCGGCTGACGAAAGCCCTGTTCGGTGCGCTTGCCGCGTCCGCACGCGGGGGCGGTGGCGCGCTGGTGATCAACATCTCTAGCGATGCGGCGGTCAACGCCTATCCCGGCTGGGGCGCGTATGGCGCGAGCAAGGCCGCTCTTGCCCATCTGACGGCGATTTGGGACGAGGAGGCGAAAGCCGACGGCATACCGTTCCTCGCGCTCGACCCTGGCGATATGGACACCTCACTGCATGCGCTCGCGGTCCCTGATGCCGATCCGGCGACCTTGAAGCGCCCCGAGCTGGCTGCTGCCGAGATCATCGAAAAGATGCTCGACGCGTTGCCCGTCCGCTCTACGCTTCTCACCGGGGCACATGGATGATTGCCGCCGACCGTCCCGATCGGCGCTCCGCCAGGCTGTTCGTCGTCGAGGCAGACGGCACGATGAGCGACTTGCCGCGCGCTGTATTCGCGACGCTATTCGATCCCGGCGACCTGATCGTCGCCAATGACGCCGCGACCTTGCCTGCCAGCTTGCGCGGCACGCATGTCCCTAGCGACGAGACGATCGAGATCCGCCTGGCAGGCTGGCTGACACTTCCCGATCCAACCCGCTTCGTGGCGATAGCCTTCGGCGCGGGCGATCACCGCACGCGCACGGAAGACCGGCTGCCTCCGCCTCCGCTGTCACCAGGCGATCGCCTCCGGCTCGGCCCGCTTGAAGCCGTCGTAGAGCGCCTTCTCGACCGTCCTCGGCTTCTAGAGTTGCGCTTCCCAGACAACCGCGCAGCGGTGCTTGCAGGACTGGCGCAGCACGGCCGGCCGATCCAATACGCGCATGTTCCCGAACCGTTGGCACTGTGGGATGTTTGGACGAAGATTGCCGCCGGGCCGGTCGCGTTCGAGGCGCCATCGGCAGGCTTTGCTCTCGACTGGCTCACGCTCCAGGCCTGGCGTCGGCGCGATGTCGGCTTCGCAACACTCACGCATGCCGCGGGCGTTTCTTCCACCGGCGATGCCGCGCTCGACGCGCGCCTCCCCTTCGACGAGCCGTACCGCATCCCTGAGTACACCGCGACGCAGGTCGCGCGGGCGAAGCTCCGCGGCAGCCGCATTATCGCGATCGGCACGAGCGTAGTGCGTGCGCTTGAGGCAGCCGCCAATCTTGACGGCAGTGTGCGTGCCGGAAATGGCATTGCGACAGGGCGTATCGCGCAGGGCACGCGGCTTCGGGTGGTTGATGCGATTCTCACAGGCGTCCACCAGCCCGGCGAAAGCCATTTCGAGCTCCTGCACGCCTTTGCCGACGAAGCTCTGCTCGCCAAGGCCTCCGCAGCGTTCACCGCGTACCGCTACCGTGCGCATGAATTCGGCGATTCCATGCTGCTCTATCGCCAACCGCTGCTTCTATCGCGCGAACAGAACCGGGCCGAGGTGCCCGAGACGAAGGCTCTACTCGAGACATGCTATGAGTGACGGCAGGATCGTTAGCATTTCGGGCGCTCGGCGCGCCAGTTGCAGCGGACCAGGATTTGGAATTTGATCCAAAGCGGACCGTCGCCCCCGGCGGAACGTCATATGGCACGAGCGCATTCTAAGTTCGTGGTGCACCGCCGAGGCTGGCTGTGAAACGCCCCCGAGTGTGGGAAAAAGGCCGGAATTGGCTTCAAAAGCAAAGGGACCAGCAATGACAATTGCCAAGAACACGATTTGCCTTTGGTACGACAAGGACGCCGAAGCTGCAGCCCGCTTCTATGCCGAGACTTTTCCTGACAGCTCGGTAAGTGCCGTCCACCGCGCTCCCAGCGACTATCCGGCCGGCAAGGCGGGTGACGTGCTGACGGTCGATTTCACGGTCGCCGGCATCCCCTGTCTCGGCCTCAATGGCGGGCCCGCGTTCAAACACAACGAAACCTTCTCCTTCCAGATCGCCACCGATAATCAGCAGGAGACCGACCGCTACTGGAACGCCATCGTCGGCAATGGCGGCCAGGAAAGTGCGTGCGGTTGGTGCAAGGACAAATGGGGCATCTCCTGGCAAATCACGCCGCGCGTGCTGACCGAGGCGCTGGCGGCCGGCGGCGATGAAGCAAAACGCGCCTTTGATGCTATGATGGATATGAAGAAAATCGACGTCGCAGCGATCGAGGCGGCTCGGCGCGGCTGACGGTCCGAGGTTAACCTGTTGCCGACGTTCATCTGTTGCACTTTCCGTAATGCGCCTGATCAACCGGCAATCCGGCATCTATTCTGACGAACCGGGCCCGTGGATCTTCTTTACCGTTTGCCCGATTTCGCAACAGCGCTGATCAAAGCGCATTTCCGTCCGGGCCGAACAGGTGACAGCGTTGAGGATCGATGCTGACTGTCAATGTCTCTCCCGCGCGCACCGGTTGCTGGCCGTCGAGCGCGACGGTAAGGCTCTGACCGCCCTTCATTGAGGCGTAAAGGATGGTCTGGCCCCCGAGATGTTCGACGAGGTCGACCCTTGTATCGCCGATCGTCGTACCGTGTTCGCCGACGGTGATGTGTTCGGGACGGGCCCCAAACGTCACACGATCTCCCGCTTTTGCCGCACCTATCGGGCGTGGCAGGCTGATTGTCTGACCGTTCAAATGGACTGAGGTCATTCCGTCATTCGATCTGGCCAGTTCGCCTTCGATGAAGTTCATCTTGGGCGAACCGATGAAGCCGGCCACGAACTTGTTGACGGGCTTGTTGTAGAGATCGAGCGGCGCCCCCACCTGCTCGATCCGGCCGGAATTGAGAACGACGATCTTGTCGGCCATCGTCATTGCCTCGACCTGATCGTGCGTCACGTAGATCATCGTGTTGCCGAGGTTTTGATGGAGCTTCGAAATCTCCACGCGCATCTGCACACGCAATTCGGCATCGAGGTTGGAGAGCGGTTCGTCGAAAAGGAAGATCTTCGGCTCGCGCACGATGGCACGGCCGATCGCCACGCGCTGGCGCTGGCCGCCGGAAAGGGCTTTCGGCCGCCGGTTGAGCAATTGCGAAATCTGCAGGATCTCGGCGGCGTGTTCGACGCGTCGCGCGATCTCGCTTTTCTTCATGCCCGCCGTCTCCAGGCCAAAGGCGAGGTTCTTGTAGACGGTCATGTGCGGATAAAGCGCGTAGGACTGGAAGACCATGGCGATGCCGCGCCGCGCGGCCGGCACTTCGTTCATCCGCTCCCCGTCGAGGAAGAGCGAGCCCCCGGAGATCAGTTCGAGCCCGGCGATCATCCGGAGCAGTGTCGACTTGCCGCAGCCGGACGGGCCGACGAAGACGGCGAATTCCCCGGGATCGATCTCCAGGTCGATGCCACGGATGACCTCGTGCTCGCCGTAGCGCTTGACCACTTTCTGCAGCGAGACGTTCGTCGCCATGCTTCGTTCCTCCTCAACCATCGCGGATGGAGCCAACATCATACGGGTCTCCAACTCTGGTATTTTGCACTTTCCGGCCCGACCGGAAATTTCACCTCGGAGCGGGTTTCCGACGATTCGTAGAAAGCGGTGACGAGTTCGAGGGCGGCTCGCGCGTCGACCGTCGTCACCGGCAACGGTCCGGCCGAGACGAGCGCTTCGTGGAAAAGCCTCATCTGCGTCTCGAAGCGGATCGGCATGGGCTGCCAGCCTGCAAGAAGCGCATCGATCTTCCTGCCGATCTCCTCGGAGACCGGGACGATCTTCCACGGATCCTGGCCGGGGCTATAAGGCTCGTGATTGCTTTCGATCAGAACATTCTCGAAGCACATTCTGAGCCGGCTGATCTGCTCGACCGAGCCGAGCGTCGCGCTGATCGTCGCCAGGGCGCCGTTTTGCATGAGCAGACTGGCGCTCGCGCAATCCTCTACCTCGATATCGTTGACGCGCGTCGAGACGCGGCCGAACAGCGCTTCGATCGGCCCCATCAGATAGGTCAGCATGTCGTGCAGGTGGATCGACTGGGTCATGAGCACGCCGCCGAGCTCCGTCGCCCATTTGCCGCGCCACGGCACGGCGTAATATTCCGGTGTGCGGATCCAGTGCGTCTCGCAGGTCGCAGCGTAAGGCTTGCCGGCGAGGCCCGCGTCGATGATGCGCTTGGCCTTCTGCACACCGTCGCCATAGCGGTACTGGAAGATCGGCATGAGCCGGCCGCGCGCGGATTTTTCGAGTTCGATGATGGTATCCGCATCGGCCAGCGAGCCGACGAGTGGCTTTTCACAGACGACATGCTTGCCGGCGGCGAGTGCCTGGCTGATCAGCTCGAAATGGATGCTCGGCGGCGTGCAGATGTCGATGATGTCGATGTCGTCCATGTTGATCACGTCGGCGAAGCGCGTTGTCCGCCGCTCGATGCCGAATTCGCTGCCGATCGCCTCCAGCCGTTCCTCGTTCAGATCGCAGAGCGCGGCAAGCTCGAAACGGTCAGGATGCGGCAGGTAGCCCTCCACGATGTGCGAACGGCCTATGCCCAGACCGATGATGGCGACTTTCTTGATGTCCGGCATGCTTCTTATTTCTGTGTTTGGGAGGAAGAAGAGATTTCGGCAAGCGCCTGCGCCTTGAGGGCAAGCTCCATCGCCTTGAAGCAGTGCTCCTGTCCCATCGCCGTCTCTGTGCGATCGCGGATGTCAGCGGCAAGCTGACGTCCGTAGGGAAGCTCGACATGGCAGCAGTCGATATGGCGCACGCCGCTTCTGTCGACGATAAACAGATGGTCTTTGTCTTGACGCCCGGCGATGTCGATGTACTTGCGCAGTTCGATCGTGCCTTCTGTGCCGACGATGAAGAGCCGTCCGTCCCCCCAGGTTGGCAGCCCGTCCGGCGTGAACCAGTCGACGCGGATATAGCCCGTAGCGGTGGGCGTCCTGAGGTGGATGTCGCCATAGTCCTGCAGGCCCGGCGTGTCGGGATTGGCGCGGTTGGCGACCGTTGCCGACAGCACTTCTGCCTCGAGCGAATTGGTAAAGAACAGGAACTGCTCGCATTGATGGGCTGCGATGTCGGCGATTATCCCGCCATAACGGGGGCGGTCGAAAAACCAGTCCGGCCGCGTCGGCTTGCGCAGCCGGTGCGGTCCGAGGCCGGTCGTGTGGATCACCTTGCCGATCGCGCCCGCCTTTACCAGTTCGCCCGCCTTGACCGTCGAGGCGGTCTCGAAATGCTCGGAATAGAGGATCGATACGATGCGGCGGGTTTCGGCCTGCACCTTGCGCACCTCTGCCAACTGTTCGAGCGTCACCATGCCGGGCTTGTCGAGCATCACGTCCTTGCCGTGACGCATGGCGTCGATCGCAACGCCGGCGCGCTCGTCCGAAATCGCCGCGCTGACGACGAGCTGGATCGAGGGATCTTCGAGGATCCGCCGCCGATCGTCGGCACGCTCAGCCTGCGGAAAGCGTTCCTTGAAAGTTCTCGCGAGGTCGTCCTCGATAGCCTGGAAGGAGACCAGTTCGGCGCCGGCCCTCAGCATCACGTTGACCTGGCCGTAGACATGGTCGTGGTTGAGGCCGATGGCGGCAAAGCGCAAGGCGCTCATGCGACAATTCCTTTCAGGGGCGTCCGGTTCAGCGTTTCAGCCCGGCGGTTGCGATGCCTTCGATCAGAAGGCGCTGGAAGAACAGGAAGATGAGGAATACCGGAACCAGCGACAGGCTCGACATGGCGAACAGGCCGCTCCAGTCCGAACTCCCGGTCGAGTCCACGAAGGATCGAAGGCCGAGCTGAACCGTGTAGGTGTTGATATCGGAGAGATAGATCAGTGGACCGAAGAAGTCGTCCCAGGTCCACAGGAACGAGAAGATCGCGGCCGTCGCGAGCACCGGCAGCGAAAGCGGCAGCATGACCTTCCAGTAAATGCGCCACGCGCTGCAGCCGTCCATCATCGCCGCCTCGTCGAGCTCGCGCGGGATGCCGCGGAAGAACTGCACCATCAGGAAGATGAAAAAAGCGTCGACGGCGAGGAACTTCGGCACGACGAGCGGCAGGAAGGTCTTCACCCATCCGAGTTCGAGGAAGAGAATATATTGCGGGATCAGCGTGACGTGATAGGGCAGCATCAGTGTACCGAGCATCAGCGCGAACCAGAAGTTCCGCCCCCAAAATTTCAGCCGCGCGAATGCGAACGCGGCGAGCGAGCAGGACATCACGTTGCCGATGACCGAGAGCACCGCAATGACGAGCGAGTTCCAGAAGAACTTGCCGAAAGAGACCTGGGTGCCTTCCCATCCGCGGATATAGGAACTGAAATCGAAATGGCTTGGCACCAGCGACGCCGTGCCGAAGATCTCGTTCTGGTCCTTTACCGATCCCGCCAGCATCCAGATCAGCGGATAGAGCATGACGATCGATGCGGCGATCAGTGCCGTATGAATGGCGATCGAAAGCAGGCGCGAGCGCTCCGTGGGCGGCTCGATGGCGTCGGCGGCGGTAGCGAACGTTGCATCACTCATCGTAGTGCACCCAGTAGCGTGCCGAGAGGAACGAGAAGGCCGTGAAGACCGCGATGATGATCACGAGGATCCAGGCGAGAGCCGCCGCGTACCCCATGCGGAAATAGCCGAAGCCTTCCTGGTAGAGGTAGAGCGTATAAAAGAGGGTCGAATCGATCGGCCCGCCGGTTCCGGACGAGATGACGTAGGCCGGCGTGAACGCCTTGAAGGCGTCGATCGTCTGGACGACCGCGTTGAAGAAGATCACGGGCGTCAACAATGGCAGCGTGATCTTGAAGAATATGCGCGTCTTGGACGCTCCGTCCAGGCTCGCCGCCTCATACATGTCGATGGGAATTTGCCTGAGGCCAGCCAGGAAGATGATCATCGGCGAACCGAACTGCCAGATCGCGAGAACGATCAGCGTGTAGAGCGAGTAGTTCGGATTTGATATCCAGCTCGGCCCCTCTATCCCGAATTGCCAGAGTATGGTGTTGACCACGCCGTCGCTGTCGAAAAGCTGGCGCCAGAGCACGGCGATCGCCACGCTCGAGCCGAGCAGCGAGGGGAGATAGAAGATCGCGCGATAGACCGGAAGGCCCTTGATGCCGCGATTGAGCAGGAGTGCGACCGCAAGTGCGAAGACGAGCTTCAGGGGAACCGAGCATATGACATAAAACAGCGTCACCTTCATCGACGAGATGAACTTGTCGTCGCCAGTGGCGATGCGCGCATAGTTGTCGAGACCAACCAGATGCGGCGGCTGCAGCAAATTGTAGTCGGTGAAGGAGAGGAAGAGGGAAACCAGCGCCGGCCCGAGCGTCAGGCCGAAGAAGCCGATGAACCAGGGCAGCAGGAACAGATAAGCCGGCGCGTTGCGTGCAAGGGCGCCGGGAAACTTCTGGCGTGGCGCGAGAGTGGATATGCGGACGACCGGCTCGCCGGCAATGGCGGTGCGCTGGTTTCCCACGAGGTCACCCTCTCTTGAGGTTTGCCGCCGCCTGCTCGGCGAATTTTGCTCCTCCCTCATCGGTTGACAACTTGCCGAAGGCGACCTCCTCGGCCACCTTCTTCAGGAAGAAGCCGTTCTCGCCGGCGCCGTTTGGCGGAGGCGGCGGCAGCGTGCCGACCTTGGGCGTCAGCATCTGGATATAATCGGCCATCTCCTTGCCGAGATCATCGAGATCCGGCGTCAGTTCGTTGCGGATTTTCTCCGATGCCGGCACGCCGCGCTCGACACCGAGCGCCTTGGCGCCGTCGGGGTCCTCGACGAGGAAATTGACGAAAGCGACGGCAGCGTCCGCGTTTTTCGAGGTGGCCGAGACGCTCATCAGCATCGACGGCTTTAGGTACTGCCCGGGTTTCGCGTCGTCTGCGGGAACGGGGTAGCTGATCATCCCGAGCTTTTCCTTGTTGATCGCCTGATAGCCGACGAACTGGTTCGAATGGGCGAAGCTGATGGTGGCCTTGCCCTGCGAGATCATGCTGGTCTCGATCGTCTGCTGGTCAAGCGCCTGCATGTCGGCTGGTACGCACGCTTCCATCTCACGCAGCTTCGACCAATAGTCGAACCAGCCGGCCGTATCCTTGGCGTCGAATGCAAGATTGCCGTCGTTCGTGTAGAGCGCCTTTCCGCGCTGGCGCAGCCAGCCCTCGAAGGCGGGCTCGAGGCCGCTCGCATCGGCGGTACCGTAGAAACTGCGGCGCTTCTTGGCTTTCGTCAGCTTTGCGCAGGTCTCGGCAAAATCGTCCCAGGTTGTGCCGTTGGTCGGCGCGTCGACGCCGGCTTCCTTCCAGGCAATCGTATTGACCATGACGGCGCTCGAATTCACGCCGAGATTGACGCCGTAGAGCTTGCCATCGACCTTGCCGGAATCGATGTTCGCCTGTCCGAAATCGCTGATTTTCAGGGATTTATCCAGGTAAGGGGTGAAATCGAGCAGCGCGCCGCGACGCGCATATTCGAAGATGTAGCGATAGTCCATCTGGATCAGGTCCGGTGCATTGCCGCCGGCCGCCTGCGTTGCCAGACGTGTCCAGTAATTGTCCCATCCGAAGGATTCGCCCTCTATCGAAACGTCGGGATTCTTGCTCTGATAGAGCGTCATCGCATTGTGGGTGCGGTCGGCGCGCTCCTTCGAGCCCCACCAGAGAAAGCGTATTGAAGTCGCGGCGCTGGCGCGGTTGAGGCTGGCAGCGCCGAGTGCAAGCGTGGTCGCTGTGCCAATCAGAAATTGGCGGCGGTCGATCGTGAAGGTCATCCTGGTCTCCTCCCAGCTCAGATGATGAACTTTCGAACTTGCTTTTCAGCAAATAACTATTTGGTTACAAGTTGGATAGAATCCGTTTGGCTGTCAAGCGACAATCGGAAGGCAAATGCCGGCAGACGTTTGGCGAAAAGTGAGAACGGTCTATTTTCAGACAGATAGCGCAGCAAGAGAGGTGCATATGGCGACGGAGAAGGTGGGTGGCGGAAGCAGGCAATTCGCCGCGGAGGAAGTCGACAGTGGCGAAGAAGCGGCGAAAGGCCCACGCAGAGGGGCCTCGCGCAATCCCCAGCGCACCTATGCCGCGATCCTCGAAGCCGCGACCGAGGAATTTGCCGCGAACGGCTTCGGCGGCGCCCGCGTCGATGCCGTAGCGGCGCGCGCGCAGACCAACAAACGTATGCTCTACCACTATTTCGGTGACAAGGAGGCGCTCTACCTAGCGGTTCTCGAGGCGACCTATGCTTCGATCAGAAGCGCCGAAAAGCATCTGGACCTCGCGCACCGCGATCCCGAGGAGGGAATCCGCGAGTTGGCAATGTTCACCTGGGACTACTTCCTGAAGCATCCGGAATTTCTGAGCCTCCTCGTCACGGAGAACCTGCACAAGGCGCGCTTTCTCAAGCGTTCGAAGAAGATCACGGAAATGCACTCGCACTTTATCGGCGAGCTTTCCGACGTGCTCCGTCGCGGCGCGGAGCAAGGTGTTTTCCAGCCCAATATCGATCCGGTCTCCGTCTACCTGACGATCGCCGCCCTCGGCTTCTTCTACCTCTCGAACCGCCATACATTGTCGACGATTTTCGAGCGCGACCTGTCCGATCCGGAAGCGCTCAAAGCCTGGGGCGAGCACATCGTCGCGGTGACCCTTTCCTCCATCCGGGCGTAACCTCCTCACAAAAACTTCTATCCGACGATTGACAAATCCGATTTTGGCGAGCGATCTTGTAACCAGATAGTTACTACCGACAAACTGTCGAGCCTCGCGCCTTCTGTCGTTGAAGCGGTGGTTCGTGCCGGCGCGAATTTGGGAGGAGCTCCATGCGAAGAATCGGGCTTATCATGCACGGCGTGACGGGACGGATGGGGTTGAACCAGCATCTGGTCCGGTCGATTGTCGCCATCCGTGCGGAAGGCGGACTGCGCCTTGCGAACGGCGACAGGGTCATGCCGGACCCGATCCTCGTCGGCCGCAACGGGGGGAAGCTCGAAGCGCTTGCGCGCGCCCACGGTATCGAGCGCTGGACCACCGATCTCAATGCGGCGCTTGCCAATCCGGATGACACCCTATTTTTCGATGCCGGCACCACGCTGATGCGCGCCGATCTCATCTCGCGAGCGCTCGACGCG
This sequence comes from Mesorhizobium sp. M00.F.Ca.ET.216.01.1.1, assembly GCF_004010325.2. Classification (GTDB taxonomy): domain Bacteria; phylum Pseudomonadota; class Alphaproteobacteria; order Rhizobiales; family Rhizobiaceae; genus Mesorhizobium. The sequence continues at coordinate 108,856 of NZ_SADR02000003.1, forward strand.
GGCAAGCACGTCTATTGCGAGAAGCCGATCTCCGACGATCTCGAAACGGCTGTCGCGCTCGCAAGGAAAGCGAAGGCATCCGGCCTGAAGAACGGCGTGGTGCAGGACAAGCTCTTCCTCCCCGGCCTGCGCAAGCTGGCGATGCTGCGCGACTCCGGCTTCTTCGGCAGGATGCTCTCGGTGCGCGGCGAGTTCGGCTACTGGGTCTTCGAGGGAGACTGGCAGGCTGCCCAGCGTCCGTCGTGGAATTACCGCAAGGCCGACGGCGGCGGCATCATCCTCGACATGCTCTGCCACTGGCGCTACGTGCTCGATAATCTCTTCGGCTCCGTGAAGGCGGTGAGTTGTCTCGGTGCGACCCACATTTCGGAACGCGTCGGCGAGGATGGGAAGCCATATGCGGCCGATGCCGACGACGCCGCCTATGCAACCTTCGAACTCGAAGGCGGCGTGATCGCTCATATCAATTCGTCCTGGGCAGTCCGTGTGCGCCGCGACGATCTCGTCACCTTCCAGGTCGACGGTACGCACGGCTCTGCGGTCGCGGGCCTTACCCGCTGCTGGACGCAGCATCGTGTCAACACGCCGAAGCCGGTCTGGAACCCGGATCAGCCGCAGACGATCGACTTCTACAAGACCTGGGACGAGGTACCCGACAATCAGGTCTATGACAACGGCTTCAAGATTCAATGGGAAATGTTCCTGCGCCATGTCATCGAGGATGCGCCATGGCAATACACGCTGGTCGAGGGGGCGAAGGGCGTTCAGCTTGCCGTACTCGGTCTGAAATCCTGGCAAGAGCGGCGGTGGCTCGATGTCGAGCCTTTGGAGGTCTGACGATGACGACGGTTCGACTGCCAAAGACTGATCGAACGATCGAAACCTACGAGACGAGCGGAACGCCGATCGCTCTCGAGCGGCGTTCGGCGTCCGATTTTCCGCGCGTCGCCTTCGCTGCCGCGCATGTCGTCGCCGACCCGTTAGCCGATAACGATCCCTGGCTCGATCCTGCGATTGACTGGGAGCGCACGCTTGCCTTCCGGCACAGGCTCTGGGATCTCGGCCTCGGCGTCGCCGAGGCGATGGACACGGCGCAGCGCGGCATGGGCCTCGGCTGGGGCGAGGCGAAGGAACTGATCCGCCGCTCGCTTGCCGAAGCGAAGGGACGACCTGATGCCCTGATCGCCTGCGGAGCGGGCACGGACCATCTCGCGCCCGTGGCAGGGCTCGGCATCGATGAAGTGATCGGCGCCTACGAGGAGCAGATCGGCGAAGTCGAGGCAATGGGCGGGCGGATCATCCTGATGGCCTCGCGCGCGCTTGCCTTCGCCGCCAGGGGACCGGACGACTACCTGAAGGTCTATGATCGCATTCTGGGCCAGGTGAAGGAGCCGGTCATCATCCACTGGCTCGGCGAGATGTTCGATCCCGCGCTCGAGGGCTATTGGGGATCTTCCGACCACTGGGCGGCGATGGACACCTGCCTCGAGGCAATCTTCGCGCACGCCGACAAGGTCGACGGCATCAAGGTTTCGCTCCTGTCGAAGGAGAAGGAAGTCGCCATGCGCAAGCGCCTTCCGTCCGGCGTCAGGATGTATACGGGTGACGACTTCAACTACGCTGAACTGATCGCCGGCGACGGCGAGCATTTCTCCGACGCGCTGCTCGGCATCTTCGATGCGATAGCGCCTGCGGCTTCCGCGGGTCTCGCAGCGCTTGGCAACGGCAAGTCCGATACTTTCTTCAATATCCTGGAGCCAACGGTTCCGTTGTCGCGCCACATCTTCAAGGCGCCGACCCGCTTCTACAAAACGGGCGTCGTCTTCCTCGCCTATCTGAACGGCCTGCAGGACCATTTCTGCATGATCGGCGGGCAGGAAAGCGCCCGTTCGCTCGTCCACCTCGCGGAACTCTTCCGCCTCGCCGACAAGGCGAATGTCCTTGCGGATCCGGACGATGCCGGCGCCCGCATGGGCCGTTTTCTCGCGGCGCAGGGAATCGCATGAAATCATGACCGATCCGCTGAAGATCCGCCTGGTGGAGACGCAGGCGTTCGAGCGGCGGGTGCGTCTGCGCCTGCCATTCCGCTTCGGCGCCGCGACGCTCCGCGAGGCGCGGCAGGCATTCCTGCGCGTGCGTATCGAGGATGCCGCGGGCCGCTCCATGGTTGGAATGGCGGCTGAACTGATGGTGCCGAAATGGTTCGACAAGTCGCCGGAGCTGACAAATGCGGACAACGAAAACCAACTTCGACGCTCGCTCGCTCTCGCCCTTGACGCTTTGAGCGCGGCGGGAGGAGGAACCGCCTTCGGTCTCCATACCGATGTCGAGAAGGGGCATCACGCGCGTGCGGCCGCTGAAGGCCTGAACGGCCTAGTCGCTTCCTTCGGACTTGCTCTCGGCAACAGGGCAATCCTTGATGCGCTTTGCCGGCTGCAGGGCTCGTCGGTCGCGAAGGCGGTGAACGCAAACCTGCCGGGCATCGATACCGCAACGACACCCGATCTCGAAGGCTTCGATCTTGCAGCCTTTCTCTCCGGGCTGAAGCCGGCGGAGACGATCGCTGCACGCCACACCGTCGGCCTTGTTGACGCCATAACAGCCGGCGAAGCAAGTACCGGTGAGCGGCCGAATGACGGCCTCCCGGAGAGCCTCGAGGAGGCGATCGACGCATACGGCTTGACCTTCTTCAAGGTGAAGGTGTCGGGAGATTTGGACGCCGACATCGACCGTCTGGGTCGGATCGCCGACCTGCTCGATGCGAAAGTCGGCAGCTACTCGGTGACGCTCGACGGCAACGAACAATTCGCCTCTGCCGAGGGTGTGGGCGAACTCCTCGCGCGCATCCGGGCAAGGCCGAATCTCGAGCAGTTTGCGCGGTCCGTTCTCTTCGTCGAGCAGCCGATCGCGCGAGCCCAGGCTTTTGAAAAATCGGTTGCCGCGCTCGCAGCCTTCAAGCCGGTCGAGATCGATGAGTCGGACGCGACGATGGACGCCTTCGTCACGGCCCGCGGTCTCGGCTACACGGGCATCTCCTCCAAATCCTGCAAGGGCCTCTACCGCTCGCTCCTTAACCGCGCGAGGGTCGAATACTGGAATGCAGAGAAAGGCCCGACCTATTTCATGTCGGCAGAAGACCTGACGACACAGGGCGGGCTTGCCGTGCAGCAGGACTTGGCGCTTGCCAGCCTGATCGGCATGACCCACGTCGAGCGCAACGGCCACCACTATGTCGACGGCATGGCCGGGGCACCGGAGGCCGAGCAGACGGCCTTTGCGCGCGCTCACGCCGATCTCTACCGAACGCAGGACGGCCGCACGCGCCTGCGCATCGAAAAAGGCCGCATGGCGATCGGCTCGGTGATCGCAGCCCCCGGCCTCGGCTCGGCCGTGGAGCCTGACTGGAACGCGATGACGCCGATGTCTGGGGGAGGACACTGATGACGGTGGAGGGCCTTTCCATCAATCTTGCAACCACGCGCGGAAGCTGGGGCTTTGCCGAGGCCGTGGACGGCTGCCTTGCCCGAGGCATCACCGCGATTGCGCCGTGGCGGGACCAGGTTGCGGCCGTCGGGCTCGACGAGGCAGCGCGCATCATCCATTTGAACGGCTTGAAGGTGACGGGCCTTTGCCGCGGCGGGATGTTTCCTGCAGCCGATGACGCCGGCAGGCAGGCCGCCATCGATGACAATCTGCGGGCGATCGACGAGGCTGCGGCGCTCGGCGCAGACTGTCTCATCTTCGTCGTTGGCGGGTTGCCGAAGGGTTCGCGCGACATCGCCGCAGCGCGGCAGATGGTCGAGGACGGCTTCAATTCCATTCTCCCGCATGCCCGCGCCGCGAACGTGCCGCTCGCCATAGAGCCGCTGCATCCGATGTATGCAGCCGACCGCGCCTGTGTGAACACGCTGAAGCAGGCACTCGATCTCGCCGGGCGCCTCGGGCCGGATGTGGGTGTGGCGATCGACGTCTATCATGTCTGGTGGGACCCCGAACTCGCGGAGGGCATAGCGAGGGCCGGCCGGGAAAACCGGATTTTCGCGCATCACATCTGCGACTGGCTCGTGCCGACGACCGACCTGCTTCTCGACCGCGGCATGATGGGTGATGGTATCATCGACCTGCCGGGCATTCGCGACAAGGTCGAGGCGGCCGGTTTCCATGGGCCGCAGGAAGTAGAAATCTTTTCCGCGGAAAACTGGTGGAAGAAACCGGGCGAAGTCGTGCTGGATACTGTTGTCGAACGTTTCCGGACGGTGTGCTGAAACGCCGTCGAAACCGGGAGGAAATCATGCCGACGTCGAAGAGAACCCGTTACGCTCTCGTCGGAACCGGAAACCGCGGCACGACCATGTGGGGCAGGGACCTCCTGGAGCGGTGGAACGACGCGGTCGAACTGGTCGCGATCTGCGACCTCAATCCCTTGCGGGCCGACCGGGCGCGCAACTACATGGGCGCAAGCGCGCCGATCTACACGGATTTCGATGCACTTCTCCAGGCAGAGAGGCCGGAACTCGTCATCGTCTGCACGCGCGATTCCACCCATGACGACATCATCGTCAAGGCTCTCGAAGCAGGCGCCGACGTCATCAGCGAGAAACCGATGACGACGACCGTCGACAAGATCAAGCGCATCCTGGAGGCGGAACGGCGCACCGGGAAGCGTGTCGATATCTCGTTCAACTACCGCTTCGCGCCGACGGCGGCGCGCATCAAGGAACTGCTCAATTCCGGCGTCATCGGCGAGGTGACTTCGGTCGATTTCCACTGGTATCTCGATACCAGCCACGGCGCCGACTATTTCCGGCGCTGGCACGCCTTCTCGGAATATTCGGGAAGCCTCTTTGTCCACAAGGCTACCCACCATTTCGACCTGCTGAACTGGTATCTCGATTCCGACCCCGAGACGGTGTCGGCCTTCGCCGAGCTGAAGCACTATGGAAGGAACGGCCCTTTCCGCGGCGAGCGCTGTCTCACCTGTCCGCACAAGGACGACTGCGACTATTTCTTCGACATCTCAAAGGACCCGTTCCTCGAGCGGCTGTACGAGGAACCGTCGACCGTCGACGGTTATGTCCGCGACGCCTGCGTCTTCCGCGAAGACATCGACATCCCCGATACCATGGTCGCCTCGATCCGCTACCGGAACGGCATCGAGGTCTCCTATTCGCTCAACACCTATATGCCGATCGAAGGCCACCACATCGCCTTCAACGGTCACAAGGGGCGCATCGAGCTTCGGCAATACGAGGCGCAGGCATGGACGACGCCGCCCGCCGACGAGATTGTCGTCATGAGGAACTTCGACGGCGTCGAGCGCATCTGGGTGCCGCATTCGAGCGGTGGCCACTATGGTGGCGACGACCGGCTGCGCAACATGCTTTTCAGCCCTGCGCCGAACGACGAGCTGAAACAGCGCGCGGGATCGCGCGCGGGCGCGATGTCGGTTCTCTGCGGGATTGCCGCCTTCCTGAGCAGCCGCACGGGGTCGCCGGTTTCCATAGCCGACCTGTGGGGCAAGGACAGCAGCGGACTCCTCGTCTGGCAGTAGAGGTGGCAGTCAGTCGCCTCCGAGCACCGCCTTGAGCGTTGCCGCGTCAGCGCGGAAAGCGTCCGGATCATCGCCGGCCACGAACTCCAGCATCGCGAAACGCCGCCCTTTCCAGCGCGATACGGGCAACGCGTCGATGACGGCGCGCCAGTATTCTTCTGCGGAGGAAAGCGGAAAGCGGTTGCGGTCACGGTCCCATGCGAAGACGTGGATGTGCGAGACGTGATGCCCGATGCGTCCGATCTCGGCCAGTGCCTCATCGAGAGGCAATCCCGGTCGCGGCTGCCAGTAGAGGTAGACATTGTCATGCGCGATGGTCTCGATCAGCCTGAGCGCGGCATCCGTCGCGTCCGTCAGCGAGTTCGGGTGATATTCCAGCGAGACCGCGATCTTTCGTTTTGCGGCTTCGGCGCCCATATCCCGGATCAGGTACGCGGCGGAACGGACTTCCTCCGCCGTATAGTCCGAAGAGTTGCGATAGCGCGTGCCCGGCCAGATGCGGATATTGGCCGCGCCCGAGGTTTCAGCTGTCTCCAAGGCCTGTTCAAAGGCCTTCAAATCATCGGTCGGCGGCGCGATATAGGAGCCGTAGGATATCGCGAGCCCCGCCTCCAGGCTCATCCGCCCGACACCGACGGCATTTTCCAAGTTCCCTGGCGGCACATGCGCATCGCCTGCCCATTCGATCGCGGCAAGCCCTGCCTCGCGCGCCAAAGCAATAATTTCCGCCGATCGAAGCGCGCGGAACGTCACGGTGCAGAGAGCCGCCTCGAAGCGAGTCATGCGATGTGCTCCAGATCCTGCCGGCGGATTTCGTGAAGCAACGGTTCGCCGGCAATGTAGCGGAGCACCTCGTCGGCGGCCATATTTCCAAGCCGCGCTCGTTCCAGTCCAACCGCGCCGGCAATGTGCGGCGTCAGAAAGACATTGGGCAGTGCATAGAACGGCGAATTCACGTTGGGCACTTCAGGATCGGTTACGTCGATGATCGCGTCGATCCTGCCGGTTTTCAGCGTCGTCAGCAGGGCGACTTCATCGACGAGGGCGCCACGGGCCGTGTTGATCAGCGTGGCTCCGTCTCTCATCAGGGCCAGCTCGGCCTCGCCGATCATGTGCCGCGTCGCGGGCAGGGAGGGAGCATGCAACGAGACGATGTCGGCACGCGACATCAGTGCGTTCAGCTCGACCTTTTCCGTACCGTGGCGCGCCGCCTCCTCGGCATCCACCATCGGATCGTAAAGGAGGATGCTGTAATCGAACGGCTTCAAAAGCTCGATGACCCGACGCCCGATGCGGGAAGCGCCCACGATGCCTATCGTCCGCCCGTAATTTCCGATCGCCTCAGCCTGCATCGGGTTCACCCGATGGCGGTTGCGGTCCACGGCATAGAGTTCGTGGAAGCGGAATACCCGCTTGCCGGCAAATATGATCGCGGCAAGCGTGAACTCTGCAACAGGCACGGCATTCGCCTGTGCCGCGTGCGTCACGGCAATGCCGGCCTCGAAAACGGCGGAGTCGAGAAGGCCTTTCACGGTTCCCGCTGCATGGGCGACAAGTTTCAGCTGCGGCGCCGATGCGAGGACGTCGCTGCCGATAAGCGGGCAGCCCCAGCTGGTGATCAGGATTTCGGTTTCGGCAAGCAGCCGTTTGGCTCGCGGATCGGCGAAATCCTCGACCGGTTCGGAGGAGAGAATACGTCCCGCGGCAGCTAGCCGCTCGATGATCTCTGGAGTGACGACATGCTTCGTGCGCACCGCTTGCATGGCGAAGGCAATGGCGGGCTGCCTCACCGCATCTGCCCAGGTGCCTGGATCGCGCTGACCGTTTCACCCTTATCCCTGACGAGTACAGCGAGCTCTGCGATCGGTGGGGCGCCCGGCGGCGCTGCCCATACGCTGCCGGCCGCCGCCGTGTCGCGCAGGGCGAGCACTGCGCAGGCCAATATTGTTTCGCCCGCCGCGATCGTGCCGCGCAGTTGCGGCACGATGGTCTTGGCGACCATCAGGTTCGTGTTGGGGAGAGCCTTCTGGCAAAGCCCCTCGCGCGCGACGCCCGATCCGAGGTCGACGATGCCGGAAAAGTCCTCCGCGCCGATCGCGTAGGCAGTCCCGCCGGTTGCCTCGAGCGTATCCGCATCGAGATCCCGCCGCGCGATGGCGAAGCCGCCTTCGGCAGTCAGAAGCGGGCGCGGTGTGACGATGCGATGGACACGGACATGCCAGGGAGTAGCCGGCAGAAGCCATGTCTCGACGGTCACGTCGGGCCAGGGCGACCATTTCGAATAAAGGACTTCCCCTGCCAGTTTCGCTTCCTCGTTCGTCTCGCGCACGCGATAGTGAACGCCGTCCTCGCTGAAGGCGAGGGTCGAGTCGAACGCGCCACCCGCGAAGCCACGCTCGTCGGCCTCGACGCTGAAGCCGTAACGCGAGGAATAGGCGAACTTTGCATATTTCTCCGTGCCGCAGCGCATTTGCAGGTTCTCCTGACCTGACGAAAGCGCCACAACGCCGCCGCCGACCGGTATCATTACCATGCCGGGGTGGCGAAGCGGCACGGCCGCGGCCATTGTCTCGGCGGGCGTTTCCTCCGCGGTCCAGAACGGATGGTCGTCGCCAAGCGCGAGCGGCAGGAATGCCTTGAAGGCCCAATAGGGCGATCCGGCGGAATTGTAGCTCTCCGACGTCAGCAGGTTCGGATAGCAGAAACCAATCGGCAGGATGCCGTCGCGGTTGGCGATCGGCTTGTCGGCCCACCAGCGCAAATGGCGGAGGCAGAGCCCCTTGATCTCGCCCCATGGCAGGGCCTCGACATTGGCAAAGGCGAGCGCCGACCAGAAGCCGGCACAGGCGAAGCGATAGGTCAGGCTGCGGCCGAACGGCACCGTTGCGCCGTCCGTGCCGAACCAGTGGCGGAAGTCCTTCGCGAACAATGCAGCGCGTTCGCGGAAGCGGTCGGCGCGCTCGTCGTCGACAAGGCGCGCGTAGATGAGCCCGTAGAAGTGCATCGCGAAGGGAATGTAGTGATCGATGCGGCGTACATTGCCGTCGCGATACCAGCCATCGCCGATATAGAAGCCGTCAAGTTGGTCCAGATAGGTCTCCGTCAACTGGCGATCATAGTTGACGCCCAGCCGATCGAGACCGAGGTCGACCAATACCCGGAAGAATTTCCAATTGTTGTCGGCGTAGTCGAAACGCCGTGCATGTTTGAGATAGGCAATCACATTGTCACGGGCGCGCCGGTCGAGCGGGTTCCATATTTTCTCGGGGATCAGGGCAAGGGCGAAACCGAGCGCGGCGAGCTCGACCATTCGCTGGTCCTTGCTGCGCACCGCGCCCCAGTATTCGGGATGATCAGGATCGGTGCCGTTGGCGATACCCTCGGCGTAGCGATCCCAATGCGCGAATTCCCCGCCGCCTTCGGCAAGCGGCGCCAGCCCCCAGAGCGGCCGCGCGAAGCCCTCGAGGTCGGCTGCCGCCCGGTCGAAATGGGCTCCAGCCGCGTCGAGCCGCACGCGCGCGCTTCCGTCGGAGAAATAGGGCAGCAGCGGATCGAACAGATCGGCAAGCGCGCGCCGCATGTCCGCGCGCGTCGCGAGCGGATTGCCGCCGAGCGGATTGGCGCTGACAGGATCGTAAGTCATCGACGTGCCTCAAGCGTTTATTGGTCGTTCGGTAGGGAGCCGCCGGCAACAGGAACGACGGCATGGCAGACTTGGCGGGCAGGAGCGTGTCGGTCGCCAAGGCGCGCGATCATCAGATTGACGGCCTCGCGCCCGAGGGCGGCGCGGTCGACACGCATGGTGGAAAGCCGGGGATTAGTCATGACGGCACAAGGGAGATCGTCGAAGCCGACAATGGCGAAATCATCGGGCACGCGCCGGCCGGCCTCAGTCACGGCTTCGAGTACACCGACGGCGATGAAATCGTTCATGCAGAACGCTGCCGTGAAGCCGGGAGCCTCGGAGAGCGCCGCCGCCGTCACCTCATGCGCCTCGGCGATGGCGCTGCGCTGGAATGTGAGACGAAGCAGCCGGCCTTCTGCCCCCTCGACGGAGGCGATCGCCGCCTCGAAACCGCGCTCGCGTTCGCGGATCGTATGCCGGTGGGAGCCGGTGAGATGAAGGATGCGGCGGTGTCCCGCGGCAAGCAGGCGCTTCGTTGCCTGATAGGCACCGAAGAAGTTCGCAGGCGAGACCCCATCGAACTTCAGAAGCGGGTCCGTTCCGTTGACGAGAACCATCGGCCTCCCGGTTTCGGCGAGCCACGTCCGAACGCTGTCGGCCGGATCGATGCCGACAAGAAACAAACCCTCGGCGCCGGCGCTCTCGAGATGCCTGGCGACGACCTCGGGAGTCATCCTGTCCTCGCGCACGAGCCGGATCCCGAACGGCATGCCGCGACCGGCAGCACCGCCGCGCAGCCCGTCGACAATGCCTTCATAAAAAACGCTGAGCCCGCCTGTAACGCCGTCGCTGGCAATCAGCGCCAGGCACCCGGCAATCGTCGTGAAAGCGGCCTTTGTCGGATATCCGAGGTCTGTTGCAACTTGCAGGATCTGACGGCGCACGGCCTCGCTGATGCCGGGCTCGTTGCCGAGCACGCGGGAGACTGTGGAGACTGAAACGCCCGCCTTGCTTGCGATGTCCGCCTGACGGAGACGCCTTGTTTGATTTTCCATCATGCAGCAAACATTGCGCAAATCACGCAAATTTGCAAGATAAAGAAAAGTTATTGCACAGTGCAACTCTTTTGCATTAAACTCCGTCGAGGATTTCGCAGGCATGACAAGGGAGGAGTTCAAAATGCGAATAAGTCGCCGCTCATTTCTGTTGGGCACGGCAGGCGTAACGACCGGGTTCGCGCTCGGCGCAACCGGGCAGGGTGCCTGGGCCGTGGACGATGTCAGCATGAGGGCCATGTGGTGGGGTTCGAACGACCGCGCCAAGCGCACGGTCGCCGTCGCCAAGCTGTTCCATGAGAAGAACCCCGATATCACCGTTATCGGCGAGACGATCAGCGGCGACGGGTATTGGACGAAGCTCGCGACTGCGATGGCCGGCCGTGACGTCTCGGACGTCTTCCAGCTCGAACCGAGCACGATTTCGGACTATTCCAAGCGCGGCGCATGTCTGGCTCTCGACGAGTTCGTTCCCGACGCGCTGAAGGTCGACAACTTCGACAAGCAATTGCTGGACCTCACGACGATCGACGGCAAGCTCTGGGGTGTCGGCCTCGGTCTCAACTCCTTTTCCATGTTCTACGACGAGGCGGCGTTCAAGAAAGCCAGCATCGCGCCGCCGACACACGAGACCACTTGGAAGGAATACGCCGATATCGCCGTCGAAATGACCAAGGCCGCCGGCAAGAACAATTACTGGGGCGGACCGTACGGCGCCCGCTACAACTATGTCTTCGACGCCTGGCTGCGCCAGCGCGGCAAGACGCTGTTTTCGGCGGACGGCAGCATCGGTTTCGATACCGGGGACGCCAAGGAGTGGTTCGCCTATTGGGAGGACCTGCGCGAGCGCGGCGGCACCGTACCAGCCGACGTGCAAACGCTCGACCAGAACACGATCGAGAGCAACTGTTTGGCCCTCGGCAAGTCGGCGATGGGCATGACCTATTCCAACCAGTTGATCGGCTATCAGCTCGTCTCCAAGAATCCGCTCGGCATCACCATGCTGCCGCGCCAGAAGAAGGGCGGGCCATCAGGGCACTATTACCGGCCGGCGCTGATCTGGAGCGTTGGTTCGACGACCCTGTACGGCGAGCAGGCGGCCAAGTTCATCAGCTTCTTCGTCAACGACATCGAAGCCGGCAGGATTCTCGGCGTGGAACGCGGCGTGCCGATGTCGACGAAAGTGCGCGAGGCGATCCTGCCGAACTTGAACCCGACGGACCAGAAGACGGTGAAATACGTCAATCTTCTCAAGGATCAGGTCGGCGACTATCCGGCGCCGGCGCCGAAGGGCTCGCAGGAGTTTGACCGCAACGTGCTGCGCACTGTCGCGGACGAACTCGCTTTCGGGCGCATCAAGGTTGCAGAGGCGGCCGAAAAGCTGGTGACGCAAGGAAAGGCTACGCTGCGCCAGGGCTAGGTTTGCAGCCTCTGGTTGTGATGCGTTGACGCGACGTGTAGCTGCGGGCGATGAAAGCTTCCGTGGTCCCGCTGTGGCTTGCCACGGGGTGCGGGGACCATATAGAACAATGCGAGAAAACTGATAGTCTGGGCGCACCAAAAAGCTCATGAAATCAAAGGGTTTGAATACGTCCTCCGGGCCCACCATCTTCACTGAATGGCCAGCGACAAAATAGCCTCTTTTTTCTCAAATCTCCACGATTAGCGAATGTCGGTATCGGTGGTGCGTGTCCCGCAACCAGACAATGCGCCTCGCCCGAATCCATATCTGGGCTGCGGATAGACCGCCAACATCCGTGTAAAAACGCCGTACTAATTGGCAAAAAAGTAAAGTACGGGGCCCATTCTCCAAGTGCCTGAAAATTATGGTGATCCCGACAGGAATCGAACCTGTGACCTACAGATTAGGAATCTGCCGCTCTATCCTACTGAGCTACGGGACCACGCGGCCCGACACATAACCGCTTCGGGCCGTTTCGCCAAGAGGCGGTCTCAATGCAATCAGCCGGGCAACCAGACGGCCGAAATTGTCAGGCCGCCAGCGCGGTTTCCGTCAGCTTCACCCAATAGCTCATGCCGTGCGGGATGACCTCGTCGTTGAAGTCGTAGGCCGGGTGATGGAGACCCGCGGTATCGCCGTTGCCGATGAAGATGAAGGCGCCCGGACGCGCCTCCAGCATGTAGGAAAAATCCTCGCCGCCCATCACCGGCTGGATGGCGCGGTGCACCTGGGCGTCGCCGGCGACATCGGCCGCGACATCGCTGGCAAAGACCGTCTCTTCGGGATGATTGAAGGTGACGGGATAATTGGCATTGTAATCGACCTCGATCGTCGCGCCGAAGGCCGCGGCCAGTCCCTCGCAAATGGTGCGGAGACGCTCCTCCGCCTTTTTGGCGACCTCCTTTTTCAGGGTGCGCACGGTACCGGCGATCTCGGCGGTCTCGGGAATGACGTTATAGGCGTCGCCGGCGTGGAACTTCGTCACCGACACCACGACGGCCTCGATCGGATCGGTGCTGCGCGAGGCAATGGTCTGCAACGCGCCGACAAGCTGGCTGGTGATGACGATCGGGTCGATCGTGCCATGCGGCATCGCCGCATGGCCACCCCGGCCCTTGACGGTGATGGTGAATTCAGCGGTCGCCGCCATGATCGGGCCTGGCCTGATGGCGAACTGGCCAACCGGCAGGCCCGGCATGTTATGCATGCCGAATACCCTGGAGATGCCGAAGCGCTCCATCATGCCGTCCTTGACCATTTCGTTGCCGCCGCCGCCGCCTTCCTCGGCCGGCTGGAAGATGACCGCCACGGAGCCGGCAAAATTGCGGGTCTCCGTCAGATATCTGGCGGCTCCCAGGAGCATCGCCGTGTGACCATCGTGGCCGCAGGCGTGCATTTTGCCGGGGATGGTCGAGGCGTAGGGCTTGCCGGTGATCTCGTGGATCGGCAGCGCGTCCATGTCGGCGCGCAAGCCGATGGTCGCGCCTTCGCCCTTGCGGCCGTGGATGATGCCGACGACGCCGGTCTTGCCGAGCCCCGTCACCACCTCGTCGCAACCGAAGGCCTTCAGCTTCTCGGTGACGAAGGCGGCCGTCTGGAAAACGTCAAAATTCAGTTCTGGTGTCTGGTGCAAATGGCGGCGCCAGCCGGCGACCTCGTCTTGCATTTCGGCGGCGCGGTTCAGGATCGGCATAATGGTTCCATCTCGCTGTTGGAGCAGCCGGTTTTTTCCTGCTGCTTTGCAATTGTGATTGCCAGGCACTTTGCCATGTTGGCGTCACATAGGGTAAGTAGCACCGCAACAATGCGGTCCGGGACTGAGGGTCGGACCCATTATGCTGGCGATCGTGTAATGAAATCTTACGGAGCCAGGGGCGACTACGGCAAGAGGCGATTTCGGATTCCATCATGCGGCACAGGCATTTCCTCAGACTATTGCTGGCCGGCGCCGTAGCGCTGCCGGTGCTGACCGGATCCGCGCTGGCCAATCCGTCGATCCTGTTCGACCTGAAGAGCGGCAAGATTCTTGAGCATCGGGATGCCTTCAAGCGCTGGTATCCGGCCTCGCTGACCAAGCTGATGACCGCCTATGTGACATTTCGCGCCATCGCCGCCGGCGAGGTCCAGCTCGATTCGCCGATCAAGGTGACGAAGCATTCCGCCGGCGCGCCGCCAAGCAAGATGGGCTTCAAGCCGGGCTCGGTCATGCGGCTCGACAACGCGCTGAAGATGATGCTGGTCAAATCGGCCAACGACGTCGCCATGGCGATCGGCGAGAATATCGGCGGCTCGCAGGCCGCCTTCGCCGAGCGCATGAACACCGAGGCACACCGGCTCGGCATGACCGGGACGCATTTCGTCAATCCGAACGGGCTCTTTTCGCCGGACCAGTATACAACCGCGCGCGATCTTGCCGTGCTGGTGATAGCGATCCGCAGTGAGTTCCCGCAATATGCTCCATGGTTCTCGATCGAGGGTCTCGCCGTCGGCAAGAAGGCGATCCCAAACTACAATCTTTTGATCGGCCGCTATCCCGGCGCCGACGGCATGAAGACCGGCTTCGTCTGTCCCTCGGGCTTCAACATGATCGGCTCTGCTACGCGCAACGGGCGCACTCTGGTGGCGGTGGTGCTTGGCGAGAAATCGGCCGTCACCCGCGCCGAGACCGTCGCCAGGCTGCTCGACCAGGGCTTTGCCACGCCGACACCTGGCTGGTTGACGGTGGCGGCGCTGCCTTCCTATGGCGACACCACATCGGTCAACGACCTGAATGACGAGATTTGCAAGAAGAAGCCGCCGGCAGAGCAGTCGGAGGCCGCATTGCCCGCCGGCGACAAGAAGGTGCCCAAATCGCCCTATCAGGCAAAGCTCGATCATGTGCCGACGCTGGTTGCCGTCGGCCTCGGCGGCGCCACCGGGCCGACACCGAAAGCCATGCTCGACCAGTCCGGCCAGGAATATGCCGATGTGCCGTTGCCGAGCTGGCGGCCGGACCGGCCGGCGCCGGTCGGCGCTGAGCCGGCCGTGACGGGCTCCACCGCCGCCGCCCATGGCGAGCAACTGGCCAAGAGCGCGAATTAGCCGATGGGCAGCAGCCTTCCCATTCCCGTCTCGATACTCACCGGGTTCCTCGGCGCCGGCAAGACGACGCTGCTCAACCGGCTGCTCAAGGACCCGTCGCTTGCCGACACCGCGGTCATCATCAACGAACTCGGCGAGGTGGCGATCGACCATCTGCTGGTCGAGCAGGCCTCCGACGGCATTATCCAGCTTTCGGACGGCTGCCTCTGCTGCACGGTGCGCGGCGACCTGGTCGACACCCTGGCAGATCTCGTCGACCGGCTGCAGACCGGCCGCATCGCACGGCTTGCCCGCGTCGTTGTCGAAACGACGGGGTTGGCCGATCCGGCGCCTGTGCTGCAATCAATCATGGCGCATCCGGCGCTGGTCCAGGCCTTCCGGCTCGACGGCGTCATCACGCTGGTCGACGCCGTCAACGGCAATGCGACGCTGGATGCTCATGTCGAGGCGGTGAAGCAGGTGGCCGTCGCCGACCGCATCGTGCTCAGCAAAGCCGATCTGGCCACCGATCCCGGCGATGTCGAGGCTTTGCGGGCCCGGCTGCGGCAGATCAATCCGGGCGCCGTGGTGCTCGGTGCCGACGACGCAAGTATGGCGGCGGCACTGTTCGATTGCGGCCTCTACAATCCGGACACCAAGACCGCCGACGTTCGGCGCTGGCTCGGCGAAGAAGCCTCCCATGGTCATGACGATCACCATCACCTCCATGGTGACCATGATCATAGGCACGATTCCCGCGTACGCTCCTATTCGCTCGTCCATGACGGCCCGGTGCCGTTTTCGGCGATCGAGGTGTTCCTCGACCTGCTGCGTTCCGCACATGGCGAACGCCTGCTGCGCATGAAAGGCGTCATCGAGCTCAGCGAAGACCCGTCGCGGCCGCTGGTCGTCCACGGCGTGCAGAAGATACTGCATCCGCCGGTGCGACTGCCGTCCTGGCCGGACAGCCAGCGCGGCACCAGGCTGGTGCTGATCACGCTCGACATGCCGGAAGACTATGTCCGCCGGCTGTTTACCGCCTTCACCAACCGGCCATCGATCGACACACCGGACCGCGCCGCGCTGGAAAGCAACCCGCTAGCCATCGCCGGGCGGTGATGCTCATTGTCGTGGCGCGCCGCGCTCGACCAGAAAGCGATGGCCGCCGGATATCGCCGCCGTTTCAATCAGTTGGTGGCCGGCGTCGGAGCAGAAAGCGGGAATGTCGATGACCGCCAGCGGGTCGGTTGTTTCGAGCCACAGCCGGCTGCCCGGCCGCATTGCGGCCAGCCGCTTCTTGGCCTTGAGGACTGGAAGGGGACAGTTCAGCCCCTTGAGGTCGTAGACGGCGGCGCGTTTGGCCAAGGTGGAAAACCTCAGCCGCCGAACATGCCGAGCAGCTTCTTCTTCAGCTTTGTCACCGTGCCTTCGTCGGTATTCGCTGCCTGCGTCTCGGGCGCCGCTGCGGCCTCGGAAGGCGGCGCGACGGTTGCGGTGGCGACAGGTGCTTCGGCTGCGATCTTGGCTGCTTCCTTTTCCGCCAGCGCCTGGGCCCTGGCCGCCGCTTTCGCGGCCTTTGCTGCCTCTATGGCGGCAAGCCTTTGCTCCTCGGCTTTCTTCTTGGCGGCTTTCTCCGCATCGAGTGCGGCCATCTTGCGGCCTGCCGGCGAATCGATACGGCCCATGCGCGCGGTCTCCGTCACCGAGCCGTCCGAGTTGAGCGACGGAGGTTCGATCGGCACGCGTTCGCCGCGGGCGCGGCGCTTCGACCAGTCGGAAACGATGCTGGCTTCCTTGACGCCAGCGATGGTCGGCTTGGGCGCCGGCACGCTGGCCTTGACCGCGCCATTGAAGGCAGCTTCGTAGGTGCTCTGGTAGGCGCTATAGGCGCTCTTCAGCGAATCCGGTTGCATGGTGGGTGGGCATGGGCCTGTCGGATCGAATGTTGCCCCGTCGGCGGCAACCTGGTTGAAGACATAGCGCTTCTCGCAGACATCGACCTTCGGCGGCACCTTGGTGATCTCGAAATTGTCGTAGCCGACCTTCAGCATCTTCCAGAATTCGTAGTTCGGATCGTTACGATAGCGCGCCATGTTGGCGGCGGTCATGCGGAACGGGAAGGCCTGGATCTGGAACTCGGTCTGCCCGCCCTGGAAGGCGTCACGGCCGAAGGCATAGATCTGCTCGATCTGCGCGTCGGTCATCGAATAGCAGCCCGACGACGAGCAGGCGCCGTGGACCATCAGATTGGACCCGGTGCGGCCATTGGCGCGGTCATAGGCGTTCGGATAGCCGATGTTGAAAGACAGGTGATAGTTCGACCGCGGATTCATCTGCGACGGGCGGACCGTATAAAAACCTTCCGGCGCCTGGCGGTCACCCTCGGTGAACTTGGGCCCCAGCTTGCCCGACCATTTGCAGATGTCATAGCTGGCGACCATGTCGTAGCGGCCGTTGGTCTTGGCCTTCCAGATTTCGAGCTTGCCCTCTTCCTTGAAGATGCGGGCCATCACCGACGAGGTGCGCGCCATGCCCTTGGCCTTCATGTCGGCCAGGATCTTGTCCGGCAGCGGCTTGTTGGCTTCCGGGGCAAAATCCTTCATCGAGGAATCGTTGCAGCCGGCGATGCCTATGGCAGCGATCAGAAGTCCGGTGCGGGATAGCTTGGCAAACATGGATACGGCTACGTCTTTTCTCTCGGGCCGCGGATTTCGGCACCGCCAAGCCCGTTCGCTGAACACCGACGGACCGTAAGCCCGTTAACCTTGAAAAATCCTTACCGCAAGCGTCGGGCACACGTTCTCACGGCAATTTCATTGAGCCGAATGCGGCGGCATTTTTGTGGCGAAATTGCTCACACTTGCCACATTGCAATGTGGAACCGCCTGAAATCAGAGGCTACGGCCCATCGCCAGGTATTTTTCACGGCGCTGCTCGCGGAAATCCGTGTTGGCGCCGGAAAATTCCTTCATCGTCTTGGCGATGAGGTCGCCGGTGGCGGCAATCACCGTTTCCGGGGCACGATGGGCGCCGCCTAGCGGTTCGGGAATGATGGCATCGATGACCTTCATCTCCAGAAGATCCTGCGCGGTGATCTTCATGTTGGTGGCCGCATCCTTTGAGCGGGTGGTGTCGCGCCACAGGATCGAGGCGGCGCCCTCCGGCGAGATCACCGAATAGATAGCATGTTCGAGCATGTAGACGCGGTTGGCGGTGGCGATGGCAATGGCGCCGCCCGAGCCGCCTTCACCGATGACAACTGAGATCGACGGTACCTTCAGGCCAAGGCAGGCCGAGGTCGAGCGGGCAATGGCTTCGGCCTGGCCGCGCTCCTCGGCGCCGACACCCGGATAGGCACCGGCCGTGTCGACCAGCGTCAGCAGCGGGATATTGAAGCGGTCGGCGAGCTCCATCAGCCGCACCGCCTTGCGATAGCCCTCCGGCCGCACCGAGCCGAAATTGTGCTTCAGCCGGCTCGCTGTGTCCGAACCCTTTTCCTGGCCGATGACCGCCACCGGTTCGCCGCGAAAGCGGGCGAAACCGCCGACGATGGCCTGGTCTTCGCCGAAATTGCGGTCGCCGGCGAGCGGGGTGAAATCGCTGAGCAAGCCCTTGATGTAGTCGATGCAATGTGGCCTGTCCGGATGACGCGCCACCTGCACCTTCTGCCATGGCGTCAGGGACTTGTAGATGTCGCGCAGCGCGTCGCGTACGCGCTTCTCGAGCCGGCCGATCTCGTCGCCGACATCGACGGCCTCGCCGTTCTCGGCAAGCTTCTTCAGCTCGAGGATCTTGCCTTCAAGGTCCTGCACCGGCTTTTCGAAATCGAGGTAATTGTACATTCTTGAGAGGACCGATAAGTCGGAAGGCAATGACTGGCGGAACCCAGGAAACACAGGTTCCGAGCGGTGGAACGTCGCCTCACATAACGATATGAGGCCTAGTCGGCAAGCGGATGATGATCGTTGACCAGCCGCACCAGCCGCTCCTCCAGCACATGGGTGTAGATCTGCGTGGTCGAGATGTCGGCATGGCCGAGTAGCTGCTGTACAGCCCTGAGATCGGCGCCGTTCTGCAGGAGATGGCTGGCGAAAGCGTGGCGCAGCACATGCGGCGATATCTTTGCCGAGGCGATGCCGGCCTTGGCGGCAAGGCCTTTCAGGTCGCGGGCAAAGACCTGCCTGGAGAGATAGCCGCTGTCGGACGCCGCCGGAAACAGGAACGGGCTATCGGCAAAAGCCGGCACCTTTGCCCGTGCGGTAAGCCACGCCCGCATCGCAGTGCGCGCCTTGGCCGACAGCGGCACCATGCGTTCCTTGTCACCCTTGCCGCGCACCATGAAGAAGCGGTCGTCGCGCTGGGCCACCGTAACCGGCAGGCCGACCAGCTCGGAAACGCGCAAGCCGGTGGCGTAGAGCACTTCGACCAGCGCGTGCAGGCGCAGCGCCGCCAGCCTGTCGCCGTCGCTCATCGAGGCATCCATTGCCTCTTGCGCCGCGCGGTCGAGCAGCCGGCCGGTATCGGTCTCGCTCATCGTCTTCGGCAGCGGCCGGCCCTTTTTCGGGCTGTCCAGCGTGCCGGTCGGGTCGTCGACGCGCAGGCCTTCGGCGTAGAGGAACTTGAAGAACTGGCGGATCGCCGACAGTTTGCGCGCCTGGGAGGTGGCGGCAAAGCCGCGTTCGGCGATATCGTCGAGATAGGCGCGGATATCGGCGGCATTGGCGCCGGCAAGCCCGCCGCTGATTTCGGCCGAAGCATCTTCGAGGTCGCGCCGATAGGAGGAAAGTGTGTTTTCAGCCGCGCCGCGCTCGGCGCTCATCATTTCCAGAAAGGCTTCGATGCGAGCCGCGCTGTTCATTTCTTTTGGATCAGTATTTCTTGGGGTTAAGCTTTTCCGCAGGGATGCGCACGCTCATTTCGGCCTTTCTCGGCTCGACGAACATCGCCAAGGCGAACATCGTACCATAGGCAATGCCGGCAAGAATCGTGAGTGTCACGACAAAGCGGAACAGCGTCGGCATCAATTTTCGCCCGTCTTCTTGGGATGCGTTTCCAAACCCTGTGCCCTTATGGGACGCCAAGCCGGCCAATTCAAGGACGAAGCCTTTGTTTTGACTCAGGTCCCTGGTCGGAAACCGCGCGACACTTTTCCGGGAGCTGCTTGCCGGGCCACGCTTGACGCAAACAGGCTTTTGATGTCGATACGCCGGCAAAGAGGGCTCGTATGAACGCGCTACCAGCAAATCCTCCCGGCGAGAGCCATGCGGCGCTGCTCGGCCGGCTGGGCGACCGCTCCATCGTTTTTGTCGGCCTGATGGGCGCCGGCAAGACGGCGATTGGCCGCAAGGTGGCGGCGATGCTGGCGCTGCCCTTCATCGACAGCGACCAGGAGATCGAAAGCGTCTCGCGCATGACCGTCCCGGAGCTGTTCGAGCGCTATGGCGAGACGGAGTTCCGGGCGCTGGAGCAGCGCGTCATCCTGCGGGTGCTGGAAAACGGCCCGCAGGTGCTGTCGACCGGCGGCGGCGCCTTCATGAATGCGCAGACGCGGGAGGCGATCGCCAGCCATGGCGTGTCGGTGTGGCTGAACGCCGAACTCGACCTCTTGATGGACCGCGTTTCCAAGAAGCAGAACCGGCCGCTGCTGAAAAGCGCCGATCCTCGCGCCGTGCTCAAGCAGCTGATGACCGACCGCTATCCGGTCTACGCCGCGGCCGATGTCACCGTGCCGACCCGCGACGACCGCAAGGAGGTCATCGCGGCCGAGGTTGTGGATGCGATTTGTGCGCATTTCGGCATTCAACAGCCCACCACTCTGGGCGAGGTGCGGTCGTGAGCGCCGGCGAGCCAGTCACTGTCGAGGTCGGTCTCGGCGACCGCGCCTACGACATCCTGATCGGCCCCGGCTTGCTTTCGCGCGCCGGCATCGAGATTTCGCGCCGCTTGCCCGGCACGCGAGCGGCGGTGGTCACCGATAAGAACGTGGCCGCGGCGCATCTCGAAACGCTGAAAACCGGCCTCGAAAAAGGCGGCATCGAGCCTGCCGTCATTACGCTGCCGGCAGGGGAAAAGACCAAGAGCTTTGCGCATCTGGAAGAAGTGGTGGACGGCGTGCTCGCCGCAAGGCTGGAGCGTGGCGATGTCGTCATTGCGCTCGGCGGCGGCGTCATCGGCGACCTTGCCGGCTTTGCCGCCGGCATCGTGCGCCGCGGCATGAATTTCGTGCAGGTTCCGACCTCGCTGCTGGCGCAGGTCGATTCCTCGGTCGGCGGCAAGACCGGCATCAACAGTCCGCGCGGCAAGAACCTGGTCGGCGTCTTTCATCAGCCGAAGCTGGTACTGGCCGACACCGGGGTGCTCGACACGCTGCCGATCCGGGAGTTTCGTGCCGGCTACGCCGAGCTGGCCAAATACGGGCTCATCGACCGTCCGGACTTCTTCGCCTGGCTTGAACAAAATTGGGAGCAAGTGTTTGCCGGCGGACCGGCGCGGGCCGAGGCCATCGCCCAAGCCTGCCGCGCCAAGGCCGATGTCGTCGCCCGCGACGAGTTCGAGACCGGCGACCGCGCGCTGCTCAATCTCGGCCACACTTTCGGCCACGCGCTGGAAGCGGCAACCCGCTATGACGGCGCCCGGCTCGTGCATGGCGAAGGCGTTGCCGTCGGCATGGCGCTGGCGCATCGCTTTTCGTCCAGGCTCAATCTGGCGAGCCCCGACGATGCGGCGCGCGTCGAAGCGCATCTTCGCGCCGTCGGCCTGCCCTGGCGCATGGCCGACATTCCGGGCGAGCTGCCCGATGCCGAAGCGCTGCTTGCCTTCATCACCCAGGACAAGAAGGTGTCGCGCGGCGCGCTGACCTTCATCCTGACGCGGGGCATCGGCCAGTCCTTCATCGCCAGGGATGTGCCTGCGTCGGAAGTGCTTTCGTTCTTGAAGGATAGCCATCCGGGCTCTGGGGAAAGCCACCCGGGATGAGCGAAGCCGGCTGGATCGTCGCTGCCGTGCTTGCCGGCCTCGGCCTGCTGGCTTTTGTCTTCCGCACCCGCCTGCTCGCCGTGTTCGGCTATGAATTGCAGCGCATAGATCCGCAGCATTCGGCCGATGACGAATTGCGCGGCGCGGTCGATGATTTTCGCCGCGACGGCCAGGCGGTGCGCGAAGACCGCGACCGCGTCGGCGGCCTGTTCGATCTCGATGAGCTCGAAGTGTCCGACGTCATGGTCCACCGCACCAACATGCGCTCGGTCAATGCCGACGATCCGCCGGAAGCGATGGTGCGCGAGATCCTGCAGAGCCCGCATACCCGCTTGCCCCTGTGGAAGGGCTCGCTCGACAACATCGTCGGCGTGCTGCACGCCAAGAACCTGTTGCGCGCACTGAACGATGTCGGCAACGACTTTTCCCGGATCGACGTCATGAAGATCGCGTCGAAGCCGTGGTTCGTGCCGGACACCACGACGTTACAGGAACAGCTCAACGCCTTCCTGCGTCGCAAGGCGCACTTTGCCATCGTCGTCGACGAATATGGTGAGGTCGAAGGGCTGGTGACGCTTGAGGACATCATGGAGGAGATCGTCGGCGAGATCGCCGACGAGCACGACGTCGACGTGCAGGGCGTCAAGCAGGAGGCCGACGGCTCCGTCGTCGTCGACGGCACGGTGCCGATCCGCGACCTGAACCGGGCGCTCGACTGGAACCTGCCGGACGAGGAAGCCACCACCATCGCCGGCCTCGTCATCCACGAGGCGCAGTCGATCCCTGACGAGAAGCAGGCCTTTACGTTTCACGGCAAGCGCTTTGTCGTCATGAAGCGCGACAAGAACCGGATCGCGCGGCTCAGGATCAAGCCGGCCGGCGACATCTAGATACTGTCTCCAGCTTGTTACCGATCGTTGACTGGACCTCTGTCATGTCAGTGTGCACTCTTGCCTGGGCAGTCAGGAGATGACGGTGATCGATCGGCGAACCTTGCTTTTGGCGTCAATGGCGATGCTGTTGCCGGCCGGCACTTCGGCGACATGGCGCCTTGGCTCGCCGTCTCCGCAAACCTTCGATTACGGGCCGGCTAAGCTCGACATCTATTCGCGCGACGGCGCGAGCCGCCTGCCCGTCGTCTTCTTCATCCATGGCGGCGCCTGGCGGATCGGCAACCGCGTCAACGTCAACGCCAAGCCGGCCTTCCTGCTCGACAATGGTTTCTGCTTCGTCTCGATCGACTATCGCATGCTGCCGCAGGCCGATGTCGCGACCCAGGCCGACGACGTCGAACTGGCCTATGGCTACGTGCGTGCCAACATTGCCCAACACGGCGGCGATCCGGACCGCATCGCGGTCATGGGCCATTCGGCCGGCTGCCATCTCGCCGCGCTCACCGGCCTGCGCGGCGGTCTGCCCGGCGTCGCGGCGTTGGTTCTCGTCGATACCAGGGCCTATGACCTGGAGACGCTTGCCGAGAGCGGCGGCATGACGCGGGCCTATGCCCGGGCATTTCCCGATCCGGCGCAGTGGCGCGCGCTATCGCCGGTCACCTACGTCGGGGGAGACAAGCATCCGCCCACCTTCGTCGCCTATTCGGGCGCTTCGGGTCGCGCGGCAGCCTCACGGTCCTTCGCCGCGCGTCTGCGCGCCACCGACACCAAGGTCACGCTGTTCGACGGCAGCGCCTATTCGCACATGTCGATCAATCGCAATTTTGGCAATGAGGGTGACGCATTGACGGCTGCGGTGATGACGTTCCTGAAGACGACGTTAGTGTCCCGATTCCGAAATTCGCATCAGTTCGATATCAAGAGCAGTGCGAATCTCAGAATCGAAGCGCATTAGGCTGATGCCTACCACCTGGTCTCCTCGCCCGGCGCTGCCGGTTCGATCGCCAGCGCGTGCACGCCGGCCCTCAGTTCGTCGGCAAGCAATTCGTTGACGGCGCGATGCCGCGCGATGCGGCTCATGCCGGCAAAGGCAGGCGAGACGATGCGGACGCGGAAATGCGTCTCGCCGGCGCCGTCAAAGGTGCCGTGATGGTCGGAGTCCTGATGGTGATGGCCGGCATGGAGATGGCTTTCGTTGATGATGACCAGGCGTTCCGGCGAAAACGCCTGCTTCAACTTGCCTTCCATCGTTGCCTGTATGGACATTGCTGGTTCCCTTCACCATCTGTGTAGCCGCCACAAAATTCGCCATACGTCGATTTAAGCCGCGATTCAGCGGTTAGGGCGATCATCGCGAAAATGTCAATTCTTGTTTCGCACTAGCGAACAGCCCATAAATGGGTGAGATGAAACCGTACCCCAAATATTTCGAAAAGATTCGCATCCGGCAGGAGAAGGACGCGGAGCTGAAATCGCGCTCGCCAATCTGCCAGTGGGACGGTTGCAAGGAGGCTGGAACCCATCGCGCGCCGGTCGGGCGCATGAAGGAGGGCGAGTATTTTCAGTTCTGCTTCGATCATGTGCGCGAGTACAACAAGGGCTTCAACTATTTTTCCGGCGTGCCGGACAGCGAGATCGCCCGCTTCCAGAAGGAAGCGATGACCGGCCACCGGCCGACATGGAAAATGGGCATCAATGGCGCCTCGACGCGTTCCTCGCCCGACTTCGCCCAGCAGCGCTCCGGCCGCGCCGGCTATTACAACCGCATGCGCGATCCCTTCAACCTGTTCACCACTCCGAAGGACCCACGTGAGCGTAAGGCCAAGCCGCTTGAGGCCAAGGCACTGGAAACGCTTGGCCTTGATACAAAGGCGACTGGCAAGGATATCAAGGCGCGCTATAAGGAACTTGTGAAACGCCACCACCCGGATGCAAATGGCGGCGACAGAGGTTCGGAAGACCGGTTCCGCGATGTGCTCCAGGCCTATCGCGTGCTCAAGCAGGCAGGATTGTGCTGAGCGACCTTACGGTTCGTGTCGTTTTCCAACTTTCATAAGGTTGGAAAAGGCTTTAAGACCGCCCCCGAACAAAATTGATTGCCGGCGAAATCAGGCGTTTCGCCCGTGGAGACGTTGATTGAGATGAACAAGGTCGATCGCGACATCGCCAACCTGCCCGACACCACGGTGTCGGTGAAGGACAAATTCGGCTTTGAGTCCAAGATGGTGGTGCCGGCCTATTCGGTGACGAGCGAGCATGTGCCCGACATCGATCCTGACTATCTGTTCGACAAGAACACGACAATGGCGATCCTAGCCGGCTTCGCCTACAACCGCCGCGTCATGGTCTCCGGCTATCACGGCACGGGCAAGTCGACACATATCGAACAGGTCGCCGCGCGCCTCAACTGGCCCTGCGTGCGCGTCAATCTCGACAGCCACGTCAGCCGCATCGACCTCGTCGGCAAGGATGCGATCGTCGTCAAGGACGGTCTGCAGATCACCGAATTCCGCGACGGCATCCTGCCCTGGGCTTACCAGCACAATGTCGCGTTGTGCTTCGACGAATATGATGCCGGCCGCCCGGACGTGATGTTCGTCATCCAGCGCGTGCTGGAATCGTCGGGTCGGCTGACGCTGCTCGACCAGAGCCGGGTCATCCGCCCGCATCCGGCCTTCCGGCTGTTTTCCACCGCCAACACGGTCGGCCTCGGCGATACCACCGGCCTTTATCACGGCACCCAGCAGATCAACCAGGCGCAGATGGACCGCTGGTCGATCGTCACCACGCTGAACTACCTGCCGCACGACAATGAGGTCAACATCGTGCTGGCCAAGGCAAAGCACTATCGCGACGGCAAGGGCAAGGACATCGTCAATAAGATGGTTCGTGTCGCCGACATGACGCGTTCGGCCTTCATCAACGGCGACCTGTCGACGGTCATGAGCCCGCGCACGGTCATCACCTGGGCCGAGAATGCCGAGATCTTCGGCAATATCGGCATGGCGTTCCGGCTGACCTTCCTCAACAAATGCGACGAGTTGGAGCGCTCGGTCGTGGCCGAGTTCTACCAGCGTGCCTTCGGCGAAGATCTGCCCGAATCGGCCGCCAATGTGGTGCTGGGCTAAGAGAATGATCTCAAAGTAATCGATGGCGGGTCCGGGCGACAACATACGCAACAAGTCGAAGACGGGTTCTGAAGCCGACAGCTTCAAGCGCGCCGTCACTGTCTGTATGCGCGCCATCGCCGGCGACAAGGACCTCGAAGTCGGTTTCGCCAAAGACCGGCCGGCGCTTGCCGGCAGCCGTGCCCGGTTGCCGGAACTGCCGAAGAAGGCGTCGAAGGACGACATCGCCATCACCCGCGGCCTCGGCGATTCCATGGCGCTGAAGCGCGCCTGCCACGATGCGCGCATCCACACCAGGTTGGCCCCGGAAGGCAAGCAGGCCCGCGCCGTCTACGATGCGGTCGAGCAGGCCCGCGTCGAGGCGATCGGCAGCCGCGCCATGCAGGGCGTGGCCGACAATATCGGCTCGATGCTCGAGGACAAATACGCCAGGGCCAACCTCATCGACGTCAAGGACAAGGCCGACGCGCCGATCGAGGAAGCGCTGGCCTTGATGGTGCGCGAAAAGCTGACCGGCCGGCCGGTACCGAAGAGCGGCGAGCGGCTGGTCGATCTCTGGCGCCCCTGGGTGGAAGAAAAGGCCAGCGCCGATCTTGATGGGCTGTCGGCAAAGCTTGACGACCAGCAGGCCTTCGCCCGCGTCGTGCGCGACATGCTGGCCGCCATGGAAATGGCCGAGGAACTTGGCGACGACCAGGAGACGGAAGACACCGAGGACAACGACGACAACCAGCCGCAAGGCGAGGAGCAGAGCGAGGAGGGCGGCGAGGACGATTCCGGCTCCGAGCAATCGCAGTCCGACGATGCCGAGGCATCGGCCGACGACGAGCAGTCGGCCGAGACGGAGGCGTCCGACGCCACCGCCGACGACCTCTCCGACGAGGACGACGCCGATGCCGAGACGCCCGGCGAGGCGCGCCGCAACGACAATCCCTTCACCAACCTGCAGAAGGAGATCGACTACAAGGTCTTCACCACGGCCTTCGACGAGACGGTGGGTGCGGAGGAACTTTGCGAGGAAGAAGAGTTGGACAGGCTGCGCGCCTTCCTCGACAAGCAGCTTGCCAACCTTTCGGGCGTTGTCGGGCGGCTTGCCAACCGGTTGCAGCGCCGCCTGATGGCGCAGCAGAACCGCTCCTGGGATTTCGACCTCGAAGAAGGCTATCTCGATCCGGCGCGACTGGTGCGCGTCGTCATCGACCCGATGCAGCCGCTGTCCTTCAAGCAGGAGCGCGACACCAAATTCCGCGACACTGTGGTGTCGCTGGTGCTCGACAATTCGGGCTCGATGCGCGGCCGTCCGATCACGGTTGCCGCCACCTGCGCCGACATCCTGGCGCGCACGCTGGAACGCTGCGGCGTCTCGGTCGAGATCCTCGGCTTCACCACCCGTGCCTGGAAGGGCGGGCAGGCGCGCGAGAAATGGCTGAAGGACGGCAAGCCGCCGAATCCCGGGCGGCTCAACGATCTGCGCCACATCATCTACAAATCCGCCGACCATCCGTGGCGGCGGGCGCGCCGCAATCTCGGCCTGATGATGCGCGAGGGCCTGCTCAAGGAAAACATCGACGGCGAGGCGCTTTTGTGGGCGCACAACCGCCTGATCGCGCGGCCGGAGCAGCGCAAGATCCTGATGATGATCTCCGACGGCGCGCCGGTCGACGATTCGACGCTGTCGGTCAATCCCGGCAATTACCTCGAGCGGCATCTGCGTGCCGTGATCGAGCTGATCGAGACGCGGTCGCCGGTCGAGCTGCTGGCGATCGGCATCGGCCACGACGTCACCCGCTACTATCGCCGCGCTGTCACCATCGTCGATGCCGAGGAACTGGCCGGCGCCATGACCGAGCAGTTGGCTTCGCTGTTCGGCGAGGAAAGCGCCCGCGACACGCGACGCGGCAGCATGCGGCGCGCCGGATGATTTTTTCGCGCGGCGGCTTTCAACAGACGCTTTTGGCCATCGCGTTGTTCGGCATCGCCTTTTCGCCAGCCTTCGCCGCCGGTCCGGTTTCGGTCGAGCCGATCGAGATTTCCGCTCGCCCCATCAGCCAATTCCAGATTGGCCGTGCGGAGAAACAGTTCGGGCCGCTCGAATTCGTCGGCGGACTGGAAATGACCTCGCCGTCGCGCGACTTCGGCGCGCTGTCGGCGTTCCGCTTCCGCAAGCCCGGCAGCGATTTCGTCGGCGTCGCCGACACCGGCTTCTGGTTCTTCGGCAGCGTGGTCCACGATGCCGACAAGCGCCCTGTTGGCATCCAGAATTTCCGCATGCAGCAGATGGTCGATGATGCGGGCCAGCCGATCGACGAGAAATGGGAGGTCGATGCCGAAGGCCTCGCCGTCAAGGACGGCATCGCCACGGTCGGCTTCGAGCGCAACCATCGCATCGCCCAGTTCAAGATCGATGCGGACGATATGAAGGCGCCGTTCAAGCAACTGGACTTCCTGATCCCAGCCTGGGAGCTTCGCCGGAATCGCGGCTTCGAAGCCGTCACCCATGCCAATCCAAATGGCCAGCACAAGGGCGGGCTGGTCGTGGTGTCGGAAAAGAGCCTCGACAAGGCCCGCAACATCTATGCCGCGATCATTGAAGGGCCGCACAAGGGTATCTTCACCGTCAAGCGCAACGGCGATTTCGACATCACCGACGGCGCCTTCCTGCCGGACGGCGACTTGCTGCTCCTGGAGCGCAGCTTTTCGATGGCCGGCGGCGTCAAGATGCGGCTGAGGCGCATCTATGGCGAAAGCGTCGAGAAGGGTGCCGTCGCCGACGGGCCAGTGCTGATGCAAGCCGACATGGGCTACCAGATCGACAATATGGAAGGGCTTGACGTCTGGACCCGCGATGACGGCGCGCTGATGGTGTCGCTAGTTTCCGACGACAACCATTCGATCTTGCAGCGCAACCTCTATCTGGAGTTCATCCTGCACGAGGATTGAGGAAACTCGGCCGGCAACGATCGTCAGCTAGGATTTCGCGCCGCTGCAGGAGGCTACCGCCCGTTGGTCGCGATCCAGATGACGTGGCGTGCCCCGCGCTTGCCGTGGGCACGCGCCTTGGCCTCCTCGACAGTGAAGCCAGCCTGCTTGAGCCGCCGTGTGAAGCTGCTGTCGGGCCCTTGCGACCAGACCGCCAGCACGCCTCCGGGGTTAAGCGCGGCGCGTGCGGCGTTGAGGCCGGCCGCGTCATAGAGAGCATCGTTGGCCTTGTAGACGATCCCTTCCGGACCGTTGTCGACGTCGAGCAGGATGGCGTCCCAAGCCGGCGTTCCTGATTTTATGATTTGGCCCACATCGGTCTCCAGGATGGTGACACGGAGATCGTCGAGGCAGCCGCTGAACACCTCGGCCATCGGGCCGCGCGCCCAGGCAACGACCGCGGGTACCAGTTCGGCTACGGTGATTTGTGCACCGTCGCCAAGCTCGGTGAGGGCGGCGCGCAGCGTAAAGCCCATGCCGAGGCCGCCGATCAGGATTTTTGGTTGCCGGCGGCCGGCAATCCTTTCGCAGGACAGTCTGGCCAGCGCTTCCTCGGAGCCGCTGAGACGGCTGTTCATCAACTCGTTCGAGCCGAGCATGATCGAGAATTCGGCGCCGCGCCGCTTGAGGCGAAGCTCTTGTTCGCCATCCGGCGTTTTGGCTGTACCGAGCTGGATCCAGGGGATCATGCTTTACGCTGCCAGTGCCGGCTGGCTCCAGCGTGCGGCAAGCAGCCGGTAGGGGATCAACGCCACCACGGCGATGATCAGTTTCACGCTGAGGTCGCCAAGCGCCCACGACACCCAGCGCATGGTTTCGGCCGGCAGCACACCCATCAGCGGCGCCGTCTCCAGCGCGAAGGCATCGCTTGGTCCGGCGAAGGCGAAGGCAGCCGAAAAGGCAACGGTGAAGAACACGACGGTGTCGAACACCGAACCGACCAGCGTGCCGACGATCGGCGCGCGCCACCAGCTCTGCCGGCGCAGCCGGTTGAACACCGTCACATCGAGCAATTGCGCGGTCAGGAACGCAGCGCCGGAAGCCGCTGCAATGCGCACCAACCGGTCGGCTGCCGTCTCGAACTCGATCAGGCCGTGGCGGAACAGGAAGGGCGGCACGATGATCGAGCAGACCACCGCCGTCATGAAGCCTACAAAGACCACCTTGCGCGCCACGGCCGGGCCGTAACGGCGATTGGCGAGGTCGGTCACCAGGAAGGAGAAGGGATAGGTGAAGGCGCCCCAGGTCAGAATGTCGGCCAGCGACAGTCCGCCGACTGCACCTTGCATCGGGAACTGCACGAGGATGTTCGACGCCACGACGACAAGCGCCATGGCGGCCACAAAGGGCAGATATCGCGAGAAGAAATTCATTTTTTTATCCTGGGTAATGGAACCAGCGGAGCGTCATGCCGAATCCGAATGACGCTCCTTGGAGGGGGCGGTTGTCCCGCCGGAAGAAATTCTCAAGCAGCCGGCTGTTCGGCGAGCTTCTTGGCGATCTGCTTCTTCAGCAGACGGGCGCGCTGCGACAGCTCCTTGGCGTCGGCCTTGGTCAGGAACGCATCAAGGCCGCCGCGGTGCTCAACCGAACGCAGCGCATTGGCCGAAATGCGCAGGCGCACATTCTGGTTCAGCGCTTCCGAGATCAGCGTCACATTGACGAGATTCGGCAGGAAGCGGCGCTTGGTCTTGTTGTTGGCGTGGCTCACATTGTTGCCGGACATGACTGCCTTGGCAGTGAGTTCGCAGGTGCGGGACATGGTTCTAACCTTCAGTTCTCGGTCTGGGGCCAAACCTTTGTTCCCGCGCCGGGTGGCGCGCGGTTTCGGTCAGGCGGCCTTATGGAAAAGTTGGCGTTCCTTAGTTGCATTTCGCCGATGCGTCAAGCTCATGCTTCTCAACCGCGCGATGGCGCAGTTCACATAAACGCCGGAATTCAGCCTATAAGCCATCGCGCAGGGGTATGCCAGACTAGGGATGCCTATCTCCGGTTGAAAAGATCAAGGACGATCCCCGCCATGCTTCGTTCGTCACATGCACTTGTTGCCTTGCTCGCCGTCGCGCTGCCGACGGCAATTTCGGCCGCCACGCCGCAGTCCTTCAAGGGCGAATATACGGTGTCGTTCCTCGGTCTTTCGGTGGCGAAGGCGACATTTTCAAGCCACTACGAAGGCGACACCTATTCGATCGACGGCAGCGTCTCAAGCGCCGGCCTTGCCACACTGTTCGACGACACCCGGGGCACGATCTCATCAAAAGGCAGGATTTCCGGCAAGCAGATGCAGCCGCAGGCGTTCCGTGCCGACTACAAGTCGGGCAAGAAGGCGTCGGTGGTCGATATCCGCTTTGACAACGGCGCCGTCACCGCGACCCAGGTCGTTCCGCCGCCAAAGAAGCGCAACCCGAAGAACTGGGTGCCGCTGGACAGCAGCGATCTGGTATCGGTCCTCGATCCGATGGCCGCCACCGTCATCCACGCCGACAGTCTCGACAAGGTCTGCGGGCGCACGGTGAAGTTCTATGATGGCGAGATGCGCGCGAACCTGACGCTGACCTACGATTCGAAGGGGTCGATCTCGGTGCCCGGTTACAAGGGTGAAACAGTCACCTGCAGGATGGGTTTCGAACCGGTAGCGGGCTACCGCAAGGGTCGCAAAGCGCTGAATTATCTGAAGAAACGCAGCCGAATGATGGTGACATTTGCACCGGTCGGGCAAAGCGGAGTATATGCGCCGATCCACGCCACGGTCGGAACGCAAATCGGCACTCTGACCATCAGCGCGGGGCGTTTCGAAGCGACTGAATAGGCGCCATGGCGCGCCGCCGGAGACGAGAATGGCGCGCGCAACACTGATCGGCTTCTCGGCGGTCGCCATGTGGGCCCTGCTGGCGTTGCTTACCGATGCATCCGGCGCGGTGCCGCCGTTCCTGCTTTCGGCCATTACCTTCAGTATCGGCACCTGTGTCGGGCTTGTCGCGCGGTTGTTCATGCCGGCTGCCGACAAGGGCCGCAAGATACCGTTGCAGGTGTGGGTGATCGGCATTGCCGGCCTGTTCGGCTACCATTTTTTCTACTTCACCGCGCTGCGCAATGCGCCGGCGGTCGAGGCGAGCCTGATCGCCTATCTGTGGCCGCTGCTGATCGTGCTCGGGTCAGCGCTGATGCCGGGCGAACGTCTGGCCTGGAACCATGTCGTCGGCGCCCTGCTCGGCCTCGCCGGCACTTTCCTGATTGTCACCAAGGGTGGCGGGCTTGCCTTCGACGCACGCTACGCCTTCGGCTATGCGATGGCCGCCGTCTGCGCTGTGCTGTGGTCCTCCTATTCGCTGCTGTCGCGGCGATTTCCGTCGGTGCCGACCAGTATAGTCACTTGGTTCTGTGCGGCGACCGCGGCACTTTCGCTCGCCTGCCATTTCGTGCTGGAAAAGACCGTACTGCCCGATGGTGCCGGCCAGTGGCTGGCCGTGCTCGGCCTCGGGCTGATGCCGGTGGGCGCAGCCTTCTACGCCTGGGACATCGGCGTCAAGCGCGGCAACATTCAGGTGCTGGGGGCGGCGAGCTACGCCGCGCCGCTTCTGTCGACGCTGGTGCTGATCGCCGCCGGCGTCGCCGAGCCATCCCTGCGAATCCTCGCCGCATGCGTGCTGATCACAGGCGGAGCGGCACTGGCGGCGAAATCGCTGCTCTTGCGCAAGCCAGCGACGAGCGGGGCAGAGGCATGATGCCGTTTCCCGGCGGCATCGACGCCGATGCCAATGCGACGCTGCTGTTTTCGCTGGTGGCGGCGGTGATCTTCGCTTTCACCATCGGCATGCCGCCGAGACTTACCCGCTCGGCGGTGAAGACGCTGGCGGTGGCAATGCTCAGCGTGCTGGCCTTTCAGCAGGGCGGCCCCTGGCTGCTCGTCGCGGCGCTGGCGCTCAGCGCCGTCGGCGACGCCTTCCTGTCTCGTGACGGCGACAAGGCCTTTCTCGGCGGTCTGGCCAGTTTCCTTGCCGCGCATGTTCTTTATGTCGCGCTGTTCCTGCGCGCCGGCGGCGGGACGGGATTGCTCGGCGCAGAACCGTGGCGCGCAGCGATTGCACTGGCGATGGCTGTCTTTGGGCTTGCCATGCTGGTGGCTCTGTGGCGCCGCGTCGGCCCCGGCCTGCGCCTTCCGGTCGGCGTCTATGTCGCGGCAATCCTTGCCATGGGGATTTCGGCGCTCACCATGAGCAATGTCTCGGTCATCGGTGGCGCGGTCTCGTTCATGGCGTCCGACGGGCTGCTCGCTGCGGAAAAATTCCTGGTGCCGGCCATCTCGCCGCACCGTGTCTGGATGCGCTACGCGGCCTGGGCACTGTATTACGGCGCCCAGTTGGCGATCATCCTGGGTTTCCTGCTGGGGTAGGACTCCAGCCAGGCTCGGCCAGCTCGAAAGCGGCAAAGTCGAAGCCCGGCGCCACGGTGCAGCCGACCAGCGTCCACTCGCCCAGGCTGCGCGCCGACTGCCACCAGCCGGCCGGCACGACGATCTGCGGCCGCTCGCCCGCGGCGAGAGCCGTGCCGAGCACCTGCTCGATCACGGCACTGCCTTCCTCATGCATCGACAGTACCAGCGGGGCGCCGGCATAGAAATGCCAGACCTCGGCCGCGTCCTTGACCCGGTGCCAGGCCGACAGTTGGTCGTGTTCCAGCAGGAAATAGATCGCGGTCGAATGGCCGCGCCCGCCTTCCGCGCCATCGCGAAAGGTCTCGGCATACCAGCCGCCTTCCGGATGCGGCTTCAGGCCGAGCATGGCGATGATCTCGGCGGAACTGGTCATGTTCCCGCGCTCAGAAATTATCCTTGCGCTTGCGGATCTCGGCGAACACTTCGACGTCGGAGGCGCTTTCCAGGCCGAGATGCTTGCGGATTGCCGGATCGTGCCAGCGCAGGAAGGGATTGGTCGACAATTCCTCACCGATGGTGGTCGGCAGCGTCGGCTTGCCGTCAGCGCGCAGGGCCTCGATCCTGACGGCGCGTTCCCTCAAAGCCGAATTGGTCGGGTCGACGGTCAGCGCGAAGCGGGCGTTGGCGAGCGTGTATTCATGGCCGCAATAAATGACCGTTTCGGCCGGCAGTGCGGCGAGCTTTTTCAGCGAATCGTACATCACCGGCGGCTTGCATTCGAGCAGCCGGCCGCAACCAAGCGCAAACAGCGTATCGGCGGTGAAGGCAACTTTCGAAGCGGGCAGGTAGTAGGAGACATGGCCCGCCGTGTGCCCGGGCGTGGCAATGACGTCGATCTTCTCGTCGCCGAGGTGGACGACCGACCCTTGCCCGACGGTCTCGTCGATGCCGGGGATTCTTGCCTTTTCCGCCTCTGGTCCGATGATGCGCAGCTTGAAGCGCTCCTTCAGCGCCAGATTGGCCTCGACGTGGTCGACATGGTGGTGGGTGGTGAGGATCATCGTCGGTGTCCAGCCGGTGCGCTTGATCGCGGCCAGGATCGGCGCCTCCTCTGGGGCGTCGATGATCGCCGTCTGGCCACTTTTCGGGTCACGCACCAGAACGCCGAAATTGTCGCTGCGGCACATGAACTGTTCGATCTCAACCGGCATTGCATCTCTCCATTGTCGCCGCAGACATAGGGCGCCCGCCCGCCGCTGTCATCCGGGAATTGAGCTTTATTGAACTCCGGCGATATCGAAGATACCGTCCCGCGCATGCATTCCGATATCGTCGACCTCCGCTCCTTCTATTCGACCACGCTCGGGCGCCTGGCCGAACGTTCGATCACCATGGCGCTGTCCGCTATATGGGCGACCGTGCCGAATGAGCGGCTGGTCGGCCTCGGCTACACACTGCCGTGGCTGGAGCGGTTCGGCAGCGATGCCGAGCGTGTCTTTGCCTTCATGCCGGCGACGCAAGGCGCAGTGGTGTGGCCGGCCACAGGGCCGACCGCAACAGCGCTGGTCTTCGACGAGGAACTGCCGCTGGTCGATTCCTGCATAGATCGCATGCTGCTCGTCCATTCGCTCGAACATGTCGAAAACCCGCGCGAGACGTTGAACGAGATCTGGCGGGTGCTGTCGCCAGCCGGCCGTGTCGTTATCGTCGTACCCAACCGTCGCGGCGTCTGGGCCCGTTTCGAGCACACGCCTTTCGGCAACGGCCGGCCGTTTTCGCGCGGCCAGCTCACCGAATTGCTGCGCGAAGCGAATTTCACCCCGGCGGCCTGGGCCGACGCGCTGTTCTTCCCGCCGTCGCGGCGACGCTTCATGATGCAGTTCCACAACGTGCTGGAACGCGCCGGCCGGCAGTTCTGGCCGATCTTTTCCGGCGTCATCGTGGTCGAGGCGCAGAAGCGGCTTTATCAGGGCGTGCCGGTCGCCCAACGCGCTTCCCGCCGCGTCTTCGTGCCGGTTCTGTCGCCGCAAGGCGCCACCACGCTAGGCCGGCTGTCGCGGGAAAGCGCATGACCCGAAAATCGGAATCGATTTTTGCTGCGCGGACCTTCGGTTCATAAAGTATCATGCGCAAAGCTACGCCGTCCTTTGCTCGTCCGAGGGACGCGCGGAGTTGTAGCGACGCAACGCCTTCGGCTAGGCGAGTGAAGCGTTCGTGATTGCGCCTTGCGTTGCGCAGGCTTTATCACCCTATCTGTCGAAGACGGGTTCGCAGTCCGACTGAAGGGCATGCGCCGTCAACGCCCGTGACTGGTGCACCGCTTCCGAAAGCAAAGGTTTGACACATGGCTGATCATCCGGACAACGAGGCCGGCTTCCGGCCGGTTGAAGCGGCTGTCGAGGCCAGCAGCCTCCGCGACCAATTGACGACAATCAGGCGGGCTCTGACAACCTCGCCGATGCGCAAAAAGCTGCTTTGGGCCTGCATCGGCATGGCCGCCGTCATCGTGGCAACCTCGATCGGACAGGTGCTGCTCAACCGCTGGAACCAGCCCTTCTACGACGCGCTCGCACGCCGCGACATGGAGGACTTCCTGCACCAGCTTCTGGTCTTTGCCGCCATCGCTGGCGGGCTGCTGGTGCTCAATGTCGGCCAGACCTGGCTCAACCAGATGATGCGGCTGAAGCTGCGCGAGGCGCTGACGCTCGACCTGATCGGCGAATGGATGCGGCCGGCGCGCGCCTTCCGGCTCGCCAATGCCGGTGCCATCGGGGTCAATCCCGACCAGCGCATGCAGCAGGACACGGGGCACCTGTGCGATCTCTCGACGGATCTCGGAGTCGGCATGCTGCAGTCGCTGATCCTGCTTGCTTCCTTCGTAGGCATCTTATGGGCGCTGTCTTCGGGTTTCGTCTTCCACTTCGGCGGCGTTTCTCTGGCCATACCCGGCTACATGGTCTGGGCGGCGATCCTCTATGCCGGCACCGCCTCCTGGCTCAGCTGGCTGGTCGGACGGCCGCTTATCCGTTTCAACAGCGATCGCTATACGCGTGAAGCGGAGCTGCGATACTCGATGGTCCGCGTCAACGAGAATGTCGACGCCATAGCGCTTGCCCATGGCGAACCCGACGCGAAACGGCGGCTCGAACTCGACCTTGGCACATTGCTGGGCGCCATGCGGCGCATCTATGGCGCCCAGATCAATCTTTCCTGGGTTACGGATGCCTATGGATGGATCACCGTCGTCGCGCCTATCCTCGTCGCGTCGCCGGTCTATTTCGCCGGCGATATCAGCTTCGGCGGGCTGATGATGGCGGTCGGCGCCTTCAACCAGGTCAATTCCTCCTTGCGCTGGTTCATCAGCAATATCAGCGGCATCGCCGATTGGCGCGCCACGCTGATGCGCGTCGCCGACTTCCGCATTGCGCTTGGTGAAACGGATGTGCTCCATCACACGGAAAGGCGCATCGAGTTCGGAGAAAATCCGGACGGCCGTCTGACATTCGAAAAACTCGAGGTCGCGTCGCCAGACGGGTGCACGAAACTCGCGGAGCCGCATGTCGAAATCCGCGCCGGCGAGCGCGTCATGGTCACCGGGGATCCGCGCGCCGGCAAGACACTGTTCTTTCGCGCCATTGCCGGTCTGTGGCCGTGGGGAAGCGGGCGCATCGGCATGCCGGCCGGAGAGGCGCCCATCTTCGTTCCGCGAACGCCGTATTTCCCGCTCGGCACGCTGCGCGTGGTGCTCAACCATGCCGGCGGAGCGGTCACGGCTGACGATACCGACATCTCCGCAGTGCTGGCCGAAGTCGGCCTTGGACGGCTGTCGTCCTCTCTCGACCGGTTCGCGCGCTGGGAGCGTGAACTGAGCGATGACGAGCAGCGCCTGCTTGCCTTTGCCCGGCTCGCCTTGCTGCGGCCAAAATGGGTGATCATCGACGAGGCGCTGGATACCTTCGACGGCGCGACGCTGAGGCGTGTCCTGTCGATGCTGGAGAGGCGTCTCGCCGATGCTGCGATCCTCAACATCGGCCGTGGCCTGCACAACGGTCAGTTCTTCTCGCGCTCGCTGAATATCGTGAAATACGCCGATGGATCGAGTCTCAGGCCTGCCCGGGTCAGGGCCGGCGCAATCGAGCCGCCGCCGGCGACTGCTGTCCGTGAAGAGACGTAATCGGCTTTATTTCGCCGCGATCACGGCGAAAGACTGCGGATTGGAGCGAATAGGGATATCGTTCTAAACATCACGGTCTGGCCATGCTTGACGTGCTTCGCCTGCTCGCGTGCCTTACCTGTGCCTCGGCGGCGCCCGCCAACGCCATTGCCGTGGATGTCGAACTGGTGCTGGCGGTCGACATCTCGCAGTCCATGGACGAACGGGAATTCGCCCTGCAGCGCGCCGGCTATGTCGAGGCACTGCGTCACCCCGACTTCATCAACGCTGTGCGCTCAGGCGCTACAGGCCGCATCGCGCTTGCCTATTTCGAATGGGCGGGCACCATCCGCGACGATGGGATCATCGCCTGGCAGGTCATCGACAGCAGCGAGACCGCCAACGCTTTTGCCGACAAGATCGCAGCCCGTCCATTCAGGAGCTTTCGCGGCACCTCGATTTCCGGCGCGCTTGCCTTCGGTGCGGAACTTTTCGAGGGCACCGCCTTCGAGGGCCGGCGCAGCGTCATCGACATTTCAGGCGATGGCCCCAACAATATCGGGCTGCCGGTCACCACCACACGCGCTGCCGCCCTGGCGAAGGGCATCGTCGTCAATGGCTTGCCGATACTGATCAGCCCGTCGCCGACCTTCAGCCGCCTCGACCAGTACTATGCCGCCTGCGTTACCGGCGGGCCGGGCTCCTTCGTGCTGCCGATCTATGCGGCTTCCGAATTCGCGACCGCCATACGCCGCAAGCTGATCCTCGAGGTGAGCGGCATTGCCGATCCCAGGACGATCCGGATCAACGCAGCAGCACCCACCGACTGCCTGCAGGGAGAGCGCGACCGGCGGCTCTTCTCCGACCCGTATTTCCCGGAACTTGACCGATAGGTTAGGCCGGCCGCGCGCCATATTTGTCGCGGAACTCATCGTAGAGATCGCGGCGCCAGCGCCGGCCGCCGACATAGCCGCGCAGCAGTTGCGACAGCGAGTAGCCGAGCACCTTCGACGACCGGTTGGCCAGATAGCCGGCGAATGCTTGCGAAACCCTGCCCTTCATCGTGTCGGCAATGATCTGGCGTGCGATCATATAGGGCGGGATGTCGGGATAGCGGTCAACGATATAGGGATGTTTGCCGATGAGGTTTGCGTAAGCTTCGACGTAGCCGTCGCGCTGGCGTGAAATCGAATTCTCCGAATTGTACTTTTTCCAGTCGATGTTCGCGGACAGAAGCGCCCCACTGCGCCGGGCGAAGCGAAGCAGCAATTCGCGATCCTGCATGCGCGCGATGTCGCTGTCGTAGCCGCCGATCGCCAGCAGCGATTCGCGTCGGGCGGTTATCGCCGATCCGGCGATGAAGATGGTCTGCGCGACCAAAGCCCTTTCCAGCGCGTTTCGTGTCAGGAATGCCTCGCGATTGACGCAGCTGGTGCTGCGGCCCCCTTTCAGGGACACGAAGGAACTGATGAGGACCTCGAGCGACGGATCGTCCTCGAACCGCGCCAGCGTCCGCTCCAGCCGGTCCGGCAAGTAGACATCGTCGGAATCAAGGAATGTCACCACGGGCGCCCGCGCCCGCTCGATACCGGCATTACGCGCGGCATTGGCGCCCCGCCACTTGGCGCCGACATAGATCAGCCGCGGATCGCGGATGGCGGCTAAAGCCGCGGCCGTGCCGTCGGTCGAGCCGTCATCGACAACAATATGCTCGAACCGTGTGAAACTCTGCGCCAGCACGCTCTCCACGGCCCGCAGGACCATGTCGCGCCGATTGTGGGTCGGTGTAATCACCGTGATGAGGGGGCCTGGGTCGCTGGTCTTCGGCATGTCGCTCCCGCTATGCCCCGGGTTTTACGAGGATCGGATAGATTTGATCGCCGCCTTCCGTGCCCGTCCCTGGATTGCGTTCGATTCGACGCTACAAAAAACAGGCGACCGTGTCATCACAAACTGTTGAGGTGGAGCGCATCCGAATGGCGAATTCGGCCCCAGCTTTTCAAATGCCACACTGCCGGGCAGGCCGGGGAAGTTTCAGAAGCCCTATGGTTTGCGCGACCAGCCGTTCGATCTTTGTCGGGCATGTACGCATTGTCATTACCTATGAGGTAATCGACCGGCGCTCAACGCATCGGCAGACTGCCCTCGTAAAGCCGATTGTCGGGCTTCAATCGACCAGGGAGTCCAACCATGACCGCCTACGCCGTCGCACATATGCGCCAGGTCACGCCGGGGCCACAGATTGTCGAATACCTGCAGAAGATCGATGCCACGCTGGAGCCATTCGGTGGCCGCTTCCTGGTACATGGCGGCGAGGTGGAGGTGGTCGAAAGCACTTGGCCGGGACACATGATCGTCATTGAATTTCCCGACATCGACCATGTACGCGGATGGTACAACTCGCCCGGCTACCAAGCGATATTGAAGTTGCGCACCGACAATTCACAGTCCGACGTCGTCTTCGTCGATGGCGTCCGGCATCCACACAAGGCCACCGACGTGCTCGGATAGTTGAGTGAGGATCGGTCGCTGCGTTGGCAGCTTGCCCAGTCAACGCGGTTCACTTCCGGTAAACGAGTTCAAAGAAACGACCCGAAATCGTGAATGCGGCAGCACCTAGCTGTGTCCGATATAGTCAGGCACGACTTCGATTTCGTCGCTAACGAGACCCACCGCGAAACTGAACTGGCCCCAAAACGCCAGGCTGTAGAATGCCAGACCGACAACCAGGGAAAATGGAATTTGCCAAAGCGGCATGCCTGTCTGCCGGGCATGGCCCGTCACGCGTCGTATTGTGCGCCATGACATGGTGAACCATCGGCTGAACGACTTCACGATCCGCTGCGTGCGGCTGGGCGAACTCAATTCCACAAACTTCCGGTCGGTATCTCGGCCCGTTACCAACGCGCGCCAGTAAAAGAACCGCCAACCACGTGGCGAGTAATGATAGACGCGTGCGTTGACGTTCAGGATTTTGTGGCCTTCCTGTTGAAGTTCATGCATGAGCAAGGTGCAGGAAACCTTGAAGCCATAGTGTTTCGCGAAGGGATGGCTGACAATCCAGTCGCGCCGAAAGGCGATGTTATTGGCGTTTAGCGCTCGCTTCGAAGCAAATCGCTCGTCTCCCTGGGACATCGGGAAAAACCAAATCAGTGCAAACGTCCTTGAAAAGAAATCATCGTATGAAAGATATGTAAATCCGTTCACACAAACGATTTCATGGTCTTGAAACGGGTCAAGCAGTGTCGGGAGCCAGCCCAATTCCGGTACGACATCAGAGTCAATGAAGATGACGATATCTCCATCGGTCGACAGGGTGCCGTTGTTTTTAAGATCGTAATATCGGCCGCCTGGGCAAGCGGCAAAGATCAGGTCGGCAACCTGTTCCAACTGCGGCGCTTCGTTTGTGATACTGCAACGCAGAGAGGTGG
Source organism: Mesorhizobium sp. M00.F.Ca.ET.216.01.1.1 (assembly GCF_004010325.2). Lineage (GTDB taxonomy): Bacteria > Pseudomonadota > Alphaproteobacteria > Rhizobiales > Rhizobiaceae > Mesorhizobium. The sequence goes on from NZ_SADR02000003.1 coordinate 149,543, forward strand.
TGTCCGCATCTCGCCCGCCGTGAGAGATGATGACCTGCGGTCTTGCAGGACCAGATGAAGAGACCGCAGCGATTTCACGCGCCAAGGCAGTCAAGCCAACGCCGATCTCGCTCCAGTCGATCGACTTGGCGTTCTCCATCTCCACGACGAGTGAATAGGTTGGCTGTTCTTCAAGCATCTCTGCGCCTAAGAATCTAGAGGCAAAGCTGCAATGACCGTAGCTGCCTGCGGCAAGAAATAATACCGGTTCCCGTTAGTCATGCAAGGCAACGATCTGCGGATCGGGAAACACCGCAAATCCTCGGAGCGAGCCGGGTTGTTGTCCATCGCGTCGGGCGCCGGCTCGATGAAATCTGTTCCTGTATCCCCAACCGCTACAGGATACCACGAATGAGGTGCCTGCTGCCTCGGAAGCTTGAAGTGTCGGCATACTGAGACAGGAAGCGCTCCCTCCATTCGTCATTGATGATGTCTCGTTGGATTTCGAGGCCCGAATCTAGGATCGTTCCGGGCTGCCAGATGGCTTTGGCGTCAGCCAGGTATGCGACGTGTTCGAGACAGGCCCGCGGATCTTGCTGAATTTCCTCGTATGTCAGCGAGAGGGAAGACAGTCCGTTTTTTGCAAACCAGACATCCCATGCGAGATTTTCCATCAGTATCCTTTCAAGCGATTTGGCAATCGCTGCGCCATCATAGCGCAATGGCTTCTGATCGGCTTCGGTAGAGCGGAAACGACCTGTCTGACGGGCGCGCGTCCATGAGATTGCCTGGCCAAGGAGATCGCGGCGCGTCAATCGGATATATCGCAGGTTTGGAAGGCTGGCGGGCAGGTCCACTGTCTTGGCCACTCTGGAGAATTGGCTTGCAAACAGCTTGACTGCGTAGATTCCCGAAGACGATCGGCCATCTTTCAATGCCCGCAAAACCTGGGCACGGGGATCGCGAGGATAGTCCGGCAATTCCAGCACGCGGCGGCCGCCAAACCATTCCAGCGGGTTGCCAAGTCCGGCTGCAGCCATCATTCCCGCGAGATGATTGCTGCCGCTACGCGGTGAAGTGCAGACCAGAATCCCGACCCTTATCCCGGACAGAATGTCCTGCGGCACTTCAACCGGCAGAGGGCGTCGACGAAAGAAATCCATGGCGAACAACAGCTACCGCCTCAGCAGGAATACCGCTTGCTGACCGAAGAAATTCCAGAACCACCACGGCATCGAGAGGCCGATCTTCTGGCCGTTGGCGTCGAGCGCGGTTGCCTTTTCCACCGTAGCGCCGAGCTCGTCGCACAGATTGACGAAGTCGCGGATGGTGCAGAAATGGATGTTGGGCGTGTCGTACCAGGAATAGGGCAGATCCTTGGTCACCGGCATCCGCCCTTTGACGAACAGCGAAAGGCGCACCCGCCAGTGGCCGAAATTGGGGAAGGAGACGATGGCGCGCTTGCCGATCCTGAGCAACTCGTCGAGCACCAGCTTCGGATTGCGGGTCGCTTGCATGGTCTGCGACAGGACGACGAAATCAAAGCCCTTGTCGGGGTAGAACTCGAGGTCCTTGTCGGCGTCGCCCTGGATGACGGACAGGCCGCGTGACACACATTCGTTGACGCCACGCTGCGACAGTTCAAGCCCGCGGCCGTCGACCTGCTTGGTCTCCTGCAGCAGTTCGAGCAGCAGGCCGTCGCCGGAGCCAACGTCCAGCACCCGCGATTGCGGCGGGATGAGACCGGCGATGACCTCGAGGTCGACGCGCTGGGCATGGTTGACGCTCATGGCTCGCCCTCCTGTCTGGCGCACGGTCCCGGTCCGGAAGGCCTGCAACTTTCCGGGGTCATGTGCTCAGCCCCCTGGCGCGAGCTGCCGAGCCGATGAAGCCGTTGATGGCGGCGAACAGCTCCGGCTCGTCGAGCAGGAAAGCGTCATGGCCGCGATCGGTGTCGATCTCGACGAAGGACACCGAGGCACCGGCCGCGTTCAGCGCATGGACGATCGTGCGGCTCTCCTCGGTCGGGAACAACCAGTCCGAGGTGAAGGAAACCAGGCAGAAACGGGTCCTGGTGCCGGCAAAGGCATCGGCCAGCCGCCCGCCATGGTCGGCGGCGAGGTCGAAATAATCCATCGACCGGGTCATATAGAGATAGGAGTTGGCGTCGAAGCGGTCGACGAAGGTCATGCCCTGATGACGCAGATAGCTCTCGATCTGGAAGTCGGCGTCGAATCCGAAGGTGAGCGCTTCGCGGTCCTGCAGATTGCGGCCGAACTTTCTGTGCAGCGCGGCCTCCGACAGATAGGTGATATGGGCGGCCATGCGCGCCACCGCCAGGCCCTTTTCCGGGCGCCTGCCATAGTCGAAATATTTGCCGCCATGCCACTCTGGGTCGGCCATCACGGCTTGCCGGCCAACCTCGTGGAAGGCGATGTTCTGCGAGGAATGGCGCGCGCCGGTGGCGATCGGCAGCGCCGAGAAGACGCGCTCCGGATAGCTCGAGGCCCATTGCAGCACCTGCATGCCGCCCATCGAGCCGCCGAGCACGCAGAACAGCTTCTCGATGCCGAAATGGTCGATCAGCATCAGCTGCGCACGCACCATGTCGCGGATGGTGATGACCGGCAGGTCGAGACCATAAGGCTTGCCGGTGGCCGGATTGGTCGAGGCAGGACCGGTCGAGCCAAGGCAGCCGCCGATGACGTTGGAGCAGATGACGAAGAAGCGGCTGGTGTCGATGATCTTGCCGGGGCCGATCAGCACTTCCCACCAGCCCGGCTTGCCGGTCACCGGATTGGTGTTGGCGACATGCTGGTCGCCGGTCAACGCATGGCAGACGAGGATGGCGTTGGAACGGGCGTCGTTGAGGGTGCCGTAAGTCTGGTAGGCGATCTGGAACGGCGACAGCAGCGTGCCGGCGTCGAGCTTGAGCGGCTTGTCGGCGCCGAAACGCAACACCGGGCTCGACGGTTCGTCGGCCTCGTTGTTGGTTTTTCCGGCGCGCAGCGCGACCATTGCATCCCTCTCATATTACGCATCGTGCCGTCCGAAAAATCGATTTTCGCGCCGATGCGGTTGTCCGGCCGGCCGCGGACAATAAAAAACCGGCAATGCCTTCGCAAAGCCGGTTACATGATGCAAACGGCCCTTTAGCAAGTTGTTTAACGTGGCTGCAAGCCGACCGGCCAAATCACCACGGAACTGTGGCTGCTCTTCTAGGCCCGGCGCGCGTCGGCGTCAACGGCCAGCCTTTTTGCGGCGAGTCGTTCGGGCGATCGCCGCCTCTCGACATTCCAGGCCACGGCTTGTATTTCCGCTGCGGCTTCCGGACGGAAGCACTCTCGACGGATTTTGCGATATGAACCAGACACCGGATAAGGCACGTCCAACGCCCCGCGCGGGCATCATGGACATCGAAGCCTATGTGCCGGGCAAAAGCACGGCGCCGGCCGGTGTCGCCAAGGTCTATAAACTGTCGTCGAACGAGAATCCGCTCGGTCCTTCGCCGAAGGCGATAGAGGCGGCGCGCGAGGTCGCGGCCAGGCTCGACGTCTATCCCGACGGCACCGCCAGGCGCCTGCGGGAGGCGATCGCCGAGGTGCATGGCCTCAACCCGACAAACATCGTCTGTTCCAATGGCTCCGATGAGATTCTGGGCCTGCTTGCGCAGACCTATCTCGCGCCCGGCGATGAGGCCATCATCACCGAGCACGCCTTCATGGTCTACAAGATCTACATCCAGTCGGCCGGTGCGACGCCGGTATCGGTCAAGGAAACCGATGAACGCGCTGACGTCGATGCGATCCTTGCGGCGGTGACGCCGCGTACCAGGATCATTTTCCTCGCCAATCCCAACAATCCGACCGGCACCTATGTGCCGTTCCAGGAGGTGCGCCGCCTGCATGCCGGCCTGCCACGGAACGTGCTTCTGGTGCTGGATGCCGCCTATGCCGAATATGTCCGCCGCAACGACTATGAGGCCGGCGTCGAACTGGTGGCCGGCGCCGAGAACGTGGTCATGACCCGTACCTTCTCCAAGATCGGCCTTGGCGGCGCACGGATCGGCTGGATGTACGCGCCGCTGCACATCGTCGACGCGATCAACCGCGTGCGGGGTCCCTTCAACGTCAACGCGACGGCGATCGAGGCCGGCATTGCCGCAATCCGCGACCGCGCCCATGTCGAGCGCAGCGTGGCGCACAACGAGACCTGGCTGGCATGGGTGAGCGAGGAATTGACCAGGCTCGGGCTGCGGGTGACGCCGAGCGTCGGCAATTTCGTCCTCATCCACTTTCCCGAGGACAAAAAGCATTCGGCAGCGGCAGCGGACGATTACCTCACCGCGCGCGGCTATATATTGCGGCGCGTTTCCGGCTACGGCTTTCCGAATGCGCTGCGCATGACCATCGGCACCGAAGAGGCCAATCGCGGCGTCGTCGCCGCGCTCAAGACATTTCTGAAAAGCTGAAAACAATGAAATCACCGATGTTCGAAAAGATCGCACTGGTGGGCATCGGCCTGATCGGCTCGTCGCTGGCGCGGGTCATCCGCCGCGAAGGGCTTGCCCGGCACGTCGCCGTCTCGACGCGCAGCGAAGCGACGCTGGTGCGGGCCCGGGAACTCGGCCTTGGCGATTCCTACACGACGGACGCAAAAGCGGCGGTTCGCGATGCCGATCTGGTGATCGTCTCGGTACCGGTCGGCTCTTCGGGCGACGTTGCCGCCGAAATCGCGCCGGCGTTGAAGCAAGGCGCCATCCTCACCGATGTCGGCTCGACCAAGGCGTCGGTGATCACGCAGATTGAGCCGCATGTGCCTGATGGCGTGCATTTCATTCCCGGCCATCCGCTGGCCGGCACAGAGAAATCAGGACCGGATGCCGGCTTCGCCGAATTGTTCGAGAACCGCTGGTGCATCTTCACGCCGCTGCCGGGTACCGACCCCGATGCACTCGAAAAACTTTCGGAATTCTGGCGCCGCTGCGGCTCCAACATCGACACGATGGACCCGCAGCACCACGACATGACGCTGGCCATCGTCTCGCATCTGCCACACATCATCGCCTATAACATTGTCGGCACCGCAGACGACCTGGAGTCGGTGACCAAATCCGAAGTCATCAAATACTCCGCCTCCGGCTTTCGCGACTTCACCCGTCTCGCCGCCTCCGATCCGACCATGTGGCGGGACGTTTGCCTGCACAACAAGGACGCCATCCTCGAAATGCTGGCGCGGTTCTCGGAAGACCTCGCCTCGCTGCAGCGGGCGATCCGCTGGGGTGACGGTGAAAAACTGTTCGACCTGTTCACCCGCACCCGCGCTGTCCGCCGCTCGATCATCGAGGCCGGCCAGGACATCGATGCGCCGGATTTCGGCCGCCAGGCCGTTGAACACCCAGTAAAGGGCGAGCACCCAGCGAAGGGATAGGCCGGTCTCAGGCTTTTGGACCGTCAGGCCAGTGGGTCGCCATCATCGCCAGCGTCTCGGCCCTGTCAGGCGCGCCCAGCCTGCCGCCGAAGCGCAGGCATTTGAGCGCGGCAGCGGCGCTGGCAAAGCGCAATGCCTGTTCGACCGGCATGGCTTCCGCCAGGCCAACGGCAAAGGCGCCGTGAAACACGTCGCCGGCAGCTAGCGTATCCACCGCCTTGATCCTTGGCGCCGCGACATGGCGCACAAACCCGGCTGAGCGGTCGAACCACCAGCTTCCCGCCGCTCCGCCCGTCACCGCGACAAATGCATCGGTGCGTGAGGCGAGATCGGCACAGGCGGTTTCCGGATCCAACGCCTGGCCGCAAACGATACGCGCCGCCGGCTCCGAGGCGACGATGTGCGACGCCAGCGGCAACAGGCGTTTCAGCACGTCTAAGGGTGCGGTGTCCGCATCCAGTATGGCCGGACTGCCGGCTGCGCGCGCCGCCGAAAGCGCTAGTGCTGCAGCGCCCGGCCAGCGCACATCGACCAGCACGGCGTCGAAGGCGGAGAGGTCGGCGGGCAGCGCCTCTGGATCGGTCTGCGCCCGCCTGTCATAGAACGGAACGATGATGCGCTCGCCATGCGCGTCGACCAGGATCGAGGCCAGCGCGGAGCGTGTGCCATCGACACGCCGGACAAAGCTGCAATCGACGCCCTCGGCTTCGATCCCGGCCACCAGCTGATCGCCGACAGAATCGTCTCCAGCGCTTGCCCAGAGCGATACCGCTGCACCGAGGCGACGTGCGGCACAGGCTGCGCTCGCGGCCATGCCCGAGGCGATCTGGACAGCGTCGGAGGCGATGAACTTGCCCTGGTGCGCTGGCAGCGTATCGACCCGCAGGATCGTATCGAGCGTCAGCGCGCCAACGCTCAGGAGCTTCACCGGTCTGCTCATCTCACCTATTCCACCGGCTTGATCTTGCCCAGCGGGATGAAGCCGAGCGAGGCCTTGCCCTTGACGACCTTAAGCGGCATCGACGGCTCATTGCCGAGCAAGGCCAGACCGGCAAAGCCCTGCTCGATCTCATTCTTCTGCTCGGGGATGGCGGTGCCGAGGATTGCCGCCACGGCTTTAGGGTCTTTCAGCCTGATCGTCAGATCGGCGTTGATCAAGCCATCGGCATCGACCGATACCGGCCCGGAGACGGTAACGCGCGCCGTTCCCGACGACAGATCGAGCTTGCGGATGTCGATCGCCTGGCCGCGCAGGCTCTTCACCTGCGTCCTGACCAGCGCGACGCCGTTCTTCAGCGTTGCCTCGCCGCTGCCGTCAAGCGGTGGCAGCACGCGACCGCCGATCGCGTCGGCGTCGATTTCGAGATCGGCGAAACTCCCGGCGTAGTCGACGTCCTGGCCGCTTGGGCGCAGTTCGCCGGCAGCGTTTCGGGCATAGAACAGCTCGACCGGATCGCCGTCGTCGACCGGGTCGGTCTGGCCGGACAGGCCCTCGGCCTTCAGTGAAATACACCGGGGCAGCGGCCAGGACAATTTCATATCGCCTCGCAGATTGTCCCAGTCGATCCACAGCGGTGCCATCCCTGGAACGGAGGTCCTGAGCGGTCCCCGCAAATCGGCGGCAGGCGACAAAGGCTGGGTGATCTGGGCGACAGCGTTGAAGCTGCCGGTCGATGCGGCGATGTTCCTGGCGTCGTCCTGGTAGGCCAGGCTGTCACAGGAAACAGCGAAGCTGAGCGGATAGCCGCTAACCACAAGATTGATGCACCCGGCCTTGATCCCGTCGTTGTCGAGGGCGGCGACTGCCTTGTCGGCTTCGCTCTTGATGCGATCCGACAGATAGAACCAGCCGGCACTGTAGACGCCGAACAAAACGACGATGACGGCGGCAAGCCAGAACAGCCGGCGGCGAAACTTCGGCGGGCGCTCGTCACTTGACGTCATGATGCGGCTCTCGTTACGCGTGTGCTGCGGGCGGGCTGTCGTTTCCGGCAACAACAGGGGACCGAGACGATAGAAAAACACCGCCCCGGTGCGGTGTCGTCACTCTCATGCAATCAGGCTTGGCGATATGGGCGATTTTTGGGTTTTTGGCTACGGCTCGCTGATCTGGCGACCGGGTTTCGCACATGTCGAGACGCGGCGCGCACGTCTTTACGGCTATCGCCGGTCGCTCTGCGTCTACTCTTTCGTGCATCGCGGGACGCGCGAGCGGCCCGGGCTGGTGCTCGGCCTCGACCATGGCGGCTCCTGCATCGGACTGGCTTTCCGTGTTCCCGGCGACTTGCGCGGCGAGGTCATTACCTATCTGCGCGAGCGCGAGCTGGTCACCGACGTCTATCTCGAACGCTTGCTCGACATTCGCCTCAACAAGGGCAAGGCGGCTGGGGGCGAGACGGTCAAGGCGGTCGCCTATGTCGTCGACCGCCGGCACGAGCAATATGCCGGCGCGCTCGATGCAGCTGACGCCGCGGCAGTGGTTCGCGGCGCCGTCGGCCAGTCGGGGAAGAACGAGGACTACGTGGCCAGCACGCTGCAGCATCTCGAGGCACTCGGCATCCGCGACCATTGGCTGGAAGAGGTCGCGAAACGGATCGGCTCGTGACCTTTGTTCGTCCGCCTACATCCTGAACATCTGTTTTCCCAAATCGGCGCGATCCAGGCTGTTTGTCACGGCGAGCTTGAACTCCGCCAGCGGATGGATGCCGCCGACAGGGACATGAAAGCCGGGCTGGCCAAAGATGTCGATAATCTCGCGCAGCACTGGCCTGTCGGCTTCGACAGGCGGCGAAAAGAAATAGCGATAGATATTTGCCCGGATCTCGACGCTGCTCAGCAACACGTCGAAATTGTGCAGTTCGAAACGCTCGGCGCTCATGCCGCCATTGATGACCATCTGCCCGCCCAGAGCGAGGGTGCGGATCAATTCGCCGCTGACCGGTCCGCCGACATGGTCGATGACCCCGCTCAGCCCTGCGCTGCCGGTGATTTCGATCACCGCATCCCTGATGCCGGTCTTCAAGTCTGAGAGATCGAGGACGGCGGCGGCGCCAAGCTCCTTCAGGTCCAGGCTTTGATGGCGACGTCGTACGATCGCGATCACATTGATGCCGCGCCGTTGGGCGAACTGCATTACCATCGTCGAAATCGATGAATAGCCGGCCGTGACGGCCAGCCACTGGCCGGGTTGCACACGCGAATCCGCCAGCAGATCCCAGGCGGTGATCGGGTTCACCAGCTGCCCAGCGCGTTCGATCGGATAGCCGGCGGGCAGCGGGATCAGCCATTCGGCCGGAACGACCGAGTACTCGGCCCAGCTGTTGTAGTAGCTGAACGCGACAAGCGTGCCGGGTTCCAGCATGACGTTGGCGCCCACCGCCTCGACGATGCCCGCGCCGTGGTTGCCGGCGGTCTGCCGGGGAAAATGCGGCTTCTTCGGTTCGGGATAGAGGTTCTGGATGAACAGGAAGTCGCCCGGGTTGACCGAGGCCGAGACCATCCTGACCAGCGCTTCGCCATCGCTGACCTGCGGAACCGGAATGTCGTCCAGATAGAGCACGTCCCGCGGCGAGCCGATTTCATCGAATACAATTGCTTTCATGTCGGTCTCCAAAATGACAAGCGGCTTGGGGTCGGCGGCTTGGGGTCGGCAGCTTGGGGTCGGCAGCTTGGGGTTGGCAGACTGGACGGCGCCAGACCACGTACGCCGATGCCCCGTATCGGCGGCCACGAAACCTAGGGTCGGATCGCAAAAAAAGAATTGGCAGATTTGACAATTTGTATGCTAAACCTGCCACATCGTTTTGTTCGCAGGAGGCATCGTGGGCAATCGCGCCGTCCACGCCGTGATCTGGCTGCCGTCGACCTTCTATTCGGCCGTGGCGGCGACGCTTGTTGAAATGTTCGACCTGGTGAACACCATTCGCGGCGCGCCGGCGATATCCTTCGAATTCGTGGCACGGCAGGCCGATGCCACGACGACGCCGGGAATTTCCTTTCACACAAGGCGCGAACCTTCCCGGCGCATGGACCTGCTGATCCTGCTCGCCATGCCCGGCATGCAGGTACCGGAACTTGTTGCCGCGCTGGAGGAGGAGAGCCGCCACGCCAGGCCGCTTATCAGCAGGGCGCGGCGCGAAAGGGCCATCATCGCCGCGCATTGCGGCGCCGGGTATTTCCTCGCCGATGCCGGCCTTCTCGACCGAAAACGCGCAACGATCTCCTGGTGGCTGAAGGCCGACGCCCAGCGTCGCTTTCCGAAGGTGCGCTGGGACGCATCACGCGTCCTGATCGGGGATGGGCGGATCTACACGTGCGGCGGCGGCTTTTCCGGCCTGGAGCTCGGCAGGGCGCTGCTGAGAGATCTTGGCTTCGCTAAGGAGGAGCAACTGGTTCGCAAGCTCCTGGTGCTGCCGCCATCACGCCAGGTCCAGACGCCGTACGAGTTCCCGCTCACCGATCTGCTGCCCTCACAGGAGCCGTTCCGCGACCGGATCGAAGCGCTGTCAAGAACGAAGCTCGGAGCGCTCGACCTTGCCTTTCTTGGCGAGCAACTCGGCCTGACGCCACGGACGCTTGCACGGCGGTTTTCCGATGAATTGCACACCACTCCCGGCCGATGGATTCAGGACCAGCGCCTTGAGGCCGCAAAGACGCTTCTTGAAAGCACCAGGCTGGGCATTGCCGAGATATGCTATCAGGTTGGCTACCAGGATACTGCGTCGTTCAGCCGGCTTTTCAGCCGCGCGGTCGGATTGCCGCCTGGCGAATACCGGCGCCAGAGCCAGTAGATTACCCACCGGACATGGGGTGAGGCGGTAGCGCCTTTGTGAACCGCTGGCCGAAGGGAAAAGACCGCCGGGCATTTGACGGCGGCGCGGCGAGACATAGGTTATCGCCGTCAGGGGCTTTCACCCAATCCTTTCCCAGCATCACGGAGATCAGTCTTGCAGAAACGCCGTCTCGGTCAAACCGACCTTTCCATCGCGCCGCTGGTCCTGGGCGGCAACGTGTTCGGCTGGACCGCCGACGAGAAAACCTCCTTCGAGCTGCTCGACCGCTTTGTCGGCGCCGGGCTGAACGCAGTCGATACCGCGGATTCCTATTCGCGCTGGTACCCGGCAACAAGGGCGGCGAATCCGAAACCATCATCGGCAAATGGATGAAAAGCCGTGGCAACCGCGACCAGGTTGTCGTCATCACCAAGGTCGGTTCCGACATGGGACAGGGCAAGAAGGATCTGTCCGCCGCCTATATCGAAAAGGCCATCGACGCATCGCTGAAGCGGCTGCAGACGGATGTCGTCGACCTCTATCTGTCGCACTGGCCGGACTCCGCGACCCCGTACGAGGAAACGCTCGGCGCCTACCAGAAGCTGCTTGCCAAGGGCAAGATCCGCTATGCTGGCGCCTCCAATCTTGATGCTGGCCAACTGCGCGCCGCGCTGGATGTCGCAAGCCTTCGCGGCCTGCCGCGCTATGCGGTGCTGGAGCCTGAATACAATTTGTACGACCGCTCGTCCTTCGATGGCCCGCTGCATGATTTGTGCGTCGCCGGAGGCATCGGCGTCATTACTTATTTCAGCCTCGCCAAAGGGTTCCTGAGCGGCAAGTACCGCAGCGAAGACGATCTCGGCAAAAGCGCGCGCGGCGACGGCGTCAAGGCGTATCTCGATGCGCGTGGCATGCGCATCCTGACGGCACTCGACGCCGTGTCGGCACGCCATTCGGCCAAGCAGGCGGAAGTTGCACTCGCCTGGGTGATGGCGCGGCCAGGCGTCACCGCACCGATCGCCAGCGCCACGACGCTTGACCAGGTCGACAGCCTCGTGCGCGCCGCATCGCTGAAGATCAGTGCGGACGACATGGCGGCGTTGGACAAAGCGAGCGCATAGCTAACCTGGTGAAGCTGCCTGGGTGTCGCAGGGCACACAGGCAGCCGACACTGCGGACAAGTTTGGCACAATCGTTCAAGACGCGTCACGCTGCCTTACCATACCGTCGCTTGCATCGTGGCAAAGATGCAGGGGACGCCGCATGGCCGGACAGGTTCTTTCCCACCCGCAACCGTGGCAGCAATTGCTCGCACTCGTGCTGGCAGCTTCTGTCGTCATGGGCAGCCCGGGACCGTCGACGATAAGCGTCACCGCAGTTGCCGCTGCCTTCGGCCTGCGCGATTCGCTGCGCTACGCTTCGGGGCTTATTCTGGGTACGATCGCCGTGCTGCTGGTGGTGGCGACGGGGATCATGGCCGTTCTCGCCTCGGTGCCGAAGCTCGCATCGCTGCTTGCGATCGCGTCAGCAGCCTACATCCTCTACCTGGCGTTCAAGATAGCGACGGCGCCGCCGCTGGCATTGCGAGCCGGCGGGGCGGCACATCCCACTTTCCCTGGCGGGTTTCTTCTGGCCGTCGCCAATCCGAAAGCCTATGTGGCGATTGCCGCCGTATTCGCCGGCACGTCTTCGAGTGCAAGCGCTGGTGACCTTGGCATTTCAGTCAGGTTGGCGGTCCTCGCCTTGATGATCGTTGCCATCCATATCCTGTGGCTTCTCACCGGGGCGGCATTTGCGCGCTTCCTGCGCAAGCCGCTGGCCTCGCGGATCATCAACCTGATATTCGCGGCGACGCTGGTCCTGACCACGGCGCTGGCCGTGGTTCGTTAGGGACTGTTGTCGGTTCAGGTCCCGGAGGCCAACTCCGCCAGCCGCTTCATCGCTGCTGGCGGCATTGGCGGCGGCTTCGGCGCACGTGACGCCTCGACGAGCAACTGGTCGCAGGCAGCTTCTGTCTCGCCGATCAGCCGTTGCATGAATTCCTCCTTGTCCAGCCCTGGCGGGATCGGTGGCAGGAAGCGAGCCTTGATGGTGCCGGGATAGCGCAGGAATTTCCGGCGCGGCCAGTAGAGACCGGCGACATGGGCGACAGGCACCACCGGGACGCCAAGCTGCACATAGAGTTCGACGATGCCGTATTTGTAGGCCGGTTCGTCGCCCGGAGCCCGGCGCGTGCCCTCGGGATAGATGATCAGCTGGCGGGGATTGCGCGCCATCTCTTGCCTGGTCGCGGCGACCACCGCTTTCAACGCCTTGGAGCGGCTGCCGCGATCGACCGGGATCATCCGCATTTTCAGGATGTACCAGCCGAAGAAAGGGATCCAGGTCAGTTCCCGCTTCAGGATGTAGAGCGGGTCCTGCAGGAAGGGGAAGAAGGCAATCGCATCCCAGAAGGACTGATGCTTCGGAGCCAGAATGAAGGAGCCCTCGGGCAGGTTTTCCAGGCCGGTGATCTCGCTCCTGGTACCGGCGATCTTGTCGTAGAGCCACATGCTGGTGCGCGACCAGAATTTTGGCACGAACCAGGCGCGGTGGCGGGGCGACAGGAAATAGTACGGGATCCAGAAGATCATCTGGACGATCAAATTGGCGTAGAAGACGAAGTTGAACGTCAGCGAGCGGATATAAAGCATGCGGGAAGGGCCCGGTGAGGAAGTGTGCGTTGGTTACACCAAGCGCGGGCAAAAAGGAAACGCCGCGAGGCTGGAGATCGACATGGTTTGGTGAACCGCCGCCCGTTCGTCAGGTCTGCCACATCGCCTGCTCCAGCCGTTCTTTCAGGCGCAGGGCGGCGAAATCGAGGAAGGCACGCAGTTTCACTGGCAGCAGGCCCTGGCCGGTATGCACGAGGCTCACCGGCCACGGCTGCGGCTCGAATGCCTGCAGGACCGGACAGAGCGTGCCGGACCGCACTGCCGCAGCGATCTGGTAGGAGAGCACCCTCGTCATGCCGACACCGGCAATCGCCCCATCGATCGCTGCTTCCGCGGTGTTGACCCGAAGCCGGGAGCGGATCGCAACTGAGAATTCGGCCTTGCCCGTGGCGAACGTCCATGTTGCGAGAGAAGCTGGCCCTTCGAAGGTGATTGAGCTGTGTGCCGCCAGATCTTGCGGGGTTTTCGGCGTGCCATGCTCGGCCAGATAGGCCGGGCTGGCGCAGACAACGCGACGGATCGAGCCGACACGGGTGGCGACCAGACTCGAGTCGGGAAGCTCGCCGATGCGGATGGCGAGATCGATGTGCTCCTCGACCAATTGGGTTAGCCGGTCCGCGAGCATCAGGCGGATATCCACGTCGGGATAGGCTGCCAGGAATCCGGTGACGACCGGCAGCACATGCAGGCGGCCAAAGACGATCGGCGCGGTGATAATCAGTTCGCCTCTAGGGGCGCTGTATTCGCCGGCAGCAGTGCGCTCCGCCTCGCCGACCTCGTCGAGAATGCGGCGACAGGCGGCGAGATAGGCCTGCCCAGCATCGGTCAGCGTCAGCTGCCGCGTCGAACGGTTCAAGAGACGCGTCTTCAGATGCCGCTCTAGGTCGGAAACCTTGCGGCTGACCGTCGCCAGCGGCATGCCGAAACGCCGCCCGGCGGCGGAAAGGCTGCCGGCCTCCACCGCGGCGACGAAAAGCGACATGGCCCCGAGGCGATCCATGCTTCTCCCGGAAAATGGAAGGATGAATTGCGAACATGCCATCTACATCCGGAAGATGGAAGCCATTATTTGGCGCGTGGAACCCTGTAACTTGGCCTTTGAGGAGGCTTCCCATGAATGCTCACGCTTTCACCAGCGACGTCGCCTTCACGCCGACCGTCAAGGCGATCCAGGCCCGCAAAGGCTCGCGTCAGGCTTATGCGCGCGTCGAGGAGCGCGGCGGCTGGCAAGCGGTGATCACGCCCGATCTCGCCGCCTTCATCGAAGCGCAGACCAGCGTCTTCCTTTCGACGGCCAATGGTGACGGCCAGCCCTATATCCAGCATCGCGGCGGGCCTGCCGGCTTCCTCAAGGTGCTCGACGAGCACACGGTCGGCTTCGCCGATTTTTCCGGCAACAAGCAATTCATCACCCAGGGCAATCTCAACGACAACCCGCGGGCTTTCCTGTTCCTGATTGATTACGCCCACCGGCAACGCATCAAGATCTGGGGCACGGCGCGCGTCGTCGAGGATGACGCCGACCTGACGGCCAAATTGATGCCGCAAGACTACAAGGCCCGGCCCGAGCAGGTCATCCTGTTCACCGTTTCGGCCTGGGATGCCAATTGCCCGCAGCACATCCCACAGCGCTTCGAAGCGGCTGATGTGGCGGCGGCGCTGGCCGAACGGGACAGGCGCATAGAACGGCTGGAACAGGAGATCGCACACCTGCGCGGCGCATCGGACGCCGCGGCTGCGGGATGAGCCATTGGCCTTCAGTTCCGCGCCGCAGAAGCCTCCGCCAGCGCGATGCTATCGGCGGCCTGGCGAGCAGGCACGATGCCGCGTGCCAGCGCCAGCAGATACTTGCTGTATTCGGTCAGCAGCACCCGCAGCGCCTCGGGCTTGGTCAGCCAGCCGCCATTGCCGAGATTGGTGTTGACCACCGGATAGGGCTCGAGCCTGGCGCCGTGCAGCAGCCGGCCCATCTCCAGCAGGCTGCGCGGCATGTGATAGTTGTTGGTGACGAGGATGACGGTGCCGTAGGCGTGGCTCTCCACCCATTTGGCGCTTTCCTCGGCATTGCCGATCGTGTCTAGCGCGGCACGGTCGATGTCGACGCAGCAGGAAAACAAGTCCTTGTCGCCGCCGGTCGCGGCCTGAAGCTGGCGGCGGCTGGCCGAAGGATGGACGCCGCTGATCAGCAACCGGCCGCCCTTACCCGAGGCAAGCAGGTCCATGGCGGCATCGAGGCGGGACTGGCCGCCGGTCAAGACGATGATTGCATCGGCCTTTGCCGGATTGGCGGGGGTGGTCATACGGCTGACCGTGCTGGCGAACCAGCCAAAGCCGCCGGCAAACAGCGTCGCCAGCACGAGCAGAAAGAGAGCGGAGATGCGCAAGGCAGCAATCAATCGGCCGTGCCCGCCGCGCTCGCGCAAACGGGCGCCCACCACTGGCATCTGTCCAGCCGTACCGGTCGACTCCCGCGCGTCCATCATCCTATGGTTAATCCTGAAATGCTGCCTTTGGTAGCTTGACAAGCACACATTGCGTTACGGTAGTTTTCATCCGTGATCATCCCGCGTCCGGTTGGCGAATATCGATGTCGCTAAGATAGGCGACCACGGTGGCGTGCGACGTTGCCGCCGTCAGCGCGCCGATCACCAGCACCATGAGGCCAACGCCGAGATAGCCCGCCGATCCGATGGCGAAATTGCCGAACAGGGCGGTCGCCTGGTCGGCCTGCGGCGTTGCCATGTTGCGCGACGACCACCAGGAAAAGACGATGAAGACGAGCACCGCGGCCGCTCCACCGGCAGCAGCGCCCTTCATGCCGGTGACCAGGAAATGCCAGCGGAATTCGCGCGCGATGAAGCGCGCCTCGGCGCCGACGAAATGCAGCACCTCGATGATATGGCCGTTGCCGGCCATGGCGCCGCGCGTGGCGAACACCACGGTGAGCACGGTTGCCGACAGCATCAGCGCCAGGACAGCGATGCCGATGGTCACCGTCGTGCGGGCCATGGCGACCAGACGGTCGACCCAGGTGCGATGATCGTCGAGTGCCGCACTCGGCAGCTTGGGCGCGATCGCCGCGCGCATGGCGGCGAAATCGGGCGGGCTGTTCTCGTCGATGGTGACTATGATCAGACGCGGCACCGGCAGTTCATCGATATTCAGGCCTGAGCCGAGCCACGGCTCCAGAAGCCGGGCCGTTGCCTCACGATCGATGATCCTAGTGCTTTTCACGCCGGGAAATTCGCCGGCGATCTGCGAAGCCTGCGCAAGAGCGGCCTCCATGTCGAGGCCGTCGACGGGTTTGATCTGGATCGTCGCCTCGCGTGAGATCTGGTTCTCCCAGACCGAGGCGGTATCGCGCACCAGCGTCACCGCGCCGAAGGTCAGGCACGACAGGAAGGTCATGATGGCGATGACCAGCACCAGCGCCCGGCCGGCGATGTTCTGCGCCGGCACAATCGGCGCCATCTTGCGCTGGACACGCTGCGTTGTCCCAGCCGTCTCGACGGCCTGCTCGTGGACATGTTCGGCGGATAGGTCAGTCATAGATGTCCAGCCTTCCGCCGGCCAGGATCAGGCGTCGTGCGTCGACCTGTTCCATCAGGCCGAGGTCGTGGGTTGCGATCACCACGGCGGTGCCCAGCCGGTTGAGCTCGATGAACAACCGCAGAAGCCGCCGCGCCAGCGGCGGATCGACATTGCCGGTCGGTTCGTCGGCGAGCAGGATCTCGGGCTGCTCGATGAGTGCTCGGGCGATCGCTGCGCGCTGCTTTTCGCCGCCGGACAGCACCGGCGGCAGTACGTGCATGCGCTCGCCAAGGCCCACCCATTTCAGCAACTCGGTCACGTCGGTGCGATAGCTCGCTTCCTCGCGCCCGCGCACGCGCAACGGCAGGGCCACGTTCTCATAGGTGGTCATGTGGTCGAGCAGGCGAAAATCCTGGAACACCACGCCGATGCGCCGCCTCAGATGCGGCAGCTCGTTGCGCGAGATGCGCGAACGGTCCTTGCCGAAGATGGTGATCAGCCCGCGCGTCGGCTTCAGCGACATGAACAAAAGGCGCAGCAACGTCGTCTTGCCGGCGCCCGAAGGTCCGCTCAGGAACTGGAAGGAGCGCTCAGGAATGTGCAGGGAAATGTCGCGGAGGATCTCCGGACCCATGCCATAGCGGAGGCCGACATTTTCGAAGCGGATCACGTTCGATGACCTGAAACTTTCGGCAGCGAAACGCCAGCCTTTTCTCTCAAAAGACCATCGGCCGGCATGGTTAACCGGCGGTTAATTTCGTGGTTTTTTCGGCTCGTCACAGGGGTTTCCGGTGGGGAAGCGTTAACCATTTCCGTTTACGCAAAAGAAACGAAGAGCGAACAAGTGCTAGTGCTGGGGCCATGATGGCTGAGGATCGAACCGCGCGCCCTGTTTCCGGCGAAATCATGACCGGACCGGCGACAAATGCCGCGTCGGAACTGCGTGGTCCAGCAGCCGACATCGTCGATGCCGACTACGAGGTGCTGCCGCGCCTCGCGGTCAAGGCAGAAGCCCAATCGCCGCCGCTTTCGCATGTGGCCGCCATGCCCTCGATCGAAGGCATGGAGATGCTGCGCAAACCGGAAGCCAGTACCGAGCGACCGCCGGCTTCGCGCGGCGGGCCGATCTTCTGGATCGCCGGCTTTGGCGCAGCACTTGTGGCCTTCTGGATCTCGGGCGGCCACGCGCTGGTGCGCCAGACACCGTTTTGGGTGGACGAACAGACGGCCGTTGCCGCGCTCAGCATTTCAGGCGTTACATCTCGCATCGACATGTCCGGGCCAAAACCGGTCTTGTATGTCGATGGCGAGGCCGCCAATGACGGGCCGAAGGCCGCGCAATTGCCGCCACTGGAGATCCGGGTCACCGGCAAGGACAGCCAGATCACCCGCTATAGGTTGGGGACATCCGACCGTTCGTTGGCGCCCGGCGAAAGATTCGGCTTTTCCAGCCGGCTCGATATGCCTAGAAACGGCGTGAAGGCCGTGTCAGTCACTTTCGCCGGCTAAAGCATGACCCCGGAATCGATTTTCTGGGGATCATATGCAAAATCAAAAAGTTCTACAGCGTCTCGCACGTCCAACAATCGTGCAGGCGAACTGCCTGGAGGGCGAAGAATGCCAGTTGTGCGCGGCAAGGACATCGAGGTCCTGTTTTCGGCGTCCGCCATCGCGCGGCGGAATCTGGAGCTTGCCAAGGAGATCGCCGCGCACGACTACCACGACCTTCTGGTGATCTCGGTGCTGAAAGGCTCCTTCATCTTCGCCGCCGATCTCATCCGCGCCATGCACGATGTCGGCCTGTCGCCCGAGGTCGAGTTCATCTTCATCTCCAGCTATGGCGCCGGCACCACTAGCGGCGAGGTGAGGGTGCTGCGCGACATCGACAATGAAGTCGCCGGCCGCGATGTGCTTTTGATCGACGACATCCTCGAATCCGGCAAGACGCTAAGCTTCACCCGCGACCTGATGCTGTCGCGAGGTGCGAGGAGCTGCGCCGTCGCCGTACTGCTCGACAAGCGCATGCGCCGCCAGACCACACTCAACGCCAACTATGTCGGCTTCGACTGTCCCGATTATTTCGTCGTAGGCTACGGCATGGATGTCGCTCACGCTTTTCGCGAGCTGCCGTTTGTCGGTGTCGTCAAGGGCGACGCCTAGATTTATCTTTGACGCTGGTTGCGGTTCAGAAAAAGTCAACTTTTCCCCGCCAAGTATCGCGCCATGGCAAAGCTCCTGATCGTTGAGGACGATGAGTCCGTCCGCACCCTCGCCGCCCGCGCTCTCGAACGCGCCGGGCATACAGTCGCCATCGCCG
The DNA here is from genome assembly GCF_004010325.2 of Mesorhizobium sp. M00.F.Ca.ET.216.01.1.1. GTDB lineage: Bacteria > Pseudomonadota > Alphaproteobacteria > Rhizobiales > Rhizobiaceae > Mesorhizobium. The sequence continues at coordinate 168,286 of NZ_SADR02000003.1, forward strand.
CCGACGGCGCGCAGGGCCTTGCCCTGATCCGCGCAGCGCAAGGCAGCTTCGACCTCGTCGTCTCCGACATCCGCATGCCGGAGATGGACGGCATCGAGATGGCCAGGGCGGCTGCAAGCCTTTTCCCGGCGACGAAGATCATGCTGATGACCGGCTATGCCGACCAGCGCGAACGGGCCGAGGAATTGAATGGCGTCATTCTCGACGTCGTGCAGAAGCCCTTCACTCTGGCCGAGATCCGCGCCCGGGTAGACCGCGCGCTCGCTTGCTTTGCCTGACGGTGGTCAGGCGGGATCGCAGGTCGCCGCAATCGTCGGCGCAATGCTCCTGCGCCGGCTGGCATTCAGCGCGAACAACCCGGCGCCGATGATCAGTGCCGCGCCGATCACTGTGGTCGATTGCGGCACTTCGGCGAAGAACAGGAAGCCCCACAGCGGCGACCAGATGATGCCGGTGTATTCGAAAGTGGCGACGCTGTTGGCAGGCGCCAGCCGGTAAGCCTGCGACAGCAGGATCATCCCGGCCGAGGCGACGAAGCCGCAGGCTGCCATCTTCAGGAACTCAATCGGCGTAGGCCATGCCCATGGCCTAACAAGGAACTCGAGGCTCGGGTGGATGGCGTGGTCTATCCCTGCAAGCCAGAACAGCCCGGCGACCGCTATAGCACCCAAGAGGTAGACGCCATTTTGATAGAACGCCATGACGGTGGACGATTCGGTATCGCCGATCTTGCGGGCCATCAGCTGCGAAAAGCCGTAGAGAACCGCCGAGCCTAGCGAAAGCAGCGCCGCCCACTCGAATAACCCGGCACCGGGCCGCAGCATCACCAGCACGCCGAGCATCCCGACCAGGACAGTGGCCAACGTCTGCCACGCCACGCGCTCTCCGAGATAAGGGCCAGCAAGCACCATGATGAACAGCGGCGCCATGAAATAGAGAGCAACCGCATCGGCAAGCGGCAGAGCGGCGATTGCCAGATAATAGACCGTGTAAGAGGTGAACAGGATGAGGGCTCGCATCGTCAGCATGCGAAATCGCTTCGAGACGATCGCCTTGAGCCCGACATCGGCATGCACGAGGACAAGCAGAATGGGCAGGGCGACTATTGAGCGGATCGCCATCACTTCGGTTACCGGATAAGTGCTCGACACGGCCTTGATCAGCGGATCCTGGAGCGAGAACACCAGTACGCCGAGGCAAAGGCTTACGATGCCGAGGACGATCCGGTTCTGCATGTCGTTTTAACAAGCTCCCTGTAGGTCCGGCTCGGGGCCGGTTTGCTGTCAGGTAAAAAGAACCCGCCACCGTTTTCGGGCAGCGGGTATGAGTGAGGACTCTTCGATTGGTCCGCGGCCGATTTCGCAGCCGCATATCCAATGGGTGAGCCGACTATCGTCTGGCGTTTGACATGTTGCAAACGAATTGGAATGATGCCAGCAATCAGATTTTCTGATGGCAAATGTGATGAAACCAACCTTGGACAGCGACCTTCTCCGCACCTTCGTAGCGGTGGCCGAAACCGGCAATTTCACCAAGGCGGCGGAACGGGCGGGCCGTACGCAGTCGGCGGTTTCGATGCAGATGAAGAAGCTCGAAAGCATGGTCGGCGACAGCCTGTTCGAGCGCGGCTCGCGCGGCGTGGCACTGACGCGCCGCGGCGGTGAACTCATCGCCAATGCCAGGCGCATCGTTTCCCTGCTCGACGAGACCGCGGCATCGATGGCGGCGCCGCCGCTCGGCGGACCGGTTCGGATCGGCATCCCGGCGGAATATGGCCATTCGATCCTTTCGCGCGCGCTCGGCGCGTTCGCCAAGCGCCATCCGCAGGTCGAGGTCACGGTGCGCTATGCCCATTCCGGCTCGCAGATGCGGGCGCTGGCGGCAGGCGAACTCGATCTCGCGGTGGTGTTCGAATGGGAGAGCTTCTCGGGCGGCGAAGTGCTGATGCACGATCCGACGGTTTGGGTGACGTCGAGTCTCCACCACATGCACGAGGAGCGGCCGCTGCCGATCGCGCTCTACAGCCGCGATGGCTGGTGCCGAGACTTCGCCATCAAGTCGCTGGAACAGCGCGGTCTTGCCTACCGCGTCGCCTATACCAGCGACACCAATGGCGGCCTGAAGCTTGCCGTCACCTCGGGGCTTGCGATCGCGCCGATCTCACGCAGCAACATCCCTGCCGGCTGCCGCGAACTCGGCGCGGCCGACGGGTTCGGCGACATCGATTCCTCGAACGTCGTCCTGCACCGCAATCCGAGCGTCTCCGGTGAGGCGATCGACGGCATGGAAGAAGCGATCCGGGAGGCGTTCTTCGACAAGCCCGGCGTTTTGCCGATATCGACTTACCAGACTTCGTCCTGAGACTATTTTAGCTCCAGCAGCCGCTCGAGATAGCTGCGTTCGATGTCGGGGCTGAGCGCATTGCCGAGCCGCTTGCGGATCGCTTCCAGGATCTGGCGTGCCCGCTGCACGTCGATTTCATCCGGCACCCTCACTGAGTTTCCGTCGTCGGGACCCCGGGTGGTACGGGGCCGGCCAAGCGGGTCGCGGTCGGCGTCCTGCTGGCGGCCGCCTTCTCCGCTGCCGCCCTGGTCGCCCTGCATGGCCTGCAGTTGCTTCATCATGTCCTTGGCGCCCTTGCGCAACGCCTCCAGCGCCCGGCCCTGGTGACCGACGGCCTGATCGCCGTCGCCCTCGCCGAGTGACTGTTCGGCATTGCCCATGGATCTGCCGGCCTCGCCAAATCCCTCATTGGGCGCGAGGCCCATGCCTTCGAGCCCCTTCTTCAGCTGCTCGAGGTCGCCCTGCAATTTCCCCTGGCCCTCTTGCAACTGCTTCAGCGCATCGGCGAATTCCTCTGGCGTCATCGGCTTCGGCCGAGCGAGCGGGTCGCGGTCGTCACCGGCGCCGGGATTGCCCTCTTCGCCCATCGGACCCTGCTCACCGTTTTCGCCGAGCTGCTCGTCGCGGTTTTGTCCGCGCTGGCGCTGGCCACGCTGCATCTGATCCATGCGGAAGGTGTCGTTCATCATCTCCTGCTGGCGCCGCATGATCTCGCCGAGCTTGTCCATCTGCTGGCGCATCTCGCTGTCTTGCTGGCCACCTTGCTGTTGGCGCCCGGCCTGCAGGTTATTCATCATGTCCTGCAATTGCGAAAGCAACTCCTGCGCCTTGTCGCGATCGCCTGACTTCGCCAGGTTTTCGATCTGATCCATCATGCGGTCGATGTCGCTCTGGCGCAGCTCCTGGCCGTTCTGCTGCATCTGCGGGGCGTTGGGGTTCTGCTGCGCGCGCTGGGCGAATTCCTGCAGGAACTGGTTCATCGCCTCGCGCAGTTCCTTCATCGCCTTTTCGATCTCCTGGTCGCTGGCGCCGTTCTTGATCGCGTCCTGCAGCGCCTGCTGCGCCTGACGCAGACGCTTTTCGGCCGCCGACAGATTGCCTTCCTCGATGCCAAGCGCGACTTGCCAGAGATAAGCCACCTCATCACGCAACTGGTCGTCGCTGTCGGCCATCTTCAGCCGGCTGCGGGCGCTCATGATGGCCAGGTAGTGCGTCATGTTGTCGAACGTGTCCTCGGGCCGCAGCGTGATCGCGTCCATCAGGTCGAGCGCGCGGGGCTTGGCATTGGCGTCGAGCGCCAGCATACGGCGCTGTTCGATGACGGCCCGCGCCAGCGGATTGGAGAAAGGCCGCTCCGGCATCACCAGCGTCTTGGTTTCGCTGGTTGCGGTATGCCCGGCGTCGTCGGTGGCAACAAGCGTCAGCCTGATATTGCCGCCGGCCCAGGCGTGTTCGGTCAGGTCTTTGCTGGTCTTGGCGGCCTTGCCGCCGCGACGCGGCAGCGCCAGCGGCATGTCGGGCGGGCCGTAAAGGGGATGCGCGTTGGGCGCCTGCGGGTCGGCCAATGCGAAAGCGGCCTTGGCGGTGGCGGCGCCATAATCGTCGTCGATCTGGTAGTTGAGCTCGAAGGCGCCATTGACAGCACGCTTGGGTTCACCGACGAAGCGGATCTGCGGCGGCTTGTCCGGGATCATCGCGAAAGCCCAGTGGCCGAGGTCGTCGTCGCCCGATTTCAGGGTCAACGTGCCGTCGGTGGTCAGCTTGCCGGTGAACTGGCGCACTTTGGACGTCGCCGGGTTTGCCGCAGGTTTGGCGCCAGCCGCTTGCGGTCCGGTCGGATCGATGGCGCGGGCGTTGCCGGCTGCGTCGGCGTAGCTCAGCGTTTCCTCGCCCGAACCACCGGTGACACGCAACGAGACATCGCTGCCTTGCGGCACAGTGAAGGTCGAGGCAGCCTGGTTGGCGTCGGCGGTGAGGAAGACCGGTGGCTTGCCGGTATAGGCCGGCGGCGTCACCCAGGCATCGATGCGCGGCGGAACGGTGTCGCGCGCCGCGCGGGCGACGAAGCCGTCGCCTATTCTGCCGCCCGAGGGCCCGAAGGAGAAGGCAAAGGCGGTGACGAGCAGCAAAGCGGCAACGGCGCGCAGCCCCCAGCGATCGCGCTCGGGCACGCGGGCGCGCGGCCGGTCGGCGCCGAGGTGGCCCAGCCGGTCCGCCATGCGTTTTTGATGTTCGCGCCACAGCGCCTGCGAAAAGATGCTTTCCCTGCCGCTCGGCCGGTCGGTCTGCACCAGCACCGGGCTGTGCAGCAACTCATTGGCCGCCTCGATGCGACGATCGATCTCGGCAGCCGACGGCAAGCGGAAGAACCGCAGCGGATAGAGCGCTGCAACGGCAGCGATGCCGAACGCCGCGACGAGGCCGATGCGCGCTGTATCCGGCAGAAGCTGGAACAGGCCGAGCCACGAAACGCTGAGGAACATGCTGGCGACGATGACCAGCGGCAGCAGCAACGGCCAGCCACGCTCGACCGTCATCGAGACCCGCGTCGCCAACCGGCTCACGGCAAGGCGCCCGGCCAGGCTGCGTTCGCTGCTGGAGGTGGGTCGTTCGCTCATCGGCCCTTCCTGTCCGGGCGGGATGGCCCGAACCTCACGACTCAAAGAATAACAAGAAACACGGCGAAGGCGAGGCGGTTCCTTAAAACGTGAAGAGGCGTTGCACCGGTTGTGATCAGAATTTCGCCGGATTCGCGTTTGCACCGCAAACCAGAACGGCGACGCGCTCGCCCGGCGACGGTGCGTAGCGGCCGGACAAGATCGCCGCGAAGGCCGCGGCACCGCCCGGCTCAGAGATGATTCGCACGCGGTCCCACAAGGCCATCTGCGCGGCGATGATGTCGTCATCGCTGACCAGTATCGAGCGCTCGACGAAGGCCTCGGCGATGGGGAACATCAGCTCGCCGACGCGCTTTGGCGCCAGCGAATCGGCGGCGATGCCCTCGGCCGGCGCATCGACGGGCCGGCCGGCCTCGAAGGCGCGGTGGAGCGTCGGTGCACCCTCGGGCTCGACGGCGATGATCCTGATGCGGCCGGCAAACCAGGCGGCGATGCCGCCGATCAGGCCGCCGCCGCCGACGGCGACCAGCAGCGTGTCGAGTTCGGGCAGATCAGCCTCGATCTCGAGGCCGAGCGTGCCTTGTCCGACCAGCGTTTCCTCCTGGTTGAAGGCGTGGATCTGCAGCGCGCCGGATTGTTCGGCAAAGATTTCGCTGGCGGCCAGCGCCTCGGCGTAGCGTGCGCCGCCGACAACCAGCTCGGCGCCGTAGCCGCGGATGCGGTCCAGCTTGGCCGGCGGGCTCACTTCGGGAACGAAGATGGTCGCCTTGTGGCCGAGCCGCATGGCGGCATAGGCGACCGCGGCACCGTGATTACCGCCCGATGCCGCGACGACGCCTGCCTTGGGAACCGGCCGTTCGAGAAGATTGGTGAACGCGCCGCGTGCCTTGAACGAGCCGGAATGCTGCAGGCACTCGAGCTTCAGGTCGACCGCAAGTTGCGAACGGCCGAAATCAGCCATGTCGACGCGCAGCACCGGCGTATGGCGCACGAATGGCCGGATGCGTGGTTCCGTGGCGGCGATGCGTTCGCGTGTGATCGTGTTGCCGTCTGGCATGGGCCACTCCTGAGGTTGACATTACTTAGTAACTTAGCAAAATGGCTAAATGCAAGTCGAGATCATCAAGGCAATCGCCAACGAGCGCAGGCTGCAGATCCTCGCTTGGCTGAAGGACCCGCGCGCGCATTTTCCGCCGCAGACGGATGGCGATCTGGTCGACGACGGCGTTTGCGCACTGCTGATTGCGGAGAAGCTCGGCATTGCCCAGGCGACGCTCAGCGAACACATGCGCGTGCTCACCCAGGCGGGTCTTTTGCGCAGCAAGCGCATCAAGCAATGGACGTTCTATCGCCGCGACGAGGACAGTATCGCCGAGGCCAGGGCTCTGATATTTCGCCAGATGTAGCGCTAATCTGGTCAGGGCCGGAATGGAACCTTATGGTCTACTCTAGCCAGTCCGGCACCGAATCCAGGCCGATCAGTTCGTCATAGCTCTGGCGTGGGCGCACGACATGGAAGCGGTCGCCGTCGACCAGCACTTCCGGTACCAGCAGGCGGGTGTTGTAAGTGCCGGCCTGCACCGCGCCATAAGCGCCGGCCGTGGCGACGGCGATCAGGTCGCCGGCCTTCAGCCTGGGCAGGTCGCGGTCGAGGCCGAGATAGTCGCCGGTCTCGCAGACCGGGCCGACCACGTCGACCTTCATGCGCGGCGCTGAGGCCGGCTGTTGTACGACCGGCCTGATGTCGTGGAAGGCGTCGTAGAGCGTCGGCCGGATCAGATCGTTCATCGCGGCGTCGACGACCAGGAAATTCCTGGCGTCGCCCTCCTTCACGAAGATCACTTCCGAGACGAGGATGCCGGCATTGCCGACGATCAGCCGACCCGGTTCGAACATCACCTTCAGCCCGAGCCTTGAGACATGCTTCTTGACGATCTGGGCATAGGCGTCGGGCAGGGGAGGCGGGCTGTTGTCAACGCGGTAGGGAATGCCGAGGCCGCCGCCGAGATCGATATGCTCGATGGCGTGGCCGTCGGCGCGCAGCGCGCCGACCAGTTCCACCAGCAGGGCGAAGGCATCGTCGAACGGCTGCAACTCGGTGATCTGGCTGCCGATATGGGTGTCGATGCCGGTGACCTTGATGCCCGGGAGTTCGGCGGCGCGGGCATAGACCTTGCGCGCCCTTTGCCAGGGAATGCCGAACTTGTTCTCGGCCTTGCCGGTGGAGATCTTCTTGTGCGTTTTTGCGTCGACATCCGGATTGATGCGCAGCGAGATCGGCGCGACCTTGCCCAGCGCCGTGGCTCTGGCTGACAGCAGTTCCAGTTCCGGCTCGGATTCGACGTTGAAGCAAAGGATGCCGGCCGAGAGCGCAAGATCCATTTCGCGCGCGGTCTTGCCGACGCCCGAAAACAGGATCTTCTTCGCCGGGATGCCGGCCGCCAGCGCACGGCGCAATTCGCCTTCGGAAACCACGTCGGCGCCGGCGCCAAGCTTTGCCAGCGTTCTCAACACCGCCTGGTTGGAATTCGCCTTCATTGCGTAGCAGACCAGCGCGTCGAGCCCGGCAAAAGCCTCCGCGAAGACGCGGAAATGCCTGGTCAGCGTCGCCGTCGAATAACAATAGAACGGCGTGCCGACGCTTGCTGCGATATCTGAAATCGGCACGTCCTCGGCATGCAGCACGCCGTCGCAGTAGTCGAAATGGTTCACGAGAATGGTTCCGGAAAGATCAGAGCAGCGGGTCGAGGATGAACTTATTGTCCTTGAGCGGTTTCTCCGGCTCGGGCAGCAGCGGCTGCTTGGCCTTCTCGGCATCCTTGCGTGCCTGCACGGCCGCCTCATAGGGCGTGTCGAGGCCGCTCTTCCTGCCGCAGGCCGTGACGGTCGCCACCGCCGCCAGAAGCGTGAGCGTCACCAAAATCCTGCTTCCGATCATCGATCCACCCGTCCGAAACTTCTGTTCGCCGCCGCTTTTAGCCGAGTTTTGTTGGCATTGCACCCCGGCCTAAGCCTTTGCCAGCCGCTTTTTCCAATAGCGGATCTGCTTCCTCACCTCCGACGGCGCGGTGCCGCCGAAGCTTACGCGGCTCTTCACCGAGTTCTGCACGGCAAGCACCGAAAACACATCCGCGGTGATGCCCGGGTGAATGGACTGCAAGGCTTGCAGTGAAAGCCTGTCGAGCCCGATCTTTTTCTCTTCCGCCAACGCCACGGCGCGGCCGGTGATGTGGTGCGCTTCGCGGAACGGCAGGCCAAGAGCGCGCACCAGCCAGTCGGCAAGGTCGGTCGCGGTCGAGTAGCCGGAACCTGCAGCCTTCTTCATCGCGGCGGCGTTGACTGTCATGTCGCGCACCATGCCGGTCATCGCCGCCAGCATCAGGTCGAGCGTTTCGGCGGCGTCGAAGACGGATTCCTTGTCTTCCTGCATGTCCTTGCCATAGGTCAGTGGCATGCCTTTCATCACCGTCAGCAGGCCGACCAGATGGCCGGTGACGCGGCCGGTCTTGCCGCGCACCAGTTCGGCGGCGTCGGGGTTCTTCTTCTGCGGCATGATCGAGGAGCCGGTGGAGAAGCTGTCCGACAGCCTGACGAAGCCGAACTGCGGCGTTGACCAGATGATGATCTCCTCGGCAAGCCGCGACAGATGCGTGGCGCAGATCGCTGCCAGCCCCAAGAACTCCAGCGCGAAATCGCGGTCCGAAACGCTATCCAGCGAATTGCGCATCGGCTCGCGGAAGCCGAGAGCCCTCGCCGTCCTGTGGCGGTCGATCGGAAAGCTGGTGCCGGCAAGGGCGGCTGCACCAAGCGGGCTTTCGTCCATCCGCTCGATGGCGTCGCGGACGCGCGACAGGTCGCGCGAAAACATCTCGACATAGGCCATGCAGTGGTGGCCGAAGGTCACCGGCTGCGCCGCCTGCATATGGGTGAAGCCCGGCATCACGGTTGCCGCATGCTCCTCGGCCCGCTCCAGAAATGCCGCGATCAGGCCCTTCAGCGCCTCGGCGACGCGAAAGCATTCGTCCTTGACCCACAGCCTCAGGTCTACCGCCACCTGGTCGTTGCGCGAGCGGGCGGTGTGCAGGCGGCCGGCGGACGGGCCGATCAGGTCGGCAAGGCGAGCCTCGACATTCATGTGGATGTCTTCCAGCCTGGTCGAGAACTCGAAAGTGCCCGTCTCGATCTCTGCCAGGATCGTGTTCAGCCCGTGAGCGATTTTTTCTTGATCGGCCGCCGAAATAATGCCCGTTTGCGCCAGCATCTCGCTGTGAGCGATCGAGCCGCGAATGTCCTGCGCGTAAAGCTTGCGGTCGAACGAGATCGACGCGTTGATCGCTTCCATGATCGCGGCCGGACCCGAGGCAAAACGTCCGCCCCACATCTGGTTGCTGGCCTTCTTATCGCTCATTGCTATAACCCGTGCTCCGGAGCAGTTTTTAAGAAAATGGCAGACGGCAATAGATTTTTCCCGGCCCCGCGCCTCATCCTCGCTGCCTTGGTGGCGGGCGTGCTGGCTGGTGCGGTCGCGGTATATGTCAGCGAGAGCGGTACTGGCAACAACGCACCGGCGCAAGTCGCTGTCGGCACCAGCAAGGACGACGTTGCCTGCGCCGCCAAGGCCGACCATGCCAAGAAAGTCGCCGCCGCAGCCACCGGCCAGGTCGCCGCGCTATTGCCGGCCGACCCGCCGCAATCGCTGAAAAGCCTCGCCTTCAACGGCCCCGACGGCAAGCCGACGACGATTGCCGGCCACGCCGGCAAGACGGTGCTGCTCAATCTGTGGGCGACATGGTGCGCACCCTGCCGCGCCGAGATGCCGGCGCTCGACACGCTGCAGAAGGAGATGGGCAGCGACGCCTTCCAGGTCGTCGCGGTCAATGTCGATGCCGGAGACGACGCCAAGCCGAAGAAGTTCCTCAAGGAAATCGGCATCGAAGCGCTCGGCTATTACCGCGATCCGACGATGACGCTGTTCAACGACGCCAAGGCGCGCGGCCTGGCGCTCGGCCTGCCCGTCACCATGCTGATCGACGCTGAAGGCTGCCTGATCGCCCACATGAACGGTCCGGCCGGATGGTCGAGCCCCGACGCCAAGCGGCTGGTCGAAGCGGCACTTGGACCATCAGACTGAGCGCAGGCGTCTGGCGATCATCGCGGGATCCTGCCCGCGCCTGTCAGGCGGTAAGCCGGCTAGGCAATTGCTTTCCATCGTCTCCCATCCGGAAGTGAGCACTACTTTAGGCAGAAGTGATGTGCGTCGATCCGCAACAAAACCGTTGTCCATTTGTCATGAGCGACACATAGTGCCGTCGCGGGAGTGCCCCTCTCGCCAATGATAAACGGGAGATGAAACATGAAGTTCTTCGGCTTCGCGGCCGGTGTTGCCGCCACTTTGACGCTGCTTTCCACCACCTCCGCCTTCGCCGTCACGCAGATCAGCTGGTGGCACGCCATGACCGGCGCCAATGCCGAGGTCGTCGACAAGATTTCCAAGGATTTCAACGCCAGCCAGAGCGACTATGAGATCGTTCCAGTATTCAAGGGCACCTATCCAGAGACGCTGAATGCCGGCATCGCTGCCTATCGCGCCGGTCAGGCGCCCGACATCCTCCAGGTCTTCGACGTCGGCACCGGCGTGATGATGGCGGCCGAGGACGCGATCAAGCCGGCTGCCGATGTGCTGACCGGTGCCGGGATGACCTTCGACAAGAGCCAGTATCTGCCCGGCATCGTCGGCTATTATTCGAAGCCGGATGGCACCATGCTGTCCTTCCCTTACAACTCCTCCTCGCCGATCCTCTACTACAACAAGGACATCTTCCAGAAGGCAGGCCTCGACGTGAACAGCCCGCCCAAGACCTGGAACGAGGTGTGGGAAGCTGCCAAGAAGATCAAGACCAGCGGCGCTGCCGCTTGCGGCTACACCTCGACCTGGCTGACCTGGATCCACCTGGAGAACTTCGCGGCGTGGAATGACGTGCCGTGGGCTACCCAGCAGAATGGCCTGGCCGGCGGCGATGTCGAGCTCAAGATCAATGCGCCGATTTTCGTCAACCACTTCCAGGCGCTCGCGGACCTCGCCAAGGACGGCACTTTCAAATATGGCGGACGCACCTCCGAAGCCAAGCAGATCTTCCTCGCCGGCGAATGCGGGATCATGACTGAATCCTCCGGCGGCCTCGGCGATATCGTCAAGTCGGGCATGAATTACGGCATAGGGCAGCTTCCCTACGACAGCGATGCCAAGGGCGCGCCGCAGAACACCACGCCCGGCGGCGCCAGCCTGTGGGTATTCGCAGACAAGTCCGACGAGGAGTACAAGGGCGTTGCGGCGTTCTTTGCCTATCTCTCCAAGACCGATGTGCAGGAATACCTGCACCAGAAGTCGGGTTATTTGCCGGTGACGCTCGCCGCCTACGAGGCGACCAAGAAGTCCGGCTTCTATGACAAGAACCCCGGCCGCGAGACACCGATCCTGCAGATGACCGGCAAGGCGCCGACCGACAATTCGAAGGGCGTGCGCCTGCCGAACCTGCCGCAGGTGCGCGATATCCAGAACGAGGAGTTCGAGAAGATGCTGGCCGGCCAGCAAACCGCGCAGCAGGCACTCGACAATGCGGTGACGCGCGGCAACGCAGCGATCAAGGAAGCGCTGGGGAATTAGGGCGAGCGCAACGTCCGGCGGAGTGGCACTTTTGACCCCGCGCGTCATCTTCCCCAACAAGATCCTGCCCTACCTGCTGGTGGCGCCGCAACTCGCCATCACGCTGGTCTTCTTCTACTGGCCGGCGGGGCAGGCGCTCTACCAGTCGATGCTCAGGCAAGACCCGTTCGGGCTGAAGAGCAGGTTCGTCTGGTTTGCCAATTTCAGGAAGGTGCTTGTCGATCCTGCCTACCTCAATTCGATCAAGGTCACGGTGGTGTTCTCGCTTGCCACCGCGATCGTCGCCATGGGCGTGGCGCTGCTGCTTGCCGTCATGGCTGAGAAAGTGGTGCGCGGCAAAGGTATCTACCGCACGTTGATGATCTGGCCCTATGCGGTGGCGCCGGCGATTGCCGGCATGCTGGGGCTGTTCCTGTTCAATCCGTCGATCGGCTCACTGTCCTATCTGCTGAGACGTTTTGGCATCGCCTGGGATCCACTGCTCAACGGCACCCATGCCATGATCCTGCTGGTGGCCGCCGCAGCCTGGAAGCAGATCAGCTACAATTTCCTGTTCTTCATCGCCGGCCTGCAAGCGGTGCCGAAGACGCTGATCGAGGCGGCGGCCATGGACGGCGCCAGCGAGACCAAGCGCTTCTGGACCATCGTCTTCCCGCTGCTTGCGCCGACGACCTTCTTCCTGCTGGTCGTCAACACCGTCTATGCCCTGTTCGACACGTTCGGCATCGTCCATGCCGTCACCGGCGGCGGGCCGGGCAAGACGACCGAGACGCTGGTCTACAAGGTCTACAATGACGGCTTCGTCAATCTGATCCTCGGCGATTCGGCGGCGCAGTCGGTCATCCTGATGATCATCGTCATCGCGCTCACCGCCATCCAGTTCCGCTATGTGGAACGCAGAGTCCATTACGGCTGAGGCGGGTGATGATCGGCCAGTCCCCGTTCCGCATCTTCCTCGCCCATGCCGTGCTCATCCTCGGCATACTGATCGTCGCCTTTCCGATCTACTACACCTTCGTCGCCTCGACACAGACGCTGCAGACGATCCTAAGGCCGCCGCTGCCATTCTGGCCCGGCGACCAGTTCTGGAACAATTACAGCGAGGCGCTGTTCGGCGGCGTCGGCCGCATCGGCGGTGTCGGTGTCGGCAGGCTGCTCCTCAACACCACGATCATGGCGCTCGGCGTGGCAGTGGGAAAGATCTTCATCTCGATCCTGTCGGCCTACGCGATCGTGTTCTTCCGCTTTCCGCTGCGCATGACCTTCTTCTGGCTGATCTTCATCACCTTGATGCTTCCCGTGGAGGTACGCATCCTGCCGACCTACAAGGTGATGGTCGATCTCGGCATGATCGACACCTACGCCGGCCTGATCATCCCACTGATCGCCTCGGCTACCGCGACGCTGCTGTTTCGACAGTTCTTCATGACCATCCCGGGCGAACTGGTGGAGGCGGCGCGCGTCGATGGCGCCGGGCCATGGCGCTTCTTCTTCGACATCCTGTTGCCGCTGTCGCGCACCAATATCGCGGCGCTGTTCGTGATCCTCTTCATCTACGGCTGGACGCAGTACCTGTGGCCGCTGCTGGTTACCAACAGCAACAACATGAACACCATCGTCATCGCGCTGAGAAAGATGGTCTCCTTCGCCGATGCCGACACCCAATGGCACCTGGTCATGGTCACCGCCATGCTTGCCATCATGCCGCCGATCCTGATCGTTGTGCTGATGCAACGCTGGTTCGTGCGCGGCCTGGTCGAATCCGAAAAGTGAGACGCTGATGGCGACGGTCGATCTGAAAGACGCGAAGAAGGTCTATTCCAGCGGCGTCGAAGCCGTGAAGGGCGTCTCCATCGCCATTCCCGACAAGGAGCTCTGCGTGCTGGTCGGCCCGTCCGGCTGCGGCAAGTCCACGCTGCTCAGGATGATCGCCGGGCTCGAGACCATCTCCTCGGGAACGGTCGCGATCGACGGCAAGATCGTCAATGCCGTTGGCCCGGCCGAGCGTGACATCGCCATGGTGTTCCAGAACTACGCGCTCTATCCGCACATGAAGGTCTACGACAACATGGCCTATGGCTTGCGCAACCGCGGCACGCCCAAGGACGAGATCGACAGCAGGGTCCGCTCGACCGCCAAGGTGCTGGAACTCTCGGCGCTGCTCGACCGGCGCCCGCGCGAACTTTCCGGCGGCCAGCGCCAGCGTGTTGCCATGGGCCGCGCCATCGTGCGCAATCCGAAGGTCTTTCTGTTCGACGAGCCGCTCTCCAATCTCGACGCCAAATTGCGTGGCCAGATGCGGGTCGAGATCAAAAACTTGCAGCGCACGCTTGGCGTCACTTCGATCTATGTCACCCACGACCAGCTCGAGGCGATGACGCTGGCCGACATCCTCGTCGTCATGAATGCCGGCCTGGTCGAGCAGATTGGCGCGCCGCTCGACATCTACGAGGCGCCGGCCTCGACGTTCGTTGCTTCGTTCATCGGGGCGCCCCCAATGAATCTCCTGGCGCTGACCGGAGGCCTCTCGGGCCCGACGCTGGCCGACGGCACGGCGATCGGCTTCGCGCCTGCCGACACAAAAGCCGCGACACTCGGTTTTCGCCCGGAAGACGCCGACGTCACCTTCAATGCAAAGGCACCGTCCGGCGCGCTCGTCCTGCCGGCGACGGTCGAGGCAGTCGAACCGGTCGGTGCCGAAAGTTTTCTCCACTGTGCTGCAGGCGGCGTCCGCATCGTCATGCGTGTCGCCGGCCGCGCCGCCGCCAGGCCGGGCGACCAGTTGCGGGTCGTGGCCAGGGCCGAAAAGCTGCACTGGTTCGATAAGACGGGAAAGCGGGTCGGCTAGGATCTCAACACGCTCTGGTCCGGCCAGGCGGACAGTAGAAGCGTTGTTTCGTGCTGCCAGGGCCGGCTTTTCCACAGGCTGCGGGAGGCACAGCAGAACTGTCACATACCTTCTCTAAGAGAGCAGGCAAGGACTTGCGCAAGCCCCTTGTCAAAGCCACTCAAGAGGGAATGAAATCCATGTCGATCATCAAGCATGGCCTTGCGGCCTTTGCCGCCGGCACACTCGGCGTTGCGTTGGCGCTGCCTGCCGCCGCCGCACCGGTCAAATTCGATTTCTGGTTCGGCCTTTCGGGCGATCTCGCCCGCGTCGTCGATACGCTGTGCAAGAACTTCAACGCATCGCAATCCGACTATGAAGTCGTCTGCACCAGCCAGGGCAACTATGATGCCACGCTGCAGAACACCATCGCTGCCTTCCGTGCCGGCAAGCAGCCCACCGTCGTGCAGGTCTACGATGTCGGCACCGCCACCATGATGCTGTCGGGCGCCTATTATCCGGCCGACAAGCTGATGGAGGAGAACGGCTACAAGATCGACTACAGCGACTATTTCCCCGGCATCGCGCGCTACTATGCGACGTCGAAGGGGGAGATGCTGTCCTTCCCGTTCAACTCCTCGACGGCGCTGATGTACTGGAACAAGGACGCCTTCGCCAAGATCGGCAAGACAGAAGCTCCGAAGACCTGGGAAGAGGTTGGCGCCGACCTTCAGGCAATGAAGGATGCCGGCTACGAGTGTCCGATGGCGATCAACATCTCCGCCAACGAAAGCTGGCAGCTGATGGAACAGTTCTCCGCCATCCACAATCAGCCGATCGCCACGAAGAGCAACGGTTATGACGGTCTCGACGCCCGCCTCGCGGTCAACAAGACCAAATTCGTCCAGTATGTCGGCGACCTCAAGAAATGGTATGACGCCGGCCTGATCAAGATCAAGTCCAAGGATCTCGGCCAGGATATGGTCCAGGCCTTCGCCTCCGGCACCTGCCAGGTCATCCTGACCTCGGTCGGCGACCACGGAACGGTCGGCAAGACCCACAAGGAAGGCATGAACTGGGACGTCGCCGAGCTCCCGGTCTATGCCGGCACCGAGCGCAAGAATTCCCTGGTCGGCGGTGCCTCGCTCTGGGTTCTCTCGGGCAAGCCGGCGGAGGAATACAAGGGCGCTGCCGCATTCCTCAACTTCATCCACGATCCCAAGACTGCCCTGTTCTGGTCGACCAACACCGGCTACATCCCGGTGGCGAAGTCCGGTTTCGACTACATGAAGTCCAACGGCTTCTACGACAAGGCGCCCTACAAGGGCCGTGAGACCGCGATCGCCAGCCTCACCGCTTCGGAGCCGACCGAAATCACCCGCGGCATCCGGCTTGGCAATTTCACCCAGATCCGCGCCGAGTTCGGCACCCAGATGCAGGCGATCTTCGCCAACAAGGTCAGCGTCCAGGACGGCCTCGATACGCTGGTCAAAAACGGCGACGCGATCCTCGACCGCTTCCAGCAGACCTATCCCAACAAGACGCTGCCCTAATCGTCAGGATCATCAGGCCGCCCGCCGATTGCCGGCGGGCGGCCGTTCCATATCTCAACGGCGTCGCGGATCGATGGAAAAACGCGTTACCTTCAGCAGATGGACGGTCGGCATCCTGTTTGCGGTGCCGCAGATGCTGCTGATCTTCACATTCTTCTACTGGCCGGCTGGCCAGGCGGTCTACTGGTCGCTGACGTTGCAGCAGCCATGGGGCGGCGGCAACATCTGGGTCGGTCTCGACAATTTCCGTTCGATCCTTGCTAGCGCGGATTACTGGAACTCGATCACCGCTAGCCTGGCCTTTGCCGCGATCAGCACCGGGCTGGCAATGGTCATCGCGCTGGTGCTCGCTGCGCTGACCGACCGGCAGCTTGCCGGCTCGCGCTTCTACCGTGTCGTGCTGATCTGGCCCTACGGCATCGCCGCACCGGCGCTGGCGCTCGCCTTCCGCTTCATCCTGGCCCCCGAAGCCGGCTTCATGGCCGTCGTCAATCGGGCATGGCCGGGGTTCTGGGATCCAGGCCTCGACGGCGCCGACGCGATGGCCTCCATCATCGCCGCCTTTTCCTGGAAATATGTCGGCTACAATTTCATCTTCTTCCTCGCTGCCTTCCAGGCCATCCCGCGCTCATTGATCGAGGCCTCGGCCATGGACGGTGCCGGCGTGGTCAGGCGGTTCCGGGACATCCAGTTCCCGCTGATCACGCCGACGATCTTTTTCCTGCTCGTCATCAACATCACCGAAAGCTTCCAGGATTCCTTCGGTATCGTCGACATCATGACCAGCGGTGGCCCAGCCAACGCGACCAACCTGATGGTCTACAAGATCTATTCCGACGGCTTCAAAGGCCTGGATTATTCGGGCGCCGCAGCGCAGAGCATCATCCTGATGATGCTCATCGTGGTGCTCACCATCTTCCAGTTCCGCTTTATCGAGCGGCGCGTGCACTATCGGTGAGGCGGTGATGGTAGAGCGGACGCCGATCCTCAACTTCGTCACCCACCTCGTGCTGTTCATCGGCTTCATGCTGGCAGTCGCGCCTTTCGTGATCGTCGCCATCGCGGCGTCGCACAATCTGAAGGAGGTCAATGACGTGCCGATGCCGCTGCTGCCCGGCGGCGACTTCTGGGCCAACATCAAGACGGCATGGATCACGGCCGGTCTTGGCCCTAAGCTGCTCAACAGCTTCATCTTTGCCGCCGGCGTCGCGGCGGGCAAGGTGATCATCTCGGCGCTCACCGCCTTCTCGATCGTCTATTTCCGCTATCCCGGACGTACCCTCATCTTCTGGCTGATCTTCATCACGCTGATGCTGCCGCTGGAAGTACGCATCGTGCCGACCTATGCGGTGGCGGCCAATGTGCTGTCGCCCTACCAGGCGATCCTCGACGTGACCGGCCTGAGCTGGCTGATCGAGAAAATATCGGGCGTGCAGGTTTCGTTGAGCCTCGGCCTGCTCAACTCCTATACCGGGCTCATCCTCCCGCTGATCGCCACCGCGACCGGTACTTTCCTCTACCGGCAATTCTTCCTGACCGTGCCGGACGAGCTGACCGAGGCGGCGCGCATGGATGGCGCCGGCGCGCTGCGCTTCTTCATCGACATCCTGCTGCCGCTGTCGCGCACCAACATGGCGGCGCTCGGAACCATCATGTTCCTGTGGGCTTGGAACCAGTATCTGTGGCCGCTGCTGGTCACCACCGATCCGGCCCACGCGACGGCCGTCACCGAACTGAAGCAGCTCATCCCGAACGTCGGCGGCATTCCCGAATGGAACATCGCCATGGCCGGCACGCTGATCGTCATGCTGCCGCCGCTGGTCGTCGTCGTGGCGATGCAGCGCTGGTTCGTGCGCGGCCTGATCGCCACCGAAAAGTGATTTCACGACTTCACAAGGAGACGGCCCGATGGCCTCCATCACCATTCGCGACGTCAGGAAAAGCTATGCCAGATCGCAGGTTGTGCACGGCGTCGACCTCGACATCGCGTCGGGCGAGTTCGTCGTCATTCTCGGACCCTCCGGCTGCGGCAAGTCCACGCTGCTCAGGATGATCGCCGGGCTGGAAGAGATTTCCGGCGGCGAGATCGCCATCGACGGCACCGTCGTCAACCGGCTGGAACCGCGCGAGCGCGGCTGCGCAATGGTGTTCCAGAACTATGCGCTCTATCCGCATATGAGCGTGGCGCAGAATATCGGCTATTCGCTGAAAGTGGCGGGTGTTGCGAGCGCCGAGCGCACGGAGCGCATCCGAGCTGTTGCCCGCATCCTGGAGCTGGAGCCGCTGCTCGAGCGCAAGCCGGCGGCCCTGTCGGGCGGACAGCGCCAGCGCGTTGCCATGGGACGCGCCATGATCCGCGAACCGAAGGTCTTTCTGTTCGACGAGCCGCTCTCCAATCTCGACGCCAAGCTGCGCGTCCAGATGCGCTCCGAAATCCGCAAGCTGCACCGGCGGCTGAACGCAACCTCGGTGTTCGTCACGCACGACCAGGTCGAGGCGATGACGCTCGCCGACCGGCTGGTGGTCATGAATGGCGGCCGCGTCGAACAGGTCGGCACGCCAGGCGAGATCTACAGCCGCCCGGCGAGCCGTTTCGTGGCGACCTTCGTCGGCGCGCCGGCGATGAACATCCTTGAGGGCGTGGTCGCGCTCGACGGCCTGTCGCTGCTTGGCGGCAGCCGGCGCCTGGCCATCTCGCGAGCCGGCCTGCCGGTCGGTACAGAGGTCGCGGCAGGCATCCGGCCGGAGGCTGTCCGTCTGGTCGCACCCGGTACGCGGGGCGCGCTCGACGCAACCGTCGATCTCGTCGAGGAATTGGGCGCCGGACGGGTCGTCTATGTCGATCTCGACGGCGCATCGTTTTCCGTAGTGACGTCGGAGACCGTCCATCCCTTGCCCGGCACCGCGGTCGGCCTGCAGTTTTCACAGGCAGACATGCATTTCTTCTCGTCGGAGACGGGTGCCCGTCTCGATGTCTTCAAGGCTTCAGTGCCGGTGCCCGCGCTCTAATTTGCAGTCACCCGTAACCGGGACTATCACCATGCTGGCCGTGAGCAGGCAGCGCAATCTTCTTTTGAGAAATTTTGAGAAAGCGAAGAACAGGTCGCGGAATGAAAATCATCCAGGTCACAGATATCCATCTCGGCCACCAGGGCGAGCTCCGCTTCGGTGCGAACCTGCATGAGCGGCTTGCCCGCTGCGTCGAGCACATCAATGCCAACCACGCCGATGCCGCCCTTTGTGTTTTCACCGGTGATTTGACCGAAACCGGAGAAGCCGACTGCTACGCCGATCTCAAGGCGGCTTTGTCGGCGCTGTTGGTACCCTATCGGCTGCTGCCGGGAAATCACGACAGGCGGGCGAATCTAATCGCGGCGTTTCCCGAATGCGCCGATGACGAGAGCGGCTTCGTGCAATCGGTGCACGACACGGACGAAGGATCGTTGCTGTTCCTCGACACCTTGGCTGAAGGACGCGTCACCGGAGAGTTGTGCGAAAGGCGGCTTGCCTGGCTCGATGCCCGGCTCAGCGAAGCGGCGGGTCGTCCGGCCCTGATCTTCATGCATCATCCACCGGTCGCGCTTGGCCTTGCCGAGCTCGACCCACTCGGCCTTGAGCAGCCCGCGCGGTTCCTGGGGCTGCTAAAACACCATGGAAACATCAGCGGCATTTTCTTCGGGCATGTCCACCGCGATGTTGCGGGCACGATCGCCGGAATACCGTTCTTTGCGCAGCGCGGTCTGCATGCCAGGTTCGCACTTGATTTCAATCATCCCGGCGCCACCGTCGAGCAGGCGCCGCCCTCCTACGCGATCATCCTCATCGACCGCGCCGCCAAGCGGGTGATCGTGCATGGTTGCGATTTTCTCGAACAATGGCCGGCCTATTCGGCGGAGACGGGCGAAATCCTCACATCGGACGCCCGCCGCGGCTGAAGACATCGACGCACCGGGAAGCGAGCCGGCGCGCAATAACACTCAGGCGAACACATGCGCCTTTCCCGACACCGTCAGCCGGACGATCTCACCGACGGAAGGCGTATCCATGCCGGGCTTGCGCAGCACCAGTGGGGTGTTGCCGATCGCCGCGGCGTCCGGTGGATCGGGACTGTTCAGGAGCCGCACCGCGATGGTGCACATCGAGCCGGCAAACTCGGATTCCGTCACTTCGCCGAACAGCATCTCCGGCGTCCCCGACATGCCCTCGCGGGATGTCCTTTTCAGCAGTACCTGCTCCGGCCGCAGCATGATGCGGGCGACATCGCGCCGCTCGCTGGTATCGACGGCGATGCGGCCGAGCGGCGTGATGGCAAAGCCATCAGCGATCCTTGCCGGCAGGATTATGGCGTCGCCGAGGAACTCGGCGATCATCCTGTCTCTCGGCTGGAAATAGAGCTCGCGCGGCGTGCCGACCTGCGAGAATATGCCGTCACGCATCACCGCCACCTGGCTGGCGAAGGACAGCGCCTCGGCCTGGTCGTGCGTGACCAGGATCGTCGTGATGCCGGCGGTTTCGAGCAATTCGGCGACCGCCTTGCGCATCGAGGCGCGCAAGCCGGTGTCGAGCGCCGAGAACGGCTCGTCGAGCAGCATCAGCCGTGGCTTCATGGCCATGGCGCGGGCCAGCGCCACGCGCTGCTGCTGGCCGCCGGAGAGCTCGTGCGGGCGGCGTTTCAGGATCGCCTTCTCCAATCCGACGATGTAGGCCAGTTCGACGATGCGCTCGATGCGCTTGTACTCATGGCGGTGCATGCCGAAGCCGATATTGTCGGCGATGGTCAGATGCGGAAACAGGGCGCCGTCCTGCGCCACCAGGCCAATGCCGCGGCGATGCGCGGGCACGGCGTTGCCGCCATTGGCCAGCACCTGGCCGTCGAGCACGATGCGGCCCTGATCCGGCGCCTCGAAGCCGGCGATCAGCCGCAGCAAGGTGGTCTTGCCACAGCCGGACGGTCCGACGATCGCCGTGCGGCTGCCGCTCACGACGCTGAGATCGACACCTGCAAGTGCGGCAACCGGGCCGTAGTGCTTGTGCAGGCCGCTGATCTCGAGAAAGCTCATCGTCCTGCCATCCGCTTCGACTGGACATAGAGCAGCCATGTCAGGGGCAGCGACATCGCCACCATGATCAAGGCGTAAGGCGCGGCCGAAGCATAGTCGATCTCGCCGCTATAGGACCAGAACGCCATCGCCAGGGTACGGGTGCCGTTTGGCGCCAGCATCTGCGTGGCGGTCAGCTCGTTCATGATGCCGAGAGCCACCAGCGCCATGCCAGCAGCGGCACCCGGTGCCGAGAGGCGGATCGTCGTCGACCACAGTGCCTTTAGCGGCGATCGGCCGAGGCTGCCAGCGGCGCGTTCAAGCTCGACCGGCGCCTGTGCGATCGAAGCCCGCAGGCTGATCAGGGCACGCGGCAGGAACATCAGGGCATAGGCGACCAGGATGGTGAACAGCGTCTGGTAAAGCGGCAAGGCGATGCGCACGGTGATGGTGACCAGCGCCAGGGCTGTGACAACGCCGGGCAGCGCGCCGACGATGTAGTTGCAGCCCTCCAGAAGGCGCTGCAGCGGCCCCGGCGCCCGGATCGAGATCCATGCCATCGGCATGGCGGCGACGGTAGCGAGCAATGCGCCGGCGAGCGCCAGGAACAACGTTTGGCCAAGCGCCAGGCCGATCTCGTCGAACCGCCAGACATCAGCGCCGCCGGCCAGAAGCCAGCGGCTGATGGTGACAAATGGCACGCCGAGCGCAAGCAGCGTGATGACGGCGGGCAGCAGCAGGCAAGGGATTGTGGCGCGGCCGAGCTCGGTCCGCTGCTGCTGGCGCGCGGCGCCCGAGCCGACACGCGCATAGCGCTCCTCGCCGCGCACAAGCACTTCCAGCCCGAGCAGCACGAAGCAGCACGTCACCAGCACGGCGGCCAGCATATTGGCGGCCGGTCCGTTGAAGGTTGACTGGAACTGGTCAACGATCGCCGTGGTGAAGGTGTCGAAGCGAATGAAGACGTAGAGGCCGTATTCGGCAAGCAGATGCAAGCCGACCAGCAGCGAGCCGCCGCAGATGGCGAGCCTGAGCTGTGGCAGCACGACACGTCGAAAGACATTCCACGGGCCGAGGCCGAGGGCCGCCGCGGCGTCCTCGAGGGCAGGATCGAGCCGGCGCAGCGCCGCCGCGATCGGCAGATAGAGGAACGGGAAATAGGCGATGACGGAAACCAGGACGCCGGCCCACAGGCCATGCAGTCCAGGCACCAGGCTGATCCAGGCATAGCTGTGCACGAAGGCAGGGATTGCGAGCGGTGCCACCGACAGCCATGCCCATAGGCGGCCGCCCGGCAGGTCGCTGCGCTCGGTCAGCCAGGCCAGCGCCACCGACAGCACGATGCAGATCGGAACGGCCAACGCGACCAAAAGGACAGTGTCGACCAGGAGGTCGCCGACGCGCGGACGGAAGATCAGTGCCGATACGGTCTCCCAGCCGGTCTGCACGGCAACCCAGACGATGAAGGCGAGCGGCAGCAGCGCAAACAGCGAGACGAAGGCAGCGGCAAGCAAGATCCAGGACATCGATTGCTGGCGCAGCCATCCCCCAGCCGTGATCTCGGCTGGCAAGCCAGAACGCACAAGATCGGCCGAAGATTGCATCAGCTCGGACGTTGCGCCGCTGCCGCCCTATCGCGGAAACGATCGACGGGCCGATTAATGTGGCAAGTACTGTAGCTTCTCGTCATTGGCGGATGCCATCTTGAAAAACAGAGCGCTCCTGCGGAAGCGAATTCCCGCAGGAGCGCAGTCGGTTGCCCTTTTAGGACGAATGCCGGTTAAAGCAAGCCGGCTGCGGTCATCAGGTCGGTCACTTTCTTCGAGTTCAGCGCCGTCGGGTCGACCTTGGGCGCCTGCAGGTCGGCCAGCGGCACCAGCTTCGGGTTGGATTCGGCACCCTTGCCGACCGCATATTCAAAGGAGGTGCCGTTCTTCAGCACATCCTGGCCGCCCTTGCCGGTCACCCATTTCAGGAAGGCTTGGGCCTCCTTCGGGTGCTTGCTCGAAGCCAGCACGCCGCCACCGGAGATCGAGACGAAGGCACCCGGATCCTGGTTCTTGAAATAATGCAGTCCGACGTTCTTGCTGTTCTCGCCGGTCTTGGCCTGATCACCGAAATAATAATAGTGATAGATCACGCCGCCTTCGATCTCGCCGGCATTGACCGCCTTCATCACCGTGCTGTTGCCCTTGTAAGCGGTGAAGTTCTGCTTCATCGCCTTCAGCCAGTCCGCCGTGGCAGCCTCGCCCTTGAGCTGCAAAAGCGCGCTGACGATCGCCTGGAAGTCGGCGCCGGAGGGCGAGGCGGCCCAGCGGCCCTTCCAGCTCGGATCGGCCAGATCAAGCAGCGACTTGGGCAACTGGTCGGCGCTAAGCTTGGTCTTGTTGTAGGCAAAGACGGTGCTGCGCGCGGCGACGCCGACCCATTTGCCGCTGGCCGGCTGGAAATCCTGCGGCACCTGCGCCAGTGTGTCGGTGTCGACCGGTGCAAACAGGCCCGCCGCCTCGACCAGAGCCATGGCCGGCGAATTTTCTGTCAGGAACACGTCAGCCGGCGAGGCAGCGCCTTCGGCGACTATCTCATTCGAGAAATCGCTGTCGCCGCCGTTGCGCAGGGTGACCTTGATGCCCGTTTCCTTGGTGAAGCCTTCAGCCCATTCCTTGGTTAGGTTCTCGTGCTGGGCGTTGTAGACGACGATGTCGGCGTCCTCGGCTGTCGCCGGGCCGGCGAGCAGGCTGATCGCCAGCGCAGTGGCGCCGGCAATGGTGGAAAGAGCATATTTCATGGGCGTCGTCCTCGATCTTGGCGGTCTGGTTTTGGCACGGCTGCAACTACCAATACATGACACTGATAGTCAACATTCGTGGCCTGCTTCAATCGGTCGCCGGGTGCAAACTTTCGTGATTTACCGGTACTTTGGCTTGGACATTATTTCGCCGGCCACGTAACAAACCATCGCCGAGGCGCGAACATCGGGGGAGTGAACTCTTGTGACCGGCAAGAACGAGGCCGAACTCTCCCGGCTGCTCAGGGCCGCAATTGCGGGAGACGAAAGGGCTTACGCAGACTTTCTGCACCGGACGGCCGCTCTCGTTCGCGGCCTTGCCCGGCGCAAGATCGTGCAGGGCGGGATCGACCCCGAGGATGTCGTGCAGGAAACCTTGCTGGCCATTCATGTGAAGCGGCATACTTGGCGCGACGAGGCGCCGGTGCTGCCGTGGATCTATGCCATAGCACGCTTCAAGCTGATCGATGCCTTCCGGCGGCGCGGGCGGCGCGTCGAGATCGAGATCGACGAGATCGCTGAAACCTTCGCCGAGCCTGAAGCCGAAACCGTCAGCGACCGCGACATCAGCCGGGTGCTGGATAGCCTGCCGCCGGCGCAACGTTCCGTGGTCTCGGCAGTGTCGGTCGAAGGTCGCTCCATCGGCGAGACGGCGACGAGGTTCGGCATCAGCGAGACGGCGGTGCGGGTGTCGCTGCATCGCGGGCTTGCCGCCATTGCCAGACGATTTGGGCGGGAATGACATGAGGACCGACGATCTCATCAAGGCGCTCGACGCCGATGCCCGCAGCAAGGCGATGCCGTTGCGCTCCGCCTGGCGGATGGCTGCCGGCGCGGCGGCGGTGATCGCGGCCGTGGTCTTCCTGCTGACGATCGGCCCGCGTCCCGATATAGCGGCTGCCATGCACACGGTGCGCTTCCTGTCCAAATTCGTCTTCACGATCGTGCTTGCGGCAAGCGCCTTCGCCTTGATCCGATCGCTTTCGACACCCGGCGCATCGACCGGCAGGGCGGCGACCTGGATGATCGCCGCGCCATTGCTGGTGGCCGTGGCGGTGGTTCTGGAACTTTTCGCCGTGCCGTCGACCGACTGGGGCAGGCGTCTGGTCGGCACCAACATGGTCATCTGCCTGACGTTCATCCCGCTGATCGGCATCGGTCCGCTGGCGGTCTTTCTCGCGGTATTGCGCTATGGCGCGCCGACGCGGCCGGTGCTCGCCGGCGCGGTCGCGGGCCTGCTCGCCGGCGGGCTGTCGGCGACCTTCTATGCCGCGCACTGCTTCGACGATTCGCCGCTTTTCGTCGCCACCTGGTACACGATCGCCATCGTTATCCTTGCCGCGCTCGGCGCGCTCGGCGGGCGGCTTTTCGTGCGCTGGTAGCCGGCGGCCGACAATAGATACCGATCCTTAATCATGCCGGCAATTGTTTGCCGGTTAGCGGTGTCGCCGGCGTCCCGGTGCAATGTTTTCTTAAAATCGATCCCTCAGGGTTTTTGCCGGGACGTGCAATTGCGCATGGGGTTACGCATTGTGACGTGGTGGAAATTGAGAGGCCTGGGGGCCGATAGACACACGGCGCTGGCATTGCTGGTGGTTAGCCTTGTCGCGGCTGCGTCGTCGTTCCTGTTGTCGCGGCTTGATATCAGCACCGAAGCCCTGAAACTTTGCCTTCAGGTATCGGTCGCCATGGTTGCGGGCGCGTTTTTCCTGGCTGCCCTGTTCGTTCGCCGGATCATGGACGATCGCCGCCAGATCGCCGAGAGCGAGCAGCGCTTTCGCCGCGCCATGGAGGATTCGGCGATCGGTGTCGCCATCGTCGGCCTTGACGGGCGCATCCTGCAGACCAATTCCGCCTTCGCCGCCATGCTCGGCTATACGCGCGAGGAGATCGAGGCGCTGACCTTCTATCAGATCACGCATCCCGACGACCTGCAGATCGGCAGGGACACGATGGCGAGCCTGAAGGAAGGCAAGATCAGCTCTTTCCGCTTCGAAAAGCGTTATCTCAGGAAAGACGGGACCGCTGTCTGGGCCCAGCTTGCCGGCTCCGTCATCCGTGACGAAGACAGCGCCCGTCCGCTTTACCTCGTCTCCCAGATCGAGGATATCGACGCGCGCAAGCAATCTGAGGCGCGCATAACCGAAGCCGAAACCCGCTGGAATTTCGCGCTGGCCAGCGCCGGTCAGGGCGTCTGGGACTTCGATATGCGCAAGGGCGGCACGACCTATTCCGCCACCTGGGTGCAGATGCTGGGTTATGCGGATGGCGAACTGGATGGCGACCCAGATCGCTGGCTGACATTGATCCATCCGGACGATCGCAAGGTCGTCGCCGAGGCCGATCGCGCCCATCTGGACGGCAAGACGCCGTTTTTCGAGGCTGAATTCAGGATGCGCCACAAGGATGGCCGCTGGATCTGGATCCTCGACCGCGGCAAGGCCATCGAGCACGACAGCGAAGGGCGCCTGATCAGGGCCATCGGCAGCCTGACCGACATCACCCAGCGCAAGCAGGCCGAGGAACGCCTCATCGTATCCGCGGCGATGCTGGCCGATGAAAAGGAGCGACTTCGGGTTACGCTGCAATCGATCGGCGACGCCGTCATCTGCACGGATGCCGCAAACCGCATCACCTTCATGAATCCGGTCGCTGAAAAGCTGACCGGCGTCGCGGGCAACGAGGCGCTGGGCAAGACGCTTGGCCATGTCTACTGGGCGGTCGACGAGGAAACGGGGCAACGGATCGGCATGGCGCGGCCTTCGATCGTAGGCCCTGGTCCTGCCGACCAGAACAGCCGCGCCGTTCTCATCCGGCGTGATGAGACGCGATGCAGTATCCGCCAGGTGGTGTCGCCGATCATCAACGAGCGCAATGAATTCGGCGGACTGGTCATCGTCTTCCAGGACTTTACCGATGCGCGCGCCCTGCAACGCCAACTCGCCTACGCAGCCGCCCATGATGTGCTCACTGGCCTTGCCAATCGATCGAGCTTCATCCGCACCATGGAGGAACTGGTCGATCAGAGTCGCAAGGCCGGCACGGCAAGCTCGGCCGGGGCCGCCGAGCACCAGTTCATGTTCGTCGACCTCGACCACTTCAAGCTGGTCAACGATACCGGCGGCCACGCTGCCGGCGATGCCCTGCTCAAGCGGGTCGCCGACGCGATTCGTGGTGTCCTTGGTCCGGAGGACATCGTCGCCCGGCTTGGAGGCGACGAATTCGCCATCATCATGAGGTCAGGTTCGACCGCCAGCGCCAACCGTGCCGCGCAATCCATCATCAATGCGATCCGCGGCCTCGATTTCAGTTGGGATGGCCGGCCGCATTCGGTCGGCGCCAGCATCGGGCTGACGCCGATCCATGCCGGCTGCGGCGAAGCCGACGAGATCATCGCGCGGGCCGACGCCGCCTGCTATGCAGCCAAGGCTGCCGGCCGTGGATGCGTTTCGGTCGCGCCGGAGAAAAACGGCAGCAGCGCCAAGCCGCTTGCCGCGGCATCGTAAGGAAGCGCCGCCCGCTCCTGTTTGATCATGCGTTAACGTGTCGGAACGGGATGCTCGCCGCGATAATCGTAGAAGCCGCGCCCGGTCTTGCGGCCGAGCCAGCCGGCCTCGACATATTTCACCAGCAGCGGGCAGGGCCGGTATTTCGAATCCGACAGGCCGTCATGCAGCACCTGCATGATCGACAGGCAGGTATCCAGCCCGATGAAATCGGCAAGCTGCAGCGGTCCCATCGGGTGGTTGGCACCGAGCTTCATGGCGGTGTCGATCGCATCGACCGTGCCGACGCCCTCGTAGAGCGTATAGATCGCCTCGTTGATCATCGGCAAAAGGATGCGATTGACGATGAAGGCCGGAAAATCCTCCGAGACGGTGATCGTCTTGTCGAGACGATTCACATAGGCCTTTGCCGTCTCGAAGGTCCGGTCCTCGGTGGCGATGCCGCGCACCAGTTCGACCAGCTTCATCACCGGAACCGGATTCATGAAATGGATGCCGATGAAACGTTCCGGCCTGTCGGTCTGCGAGGCCAGGCGGGTGATCGAGATCGACGACGTGTTGGTTGCCAGGATCGCTTCGGGGTTGAGCAGCGGGCAAAGCTGCGCGTAGATCTTGCGCTTGACCGTCTCGTCCTCGGTCGCCGCTTCGACCACCAGATCGGCACCGGCAAGGTCGGCCATGGCGGGAGCGGCCGAAATGCGCGCCATCGCGTCGTTGCGGACCTTCTCCTCGAGCTTGCCGGATCCGACTTGCCGGGCCATGTTGCCGCTGATGGTGGCGATGCCCTTCTCGATGCGCTCGGCCGAGATATCGTAGATCAGGACCTTGTATCCTGAAAGCGCGGAGACGTGGGCGATGCCACCGCCCATCTGGCCCGCGCCGATGATGCCGATCGTCTCGATCTTGCTCATTACACCGATCCCGTCGAAAAGGCCCTTTTGCGGCCTGCTTTTTGTGCGGTGCAAACTAAAAGGGTGGGGCAGCTTCGTCTACCCCACCCTTCACAATTTAATACGCTTCGGCGGATAGCGTCAAAGCGCGTTTTGCAGTTCCGGCAGGATGACGAAGAGGTCGCCGACGAGGCCGTAGTCGGCGACCTGGAAGATCGGCGCCTCCTCGTCCTTGTTGATGGCGACGATGACCTTCGAATCCTTCATGCCGGCAAGGTGCTGGATGGCGCCGGAAATGCCGACGGCGATGTAGAGATCGGGGGCGACGACCTTGCCGGTCTGGCCGACCTGCCAGTCGTTCGGCGCATAGCCGGCATCAACGGCGGCGCGGGAAGCGCCGACCGCAGCACCGAGCTTGTCGGCGACCGGCAGGATGACCTCCTGGAACTTCTCCGAGGAACCCAGCGCGCGGCCGCCCGAGATGATGATCTTGGCCGAGGTCAGCTCCGGACGATCGGTCTCGGACAGCTTGTTCTCGATGAAGCTCGACAGGCCGGGATTGGCCGCAGCCTGAACCGTCTCGACAGGTGCCGAACCGCCTTCGGGTGCCGCCTGAAAGGAAGCGGTGCGCACCGTGACCACCTTCTTGGCGTCGCTCGACTGCACCGTCTGGATGGCGTTGCCGGCATAGATCGGCCGCTTGAAGGTATCAGGCGAGATGACTTCGATGATTTCCGACACCTGCGCGACATCGAGCAGGGCGGCCACGCGGGGCGCGACGTTTTTGCCCGACGAGGTCGCCGGCGCGATGATCGTGTCATAGGCGCCGGCCAGAGAGATGACGAGCGCGGCCAGCGGTTCGGCGAGGCGTTCGGCGAGTTCGTCGGCTTCGGCGAGCAGCACCTTGCTGACACCCTTGAGCTTGGCGGCGGCATCGGCAGCGCCCTTGGCGCCCTTGCCGGCAACCAGCACATGCACGTCCGAGCCGATCTGCAGCGCCGCCGACAGCGCCTTGGCGGTCTGGTCGGAAAGGGTTGCGTTGTCGTGTTCGGCAATCAGAAGAATAGCCATTGATGATATTCCTGACTTTCGTTTTCGAGGCTCCCTGAAATCCGGTCAGACCGAGTCGAAAACGGTTGGTTTCGAGAACCGGAGCGGAGCGTACTTCAGTACGTCGCCTCGGCGAGCGGAGAAACCGGCCGTTTGCAGGCCGGCCTCATCGGATTTCCTTAGAGCACGCCGGCTTCGTTCTTCAGCTTGTCGATCAGTTCGGCGACGCTCTTGACCTTGACGCCGGCCTTGCGGCCGCTGGGCTCCTCGGTCTTGATCACCTTCAGCCGCGGCTTGACGTCGGCGCCATAGTCGGCAGGCGATTTCTCGTCGAGCGGCTTCTTCTTGGCCTTCATGATGTTGGGCAGCGAGGCGTAGCGCGGCTGGTTGAGGCGAAGGTCGGCCGTCACGATCGCCGGCATCTTCAGTTCCACCGTCTGCAGGCCGCCATCGACCTCGCGCGTCACCGTGGCCTTGTCACCATCGAGCACGATCTTGGAGGCGAAGGTGCCCTGTGCCCAGCCGAGCAGTGCGGCCAGCATCTGGCCGGTCTGGTTCGAATCATCATCGATCGCCTGCTTGCCGAGGATGACGAGGCCGGGCTTCTCGGCCTCGACCACGCCCTTCAGCACCTTGGCGACGCCCAGCGGCTCGGTCTGCTCGTCGGTCTTGACCAGGATGGCGCGGTCGGCGCCCATGGCGAGTGCGGTGCGCAGCGTCTCCTGCGCCTGTTGCGGGCCGATCGAGACAACGATGATCTCTTCCGCCTTGCCGGCCTCCTTCAGCCGGATCGCCTCTTCCACCGCGATCTCGTCGAATGGGTTCATCGCCATCTTGACGTTGGCGAGTTCAACCGCCGAACCGTCAGCCTTCACCCGAACCTTGACGTTCGCATCCACAACCCGCTTCACGGGCACAAGGATTTTCATTTGCCTGTCACCTCTTCAAGATAGCCGCCACTTTCAAGATAATCGGGCGCGCTATAGCAGCGCGCGCCTCTGCAGAGTTGTCGAAAGCCGACATTCCAGACGGAATTCTGGCCGGACGGAATTCTGGTCTCCAACCGTCTGGTGGTGGCGCTTCCGTAGTTGCGGCAACCCTGCGCGTCAATATCCGTGACAGACTCAAATCGGTTCAGTCCGGACCCGAAGCTGTTCCCCGGCCCCAGCGCGGCGCCGGCTGGGCAGGCGGCAGGTCGCTTGCGACCGGTTCTGCCGGGACAGGTGTCTGATCGGCTGCCACCTCCGGCTCTCCGTCTGCGCCGGCAAGCAGCGGCACGCCACGGCTGCGCAGGACAAGCACCAGCACGGCCCCGGTGATGATGCCGCCGATATGGCAGGCCCAGGAAACCTGATCCTCGCCGCCGGCTGCGAACATCACGACCTGGAATAAGATCCACAGAATGAGCGGGATGAAGGCCGGGATGCGCAGCGGAATGCGGACAAAGGCGAGCACCCAAACCTTCACCCGCGGATAAAGGATCAGATAGGCGGCGACCACGCCGGCAATGGCGCCTGAGGCGCCAATCAGCGGTACCTGCGAATCCCACGCGACCAAGCCCTGGAAGAAGGCGCCGCCGACGGCGCAAAGCAGGTAGAAGACGAGATAGCGGACATGGCCGAGCGCGTCCTCGACATTGTCGCCGAACACCCACAGGAACAGCATGTTGCCGCCAAGGTGGAAAATATCGGCATGCAGGAAGGAATAGGTCAGGTAGCTCAGGCTTTCCGGGATGACGACAAACTCGGGTGCCAGTTCCACGGTGTCGTGGACGACGGACGGGATGAAGCCGAGGCCGAGCACCGCGGCGTTGGAGAACTGCTCGCCGCCGAGCGCGGTGGCGAAGTAGATGAGCGTGTTCAGCGCGATCAGGCCGATTGTCACATATTGCAGCCTGATGTGGCGCAGCCTGTTGGTGTCGTATAGCGGGATGAACATTAGGTCCTGACCTGGCCTCTCCCGCCCCTGGCAAAGAATTCAGCGGTTCTTGCCGGGAATCCATAACACGTCGGCGTTTCCATTGTCATTGACCGCGCGGGCGGCGACGAACAGAAAGTCCGATACGCGGTTGATGTACTTTATCGCCTCGCGGTTGACATGCTCGCGCGGGTCTTGTGCCAGCGCCACCATGATGCGCTCGGCCCGCCGCGCCACCGTGCGGGCGAGGTGAAGGGCGGCGGCTGCCGGCGTGCCACCGTTCAGCACGAAGGATTTCAGCGGCTGCAGGTCCTTGTTGAGGAGGTCGATATCCTTTTCGATGCGGTCGGTCTGCGAGGCGACGATGCGCAGCGGCTCGTAGCCGAGTGGCTTGCCGTCGTCGGGCACGGCCAGATCGGCGCCGAGGTCGAAAAGATCGTTCTGGATGCGGCCGAGCATTGCGTCGATCGGCGGATGGGTTGTCGCGGTGTGGATGCGAGCCATGCCGATGCAGGCGTTGGCTTCGTCGACCGTGCCATAGGCTTCGACGCGCAAATCGGATTTCAGGCGGCGTTCGCCGGTGCCGAGCCCGGTGGTGCCGTCATCGCCGGTGCGGGTGTAGATCTTGTTGAGCTTGACCATGCTCAGCCTCCCGAAATCGCCGATCAGTCACTTGCGAGTCAAATACACCACCAGCATGATCAGCACCAACGCCACGAACTGCAGCAGCACGCGCGTCTGCATCAATTTGTTCGATGTCATGGCGGAGCCGCCGCGCATCATGTTGATGAGGCCGCGGACCAGCACGACCACCACGGCAAACATGACGAGGACGGTGAGGACTTTGAAGGCGGTTGTTGCCATGATGTGTTCCAGTTCGGTTGCGTTCAGGCGCTTCTGGCGAGCAGGCGGTAGAGCACCGATGCCGGCAGAATGCGTTTGAGGATGACGCCGATCCTTGCCGGCACCGTTACCACATAGTGCGGGCGCGGGCGCCGCGACAGAAGCGCATGGCGCAAGGCGGCGTGAACCACCTCCGGCCCGGACTTCAGCCGTGACTTGCTGCCGCCGGCCTGCAGCCGTTCCAGTTGCGCCTCGTAGTCGAGGCGGTGGACGGAATTCTCATGGTCGATGTTTTTCAAGAACCAGAACAGCCCATTGCTGGCGATCTTCGACCTTACCGGCCCCGGCTCGATCAGGGAAACATGGATACCGCTGCCCTGTAGTTCCTGCTGCATGCACAGCATCAGGCCTTCGATCGCGTGCTTGGATGCCGAATAGGCGCCGCGAAAGCGAACCGGTGTCAGTCCGAGGATCGAGGAGCAATGGACGAGGCGGCCATGACCCTGGCGACGCATTACCGGCACGATGCGGCGGGTGAGATCATGCCAGCCGAAGACATTTGCCTCGAATTGCTCCCTGAGTGCCGCCACCGGGAGGTCTTCCACCGCGCCAGCTTGAGCGTAGGCGCCGTTGTTGAACAACGCGTCGAGCCGCCCGCCGGTCCGCTCCAGCACCGAGGTCACCAGCGCCTCGATCGATTGGGGCTCGCGGTAGTCGAGATAGAAAGTCTCGATGCCGTCGGCCTCGAGCGCGGCGATGTCGGCCGGCTTGCGCGCCGTCGCGAACACGCGCCAGCCTTCCATCTTCAGCGCCCGGGCGCAATAGGCGCCTATGCCGGAAGAGGCGCCGGTAACGATGATGGTGCGCAACGCTTTCGCGGGCGGGATCGTTGGTTGACCTAGGGTTGCCATTTGCCGCAATCCCTTCCCATATTCGTGGCGTCGAGACAATCGAAGGAAACGCGGTTCTCAATGCGCAAGATCGTCGCCGTGCGCCGCGTGCTTTATGACGCGCTTGGCCATTTCAATACGGACGACGGCTGGGCGATGGCCAGTCATCTGGCGATCACCTCGCTGATGGCGATTTTCCCGTTTCTGATCTTTGCTACGACGCTGGCCAGCTTTTTCGGCGCGCAGGCTTTCGCCGACACGGCCGTGCACCTCGTCTTCGACACCTGGCCGGAGCAGATCGCCAAGCCGATCGCGCGCGAAGTGCTCAACGTGCTTACCGTCCGGCGCACCGACCTACTGACCTATGGCGTCGTGCTTGCCGCTTTCTTCGCCTCGAATGGCATCGAGGCGCTGCGCATCTCGCTCAACCGCGCCTACCGCGTCACCGAAACGCGCGGCATCATCTACCGCCGGGTGCAGAGCATCATATTCGTGCTGATCGCCACTGCAGGCTTCCTGGCAATCAGCGTGCTGCTGGTGTTCGCCCCGCTGCTGGCGCGGCTGGCCGAGGCCCATTTCGAGTGGATAAAGCCCTATATGGGCACGATCACGCTATGGCGTTACATTATCGCCTCGGCCGTCATCGTCGGCGGGCTGTTCGCGGTGCATTTCTGGCTGCCGGCGGGCAAGCGCAGCTTCGGCTCGATCGTGCCCGGCATCGTCTTCACGCTGGCGGCGTGGCTCATCGGCTCTACTATCTTCGCCACCTATCTGGACCATTTCTCGTCTTATGTGACGACCTATGCTGGTCTTGCCTCGATCATGGTCGCAGTCGTCTTCCTCTACATCGTCTCGGCGATCTTCATCCTCGGCGGCGAGCTCAACGCTGCGATCAGCCGCTATCTGGAGGCGCGTGCCCGCGTCGGCTGAGCGGTAGCCAGACCGACGCCAAGCGTCGCGATCGCCATGCCGGCAATCTGCACAAGGTTGAGCTGTTCGCCGAACAGCGCCCAGGCGATGACCGCGGTGACGGCCGGAACCAGATAGAACAGCGAGGCGACCTTCGACATCTCGCCATCCCGGATCATCACCATCAAAAGGAAGATGGCGCCGATCGACAGCACCAGCACCAGCCATGCCATGGCGAAGATCAGTTCACCGTTGATGGTGGCCGTGCGCGTCTCGAAGGCGAGCGAGGCCAATGCCATCAGCGATGCGCCGCCGACATACTGCCACATGGTCGCCGCCACGAGATCGCCGGTGGAGGCGAAGCGCTTCTGCCAGATGGTGCCGGCACTCATGCCCAGCACCGAGACAAGCGAGGCGGTCAACGTCTCGGCCGTCACGCCGCCGCCGAGCGCTCCGAGCTTCGGCCAAAGCACGACGACCACACCGGCAAGCCCAATCGCGAGACCGGCCCAATGGCGCGGCAGGATGGCCTCGCTGAGAAACTTGCCGGCGAGCACTGCCGTGATCAGCGGCTGCAGGCCGACGATCAGGGCCGAAAGCCCGGCAGGCATGCCGCGGTGGATCGCCCAGAACACACCGCCGAGATAGACGCCATGCATCAGCATGCCGGCACAGGTTGCATGAAGCGCCTCCGTTCTGCTGGCTCTGCCGGAGCCAAGCACGACCGTCAAAGCAGCCAGCAAGACGGCGGCCAGCACGAAGCGCGCAGCCAGGAAGGTGAACGGCTCCGCCCATGGCATGGCATAACGCGCGCCGATGAAGCCGGTCGCCCACAGGACGACGAAAGAGGCGGGGATGAGCCGCTTGATGCTGTGCATTTTCCGGAAGCTGCCGCGTGTTCGATGAAGCGTTTATTCGCTGAAGAGACAATTACGGCGATTGCTCTAATGCCGTTCAATCCGGCAAGCAAAACGAAACGATTGATCCATAAGCTCACTCGAATTGAATGGGGTGGCGTCACGGGACATGGCGTTTCGGCTCTCGCGGAGCAGGCATGCTGTTGCATCTCGACACAAGCTGGCTGCTGATGACGGTCGCGACCGTCTTCGTCTTCGGCTTCTTCTTCGGCACGGCGCTCGACGCCATCATGAAGGAGGACGGCTTCGGCTCGACCGGCAACACGCTGCTGTTCACGGCCGGCTTCTTCGTGGCGGTAATGGTCGCGAATGCCTACGGCATCAGCCTGAAGGACCTCAAGCTGGCGGTCGCCTGGGGGCTTGGCGGCGCGTTCATATTCATCAGCCTGCTGGCGCTGCTCAAGGCTGGCCTGGCCCGCTGGTGATTAGAATCCGGCTAGCCGCCTCGCGTCTTCCGGCGATGCGCCTGCCTGCCTGAGAGCGGCAAGACCAGTGTCTTTAAAACTTTTCGACAGCTTTCGTCCGTCCGGTCCGAGGACGAGGCGATGGTGGAAGTAGGCTGGCTGCTCGAGGCCGAGGAGGCGCTGAAGCAGGCGCTGTACGCTGGTCGCGGAAAACAGGTCCTGGCCCCGCACGACATGGCTGACGCCCTGCAGCGCATCGTCGACAACGACGGCGAGGTGATAGCTGGTCGGGATATCGCGGCGCGCCACGATCACATCGCCCCAGTCTTGCGGCCGGGCTTCGATGCGCCGCGTCGCCGAAAGCGTCTCATCGGTGAATTCGGTCCATGACAGATCCTTGCCGGCACGTGCCACCGCAGCACCAATGTCGAGCCGCCAGGCGAAGGGTGCATTCTCGGCGATCCGCCGCTTGCGTTCCCTGGTCGGCAATACCTTGTCAGCGGCGGGATAGAGCGGCACGCCGTCAGGATCCCGCGGCCAGTCGCGGCCGCGCCTTTCGCTGTCGGCAATGAAGGCGCGTATCTCGCCTCGGCTCATGAAGGCCGGATAGACGAGCTCTTCCTTGATCAGCTGATCGAGCACCGTCTGGTAATCGGCGAAATGCTCGGACTGACGGCGCACCGGTTCTTCCCAGTCCAGCCCGAGCCACTTCAGGTCGCGAAAGATGCCGGCCTCGAA
Source organism: Mesorhizobium sp. M00.F.Ca.ET.216.01.1.1 (assembly GCF_004010325.2). Taxonomy (GTDB): domain Bacteria; phylum Pseudomonadota; class Alphaproteobacteria; order Rhizobiales; family Rhizobiaceae; genus Mesorhizobium. The sequence continues at coordinate 204,182 of NZ_SADR02000003.1, forward strand.
TTCCGGCGTGCAGCGCGTCGTGTCGATATCCTCGATGCGCAGCAACAGTCGGCCGCCCGTCGCTCTGGCCAATTTTTGATTGAGCAGCGCCGAATAGGCGTGGCCGAGATGCAGTTCGCCATTCGGGCTTGGCGCGAAGCGGAATGTCAGGAGCGTCATCCTTCGGGCGGTAATCAGGTTGCGGCGCTTTCGCCAATTGCTACTTTGCGCGCGCAATGCCGCGCGTCCAGAGGGACCGGCAAAGGACCCTGCAACACTTTGATTTTGGAACAAGCAAACATGCAACGCATCGCCAGTCTCGACGACATTGCGCAAGGGCTCGACGCGCTCTGCCTGCTCGATCCGCGCCTGGAAAGGGTGCGCGGCATGGCCGGCGACGTGCCGCTGCGGCTTTCCGAGCCGGGCTTCAGAAGCCTTGCCTCGATCATCGTCTCGCAGCAGGTCTCGCGCGCCAGCGCCGATGCCATTTTCGGCCGGCTGACGAAACTCCTCGATCCGCTGACGCCGCAGGCAATCCTTGCCGCCGACGAAGCCGTCTTCCGCGAGGCCGGACTGTCGCGGCCGAAGCAGCGCGGCCTGATCGCCGTCGCCCAGGCGGTGGCCGATGGCCTTGATCTCGATCACCTCTGCCTGCTCGACGCCACCGACGCAATCACGGCGATGACGGCGGTGCCAGGTATCGGTCCGTGGACGGCGGAAGTCTATCTTCTGTTCGCCGCCGGCCATCCCGACATCTTCCCGGCAAAGGACATCGCCCTGCAGAGCGCGGTCGGTCACGCGCTTGGCATCGACCCGCGTCCGCCGGAGAAAACGCTGATCCAGCTTGCCGAATCATGGAGTCCCTGGCGGGGTGTCGCATCGCGACTTTTCTGGGCATATTATCGAGAAACCCGAGGCAGGGATGCCATACCTCCGGCCTGAATCCGCAAAAAAGCATAGAAATCATGTGTTTTTGGCGCGCCCTTGGATCGACAAGCCGCTTCACATCCCTGTCATGTCGGGCTTACAGTATCCGCGCCGATAGGTTCGAGAGCGAAGGAGGTCTACGACGTGACGGTTGCCGTATCTCCGGATGGGCTTCCAGCGCTGGTGCTGAATGCGGATTATCGTCCGCTCAGCTATTACCCTCTGTCGCTCTGGTCGTGGCAGGATGCCATCAAAGCGGTGTTCCTTGAGAGGGTGAACATCGTCGCCGAATACGAGCATGCCGTGTCGTCGCCGACCTTCTCGATGAAGCTGCCGAGCGTCGTCAGCCTCAAGGCCTATGTGAAGCCGTCACGGCATCCGGCCTTCACCCGCTTCAACGTCTTTTTGCGGGACCGTTTCCAGTGCCAGTATTGCGGCACCCCGGACGACCTGACCTTCGATCATGTCATCCCGCGCCATCGCGGCGGCGCGACGACGTGGGAGAATGTCGTCGCTGCCTGCTCGCCCTGCAATCTCAGGAAGGGCGGCATGATGCCGGCGCATGCGAAAATGTGGCCGCTGCAAAAGCCCTATCAGCCGACGGTGCATGACCTGCACAACAACGGTCGCCTGTTTCCGCCCAACCACCTGCATGAAAGCTGGATGGATTATCTCTACTGGGACGTCGAACTGGAACCTTGAGATCATCCGATAATTCGGGATGCTGGCCGTCTGAAGCGATTGTCTGCGCTTCCGATGTTCACGAACCTAAATGTCCGCTGCGCTTCGGTTCTCGACAATCACTTCATACGACTCAGCCTGCCGAACTCTTGAATGATCTCGCGTCAGCTCAGTCGCGGGCGAAGGCGCCGCGGAATGCGACGACTGCCAGGATGAAGCTGGCTATGGCGTTCCAGCCGGCCAGCGACAGGCCAAGGATGCGCACTGCCGCCTTGTCACAGGATGGCGGGACGAATTTGTCGAGCGCATCGAGCACGCCCTTGCCGCCCGTGTCCACCGGTCCGGCAGCCGCCGTACAGTCGGTCGGCCCCGGCCACCACGCCCATTCGACGCCGGAGTGATAGACGCCGAGATAAAGCCCGTAGACCATCAGCAGGCCGCCGATGGCGAGCAGCCCGCGTGTCACCACGGTGGGCAAGCGCAGCGCTGACGACAGCGCCGCCAGCAGCATCAGCGGCACGCCGACATAGTAAGGGGTGCGTTGCTCGAGGCAGAGCTTGCAGGGAATGTAGCCACCCAGATACTGGAAAGCCAGCGCCGAGCCGACGGTGGCGGCCATGGCGACGGCGAGAAACAAGGCGGTCCGCATCCGCTGACGTCCGGCTTCGGCATTCAGGGTCGCTGTCATCGATCTTTCGTCCGTGTGGTTCGACGCCCGCTCAGGGCAAAGGATCGTTGCTCAGATGGCGTATTTGACGACGATATAGAGCAAAATCAGGGCAGCGGCCGCTGCGCTCGCAATCTGGCCAAGACGCTTTTCGATGAATTCGCGGATCGGTTCGCCATAGCGGCGCAGCAGCCAGGCCAGAAACAGGAAGCGGGCGCCGCGGGCGACGATCGCCAGCAAGACGAACAGCAGCAGAGGCACGCCGATAACGCCGGACAGGATCGTCACCACCTTGATCGGCGGCAAATGGGCAAGGCCCGAGGTGACCAGCATCAGGATGATGAAGCCGACGCCCGAGGAGGTGCGCAGCGCCTCGAACTGGTCATACTTGCCGTAGAATTCGAGGATCGGCACCGCCACCGCGTCATAGGCATAGTGGCCGATGAACCAGCCGGCGATGCCGCCGAGCACCGAAGCGACGGTGGCAATCAGCGCGTAGCGATAGGCGCGATCCGGCCGCGACAGCGCCATCGGCAGATAGAGCACGTCGGCCGGCACCAGGAACACCGAGCTTTCGACAAAAGCGATGAAGGCCAGCCACCATTCGGCGGATTTCCTTGCCGCCAGCGACAAGGTCCAGTCGTAAAGTCCGCGAAGCATCGGCTCTCCTGTGAAGCGCCTGCCTGGCGCGGCATTTGTCTAGAAAGATTTTCCGCGCCGCACAATGGCCGCGCCTTCACGAAAACGAAAGGTGAAGTTTGGTCGCGGCTGCGATCCCTCGAGAATTGGCCAGTTGACGAACAGGCCTCTGACCGTATAGTCCGCGCCCATCCAGGCCGCCCGGCCTGAGCCCCTATGGCGGAATTGGTAGACGCGCTCGACTCAAAATCGAGTTCCGCAAGGAGTGCTGGTTCGATCCCGGCTAGGGGCACCAATCATCGCTATCTGTCTTTTGTTTTGACCATGATCTTCTCCGAACCGGAGGTTCGGGATCACGACCCTACCGCCGTCCCAGCAGGCTCCGCATCCGGTTGCGCAGCAGGCGCGCCATGTTGCGGGTCTCGCGGTAGAGATGAAGCTGCGACGCCGCCTGGCGGGCAAGGCGGTCGGCATCCGGCGTCAGCCCGATCACCAGCGTGCCGATCGGCTTGCACTCCGTCCACAGCCGGCTCATCACCGGATGGTCGGGCACGGCGCAGGAATCGGTCATCATGATGTTGGGGTCGTCGAGATGCTGCCTGGTCACCTCGATCATCAGCAGCGTGCCTGGCGAATAGGCGGCGAGCGTCTCGTCATAGGCCGTCTTCCAGGTGTAGGCGACGCCGGCCTCGACGAAGACGATCAGGCAGGCGATGGTGCGGCCGTCGAGCGTCAGCGAATGGATGCGGCACAGGTCATGCTCGGCCAGCCGGTGCACGGCCTCGCGGGCAAAGGCAGCGCGGTAGCGGTCGACCGCCATGGCGGTGCGCTCGCGTCCCTTCCAGCCGGCGGCCTCCAGCGTCAGGAAGCTTTCGATGGCGTGGCGGATCTCGTCCGGTCCGCGCGCCATGAGATGGTCCAGCCTGCCGAGGTCGGCAAGGCGCCGCTTCAGGCGGCGGAATTCGCGGTAATGATGCGAGCGCAGCGAGGCCTTCAAGTACTCTTCGCCGTCGAGCTCGCTTTCGAGCACCGGGCGGTCGGCCTTGCCGGTGGTGACAAGCGTCAGGCCGCGCGTCTCGGCGACCGTGGCAAGCAGGCTCGCAAGTGGGCCGTCAAGCCTGATGTCGGGCAGGACGAAGACTTTCGGCAGCTTGAGATGCGGCCGCGACAGCATCGCGAAAAAATCCTCGATGACGCCGACCGGATCGTCGCGGTCGACCAGCGGCGTGCCGATCGGGCCGAACGGGCTCGACCATGTGCGCATGACCGGGACGCCGAGCGGTATCACCGGCCGCTCGACCGAGAACGGCACCAGCAGGCGCAGGCGGTTGCGATATTCGTCGCCGTCGCGAATGACCGCCAGCCGCACCTCGCGGTCCTCCAGCCTCGGCATGGCGGGGGCCAGGAAGCGCGGGTTGAAGAAGACGTTGGGTTCGACGGTGCGGGCGCAGAGATAGTCCAGTTCCTCGACCAGGTCGAAGCCGGCGGAGGCCGGATAGATCGCCAGCTTTCGCTGCGGCCGGTTGTTGGCCAGGATCTCGATATGGGCGGGATCGGCGTCGCGCGCCAGGCCGGCAAGGCCGGACACCATGGCGCCGGCCGGGCCGCCGCTGGTTTCCTCGAGCAACGGAACGGCGGCCATCAGGCGTCTCCCCCGGCGGCGGGCACGAAGATGGCCATGACGATGCCGAGCTTGCGCCAGACGGTGAAGGACAGTGCGCTGGCCTCGAAGATCATGGCGAGACTTGTGGCGATTGCCGCGCCCCACAGGCCGAAGAGCGGGATCAGCATCACGTTGAGGCCGATGTTGAAGGCCAGCGTCATGGCATAGACGGCAGCGCAGATGTTCTGGTTGCCGCTCATGGTCAGCAGGCTTTCGCAGGGGCCGACGGCGGCCCGCGCCACGACGCCGAAGACCAGCAGGAACAGCAGTGGATAGCCGGCGGTGAATTCGGGGCCGAACAGCACCAGCATCGGCTTGCCCAGCGCCAGCACCAGCAGCGCCATCAGCAGCGACGGCCAGAAAGTCCACGACACGGTTTCGCGGGCAAAGGCGGCGAGCTTTTCCGGCTCGCCATGGGTGAACTGCGCGTAGCGCTGGGCGACGCCTGCTTTGACGGCGAAATAGACGAAATGCACCAGCGCCAGCGTCTTCACGGTGGCGAAATAGACGGCGACGTCATCGGGATCGAGATAGGCGCCGACCATCAGCACGTCGGCATTGGTGAGCAGGAAGAAGAAGCTCTCGACCAGGAAGATCGGCAGCGACACCACGAACCACAGCCCGAAATGCACCCTCATCGGCCCGGCCGGTATGCTCCTGTCCATGCGCGAGGTAACGCCGACGAGTTGGCCGAGCGTGGTGGCATAGGTGGCGGCGATCGAGGCGAAGATGGCTGTCTTGGCGTCGGGCGCGTAGCCCATCAGAAGCATCAGCGCCATGAATACCAGGATCAGCATCGGCCGTACCAGAAACGTCGGCGACAGCGCGAACAGCGCCCATGAGTTGGCGCGCGCAAGCCCTTGCAACAGGTCGGACATGGCGATCATCGGCAGGCAGATGACGCCGAGAATGAAGGGCACGACATAGTAGTTTTCGATCCAGGGCGCACACAGCCAGACGCCGAGCGCGCCAATGCCGGCGATCACCGTCGAGGCGACCAGCACGAACAGGCGGCTGGCCACCACGATGCCGCGCAATTCCGCCAGCATGCCGCGCTCGCGATACTCGGGGATGAAGCGGATGACCGAGGTGTGGAAACCGAGGCAGGCAAGGTTGCCGACGATGACCATCGTCACCCAGACGAGGACGAAGATGCCGTATTCGAACGAGCCCATCCAGCGCGCCATCAGCACCTGGCTGACGAAGGCGATGACGGCGCTGATGATGCGGATGGAAAAGGCAATCAGCGACATTCGGCCGGCTTCGCCGCGCTCGTCGGCGGTGAACAGCACGGCGTCGATGCGGCCAAGCAGCGGCCTTATGCGCAGCGCCAAGCGCTGCGGCAAGAACCGCCCGGCTGTCGTGGCCGCGGAAAAGCGCACCCCGATCACACTCCGTTTCCGCCTCTTTTCTGCCTGCGGGTCTATCCAAAACACATTAAGAAACGGTTGGGTGGCGAGCCGGTGGCGCCGTCGCAATACGGGGAGTGTGAGCGCGGTGTTCACCGCCATGCCATACGTCGGCGGGACAGCGCGCCCCTCTGGCCTGCCGGCCATCTCCCCCTCAGGTGGGGAGATTGGCTAGTCGCGAACGCCGGCGCCGCCCCTTGCATGTTCGGATTGCGGCTATTGCGCAAGATAGCTGCACTCCCCGACGGATGGCCGTCCGCCGAGTAGTGGACGGATGGGACCGTACGCCCCTTGGTGCGAACCGCGGATGAGCAAGGTCCATTCGTTCTCACATTGGTCCTGAACAGATGATGGGGAGCAAGGCCCGCATGCAAGGCAAGGTATTGTCCGAACCGAATGCGAAGCCGCCAGTCTATGCCGGCATCGACGTATGTAAAGAGTGGCTGCATGTGTCCGTCCATCCCGCCGGCCAAAGCTTTCGCGTCGCCAATGATGGCGGCGGTTTGCGGCGGTTGAAGCGCCTGCTCGGCAAGCTTGCGGTGACGCGGGTGGTCATGGAGGCGACGTCCAAATACCATCGAGCGGCGCAGCGTTCGCTGCACGAGGCGGGATTGGCCGTGGGCGTCGTCAACCCGCTGCGCGCCCGGCTCTTCGCCGAAGCCTGCGGTCAGCTTGCCAAGACCGACAGGATCGACGCCAGGCAGCTGGCGGTGATGGGAACCGTACTCGATCCGGCCGAGACGGTGCCGGCGTCGCTTGCGATGGAAGCGCTGCAGGAAATGGACGGCGCGCGCAGTGCCGCCAGCGCCGAACGCACCGCTCATCAACCGCTTGGCGAGGCTCCAAAGCCCCTTCCTGCGCGCCGAACTCAAGCGCAGGCTGCGGGCGATCGAGCACCATCTCGTGCGTCTCGAAACCGAGACCGCTCGCCGGATCTCGGCTGACCCTGCACTTGCCCGCTGCCACGCCATCTTGATTTCGATCCGGGCCTTGGGCCGGCCATAGCCGCCACGCTGCTGGCCGGCCTCGCCGAGATGGGCACGCTCCTCGCCCCCGTCGCCCACGACAGTGGCCCGCGCCGGGGTCGCCGCGCCATCAGGGGCGGACGCAAGGGCGTCAGGAACGCCCTCTCCATGGCCGCCCTGTCCGCAAGTCGCTACAACAAGGCTCTTGCTGCCTTCGCCACACGGCTGCGCAACGCAGGCAAGCCCGCAAAGGTCGTCCTCGTCGCCGTCATGCGAAAACTCGTCATCATGGCCAATGCGCTCATTACTCAAGACCGCTTCTGGAGCCCAATCGCACCTTGACAACAAACACAGATGCTCATCCGGCTCTCCGGGCCACCTTCTTCCCGTGTAACTGAGAGAAGGAAGAGGCGCCTTAGGCAAACGCCCCGTGGCAGTGCTTGTATTTCTTGCCGGAGCCGCATGGGCAGGCCTCGTTGCGGCCGACCTTGCCCCAGGTTGCCGGGTTCTTCGGGTCGCGGTTTTCGGGGGCAACGATGGCGTTCGTCTCCTGGCGGACCAAGACAGCGGTCTCGCCGCCTTCGAAGTCGTCCTCGCCGGTGCTGCCGTCGACATGGCTGCCGAACATGTCGGGGGCCTCGGGCGGCGGAGCCTCGGCTGCCTGGCGGACCAGCTCGACGCGCATCAGCTGCGCGGTCACGGCCTGGCGCAGATTGCCCAGCATCGCCTGGAACAGCTCGAACGCCTCGCTCTTGTATTCCTGCAGCGGGTCGCGCTGGGCATAGCCGCGGAAGCCGACGACGGAACGCAGATGGTCGAGATTGACGATGTGCTCGCGCCACAGATGGTCCAGCGTCTGCAGCACAACCGAGCGCTCGACATAGGTCATCACGTCGGGGCCGAAGCGCTCGGCGCGGTCCTTGGCGGCGGCGTCGGCGGCCTCCGCGATGCGCTCGCGGATGTCGTCCTCGGCAATGCCCTCTTCCTTGACCCAATCCTCGACCGGCAGGTCGAGGTTGAGGAATTCGGCGACCTCCGCCTTGAGGCCGGCGACGTTCCACTGCTCGGCATAAGCGTTTTCGGGAATGTTCTTGGCGACGATTTCCTCGATGACGCCCTCGCGCATCTCGGCGACGGTCTCGGACAGTCCTTCGCCGTCCATCAGTTCGATGCGCTGCTCGAACACCACCTTGCGCTGGTCGTTCGAGACGTCGTCGTATTTCAGCAGGTTCTTGCGGATGTCGAAGTTACGCGCCTCGACCTTCTTCTGCGCCTTTTCCAGCGCCTTGTTGATCCAGGGATGGATGATCGCCTCGTCTTCCTTGAGGCCGAGCTTCTGCAGCATGCCGTCCATGCGCTCGGAGCCGAAGATGCGCATTAGGTCGTCCTGCAGCGACAGGAAGAACTTCGAGCGGCCCGGATCGCCCTGGCGGCCCGAGCGACCTCTGAGCTGGTTGTCGATGCGGCGCGATTCATGGCGTTCGGTGGCGAGCACATAAAGGCCGCCGGCGGCGAGCGCCTTTTCCTTCAGGCGGGCGATGTCGTTGCGGATTTCCTTTTCCTTCGCCTCGCGCTCCGGGCCGGCCGGTATGTCGCCAAGCTCCTCGGCGATGCGCATCTCGGCGTTGCCGCCAAGCTGGATGTCGGTGCCGCGGCCGGCCATGTTGGTGGCAATGGTGATGGCGCCGGGCTTGCCGGCCTGGGCGACGATGGCCGCCTCGCGCTCGTGGTGGCGGGCGTTCAGCACCTCGAAGTCCTTGAAACCTTCCTTGCGCAGGCGCTCGGCCAACAGCTCGGATTTTTCAATGGAGGTGGTGCCGACCAGTATCGGCTGGCTCTTGGCGCGGGCTTCCCTGATCTCCTTGACGATCGCCTTGTATTTTTCCTCGACGGTACGGTAGACCTCGTCGTCCTCGTCCTTGCGGACGACCGGCAAATTGGTCGGGACCTCGGTGACATCGAGATTGTAGATGTTGGCGAATTCCTCGGCTTCGGTCAGCGCCGTGCCGGTCATGCCGGCAAGCTTCTTGTAGAGGCGGAAGTAGTTCTGGAAGGTGACGGAAGCCAGCGTCTGGTTCTCCGGCTGGATCGTCACATGCTCCTTGGCCTCGAGTGCTTGGTGCAGGCCTTCCGAATAGCGGCGACCCGGCATCATACGGCCGGTGAACTCGTCGATGATGACGATCTCGCCATTGCGAACGATGTAATCCTTGTCCTTCTGGAACAGCCGGTGCGCCTTCAGCGCATTGTTGACGTGGTGGACAATGGCGACGTTCTCGACATCGTAGAGCGATTCACCCTTGAGCAGGCCGGCGTCGCGCAGCAGGTTCTCCAGCTTCTCGGTACCTTCCTCGGTGAAGATCGACGTCTTCTGCTTCTCGTCGATCTCGTAGTCCTGAGGTTGCAGCTGGATGATAAAAGTATCGATGGTGTTGTACATTTCCGAGCGGTCCTCGAGCGGACCGGAAATGATCAGCGGCGTGCGCGCCTCGTCGACCAGGATGGAATCGACCTCGTCGACGATCGCGTAGCTATGACCTCGCTGCACCATCTGGGCGCGCTCGTACTTCATGTTGTCGCGCAGATAGTCGAAGCCGAGTTCGTTGTTGGTGGCGTAGGTGACGTCGGCGGCGTAGGCGACGCGGCGCTCCTCGTCGGAAAGGCCATGGACGATGACGCCGACGTTGAGGCCGAGGAATTTGTAGACGCGGCCCATCCATTCGGAGTCGCGGGTGGCAAGGTAATCGTTGACGGTGACGACATGGACGCCGTTACCGGCCAGCGCATTGAGATAGACAGGCAGCGTGGCGACCAGCGTCTTGCCTTCGCCGGTGCGCATCTCGGCGATGCCGCCATTGTGCAGTACCATGCCGCCGATCAGCTGCACATCGAACGGGCGCATGCCGAGCACACGGCGCGCAGCCTCGCGCACGGTGGCGAAGGCCGGTACCAGCAGATCATCGAGGGTGGCGCCATTGGCGATGTCCTGGCGAAATTTGTCCGTGCGGGCCTTGAGCTCGACATCGGAGAGCGCCTGCATCTCGTTTTCCATGGCGTTGATCGCCTCGACGCGGGGCCGGGTTGCCTTGACGCGGCGATCGTTGGAGGAGCCGAAAACCTTACGGGCGAGACCGCCGAGACTGACCATCCAATGGTCCTTTCGATAGCATTCTAATCGTTGCGACGGGCGCCGGGCGGCCCCATCAATTCCGCGTGAACAGACAAACGCAAAAAGCGCCCGGAAAACGGTTCTGGACGCAAAGTCGTTGGACAGATAAGAGGGGGCTCAACTGATGTCAACGCCGCGCTCGTCCTGCGGGCCGCGCCAAATTCCGCCACAATCAGGCTGGTCTGGAAGCCGTCCCGCTCTAGCTATCCCCATTGGAGTCAATCGTAATGTCCTTATTGTTCCGCCGTGCGTCGCTCGCCAGCCTTGGCCTGGCATTCGGGTTGTCGGCTCTGTCGCTGTCGCCGCTGATGGCGCAGGAAGCCGCCCCCGCCCAGCCCGACGCCGCAGCACCGGCAGCAAAGCCGGTCGACCCGAACGCCGTGGTCGCAACGGTCAACGGCCAGAAGCTGACCGAGGCAGATCTTGGGCTTGCCGAGGGCGAACTGTCGCAGCAGTTCGCGCAGCTTCCGGCCGAACAGCGTCGCGCTGCCGCCCTTTCAGCGGCCATCGAGATCCGCGTCATGGCTGCCCAGGCGGTCACCACCGGGCTCGACAAGGACCCTGAATTCCAGCGCCGCATGGCATTCCTGCAGCAGCGTGCGCTGCATGGCGAGATGGTCGAAAAGGGCGTCGTCGACAAGGTCACCGACGCGGAAGTCCGCGCCCGCTATGACCAGGAAGTCGCCAACACGCCGCCGGTCAACGAGGTGCATGCCCGTCACATACTGGTGAAGACGAAGGAAGAGGCCGAGGCGATCATCAAGCAGCTCGACGGCGGCGCCGATTTCCAGAAGCTCGCCAACGAGCACACCAGCGATCCGAGCGGCAAGACCAGCGGCGGCGATCTCGGCTGGTTCGGGCCTGGCCAGATGGTGCCGGAATTCGACAAGGCGGCCTTCGCGCTCGAAGTCGGTAAATACACTGAGCAGCCAGTGCAGTCGCAGTTCGGCTGGCACGTCATCAAGCTCGAGGACAAGCGCACCAAGCAGCCGCCGGCCTACGAACAGGTCAAGGACCAGGCTCGTCAGGCCGTCATCCGCGACAAGTATTTTGCCCTGGTCAAGACGCTGCGCGCAGCCGCCAAGGTCGAAATCCCGGACGAGACGCTGAAGAAGTCGGTCGACGCACTGGAGAGCTCGAAGTAGGTTCAGCCCGCGCCTGGACAGGGTGCTGCGCAGTGCCCTGTCGCTTCCGGAAGACTTGCTACTTGTAGTGGGGTACCTGTGGTTGGTGCCTCGAACGCCGCCGGATCACCGGCGGCGAACGCGCCGGTGAATTCCGGTGCGCGCACCAGCAGCATCATCGCCCAGAACAGCGGCCAGACCGTCCCGCGGACAAAACTCCTTGCCTCCCGCTTGCATTGTCTTTTCAATCAAGCCGCCGATCGCCTCAGCGATTGCGAGCAATTATGCCTCGCATCACATAGCGGACCGCCCTGCGTATAGTCGCTTCGTCCTCTGCGAGGCGATTGGTCAGGAGATGCGTCCAGGCATAGGAGGCGATCAGGTCGGCGACGAGTGCGGGCTCGACATCGGCCGCAACCTCGCCGCGCGCCTTGGCGCGCTCGATCATCTGGCCGGTATGGGCGCGGCGTCCTGTTGCGTATTCGGCAAGGGCGGCGGACGCGGCTTCATCCGACTGCGCCTCGGCGATCAGCGACCTGAACACGCTGCCCGACGACGTTTCACGCCAATGCGAGAACAGGCTCTCCAGGAAGCCGACGAGGTCATCCTCGAGGTTGCCGGTGTGGGGATTGTCGACGCGCTTTTGCCGTTGATAGACTTCGAGCAGCAGGGCGGCCTTGCTCGGCCACCAGCGATAGATCGTCGGTTTTCCCGCACGAGCCCGCCGCGCCACGGCCTCGATCGAAAAGCCGGAATAGCCGGCCTCGGCCAGCAGCGATTCGGCAGCATCGAGAATGGCATCGGCACTTTCGGGGTTGCGCCGCGCCCCAATCGATTTGCGCGCTGGATCCGCGTCCTCACCCATCACCTTTTCCTTATCCAAGATTTCATCGGCAATCATACATGACCCTTGACGAAACGAAACGGCCCGTTTTATATAACGGAACGTTTCGTATCGATAAAGAGAAGGCAATGACCTCAACTGCCACCGCCACGCGTTTCTCGCGCCCGCGCTTTGCGCTTCTGGTCCTGCTCGGCGTCTATCCGCTGATCACGGCCATCCTGTACGTGATCTTTCCGCTGACAGCGGACTGGCCGATCTGGCAGCGCACGCTGATTATCGCGCCGCTTATGGTGACGATCATGATATGGGGGCTGATCCCGGGCGTGCAGAAGACGTTCCGGGGTTTCCTCAACCCTGCGCAATGACGATGGATCAAGGGCGGCGTTGGCTCTGAAAACGGCTTGCGCCGGCGCGCCGTATCGGGCAAACCGGCGTTCCTTTCGCGATTTTCCCGCCCGAGGTCTCCATGTCCGCAACGATTTCACCGCTTGCGCCGAAGAAATATCCCAAAATGCCTGCCATCGAGGGCGTGCGCATCGCGACCGCCGAGGCCGGGATCAAATACAAGAACCGTACCGACCTGCTGGCCATGGTCTTCGACGCCGGCACCACGGTCGCTGGCGTGTTCACCAAGTCGAAATGCCCGTCGGCGCCAGTCGATTTCTGCCGGCAGAATCTTGGCGCCGGCAAGGCGCGCGTGCTGGTCGTCAATTCGGGTAACGCCAACGCCTTCACCGGCAAGAAGGGTCGTGCGTCCACCGCATTGACCGGCGAGGCGGCGGCCAAGGCGGCGGGATGCACGCCGGGCGAAGTGTTCCTGGCCTCCACTGGCGTCATCGGCGAGCCACTCGACACGGCAAAGTTCAGCCACCTGCTCACCAGGCTGGTCAAGGACGGCAAGCCCGACCTGTGGACCGAGGCGGCCAACGCCATCATGACCACGGACACCTATCCGAAAGTGGCGACCGCGACGGTCAAGCTCGGCGACGCCGACGTCACCATCAACGGCATCGCCAAGGGCGCAGGCATGATCGCGCCCGACATGGCGACGATGCTTTCCTTCATCGCCACCGATGCGCCGATCGCAGCATCGGTGCTGCAGGACCTGTTGTCGCGCGGCACGGCCAAGACCTTCAATGCGGTCACGGTCGACAGCGACACCTCGACCAGCGATACGCTGCTGATCTTCGCCACCGGCACAGCCGCCAAGCGCGGTGTACCTGATATAGCCGACGTGAAGGATGCGCGCCTCGGCGCATTCCGCCGTGCCCTCGGCAAGGTGCTGAAATCGCTGGCGCTACAGGTGGTGCGCGACGGCGAAGGCGCCCGCAAGCAGGTCGAAGTCACCGTCACCGGCGCAAAATCGGCCCGCTCGGCCAAGCGCATCGCGCTGTCGATCGCCAATTCGCCGCTGGTCAAGACGGCGGTTGCCGGCGAGGACGCCAATTGGGGTCGCGTCGTCATGGCCGTCGGCAAGGCTGGCGAACCCGCCGACCGCGACAGGCTGTCGATCTGGTTCGGCGATATCAGGCTGGCACACGAGGGCGAGCGCGATCCAGCCTATTCCGAGGAGGCGACATCGGCGTATATGAAGCGCGACGAGATCCGCATCCGCGCCGACATCGGCATCGGCCGCGGCAAGGCAACGGTGTGGACCTGCGACCTCACCAAGGAGTATGTCGCCATCAACGGCGATTATCGGAGCTGATGGCGTTGGTTTCCAGACATCCGGCAAGCGTGCTCGCGATCGTGCGCCGCTACGAGGCGGCCGGCTTTCGCGCCTGGCCAGCGGCGGCCGTCCATTATGACGGAACCTGGGTGGTGCGGCTGACGGCCGGCCATCCGGCCAAGCGGCTGAACTCGGTCAATCCGCTCGATCCAGGCGATGTCCAGCACATTCCCGAGCGCATCGGTCGCGCCGGCCGGCGTTTCGACGCCTATGGCAGGCCGCTGACCTTCCGGATCTCGCCGCTGTCGGGACCCGTTCTTTCCAGCCATCTCGACAGCGAGGGCTGGAGCACGTTCGCGGAGTCGCTGGTGATGCGGCTGCCGCTGGCGGGCACCCAGGTCGACACGGCGATGGACCAGATTCCACTGAAGGACATCAGCCGCTTCATCGGCGCGGCGCTCAAGGTGAGCGGCTCGGATGCGTCGCTGCGGCCGGGCCTGTCGGAGATCATCGGCGCCATCCAGCCGGAGGCCGGGCTATTTGCTCTCGAAGAGGGCACCGAGCCGCTGGCGACGCTGATCTGCGTCCATGACGGCGATCTTGCCGGACTGTTCGAGGTCGCCACAGACAAGTCCGTGCGCAACAAGGGCCACGGCCGCAATCTCATCTTGTCGGCGCTGAAATGGGCGCGGCTGCGCGGCGCGCGGGAGGCCTGGCTGCAGGTCGAGGCCGACAATGCGCCGGCGCTGGCGCTCTATCGGTCGCTGGGCTTCGACGAAGTCTACCGCTATCACTACCGCCGGCCGCCCGAAACATGACCGGCCCAAACATTGCCGGCAAGCGCTTGCTCCTGGTCGCTGCCTGCGCGCTGGTCGATGCGGACGGGCGCGTGTTGCTGGCGCGGCGCCCCGAAGGTAAGCAGCTCGCCGGCCTGTGGGAGTTTCCAGGCGGCAAGGTCGAGCCCGGCGAGACGCCGGAACAATGCCTCATCCGCGAACTGCACGAGGAAATCGGCATCGAGACGGAGGTTCCATGCCTGGCGCCGCTGACTTTCGCAAGCCATTCCTATGACCATTTTCACCTGCTGATGCCGCTGTTCGTCTGCCGCCGCTTCAGGGGCATTGCGCAGCCAAAAGAGGGCCAGGCGCTGAAATGGGTGAGGCCGCGGCAGATGCGCGACTATCCGATGCCGCCGGCCGACGCGCCGCTCGTCCAGTTCCTCATCGATCTTTTGTAAGTTGCACCATTCCTGCCGGTTTTAGGCAGCGTTAATGGAAGATTTATCTCGTCGTGAAAAATTGAGGCGAGACCGTATCCTGGCGCGTCGCCGATTAGTATGATGAATTAGAAATTCGTTTCGCGTTGGAACTGGGGAGCGATTGCATGAACCTGGACAAGGATTGGGACTCGATCCGGCCTGACCGCAGTTTTCGCGCCGCCGATGCCGGCATGGGCATTTTGCGCATCACGCTGCTGTTCGGCTCGGCCGCGGTGGCGCTGGCTTTGATCGCGACCCCCCTCCTTGACAGCCAGACGCGATTGCAATCCGGCCGCGACGGTCTTGTCGCCGGCCTCGACACGATGAACACCGGTTCGATCGGCCGTCGCGACACCTATACGCTGCGCAGAAGCGTGCTGCAGCCACTGCCCAGTTCTGTCTGCGTGATACACGACAATGGCACCCGCAACGGCGATTGCTGAAGGAACAAGGTCAACAGAACCTTAGGTTGAGCTCCGGCGGAGGCCTTGTTTCACCGCCTGTTAAGCCTGTGCCGTTAACCTTTCTTAACAGGTCGGCGTTAAGGTGCCCGGCAAGAGGGATCGACGGTCATGAAATCACTGCTGCAACGGTTCTTGCAAGACGAAACAGGCGCCACAGCCATCGAATACGGCCTCCTCGTCGCCGTGCTATCGCTCGCCATCGTTGGCGGCGTCGGCCAGGCCGCTAACGCGATCGAGTGGCTGTTCAGTGACAACAGCAGCACGATTGTGAACGCTTTATCTCAGAACTGATCCCTCCGGCCACGCGATCCGGAGAATCCGGTCAGCGCTCGCCAGGATTTTCCAATCCAGGATTTTCCAATATTGTCTTCAGCGATACTTTTGCCGAGCCGGGCTTCAGCGGCTTTTGCTGCGATGCATCCGGTGCCCAGCCAGACAGCCAGACGATCGAGAAACTTGCCCTGACGCGGCCGTCGGCGTCCGAAAACCGTTCGGCATAGATTTCGGCGGCGCGGGCAAACAGGTTTCGCGTGCCCGGTCGCCTGCTGCGATCGGCGAGCGCGCTGGTCTCGCCCATGGCCCGCAGATCGGCAATCAGGCCAAACAGGGAATCGTAGCGCACAGTGACCGTCTCGACGTCGGCGACCGGCAGAGCCAGGCCTGCGCGCTGCAAAAGCGCGCCGGCGTCGCGGACATCGGTGAACGGAATGACACGCGGGCTGGCGCCGCCATAAAGCTCGGTCTCGGCAGCAAGCAGGCTTTCGCGCAATTCGGACAGCGTGCCGGCGCCGGCAAAAGCGCCGAGGAAAAGCCCGTCAGGGCGCAGCGCGCGGCGGATCTGCGCCAGCATGCCGGGAATGTCGTTCATCGCCTGCAGCGACAACAGAGAGACGACGAGATCGAGGCTTTCCGGTTCGAACGGCACCGTTTCCATCGGTGCCAGCAGTCCCGGTCTGCCGCCCAGGAAGACAGCGTCGGCTTCCACGCGCACGATATCCGCCACCTTGCCGCTTTCGGCGAGCACCTCCGCTGCCGCCGGCGTCTGGCAAAACAGCACGGCCGCCTTGCCGAATTTGCGCTCGACAGCACCCAGCCGATCAGCCAGGTCTTCGGCCGCCCGCCGCATCAGGAAATCGGCGCCACTCACCGGACGGGCCAGTGCCCGGCGCTTGCGCGCCAGCCAGAGCGAGGTGTCGAATATGGGCTGCAACGGACGAGTTCCTGTTTCTCCACTCTTCGATATAGTGGCGCGGAGAACCAACCACGTGGCCGATCCGATGCCGAAGATCAAGATCATTGGGATCAAGAGTGTCGCTCGACAGGCATTGGGCTGGCCGGCGCGCATTCTGTTTCCTCCGGTCTGTGCCGGCTGCCGCCGCCATGTCTCGCAGCCCGGCGTGCTGTGCGGCTTCTGCTGGCCGAAGCTCAGGCTTCTGGAGCGGCCATGGTGCGCGGTGATGGGAACGCCGTTCACCCACGACATGGGCGAAGGATTCCTATCCGCCGAGGCGATCGCCGATCCGCCGCCCTTCGAGCGCGCGCGGGCGGCCGTTGCTTATTCGGGTGTCGCCCGCCAGATGGTGCAAGGGCTGAAATACCAGGACCGCACCGATCTGGCACCCTGGATGGCGCGCTGGATGCTGCGCGCCGGCGCCGAACTGATCACCGAGGCGGATGTGGTCGTGCCGGTGCCGCTGCACTGGCGGCGCTTTTTCAGGCAGCAGTTCAACCAGTCGGCTGAACTGGCAAGAGCTGTATCGCAGCTCAGCGGCTTGCCTTTCTCGCCCTCCGCGATCAGGCGGGTGAAGCTCACCCGCCAGCAGGTCGGGTTGGAGCGGCAGGAGCGCGAGGAAAATGTACGTGCCGCATTCCGCGTCCCCGCCGAGGCGGAAATAGAGATTTCCGGCCGCCGGGTGCTGTTGATCAACGATGTCTATACCACCGGCGCCACCGTCCGCGCGGTCGCCAAGGCGCTGAAGAAGGGCGGCGCTGGAACGGTCGACGTGCTGACCTTTGCCCGTGTGCTGCCCGGGGACTTCCGGGCCGATGAGTCCGCGACTATATAATGTTTGGAACAAGGCAGGATTGCTGACCGATGATCGACGTGACGATCTACACTCGCATGATGTGCGGCTATTGCGTGGCGGCCAAGCGGCTGCTGGAAAGCAAGGGCGTCGCTTACATCGAGCACGACGCCTCGTTCTCGCCGGAACTGCGCCGGGAAATGATTTCCCGCGCAAATGGACGCTCGACGTTTCCGCAAATATTCATCGGCAATACGCATGTCGGCGGCTCCGACGATCTCCACGAATTGGAGGCGCGGGGCCAACTGGACAAACTGCTCGCCAACAGTTCGATGACGTAAGGGAGAGGACGATGGGTGTTTTCAAGGCGGCGGCGATCCAGATGCGTTCGGGTACCAGCCCGGAGCGCAACGCGGTCGACCTGGAGCGGCTGGTGCGCGAGGCTGCAGGCCAGGGCGCGACCTATGTCCAAACTCCGGAGATGACCGGTGCGCTGGTTCGCGACAGGCAAGCGCGCGCCGCCTCGTTCACCTCCGAGGACAAGGACATCATCGTCTCGACGTCGCGGAAGTTGGCCAGGGAGCTCGGCATTTTCCTGCATATCGGCTCGACCGCCATCCTGCGTGCCGACGGCAAGCTCGCCAACCGCGCGTTGCTGGTCGGGCCTGATGGCGCGACGATAGCCACCTATGACAAGATCCACATGTTCGACGTCGATCTCGACAATGGCGAGAGCTGGCGCGAATCCGCCGCCTATGAGCCCGGCACCGAGGCCATTGTCACCGGCATCGATGGTGCGAAGCTCGGCTTCGCCGTCTGCTACGACCTGCGCTTTCCGCAACTGTTCCGCGCCGAGGCGCTGGCTGGCGCCGATCTGCTGACCGTACCCGCAGCCTTCACACGCCAGACCGGCGAAGCGCACTGGCACATATTGCTGCGGGCGCGGGCGATTGAGAACGGCGCCTATGTCGTTGCCGCGGCGCAGGGCGGATTGCACGAGGACGGCCGCGAGACTTATGGTCATTCGCTGATCGTCGATCCGTGGGGCCGCATCATTGCCGAGGCGGCGCATGACCAGCCGGCCGTGATCTTTGCCGAGATCGACCCGGCGCAGTCGGTTGCGGCGCGCAAGAAGATTCCCAACCTGAAGAATGCGCGGGATTTTGCCGTGAATGCCGGACCGGTCGAAACACCGCGTCTGAGAGGTGCAGCCTTTTGATCCGCTTTTCCCTTATCTGCGAGCATGAACACGAATTCGAAGCGTGGTTCCGCAACAACGACGACTTCGACACCCAGAAGAAGCGCGGCTTCGTCGATTGCCCGGCCTGCGGCTCGCATAAGGTGCAAAAGGCGCTGATGGCGCCTGCAGTTTCCACCGGGCGCAAGCAAGAAAAAATAGCACTCGCATTGGGCGAGGCGCAGAAGCAGGCACTGGCGCAATTGAAGGCGCTGGCCGACAAGGTGCGCGAGAATGCCGACTATGTCGGCGACAAATTCGCGGAGGAAGCGCGCAAGATCCATTTCGGCGAGAGCGATCCGCGCGGCATCTATGGCGAAGCGACGCTGGAGGAAGCCAGGAGCCTGGCCGAGGACGGTGTCGAATTCATGCCGATCCCGAGCTTTCCGGAGGACCGGAACTGAGCGCAAAGCAGCAACAAGCAATTCATTCGAGTCTCATGGAGAGGTTCTTCGAATGGGCTTGGCTGAAAGCCTCAGACAGTTTGGTGGTGGACCGTTTGCTGATCGCTGGCGATCAGCAAGAGATCGATCGGGTGGTAGAGGCCCTGTCGCTCATTCGCCAATACGATCCAATCCGTTATCGCAGGCTTGTGCGAGATCTGCGTCGCATTTGGGTTTGGGCCATTCCCTATCGCGGACAGTTCAAGAAAAGTACCTGGACTTGCGAGCTCGACCAAAGGTTCGTGCTCGACGAAAAGACGTCGTCTGAGCTCATTGCGTCAGTGATCGTGCATGAGGCAACGCATGCGCGTCTCGCGCGCGTTGGCATCGAGTATCGTGAGGAATTGCGCCAGCGCATTGAGCAGGTGTGTATTCGGCGGCAACTAGCTTCCATCAAAGGACTTCCTAAGGCAACTGAAGCGTTTGATGAGGCCGAGAGGATGTTGGATGCCCTGCCTGACATGGGTGACATCGCGATGGCTGAACGCGCCTTTGCGGGAGAGCTTGAAGCCGCGCGTTACCTTGGTGTTCCGGACTGGCTGTTGCAAAAAATCGTTATCATTAGAGAGCGGCGTAGCAGAAGATCAGCGGCGAAGTTGAGGTAGAATTAATCCTCTTCGCAAGTATTAACTCAAGCTTGCGATCAACTTGCGGAGCAAGTTTGCGAGCGCCTCTCGCTCGGTGCGTGTCAGGCCTGAAAGTATCTGGTGCTCATTGGCGAGGTGGGCGGCAAGCGCCTCGTCGATGAGGTCGCGGCCTTTCTCGGTCAGTTGCACCACAACGCCACGCCGATCGCTCGGATGCGGCGCGCGGCGGATCAATCCGGCCTTCTCGAGCCGATCGAGCCGGTTGGTCATGGCGCCAGACGTCACCATCGTCGCCTCATAGAGAGCGGTCGGCGTCAGTGCATAAGGTGAGCCGGAACGGCGCAGTGTCGCCAGCACGTCGAATTCCCCGGATTGCAGTCCGAAGCGGGCAAACAGCGGAGCGAGGCGCTCGCGTGCAATCAACGACGCGGCTTCGCTCAACCGCCCGAGCACGGCCATCGGAGTAACATCCAGATCCGGCCGCTCTCTCTTCCACTGCTCGATAGCTTTCGCTGCACGATCCATTTATCTCGCCATTAAATATCTTGACGTTAAGAATCTTTGCACTATCTTACCCGAAGATATAAGACTGGCCAAGGGCCGCGGTTCGAGCACAGGACCATAAGATGAAATTTCTCTGGGATTCGGCGCTCGGCCTGCTGGTCGTCACCGGTGGCCTGCTCGGCCTGACGCTGCCATTCGGCAAGATCGCGACGGCAGCCGGCGTTCCGGCCATGGTATGGGCCCTCGTCATCTCGCTCGGTGCCGGCGGCGTGCTTTTAGGGGTGATGCTGCTGAGCGGCCAGCGCATTCGGCTCTCTGCGCACAAGCTGCGCTATTTTTTCATCACCGCGGCGGTGTCCTACGCCTTCCCCAACCTGTTGATGTTCTCTGCGATTCCGCATCTTGGCGCCGGCTACACCGGCATCATGTTCACACTGTCGCCGGTCATCACGTTGATGTTCTCGATCCTGCTTGGCGTCAGGCGACCCAATATGCTGGGTGTTATCGGCATTGCCGTCGGCTTCGCCGGTGCGGTGATGGTGGCGGCAACGCGCGGCGAGGCCGGCCAGCCGGCCGAAATCTTCTGGGTGCTGGTCGGGCTACTCGTTCCGGTCAGTCTGGCCGCCGGCAACATCTACCGCACGGTCGACTGGCCTGAAGGCACCGGCCCGATCGAGCTTGCGGTCGGCAGCCATTTGGCCGCGGCTGCGCTGCTTTTCTGCGGCACCCTGGTGCTGCAGGGCGGCAGTGCGTTCGGCTCGCTCGGCAGCGTGCCGCTGGTGGTCCTCGGGCAAGCCGCATCGGCCTCGGCGATGTTCGCCTTCTTCTTCCGGCTGCAGGCGGTCGGCGGTCCGGTCTATCTCAGCCAGATCGGCTATGTTGCGGCCGCAGTCGGGCTGTTTGCCGGCACGGTCTTTCTCGGCGAGCACTATCAGCTGCTGACCTGGGCAGGCGCCGCCATCATCACCATCGGCGTGCTCATCACCGCCAAAGCGCAAAACCAGGTTGCCACCCGGGTGCAAAGCCAAGCGGCGTGAAAAGGTGGCGCGAGAAGGTTCAGGCGGATGCTTTCTCCGCCAGCATCATGTAGTTGACGTCCATGTCCTTTGAGCGCTGCCAGCGGTCGGCGAGCGGATGGTAGACGACGCCGATGCGGTCGACGACGGTCAGGCCAGCGCCGCCGAGCGCCTTTTCGAGCTCTTCCGGACGCACCAGCTTGCCGAACTGATGGGTGCCGCGCGGCAGCCAGCGCAGCACGTATTCAGCGCCGATGATGGCCAGGCCTAGCGCCTTCAGCGTACGGTTGATCGTCGCCACGAACATGATGCCGCCGGGCTTGAGCATCTCGCCGCACTTGGCCACGAACAGGTCGATGTCGGCGACATGCTCGACCACTTCCATGTTGAGGATGACGTCGAATTTCTCGCCGGCGTCGGCCAGGTCTTCGGCGGTGGTGGCGCGGTAATCGACCGTTACGCCACCCTCCGCCGCGTGCAGCTTGGCGACTTCGATATTGGTGGCGGACGCGTCGGCGCCTACCACTTCGGCGCCGAGCCGGGCCATTGGCTCGCACAAAAGCCCGCCGCCGCAACCGATGTCGAGGAAGCGCAAGCCTTCGAACGGCCGCGCCGCGCGCGGGTCGCGGCCAAAGCGCGCCGTAACCTGGTCGCGGATATAGGCCAGCCGGACCGGATTGAACTTGTGCAGCGGGCGGAATTTGCCGTTCGGATTCCACCATTCGGCGGCAAGAGCGGAGAAACGCTCCACTTCTCCGGCATCGACCGTCGATCGTCGGGGCTCTGGCATGGTGTGGTCTCCTCGAACGCTAGGAAGTCGGGCGCCGGGCGGCGAATGTCAAGGCAGGAATTTCGCCGGCCGATGGAGCGGCGCTGATGACGCCAGCGGATGCCGGGAATTTCGCCGGCATTCTGTCAGTACATGTCAGCTTGGTGCTCCCCATGGTGGAACAGAATTGCCCTGGCGGACGAAGCAGAGGCATCCTTCCAGCGGAGCAGACCAATGATGCGAACCCTAGCTTCGATCCTTTGGCGCCGCCTTGACCTGGAGGGCCACGACGCCTGCCTGCTTTCGCAATCGGGCGGCGGGCAGAGCCTGAGGGGGCAGGCCTTTTTCATCCAGGACGGCAAGCCATGCAGCGTTTCATACGAAGTGGATCGCGATCCCGGCTGGCACACCCGCTCGGCGCGGGTCGACGGCTTTCTCGGCACGCAAGAGCTGCACTATGCAATTGAGCGACTTGCCGGCGGTCAATGGACGCTGAACGGCGAGCCGCACACGGAAGTCGCTGGCCTCATCGATGTCGACCTCGGCTTCACACCCGCTTCGAATCTGTTGGCGATACGCCGTTTCGACCTCGACATCGGGATGGCGACGCCTGCTCCCGCGGCTTATTTGACATTTCCCGAACTCAGGCTTGTGCGCCTCGAACAAACCTACCGTCGTCTCGACGAGGCTCGATACGCCTACGCTGCACTCATGTTCGGCTACGACGAGATCATGGAAGTTTCGCCGTCCGGCTTCATTGTCGACTATCCGGGCCTGTGGAAAAGCGTAGCGCAGTCGGGCTGAAGCAAGACCTGACCGTTCGCACCTGCCCGTTGCGAACCCTCTCGATCGCTCCGATGGCGTTGTCGACCTGACGATCAGCGATATCAGCGAGTAGCGCAGGCAAGGCAGGCGGCGGAAAATCGCGCGGAGGGCGATGTCAAACCGCGACATGAAGGAGATGCCGGAGCCGAATCCTTGCCAGCCTTGCGAAACCGCCATCATTTGGCTATGGAGGCCGCGCATTCAGCGGCTCGGCCTGGCTGGACGCGTTTTTTCCGCTTTTCGGCCTTCGGTCAGGCATCCAGTCAAAGGCATTTCGCTTCCATGGCGCGCATCGTGATGAAATTCGGCGGAACCTCCGTCGCCGACATCGCCCGCATCCGCAACGTTGCGCGCCATGTCAAACGCGAGGTCGACGCCGGCCATGAGGTCGCGGTGGTGGTCTCGGCGATGGCCGGCAAGACCAACGAACTCGTCCGATGGACGCGCGAAGCCTCGCCGATGCACGACGCGCGTGAATATGACGCCGTTGTCGCTTCCGGCGAGCAGGTCACCGCCGGCCTGCTGGCGATCACCTTGCAGAACATGGGCGTTCATGCCCGTTCCTGGCAGGGCTGGCAGATCCCAATCAAGACCGACAATGCGCATGGCGCGGCGCGCATCCTCGACATTGACGGCGCGTTCCTGATCAAGCGCTTCGGCGAGGGCCAGGTGGCGGTGGTTGCCGGCTTCCAGGGTATCGGGCCTGATAATCGCATCGCGACGCTCGGCCGTGGCGGCTCCGACACCAGCGCGGTGGCGATCGCGGCGGCGGTCAAGGCCGACCGCTGCGACATCTACACCGACGTAGACGGGGTCTACACGACCGATCCGCGCATCGAGCCGAAGGCGCGGCGGCTGGCCAAGATTTCGTTCGAGGAAATGCTTGAAATGGCCTCGCTCGGTGCCAAGGTGCTGCAGGTGCGTTCGGTCGAGCTTGCCATGGTGCACAGGGTGCGTACCTTCGTGCGGTCGTCCTTCGACGACCCCGACGCGCCCGGAATGGGGGATTTGCTCAATCCGCCCGGAACGCTCATTTGCGACGAGGAAGAGATCGTGGAACAGCAGGTCGTCACCGGAATTGCCTATGCCAAGGACGAGGCGCAGATTTCACTGCGCCGTGTCGGCGACCGGCCGGGCGTCGCCGCCGGCATTTTCGGGCCGCTGGCGGAAGCCAACATCAATGTCGACATGATCGTCCAGAACATCTCCGAGGACGGTAAGTTCACCGATATGACCTTCACCGTGCCATCCGGCGATGTCGACAAGGCGCTTGCCGTGCTCGAGCGCCTGAAGGCCTCGATCGGCTATGATGTCATGCAGTCGGAAGCCGGCATGTCGAAGGTCTCGGTCATCGGCATCGGCATGCGCAGCCATGCCGGCGTCGCAGCCACCGCCTTCAAGGCGCTGGCCGACAAGGCGATCAACATTCGCGCCATAACGACCTCCGAGATCAAGATTTCGATCCTGATCGATGGTCCCTATACGGAACTTGCGGTTCGTACTTTGCATTCCGTCTACGGTCTGGATAAGCAGTAGCAGACTGATTGAGTTGTTGCGTGAGCGCCGGCCGCAGGGGAAACTGCGGCGGGCAGAATGTCCATTGGAGAAAAAGCCGCGATGCGTGATACGGCCAGTGGCCCGCGCGTTTTGCTGAAACGGCTCCGCGAGCTCATGCAGGAGCCGCTGGAGCCGCAGGAGCGGCTTGACCGCATCGTGCGCGACATTGCCTCCAACATGGTCGCCGAGGTCTGCTCGCTCTACGTGCTGCGCGCCGATTCGGTGCTCGAACTCTACGCCACCGAAGGCCTGAACCCGAAAGCCGTCCACCTGGCGCAGCTCAGGCTGGGGCAAGGCCTCGTCGGCACGATCGCGGCCAGCGCGCGGCCGCTCAACCTCTCCAATGCGCAGGAACATCCCGCCTTCGCCTACCTGCCCGAAACCGGGGAGGAGATCTACAATTCCTTCCTCGGCGTTCCGGTGTTGAGGGCAGGGCGCACGCTTGGCGTGCTGGTGGTGCAGAACAAGACCATGCGTCACTACCGCGACGACGAGGTCGAGGCGCTTGAAACGACGGCGATGGTGATCGCCGAGATGATCGCCACCGGCGACCTTGCGCGGCTGACCCGGCCCGGGCTCGAACTCGACTTGCGCCGGCCGGTGAGCTTCACCGGCCTGTCCTTTAATGAAGGCGTCGGACTTGGCCATGTCGTGCTGCACGAGCCGCGCATCGTCGTCACCAACCTGTTCAATGAGGACAGCGAGGAAGAAGTCCGCCGGCTTGAGGCTTCGCTCGGCTCGCTGCGGCTCTCCATTGACGACATGCTGGAGCGCCGCGAAGTCGCCTTCGAAGGCGAGCATCGCGAGGTGCTCGAGGCCTATCGCATGTTCGCCAATGACAGCGGTTGGGTGCGCAGGCTGGAGGAGGCGATCCGCAACGGCCTGACGGCGGAAGCGGCGGTTGAAAAGGTGCAGAGCGACATGCGCGCGCGCATGCTGCACATGACCGACCCATATCTGCGCGAGCGGATGAGCGATTTCGACGATCTTGCCAACCGGTTACTGCGCCAGCTGATGGGCCGCGGACCGGAGGATGTGGCGGCTTCGCTGCCGAAGGACGCCATTATCGTCGCCCGCTCGATGGGGGCCGCAGAATTGCTCGACTATCCGCGCGACAAGCTGCGCGGGCTGGTGCTTGAGGACGGCGCGGCGACCAGCCATGTCGTCATCGTGGCACGCGCCATGGGCATCCCGGTCGCCGGCCAGATGAAGGGCGCCGTTTCCATGGCGGAAAACGGCGACGCCATCATTGTCGACGGCGAGGAAGGCACGATCCATCTGCGCCCGCAGCTCGACCTTGAAGCCGCCTATGCCGAAAAGGTGCGCTTCCGGGCGCGCCGGCAGGAGGTCTACCGCGAACTGCGCAAGAAGCCGTCAGTCACCAAGGACGGCGTCCAGGTCGACCTCTTGATGAATGCCGGCCTGGCCGTCGACCTGCCGCAGCTGGTCGAGTCGGGTGCGGCCGGTATCGGCCTGTTCCGCACCGAACTGCAATTCATGGTCGCTTCGACCTTTCCCCGCGCGGAGGCCCAGGAACGGCTTTACCGCGATGTGCTCGAAGCGGCGCGCGGCAAGCCTGTCACCTTCCGCACCATCGATATTGGCGGTGACAAGGTGCTGCCCTATTTCAAGGGTGCGATCCAGGAAGAAAACCCGGCGCTCGGCTGGCGGGCGATCCGGCTGACGCTCGACCGGCCGGGCCTGCTCAGGACCCAGATCCGCGCCTTGCTGAAGGCGTGCGGCGGACGCGAATTGAAGCTGATGCTGCCGATGGTGACGGAACTCAGCGAAATCGCGCAAGCGCGCGAGATCATTGACCGCGAGGTGCGGCATCTGTCGCGTTTTGCCCACCATCTGCCGACCAGCCTCAAGTTGGGCGCCATGCTGGAAGTGCCGTCGCTGCTGTTCCAGCTCGACGAGTTGATGAAGGCGGTCGATTTCGTTTCGGTCGGCTCGAACGACCTGTTCCAGTTCGTTATGGCGGTCGATCGCGGCAACACGCAACTGGCAGACCGCTTCGATACGCTGTCGACGCCGTTCCTGCGGATCTTGAAGCAGATTGCCGACGCTGGGGCTCGCAACCACACGCCGGTGACCTTGTGCGGGGAACTCGCCGGCAAGCCGATCTCGGCGATGGCGCTGATCGGCCTCGGCTACCGGTCGATCTCGATGTCGCCGGCTTCGATCGGGCCGGTCAAGGCGATGCTGACCGAATTGCCGCTGGAAGAGCTGGAGGCCTTCTTCGACGACAATCTCATGGCACCGGCCCTGGGGCTGCCGATGCGGGCGCTGCTGCAGGCCTTTGCCGACGATCGTTCGATCCCGCTATAACTCAAGAACTCAAACCATGATCAACCTGCCTCGCGACCGTATGGATCAAGTCGTCAAGCGTTTCGACATGCTCGAAGCGCAGATGTCGGCCGGGCCGGCGGCGGACGCCTATGTCAGGATGGCGTCGGAATATGCCGACATCCAGGAGATGGCGACAAAGATCAGGGCACTGCGCGCCGCGGAGCAGGAACAGGCCGACCTGGAAGCGATGCTCGTCGACAAGGGCACGGACGCCGAGATGCGTGCATTGGCCGAGGCGGATCTGCCCGAGGTCGAGGAGCGCATCGAAGCGCTGCAGAAGGACATCCAGATCCTGCTTCTGCCCAAGGACGCTGCCGACGACAAGAACGCCATCCTTGAAATCCGCGCCGGCACCGGCGGCGACGAGGCGGCCCTGTTCGCCGGCGACCTTTTTCGCATGTATGAACGCTACGCTGCGGCACACGGCTGGCGTTTCGAGGCGGCGTCGGCCAGCGAGGGCGAGGTCGGCGGCTACAAGGAAATCATCGCCACGGTTTCGGGCAAGGGCGTCTTTGCACACCTGAAGTTCGAATCCGGCGTGCATCGCGTGCAGCGCGTGCCGGCGACCGAGGCCGGCGGGCGCATCCACACGTCGGCGGCGACGGTTGCCGTGCTGCCGGAGGCGGAAGAGGTCGACATCGACATCCGGGCGGAAGACATCCGGATCGACACGATGCGTGCGTCCGGTTCCGGCGGCCAGCATGTCAACACCACCGATTCGGCGGTGCGCATCACCCATTTGCCGACCGGCATCATGGTAGTGCAGGCGGAAAAATCGCAGCACCAGAACCGGGCGAAAGCCATGCAGATCCTGCGGGCGCGGCTTTACGATCTCGAGCGCAGCAAGGCTAATGAGGAACGCTCGGAATCGCGCAAGTCGCAGGTCGGCTCGGGCGACCGCTCGGAGCGCATCCGCACCTACAATTTCCCGCAAGGGCGCGTCACCGACCACCGGATCAATTTGACTCTCTACAAGCTCGACCGGGTGATGATGGGCGAGCTCGACGAGATCATCGATGCGCTGATCGCCGATCACCAGTCGAAGCTGCTCGCCGATATGGGCATCGATGGCTGACATGTTGCCCGGCACGCTCGGGCCTTTGCTTCGTTCAGCGCGGCAACGTCTTGCCGTGGCCGGCGTCGCGGATCCGATGCTGGATGCCAGGCTGATCGTCGAACATTATTCCGGCACGACCCGCACGCAGGCCATCGCCGATCCGCAACGATCGGTCGATGCCGCTGCGATTGCCGCAATCGATGCTGCCTTGAAACGGCGCGCCGCCGGCGAACCGGTGCATCGCATCCTCGGCTATCGCGAATTCTATGGCTTGCGCCTTTCGCTCTCACCGGAAACGCTGGAGCCGCGGGCGGACACCGAGACATTGGTCGAAGCGGTGCTGCCCTTCGTCAAGGCGACAGCGGAACGGCAAGGCGGATGCCGCATCCTCGATCTCGGTACCGGCACCGGCGCCATCGCGCTGGCGCTGCTCAATGCCGTTCCGGCCGCGACCGCCACCGGCGTCGATATTTCGAAGGGCGCGCTGGCCACTGCCATGCGCAATGCGCAGCAACTCGGTCTTGCCGACCGCTTCAAGACGCTGAAATCCAACTGGTTTGCAAAAGTTTCTGGCCGCTACCATTTAATTGCCGCAAACCCTCCCTATATACCATCCAGAGATATTGGAAATCTGCAGGACGAGGTCCGCGATTTCGACCCACGCCAAGCCCTTGATGGCGGCGTGGATGGTCTGAGCCCCTACCGGAATATCGCCGCTGAAGCGGCGCGTTTTTTGGAAGCTGAAGGCAGAATTGCAGTCGAGATCGGCTATACGCAACGCAAAGAGGTTACGGCTATATTCTGCGCAGCCGGCTACATGTTGGCCGGGGCGTTTTGCGATTTTGGCGAAAATGACAGGGTTTTGATCTTCAAACGTGGTTGAAAGCCTTGATGCAGTGCGAAAAAACGCTTGGCAATACCGGGGAATGCGGCTAGGGTCGCCTTAACCGGATGAGACGAAGCAGGCAGTGCTCTTAGCGATTCGGTTTTCCTTTGAAATAGCTGCCTTCTTGCGCAAACGACGCCCAAGCTTCGTGCGGGAATCGTCCGGCAAGTGATGTAACCGGAACAGGATGGCACGTGGCGCCAACGCAATCGATGCGGGCGAACGCCGGTGAAGAAACGAAACGGCTGGCTGCATGAGCGCCTCCGATCGTGAAGAGTTTTCGAAAATTTCAAAATGAAGAGAGTCGAATGAGGCCACAACAGCAGAACAGGCGCATGCGCGGTCGCAACAACAATGGCGGCGGCAACAACAATAACAATCGCAAGGGGCCAAATCCCCTGACGCGCAATTACGAGAGCAACGGCCCGGATGTGAAAATCCGCGGGTCGGCTCAGCAGATCGCCGAAAAATACGCAACCCTTGCCCGTGATGCGCAAAGCTCCGGCGACCGGGTGATGGCGGAGAACTATCTCCAGCATGCCGAGCACTACAATCGCATCATTGCTGCTGCGCAGGCGCAGATGCCGATTCAGAACGCCCAGCAGAACCGCGACGAGTTCGACGATGACGAAGATCGCGACGAGTTCGAAAATGCCGGTGCCAACGTCAATGAGGCGCCGGTCAACCACGGTGCGGGTCCGCAGCCGGTCATCGACGGCACGCCGGTCGAGTTGGCGTTGAACCAGGAAAATGGTCGCGACAATCGTGACAATGGTGGGCGTGACAATGGCGGGCGCGACGATCGCGACGGCGGCCGCCATCGCGATCGTCGTCCCAATGGCGGTTACGGCCAGAACGGCCAGCGCGGCGAGTATGGTTCGCGCAGCGAGCAGAGTGGGCAACAGCGCGGTGAACAGAACCGACGCAACGAGACATCGGCGCAGCCAGAAACTGCTGCGGCCGAGCCCGTAGCCGAGCCCGCGCCGCAGTCGCAGTTCGAAAACTTTTCGCCGGCGGGTCTTGCCGCCCAGGCCGAGTTGAACGAAGCCGCCGCTGAAAACGGCGCTGCACGCCGGCCCAGGCGTCCGCGCCGTCCACGTATCAATGCCGACCAGGCGGATGGCGGTGGTGACAATGCAGCCGGCGAAGTGGATGCTGTGCCGGCTGAAAATGCTGGCGGCGGACCTGCCACTGCCGAGATCGAGAACTGATCGAACAAGGCTTTTCGGACATTTGGACGGCGGAGAGAAATCTCCGCCGTTTTTGTTTTGCGCGCACGTCGAATATTATGAGTTGACCGATATCAAGGCTTCTTGAGAGACCGTGGCCTATACACCATATCTCGCCTGAACAGGATCCGGCTCTAACGGGCGGGTCCGTCACCGCAATCTGATCTGGTGCCGCAAAGCGGGCCGGTGACGGAAGGAGACAGAGATGAACCTTGAGAAATATTCCGAGCGCGTACGCGGCTTCATTCAGTCCGCACAGACCATGGCGCTCTCGCGCAATCACCAGCAGTTCACCCCCGAACATATATTGAAAGTCCTCGTCGATGACGACGAGGGCCTGGCTACGTCGCTGATCGAGCGCGCCGGCGGCAATGTCCGAGACGTCAAGCTCGGCGTCGAATCGGCGCTCGAAGCCATGCCCAGGGTGGAAGGCGGCAATGGCCAGCTTTACCTGGCTCAGCCTTTGGCAAAAGTGTTTTCGACCGCCGAGGAGCTGGCAAAGAAAGCCGGCGACAGTTTCGTCACCGTCGAACGGCTTCTGCAGGCGCTCGCCATGGAGAAATCGGCCAAGACCGCCGATCTCCTTGCCAAGGCCGGGGTGACCGCGCAGGCGCTCAACCAAGTCATCAACGACGTCCGCAAGGGACGTACCGCCGATTCGGCGAGTGCCGAGCAGGGCTATGATGCGCTGAAGAAGTACGCGCGCGACCTTACGGCGGACGCGCGCTCCGGAAAGCTTGATCCGGTCATCGGCCGTGACGACGAGATCCGCCGCACCATCCAGGTGCTGTCGCGCCGCACCAAGAACAATCCGGTGCTGATCGGCGAGCCGGGCGTCGGCAAGACGGCGATTGCCGAAGGGCTGGCGCTGCGCATCATCAATGGCGACGTGCCGGAATCGCTGAAGGACAAGCAGCTGATGGCGCTCGACATGGGTGCGCTGATCGCTGGCGCCAAATATCGCGGTGAATTCGAAGAGCGGCTGAAGGCCGTGCTCTCCGAAGTGACATCCACCGATGGCAACATCATCCTGTTCATCGACGAGATGCACACGCTGGTCGGCGCCGGCAAGGCGGATGGCGCCATGGATGCGTCGAACCTGTTGAAGCCGGCGCTGGCGCGCGGCGAGCTCCACTGCGTCGGCGCGACGACGCTCGACGAATACAGGAAGCACGTGGAGAAGGATGCAGCCCTTGCCCGCCGCTTCCAGCCGGTTTTCGTCGATGAGCCGACGGTGGAAGACACTGTCTCGATCCTGCGCGGCCTGAAGGAAAAATACGAGCAGCACCACAAGGTGCGCATCTCGGATTCGGCTCTCGTCGCGGCGGCGACGCTGTCCAACCGCTACATCGCCGACCGCTTCCTGCCGGACAAGGCGATCGACCTTGTCGACGAGGCCGCATCGCGGCTCAGGATGCAGGTCGATTCGAAGCCCGAGTCGCTGGACGAGATCGACCGCCGCATCATGCAGCTCAAGATCGAGCGCGAGGCGCTGAAGGTCGAGCAGGATGAGGCGTCGAAGGACCGGCTTGCCCGGCTTGAGAAGGAACTCACCGATCTGGAAGAGGAATCGACGGAGCTGACCTCGAAGTGGCAGGCGGAGAAGCAGAAGCTCGGCCTCGCCGCCGATCTCAAGAAGCAGATCGACGAAGCGCGCAACGAGCTTGCCATTGCCCAGCGCAAGGGTGAGTTCCAGCGCGCCGGCGAGCTGGCCTACGGCCGCATCCCGGAACTGGAAAAGAAGCTGAAAGAAGCAGAGGCCCGTGACGGCAAGGCCGGCATGGTCGAGGAGGTGGTCGCCCCTGACCATGTCGCCCATATCGTGTCGCGCTGGACCGGCATTCCGGTCGACAAGATGCTGGAAGGCGAGCGCGAGAAACTGCTGCGCATGGAAGACGAGATCGGCAAGCGCGTCGTCGGCCAGGGCGAGGCGGTGCAAGCGGTGTCCAAGGCCGTGCGTCGCGCGCGTGCCGGCCTGCAGGACCCGAACCGGCCGATCGGCTCGTTCATGTTTCTCGGGCCGACGGGCGTCGGCAAGACCGAATTGACCAAGGCTCTTGCCAATTTCATGTTCGACGACGAGAGCGCCATGGTGCGCATCGACATGTCGGAGTTCATGGAGAAGCATTCTGTCGCCCGGCTGATCGGCGCGCCTCCCGGCTATGTCGGCTACGAGGAAGGCGGTGCGCTGACCGAAGCGGTACGGCGCCGGCCTTACCAGGTCGTGCTGTTCGACGAGATCGAGAAGGCGCATCACGACGTCTTCAACGTGCTGCTGCAGGTGCTCGATGACGGCCGCCTGACCGACGGGCAGGGCCGCACGGTCGATTTCCGCAACACGCTGATCGTCATGACGTCGAACCTCGGCGCCGAATATCTGGTCAATCTCGGCGAGGACCAGGATGTCGATGTGGTGCGCGACGAGGTGATGGGCGTTGTCAGGGCAGCATTCCGGCCGGAGTTCCTTAACCGCGTCGACGAGGTGATCCTGTTCCACCGGCTGCGCCGGCAGGATATGGGCCGCATCGTCGAGATCCAGCTCAATCGGCTGGAAAGCCTGCTTGTGGACCGCAAGATCACGCTTTCGCTGGACCAGGAAGCGATCGACTGGCTGGCGGCCAAGGGCTACGACCCAGCCTATGGCGCGCGGCCGCTGAAGCGGGTGATGCAGAAGGACCTGCAGGATCCCCTGGCGGAGAAGATCCTGCTCGGCGACATCCTCGACGGCTCCACCGTCAAGGTCACTGCCGGTTCCGACCGGCTGAACTTCCGGTCGAAGCCGACTGTGGTGGCGGCGGAGGCGGCGGCCTGATTCGAGGCGGCCTTGCATTGATAGTGGGGCGCAGATGACGCTGGACGATTACAACAGCTTCTGCGCCTCGCTGCCTGCGACGACCCATGTCGTCCAGTGGAGCGGCGCCCATGTCTGGAAGGTCGGAGCCAAGGTCTTTGCGATCGGCGGCGGCTGGGATGAGGGCAAGGATCCCTTCGTCACCTTCAAATGTTCCGACATCGCCTATGACGTGCTTAAGGAGCAGCCTGGTCTGAGGCCCGCGCCCTATCTTGCGTCGCGCGGCATGAAATGGATCCAGCGCCAGACACGCCAAAGCATGGACGATGAGGCGCTGAAGGACTACCTGCGCGAAAGCCATCGCCTTGTCGCCCTCAAGCTGACGAGGCAGGCGCGCAAGGAATTGGGGCTCTAATCGGCGGACCTTCAAGTCGTATCGGGTCGCCGCCTTGTCTTTTGTCTAAGCATTGGATTTTCCCAAAAAACCGATTTCCACTTTTGGGTCCGATGCTCCAGCCGCCGGAAATCCGCCATCTTCATGCCCGGTTCATATTGGAACCTTATCCTGGATAACTGATTGGCTGGCGAAGGGGTTCGCCGGGTATGAACAATGCCGGGCGGCGGCAATTACTGACTGGAGAGTTTGGCAACAATGTTCCGCACGATCTTCTGCCTTTCGGCACTCGCAGCCGGGTTTCTGTCTTCCGGCGTGATGGCGGCGCCGACGCAGGAGACTCCGCCGCGGACCGCCCGGATGGCCGATTCCGGCGGCATCCTTCTCGCCCAGGACGGCAATCTCGATGTCTATTACGATGCCAGGGGAAATCGCGTCATCGTTGATGCGGACACCGGCAAGGTCATCGCCATCCAGCCGCCGCAGACCAGGCTCGACCGCCGTGCGCTGCGCCGCGAAATGCGGCTGCGCGAACTTGGCCGCGCGCCGGTCGAGGACGACGACCGCTACTACCTCGACGATCCCGAGGACATGGCGCGCTTGCGCCGCAAGCAATTGGAAGGGGAAGGCCGGATCATCGCGCCGCCAGTCGATGAGTACGATCCATATAGCGACAATTCCGAGCAGGTCTTTCCGGACGCCCCGCAGGATGGTGGCATCTACCCCGAGGTGTCGCCGACCGAACCGCCCGTCACGCGCCAGCCGCTTGACGAGGCTTCGATAGAACCTCCGACAGAGCCGAGCGAGCAGGCAGTACTGCCGCCAGGCGGCAAGAGCGTCGTCGAACCGCCGCTTTCGCTCGGCGCGCGAGAGGATGTGGCGGAGCTGCAGGTGCTGCTCGACCGCGCTGGCGCCTCTCCCGGCGTCATCGACGGACGGTTCGGCTCGAATGTCGACAAGGCACTTGCCGCCTACAACGAGATCACCGGCAGCAATCTGAAGTCGACCGACGCTGTCGGCATCAAGGCCGCCCTTGCGCAATCCGGCGGCGATGCCTTCGCTTCCTATACGATCACACCCGAAGATGCCGCCGGCCCCTATGTCGCGTCGGTGCCGGAAGACTACAGCCAGAAGGCGCAGCTCGACCGGTTGAGCTACACGTCCGTCACCGAAGCGCTGGCCGAGCGCTTCCACATGGACGAAAACTACCTGAAGGTGCTCAATCCGGAGGCCAACTTCAACCGCCCCGGCACGATCATCAAGGTCGCCAACTTTGGCAGGCTGGTGGCGACGCCGGTTGCCCGCATCATCGCCGACAAGGCCAACAAGCAGGTCCGCGCCTATGATGCGTCGGGCAAGCTGGTCGCGGCCTACCCCGCAACCATCGGCTCAGCGGACACGCCGTCGCCGTCAGGTACGCACACGGTGTCGCGGGTCGCCTTCGATCCCAACTACACCTACAATCCGAGCATCAATTTCAAGCAGGGCGAAAACGACAAGGTGCTGACCATACCGCCGGGGCCGAACGGCCCGGTAGGTTCGATCTGGATCGCGCTGGACAAGCCGACCTACGGTATTCACGGCACGCCCGATCCGTCCAAGATCGGCAAGACCGAAAGCCATGGCTGCGTGCGGCTGACCAATTGGGACGCGCGCGAGCTCGCCAAGATCGTCTCGCCGGGCGTCACGGTGGAGTTCACCGACTGAATTCCTTGTTCTATGAATGTCGCTATCCCAGAACCGCTACGCACTTTGGGCGACATGCATTAATCAGCCGATGATCTTGCGCAGGAATGGCGCACGCAACGCTGCGGCGTAGATCAGCTGCACCACCAGAATGAAGCCGACGCTGAGCAAGGGGCTGATGAAGCAGAGCGCGGCGCTGAGCGCCCACAAAGTCTGAGCCTTGACGATGCGCAGATAAACCGTCCGTGTGGTCTCTGCGTCGACGCCTTCCGCCAGGAAACCGTTTTTCTCCGCATAGCGCCAGCTGGCGAGCAGCGTTGCGCCGAGCATCAGCAGATTGAGCCAATAGACGAGCACAGCGGTCCTGAATTCGAGGAAGTCAGCCAAAAGGTCGGTCGAGAACGGCAGCAAGGCGACAAAGCCCAGAAAGCACAGGTTCAGCGTGGCAAGCCGTCTGTCGGACTTTGCGATCAGCCCATGCTGGGCCTGCTGGCCGAACCAGAAGATGGTCAGCGTCAGGAAGCTGAGCGCATAGGTCAGAAAGCGCGGCGCCAGCGCTGCGATCGCCGCCAGCAATTCGCCTTCGGAACGGACCATTTCGTGCGGCGGCACCCTGATCTCAAGGACGATCAGGGTCAGCGCGATGGCAAAGACGCCATCGGTGATGCCGACGACGCGCCTGCGCGCTTCTGCCGATGGTTCAAGCGGTCGTTTCATGCAGCGTTCCCCCCTTGTTTGCGGCGTTACGAAAACTTAGCACGACATCGGGCGTTTGCACCCGGATTGGCATGATCCTGTCCATGCGGTCAGGCCGTCGCCGAATCTGGTTTCAACGAGATCAACCCGCTGGCAGATTGTTGCAGGCGCGCTGGAGGTCTAAATCAGGCTCCATGAAGTCTCCGAGCGAAGCCGCCGCCGTCCCCCTGACCGGTACACTTCCACGCGACGCGTTTTGTCCGCAGGCGCGGCGCAGGTTCGTGCTGATTGCCGCGATCCTGGCTTCCGCGCTCGGCTTCATCGACGGTTCGATCCTGGCCATCGCGACGCCGGCGATCCGCGTCGACCTCGGCGCCAGCCTTGCCGAGGCGCAGTGGATTTCGAACGCCTATGCATTGACACTTTCGGCGCTCATCCTCGCCGGTGGCGCCGCGGGCGACCGCTTCGGCCTGCGCCGCGCATTCGTGGCCGGCATTGCCCTGTTCATCGCCGCTTCGCTCGCCTGCGCGGTGGCGCCCAATCCGGGAGTGCTCATCGCGTTTCGCGCCATCCAGGGCATCGGCGCTGCCGTCATGGTGCCGGGCAGCCTCGCCATCATCGCCAAGGCCTATCCGAAGAACGAGCGCGGCAGGGCGATCGGCATCTGGGCGGCTGCCTCGGCCTTGACGACGGCACTTGGCCCGGTGCTTGGCGGCTTCGTCCTGTCGACCTTCGGCGACGGCGTCTGGCGGGCGATCTTCGCCATCAACCTGCCGCTCGGGCTGATCTCGATCTACCTTCTGCTGGCAAGGGTTCCCGCCGATGCGCCGACGGAAAAGCGAAGCCTGGATCTCGGCGGCGCCGGACTTGCCACACTGGCATTCGGGGCGCTGGCCTACGGCCTGACCTCGATGAGTGCCAAGGGCGAGGGGCAGATGTCAGGGCCGAGCATCGCTGCCGGCGCGGTGCTGCTCATCGCCTTCATTGTCTTCGAGCGCCGGCAGCGCGAGCCGATGATCGATCTCTCGCTGTTTCGCATCGGCGCTTTTGCCGGCGCCAATGTCGCGACCTTCTTCCTTTACTTCGCGCTGTCGGCCAATTTGTTTTACCTGCCGATGCTGCTGATCGCCGGGTGGAGGCTGAGCACGGCTGAGGTCGGTTTCATCTTCCTGCCGCTGTCGGCGTTGATCGCACTATTGTCAGGGCCCGTCGGCCATTGGTCCGACCGCATCGGACCGCGTTTTCCGATCGCCAGCGGCAGCCTCGTCGTCGCCTTCGCTTTTGCCGGGCTTGCCTTGTTGGCCTACGTCGGCATCCACAATTTCTGGGCGGGGGTGTTTCCGCTGATGGCGCTGATGGGGTTCGGCATGGCACTGGTCGTGTCGCCGCTGTCGACCGCGATCATGACGGCGGTCGAGGACAAGGACACCGGTGCTGCCTCGGGCATCAACAATGCCGTTTCGCGCATCGGCGGCCTGATCGCCGTGGCGGCGATGGGCTCGCTGGCGGCCTGGATCTATGCGGCCGGGCTGAACACCGGTGCCGCGTCCGGCATTCCGGACTTCGGCGAACCGGCGCCGGCCGGCCTGGCGGCAGATCTTGATGCGGCGAGGGTTGCCGCCAGCGATGCGGCCTTCGCGGTCATCGCCGCAGTGACCGCGCTGCTTTGCCTGCTTTCGGCAGTCATCGCCTGGGCGACTGTTTCCGGGCAGCCGCTACCGTGGTCGGGCCAGTCTGAGAATCCGCAGAACTGATTCAGGTGAAGGATTAGCCTTCGATCTTGGCGCTGGCGACCTTCAGCGAATCGCTATCCTGCTGCTTGAGCAGGTCGTCGATGCGCTCGCGCTCACGTTTGAAGGCAACCAGGTCGTCGCCCTTCAGCACCTTGCCGACCGGCAGGCGGACGCGCATCGAATCGACCTTGGTGCCGTTGACGATCAGCTCGTAGTGGAGATGCGGGCCTG
This sequence comes from Mesorhizobium sp. M00.F.Ca.ET.216.01.1.1, assembly GCF_004010325.2. GTDB lineage: Bacteria > Pseudomonadota > Alphaproteobacteria > Rhizobiales > Rhizobiaceae > Mesorhizobium. The sequence continues at coordinate 241,657 of NZ_SADR02000003.1, forward strand.
TGGAGAGACCGGTCTGGCCGAGATAGCCAATGATTTGGCCTTGGCGGACATGCACGCCCGGCTCGATGCCTTTGGCGAAGGCGCTCTGGTGATTGTAGGAGGTCTCGTAGCCGTTGGCGTGGCGGATGATGATCTGCTTGCCATAGCCGCCAGCCCAGCCGGCCTTCTCGACGACGCCGTTGCCGGCAGCGATGATCGGCGACCCGATGGGGGCGGCCCAGTCAGTGCCTGTGTGCATACGGACATAGCCGAGGATCGGATGCCTGCGGGCGCCAAAGCCAGAGGTGAAGCGACCATTGGGCAGGGGGTTGCGCAGCAGGAACTGCTTGGCGCTGCTGCCGTTCTCGTCAAAATAGTCGGTGCTGCCGTCCTGCATCTGGAAGCGGTAGAAATTGCGCGTCTGCCCGCCAAAGGTCGATGAAACGTAGAGCAGCTCGGACTCGTCGGACGCCTGGTCGTCGCCATCCGGCTGCGAGAACAGCACGTCGAGACGGTCCGACGGACCGAGCCGCGACTGGAAGTCGACATCAGATGCCAGCAGCTTGACCAGTTGCTGGGTCAGCTTCTTCGATATGCCGTAGGAATAGGCGGCGCGATAGATTCCGTCATAAATGTTCGGCAGATTACCGCGCACCACCACCGGCGGCGAATCGTCGAATGCCGTCAGCAATTCGGGATTGGGCTCCGGCTCCTGCGCCGGCACATACTGGCCGTGATCGTCGAGCGCGATGGTCACGATGTGCTGGGTGCGGTCGTAGATGCTGGTGCGAACAACCTTGGCGGCGTCGCCACGCACCTCAAGCCCGACGCGCAGCACGGTTCCGGCCTTGAGCGCCGGTGCGTT